>NZ_JBQEPL010000002.1:222544-870044 GCF_052045505.1 Sphingomonas sp. 22176 | reverse complement strand
CCCGCCGAATCAGCGCCGAATCCCCTCAGAATCAGCCGCGAATCCGCTTAATCTCGGCGAAGGCACGCACCGCCTCCGCCTCGTCGCCACCCCAGACGGCATGGCTGACCGCGAGAAAGTCCGCACCCGCCTGCACCAGCGGCGCGGCATTGGCCGGGGTGATGCCGCCGATCGCGACGCACGGGATCTCGAACAGAGCCGACCACCAAGACAGGATGACCGGCTCGGGGCGATGCTCGGTGGTCTTGGTCGTCGTAGGATAGAAGGCGCCGAACGCGACATAATCGGCCCCCGCCTCCCCTGCTTCCATCGCCAGGTGGCGGCTGTCGTGGCAGGTCACGCCGATCTGGACGTTGGGACCGAGGATCTCGCGCGCCTCGCGTGCGTCGCCATCCCCCTGCCCCAGATGCACGCCGTCGGCGCCGAGGCGCTTGGCGAGGCTGACGCTGTCATTGACGATAAAGGCGACCTCGGCATCGGCGCAGATCCGCTGCAGCGGCTCAGCGAGCTTGGCGGCCTGGTGCTGGTCGACATCCTTCACGCGGAACTGGAAGGCGGCGACCGGGCCGGCATCGAGCGCGCGGCGCAGACGGTCGGCAAAGCCGCCGGTCACATCGAGCGGCGAGATCAGATAGAGCTGGCAGGGCGGGCGACGATCGTCGCGGACGAATTTCTCGGCAAAGCCTTCGAGGTTCGCTTCGTCTTCGAGATCGTCGAAGGGTTCGGACATGGGATACTCCGCTGCTGAAGATCGGCGGAACGCTACCGCCTTTGCCGGCGGGCCTTCCACACCCTGTCCTTCGGGGTCAAGCAGCGGCAGTTATGCGGCGGCGCCGTCCGGGCGAACCCGTCGGCGCCGCCGGGGCAGGTTTCAGGCCTCCTCGCCCTTGTAGATCGCTACCAGCTTGTCGAGCATCGCCAGCGCTTCGGCGCGCGGACGCTGGAAAGTATTGCGGCCGATGATCGAGCCGTTGCCGCCGCCGGCGAGAATGTCGCGGGCATCCTGGTAGACGGCATCCGCGCCCTTCGACGCGCCGCCCGAGAAGACGACGATGCGGCGGCCAGCGAAGCAGCTCTGCACGACATGGCGCACGCGGTCACCCTGGTTCGACCAGTCGGTGCCCTCATAGAGCTTCTTCGCCTCGGCCTGCTCGATGTTCGCGGCCGGCAGCTTCACCTTGATGATGTGCGCGCCGAGCAGCGCCGCCATGTGCGCGGCATAGGCGCCGACGTCGAGCGCCAGTTCGCCGTCCTTGGTGAGCTTGCCGCCGCGCGGATAGGACCAGATCACCGTCGCGATGCCGACCGAGGCGGCCTGGGCGCGCATTTCCTTGATCTCTTCCATCATCTCGAACACGCCGTCGGCGCCCGGATAGATGGTGAAGCCGATCGCCGAGCAACCGAGGCGCAGCGCGTCGTCGACGCCGCCCGTGACGGCCTGGTTGATCTCCGTCGCCCAGCTGTTCGAGCTGTTGACCTTGAGGATTGTCGGGATCTGGCCGGCAAAGGTGTCTGCCCCTGCCTCGATCATGCCCAGCGGCGCAGCATAGGCCGAGAGACCCGCATCGATCGCAAGCTGGAAGTGGTAGTGGGGGTCATAGGCGTCAGGATTGACCGCAAAGCTGCGCGCCGGGCCGTGCTCGAAACCCTGGTCGACCGGCAGGATGATCAGCTTGCCGGTGCCGCCCAGCTTGCCCTGCATCAGGATACGCGCGAGGTTCGCCTTCACACCCGGATTGTCGGAGCCGTAATTGTCGAGGATCGCTTTGACGGCCGGCGTGATGCCCATGATGGTTCCCTCAATGGTGTTCGATGCCGCGTCCCTATCGCGCCAGATTGGTAACGGAAAGGCTGACAACGCTGGCCGTATGCTGCGGAGCAAAACTTCTTTCGCAACAGCGTGACAGCTCCGATACCTGCCGGGAAATTGGTGTTCTATTGGTGCGACCGAGGCCCGCGATTGACGCGGCGCAGCGGCGCGCTAGCCTGCCCTCGGGGAAACGGGGGAACAGAATCATGTGGAATCGACGTCGGGTATTGCAGGGAAGCGCCGCGCTGTTGTTGCCGAGCCTTCCGGCCAATGCGGCACCGAAGCCGGTGGTGGGCCAGCCCGCGCCGGATGCCGAACTGACGCTGGTCGGCGGCGAGAAGGTGCGGCTATCCGAGATGCGCGGCGACGTGATCGTGCTCAACATCTGGGCGACCTGGTGCGTGCCGTGCCGCGAGGAATTGCCGCTGCTCGATCGCTATTACGCGCTCCAAAAGCGCTACGGCCTTCGCGTCTATGCGCTGACCACGGAGTCCTCGGTGCCGCTGTACAAGCTGAAGCCGCTGTTCGACACGCTGAGCATCCAGCCGACGAAGAAGATCAAAGGGCCGTACGAGGCGATCGATGGCGCGGTGCCGTCCAACTATGTGATCGATCGCGCGGGGGTGCTGCGCTACGCCCGCGCGGCGGCGTTTCGCCTGGACGATCTGAACCGCGAACTGGTGCCGTTGCTGAAGGAGCCTCGGCCAGCTTGAAGGACTTCATATCCTCCCCCGTCGGGGGAGGATATGGCTATCTTACGCTCTGACTTAGCGCGCCAGTGCGGCGACGCCCGGCAGTTCCTTGCCTTCCATCCACTCCAGGAAGGCGCCGCCGGCCGTCGAGACGAAGCTGAACTCGCCCGCCACGCCCGCCTGGTTGAGCGCCGCCACCGTGTCGCCGCCGCCGGCGACCGAGACGAGCTGACCTTCCTTGGTGAGCGCCGCCGCCGTGCGGGCGAGCGAGACCGTCGCCGCATCGAAGGGCGGGATCTCGAACGCGCCGAGCGGGCCGTTCCACACCAACGTCTTGCAGGTCTTGAGCACGTCGGCGAGCGCCTCGGTGGCGGCGGGGCCGACGTCGAGGATCATCTCGTCGGCGGCGACTTCGTGGACGTTGATCGTGCGGACCGGCGGGTCGGCGCGGAATTCCTTCGCCACCACCACATCGTACGGCAGGTGGACGGTGCAGCCCGCGGCATCGGCCGCGTCCATGATCTCCTCGGCGGTGCCGGTCAGGTCATGCTCGCACAGGCTCTTGCCGACATCGACGCCGCGTGCGGCGAGGAAGGTGTTGGCCATGCCGCCGCCGATGATCAGGTGATCGACCTTGGCGACGAGGTGCTTGAGCACGTCGAGCTTGGTCGAGACCTTGGCGCCGCCGACCACGGCCGCCACCGGATGCTCGGGATTGCCCAGCGCCTTGTCGAGCGCATCGAGCTCGGCTTCCATCTGGCGGCCGGCGAAGGCGGGCAGCTTGTGGGCGAGACCCTCGGTCGAGGCGTGCGCGCGGTGCGCGGCCGAGAAGGCATCGTTGACATAAAGGTCGCCGAGCGAGGCGAAGCGATCGACCACGGCCGGATCGTTCTTCTCTTCGCCGCCGAAGAAGCGGGTATTTTCGAGCAGCGCGATGTCGCCATTATTGAGCGTCGCGACAGAGGCGGCATCACCCTCCCAGTCGATATAGCGGACCGGGCGGCCGAGCACCTGCTCGAAGGGCTTCACCACTTGGGCGAGCGAGAGCTCGGCGCTGGGATTGCCCTTGGGACGACCGAAATGCGCGAGGACGAGCACCTTCGCGCCCTTGTCGGCCAGTTCGGCGACGGTCTGGATCGCGGCACGGAGGCGCGTGTCGTCGCTCACCTTGCCGTCGGCCATCGGCACGTTGAGGTCCTCGCGGACCAGCACCCGCTTGCCGGTGATATCGCCCATGTCGTCGAGCGTCTTGAAAGTGCGCGCCATGCTGAACCCCTCGCGTGCTATATGTCCGTCGCTATCGACGTGCGCTCCCCTCCCGCTTGCGGGAGGGGTCGGGGGAGGGGCTGCAACTCGGGCCGATCGGCCGTGCAGCCGCACTCCCCTCCCCTAGCCCCTCCCGCAAGCGGGAGGGGGACTTAGAAGCGCCCCCGCCGAGACAGGGGCGTTTAGATCAGAGCCCGGCCATCACGGTCGCGGTGTCGACCATGCGGTTCGAGAAGCCCCACTCGTTGTCGTACCAGCTGACCACGCGGACCAGCTTGCCGTCGATCACCGCGGTCTCCAGGCTGTCGACGGTCGACGATGCGGGCGTGTGCACGATGTCGGCCGAGACGATCGGATCGGTGGTGTAGACCAGCACGCCCTTGAGCGGGCCGCTCTCCGACGCTGCCTTCAGCACCGCGTTGACTTCCTCGATCGAGGTGTCGCGGCCCGGCATGAAGGTCAGGTCGACGAGGCTGCCGTCCGGCACCGGCACGCGAACGGCCGAACCGTCGAGCTTGCCCTTGAGCTCCGGCAGCACTTCGCCAACGGCGCGAGCAGCACCCGTGGTCGTCGGGATGATCGACATCGCGGCAGCGCGCGCACGACGCAGGTCCGGGTGGATCTGGTCGAGGATCTTCTGGTCGTTGGTATAGGCGTGGACCGTGGTCATCAGGCCGCGCTCGATGCCGATCGCGTCGTTGAGGACCTTGGCGACCGGCGCCAGGCAGTTGGTGGTGCACGACGCGTTCGAGACGATGGTGTGCTCGGCGGTCAGCTTGTCGTGGTTCACGCCGTAGACGACGGTGAGGTCGACATTCTTGCCCGGTGCCGAGATCAGCACCTTCTTGGCGCCGGCGTCGATGTGCTTCTGGGCGTCTTCACGCTTGGTGAAGAAGCCGGTGCACTCGAGCACGATGTCGACGCCGTTCTCGGCGTGCGGCAGGTTGGCGGGATCGCGCTCCGCGGTCACCTTGATGCGCTTGCCGTCGACGACGATGTCGTTGCCGTCGGCTTCGACGGTGCCCGGATACTTGCCGTGGATGCTGTCACGCGAGAACAGCCAGGCGTTCGACTTGGCGTCCGACAGGTCGTTGATCGTGACCAGCTCGAGGCCGCTTTCCGGGCGCTCGAGGATCGCGCGTGCCACCAAGCGGCCGATACGTCCGAAACCGTTGATCGCAACCTTGGTCATGCCTGTTCTCCGTTCAGCTTAGCGATGATCTGCGGAACGATGGCGTCCGCAGTGAGACCGAAATGTTCGTAGAGCTTTAGATAGGGACCCGAAGCGCCGAAGCTATCCACGCCGAAGCGCAAACCATCGTTTCCGGTATAGCGCTCCCAGCCGAAGGTGGTGCCAGCCTCGATCGATACCTTGAGCGCATCCTGCGGCAGGATGTCGCGCTTGTAGGCGGCGTCCTGCGCATCGAAGCGCTCGAAGCACGGGACCGAGACGACGTCGGTGCCGATGCCCTGGGCTTCCAGCGCCTCACGGACAGCGACCGCGATCTCCACTTCCGAGCCGGTGGCATAGACCACCACCTTGCGCGGGGCCTCTGCCTCCAGCAGCGCATAGGCGCCGCGGGCCGAGCGGTTCTCGGCGGCTTCGGTGCGCAGCTGCGGCAGGTTCTGCCGGCTGAGCGCGATCAGCGCGGGGCCGTCCGTCTTGGCGAGTGCTGCTTCCCAAGCCTCGGCGGTTTCGACCGCGTCGCACGGGCGCCACACGTCGAGGTTCGGGATGACGCGCAGGCTCATGAGGTGCTCGACCGGCTGGTGGGTCGGGCCGTCCTCGCCGAGGCCGATCGAATCATGCGTCATCACATAGACGACACGGGCGTGCTGGAGCGCCGAGAGGCGGATCGCGGCGCGGGCATAGTCGGCGAAGACGAGGAAGGTGCCGCCATAGGGGATCACGCCCCCGTGCAGCGCCATGCCGTTCATCGCCGCGGCCATGCCGAATTCGCGAATGCCGTAGTTGACGTAGCGGCCGCCGTAATTGTCGGCGTCGAGCCGCTGCAGACCCTTGGTCAGCGTGTTGTTCGAGCCGGTGAGATCGGCCGAGCCGCCGATCGTCTCGTCGAGGATCGCGTTGACCGCCTCCAGCGCCAGCTCCGACGCCTTGCGGGTCGCGACCTTCTGCGGATTGGCGAGCAGTTGCTCGACATGCGGACGGAGCAGGTCCGCCGGCACGTCGCCACGACGTTCCCAGCCAAGCCGATCCGGATGCGCGGCAAGGCGCTGCTTCCAAGCGGCGTGCGGCGCGGCACCGCGGGCACCGGCGGCGAGCCAGGCGTCGCGGATGTCCTGCGGGATCTCGAACGCCGGATGCGTCCAGCCGAGCGCGGCGCGGGCCGCGGCGACTTCGTCCTTGCCCAGCGGCGAACCATGAACCTTGGACGAGCCCTGCTTGTTCGGCGCGCCCTTGCCGATGATCGTGCGGCACTTGACCAGCACCGGCTTGTCGCTGGCGATCGCCTCGTCGAGCGCGCGGGTGATGTCAGCCTGGTCATGGCCGTCGCATTCGACGACATGCCAGCCGGTGGCGCGGTAGCGTGCGGGGATGTCCTCGACCGACGACAGCGAGACCGGGCCGTCGATGGTGATGTTGTTGGCGTCCCACAGCACGATCAGGCGGTTGAGCTTGAGGTGCCCGGCGATACCGATCGCTTCGTGGTTGATGCCTTCCATCAGGCAGCCGTCGCCGGCGATCACCCAGGTGCGGTGATCGACGAGGTCGTCGCCGAAGGTCGCATTCAGGTGCCGCTCGGCGATGGCCATGCCGACCGCCATGGCCAGGCCCTGGCCCAGCGGGCCGGTGGTGCATTCGACGCCGGGCAGCTCGAAATTCTCGGGGTGGCCGGCGCAGGGGCTGCCGATCTGGCGGAAGTTCTTGATGTCCTCCAGCGTCGGCTGGGCATAGCCGGTCAGGTGTAGCAGCGAATAGAGCAGCATCGAGCCATGGCCGGCCGACAGCACGAAGCGATCGCGATCGGGCCAAGCCGGATCGGCCGGATCGAACTTCAGATAGTTCTGGAAGAGGACGGTCGCGACGTCGGCCATGCCCATCGGCATGCCGGGGTGACCCGAATTGGCGGCTTCCACCGCGTCCATGGAAAGCGCGCGGATGGCGTTGGCGCAATCGGCGAAGGATGCTGTCACGTGATATTCCCCGTCTGGTCGCGCACGCCTTTGGAAGCACCGGGCCCTCGCGTCAACCGTTCGGCGCAGGCGTTACGACCCGTGTTAACCGTGCCGCCCTTGCCGCTGCGGCGAACCATGCTATCCGGCAGGATAATGTCCGACTTAGTAGCAGATCGTATCGAGCGAGCGCTGAAGCGTATCGAAGTCGCCGCGGCCGCGCAGTCGCAGGTGCGCGCCAAGCTTGAGACCCGCAATGCAACGCTGCGCGCCCGGATCGAGTCGGCGCTGGTCGATCTGGATGCGCTGATCGCCCGCGAGCGGGAGCTCGAGGCACAGCTGGCCGGCGATGACG
This sequence comes from Sphingomonas sp. 22176, assembly GCF_052045505.1. Lineage (NCBI taxonomy): Bacteria > Pseudomonadati > Pseudomonadota > Alphaproteobacteria > Sphingomonadales > Sphingomonadaceae > Sphingomonas > Sphingomonas sp. 22176. Next base: position 862,786 of record NZ_JBQEPL010000002.1, on the reverse strand, counting down.
CGGACACGGCCGAAGAGGAGCAGGGCTGATGGCGGAGATCACACTCCAGGTCGCCGGACGCAGCTATTCGGTATCCGCGCGCGACGAGGACATGCCGCATCTGCGCGAACTCGAAGCGCGGATCGGCAGCCACGCCGATGCCGCGCTGCGCGCGGCCGGCGGGCAAAGCGGCGAGCGCACCCTGCTCTATCTCGCGCTGATCCTTGCCGATGCGCTGGACGAGGCGGAGAAGAAGCCGGCGCCCGCCCCTGCCGTTCCCGACGGGCTGCTCGAGCGGATCGCCGATCGGCTCGAAGCCGTTGCATCGGCCCTTGAGGAAAGCGACGCGACGTCCTAGATTAGAGTCGTGGCGGGAACTGCCCGGTGCGAGCCTTAGCAATTATCCCTGAGGCTATAATCTTCATCCATGGGAGCTGTCCCTGTGCAGATCCTGGTCTGCAACACATGGTTCCCACCTGACGTTCTGTGCGTCGGTGGATATTCAGGCCAACGGCCCATGGTGGTTCCCGTCACACCTTCCATGCTGCCCCGATGCTGAGCGACAAGCCCGCCCTTCGCGCCCGGCTGCGCGCCGCGCGCGACCTGTTCGCCGCGCAATCGAGCACCGCGATCCGCGCGCCCGAGGCCTTTGTCGAGAAACTGACGCCGGGGATGATCGTCGCGACCTATTGCCCGGTGGGCAGCGAGGCCGATCCGACCCAACTCGCGGCCGCGGCTGCCGAGCGCGGTTGTGCGCTGGCGCTGCCGCACGTGATCGATCGTGCCGCGCCGATCCGATTCCTCGCCTGGGAAATGGGCGCACCGCTGGTCGCCGGGCCGTTCGGGCTGCGCCAGCCGGATGCCGCCAGTCCCGAGGTGGCGCCGGACGTGATCCTGACGCCGCTGATCGGCTATGACCCACGGCTCAACCGCCTCGGCCAGGGTGCTGGGCATTACGACCGCGCCTTTGCCCGGTTCGAGAAGGCATGGCGGGTGGGCGTCGCCTGGTCCGCGCAGGAAGTCCCTGCCCTCCCCGCCGACATCTGGGACGTGCCGCTGCACGCCGTGGTGACCGAGCAGGGCATGCTGTGGCACGCCGAGCCATGAACCCGAGCTGGCGCAAACCCGCCGGCGCGCTGGCGATCATCGGGCTGATCCTGGTGTGGGTGGTGCTGGTCGCGAGCTTCTCGGGGCAGATCGGACGGCTGCCGATCCTGGTGCAAACCTTGGTGTATCTGGCCCTGGGGATCGTGTGGATCCTGCCGCTCAAGCCGCTGCTGCGCTGGATGGAAACGGGGCGCTGGCGGATGCCCCCTCCACCCGGCCGCTAGCGCGGCGGGTCCCCCTCCCCCGCTTCGCGGGAGAGGAGACGCTTCTTCTTGCCGTGTCACGCTACGGTGGCGGAGACCCCCTCCACCACGCCGCTGGCGCGGCGCGGTCCCCCTCCCCCGCTATCGCGGTGGAGGAAACACTAAGGGCGGCGGCGGAGTAAGCGTTTCCTCTCCCGCGCAGCGGGGGAGGGGGACCGCCGCCGAAGGCGGTGATGGAGGGGGCCTGCCTCAGCGCCGCTCCCGCACCGCCTTGAACTCGGACCCCGCCTTCCACGACGGCCAAGCCGAGCCGTTCGCCAGTTCCGCCCCGATCGTGCCCAGCAGGTCGATGTCCTGCACCGCGCCCGCGAGATTCCAGTCCGGCCCCCAAGCGTCGCAGGCCTGGTGATAGCACTGCCCGGTATAGGCATCGATCCAGGCCTGCCCGGCAGCCACCCCGCCCTGCTTGAGGTCCGAGGCCCCGGCGATGCCCATCAGCAGCAGCGTCGGCACGCCCTGCTTTGCGAAGGAGAAGTGATCGGCCCGGTAGAACAGCCCGCGCTCCGGCAGGCCCTCCGGCGTCACCCGCCGCCCTTGCGTCGCCGCAACCCGCGCCATGTCGTCCTCCAGCGTGTTCTGCCCCTTGCCGACCAGCACCACGTCGTTGGCGAGTCCCGCGGTCTGCAGGATGTCGAGCGTCAGGTTGGCCACCGTCTTGGCCATCGGCACCACCGGGTGCTGGGTATAATAAAGCGAGCCGAGCAGCCCCCGCTCCTCCGCGGTCCAGGCCGCGAAGACGACGCTGCGCTTGGGCGTTGGCCCCGCCTTCATCGCCCGCGCGATCTCCAGCAGCCCGGCGATCCCCAGCGCATCGTCATTGGCGCCGGCGCGGTAGATGCGCCCCTTGGCATCAGGCTTGCCGACGCCGTACGCGTCCCAGTGCGCGCCGAACATGACTGCCTCGTCCGGCCGTTCGCTGCCGGGGATCTTCGCCAGCACATTGTAGCTGTCGACCTGCTCGGCCGTCACCGGCACGTCGGCGGTGAAGCGCACGCCTTCCAGCGGCACCGGCCGGAAGCTCGCCTTTCGCGCCTCGACTCGAAGCTTGGCGAGGTCGAGCCCGGCGGCCGCGAACAGCCGCGTCGCCGCCCCGCCCTCCAGCCAGCCCTGCAGCGCCACGCTGGTCAGCTCCTCGGGCTTGCGGACGATGTCGTAATTCTCGCCGCCGCTGCTGATCACCACATTCCAGCCATAGCCGGCGCCGGGCGTGTCATGGACGATCAGCGCCCCGACCGCGCCGCGCCGGGCGGCTTCCTCGAACTTGTAGGTCCAGCGGCCATAATAGGTCATCGTCCGCCCGCCGAACTTGCCGGCGACCGGCTCCCCCTTCTCGGCGGAAAAGTCCGGATCGTTGACCAGGAACACCGCGACCTTGCCCTTCAGGTCGACGCCCTTGAAATCGTCCCACTGCCGCTCCGGCGCGGTGACGCCATAGCCGACGAACACCACCGGGGCGTTCGCGATTCGCGCGGCGGCATCGGGACGAATCGTCGAGACGTAGAGGTCCTTGGACTGCTCGACCGGCATCGCGCCCTTCGGGCCGTCGAATCGCAGCGTTGCGGGCGCTCCCAGGCGCGTGTGGAGCAAAGGCACCTTCTGCAGCCACTGGCCGCCCGGCCCGGCCGGTTCCAGCCCCAGCGCCTCGAATCGGGCGACCAGATAGCCGAGGGTGCGATCCTCGCCGCGGGTGCCCGGCGCCCTGCCCTCGAACGAATCGGAGGCGAGCGTGCGCACCGTCTGTTCGATTCGCGACGAATCGGCCGCGATCTGGGCCGTTGCAGGGAGAGCGGTGGTGGCGAGGAGTAGCGCAAGCGCGCGAACAGAGGTGCGGATCATCGCAGCGGCTTAGCGCAGAAAAGGGAGGGCCTGCAAAGGGCCCGGCCTGCGCGCATGTTCCTCATTTCCGAGGAGATGCGCCGCATGGCGCGAGTGACGGGGCTCGAACCCGCGACCTCCGGCGTGACAGGCCGGCGCTCTAACCAACTGAGCTACACCCGCTTGAGCCAAGCGAGGAGGCGGCACCTAGCCGCGTGTTTTCAGGCTGTCAACCGGATTGATCGAGGTTCGCGCGACGACGCGAACGAATGTCCGCAGGATCGCGCACCAACGTGCCCTGCTCGAAGAGGAAACCGGCAATGTCCGGCTTGCCCGCGGCGTTGAGCACGGTCTGGATGATGATCAGCAGCGGCACCGCCAGCAGCGCGCCGGTAGTGCCCCACACCCAGCCCCAGAAGCTCAGCGAGATCAGGATCATGATTGGGTTGATGGTCAACCGGTGGCCGACGATCAGCGGGGTGACCACGTTCGCCTCAACGAGGTGTGCCGCGATCATGATCGCCGGCGGCACCATCGCCGTGCCGATATCGGCATAGGACATCAGGCCCCCAACCGCGAGCAGCAGCGCCGCGATCACCGGGCCGATATAGGGGATATAGTTGAGCAGCGCGACGAGGCCGCCCCACATCAGCGGCGTTGGCATGCCCATCAGCCACAGCGCGGCCGCGACGATCAGGCCCAGCGTGACGTTGATCAGCGTGATCGTGCCCAGATAGGCCGAGGTATCGTCCACCACGTCCTGGATCACCCGCGCCGTTGCCATCGCACCGCCGAAGCTGGAGCGGCTGGTGATCGCGCGGCGGCGCAGTCGGGTCCAGCCGGCGAGGAAGAAGTAGATGACGAGAATCGCGAAGAACATCTCGATCAGCGCCGACGGGGCGGAGGTGGTGAACAGGTCCATCAGCGACGTCGGCGGCTGCGCGGTCTGCACCACCGGCTGGCGGACGGGCGCCGAGGCGAAGTTGTTGAGCGTCTTGTTCACGAACCGCTCGAGGTTCGAATAGAAGCGGATCAGCGGTTCGAGATTGTGCTGGATCTTGGGAATGCTCTCAGGCAGCCGCCGGATCCACTGCCAGGCCGGAACGACGATTGAGGCGAGCGCGACGTTCGCCGCCGTGAGGAACAGCAGCACGCAGATGAAGGCGGCGATCGGCGCGGGCAGCCGGTGCCGCTCCAGCCATTCGAGCAGCGGCACCAGCGCGATCGCGATAACCAGCGAGGCGGTGACCGGCAGGAAGAAGCGCGAGCCAGCTTGGAGCGCGAAGGGCAGCGCCAGCACCAGCCCCATGCCGGCGATCAGCACCAGCGCGGCCATCAGCCGGTCACGGCGCAGGCTGGGCGCGGGCTCCTCGCCCTCCCAGCCCTCGGGCAGATCGGCGGCCGCGATCGGATCGGGAACGCCCCCCGCCCCACCGGCGTCTCCACCCATCATCCCGGTACGCTGGTCCACGCGAAAATCCCTTTCTGGTACAGTGTAGAGGCGCGCTTGTGTTGCGGCAATGCAAGGCTCTAGCACGGCGCAATTGCGGCCGCATCTGTTGCCAGCTAGCCTCAATTGCATGGCCGAATTGCTTCTGGTGATCGACGAGGGCACCACCACCACTCGGGCGATGCTCTTCACGCCCTCCGGCCAATGTGTTGCGAGTAGGTCTGCAGAACTGACGCAGCATTATCCAGGCCCAGGACTTGTCGAACATGATGCAGGCGAGATCTGGCGGCAGAGCCATGCCTGCGCGGTGGCGGTGGTGGCGCTGGCGGGCGGCCCCCAGCGCATTGCGGCAATCGGCATCACCAACCAGCGCGAGACGGTGGTGTTCTGGGACAAGGTGACGGGGGAGCCGCTCGCCCCCGCGATCAGCTGGCAGGACCGCCGCAGCGCGGCCCTCTGCCAGGTGCTGCGCGAGGCCGGCGAGGAACCGGGCATCCAGGCGCGCACCGGGCTGCTGCTCGATCCCTATTTCTCCGGCACCAAGATCGCCTGGGCGATGACCAACTGGCCGCAGCTCAAGGCGGCGGGCGATCGGCTGGCGATCGGCACGGTGGAGAGCTGGCTGGTGTGGAAGCTCACCGGCGGGCTGCACATCACCGATGCCACCAACGCCTCACGCACGCTGCTGATGGGCCTGGGCAGCGGCGGCTGGAGCGATGGGCTGGTCGACCAGTTCGATGCGCCCCGGGCCGCGCTGCCCGAGATCGTCGACTGCGCCGGGCGGTTCGGGGTGACCAAGGCGTTCGGCGGCGCGATCCCGATCTGCGGGCTCGCCGGCGACCAGCAGGCCGCCACGATCGGCCAGGCCTGCCTCACCCCCGGCGACACCAAGGCGACCTTTGGCACCGGCGCCTTCGTGCTCACCAATGCCGGCACGCTCCAGCCGCGCTCGCGCCACCGCCTGCTGGCGACGGTGCTATGGCAGCTCGGCGGACGGCGCACCTATGCGCTGGAGGGATCGGTGTTCGTCGCCGGCAGCCTTGTCCAGTGGCTGCGCGATTCGCTGGGGCTGATCGCCACCGCGGCGGAGAGCGAGGCGGTGGCGCGCTCGGTGCCGGACAATGGCGGGGTCTATTGCGTGCCCGCGCTCACCGGCCTCGGCGCGCCCTGGTGGGAGCCGGAGGCGCGGGCGACGATTTCCGGGCTCAGCTTTTCGGCCGGGCGCGCGCATATCGTCCGTGCGGCGCTGGAGGCGATGGCGCACCAGAGCCATGACCTCGAAACCGCCTTTGCCGCCGATGGCGCGCGCTGGGGCCGGCTGCGCGTCGACGGCGGCATGATCACCAACGACTGGATCGCCCAGGACCTGGCCGACATGCTCGCCCTGCCCGTCGACCGGCCCGATTTCGCGGAGACGACGTCGCTGGGCGCGGCGATGCTGGCGGGGCTCGGCTGCGGCATGTTCGACAGCCTGGACGATGCGGCGATGATGCGCGGCACGATCCGGACGTTCGAGCCGCAGATGGAGCCCGCGGTGCGGGCGACGCGGCTGGCCGGATGGCGAGACGCGATCACCCGCGTTCTTGCCGTCGACTGAGTGCCCGGTGCGTATCGCCGCGGTCCAGTGCGCGCCTGTGTTCGACGATGCCGAGGCGACGAGCGCCATCGTCATCGAGCAATTGCGCTGGGCCGATGCGAACCACGTCGACATGGTGCTGTTCCCCGAGGCCTGGCTGCTCGGACACGCCTATGATCCCGGCACGATCCACGCGCGCGCCGACGGGGCCACGAGCGCCCTCCCCGCCTTGTGTGCGCGCATTGCCGGATATGGCGCCACCTTGGTGCTCGGCACGTTCGAGCGTGTGGGCGAACAGATCTTCAACAGCGCGGTGGTGATCGAGCACGGCCGGATCGTCGGCCGCTATGCCAAGGCGCACCCGAACGAGCATGGCGTGACGCCGGGCACCGCGTTTCCGGTCTTCACCCGATCACGCCTGCCCTGGGGCATCAACATCTGCAACGACGCCAATTATCCCGCCGCCGCCGCGCGGCTTGCGGACCAGGGCGCGAGCCTGATCCTCTACCCGCTGAACAACCTGCTCCGGCCTGGAACCGCCGAGCGCTGGCGCGAGAAGAGCCTGGCCAATCTGATTGCCCGTGCACGCGAAACCGGCTGCTGGGTCGCCTCCGCCGACGTCGCAGGCGCAGCATCGGACCGGCTCAGCTATGGCTGCACGGCCATTGTGTCTCCCATCGGAGAGGTAGTGGCGCGCGTGCCGGAGCGGGTCGAAGGACTCGCGCTGTTCGAGCTGCCGGGAGCGCCGGTCTTCAGCTGAACAGCCAGCTGCCCAGCAGCCGTCCGGGGAGCAAGGTGAACAGCCCGGCCACGGCCAGCCCCAGATAGGTGAGCGACATCACCCGGCGGTGCGCCTCGATCCGATGGCGGCGGGCAAGCAGGATGCCGCGCGGGATCATCACCAGCACCACCACCGACAGCAGATGGATCGGGCTGAGGCTGCCGGTCATGCCGCGCAACCCGAAGCTGGACAGCGCCGCGACCAGCATCAGCACTGCCCAGAGCTTGCCCAGCATGCGGTGCAGCGAGTCGCCCTTGCGGCGAAGCAGTACATAGGCGCCGAGGGGCAGCGCCGGGAGCACGGCGACGAGATGCACGGCCAGCCAAAGGTTACGCATGCTTGACCGGGCGACGGCACCGCTCGAAAGGCCGTGGGCGAAGGCCAGCAGGATGGCACCGCCGGCGATCACCCCCAGGGTAATGATCAGCCGGTCGCGCGAGGGAAGTGTGAAGCCGGGATGTGCAACGTCGTTCATCAGTATCTCCTTGCCCGCCATGATGCCGCAGGCCTGGTTCCGGGCGAGCGGCTTTGCGGGAATGGTGGGGTCGATTTCGCGATCGGCGCCCTGCGCGTGCGGGCGTACCGTTCGCGAAGCGTGAACGGGCACGCCGCATGATCGGTAGGCGCAGACTGCTCGCGGAGCTGGCCATTCTGGGCGGGCTGATCCTGGTGCTGGCGGCGCTCGGGCCGTTCGGATCCTATGCGACCCCGCTCGGCTCCCGCCTGCTGCATTGGGCGCTGTACCTCGTGATAGGCTATGCCTTTTTCCGCCCGGTGATCGCCGCCGGGAGCGCGCTTGCTCGCCAGACGGGCATGTCGCGGCTCGTCGCGATTGCCGTGGCCTGCGTGTTCGGCGCCTTCCCGACCAGCATCATCTTCGTCTTCGCGGCCGCCGGTCCTGCGTGGCGGTCGGTGACGGCCTCCCATCTCGCCGGCGCCTATCTGCAGACGCTGATCGTCGGCGCGACGGTGACGATCGTGCAGCTTCTTGCCGAACGCGGCGCCGTCCCCGTCTTCTCTGCCCAGCCAGAACCGGCCCTTGCCGATCCGCAACCGACTGCGGCTGTCGATGCGATCGAGCGAGAGGTCGCGCCAGCGCTACTCGACCAGTTGCCGCCCCATCTTCGCGGGCCAATCCTCTGCCTGGAAAACGAGGACCATTATGTTCGTGTGCATACCGCACAGGGCAGCGCGCTGGTGCTGATCCGGATGCGCGATGCCGTCGCCCAGCTCGAGGGCCAGGGCGCGCGCGTCCATCGCAGCTGGTGGGTGGCACGTCGCGCGGTGTCCGGTACCATCCGGCAGGATCGCAGCTGGAAGCTGCGCCTCGTCGACGGGCGCGAGGTGCCAGTCGCTCGCGCCAGCGTGCCCGATCTGCGCGCGCTGGGCTGGCTGAATGACGAACCACCCGCTGCCTGACCGCAAAAAAACGGCCCGGGGCGTATGCCCCAGGCCGGTCAGGTCGATCCTCGGGAAGAGGAAAGCTCAGAACTTCAAGCCGATTCCGGCGAAGACGGTGGTGCCGCTGCGCGTCTCGTTGTGCAGGCGGTGGTAGATGCTGTTGTACTGGACCTCGGTCTCGTTGGTGAGGTTGATCGCGTCGAGCGTCAGCCGCACCCGGTCCGTCACGTTGAAGAAGGCCGCGGCGTCGACATAGACGGTGCCGTCGAAGCCATCCTTGCTGGCCGCGTTCTTGCCGTCATAGGCGGTACGCAGATACGAGGACCGATAGTTCATCGAGCCCCGGATGCCCCAGCGCTTGGTCTCGTAATAGAGCGTCGCGTTGGCGTTGGTGTTCGACAGGCCCGGGATCGGGCTGTCGACGCCCTTGTTCGGCGCGTTGGAGTCGAGCAGCGTCAGGTTCGCCGCCATGCCCAGCTTGTCGAACGGCGCGGGCAGGAAGGTGAAGTTGGTCTGCGCGGCCATCTCGACGCCCGTGACATAGGCCTTGGCGAGGTTCACCGGCTGGGTGAACTCGGCGACGATCGTGCTCGGGGTCGCGCCCGCCACCATCGAGGTCGGCAGCCCGGTGCTGCTGTAGGGCACGTCCAGCAGCGTCTGGCTGGCCACCAGGTTGCGGATGTCCTTGTGGAACACGCCCAGCGAGACGAGGCCGATCTTGCCGAAATACCACTCGGCCGAGGCTTCGACCGAATTGTCCTTGTACGGCTTGAGGTTCGGGTTGCCGATGCTCGCGGTGATCTTGCCACTGTCGGCATTGGCGCTGCCCGAAGCCGCGACCGAGCTCAGGCCCGGGCGGTTGATGTTCTTGGCGGCGGCGACGCGGATCAGGAAGCTGGGCGTCACTTCCAGCGTAGCATTCAGCGTCGGCAGCACGCCTGAATAGCTGGAGCTGGTGACGTTGGTGCCGATCGGCGTGTCGTTGCTGTTGGTGACATAGCCGGTGCTGCCGAGATCGGTGAAATACGCCCGCAGGCCGATATTGCCGCGCAGGCGCATGCCGCCCACGGGCGCGTTCCACTCGAGCTGGCCATAGCCGGCGGTGGTGGCCTCGATCACCTTGTAGGTGTTCTCGATATCGGTCGCGCCGGCGACGGTGTGCGCGGCGTTGTAGGTTGCGAACGCCTTGGCATAGTCGCCGGTGATCCAACTCGCCGCCTTGTTCTGGGTGAACACCACCGCATAGGGCGTGACCGGGGTGCCGGTGACGGCATGGAACTGGCCGTCATTGTAGATTTCCGAGCCCGAGGTCTCGTAACGGCGATAGCTGCCGCCGGCGCGCAGCGTGAAGACGTCATTGAGCTTCAGCGCGGCGTTGCCCACGCCTTCCTTGAGGCTGGTCTTGTTCCAGAATTCGCGGAAGTAGAATTCCTTGAACGTGTAGTTGGCCGGATCGGTGGTGTTCCAGCGATAGGCGTTGGTCGCGCCGGTGCCGTCGGCATCGTAGATGGTGGTCATGCCGCCCTGCGCGCGCAGGTACAGCTTGTCGTCGTACGGGGTGGTGTACTTCGAATCCTCATAGCCGACATGGCCGTCGAAGGTGAGGCTGTCGCTGGCTTCCCACTTGCCGGTCAGCGCGATCTGGTTGAACTTGTTCTGGTTCTTCGACCGGCGATGCTCGCTGGCATAGGTCACGTTGTCGACGCTGATCGCATCGACGAAGTTGGTGCTGTCCCAGTGGATCGAATTGATCTTCGAGGTCGTGTCGAAGATCACCGAGCCCGAGGTGTTGTCCGGCCGCGTCGCCAGGTGATATTCATCGCGGTTGGTGGTGAACTCGCCGTGGAGCCCGTCGATCGTGAACAGCAAATTGTCGGACGGGCGCCACTGGGTGGCGAGGGTCAGGCCCAGGCGCTCCTGCTTGGCATCCCACACCGACAGGCGGTTGCCCGAGGCGAACACCAAGTCGCCCGACTTGAACTTGGTCTGCTGGTCGGCGGTGAGCGCCGAGATGTCGAGGCCCTTGCCCAGATAGCTGCTGATCTGGCTCGCGCTCAGCTGGGTCGGCGAATAGGTGTTGTAGCCCTGCTCCTCGGTCTTGCGCTTCGAATAGGCGACCGAGACGAGGATGCCGAACGTGTCGCCCCAGTTCTGGCTGAGCATCGCGGCGACGCGCGGCTGCGCATCCTTGGTATAGCTGTTGGTGCCCAGCTTGGCCGAGATCGCGCCGGTCAGCCCCTGCTTCTGCTCGAGCGGCTTGGCGGTGAACAGGCCGACGGTGCCGGCCATGCCGCCTTCGGCCTGCGAGGCCTGGTAGCTCTTCTCCACCTCGACGCGCGAGAACAGCTCGGAGGCGAAGATGTTGAAATCGAAGGCGCGGTCGCGCGAGCGCTGGCCGCGGCTGTCCATCGCCGAGTCTACATTTCCCAACACTTCCATGCCGTTCAGCTGGACGCGGGTGAAATCGGGGCCGAGGCCGCGCAGCGTGATGCGGCGGCCCTCGCCGGCCTCGCGATTGATCGCCACGCCCGGCAGGCGCTGGATCGATTCGGCGAGGTTGAGTTCCGGGAACTTCGCCATGTCCTCGGCGACGATCACGTCCTTCATGATGTTCGAATCGCGCTTCAGATCGCGCGCCTTGGCGAGCGAGGCGATATAGCCGTTGACGACGATCTCGCCGTCCTCCTCCGCCTGCGACGCCGCGTCCTGCGCAGCGGCGGCCATCGAGATGCAACTCGCGCCGACGGCCAGCGCGGCGAGCGCCGCGCGGTAGGTGAATGCCATAATGCCCTCCCTGTTGTGTGTGGGGGAGCCGGCCTGCCCTAGCTGCCCCCGCCGCGGCGCCTAGGGCGGGTTCATGACGCGGATGTGACATTCGATGTTGCTTTATGTGGTTTTGAATACCCGTTTGTGAGTTTTCGCACAAGGGCATCGCTGATAGGGTGTCGGCATGGAAAGCTTCGACATGCCTGCCCGGGCCGCCTCGGCGCGGGCGACGCAGACCGCCCGTCTGACCACGCTGCTCGCGTTGCTGGAGCAGCGCGGCCAATGGTCGATCGGCGAGCTGGCCGAGCGGTTCGACGTATCCGAGGAGACGATCCGCCGGGACGTCCGCCAGCTGGAGCAGGCGGGCCGCGTGCAGAAGATCCATGGCGGCGTATGCCTGCCGGGCGGCGTGCTGGAGCCGCCCTATCGCCAGCGGCTGCGCGAACAGGCCGAGGCCAAGCAACGTATCGCCGAGCGCGCGGTGGCGCTGGTGCGGCCGGGCATGACGCTGCTGCTCGACTCGGGCACCACCACGCTATGTCTGGCCCGCGCGCTGGGGCAGGTGCGCGACCTGACGGTGATCACCAACAGTATGGAGATCGCCGCGCAGGTGATCGGCCATGCCGGGCAGCGGCTCTATGTGGCGGGTGGCGCGGTCGATCCCGATTATCACGCGGCGTTCGGCAGCGAGGCGATCGACTATTGCCGCCAGTTCGTGCCCGACCTGACCGTGCTGTCGATGGGCGCGGTCGACCCGGTGCGCGGCTTTCTCGATTTCGACGCGGGCGAGGCGGCGTTCAAGCGGAGCCTGCTCCCCCAGGCGCGGCGCGTGGCGGTGCTGTGCGATTCGACCAAGTTCGACAAATCGGGCTTCGTCCATGTCGCCGGGTTCGGCGATGTGCACGACCTGGTGACCGATCAGGCACCGCCGGACGAGATTGCAGCGGCGGCAGCGGCCGCGGGGACGGCGATCCATCTGGTTTGAGGGGCCAAGCTCCTCTGCTCCCGCCGCCAATGCTCCCCTCCCGTTTGCGGGAGGGGAACTAGAAGAAGCACCTCACGCCGCCTTGTCGGTAGGGAACAACGCCTTGAGATCCTTCTTCAGGATCTTGCCATTGGCATTCCGCGGCAGCGTCTCCGCCGAGAAGCGGATCGCCACCGGCACCTTGAACGCCGCGATCCGATCGCGGACAAAGGCCTGCAGCTCCGCTTCGGTCGCCGAGCTGCCCGGCGCGAGATGGACCACCGCGACGGGCTCCTCCCCCAGCGTACGGTGCGGAATGCCGATCAGCGCCGCGTCGGTCACCGCCGGGTGGGCGTAGAGCACGTCCTCCACTTCCGACGAGTAGATGTTCTCGCCGCCGCGAATGATGATGTCCTTGGCGCGGTCGACCACATAGAGGAACCCCTCCTCGTCCAGCCGCGCGAGGTCGCCGGTGCGTACCCAGCCGTCGCGGAAGGTCTCGGTCGTCGCCTCGGGCTTGTTCCAATAGCCCTTCACGATCATCGGCCCCTTGGCCCAGAGCTCGCCCACCTCGCCGACCGGCAGCTCGTGCGTGCCGTCGACATCCATGATCTTGAGCTCGGCGACCGGCACCGGCGGGCCGGCACTGGTCGGCCGGGCGAGATACTCTTCGCCGAGATGGTGCGTCACCGTAGCCATGGTCTCGGTCATCCCCCAGCCGTTGCCGGGGAGCGCGCCGAACTCCTGGAAGATGCGCTTGACCAGCTCGGGCGCCGAGGGCGCGCCGCCATAGGAGATGCTCTCCAGGCTCGACAGGTCGTACTTGTGCCGCTCGGGATGTTCGAGCAGCTGCCAGGCGATCGTCGGCACGCCGCCGGTCTGGTTGACCTTCTCGCGCTGAATGATCTCCATCGCCTCTATCGGCTCCCAGCGGCGCATGAACACCACCGTGCCGCCCGCCGCGATCAGCGCCATCAGCCCGGCGCTGCAGGCGGTGACGTGGAACAGCGGGATCACCAGCAGCCCGACCTTGTAGGGCGGCGCAGCCGGCGGCACCTCGCCCCGGCGGAGCATCGACCGCGCGACCGAATAGCCGGCGGTGAGGATGTTGGTCATCAGATTGCGGTGCGTGCCCACCGCACCCTTGGGATTGCCGGTGGTGCCGCTGGTGTAGAAGAGCGTGACATCGTCGTCGGGTGCGATGGCTACTTCCGGGAAAGCGATATCGGTGAGCCCAGCCCAGCTGTTGCAGGGGCCGAGGATCGATTCGAGCGCAATCGCGTCGCCCTCGAGCGGCGAACAGGCGCGACTGACCACCACCTGCTCCAGATCGGGCAGCGCGGCGTAGCAACTCTTCAGCCGCTCGTGTCGCTCGCCGTCGACGAACAGCAGCTTCGCGCCCGAATCCTTCATGCCGTATTCGAGCTCGGCGCCCGTCCACCAGGCGTTGAGCGGCACCAGGATCGCGCCGATGCTCACCGCGGCGAAGAAGATCGTCGGCCATTCGGGCAGGTTGCGCATCGCCAGCGCGACCCGGTCGCCCTTGGCTACCCCCTTGGCCTGCATCCACGAGGCGAGATGGCAGGTGGCGCGGTAGTTTGCCTCGTAGCTGACCCGCTCGTCCTGATAGATGGTGAAGGGCCGATCGCCATAGCCGCGGGCCAGCCGCGCGAGGATCGCGGCGGTGGGCGGCGCGTTCTTCCAGACGCGCGTGGGCACGCCGCGGATCTCCACGGTGTCCATTTCGAACTTGGCGCCGGGCGCGGTGAGCATCGCGTCCACGGCAGCCAGTGGGGCTTTGGGCCAGTCAGGGGGCAAGGGCACGATCGGTTCAAGGGTCAAGGCAGCGCTCTCCATCGACTTTCTGAACTTTGGGTTTGGCTCGTTGACCAACCGACGCCCACGTTAGTGTTGATTTGCCGCGCGCTCAAGGCAATAGAAAGCGCGCACCCGGCAGAAGGTGCATTGAACCGAATTCGAACGAGAGGTATGCCGCCAAGCATGGAAGTCGACGACCCGATCGCCCATGGATTCGATGCCGCCCGGCTGGCGCGGATCGATGCCTTTGTGAAGACGCGTTATCTCGACACCGGCAAGCTGCCGCACGCGCAGCTGCTGCTCGCCCGCGACGGGCGGATCGTCCATTTCTCGCACCAGGGCGCGGCGCGAGAGGGCGGCGCGGCGGTGGACGAATCGACGCTGTTCCGCATCGCCTCGATGACCAAGCCGATCACCAGCCTCGCCTTCATGATGCTGGTGGAGGAAGGGCTGGTCGCACTCGACACGCCCGTCCATCACGTGCTGCCCGAATTGAAGGGGGTCGGTGTCTATGCCGGCGGCGGTGGCGGCGTGCCGTTCCAGACGCGGCCTACCGCGCAGCCGATGCGGATGGTAGACCTGCTCCGCCACACCTCGGGCCTCACCTACAGCTTCCAGAACCGCAGCAATGTCGACGCCGCCTATCGCGAGGGTCGGATCGAGAGCTGGCATGCCAATCTGACGCTCGACGAATTCGTCGCGGCACTCGGCAAGCTGCCGCTCGAATTCTCGCCGGGCGAGGAATGGAACTACTCGGTCTCCACCGACGTGCTGGGCGCGGTGGTGGCACGGGTTTCCGGGCTGTCGCTTGATCGCTTCTTCGCCGAGCGCATCTTCGCGCCGCTGGGCATGCACGACACCTTCTTCCAGGTGCCCGAGGACAAGATTCACCGCCTCTCCGACTGCTGGACGATGCAAGAGGGCAAGGGCCGCGTACTCTACGATCGCGGCGAGGCGTCAGCCTGGTCGCGCTTCCCCCGGCTGATCTCGGGCGGCGGCGGGCTGGTGTCGACCGCGCTCGACTATCACCGCTTCAACACCATGCTGCTGAACCGCGGCGCGCTGGACGGCGTGCGGATCGTCTCGCCCAAGACGATCGACCTGATGACGACCAACCATTTGCCCGGTGGCAGCGACCTCGCCGCGATGTCGCGCGCGCTGTTCAGCGAGGCGACCAACGCCGGCACCGGCTTCGGCCTGGGCTTCGCCATCAACCTCGACGTCGCCAAGACGCTGATCCCGGGCTCGGTCGGCGAGTTTTACTGGGGCGGCATGTTCTCCACCGCCTTCTTCGTCGACCCTGTCGAGCGGATCTCGATGGTGTTCATGACGCAATTCTCGCCGTCGATGCTCTACCCGATCCGGCGCGAGCTCAAGACGCTGATCTATTCGGCGCTCACCCGATGAGCGCCCCTCACCCCCTCCCGGCCCCGGCCGGAACTGCGAACTAGGAGTTCGAACGCATGTCCGTGATTACCACCAGCCGTCAGGGCGATGTCCTGATCCTCACCTCCGACAATCCGCCGGTGAACGCGCTCGGCGCGGCGGTGCGGCAGGGGCTGCAGGCAGGCATCGAGGAAGCCAAGGCTGACGACAGCATCAAGGCGGTCGTCATCATCTGCGCCGGCAAGACCTTCTTCGCGGGCGCGGACATCACCGAGTTCGGCAAAGCGATGGCCGAGCCGTCGCTGCCGGTGCTGGTCGACGAGATCGAGGCGCTCGACAAGCCGGTGATCGCCGCGGTCCACGGCACCGCGCTCGGCGGCGGCTGCGAAGTGGCGCTGGCGTCGCACTATCGTATCGCCGTGCCCTCGGCGAAGTTCGGCCTGCCCGAAGTGAAGCTGGGCATCCTCCCCGGCGCGGGCGGCACCCAGCGCATGCCGCGCGTCGCGGGCGTGGAAGTGGCGCTGGAGATGGCGACCAAGGGCGACCCGATCTCGGCCAGCCAGGCCAAGGACGCAGGACTCGTCGATCGCCTCGCGGGTGAAGACAGCCTGCTCGCCGATGCCGTCGCCTTCGCGAACGAGGTGGTCGGCCAGCCGGTCTCGCGTTCCAGCGAGCGCCCGGTCGCGGTCGATGCGGAAACCTTCGCCAAGTTCCGCGCCACCAACGCCAAGCGCTTCCGCGGGCTCGACGCGCCGAACACGATCATCGACATCATCGAGCAGACCGCCGGCAAGCCCTATGCCGAAGGCGTCCAGGCCGAGCGCATGGGCTTCATGAAGCTGATCATGGGCCAGCAGTCGGCCGCGCTCCGCCACATCTTCTTCGCCGAGCGCAAGGCGGCGAAGATCGACGGCATCGCCGACGACATCCAGCTGCGCGACATCAAGCGCGTCGGCGTGATCGGCGCCGGCACGATGGGCGGCGGGATCAGCATGAACTTCCTGTCGGCGGGCGTGCCGGTGACCATCGTAGAGATGGCGCAGGATGCGCTCGATCGCGGCACTGGCGTGATGCGCAAGAACTATGAGGCGACCGCCGCCAAGGGCCGGATGACCGCCGAGCAGGTCGAGAAGGCGATGGGTCTGCTCAAGCCCACGCTCAACTTCGACGATCTCGCCGAGTGCGACCTGATCATCGAGGCCGTCTATGAGAGCATGGACGTGAAGAAGGACGTGTTCGGGCGGCTGGACAAGATCGCCAAGCCGGGCGCCATCCTCGCGTCGAACACCAGCTATCTCAACATCGACGAGATCGCCGCCGCCACCAGCCGCCCGCAGGACGTGGTGGGGCTGCACTTCTTCTCGCCGGCCAACGTGATGAAGCTGCTGGAGATCGTTCGCGGCGCCAAGACCGCCGACGATGTGCTGGCGACCGCGATGGCGCTCAGCAAGAAGATCAAGAAAGTCGCGGTGATTGCGGGTGTTTGCTACGGCTTCATCGGCAACCGCATGCTGATGCCGCGCCAGGTGGAAGCCACCAAGATGCTGCTCGAAGGCGCCACGCCCGAGCAGATCGACAAGGTCCATGTCGCCTTCGGCATGCCGATGGGGCCGTTCCAGATGGCCGATCTCGCCGGCGTCGACATCGGCTGGCACCGCGATCCCAACCGCATCGAGAACATCCGCGACGCGCTCGCCGCCGAAGGCCGCTGGGGCCAGAAGAAGGGCGCCGGCTTCTACGATTATGACGAGAAGCGCCAGCCCTCGAACAGCCCGCGCGTCGCCGAGCTGATCGAGGAATGGCGCGGCAAGCTGAACGTGCCGAGCCACGAGATCACCGAGGAGGAGATCGTCGTCCGCACGCTCTACACCATGGTCAACGAAGGCGCGCTGATCCTCGCCGAGGGCATGGCCCAGCGGGCGAGCGACATCGATGTGGTGTGGGTCTATGGCTATGGCTGGCCCCCGTATCGCGGCGGGCCGATGTTCTGGGCGGACACCGAAGGCCTGAAGAAGATCGTCGAGGGCCTGGAAAAGTATGGCTTCGAAGTCGCGCCCTTGCTCCGCGAGAAGGCGGAAAAGGGCGAGAAGTTCAACCGGTGACCTGATGCTTTCCCTCTCCCGCCTGCGGGAGAGGGAGGGAGCGGCCGAAGGCCGCGGAAGGGTGAGGGTGAGTGAGGTAGGCAAGAGTCCCCCTCACCCTCCCACCGCCTTGCGGCGGCGGGCCCCTCCCTCTCCCGCAGGCGGGAGAGGGGTCCAAAGGAGAGGATAATGACGCAGGATCTCGACACGTTCCGTGAGCAAACCCGCGCATGGCTGGAGGCGAACTGCCCGCCTTCGATGCGCGAGCCAATCCGGTCCGAGAAGGACATCGTCTGGGGCGGGCGCAATCCCGACTGGGCGCATCCCGACCAGAAGCTGTGGATGGACCGCATGGCCGAACGCGGCTGGACCGTGCCCGACTGGCCGACCGCCTATGGCGGCGGCGGGCTCTCCCCGGCAGAGACCAAGATCCTGCGCGAAGAGATGAAGCGGATGGGCGCGCGCACGCCGCTCAACAGCTTCGGCATCTCGATGCTCGGGCCGGCGCTGCTCAAGTACGGCACGGAGGAACAGAAGCTCCAACACCTGCCAAAGATCGCCCGCGGCGAGATCCGCTGGTGCCAGGGCTATTCCGAACCCAATGCCGGCTCCGACCTGGCCGGGCTGCAGACCTGGGCCGAGGATGCCGGTGACCATTATGTCGTTAACGGCCAGAAAGTGTGGACCAGCTATGCCGACAAGGCCGACTGGATCTTCTGCCTGGTCCGCACCTCGAAGGAGACCAAGCAGGGCGGGATCAGCTTCGTGCTGTTCGACATGGCCTCGCCCGGCGTCTCGACCAAGCCGATCCTGCTGATCTCCGGTTATTCGCCTTTTTGCGAGACCTTCTTCGACAATGTGAGGGTACCCAAAGCGCAGCGCGTGCACGACGAGAACAAGGGCTGGGACGTCGCCAAGTACCTGCTCGGCCATGAGCGCGAGATGATCTCGGGCATGGGGCTGGACCGCGCCGGCGGCAATCCGCTGATCGAGGGCGCGATCGCGACGATCGGGCTCGACGATCAGGGCCGCCTCGCCGATCCCCTCCTCCGCGCGCAGATCGCGCTGTTCGAGGTGCGGATGCGTGCCTTCTCGGCGATGTCGGAACGCTTCCTCGACGAGCTCAAGGCCGGCCGCGCGCACCCTGCCCAGCCGAGCATGATGAAATATGTCGGCACCGAGCTGAACAAGCAGCGCCACGAGCTGATCATGGCCGCCGGCGGATCGGACGCACTGGAATGGGAGAGCCAGGCCTCGGCCAAGGGCGCCAAGCCCCGCGCCTGGCTGCGCACCAAGGCCAATTCGATCGAGGGCGGGACGAGCGAGATCCAGCTCAACATCGTCGCCAAGCGGATCCTCGAACTGCCGGGCTGAGGGGCGGGCTTTCCCTCTCCCGCCTGCGGGAGAGGGAGGGAGCCGCCGCCAGGCGGCGGAAGGGTGAGGGTGTGTGAGGCGAGTGATGGCCCTTCCCTTTGCCCTACTCACCCTCACCCCAACCCTCTCCCGCAAGCGGGAGAGGGAGCTTTGCGAAGGGAAGATCGATGCCGCTCTACCTCAACGACGAACAGACGATGCTCCGCGATACCGCCCGGGAGTTCGTCGCCGAACATGCCCCCGTCCGCCACCTGCGCGCCCTTCGCGACGCCAAGGACACCACCGGCTTCAGCCGCGACCTGTGGAAGCAGTTCGCCGAGATGGGCCTTACCGGCATCCTGATCCCCGAAGCTTCGGGCGGCCTCGGCCTCGGCCATGTCGAGGCGGGCGTGGTGCTGGAGGAGATCGGCCGCAACCTCACCCCCTCCCCCTTCCTCTCCACCGCCGTCGCGGCGGTCGAGGCGCTGAAGGGCACCGCCCATGCCGATCGCTGGTTCCCCGGCATTGCCGCCGGCGAGGCGGTGATCGCGATCGCGCATGACGAGAAGCCCAAGTTCGGCCGCGCCGTTGCCCTCAAGGCCGAGCGCGCCGGCAACGGCTTCCGCCTGACCGGCACCAAGCGTTTCGCCCACCACGCCCATGCCGCCGACCTTATCCTCGTCACAGCGCGCACCGCAGGCGGCGACACGGACGCGCACGGCATCACCCTGTTCGCGATTGATCCCAAGGCCGCGAGCCTCGACCTCCGCCCCGAACGCCTCGCCGACTCCAGCCTCGCCGCGCACGCCAGCTTCGACGGCGTCGAAGTCACCGCCGATGCGGTGGTCGGTGAGATCGACGCCGGCGCGGATCCGCTAGGCCGCCTGCTCCGAGCCGCTGGGGCTGGTGCTTCCGCCGAGCTGCTCGGCGTCGGCGCAGGCGCGAGCGACATGACGCTCGGCTATCTCAAGGAGCGCAAGCAGTTCGGCATGCTGATCGGCAGCTTCCAGGCGCTCCAGCACCGCGCCGCACATCTCTACAGCGAGATGGAAGTCGCCCGCGCCGCCACGCTCAAGGCGCAGCAGCTGCTCGACGCCGGCGAACCCGCCGACGAAGCCGTCGCCATCGCCAAGGCGATGACCGGGCTTGCCACCACGCTTGCGGTGCAGGAGGGCATCCAGATGCATGGCGGCATCGGCATGACCGACGAATATGACATCGGCTTCTACATGAAGCGCGCCCGCGTGCTCGCCGAGATGTTCGGCGATTCCAACTATCACGCCAACGCGCTGGCGGAGGCGGCCGGCTACTGATGACCGACGCGAAATCCCCCGAAGACCTGGTTGCCGGCCTCACCGCGCTGCTCGACGTCGAGACGCTCGATACCGATCTCTATCGCGGTGCCCGCCAGCCGGGCGGCGTCGGCCGGGTGTTCGGGGGGCAGGTGATCGCCCAGGCGCTGCAGGCGGCGCAGCGCTCGGTCGAGGACGGCAAGGTCGCGCATTCGCTCCACGCTTATTTCATGCGGCCGGGGGACGAGAACCATCCGATCCTCTACCGGGTGGTGCGCGATTTCGAGGGGCGCAGCTTCGCCAATCGCCGGGTGATCGCGATGCAGAAGGGCAAGCCGATCCTCAACATGGCGGCGTCGTTCCAGCTGCGCGCCGAGGGGCTGCACCACCAGGACGCGATGCCCGACGTGCCCCCGCCCGAGGAGCTCCGCTCCGAGGCCGAGCTGCGCGAAGAAATCCGCGACCAGATCCCCGAGAAGTTTAAGCGCTTCTTCCTCCGCGCCCGGCCGATCGAGATCCGCCCGGTCCACCCGCGCAACTGGTCTCAGCCCGAACCGCGCGAACCGCGGCAATATAGCTGGTTCCGCGTCATCGCCCCCCTGCCTGACGAGCCCGCGCTCCACCGCGCGATGCTCGCTTATGCGAGCGACATGACGCTGCTCGGCACCTGCATGCTGCCCCACGGGGTCAGCTGGATGAGCGGCCAGGTGCAGACCGCCAGCCTCGACCATGCGCTGTGGCTGCACGAGCCGTTCCGCTTCGACGAGTGGCTGCTCTACGCCACCGACAGTCCCTGGGCCGGCCACACCCGCGGCTTCAACCGCGGCAGCATCTATGCGCGCGACGGGCGGCTGGTGGCGAGCGTGACGCAGGAAGGGCTGATACGCAGCGCGTGACGGCGCGCCGTACGGGCGATCGTTTTCATCTCGCCTGCGCAATTATTACGCTTGATTATCCACGAGTCGTGCAGATACACTCGGACCGGGAGGTTTGGGGTATTATCCTATGTCATATCGCGTCTCTGCGATATGCGCGCCTCTCGTGTGGCTTTTTGCCGCCACGGCGCTGCATGCGCAAAGCCTGGAGGACTCCGTCCTCGCCCAGATCAACGCCGCACGCGCGAATCCCCGGGCCTATGCGGAGAAGCTGCGCGAGTACCGCAGCTATTTCGACGGCGCCGTCGTCTATCTGCCGGGGGATTATAACGGAATTCTCACCCGCGAGGGGACGGTGGCGGTCGACGAGACGATCGCCTTTCTCGAACGGCAGGAGCCGCTGCCGCCGCTCACCCAGGCCGAGATCTTGGCGCTGGCCGCAGTCGACTTCTCGCGCGAACAAGGCACCATTGGCGCGCGCGGGCATCGGGGCGCGGACGGCAGCGATCCCGGCGTCCGGGTGAAGCGCCGCGGCGGCGACATCTTCGTCGGCGAGGCGATTGCCTATGGCTTCGACAATGCCGAAGAGGTGGTGCGGCAGATGATCGTCGACGACGGCGTGCCCGATCGCGGCCACCGCCGGCTGCTGTTCGATGCCAAGCTCAAATTCGCCGGGATCGGCTGCGGGCCGCACAGCAAGATGGAGCATATCTGCGTCGTCGACGTCAGCGCGACCAAGGACGGCCGCCCGGTGCGCCTCCGCTACGCCCTGCAGCAGCGCTGAAAGGCCTGCTACTTCCGGCCGAACAGCTTCTCGATGTCGCCATGTGCCAGCTTCACCCAGGTGGGGCGGCCATGGTTGCACTGGCCCGAATGCGGCGTGACCTCCATCTCGCGGAGCAGCGCGTTCATCTCCGCGACCGAAAGGATCCGGCCGGCGCGGACCGAGCCATGGCAGGCCATGGTCGCGGCGACATGGTCGAGACGCTCCTTCAGGCTCAGCGCCTCGTCGAAGCTGGCGAGTTCGTCGGCGAGATCGGTCACGAGGCCGTGGATATCGCCGGTGCCGAGTGCGGCCGGTACCGCACGGACCAGCATCGCGCGCGGGCCGAAGCGTTCGAGCTCGAGCCCGAAGGCGCGCAGTTCCTCGATACGGGTTTCGAGCCGGTCGCAGCCGGGCTCGTCCAGCTCGACCACTTCGGCGAGGAGCAGCGCCTGGGACGGCACGGTGCCGCCGGCCATCGCGCGGCGCATGCGTTCGAGCACCAGCCGTTCGTGCGCCGCGTGCTGGTCAACCAGCACGAGCCCGTCCTGCGCCTCCGCGACGATATAGGTCTTGGCGACCTGGCCGCGGGCGACGCCCAGCGGGAAGTCGGTGGCGAGCGGGGCTTCGTGCCGCGCGGGTTCGGCGCGGGCCAAGGGGGCGGCGGCGAAGAAGGTGCCGGAATCGCGGACGGCGCCGGAATAATGCCTAAGCCCCTCCTCCTGGGAGGAGAAGTTGGTATGAAGGGAGTCCGGATCATAGCTTGGTCTCGGTGAGACACTGCCCCACCCCAACCCCTCCCCTGAAGGAGAGGGGCTAGGATTTCCAGCCCCGCCTCCCGGCTGCCACAGCCCCAGCGCCGCCTCGCTCGGCCGCTGCACGCTGCGATGCCCGGCCGCATCCAGCGCCCGCCGCAACCCGCTGACGATCAGCCCCCGCGCCAGCGCCGGATCGCGGAAGCGCACTTCCGTCTTGGCGGGGTGGGCGTTCACGTCGACCACTTCGGGCGGCACGTCGAGGAACAGCGCCACCACCGGATGCCGATCACGCGCCAGCATCTCGGCATAGGCGCCGCGTACCGCGCCGACGAGCAGCCGGTCCTTCACCGGGCGGCCATTGACGAACAGATATTGGTGATCGGCCACGCCGCGGTTGAAGGTGGGGATGCTCGCCACCCCGCCCAGCACCAGCCCTTCGCGCTCGAAGTCGATCGCGACGCTGTTCTCCTGCAGCGCGCGATCGGTGAGCGCCGCGACCCGCGCCGGCCGGCTCTCGCCGCCCTGCACGCTCAGCGCGCGGCGGCCATCATGCTCGACCGTAAAGGCGATGTCCGGCCGCGCCATGGCGAGCCGCTTCATGCCGTCGAGGCAGGCGGCATATTCGGCGCGGGTCGAGCGCAGGAACTTGCGCCGCGCCGGCACGCGGCCGAACAGCGCCTCCACCCGCACCCGCGTGCCGGGCGGCAACGCGGCCGGTCCCTCGGCGACGCGCGCGCCATTGTCCACGGTCAGCGACCAGCCTTCGGCGCCGCGCACGCGGCTTTCCAGCGTCAGCTGCGCAACGCTGGCGATCGAGGGCAGCGCCTCGCCGCGAAATCCCAACGTCGCGACGTGCTCGATATCGTCGGTAGGCAGCTTGGAGGTGGCGTGGCGCTCCAGTGCGAGGGCCATTTCGGCAGGCGCCATGCCGCAGCCGTCGTCGATCACCTCGATCAATTCGATGCCCCCGCCGGCCAGCTTCACGGTGACCCGTGTAGCGCCTGCGTCGATTGCGTTTTCAACGAGTTCCTTCAAGGCGCTGGCAGGGCGTTCGACCACCTCGCCGGCAGCGATACGATTGACGAGATGTTCGGGCAGGCGGCGTATTGACATGCCATCCGCTGTAGCCCAAGCGACGGCCTCCCGCGACCCGCATCCGCAATACACCAGGCCGGAGGCAACTTCGTCCCGGAACGGGTTCGGGCCAAACAATTTGTGCGAGCAGCCGGACGGGGGGCGCCCAACCCGGCAGGACGGATCAATAGATGGCTTTCTCCCGCATTTTCAAATTCATGTCGCATGACATGGCGATCGATCTGGGTACTGCGAATACCGTCGTTTACCTGCGCGGACGCGGCATCGTGCTGAACGAGCCGTCGGTTGTGGCGGTCGAGACGCTGAACGGCGTGAAGAAGGTCAAGGCAGTCGGTGACGACGCCAAGCTGATGATGGGCAAGACGCCGGGCTCGATCGAGGCGATTCGCCCTCTGCGCGACGGCGTGATCGCCGACATCGATGTCGCCGAAGAGATGATCAAGCACTTCATCCGCAAGGTGCACGGGCAGCGCCGCTTCATGCGCTGGCCGGAGATCGTGATCTGCGTGCCGTCGGGCTCCACCTCGGTCGAGCGCCGCGCGATCCGCGACGCCGCGTCAAACGCCGGCGCCAGCCAGGTGTGGCTGATCGAGGAGCCGATGGCAGCCGCGATCGGCGCCGACATGCCGGTCACCGAGCCGATCGGCTCGATGGTCGTCGATATCGGCGGCGGCACCACCGAAGTCGCGGTGCTCAGCCTGCGCGGTCTGGCCTACTCGACCTCGGTTCGCGTCGGCGGCGACAAGATGGACGAGGCGATCGTCTCGTATGTCCGCCGCAACCACAATCTGCTGATCGGCGAAGCCACGGCCGAGCGGATCAAGCAGGAAGTCGGCGTCGCCAAGCCGCCGGCCGACGGCATCGGCAAGACGATCCACATCAAGGGTCGCGACCTCGTCAACGGCGTCCCCAAGGAAATCCAGATCAACCAGGGCCAGATCGCCGAGGCGCTGTCCGAGCCGGTCAACACGATCGTCGAGGGCGTCCGCATCGCGCTGGAAAACACCGCACCGGAACTGGCCGCCGACATCGTCGACCAGGGCATCGTGCTCACCGGCGGCGGTGCGCTGCTGCACGGGCTGGACGAAGTGCTGCGCGACGAGACCGGCCTGCCGGTCACCGTTGCCGACGATCCGCTGACCTGCGTGGCGCTCGGCACCGGCCGTGCGCTGGAAGACCCGATGTTCCGCGGCGTTCTCCTCCAGGTCTGACGAAAGGCCAACGGCGATGGCGCCGCCACGGAATCGGCGCCCGGGGTTTTCGCGACGGGCGCAATATGGGCTGTTCTTCAGCTATGTGGCGGCGATCGGCCTGTTGCTGATCGGCGGAGGGCTGGTGCTCGTCTCGCGCTATAACCCACATCTGTTCGCCGTGCTGCGCAGCACCGTCGCCGAGGTGACCACACCGGTTTCTTCGGGCCTCGATACGGTGCGGCGCGGCATTGGCAGCGTGCCGACGGCAATCGGCAGCTATTTCGGCGTGCGCGGCGAGAATGTCCGGCTCAAGCGCCAGATCGACGCCGAGCATGCCGCGCTCCAGCGCGCGCTGGGCCTGGAGCGGGAGAACCAGCGGCTGCGCCTGCTGCTCAAGGCGCGCGATGCCACGCCGGAGACGATCGTCGTCGCCCGGCTGGTCAACTCCTCCGCATCCAGCACCCGCCGCTATGCTACGCTGAACGCCGGCAGCTGGCAGCGGGTCGGCCAGGGCCAGCCGGTGCGCGACGGCGACGGGCTGATCGGCCAGGTGGTCGAGGCCGGGCCGAACGCATCGCGCGTGCTGCTGATCACCGATCCGGACAGCACCATCCCCGTCCGCCGCGCGAGCGACGGCCTGCCCGCGATCGTCACCGGCAAGGGCGACGGCACGCTCGACGTGCGCGCCGCCAATGCCGCCGCCAATCCCTTCCGGCCCGGCGACCTGCTCGTCACCTCGGGCACCGGCGGCGTGTTTCCGCCCAACATTCCGCTCGGCAAGGTGAGCGCAATCGGCCGCGATTCCTCGGTCGTCACCCCGGCGAGCAACCCCGACATGGCCGATTTCGTGATGGTGCTGCGCGTCTTCCTGCCGGAGCCGGCACCGCCGCCCCAAGCCTTCCCGTCCCCCGCCGCGACGCCCAAGGCCAAGTGATGGCGCTCGATCTCCAGCCGCTGGGAGTGCCCTCGCCGCGCCCCCGGGCGCGCTGGCTTGCACCGCTGTCGATCGCGCTTGCCTCGCTGGTGACGATCCTGCCAGTGGTCGCCACTGTGCCCTTCCTGCCGCCCTTCGGCCTGCTGATGCTGCTCGGCTGGCGACTGCTGCGGCCCGATGCGCTGCGTGTCTGGGTCGCCGCCCCGCTGGGCCTGTTCGACGATCTGCTCAGCGGCCAGCCCTTCGGCTCGGCAATGTTCCTGTGGATGGCATGCATGTTGATCATCGACGTGCTAGAGACGCGCATCGTGTGGCGAAACTTCTGGCAGGACTGGCTGATTGCCGCAGGCGCGACCGCCTTCGTGCTGATCGCGGGGCGCTTTCTTGCCTCGCCCATCTCGGCGAAGGTCGATGCCGCGCTGCTGCTCCAGACGGGGGCCTCGGCGATGCTGTTCCCGCTCGCCTCGCGGCTGTGCGCCTGGCTCGACCGTGACGTGGTGAAGGCCTGAGCCATGGTGCGGATCACCGAAGCCGCCCAGACCTACAGCTTCTCCCGCCGCGCGGTGGTGCTCGGCGCTGCCCAGGGCGGCGTCGGCATGGTGCTTGCGGGCCGCATGGCCTGGCTGTCGGTCGTGGAGAACGAGCAGTACAAGCTCAAGGCCGAGAGCAACCGCGTCAACAACACGCTGATCCCGCCGCGCCGCGGCTGGCTGCTCGATCGCAGCGGCAAGCCGCTCGCCAGCAACCGCACCGATTTCCGCGTCGACCTGATCCCCGATCGCATCGTCGACAAGGACAAGCTGCTCGCCGAGCTGACCCGGCTGCTCAACCTCGCCCCCGAGGACCTCGCCCGGATTGAGACCGACCTCAAGCGCGCCGGCGGCTTCCGCCCGGTGCAGGTGGCGGAAAATCTCGACTGGGACCGCTTCGCCGCGGTGCTGGTCCGCCAACCCGAACTACCCGGCGTGGCCCCCACCCGCGGCTATGCGCGGCACTATCCGCTCGGCGCCGGCGTCGGCCATCTGATCGGCTATGTCGGCACCGCCTCGGCCGAGCAGTTCAAGGCCGACAAGGATCCGCTGCTCGTCACCCCCGGCTTCAAGCTGGGCAAGGACGGGCTGGAAAAGACGCTCGACCACCGGCTGCGCGGCAAGCCCGGCGCCAAGCGCGTCGAGGTGACCGCCCATGGCCGCCCGGTCCGCGAACTGGAAACGCGCGCCGACACGCCTGGCGAGAGCATCAAGCTCACCATCGACGCCGGGCTGCAGGAATATGTCGCGCGGCGGCTGGGCACCAATTCGGGCTCGGCGATCGTCATCGACGTGGCGTCGGGCGACATCCTCTCGATGGTGTCGATGCCCGCGTACGATCCCAACAGCTTTTCAGACGGCATCAGCCAGCTCGAATGGAAGATGCTGTCCGAGGACGACCATGTCCCCTTGATGAACAAGGTGCTGCAGGGCCTCTATCCGCCCGGCTCCACCGTCAAGCCGATGAACGGCCTGGCGCTGATGGCGGCGGGGGTGAGCCCGCACGACCGCGTGGTCTGCTCGGGCGCGCTGCGCGTGGGCAACGGCGTGTTCCACTGCCACAAGAAAGGCGGGCACGGGCCGCTCGACCTCAAGAACGCGATCATGCAGAGCTGCGACATCTATTTCTACGAGATGGTCCGCCGCGTTGGCTATGATGCGATCGCGCCGATGGCGCGGATGCTGGGCATGGGCCAGAAATTCGACATGCCCTTCACCACCCAGCGCTACGGCACCGTGCCGGACAGCGCCTGGAAGCTGAAGAAATACCATCATCCCTGGACCGTGGCGGATTCGCTGAACGCCTCGATCGGCCAGGGCTATGTGCTCGCCAACCCGCTGCAGCTGGCGGTGATGGCCAGCCGGCTCGCCTCGGGCAAGATCCTGCTGCCGCGCCTGCTTTCCAACGGACCCTCGGGCGCCCAGCCGCTGCCGGTAAGCGCCGAGGATCTCGCGATCGTCCGCGATGCGATGTACGGCGTGGTCAATGCCGGGGGCACCGGCGGCGCGGCGCGCATGTACGTGCCGGGCGTCGCGCTGGCGGCGAAGACCGGCACCGCGCAGGTGCGCCGCATCACCATGGCCGAGCGCCGCACCGGCGTGCTCAAGAACGGATCGCTGCCCTTCAAGATGCGCGACCACGCGCTGCTGGTGTGCTTCGCACCGCACGACAATCCGAAATATGCCGCGGCGATCGTGCTGGAGCATAACGGCCACACGATCCGCAACCTCGACGCGCCGATGATCGGCCGGGACATCATGACCTATCTGTTCGATCGCGACCTGGCGATGAAGACGCTTGCGGAAGCCGAACCGACCTGGGGCGGCGATTATACGACGCGGATGGCCGCGCAAGGCGCCGCGTTCCGCGCCGCGCAGGCCACCCCGCCCCCGCCTCCGCCGGAAGATACCGAGGAGGCCGCAAGCAGCCTGGCCGACCAGGCCGCCAACAGCACCGCCGATTCGACCAAGCGCGACGTGGCGCCTACCGGCAGCGTGGAGGGCGATTGATGGCGCGGCCCGGCAACGGCATCGTTCCCGTCCAGGTGGCGCAGCTTCCCTGGAAGGTGCTCTTCCTGGTTCTGGCGATCGGCGGCTTCGGGCTGATCGTGCTCTATTCGGCGGCGAACGGCAACATTCGCCCCTGGGCACTCAACCAGGGCACCCGCTTATTCCTGTTTCTCGCGGTGGCGATCGGCATGTCGCGGATTCCGGTACGCGTCCTGTCGCAATGGTCGCTGCCCATCTATGGTGGGCTGGTGGTCGCGCTGCTCGGCGTGGAGGCGCTGGGCAAGGTGGCAGGGGGCAGCCAGCGCTGGATCAGCCTGGGCGGCTTCCAGTTCCAGCCGTCCGAGCTGATGAAGCCGATGATCGTGCTCGCGCTCGCCCGCTTCTACGAGATGCTGCCGGCCAGCGAGACGCGCAAGTTCGTGGCGATCTGGCCCGCCTGCGTGCTGATCGGGGTGCCGGCGCTGCTCGTCATCATGCAGCCGGATCTCGGCACCGGGCTGATGATCACCGGCTGCGGCGTCATGGTGATGTTCCTGGCGGGGGTGCCGCTGCGGCTGTTCATCGCGGGCGCGCTGGCGGTGGCCGTGGCCGCCCCCCTCGCCTTCAACTTCGTGCTGCACGATTACCAGCGCAACCGCGTGCTGATCTTCCTCGATCCCGAGCGCGATCCGCTGGGCACCGGCTATCACATCACCCAGTCGAAGATCGCGATCGGTTCGGGCGGCATCTTCGGCAAGGGTTTCCTGCAGGGCACGCAGAGCCATCTCGACTATCTCCCCGAGGGCCAGACCGATTTCGCGCTGGCGACGATGATGGAGGAATGGGGCCTTGCCGGCGGCGTGTTCCTGATCCTCGCCTTCGGCACCTTGATTGCGTGGGGCATCGGCGTAGGCATGCGCGCCAAGACCCGCTTCGGGCGGCTCACGGCGGCGGGGCTCTCCGGCACGATGTTCCTCTATTGCTCGATCAATATGGCGATGGTGATCGGCCTGGCGCCGGTGGTGGGCGTGCCGCTGCCGCTGATCAGCTTCGGCGGCACCGCGGTGATGACCTTCATGCTGTGCCTGGGCGTGCTGCTCTCGATCGACCGTGACGGCCGCACCAAGACGCGCTGGTGATTTTTTCATTTTTGGGGTTTACAAGCGCCGAGACGCGACGCTAAAGGCGCGCCTCCGAAGCGGCGGTGCCCCACCAAGGGCGCCATGCAGAAGCCGGATGGACACATAGCTCAGTTGGTAGAGCAGCTGACTCTTAATCAGCGGGTCCTTGGTTCGAGCCCAAGTGTGTCCACCATCTTCCTTCTGCCCAGACGCCTTCCGGTATGGACACATAGCTCAGTTGGTAGAGCAGCTGACTCTTAATCAGCGGGTCCTTGGTTCGAGCCCAAGTGTGTCCACCACTTCCCCCTGACAGATTGCAGGCCTGCTTCATCGCGAGCGGCAGACGGCAAGGAAGCATGCGCTTCGACGCCCGTGTGCGTCGCGAGCGTCGCCGAGCAACAGTTCGTCACATTTGCCGATCTCGTGCGTTGAGCGCGCCATGGCCAAGAAACCCGCACTGCCCTCCGCCGCCGAACGCAACGCTATCCTCGAAGCCAACCGCACGCTAAAAATGGCGCGCTCGGCGCACGCCTATGTGCGCGGCAACACCGCCAAATTCTATGACTGGCTGGAAAGCTCGCCGGTTTCCGCGCGCGTGCCGCAGGGGCCGTCGATCTGGATCTGCGGCGACTGCCATGTCGGCAATCTCGGGCCGCTCTCCAACGGCGTCGGCCGCGTCGAGGTGCAGATCCGCGACATGGACCAGGCGGTGATCGGCAATCCCGCGCACGACATCATCCGCCTTGGCCTGTCGCTCGCCACCGCCGCGCGCGGTGCCGACCTGCCCGGCGTCGTCACCGCCCAGATGCTGGAGGAGATGATGGAGGGCTATGTTGCCGCCATCCACGATCCCACCAGCGGCGATCCCGGCGTCGAGCCCGAGGTGGTGCAGAGCGTCAAGCGCCGCGCGCTCGGCCGGCGGTGGCGCCACCTCGCCAAGGAGCGGCTCGACGCGGTGGAGCCGCAGATCCCGCTCGGCAAGCGCTTCTGGCCGATCGAGGGCAAGGAGCGCGCCGCGCTGGAAGCCGCGCTCGCCAAGCCCGCGATACTGGGCACCGTGCTCGGCGCGGACGATGCCGATGCGGCACGCGCGATTCGCCTGGTCGACGCTGCCTATTGGATGAAGGGATGCAGCTCGCTGGGGCTGCTGCGCTATGCCGCCATCATCGCGGTGCCCGACCACAAGGGCCGGCCGGACTATGCGCTGATCGACCTGAAAGAGGCGATCGACCCGATTGCCCCCGCCGCCCCCGGCGCCGACCTGCCCAAGGACAATGCCGAACGCGTGGTTGCCGCCGCCCGCGCCTTGTCCCCGCATCTCGGCCACCGCATGGCGCCGGTGCGGATGCTCGGTCGCTCGCTGTTCGTCCGCGAACTGGCGCCGCAGGATCTGAAGCTGGAGATCGACCAGTTCAGCCGCGCCGAGGCGGTGAAGTCAGCCCGCTACCTCGCCTTCGTCGTCGGCAAGGCGCATGCCCGACAGATGCACACCGATGCACGCGAAGCCTGGCTGGAGATCCTCGCCGCGGATCGCCGCAGCAATCTCGATACGCCGTCCTGGCTGTGGGAGAGCGTGGTCTCGCTCGCCGGTCGGCACGAGGTCGGCTATCTGGAGCATTGCCGGCGCTACGCCGTCGCCGCCTGACGGCGCAGCCCCGCCACGCTCGATACGATACCGCTCCCAGGCGCTAGACGGCGCCCCCGCGGCCGACCACAGGGCTTGCACGGCCGGATGCAGGTGCAAGCCCCGATCGTCTGGCTCAAAGCGCCTTCAGCACCGTGGCCGGATCGGCGAGCAGCGCAAGATCGACCGTCATGCGCTCGGTCACCAGGCGCCGGCCCTGCACATAGTCGCGGGTCGCGTTGACGCTGTCGAGCGCGATCACCCGCCCCTGCTTCAGATAGATCAGCGAGAAGGCGCGCGTCGCGGGATCGCCGCGTACCACGGTCGCATCATGGCCCGTCGAGAGCCCGACGGTCTGCAGGCGCAGGTCGTACTGGCTCGACCAGAACCACGGCACCGCTTCATACTGCGCGTCGTGCCCGGTCAGCACCTGGGCGGCGACACGGGCCTGATCGCTGGCATTCTGCACCGATTCCAGTCGGATCTCGGCACCGTCGGCATAGGCGTTCACATGCAGCGCGCAGTCGCCGATCGCATAGACGTCGGGCAGGCTGGTGCGGCACTGCGCGTCCACCCGCACGCCATTGCCGCCGGCCGCCCCCGCCTCCAGCAGCGGTGCGACTTCGGGAACGATGCCGATACCGACGATCACCATGTCCGCGGGCAGCACCTCCCCGTCCGCCAGCCGCACACCGCAGACGCGGCCGTCCTGCCCTTCGAGGCAGTCGACCAGCGCGCCGGTTCGGATCTCGACGCCGTGCGCGCGGTGCTCGGCCTCGTAGAAGCGCGACAGCGGTTCGCCGGCGACACGGGCAAGCACCCGGTCCATCGCTTCCAGTACCACGACCTGCTTGTCGGCCTTGGCCAGCACGGCGGCTGCCTCGAGCCCGATATAGCCGCCGCCGATTACCACGACGCGCTGCGTTGCGGGCAGTTCGGCGAGCAGCTGGTCGACATCGCGCCGGCTGCGGATCGTGTGCACGCCGGTCAGGTCATGCCCGCTGCAGGTCAGCCGGCGCGCGCTGCCGCCCGCCGACCAGATCAGCGATCCATAGCCGATCTGCGCCCCTTGGGCATCGGTCACGGTCTTCGCGGCAGGATCCACCGCGACGATGCGCCGGCCGCACAGCATCGTCACCTGCCGCTCGTCCCAGAAGCTCGGCTGGCGGATCAGGATACGCTCGAAGCTCTTGTCGCCGTTGAGATAGTCCTTGGAGAGCGGCGGCCGCTCATAGGGCAGTTCGGGATCCTCGCCGATCACCGCCAGCGTGCCGGCAAACCCCGCCTGCCGCAATTCGACCGCGCATTGCGCACCCCCGTGCCCGCTGCCGACGATCAGGACATCAAATCGCTCCAACCCAGCTCTCCCCAACATGCTCGCTCTACAGGCGCCCCGTCGCCGCCGGACCCATGCTGCAGGGGACACGGCCGGGCGCACCGCGCTCCCCGGGAAGCGCGGATTTTCGGGACTGCGGAAATGGGTGGCGTACGGTGCGGCGCATGTCCAGCCTCGTCGTTACGGCAAGGCGGGCGATGCGGGACCACCATCCGCGTAGCCTGGGGGCGCGCTGCCTGCCCGAACCGTCCGAAGCTGCCGCGCACCGCCGCGCAGAAGCAGAACGCAAAAAAGGCGCTGAAATCAGCGCCTCTCGGTATCGTTCAAGCGTGCTTGGAATGGCCCTATGGCGGAGAGGGAGGGATTCGAACCCTCGGAACCCTTACGAGCTCAACAGTTTTCGAGACTGCCCCGATCGACCACTCCGGCACCTCTCCGCTAGGGAGGATACGCATGTTCGGGAAGGACCCGACCCGCGTACCGGTCGCTGTGAGGCGCGGCCACTAGCGCAAAGTTTTGGGGCCCGCAAGCAGGGTCTTTCATGTTTTTTCGCGAATGCGGAAACCGCCGCCTCTCCCTGCCCCTTCCCGCATCGGGAACGCACCGCCGCGCCACCGTTGCCGTTGCGCCTCCGCAACCCTAGATTGGTGCCATGTCAGAAACCAATGGTTCGCTTCTTTCCATCGACTCGGGCACGCCGATGCCGCCGATCGCCAGCGCGCGCTTCGCCATCGGCGACGTGGTCCGCCACCGGCTGCTCGATTTCCGCGGCGTGATCTTCGATGTCGACCCGGTCTTCGCGAACAGCGACGAATGGTATGATTCGATTCCCGTCGACATGCGGCCGGCCAAGGACCAACCCTTCTACCATCTGCTCGCCGAGAACGCCGATTCGACCTATATCGCCTATGTCAGCCAGCAGAATCTCGTGGCGGACGATAGCGACGAGCCGGTCGACCATCCCGGAATCAGCGGGCTTTTCGACAGCTTCGACGCCGGTCGCTACCGGCTGAAGCCGAACCACCGCCATTAAGCGCGCGTGACTCGGAAAATCGCAGTTTCGTCTTGCGGAACGGTTGACATTCCTGCCCCCCTCGCATAGTTGCGCCCTTCCTCCTGCCGAGGTGCAACCTTGGCGGGCACATGCATTTGAACCAGAGAAGAGACCGATGTTCGCTATCGTGCGCACGGGCGGCAAGCAGTATCGCGTTGCCGCAGGAGACAAGATCGTCGTCGAGAAGCTCGATGGCGAAGCCGGTTCGTCGGTGACGCTGGGCGATGTCCTGCTGGCCGGCGAAGGCGGCGAGCTGAAGGCTACCGACGGCCTGACCGTTTCTGCCGAAATCGTCGCGCAGGCGAAGGGCGAGAAGGTCATCGTCTTCAAGAAGCGTCGTCGTCACAACTATCGCCGCAAGAACGGTCATCGCCAGCAGCACACGATCCTCAAGATCACTGCTATCGGCGCGGCCAAGTAAGCGACTGACGAGACACGAGGAGTATAGACAATGGCACATAAGAAGGCAGGCGGCTCGTCCCGCAACGGTCGCGACTCTGCTGGCCGCCGTCTTGGCGTGAAGAAGTTCGGCGGCGAGACGGTTCTCGCCGGCAACATCCTCGTGCGTCAGCGCGGCACCAAATTTTACCCGGGCGTGAACGTGGGCATGGGCAAGGACCATACCCTTTTCGCGCTCGTCGAAGGCCGCGTGTCGTTCAAGGAAGGCAAGCTTGGTCGCAAGTTCTGCTCCGTAGACATGATTGCCGAGGCAGCCGAATAACATCGGGTGACCGCACGGGTTGCCCACCAGGGCGACCCGGGTTCGGATGAACCAACCGAAAAAGGGAGACGGGTCGCCCCGGTCTCCCTTTTTTCATGCTCCCTGCAATCGCAGCGCAACACCTACGCGCCATGGAAACGGCGTGGGGAGCTGCAGGACCGAGGAGTGGTGGTCATGTTCGTGCGGACCCAGAGATTGACGTTACGTCCCGGATGGCCCGAGGACGCCCCTGCCCTGGCCCGGGCGATCGACCATGAGGCCGTCGTGCGCAACCTGTCGCGCGCGCCCTGGCCCTATTCGATCGAAGCGGCCGAGACCTTCCTTGCGCATTGGACCGACACGCGTTTCCTGGTGTTCGAGCACCAGGGCGGCCGCGTGACGCTGATCGGCTGCGTCGGCATCGACAGCGCCGGGGACGAGCGGCATGAGCTCGGCTATTGGTACACGCCGTCCGCCTGGGGCAAGGGCTATGCCACCGAAGCGGCCCGCGGCGTGCTCGCCGCAGCGCGCGCGTCGGGCATCCGGCGGGTGACGTCGCGCCACGCCGTCGACAACCCCGCCTCCGGCCGCGTGCTGCGCAAGCTGGGCTTCCAGCCGACCGGGCACGTCGAGCCGATCTGGTCCAAGGGTCGCGGCTGCGAGATGGCGTGCGCTGGCTTCGAGCTCGATCTCGACGCCGACGACTGTCGATTGGGGCCGCAACCGCGCCTGGCGGCCTAAGGTTACCTTCGGCCTCTCCGCCACCACCGGGGAGGCCGCTTCCCCCCGCGCACAAGCTCGACTAAGCCGGCAAACTATGGACACGAGGCCAGCAGTTTGACGACCAAGGTGGTGCGCCGGCGCCTCTCCCCTGAAGAATCGCGCGACGCTGCACTGGAGGCGGCGCGCACCCTGCTGATCGAGGACGGCCCGCAGGCGGTGACGCTCAAGGCGGTCGCCGCGCGGATCGGCCGTACGCACGCCAATCTGCTCCACCATTTCGGCTCGGCGGCGGGGCTGCAAAAGGCACTCGCGGCGAGCATGGCCGATGCCGTCACCGCCAAGATCGGCGAGGCGGTGCTGCGCGCCCGCACCACCGACCATGACCTGCGCGAAGTGGTGGCCCTCACCTTCGACGCGTTCGGCCGCGAAGGCGCCGGCGCACTCGCGAGCTGGATGCTGCTCACCGGCAATCAGGATGCGCTCGACCCCATTCTGGAGGCGATCCACCGGCTGGTCGACCGAATCAGCGAGGGCGAGGACGCCCGCGCGCCGCTGCGCGAGGAAACGCTGCAGCTGACTTTGATGGCGCTGGGGGACGCGCTGCTCGGCGCCCCCATGGCCCGCGCGCTGGGCCTCCCCCGCGACAAGGCGCGCGAGCTGGCGGCGGCCATGCTGCGCGCGCGGATCGAGGCGACCGACTAGCCGCCGCGGCTAGTGCGGCACCACGCCCAGCTCAACGCCGGTCTTGTCGTGCAACGCGAATCGATCGACGATGTCGGCACTGGCGCGGTTATAGCCGACCACCTCGACCGTCCGCCCCTCGCGCCGCAGCCGCGCGACGATCTTGTCGAGCGCCGCCACGCCGGAGATGTCCCAGAAATGCGCCGCGGACACGTCGATCCGCACCGCCTCCGCGACTCGCTCTGCCTGGAAGGCGCGGGTGAAGCGCTCGACCGAGGCGAAGAAGATCTCGCCCGCCACCCGGTAGGTCGCCACGCTGCCATCGGCGGAAAGATCTCGCTCGACCGCGAACATCCGCTGCACCTTGCCGGCGAAGAAGATGCCCGAGAGCAGCACGCCCGCCAGCACGCCCAACGACAGGTCGCGAGTCGCCACGACGACCACCACCGTCGCCAGCATCACCGCAGACGAGGTAGGCGGATGGCGGCGCAGATTGGCGATCGAATTCCAGCTGAACGTGCCGATCGAGACCATGATCATCACCGCGACCAACGCCGGCATCGGCACCCGGCCGACCCAGGGGCCCAGCACCGCCAGCAGGAACAGCAGGAAGGCGCCGGCGACGAAGGTCGACAGCCGGCTGCGCCCGCCCGAGGTGACGTTGATCACCGACTGGCCGATCATCGCACACCCGCCCATGCCGCCGAACAGCGCGGCGACGATGTTGGCGCCGCCCTGGCCTGCACATTCCTGGCGCTTGTCGCTGTCCGTATCGGTCATGTCATCGACGATCTGCGCGGTGAGCAGCGATTCGAGCAGTCCGACCGCCGCCATGGTGAGCGCGGTGGGGAAGATGATTCGCAGCGTCTCCAGCGTCAGCGGCACCTGCGGCAGCGCGAAGCTGGGCAGCCCCTCGGGCAGTTTGCCCATGTCCCCCACGGTATGGACCTGCAGGCCCAGCCCGATGCTGATCGCGCTGAGCACGAGGATGGCGACCAGCGGCGACGGAACCGCCCTGGTCAGCCGGGGAAAGCCGTAGATGATCGCCAGGCCGGCCGCGACCATGGCATAGGTCTGCCAGCCGACATGGGTGAGCTGGGGCAGCTGCGCCAGGAAGATCAGGATGGCGAGCGCGTTGACGAACCCGGTGATCACCGAGCGCGAGACGAACTGCATCACCAGATGCACCCGCAGTAGCCCGGCGGCGATCTGGATCAGCCCCATCAGGATGGTCGCGGCGAACAGATACTCGACGCCGTGTGCCCGCACCAGCGGGCCGACCAGCACCGCAACCGCGGCGGTGGCGGCGGAGACCATGCCTGGTCGGCCGCCTATCAGCGCGATCGTCATGGCGATAGCGACCGAGGCGTAGAGTCCCACGCGCGGATCGACGCCGGCAATGATCGAAAAGCCGATCGCCTCGGGGAT
The DNA here is from genome assembly GCF_052045505.1 of Sphingomonas sp. 22176. Taxonomy (NCBI): domain Bacteria; kingdom Pseudomonadati; phylum Pseudomonadota; class Alphaproteobacteria; order Sphingomonadales; family Sphingomonadaceae; genus Sphingomonas; species Sphingomonas sp. 22176. The sequence continues at coordinate 825,950 of NZ_JBQEPL010000002.1, read as the reverse complement.
CAGCGCCAGCGCGACGACGATGCCGGCCAGGATGTCACGGCGCGCGCCGGCACCGTCCGTGCGCCATTGGCGCAGATAAGCAGAAAAATCGAAGGTCATTGAAAATCCACAACAGGGCACGTGGCGCCAGGCGGCGCGTCAGCTTCGGTGCGTGTTGTTGTCCGGCGGATCGGCGGCCGGAATAGCCACCCGGAATTGCACCGGGTCCTTGCGAATGGAGCCCATGTAGCGGTTCGCCATCGTGACGGCAAGTTGCCGCAGCCCCTACTCCGCCGCCTGCCCCATCCGCTGCGCCTCGCCCGCCACCGCCTCGCGCACCGCACGGGATAGCGCCGCGACGGTGAACGGCTTGCGCAGCACCGGGCGGTCGCGGAGTTGCTCGGCACTCGCTTCCCCGGTGAAGCCGGTGACGAACAGCACGGCGACCCCCGCCAACCTCGCCTCGATCCCGGCGATCATCTCCGGGCCGGTCTGGCCCGGCATCAGCACGTCGGTCATCACCAGGTCGAGCGAGGCCATCGCTTCGATCGCGGTCGGCGCGTGCAGCGGGTCGGCGCAGCCCACCGCGCGGTGGCCCAGCTCGCGCAGCGCGGCCAGGGTGGCGGCCAGCACGCGCGGATCGTCCTCGACGACGAGGATGTCGTAGCTGTCGCCCTTTTCCTCGGCAGGCTCGATCGCGACGGGGGCCATGGCGCTGCCGGTCAGCGCGCCCTTGTAGCGCGGCAGGTACAGCGTAACCGTGGTGCCCGCATCGGGCGCGGTCTCGATCGCGATGCCGCCGCCCGACTGGCGGACGAAGCCGAAGATCTGGCTGAGCCCCAAGCCGGTGCCCTTGCCCACCGGCTTGGTGGTGAAGAAGGGTTCGAACACGCGCTCCAGCACCTCAGGCGTCATGCCGCAGCCATCGTCGCGCACCGCAACCGAGACATAGTCGCCCGCCGCGCAATGCCCGACCTCGTTTGCAGCGAGTCGTGATTCGCCGGTGGTGATCACCAGCGAGCCGCGCCCGTTCATCGCATCGCGTGCATTGACCGCGAGGTTGAGCACCGCATTTTCGAGCTGGTGGCGATCAACCCAGATCCGCCAGCCGAGGCCACGATCCTGCGCCTCGACCCGGATCGCATCGCCCAGCGTGCGATCGAGCAGGTCGCGCATGCCGCGGATCAGCGCGCCGGCATCGACCGGCTCGGGCGCGAGCGACTCCGAGCGCGAGAAGGCGAGCAGCTGGCGGGTGAGTGCGGCGGCGCGGTGGGCGCCCTCCATCGCGTTGTCGAGGTGGCGCGCAGCCTCACGGGGATCGCTCTCGATCTGGCGCCGCGCCAGTTCCACCCCGCCCAGCACAACCGCCAGCATGTTATTGAAATCATGTGCGATGCCGCCGGTGAGCTGGCCAACCGCGTCCATCTTCTGCGCCTGGCGAAGCTTGGCCTCTGCGACCTCGCGCTCGCGCGCTTCCTCGCGCAGCTGGGCGGTGGCGGCAGCGACGGCTTCGCGCAGTTGCCCTGTCCGCTCGCGCTCCCAGGCGGCGTCGGCATCGGCAAGCGCGCGGTCGCCCTGCGCCTCGATCGCGAGCCAGCCGAACACCACCGCACCCAGCGCGATCACCAGGCCGAAGCCGCTGAGCACGCGCGAGGCATAGCTGCTGTTCTCGATCAGCTGCGCCGCCGCGCGGGTGCGATCGCGCAGCCGCTGCCGCTCCTGCTCGACGATGTCGTCGAGGATCGCCTCCACCTGTTTGCGCGCCGGGCTCTCGCGGACCTGGTAATAGGCGCCGAATGCGTCGCTGTTGCGCTTGAAGGTGGTGTAGAGCGCGGTCGCGTCCAGTTCCTTGCCGCGCTCGGCGAACACACGCTGGAGCTGGCGGACCTGCGCGAACAACGTCGGGTTGTCGCCGGTCAGCTGGCGCAGCCGCTGGAGCTGTTCGCCGGCCTTGCCCCATTGATCGCTATATTGCTGGCCAAGATTGCGATCGGCGCTGACAACATAGCGCCCCAGCGCCGCCTCCGCCGAGGCGATGCCGCCGGAGAGCTGGTTGGCGCGCAGGATCACTTCGAAGCTGTGCTGCTGGAGCGCGATCGCCCGGTCGCGCTCGAGATCGGAGCGCTGCTGGATCAGGATAAGCGCGCCGAGCACGAGCACCCCGGCCACCGCCAGGGCACCCAGCAGGACCAGGCGCCAGTTCTTTGCGTGAACCGAACGCTCCAGAGACGGGATCGCATCGCTCATCCGGGCCCGACTCTAGGCGTTTGGATCGAAAGTGAAAAGGCCGGTTAGGCGATGACCCCGACGGCCTGGCCGGCCGCGCGAAACATGCCCAGCACGCGCTCGATCTGCTCGGGGCGATGCTCGGCGCACAGCGAACAGCGCAGCAGGAAGGTGCCGGCCGGAGTCGCCGGCGGGCGCGCCATGTTGACGTACAGGCCGTTCTCCAGCAGCGCCTGCCACATCACCACCGCCTGCTCCTGGTCCTCCAGGATCACCGCGACGATCGCGCTTTCCGCCGTTTCCGTGCCGAGCTTGAAGCCCATTTCCTTCAAACCGCCGTGCAGTTTCCGGGCATTCTCCCAAAGATGCGCACGCTTATTGTGGGCAAACATCAGCTTGCGGATCGAGGTCGCCGCGGTCGCCACCACGCTGGGCGGCAGCGATGCGGTGAAGATATAGGGGCGGCAGGCCAGACGAATGGCTTCGAACTTCGGGTGGTTCGAGATGCAGAAGCCGCCGACGGTGCCGACCGACTTGGAGAAGGTGCCGACGACGAAGTCGACGTCCGCTTCCAGCCCCTGGTCCTCGTACACGCCGCGGCCGTTGGGTCCGAAAAAGCCCATCGAATGCGCTTCGTCGACCAGCACCATCGCGCCATGCTTCTTGGCGACGGCGACCATCTCCTTCAGCGGCGCGATGTCACCGAGCATCGAATAGACGCCCTCCAGCACCACCAGCTTGCCCGCTTCGGCCGGCAGGCGGCCAAGGCGCTTGTCCAGGTCGGTCACGTCATTGTGGCGGAAGCGGACGACCTCGGCATTGCCCTGCTTGCAGCCGTCATAGATCGAGGCATGGCTGTCGGCGTCGAGGATGATGTACTCGCCCTTGCCCGCCAGCGTCGAGATCATGCCCAGATTGGCCATGTAGCCGGTGGAGAAGACGATCGCGCCCGACACGTCGTAGAAGTCGCGCAGCGCCTGCTCGACTTCCATATGGTCGCGGAAGGTACCGTTGAGCATCCGGCTGCCATTGGTGCCCGAGCCGAACTGGTCGAGCGCATCCTTGCCGGCCTGGATGACGTCCGGATCGAACGTCATGCCCATATAGTTGTAGGTGCCGAGCAGGATCGTGTCCCTGCCCTTGATCACCGCCTCGGTGGGCGACTTGACCTGCTCCATCACGATCGCGAACGGATCGATCACGCCGCTGTCGAGCAGCGCCTGCCGCTCGGCGATCAGGCCGTCGAACTTGTTCATCAGGTCGGTCATGGCGGTCAGCCCTTGAGCTTCTGCACGGCGTCGACCAGCTGGCCGACATTCTCGATCTCGGCCTGCATGTTCATGGTGATGACGATGTCGAACTCGTCCTCGATCGCGGCGACGAAATCCATCACCGTCAGGCTGTCCCATTCGAGATCGCCGGCAAAGGTGGTGGTTTCGGAAAGCGCGACGCCCTTCTTGTTGAAGGGTTCGATCTGCGCGGCGACGATGTCGAAGATTTCTGCACGGTCAGTCATGCGGCCGGTCCTTAGATTGATCGGTCGCAGGTGCCAAGCGAATGCGGCGAAACCGGGCCCGTGGCGGGGCAGTGCCCGAAAGGTCAGGCCGCTGCCGCCGCATCCGCGCTGCCCGCGGTGAGCACCCCGTGGACCCACAGGTCCATCTGCCCGGCGATCTTCTGGAGCAGGCCGGGGTGGAAATGGGTCACGTCCGCCATCTCGTCCTGGCTGTCGAGCAGGTCCGCCATTTCGAGGATGAAGATGCGGCCGGGATTCTCGCGCGCCATCTGCCGCCAGATCGCGTTGAACAGCCGGCAGCGCTCAGGCGAATGGTTGAGGCCCAGGCGGTATTTCTCGATCGGCGCGTCTTCGGGGGGCAACACCACCAGCATGCGCAGGTCGTTCTCGATCAAATGGATGCACAGCCGCAGCACGCACTTCTGGTAGACGCCGCGTTCCAGCAGGTGCCACTTGCCCGGCCAGCGATTGTCCAGATAGTCGATGGTCGCGCCGTAGACGAGGAAGGGCGGGAATGCCTGATCCTTGTAGCTGTCGTCGTCCATCATCCGCAGCGCGAACAGGCGCGGATTGTTGTCGAAGTCGATCGCCGGACGGTATTGGCTGTAATGCGCGATGCCGCCGGACTGGCAGTCGAACATGATGCGGATGCCCGCCTCGCCCGCGCTGTGGGTGGACAGCTCGGCGCGAATCGCCGCACGCACCTCGGGTTCGTCGAAGCCATGGTCCTCGACCCAGTCGGGCGGCACCCGGCTGAAGCGTCCATCGAGTGCGCTGAAATCGGCCTCGGGCCAGTTCACCCGGATCTTGTTCAGCGCATATTCCTCCAGCCCCATGTGCATCGCGCGGCACGAGAAGGTGAAGTGCACCAGCTGCTGGTCGACCCGGTCGTACATCACGAAGCCGACCAGCCCGTAGCGGCCATATTTGTCCCAGGCGAAGATCGACCAGCTGTCGTGCCGGGTGACGTTGATGATGTCCGCTTCGAGCTGGGCGGCATCGACGCGCGACTGGGTGTAGTTGAGCTGGTTGGCGCGGTTGATCAGCTCGGCGATGCGCGGCACGAACTCGAGATTGTCCATGATGAACGGCGCGCAGGCGCACAGGCCCGAGGCGCGCAGGAACGCCTCGTTGGACTGGCCCGCCACGGCGCCGCGGTCGCGCTTCTTGGCTTCGAGGATGCGATAGTCGGCGACGCGGCTGCGCGTGCCGGTCTGCAGCGCGAGCAGGCCGGCGAGCTGTTCGTCGGCATCGACGGCGGTCGCGTCCAGCGTCTGGATCTCAGGCAGCGCGTGGCGCACTTCGGCGAGATTGTGGGGATTATCGTCGATGAAGAGGACGTTGACCGCACGCAGCTGCATGTCGGCGATGATGCCGCGGATCGCCTCGGCCTTGGGGGTGAAGGCGATGTGCGGGAAAACGAATTCGTCCCACAGCCCGAATGCCTCCAGCTGCGCCTTCGCCGCATCGAAATCGTTCTTCGAGCAGAGCGAGGAGACCACGCCGCGCGCGTTGAAGGCGCGGACCATCTCGGCACGCTGCTCGAACAGCGCCACCGCATCGCCATCGGCGAGCGTCCCCCGCCACAGCGTGTCGTCGAGGTCCCAGAGGATGAGCTTGATCGGGGCGTTCCACATGCCCCCTTTATAGAATGGTTAAGCCCCGTCCGGGCTCAGAGCAGACCCTTAGCCCGGTACCAGCGCGCGGTCTCCACCAGCCCGGCCTCGGTCTCGACCTGCGGTGTCCAGAGATTTGCGGGCGCGCGGTTGGCCGGGTCCGCCACCCAGTCGGGATGGCAGAAGTAGGAGACGCGATCGGGCGTCAGCTTGGCCCGCTTGCCGCGCAGCGCCCGGTCGACATAGGCGCCACCCATCAGCACCGCCTTGGGCAGCGACAATGCCAATACCTTCCGCCCCACGGCGCGACCGATCGCGCGGGCGAATTCCGGATGGGTCCAGCCCCCTGCCCGGCCGTCATCGGGGTCAATCTCGCCGGGGAAGCGATCGGCTGCGGCGAGCGCGAGCAGCAGGCGGCCGAGATCGCTGACTTCGATGACCGAGATCCGCCCCCCCGGGGGCAGCAGCGCCAGCCCGAAGCGAGCGACGCGGAACAGCTCCAGCATCTCCAGATCGCCCGGCCCATAGATCGCGGGCGGACGGACGATCGTCCAGTCGAGTCCCGATGCGCGGACCAGCTTGTCCGCCTCGCCCTTGGACCAGCCATAGGCCGACAGCTCGGGCTCACGGCTGGCGAGCGAGGAGACATGGATGTAGCGGCGCACACCTGCGCTCTTTGTGGCGGCAAGCATGTTGCCGGTGCCGGTGATGTTGCCGTGCGCGAATCCCTCGCGATCGGGCGCGTTGACCACCCCGGCGACATGGATCACCGCGTCGGCGCCGGTGCACAGCTCGGTGAGCGCCGCCGTCGCATCGAGATCGCCGCGGACCCAGGTCACGCCGTCGCGCGCGGGTTGCTCCCGGCGGGTGAGCGCACGCACCTGATGCCCGGCCTGCAGGGCGAGCGCGATCAATCGCGATCCGACGAAGCCGGTGCCGCCGGTGATGGCGAACACGCTCACAGCAGCGCCATGTGACTGCGGTGGACCAGCGCGGAGCGGGGCGCATAGCCGAGGATATCGACCAGTTCCTCGCTCCGCCGCCCGACGATGCGCGAGGCATCGACATGGCCATATTCGGCGAGACCGCGCGCCAGATGCTTGCCATCGGGCCCGACCACCACGACGAGGTCACCGCGGGCGAACCGCCCCTCGACTCGCGTCGCTCCCGCGGAGAGCAGGCTGCGGCCTTCCTTGAGCGCCTGCGCGGCACCCTCGTCGATATGAATCGCCCCCTTGGCGGTCAGCCCGCCGCGCAGCCAGGCCTTGCGTGCCGCCGCGCCCTTCTGGCCCAGGAACAAGGTGCCGCGCCGCGTCATTGCCAGCCGCGTCAGCGGATGCTCGACCCGGCCATCGGCGATGGCGAGATGCGCGCCGGCGCTGGTCGCGATCCGCGCCGCCTCGATCTTCGAAACCATGCCGCCCGATCCCATGCCCGAGGCCGAGCCGCGATCGGCCATCGCCTCGATCCGCTCGTCGATCACGTCGACCAGCGCGATCAGCTGCGCATCGGGGTTGGTGTTGGGGTTGGCGGTATAGAGCCCGTCGACGTCCGACAGCAGCACCACGCCTTCGGCATTGGCGGCGCTCGCCACGCGGGCGGCGAGTCGATCATTGTCGCCGAAGCGGATTTCCTCGGTGGCCACCGAATCATTCTCGTTGATCACGGGCACCACGCCGAGGCGCAGCAGCCGGTCGAGCGTTGCCGAGACGTTGAGGTAGCGGCGCCTGTCCTCGAGATCGTCGAGCGTCACCAGGATCTGCGCGGCGGTAATCCCCTGGTCGTGGAGCAGTTCGGCCCAGATGCTCGACAGCGCGATCTGGCCGGTCGCCGCCGCCGCCTGCGCATCTTCCAGGCTCGCCCGACCGCCCTTGGGCAGCTTGAGCCGCCGTGCACCCAGCGCGATCGCGCCCGAGGAGACGATGACGAGCTGCTGCCCCTCGCGTGCCCGCGTGCCCAGATCGGCGACCAGCGCCGCCAGCCAGTCGCGGCGGATCTGCCCCTCGCGATCGACGAGCAGCGAGGACCCCACCTTCACGACCAGCCGGCCGCAGGTCGAGGGGCTGAAGCCGATGGCGTTGGCATGGCGGGCAGTCGCAGACATGGTCGCGCTCTTAGCGGTGCGGTTCGGCATCTGCCAAGCCGATCAGACGATCGATTCGCGCTGCAGGTCGCTGCAATGGCCGACGCCGGTCGCCTGGAGGCGCGCGATCACCGCGTCGCGGGTGTCGCTGTCGCCGGCGCGGATCTCGCCCAGCTCGGCTGCGGTGAGCAGCACCACCGGCACCGCACGGACCGGGGAGAGCGGCATGTCCTCGATCCGAGTCTCGAAATCGGGATCCGGCCCGCCGATCATCACGCCGAGCACGTCGTCGGCGGTGAGGAAATGCGCCGGCAGCCGCGCGGCGATCGCCGCCGAGCTGGAGACGTTGGTGAGTTCGAGCGGGATCGGGCCATGGCGTTCGAGCGGGCGAAGGATGCCCTGCTCCTCGGCGACGATCGCCGCCACCCGGCGCAGCACCTCAAGCATCCAGCCATCGCCCGCCACCTTCGCGGGCGCCCCCTCGCCCGGCCCTTCGACGAACAGCTCGATCTCGAAACCATTGGCCGTGGCGCTGTCGTCGAACGGATCGGAGAGACCATCGGTCGCGAGCAGGATCGCGCTGCCGCGGTGGATCAGCCGGTACGCCTCGTGCCCGCCCGGCCAGAGCGAGCCGGCCGGGGCGGACGAAAGGATGCGATCGCTCGCCGGCCCCAGCGCGGACCAGAACAGCCCGCGCGCCTCGGCCGAACGCTCGGCGACGCTGGCGATTCGGTGTGGCTCGGGTCGGCTAACCGCCTGCGCCTTCGCACCAAACAGCCCACGCAACCAGCCGAACGCACCCATCCGCGTCTCTCCCAGGAAGGAATCAGTCGGGAAGGGTTGCCCTAGAAATGCGTCAGACCGGCGACCATTGAACCGGTTCTTCACCATCTTCCACTGTTTCGTCGGCCGCCCGGTTCTCGTTCGGGCCGATGATTTCGAGCAACTGATCGAGCACCCAGTCGACGCCGGTGCCGGCCGCGCCCGACAGCGGAATGACGTGCGCGCCGCTGGCTTCTTCGAGCTCGGCGGAGAGTGCGGCGATCAGCTCGTCGTCGAGCGTGTCGATCTTGTTGAGCGCGATCACCACCGGCTTTTCGGACAAGCCGGCGCCATAGGCCTCCAGCTCGTCGCGAACGATGCGGTAGCTGGTCGCCACGTCCTCGTCATTGGCGTCGATCAGGTGGAGCAGCACCCGGCAGCGCTCGATATGGCCGAGGAAACGGTCGCCGATGCCGGCGCCTTCCGCAGCACCTTCGATCAGGCCGGGAATGTCGGCGATCACGAACTCGCGCTGCTTGTGGCGCACCACGCCAAGCTGGGGGCGCGTGGTGGTGAAGGCATATTCGCCCACCTTGGCCTGCGCATTGGTCACCGCATTGATGAAGGTCGACTTGCCCGCGTTGGGCAGCCCGACCAGCCCCGCATCGGCGAGCAGCTTGAGCCGCAGCCAGACCCAGGCTTCCTCGCTCGGCCAGCCGGTGCCGTGCTGGCGGGGCGCGCGGTTGGTCGAGGTTTTATAGGTTGCATTGCCGCGGCCGCCGTCGCCGCCCCGCAGGAAGACGATGCGCTCGCCTTCCTTGGTGAGGTCGGCCAGCAGCGTGCGCTCGTCGTCGTCGGCGAGGATCTGCGTGCCGATCGGCACCTTGATGACCAGATCGTCGCCACCGGGACCGGTGCGGTTCGAGCCGGAACCGCCGCTGCCGCGGGGCGCGCGGAAATGCTGGGTGTAGCGGAAGTCGATCAGCGTGTTCAGGCCGGCGACGGCTTCGAAGATGATGTCACCGCCCTTGCCGCCGTTGCCGCCGTCGGGGCCGCCATATTCGATGAACTTTTCGCGGCGGAAGCTCACGGCACCGGGGCCGCCGGCACCCGAGCGGACGAAAATCTTGGCTTGATCGAGGAAATGCATCGCGGGCCCATATACGTTCGGCGCAATTTCGTCACCCCCGGCAGCGCGCCTTCGGGCAATGCGGCGAACGCCATGACACTTTCCGGGTGGCATCGGCGTTCAGCACGGCTATACGCGACCGGATCGTTTCCGCCCGTTTTCCGTTTCAGGGGCGCAAAGATCCAAGCTCTGAAGGACGCTCAGCGAACAGCATGAATTCGATCGATCGCTACATGGCGCGGCTGATCGCGGTGCCGCTGATCTCCACCCTGATCATCTCCGCGATGCTGCTCGTGCTCGATCGCATGCTGCGGCTGTTCCAGTTCGTCGCGACCGAGGGCGGTCCGGTGAGCGTGGTGTGGCGCATGCTCGCCAACCTGCTGCCCGAATATCTCGGCCTCGGCATTCCGATCGGGCTGATGCTGGGCGTGCTGCTCGCCTTCCGCCGGCTCGCCACTTCGTCCGAGCTGGACGTGCTGCGCGCGGTGGGCGTCAGCTACACCCGCCTGCTGCGCGTGCCGTACATGTACGCGATCGTGCTGGCAGCGGCCAACTTCGCGATCGTCGGCTTCATCCAGCCGACCTCGCGCTACAATTACGAGCAGCTCCGCTTCGAGCTGCGCTCGGGCGCGCTCGGTGCCTCGATCAAGGTCGGCGAGTTCACCAGCTTCGGCTCGAAGATGACGCTGCGGATCGAATCGAGCCAGGACGAGGGCCGCGACCTGCGCGGCATCTTCGTCGAGATGACCAACAAGGACGGTACCCCGCTCGCGGTGACCGCGCAGAAGGGGCAGTTCCTTCGCGCCGACGATCCCGACACGATCATCTTCCGGCTCACCAACGGCACGCTCATCCACTACGACAAGAGCTCGCCGGTGCCGCGGGTGCTGACCTTCACCACCCACAATCTTCCGATTCCGCTCCCCAAATATGAGCAGTTCCGCAAGCGCGGCGACAGCAATATCGAGCGGACCCTGCCCGAGCTGGCGGTGATCGGCCACAGCCGATCCGCGCCCGAGATCGACCGCGAGACCAGCCGATCGGCCTTCCACTATCGCATGGCGGAAGTGACGACGATGTTCCTGCTGCCGATGCTGGCGGTGGCGCTGGCGATCCCGCCCAAGCGCTCCACCTCGATGCTCGGCGTGTTCCTGTCGATCCTGATGATCGTCACCTATCACAAGGTGAACGAATATGCGCAGGGCGTGGGCAGCCTGGGGCTGATCGATCCGATCATTGCGCTATGGGTGCCGTTCTCGATCTTCGCGGGGCTTACCGTCTGGATGTACTATACCGTCGCCTATGTGCCCGGCGGGCAGCCGATCGGCGCGCTGGAACGCGTCTTCGCCAAGATCGGCAAGCTGATCGGCCGGCTGATACCCGGTAGCCGCCGGCGCCGCCGCCGCGCCGCGGAGGCCGCACGATGAGCCTGCGCGCGCTGTTCCCCTCGCCCACCATCTCGCTGTACATGGCGCGGCTGTTCGTGCTGCGGACCTTCGCGCTGCTCGGCGCGCTGGTGCTGGTGCTGACCTCGCTCGACCTGCTGACCGAAAGCGCGGCGATCCTCGCGCATCCCGGCAACGGCAATGCCGAGATCCTGCGCTACGTCACGCTGCGCGTACCGCAGATCATCTCCACCTTCCTGCCCTATTCGGTGCTGGGCGGCGCAATCTTCACGCTGGCCCAGCTCAACCAGAACAGCGAGATCATCGCGCTCAAGTCGGGTGGGCTTTCGGCGCACCAGGTGCTTGCGCCGCTGATGGTCTCGGGCCTGATCGTCGCCGGGCTGTCCTTCGCGTTCAACGACCGCATCGTCAGCCGCGCCACCGCGACGCTGGAGCAGTGGAAGAAGGTGGAATTCGCGCCCCTGCCCGTCGATCGGGGCGACCGCGCCAATGTGTGGGTGCAGGCGAACGGCAATCTGATCAACGTCCAGCAGATCAAGGGCAAGGGCCCGGCCGCCCATCTGTACGACATCACCGTCTATCAGCGCGAAAAGGGTTCGCTCGCCTCGATCCTAACGGCCAAGCACGGCGTGCGCGCGGGTGACGGCTGGCGCGTGGACGGGGTCAAGCGCTTCGACGTCGCGAGCGCCACGCTGACTCCGATCGGTGACACGATCATCGCGCAGGGCGTGCGGCCGGACCAGTTCACGCTCGCCCATGTCGATCCGGACTCCAATTCCTTCGCCGATCTGAGCGTCGCCATCGGCGAGCTGAAGGCCGCCGGCCGCCCGACCAAGGCGCTCGAGGGATCGCTGTGGCACAAGCTGTCCGGCCCGCTCTCGGCGTTCCTGATGCCGCTGCTCGGCGGCGTATCGGCGTTCGGCCTGGCGCGCTCGGGCAAGCTGTTCGTGCGCGTGGTGATCGGGATGGCGCTGGGCTTCCTCTACTTCGTCGCGGATAATTTCGCGCTGGCGATGGGCAATCTGGGCGCCTACCCGCCCTTCCTCGCCGCTTGGGCGCCCTTCCTCCTGTTCCTGATGATCGGCGAGGCGGTGATGCTGCGGACCGAGGAATAGGCTATCCGGCAGCGACACCCGCCTGAGGCCGCTATGATGCACCGCTTCACTGCCCGCTTCCTCGCCACCGTCTTGGCGCTTGCCCCTGCAACCGCCCGGGCGGCGCCGGAGCAGCTATATGCGGGCACCGTCGGCACGGCGCGGATCGTGATGACGCTCAGCGAGGACAAAGCCGAGGTCTCGGGCCAATATTTCTATCGCACGTCGCGGCTCGATATTGACCTTTCGGGGAGCGTTCGCGGCGAGACGCTCGATCTCGAATCGCGGGTGACCGGCGACAAGCTGCATCTGACCCGCAGCGGCGCGACGCTCAGCGGCACGCTGACCACCGCCAAGGCGAAGCGCCTGCCGGTAAGCCTGCGCCCCGCGGGCGCGCCGGAAGGGCTCCCTGCCGATCTCCCGCCCAAGCTGAGCGCCTATGAGCGCTGGCACCTCGCCGGCCTCCAGTTCACCCAGCAGCAGGCGGAGACGATCGGCGGCAAGACGATCCGCTGGTATCGCGAGCCGCTGTCCGGCATCCGCCTGTTCCGCATCGAGAGCGGCTATGCGGCGCCGGCGATGGCGGCAGTCAACCACGCGCTCGCCCGCAACCAGTGGCAGGACGTGTCGGCCTGGTTCGCCTGCACCGGCTATGAGGGCGGGCCCGGCATCGACACCGCCGAAGCGCAGAAGCCCTGGCTGGGTGCGAACCATGTGAGCTATGTCTGGAATGCGAGCTGGAGCTGCGCCGGCGCTGCGCATCCGGACTTCGGCACCACCGGGTACAGCTTCGATATGCGGACCGGCCGGGAACTCACGCTCGACGCGCTGCTCCATTTCGGATCGACACCGGTGCCTGCGGAAGACAGCGACGCCTGGTACAGCTATCGCAGCAAGCGCTTCGCGCCGGCCGTGGTGGCGCTGCTCAAACGCTACCATCCCGCGGAGATGGCGAAGCCGGCCGAGGGGGACGAGGATGGCTGCGACTATTCGGATCCCGAGGTGTGGGACTTCCCCGGCTGGGCGCTCTCCGAAAAGGGCCTGTGGCTCGGCGCCTATTTCGCCCGCGTCCAGCGTGCCTGCGACGCACCCGACTGGGCGATCCTCCCCTGGCCCGCGCTAGGGCTGAAGCCGGGCGAACGCCCCTAGCGCGCTCAGGGGTGCGCCTTGGCCCAATCGAGCGCGCCCTGCAGCGTCGTCACCCATAGCTCGCCGCGATGCTGCGCCAGCCAGGCGATGAAGGCGCGATGCTCGGCATCGAGGACGGCCGAATAATCCCCGCCGACACCGTGGAACAGGAACACCGCCCAGCCGCCGCCCTGCTCGGCCTGGCGGACATAGGCGATCATCTTCTCCGCCGTGGCGCCCTCGCCGAACGGCCGCGAGGGAACGTGCATCGGATCGGCCTTGGCGACATCGGCACGGGCGTCGGCGGGCGTGTCGACGGCACCCCGCACATAGGTGACGAGCCCGGCCTTGCGCAGATCCTCCAGATAGTCCTTGCCGCCCGCCAGGCTTTGGCCACAGGGCGTGGCGAAGCCGTGGCGATCCTTGCCGTCCAGCGCGCGGAGCAGCACGTTCTGCTGCGCGATCTCGCGGAGCATGCTGGCGCTCGTATAGGCCTCGCTCACATAGCGCGGATCGGCGGGGTACACGTCGTGCGTGCAGGGATGGAAGATCGTGTGATTGGCGAGCTCATGGCCCTGCCGAGCCACGGCGCGCCAGCGATCGACATCGGCTTCCTTCACATTGGCGAGGAAGAAGGTGCCTTTCAGCCCCGCGGCATCGAGCGCCGGCACGGCGTGATCCAGCTGTGAATCCAGCGCATCGTCATAGGTGAGCACCACCGCTGCCTTGGCGCCGTTCGGCCAGCGCGTCTGCGCCGCTGCCGGCACCACCATCCACGCGCAAAGCACCGCCGCTGCGAAAAGCCGCCGCATCATCCTCTCCTGTGATCCCGGCGCCAGCCTAGCCTTGCGCGATGCACAGGCAAGGGACGACGCCTGAAAACGAAAAGGGCCGGCGCACCGTCTGGTGCCCGGCCCCTCGTTCGTCGCCCGCGCCGATCAGCGCTGGCGCAGCGTGCCCTGCGCCAGCTTCACCACCAGCCCCGAGAGCGTCGGGTAATTGGCCTGGTGATAGACCGAGTCGGTGGACAGCGCGGCAACCAGGCGGCGATGCGCCGTGCCCAGCGCATGGTACGGCACCGCCGGAAGCAGGTGGTGCAGCGCGTGGTAGCGCAGGCCTACCGGCGCCCAGAGATATGGCAGGATGCCCGGCTCCGGCACGTTGACGCTGTCGAGATACTGGGCGGTCACGGTCAGCGGCTCGCCTTCATTCTCCCACAGGTGCGCGACCAGCGTTCGGACCTGGTTGATCACCGCCGAGCAGGCCACGATCGCGATGTACACCAAGAAGGCGCGCAGCGGCAGGATGCCCGCCACGGTAATGCCGATCAGGGTCATGGCGAACAGGCTCGCGCCCAGTTCCTGCCAGAACCACTGGCGGCGGAATTCGCCCTCGGGTGCGCGGCGCTCGAACTTCGGGTTGATCTGCAGCCCCGAATAGCGCGCCACGACCAGGCGGCGCAGCTTCGGCGAGAAGAGCGACAGCGGCGCCAGCACCGCGAAGCGGAGCAGCAGCCCGATCGGCATCAGCACCGAGACGAGCAGGAACAGCGGCAGCGTCCACGGCTTCATCAGCGCCAGCGGCAGATATTCCGGATCCTGATCGGTGCCGTAGCGGGTACGGGCATGGTGAATCGTGTGGATGCCCTCATACATGAACGACGGCAGCAGCAGCGGCACGCCGACGAACATGTTCCACGCGGTTCGGAAGCCCGGCAGCAGCGAATGCTTGAGATGGGTGATTTCGTGGATGAACAGCTCGGCGCGGTACAGCGCGAGCACCGCGACGATGCCGCCGATCACCGCCACCCAAGGCGAGGCCGCGAACATCGCGGTCGCCATGCCGGCATAGCCGATCGCCGCCGAAAGGAAGCAGTCGGTCCAGTACATCGCCTTGCTCGGCGTGTGGAGATCGCGGGTAAGCTCCGCGGCGGCGCGCAGCATGGCGCGGTCGTCCGGAACGCCCGACAGCCGGATACGCGCGATCGTCGCCGAGATTTCGGCGTCCGGGGCGTCCGGATGATCGAAGGCTAGCGATTGGGTCATAGGTAGTGCCATTGGCCTTAGATAGTGGCTACATGGTGGCATTACAGGGCACCGAAAGGGGCAAGCCGCTGCACTGCCGCCTATGGCTTGACAGGCGCCTTCGGACGCAAGACTGCATTGCGCCGTGTCAAGAATTTCTGGGGGACTCCGCGTGGCTAGTGCCGATCTCAAGGTCCGGCCCGTTTCGGGCAAGGCCGACACCAAGGCGTTCATCGAACTCGCCTACCGCCTGAACGGCGACGATCCCAATTGGGTCGCACCGCTCCGCGACGAAGTGGCGGGAACGATCAGCCCGAAGAAGAATGGCTGGTTCAGCCATGCCGAAGGCCAGCTGTTCCTCGCCGAGCGGGGCGGCAAGGTCGTCGGCCGCATCTCGGCGCATATCGACACGCTGGCGCTGCAGATGCCGCCCGAGCAGGGCTTCGGCCCCGGCACCGGCTTCTGGGGGCTGTTCGAGGCGGAAGACGCCCAGGTCGCCGCGGCGGTGATCGCGCAGGCCGAGGAGTGGCTGCGCGCCAAGGGGATGACCAAGGCACTGGGCCCGGTGAGCCTGTCGATCTGGGAAGAGCCCGGCCTGCTGGTGAAGGGTCACGACCATTCGCCAACCGTGCTGATGGGCCACCATCCCGTGCGCTACCAGGGCTGGATCGAGGCGCAGGGCTATGGCCCCGCCAAAAAGCTGGTCACCTACGAGCTGGATATCAGCAAGGAATTCCCGCCGATCGTGCAGCGCATCGTCGCCGCCGGCGAGAAGAATGCCCGCATCCGCATCCGTGAGGTGAACAAGGCCAAGTTCGCCGAGGAAGCGGCGATCATTCTCGCCATCCTCAACGATGCCTGGGGAGACAATTGGGGCTTCGTGCCGCTCACCCAGCCCGAGGTGGACGATGTCGGCAAGAAGCTGAAGCCGCTGGTGTTCAACGACCTGATCCGCATCGCCGAATATGACGGCGAGCCGGTGGCGTTCATGGTCACCCTGCCCGACCTCAACGAGCCGCTGAAGCCGCTCAAGGGATCGCTGCTGCCGTTCGGCTGGGTCAAGCTGCTGCTGTGGCTGCGTCGCCCCAAGGCACGGACGATGCGCGTGCCGCTGATGGGCGTGGTAAAGCGGCTGCAGAGCTCGCGCATGGCGAGCCAGCTGGCCTTCATGATGATCGAATATATCCGCCGCGCGTCGGTGGCCAACTATGGCGCGAGCCGGGGCGAGATCGGCTGGATCCTCGACGACAACCAGGGGATGATCGCGATCGCCGATGCGATCGACAGCAAGATCAACCGCGAATATCTGATCTACCAGAAGCCGCTGTAAGGTCGGCGGTGGCAGCGGACGGTCCCCCCGCCCGCTGCCGGCCGACGGCTTAGCGGGTCGCCAGGGGATCGATGCCGGTTTCCTGGATCCACTGATCGCGGGTCTTGCACTGGCGGCGCGGCGCGATGCGGCTGCCGGTCGGTGCTTCGTACTGCACGCACACCCGGACCGATCCGGCTTCCGTCTTTGCGGCACTTGCGACGCGCTTTTCCTTCTCGGATGCGGCGCTGGCCGGAACGGCGGCGACAGCGACCAGGGCGCACGCGCCGAACAGGGTGGCGCCGATGCGAGCAGTACGAGCGAAGTTGGTCATGTCTCTTCTCCTGAAAAAAGCGTGCGGGATCGTTCCGCCGCACGCGATGCGGGGGTTGGTACGCTTCGTGAAATGCCAGAGGGGGTTGCGGGCGATCAGTATTCGCGGAAGGGGTCGTTGCCTTCGCGGATCCACGCCTCGCGAGTCTTGCACTGCTTGATCTTCTTGTCGGTGCCGTCGGCCGCCTTGCGCTCGACGCACCAGACGAGGCGTCGGGCGATCGGGTCCAGCGTGCGAAGATCCTTCTTCGCGGCCGCCTGGGTCTGCTCCGGCTCCGCTGCGGCCTGGGCCGACGCAGCAGCGGTCAGGGTCGTGGCGAGCAGCACGGCGGCCGGTATCAGGCCGAGGATTTTGGGTGTGCGAATTGCGCTCATGTCAGGTTCCTGTCTGCTTTAAGGGCCGACGCTCCTTCGCTTTCGCCGGTACCTCGAAGTATTGCAGGACCCGTGCCAGTTTTCACTGGCCTGTAATTTCAATGACTTAGCTAAATTCGCTGAAGTGTCATAACGCCACAATACAGCATTTTCAGCCGAGAGTTGGCGCGTCGCGCCAACCATTGCGCCAACTTCGCAAAAATAATGCAGTCGCGCTGCGCCTAGCGCAGCGTCACCCAGGTCGGCGCGTGATCGCTGGCCTTTTCACGGCCGCGATAGTCCTTGTCGACGCCGGCGCCGGTGAAGCGGTCGGCGGCCTGCGGGCTGAGCAGCAGATGATCGATGCGGAAGCCCGCGTCGCGCTGCCAGGCGCCCGCCTGATAGTCCCAGAAGGTCCACACGCCGCCCTTCGGGAAGCGGGTGCGCAGCGCGTCGGTCCAGCCTTGCGCCAGCAGCATGCGATAGCGCTCGCGCGATTCCGGCTGCATCAGCGCATCCTCGGCCATGGCGCGTACCGAGAAGGTGTCGTCGTCGTTCGGAATGACGTTGAAGTCTCCCGCGAGAATCGCCGGACGCTCCTCGGCGAGCAGCTGCGCCGCGCGGTCGTACAGGCGGTCCATCCAGCGCAGCTTATAGTCGAACTTCGGCCCGGGCTGCGGATTGCCGTTGGGCAGATACAGCCCGCCGACGATCAGATCGCCGACCTCGGCCTCAATATAGCGGCTATGGGCATCCTCGGGATCGCCCGCGAGACCACGCTGGCGCTCGACCGGCTGCTGGCCTTTGGCGAGGATGGCGACGCCGTTGAAGCCCTTCTGCCCGTGCCATACCGCGCCGTACCCGGCGGCTTCGATGGCAGCCACCGGCAGCGTGTCGTCGGAGCTCTTCAGCTCCTGCAGGCACACGATGTCCGGCTGCTGCTCGGTGAGATACTCGACCAGGCGGTCAATGCGCGCCTTGATGCCGTTGACGTTGTAGCTGACGATTTTCAAAGGGCTGCGCTCAGATCGAGAAGCTGGTGCCGCAGCCGCAACCGGATGCCGCGTTGGGGTTGGTCACCGCGAAATGCGCGCCGCCGAGATTGTCGATGAAATCCACCTGCGCGCCGCGGACCAGGTCGAGGCTGACCGAGTCGACCACCAGCTTCACGCCATCCACCTCGGCGACGCTGTCATCGGCTTCCACCCCCTCGGCCATGCCGAAGCGATACTGGAAGCCCGAACAGCCGCCGCCTTCCACCGAAAGCCGCAGGATGGCGGGCTTGGCCTGCTTGGCGGCGATCGCGGCGACGCGCGCCGCAGCGGCGGGCGTCAACGCGATGGTGGGCTGGTCGATGGTCGTCGTCATGGGCGTCAGATAATGCGCCCATGCCCGTCCGGCAATGCGCTCAGCGCTGGCCGCGCGGACCGCCGACGCCGCCGGCGACCGGCGCCTGGGCGATATACTCGCCCGACTGGATGAACGGGATCGGGTTGATCGCGCGGCCGTCGAGACGGACCTCGTAATGGAGGTGCGTGCCGGTCGAGCGGCCGGTCGAGCCCATCAGGCCGATGATCTGGCCGCGATGAACGCGGGTGTTGTCCGCCACCAGGATCTTGGAAAGATGGCCGTAGCGGGTTTCCATGCCATGGCCGTGGTTGATCTCGACCATATTGCCATAGCCGCCCTGGCGACCGGCGTGCGAGACGACGCCGTCCGCAGTTGCGTAGATCGGAGTGCCCATCTGGCCGGGAATGTCGACTCCGGCATGCATCGCCGCGGTGCCGCGGAACGGATCCGAGCGGACGCCGTAATGCGAGGTGAAGCTGACATGCTGCACCGGCTGCATCGACGGGATCGAGATGGTGCTCGATTCGATCGAGTCGAGCTTCTTCCAGGTCTCGAACAACGAGCGGAACTGCGCGTCGGCATCGGCGCTGGTTGCCGCAGCGGCGTCCTCGTCGCTGACCGGTTCGTACGGGCCGCCCATCGCGGCATTGACCTTGACGAAGCGATTGGGCGCGAGGCCGAGATGCTGGATGTGGGCGGAGGCCTGGCGTACCCGCGCCTCGCCGGCCTTCTGGGCCTGCGCCGCCAGCGCGACCTGGCGCGCCTCGACCTTGCGCAGCGGTGCGACGATCTCGTCGGTCAGCGCGCTGGTCTGCTGCGGCACGGCCTTGAGATCGGCTTCGAGCACCGAACGATCGGCCTTGCCCGAGACGACCGCGTTCAGCACCGCCTGGCGCTGCTCGATCTTGGCGGCCTGGAGCTTGGCGGCATCCTTGGCGGCCGCGACTTCGGCGCGCATCCGGGCAACCTCGGCGCGCATCGCGGCGACCTGTGCCTCGGGCGAACCGGCAACCGGCGCGGTATAGGCGATCGCGCCCGCCATCGCCTGCGACATGCCATAGCCGGAGAAGAGCACGGTCAGCGTTGCGGCGGTGGCGAACAGCGCCTGCGAACGGCCGCCGACGCTGAAGCGGCGCAGCTTGCCGCCTTCGTGGAGAATCACATCGCGGGTGGTGAAGAAGTCCCGGAACTTGCGTGCGAAATCGTCGTTCTTGCGTTCAGACGGTACAGCCATGAGTCCCCGGCGCATTCATGGAAGCGAAGTCGGACCGATCCGACACTCTACTTCAGGATGATGCGGACGGATTGGGCAGCCCCTGACCTCGCCGTCCCGCTTGGGGACTCTTTTGGAGAATAATCAGCCAGCGGCAAGCGCTTGATAGTAATCCCGCGTCAGACCGGCTGCTTCGCGCGCCGAGTCGTTGAACGGAGGCTTAACGGCCCCGCGAAAATGGGTACGGACCAGCGCGTGCCAGGTCGTTTCGGGGGTGCAACCAGCGGCCTTGCAGGCCGACTCAAACCACTCCGTACCAGCCCTTACGTGACGTACCTCATCGGTGACGATGCGGGTCAGAATCTTCGATGTGACCGTGTCGCCGGCCGCGTCGAACCGCTCGATCGTGGCCGGCGTGACATCCAGTCCGCGCGCTTCTAGCACCATTGGCACAACCGCCAAACGTGCATTGACATCGTGTGCGGTTTCGCTGGCGGCATCCCACAGACCATCATGCGCGGGCAGCGCACCATAATGGCTACCGAGGCTGCGCAGCCGCCGGTCGAGCAGCGCGAAATGCATCGCCTCGTCGGCACCGACGCGCATCCAGTCGTCGGTGAAGCCGGTCGGGAATAGCGCGCCGAACCGGCCGATCAGGTCGAAGGCCAGGTCGATCGCGACGAATTCGATATGCGCGAGCGCGTGGATCAGCGCGATCCGGCCCCTTTCGGAGCCGCCCCGCCCGCGCTTGGGCATGCGGTTGGGCGGCAGCAGCTCGGGCGCGTCCGGGCGCGCGGGGCGATCGGGCATCGCGACGTCGAAGCGGAAGTCGAGACGGCCCAGCCGCCAGTCGCGCGCGGCGGCACGGGCCCGCATCACCTTGTCGGTCGGATCGGCGGCGTCGAGCACCGCCCGCACCGCCGCGCCCACGCTGCGCTTTTCGCTCACCCGAGCGCCTTTGCGGCTTCCAGCACCTCGGCGGCATGGCCGGGCACCTTCACCTTGCGCCAGGCGCGGACCAGCGTGCCCGCGGCGTCGAACAGGAAGGTCGAGCGCTCGATGCCCATATACTTCTTCCCGTACATCGACTTCTCGACCCACACCCCCAGCGCCTCCATCAGCGCGCCGTTCTCGTCGGTGGCGAGCGGCACGGTGAGGTCGTATTTGGCGGTGAACTTCTGGTGCTTGGCGGGCGGGTCCTTCGAGATGCCGAGGAGCTTCACGCCGAGCGCGTCGAACTCCGGCATCAGCGCGGTGAAGTCCTGCGCCTCGCGGGTGCAGCCCGAGGTGTCGTCCTTGGGATAGAAATAGAGAACGAACGGTGCGCCTGCGCCCCATTCGGGAAGCGCCAGCGCGCTGCCGTCCGCCGCTACCAGTGCGTTCTTGGGGAGCGCGTCGCCCTGCTCGATGCTCATCATCTGGTCTCCGTCAGTTGCCGGCCTGGATGCTGGCCCAGCAGTCGCGCACCTCCTGCCGCGTTGCATCGAGCGTCGCAACCACCGCTTCCCAATCGGGCAGGCCGAGCGCGCGGGCGATCAGCGCGCGGGTGCGCTCGCCCGGCGGCTGCGCATCGGGGGCGACCAGCCGCAGCGTCACGAGCAGCCGGGTGAGGAAGTCATGCGCCGGGCGCAGCGCCGGAGGCACGATCCCCTGCCCCGCCAGCGCTTCGATCGCCTTGCCCAGCTGCGGATCGAAGCCGGTACGGTGGCACAGCTGCTGGACGTGCACCGCGAACTCCAGGTCGACCAGCCCGCCGTCGAGCAGCTTGGCATCGAGCGGCCCCGCCGGCGGCTTGTGCGCGGCCATGTCGGCGCGCATCTTGGCGGCATCGGCGAGGATGTCGCGCTCAGGCCGGGCGCCTCGGAGAACGCGGGTAATGATCGCCTGCACCTGCGCCCGCGCCTCCGCAGAGCCGAACACCGGCCGTGCGCGGGTGAGCGCCATATGCTCCCAGGTCCAGGCGTCCTTTTCCTGATAGTTCGCAAAGCCTTCCAGCGACACCGACAAGGGCCCCTGGGTGCCCGAGGGGCGCAGCCGGGTATCAACTTCGTAAAGCGGACCGGCGGCGGTAGGCACCGAAAGCGCGGCCGTCACCCGCTGCGCCAGCCGGTTGTAATAGGTCACCGCGCCGAGCGGCCGTCGCCCGTCCGATTCCGCCGCATAGTCGCCGCTGAACAGGTAGATCAAGTCGAGGTCCGAGGCATGGGTGAGCGCACCGCCGCCCATCCGCCCGAGCGCGAGGATCACCAGCTCGCTGCCCGGCACCCGGCCATGCTGGCTGGCGAACTCCTCTATCGTGGCGGCCGTCAGCACCTCGATTGCCGCCTCGGCGACGCGGGCATAGCCGGCTGATACGTCGAGCGGGTCGCTTGCCCCGGCGACGATCTGCGCGCCCAGCGCAAAGCGCTTCTCATTGACGATGCGGCGGACATGTTCGAGCCGCCACTGATAATCCGCCCCGCGCTCGGCCGCCGCCATCGTCTTCACCAGCTCGGGCACGTCCCCCACCGGCGCCAGCGCGCTGGCGTCGATCAACCCGTCGAGCAGTTCCGCGCGGCGGCCGAGCTGCTCGGCCAGTGTCGGCGCATGGCTGAGGATCGCGCTGAGCAGCCGGGTGAGCGCCGGCTGCGCCTCCAGCAGGCGGAAGATGTTCACCGCGCTGGGCAGCCGCTTGAGCATCGCGTCGAAACGCGTGATCGCATGCTGCGGATCGGGCGCGCCGCCGAAGCCGGTCATCAGCGTCGGCAGCACCGCCTCGAGCGCGCTCTGCGCCGCCGGGCTGCGCAGCGCCGGATAAGTGGCGCCCCGCCAGCCCTCCACCACGCGGCGGGCGATTTCGGCGTCGGGAAACCCCGCCTCTGCGAGTCGCTCGCCCAGCGTATCGGGATCGCTCGGCAAGCCGCTGCCGCCCGCCTCGGCCAGCGCGTCATAGATGCGGCCGACCCGCTCGACATGCGGCTGAAGCAGCGTGATCAGCGCAGGGCCATCGTTCAGCCCGTGCAGCCGCGCGACATGGTCGAGCGCGGCAGGATCGCTCGGCAGCGTATGCGTCTGGCGATCGTCGATCATCTGCAGGCGATGCTCGATCGTGCGGAGCAGGACATAGGCCTCGTCGAGCGCCGCCGCCTCCCCCGCATCGATCCGCCCCGCCGCCGCCAGCGCCGCGAGCGCGTCGCGGGTGGCGGCCACGCGCAGCGCCGGATCACGGCCGCCATGGATCAGCTGGTGGATCTGCGCGAAGAACTCGACCTCGCGGATGCCGCCCCTGCCCCGCTTGAGGTCGTAGCCCGGACCAAAGCGCTGGCCCTGCTGATAATGATCGCGGATGCGACGCGAAATCTCCTGGATCTCGCGGATCGTGCCATAGTCGAGCGCGCGCCGCCACACGAAGGGACGGATCGCATCGAGGAAGCTTTCGCCGAGCGCGACATCGCCTCCCGCGACGCGTGCGCGGATGAAGGCGGCCCGCTCCCAGGGCAGCGCCTGGCTTTCATAATAGCTGATCGCCGCCTCCACCGGCAGCGCGATCGGCGTCACCTCGGGCGAGGGCCGCAGCCGCAGGTCGACACGCAGCACATAGCCGTCGCCGTCGCGCGACTGGAGGATCTCCAATACCCGGCGGGCGATCCGCACCGCTGCTTCCTCGGGCACTTCGCGCGGACGGCAGGGCAGCGTCACGGGATCGAAGATCAGGATGGGGTCGATGTCCGACGAGTAATTGAGCTCGCGGCTGCCCTGCTTGCCGAGCGCGATCGCGGCGAAGCCCTGCGGTTCGGCATCCGGGGTACGCTCGCGGATCGCGGCGCGGATGGCGCGGTCGAGTGCATTGTCGGCAAAATCGCTGAGCAGGCGCGTGGTGCGGCCGAAATCATAGGCACCGGAAAGATCGCCGATCGCCGCGATCAGCGCCAACCGCCGCCGGTGGATGCGCAGCGCCCGCGGCTCGGCCATGTCCTGGGTCGGGACGGCCGAGACACCAATCGGGTCGGCGAGCGCCGGGCCGGGTGCCTCTACGATATCGTGCTCGCGTCCCGCCACCAGGCCAAGAAACGGAGAATGCTCGGCAATACGCGCCAGCGCAGCGGAGATATCGGAATCTGTCACGCGGAAATCTATCATCCAAAAACCGTAAATCTGCGATGAAACGCAACTATGGCAAGCAACGAAAGCGCCCCAGGGCCGTTGGGGCAGCGTGGTTCATACAATCCCCTCCAAGGCCCAGGCGGCAGACTCAGCGACTCCCTGTCGCATCGAGCCGCCGCGTGCATGTGACGGGATCGGTCGGGCGATCGCCAATGCCTATGCGCGCGACCTCGGTCTGCCGCAGGACATGGCAGTGCTGCTCGCCAAGCTGAACGACCGCGATCCCCGCTGCACCTGGTAGGCGTCACCGCCCCTGCATGTCCCGGTGCGCGCGCGGCATGCGCACGGTCAGCCCGTCCAGCGACTCGGTAAGCAGGATCTGGCAGGCCAGCCGGCTGGTACGCACCGCGCCCATCGCGAGATCGAGCATATCCTCTTCCGACTCGCTCGCCGGCGGCAGCCGCTCGAAATCGCCCGGCGCGACAATCACGTGGCAGGTC
Source organism: Sphingomonas sp. 22176 (assembly GCF_052045505.1). Lineage (NCBI taxonomy): Bacteria > Pseudomonadati > Pseudomonadota > Alphaproteobacteria > Sphingomonadales > Sphingomonadaceae > Sphingomonas > Sphingomonas sp. 22176. The sequence goes on along the minus strand of NZ_JBQEPL010000002.1, from coordinate 801,845 downwards.
GAGCATGCCATCTGCCCCTCGCAGGTGCCTTCCAGCGGCTGACCGGCATTCTGCGCCACTTCGAGCAGCCGGGCGCCGGGCGGCGCCTGCACTTCCTGCGCCGCACCGCTCGCCGCCTCGAACCGCACCCGGATCATGCGGCGACCCGCTGGGCGTCGGCGGCGGCGCAAATGCGGTCGAGTGCGGTCATCAATTCCTCCTCGGTGGTCATTCGGCCGAAGCCGATACGGATACTGGAACGCGCCTGGGCGTCCGAAAGGCCCAGCGCGCGCAGCACATGACTCGGCCGGCCCGAGCCGCTGGCGCAGGCCGAGCCGGCAGAAAAGGCGATGTCGCGCAGGTCGGACATCAGCCGCGCGACGTCGAGGCCCTCGCGGCGGAGGTTGAGATTGCCGTGGTAGCGGTGGGTGGCGGAGCCGTTGAGGGTCCAGCCTAAATTCCCCCTCCCGCTTGCGGGAGGTAGAGGGGATAGTTGGAGGCGCTCGGCGGCCAGTGCGAACAAACGGGCGACATGGGCTGCGTCGGCCTCGGTTCGCATCGCCGCGATCTTCGCCGCAGCCCCGAACCCGGCACACAGTGCCGGCGACAGCGTCCCCGAGCGCCCGAGCGCTTCCTGCCCCCCGCCATGGAGCAGCGGTGCCAGCGTCACCCCTTCGCGCACCCACAGCGCACCGATGCCCTTAGGCCCATGGATCTTGTGCGCGGAGATCGCGACCAGATCGCAGACCACCGGGATCGAGACCCGGCCATAGCCCTGCACCGCATCGCACAGGAACAGCGCGCCTGCTTGATCGGCGATCTCGGCCAGTTCGGCGATCGGCTGGACCACGCCGATCTCGTTGTTGACCAACATCGCCGCCACCAGCCCGGTGCCCGGCAAGATCGCCACCCGGGCGGCCTCCAGATCCACCAGCCCGTCGGCGCCCACCGGCAGCACCGTCGCCGGCCGCCCGCTCGCCGCCACCGTGTCCAGCACCGCCGCATGTTCGGTGGCCAGCGTGGCGATAGGTCCGCTGGTGCCCTTGATCGCCCAGTTGAGCGCCTCGGTCGCGCCGCTGGTGAAGGCGAGGCTTCCCCGCGCTGGCAGCAGCGCCCCCACCTGCGCCCGCGCGACCTCTACCGCCGCCCGCGCCGCCCGGCCTGGCGCATGAGGCGAATGCGGATTGGCGTGCTGCGACTCCAGCCAGGGCAGCATCGCGGCCAGGGCCTCGGGGGCAAGCGGCGTGGTCGCCTGATAGTCGAGATAGATCATGCCGCCCGCGCCCGCGCGTCCTCGAAGGTCGCGCGCCACAGCTCGGCGAAACGGTTGACATCGGCCTCCGTGGTGCTCCGCCCGAAGCTCACCCGCACCACTTCGCGCAGCGCAGGCTCGGCCCAGCCCATGGCGGTCAGTACATGGCTGGGCCGCATGCTGCCCGAGGAACAGGCGCTGCCCGCCGACACCGCGACACCCGCCAGATCGAAGCGGATCAGCTGCGCTGCCGAAGACACGCGCGGCATCCGATAGGCGCCGATCAGCGGGCTGCGCGGGCTCTCCGCCCCCACCACTTCGCCGCCAGCCGCAAGGATCGCCGCTTCCAGCCGCGCCCGAAGCCGCGCCATCGCCGCGAGATCCTCGGGCACCGCCACCGCAGCGGCATAGCCGAGCGCGCCGGGCAGGTTCTCGGTACCTGCGCGATAGCCCTTTTCCTGCCCGCCGGTCGGCAGCAACACGCCCAGATCGCGCACCAGCAGCGCCCCGATCCCCGGCGGCCCGCCGCGCTTGTGGGCGGAGACCGCGACCAGATCGGCATGGCGCAGCACGTCGACATCGGCATGCGCCGGCATCTGGGCGGCGTCGACCAGCAGCAGCCCGCCCGCGCCTTGGACGATGTCGGCGATCGCCGCGATCGGCTGGCGCACCCCGGTCTCGCTGTTCGCCCATTGTACGCACACCAGCGTCCGGCCCTCGCCCTGCAGCGCGGCCGCCAGCGCTTCCGGGTTCAGCACGCCGCCCGCCGTCACCGGCAGCACCGCCGCGCCCTCGCCCAGCCGCAGCACCGCATCGTGCTCCACAGCGGTGATCAGCCGCCGCGCGGCAACGCTACGGCCCATCGCAATCGCCAGCGATTCGCTGGCCCCGCTGGTCAGCAGCAATTCGTGCGCCCAGCCATAGGCTGCGGCGATCCGCCGCCGCGCATCCTCCAGCGCAGCCCGCGCCGCGCGCCCGTCGCCATGCGGGGACGAGGGGTTTGCCCAGCGCGTCATACCCTCCATCACCGCCGCCACCGCTTCCGGCAGCATCGGGGTCGTCGCGGCGTGATCCAGATAGAGTCTAGCGGCCAATGGCGTTCCAATTGCGTGAAGGGACCCGCTGCCTATATAGCGACCATGTTCCTGCGCTCCACCGCGCATCTCCCTATTGAACAGGATCCGCCTTGCCCGAAGTCATTTTCCCCGGACCCGAAGGCCGCCTCGAGGGCCGCTTCGCCCCCGCCCCGCGCCCGCGCGCCCCGGTTGCGATGATCCTCCACCCGCATCCCAATGCGGGCGGCACGATGAACAACCGCATCGTCCAGGATCTCTACAAGACCTTCCAGCGCCGCGGCTTCGCGACGCTGCGCTTCAACTTCCGCGGCGTCGGCAAGAGCCAGGGCACCTTCGACAACGGCATCGGCGAGCTCTCGGACGCCGCCAGCGCGCTCGACTGGGTGCAGAGCTTCCACCCCGAGGCCTCGTCCACCTGGGTCGCCGGCTTCGGCTTCGGCGCCTGGATCGGCATGCAGCTGCTGATGCGCCGCCCGGAAATCCGCGGCTTCATCTCGGTCGCGCCGCCGGCGAACATGTTCGACTTCACCTTCCTCGCGCCCTGCCCCAGCTCGGGCATCATCATCCAGGGCGAGCAGGACGAGGTGGTCACCCCCGGAGCGGTGCAGAAGCTGGTCGACAAGCTGCGCACCCAGAAGCACATCACCATCCACCACGACACCATCCCGGGCGCGAACCATTTCTTCGAGCACGAGATGGATCAGCTGATGGGCTCGGTTGACCGCTATCTCGACATGCGGCTCGACCCCAACTGCCCGATCCGCTGAGATCGACGCTGGCTCAGCGGCCCATTAAGGTGTCGCCGAGCCAGCGGTCCACAATGGCGGTGGCAGGATAGTCTGCCTCGCCCAGTCGGCGGTTCAGCGCAACATGCCCGCGCAGCCCCTGCCCCTCGATGCTCTCCACCCGCACCTTCGATCCTTCCGCACGCAGCGCCTTGGCGAGCGCTTCGGACTGGCGCGTGCCGTCCTCGCGCTGGACGTGGAGGATCAGGAACGACAGCACGTTCGGCCCCTTGGTATGCGCGATCGGCGACAAGGCGCGCTGTCGTGTCGGATCGGTGCCGAACGCCTCGGTATAGATCGGCCGCATGAAACGCCCGGCCTCGGCTATCTGCGCGGGCACGTCATAGGCCGCGCCGTCGAGCAGCACCACGCCACGCAGCTGGTCCAGCATCAGGTCCTGCGCATGCATGTAGCGCGGATCGGTGGCGACCAGCGCGGCGAGATGCGCGCCGGCGCTATGCCCCATCAGCACCATGCGGTTCGGGTTGAAGCCGAGTTCGCGGGCATGCGCCACCAGCAAGGCGAGCGATGCGGCCACGTCCTGCGCCTGCTGCTCGACGGTAGCGCCGGGCACGAGCCGATAGTCTATCGTGGCGAAGGCATAGCCGTTGCCGGTGAAATGCCGGATCTTGGCTGCGCCCGTCGCATTGTCCTTGGAGCCATGCTCCCAGCCGCCGCCGTGGACGAAGACGACCAACGGCGGCGCGCTACGGGTGAAGACGGTCGGCGGGTAGTAATCGAGCTTCTGCTCGGGCGCGGTGCCATAAGCGAGGTTGCGCTTCGGCGCGAAGGCCGAGGGCGCCGCCGGCTCGACCTGCTGCTGGGCGAGCACGGGCGGACCCGCGAGGAACAGTCCGGCTACCACCCACCCGATCGCGCGCATCCTGGCTCTCCTGCTGCGGGCGGCAGGATATCGCAGATGGGCAAGCGCCGGCGACTCGAAATAGGTCGCAAGATGTAACGATCTCGCGACAGTGAGAGCTCCCCTCCCGCAAGCGGGAGGAGAGCGCAGCTTGGGAGGCCGCGCCCTATATCGTCCAGATCAGCACATTGCCCAAAATCACCAGCGCGGCGACCAGCATCAGCACGCCGCGCTGCCGGTCGCCGCGACGGAGCACGGTCACGCCGCCCCAGGCGAGCGCCAGCACTGCCAGCATGGCGATGCCCATCGTCAGCGGATAGAAGCCGGAAAGTCCGTTCAGGTTACTACTGCCCATACGGTCACGCCGGTGACGAGGCAGACGCAGCAGCAGGCCGCGGCCGCCGCCAGCTTGGGATCGCTGCGATAGACGATGCGCAGCGCGAACCAGAGGAAATGGCCGAGCGCGAGCGTACCGATGCTGGCGACCAGAGCAATCGCCCCGCCGAGTGGGTTGCCGCGGTCATTCCGTTCCCCCGAGCGCGCGCGCATAATCCTCCTGGTCGACGTTCCCGCCCGAAACGACCACCAGGGTGCCGGGTTCCGCCGCGATCTTGCCTGCGAGCAGCGCGGCGATTCCCGCTGCGCCCCCCGGCTCCACCACCAGGCGCAACTTTGCCGCTGCCCAGCGCTGTGCTGTTCTGATCTCCCGCTCACTGACTGCGATGCCGGTGGCACCGCGCCGCGCAAGCACCTCGAAGGTAAGTGAAGAAACCCGCTGCGTCTGTAGCGAATCGCACGCCGTAGGCGGCGGATTGTCTCCGACCGGTTCGATCCAACCGGCTTCGAGACTTCGGCGCATGTCGTCCCAGCCCTCGGGCTCCACCGGGAAGATCTCGGCCTCCGGCAGCGCCAGCGCGATTCCGGAGGAGAGCCCGCCGCCGCCGCAGGGCACCAGCACCCGCGCCGGGCCGTCCAGACCCGCCTCGGCCATCTGCCTGGCCGCCTCGATCCCGGCGCTCCCCTGCCCCTCGATGATCCAGGGGTCGTCGAAGCTCGGCACCAGCGCCGCGCCGCGGGCATGCGCGAGCTGCTCGGCGATCTTCTCGCGGCTTTCGGTCTTGCGATCATAGCGAACAACCTCAGCCCCCAGCGCCAGCGTCGCCTCCAGCTTCACCTTGGGCGCGTCGGCCGGCATCACGATCACCGCCGGTATGCCCAGCCGCTTCGCCGCCCAGGCCACGCCCTGGGCATGGTTGCCCGAAGAGAAGGCGACCACGCCCTTGTCACGCACCCGTTCGTCGAGTGCGGTCAGCCGGTGCCAGGCGCCGCGGATCTTGAACGCGCCGATCGGCTGCAGGCTTTCCGCCTTGAACGCCACGGGCACGCCGCGCACCTCCTGCACCAGCAAAGGCGTCGGCGGCAGGATCGCAGCCACCTTGGCGGCGGCATCGCGGACTCCTGCACGGGTAGGCTGTCGCAGAATCGTCACAGGGTATCCCTCACCGTGAAAAAACGGACCCTGGAATCACTTTACACGGGGGTCCGACGCGCATATGTGCGCTCCTCCGCTGCCCCATGGGACTTCCAACCGCAAGGCAGCTTTTCGTCAATGTTTGCCTCGCGGCATTTGGAGGTCCCTTGAGTTGCACAAGCATCATCGCGCGCTGGGGTTAGCGACCACCCAGATCGGCACCGCCCGTGTTGCCGACATCGCTAAGCTTCGTCCGGTCCAACCGGTAACGCTCGTCCGCCCGCACGCCGCATCGCGTGCGGCCCGTTTCTTCGCCGAGAAGTTTCCGGGTCGCTCGATGTATGCCGTGAAGGCCAATCCCTCGCCGGATCTGATCCAGATCCTGTGGGAGAGCGGAATCACGCATTTCGACGTCGCATCGATCGCCGAGGTTCGCCTCGTCGCCGGTGTCGCGCCGGAAGCAACCCTGTGCTTCATGCACCCGGTAAAGGCTGAGGAAGCCATCGCCGAGGCGTATTTCGAGTACGGTGTTCGCGTCTTCAGCCTGGACAGCATGGAAGAGCTGGACAAGATCGTCCGCGCCACCAAGGGCGCCACCGATCTCACGCTGTGCGTACGCCTCCGCGTTTCGTCGGATCACTCGAAGCTGAGCCTCGCGTCGAAGTTCGGCGTCGGCCCGGGCGAGAGCAAGGACCTGCTGATCGCGGTTCGCCAGGTGGCGGATGCCCTGGGCATCTGCTTCCATGTCGGCAGCCAGGCGATGTCGCCGGAAGCCTATGCCAATGCGATGGAGCGCGCCCGCGCCGCCATCGTCGAGGCCGGCGTTACCGTGGACGTCGTCGATGTCGGCGGCGGGTTCCCGTCCAGCTATCCCGGCATGGAGCCGCCGCCGCTCGAGCGCTATTTCGCGACAATCCACCGCGCCTTCGAAAGCCTGCCGATTTCCTATTCGGCAGAGCTGTGGGCCGAGCCGGGCCGTGCGCTGTGCGCCGAATACAGCTCGCTGATCGTGCGCGTCGAGCGTCGTCGCGGCGATGAGCTGTACATCAACGACGGCGCGTACGGCGCGCTGTTCGATGCGGCGCATATCGGCTGGCGCTTCCCGGTCCGTCTCCTTCGCGAGCCGGATTCGAATGCCAAGGACATGGGCTTCAGCTTCTACGGCCCCACCTGCGACGACATGGATCGCATGGCGGGCCCGTTCGAGCTGCCGGCCGACATGCAGGCAGGCGACTATATCGAGATCGGCATGCTCGGCGCCTATGGTGCGGCGATGCGTACCGGCTTCAACGGCTTCACCGCCGGCGACACGGTGATCGTCGACGACGAGCCGATGGTCTCGCTCTACACCGGCGAAGACGAGGCCGCCGAGGTTTCCTCGAACGTCGTCAAGCTGTAATCTACACGGCCTATCCGACCTCGCTCCCCTCCCGCTTGCGGGAGGGGTCGGGGGAGGGCATGGCGTATTCCAGGTTGGGAGCGGCCGAACAGCCCCTCCCCTAACCCCTCCCGCAAGCGGAAGGGGAATTGATGGGTTTCCGCGTCCCCTTTGAATGACGGCGGCCATGTGAAAATGGGAGTTCCCATGTCCGACAGCCTCACCAAGACCGCGGCGGCCAACGCCCCGATCAACGACAACCGCAAGGCCGAGCTGCTTTCCAAGCAGGTCAAGCACATCGACATCAAGAGCTTCGACGCGCGTCCGATCGTCGATGCGATGGCCGATATGAGCTTCACCAGCCGCGACCTCGGCCGCGCGACCAAGATCTACAACGACATGCTGGCCGACAAGGACTGCACGGTCTGCCTCGTCATCGCGGGCTCGACCTCGGCCGGCGGCTGCATGGATCTCTATGCGGACCTGGTGCGCAACAACATGGTCGACGTGATCGTCGCCACCGGCGCGACCATCGTCGACATGGATTTCTTCGAGGGCCTGGGCCACAAGCACTATCAGGCGCTCGAGATCCCCGACGACGACACGCTGCGCTCGCTCTACATCGACCGCATCTACGACACGTACATCGACGAGGAGCAGCTCCAGGACTGCGACTTCACGATCAACAAGATCGCGAACGAGCTGGAGCCGCGTGCCTATTCGAGCCGCGCCTTCATCCGCGAGATGGGCAAGTATCTGTCGGAGCACGGCAAGAAGGAAAACAGCCTCGTCAAGCTCGCCTATGAGCATGACGTGCCGATCTTCTGCCCGGCGTTCGTCGACAGCTCGGCCGGCTTCGGCCTAGTCAAGCACCAGGTCGACCAGATGAAGGCGGGCAAGCCGTACCTGATGATCGACGCCGTCGCAGACTTCCGCGAGCTGACCGAGATCAAGATCCAGGCGGGCACCACCGGCCTGCTGATGATCGGCGGCGGTGTGCCGAAGAACTTCATCCAGGACACCGTGGTCTGCGCCGAGATCCTCGGCCACGAGGATGTGGAAGTGCACAAGTACGCGGTGCAGATCACCGTTGCCGACGTGCGCGACGGCGCCTGCTCGTCCTCGACGCTGCAGGAAGCCGCCAGCTGGGGCAAGGTGAACACCGGCATCGAGCAGATGGTGTTCGCGGAAGCCGGTTCGGTGATGCCGCTGCTGGCATCTGACGCGTACCACCGCGGCTACTGGAAGGACCGCGCCAAGCGCGGCTGGGCGAAGCTGTTCGCCTGAGCCTTTCGGGACCAACAAACGAAACGGCCGGGGAGCGATCCCCGGCCGTTTTGCTATGCGATCCTCCCCGGCACGGGGAGGATCTTAGGGATCACCCCTCCACCGCTTCCCGCGCCGCCTTCGCCATCGCGGTCAGCTGCGCCAGCGCCTCGTCGAACCGGTCCTCGCGCTGGGCGAAACGCAGACCCTTTACCCGTTCGACCAGCACTTCCTTCGGGGTCGGCACCTGACCGAACAGCGCCATCACCTCGTCGGCGAAGTCGTCGAGCGGCTGGTAGCCCGGGCGCTGGCTCTGGCCCGGGGTAAGCTCGGTCTGCACTGCCGGCGGCGCCAGTTCGATCACCTCGACCTTGCCTTCCAGCACCGCGCGCAGCGAGACGGTGTAGCTGTGCATCGCCGCCTTGGTGGCGTTGTAGGTCGGCGTGGTCACCAGCGGCACGAAGGCCAGCCCCGAGGTGACGTTGACGATCGCCGCGTCGGGCGTTGCCGCCAGATGCTCGACCAGCGCGTCGATCAGCCGGATGGGGCCGAGCAAATTGGTGGTGATCGTCGCCTCTGCGCCGGCGAGGTCGCGCTTCGCGTCGAGCGCCTCGAACCGCATGATCCCGGCATTGTTGATCAGCACGTTGAGCCCCGGATGCGCCGCGAGCAGCCGGCCGGCAAAGTCCGCAACGCCCTCCGCGCTTTCCACGTCGAGCGTCATCGCATGCAGGTTCGCCCGCCCCTCGCACGCCGCCTGCAGCGCCTCTAGCCGCCGCCCTGCAACGATCACCGTGTTGCCCGCGTCGTGGAACCGGCGCGCGAGCGCTTCGCCGATGCCCGAGCCGCCGCCGGTGATCAGGATCGTGTTGCCGCTGGTCTTCATCATAGCCTCCAGTGCTGATTGCTGGCGGCGATGTACGCCGCTAGGCTCCCAACGAAAGAAGGCACCCGAAAGATTTATACGCACCCGAAAGAGAGTGACGTGATGTCCGCCCCCGCCCCCACGCCCCATGCCGACGTCGATCCGCGCGTCGAAGCGCTGGTCACCGAGGTGATCGGCCGTGTTGCCGACAAGTGGACGATGCTGATCCTGGAGACGCTGATCGAGCAGGGCGAGTTGCGCTTCACCCAGATCGGCAAGGCGGTGCCCGGCATCAGCCAGAAGATGCTCACCCAAACGCTGCGCCAGATGGAGCGCGACGGGCTGGTGACCCGCACCATCCATGCCGTCATCCCACCGCGCGTCGACTGTCGCCTCACCGATCTGGGCGGCACGCTGGCCGAGGCATTCTGCGGCGTGTGGCTCTGGGCCGCGGCCAATCTGGATCGGATCGAGGCCGCACGGGCGGCGTTCGACGCGCGCGCCGCCAAGGCGTGACCTTCCCGGTCAGGGCTGCTGCTCGAGCCTTGCGACCATTCGCCGCACCGAGTCGATCTGCAGCCCGTGGCGCAGCTGGAAGCCGAAGGTCTGGCTATAGCCCCACCAGTCCCAGCAGCCGAAGGGATTGACCTGCCAGGTCAGTGGCATGCCCGCCCAGGTCGGCGACTTGTCGACCTGCGGGTAGAGCAGGATAATCCGGTTGTTGTCGGCCCAGCGGTTATAGCCGAGCTGCGCATAGATGACGTCGCTGCCGCCCAGCGAATCGACGCTCTGCACGCAGCCATGGAAGACCACATGCACCCGGCAGCCGGATCGGCGGCGACACTCCTCGGGGACATAGGCATAGCCCGTGTTCGCCATCGCTGCGAAGCCGCTGCCATATAGGCGCTGGTCGAACGCGATCGGGCGGGCCGAAAGCGGCGCGGCGGGCGCGCCCCTCAGTCCATAGATATGGTTCAATATCTCAAAGGGTTGGTCGTAATTCCGGCCGTTGTCGACACATTGCACGACATAGATCGACGTTTTCTGCTCGCAGGGTCCGCCCACCGTCGCAGAGACGAAGGCATGGCTTGCCGGCAGCGAGTCGACATAGCGCAGCGCCGAACCAGGCACTCGGGCAAGCCTGTAGAAGTCGAACACGGAACGCACCACTGCGGGCACGACGACCGAGTCATGGCTGCCGCTGAACAGATAAACGCGTTGACGGGCGATGTTGGACACTGGGTCGATCACCCGATCGCGTGCGAAGCCGGTTACCGCGCGCCAACTATCCTCCGCGGACCACGCCCGATCCATGCAGTTGGCAATCACGGCCGGAGCGCCCAACCCGGCGAACCGCGCGCCGCAATTGTACAGCCCGCCCGCCACTACGCCGACGCCCATCACCTCGCTGGACCAGGCGACCGAATATTGCACCGCCATGAAGCCGCCCGAGGAAAGTCCCGAGACGGAGACTTGGGTGCGATCGGCCCCCAGCGCCGGTAGTTCCTGGGCGGTGACAAAAGGGCCCCAGCACAAGGCAAGCAGCGAAAGCAGCAAGGAAAAGGCGCGCATCTTTCACCCCCCGGTGACTATGATGATCCGCGCCGCGACGGCTCCCCGGCTATCGCTGGACACAGGTGCGACCTGGCCTGCTTGTATCATGATCCGCTGCAGCCGCGAAGTCAAAAGGGCCCTGCAGACGCGCCGCTCGCCAGCCGCCCGGTGCGGCGCTATAGAGCCTCCCCGCGGTTCCGACGCAACCGCCAAGAACAGGATCCCCCGATGCTTCGCCCGTTGCTTCCGCTGCTGCTGTTAACCATGGCAGCTCCTGCACGCGCGCAAGGCGAAGTCCCCGAACGACTGGGGGAGGCGTCCGCACCGACGCTGGTCGCCCGCTATGGCGCTGATCCGCTACAGCGGGGCGAGCTGCGACTGCCGCAGGGCAAGGGACCCTTCCCCGTCGCGGTGCTGGTCCATGGCGGCTGCTGGAGCGCGACACAGGGCGACCTGCGCGACACCGCGCCGCTCGCCGCAGCGCTGGCGGCGCGCGGAATCGCGACCTGGAACATCGACTATCGCCGCACCGGTAATCCCGGCGGCGGCTGGCCGGGCACCTTCGAGGACATGGCCGCCGCAACCGATTATCTGGCGGTACTCGCCCGAACCCAGCCGCTCGACCTCGGCCATGTCGCCGTGGTGGGACATGACGTGGGCGCGCAGCTGGCGCTGTGGATCGCCGCCCGGCCGAAGCTCGGGGGTCCGATCGCCGGCAGGATGGCGGTCAATCCGGTGACGGCGGTGGCGATCGACGGCCCGGGTACGCTGGCGCCGCTCCCTGACGCCGATGCGACGCTTTGCGGCGGCCCGGCAGTGGTTCGCTTCATGGGCGGCACGCCGGCGGAAAAGCCGGCCGCCTATGCGCTCGCCAGTCCGCAGGACCATCTGCCGCTCGGCGTCCACCAGTTGATCGTCGTCGGTGCGTTGGCCGCGCAGATGGCGCCCTATGTGCAGGCGGCGCTCGCCTCGGGCGACACGGTGGTGAAGCTCGCCCCCGGCGGGGCGGATCACCGCAACGTCCTTCTGCCCGATACGCCGCAGGGGAAGCAGGTGGCGGATTTCATCGCGGCGCAGGCGTTTGGCGACTGATAGCGCCGCCTTATCGCTAACCGCTCGCAACAATATCGCGAGCGGTTCGCAATAATCACCCCCCTGCCCCCAGCAGATCGTGCCGTCGCAAGGCGTGGCGCAGCTGGTCATAGGTCAGCCCCAGCGCCTCGGCGGTCGCGCGCTGGTTGAAGCGATGCTCGGCCAGCGCCTGCGACAGAAGCTGCTTTTCGAACCGCGAAACCCGCGTCTTGAAGTCGCCGCCGAGATCCGGGGGTGTCGACGGCGCGGGCGGCGGCGCGGCGGGCTCGGCCGGCTTCTCCACCGGGCTCATCGAGGATGCCATCGGACGAGGCCGATAGGGCGAAGCGAACGGGTCGATCTCGATCCGGTCGATCGGCCCGCCGCGATCCCAGCGATAGACCCCGCGCTCGACCACGTTGCGCAGCTCGCGGACATTGCCCGGCCAGTCATAGGAAAGCAGCGCGTCGAGCGCATGCGGCCCCCAGCCGGGCCAATCCTGCCAGCCCAGCTCTGAGGCCATGCGCCGGCCGTAGAACTCCGCGAGCACCTCCACGTCACCCCCGCGGTGGCGTAGCGGCGGCAAGGTCACCACCTCGAAACTCAGGCGATCGAGCAAGTCGGCGCGGAAGGTGCCCTTCTCCACCCGGTCCGGCAGATGCTCGTTGGTCGCCGCGACGATGCGCACGTCGACCCGCACGGGGCGCGAGGAACCGATCCGGGTGATCTCGCCATATTCCACTGCGCGCAGCAGCCGCTCCTGCGCGCCCATCGAGAGCGTGCCCAGTTCGTCGAGGAACAAGGTACCGCCATCGGCCTCCTCGAAGCGCCCGGTGCGCGCCTTGGTGGCGCCGGTGAAGGCGCCCGCCTCGTGGCCGAACAATTCGGCTTCGATCAGCGTCTCGGGCAGTGCTGCACAGTTCATCGTGACGAGCGGCTGGTCCCAGCGCGGGCTCAGGCGGTGGAGACGCTCGGCGACCAGCTCCTTGCCGGTGCCGCGCTCCCCGATCACCAGCACCGGGCGATCGAGCGCCGCAGCCCGGCTCGCCTGTTCCAGCGCGTCGAGAAAGGCCGAAGACTGGCCGATAACTTGGGTGATCCGCTCCATTCCCCAAGCTTGGCGAATTTTCCCAACTGTTAGCAAGTGCAATTTGCGAAACTACATTTGTAGTCAAACAGGAAATGGTGGTTTTCTGCCGTTTTCAAAAACTGGCACGCCTCCTGCAAAGATGGAGGCAAGCCCGATGACGGGCACCAACTTCAACCTACCAAGGTTCAGGAACACGATCATGACCCACCAGATCCACACCCTCCGCAACGCCTTCGTGGCGGTTTCCTTCGCCTTCCTCGCCAGCGTGGTTCTCACCGCCGGCGCGGTGGCCCCGGCGATCGCCTGAAGCGGGCACACGAGGTCTCCCCGGCACCGCCTCCCTCGGAGGTGCCGGGGCCGCCGGAAGGGCCCCCATCCCTTCCGGCGGCACCCCCAAAGAACAGTCGAAGGAGCGCAATATCATGGGTATCTTCTCGCGAACCCGCGACATCATCGCCGCCAACGTTACCGACCTGCTCGATAAGGCCGAAGATCCGGCGAAGATGATCCGCATGATCATCCTCGAGATGGAGGAAACCCTGGTCGAGGTTCGCGCCAGCGCCGCTCGGACGATCGCCGATCAGAAGGAAATGCGCCGCCACATCGCGAAGCTGGAAAAGCTCCAGGAAAGCTGGACCGAAAAGGCCGAGCTGGCCCTGTCCAAGGACCGCGAGGACCTCGCCAAGGCCGCCCTGGTCGAACGCCAGAAGGCCGCCGACATGTGCGACCAGCTGCAGCAGGAAATTGCCGTGCTCGATGAGGCGCTCCGCGCTTCGGAAGAGGACATCAACAAGCTGCAGAACAAGCTGCGCGAAGCCCGCGTCCGCCAGAACTCGGTCGTCGCCCGCCTGGAAAGCGCGAACAACCGCGCCCGCTTGCGGGAAATGACCAACGGGTCGAAGATGCAGGACGCTTTCTCGCGCTTCGACATCCTGGAACGCCGCGTCGATCTGGCCGAAGGCCGTGCCGATGCGATGGGCCTGGGCGGCAATCCGAAGACGCTCGAAGAGGAAATCGCCGAACTCCGCTCGTCGGAAAAGGTCGATGCCGAACTCGAAGCGCTGAAGGCTCGTCTCAACAAGGGAGCCTGACGCGTGAACGACTTCCTCATCCCGGTCTTCGTCTGTGCCATCCTCTTCCTCGGGCTGCCCTGGATCGTCTTCCACTACGTAACCAAGTGGAAGCAGGCCGGGACCATCACCCGGGAAGACGAGAACCTGCTCGACGACCTCTACCGCACGGCGCGCATGCTCGAAGACCGGCTGATGACGGTCGAACGCATCATCGCCGCCGACAACCCCGACTATCGGCCGCACTCGGCGCAGCGCGCTGAGCCGGCCCCCTACGATCCTTCACGGAGGAACTGAGATGTCCGCTCGCACCAAATTCTATCTCGATCGCCAGAATCGCAAGTTCATGGGCGTCTGCGCCGGCCTGGCGGATTACACGGGTATCGACGTGACTTGGGTGCGGGTGGCCACCGTGCTGCTCACCGTCGCCACGGGCTGGGTCGCGCTGGGCTATTTCGTGATCGCCTGGCTCGCCAACCCCAAGCCGGTGGGCCTGTACGACACGCCGGAGGACGAGCGCTTCTGGCAGGGCGTCCGCTCCAGCCCCAAGCGCTCCACCGCTGAGGTCCGCTCGAAGTTCCGCGATATCGATCGCCGGCTCGCCGACATCGAGATGTTCTACACCAGCCGCAACACCCGGCTGGCCGACGAGATCGAAAGCCTGCGCTGAGGCGCAGGCAACAAGGAGGCAGGACGATGAACTGGGGTGGTCCCGAATTCGTGATCGCGCTGATGGCGCTCTCCACCTTCGGGTGGCTCGCCAATAACTGGATCCGCGCCAAGCATGGCTATTCGATCAGCGACGATCACGGCGAGAATATCCACCGGGTCCACCCAGACGCCAATCGCAAGATCGACCTGCTCGCAGCCGAGAACGAACGGCTCGCAGGCCAGATCAGCCGGCTGGAAGACCGGATTTCGGTGCTCGAACGGATCGCCACCGATCCCGCCGAGCGGACCGCCCGCGCCATCGACGCGCTGCGCTGAGGAGTAAGACCGATGATCGAACTAGCGCTCGCCCCTTTTCTGCCCTGGATCATCCTCTTGGGCATCTCGCTGGGGTTCTTCGGGATCGCCGCGGCCATCTTCAACCAGTGGCTCCGCATCAAGCACGGCTATCCGCTGGAAAATGCCTGGGGCAAGTCGGTCTATCCCCAGCGCAACGACGAGACGATCGAGCGGGTCAGGCTGCTCAGCCAGGAAAACGGCCAGCTGCGCGCCGAGCTGGGCGCGGTGAAGGACCGCCTGGCCAATGTCGAGCGCATCGTGACCGACGGCGCCCACCAGCTCGATCGCGAGATCGACGCGCTGCGCCGCTCGAACTGAAGGAGCCCGACCCATGATTTCCCCCATTCTCATCCCGATCCTCGGCATCAGCTGCGGCCTCGTGGCGATCATCGGCGGCGTATTCTTCCGCCCGCTGTTCAAGCTCTGGGAGCGCCGCATGGAAATCGAGGCCCAGATGACCGCGGAAAAGGCCGCGCAATATGCCGCCCAGACCGCTCGGCTCGAACAGCGGGTTCAGGTCCTCGAACGGATCATCACCGATCGCGGCATGGGTCTTTCCGAAGAAATCGAGAAGCTGCGCGACGCGCCGCTGAACTGAAGAAACCTTTCCACCTTCTTCTAAGCAAGGAAATTGTGATGATTGTCATGCTCGCAGTGCTTGCCGCACTGTGCGGGGGAGCTATTGCCCTCGCTGAAAGCCGCGATCGCCCCCGCCGCCGCGCCCTCCGCGCCGCCCAGGCATCGCAAGCAGGGAATTAAGGCGCCACGCGCGCCGGTTAGGGGAGTAAGGTGCAATGAACCCGTTCGAAATGGTCGTGGCCATCATCGTCGTGATCACGATCGGCAAGGTTCTCCAGGCGCGCTACGGCGTGATCAAGGGGGGCCGGGGCGACAGGATGGAAGGCCTGGCAAGCCGCGATCCCGCCGAGAAGTTCGAGGCCGACCGCCTCCGCGACGAGATCCGCGCCCTCAAGGAGCGCGTCCAGGTGCTCGAGCGCGTCATCACCGACAATGAAAACAGCCTGCGGCTCGACCATGAGATCGAGAAGCTGCGTGACAAGAACCGGATCTGAGCCATGTTTCTGGGAGCGAACCCCATGACCATCGACCCGCAAACCACCGTCACCCTCGCCGTTTCCGGCCTCGCCGGGCTGGGCATGATCACCGCCGCGGCACTGTCCGGCTGGCGCGGCTGGCTGGCGCTGAAGCACCGCGAGCTGGTCGAACTCCGGCGGCCCGAGCCTGCCGCAGCCACGATGCCTAGTCCCGCCTCGCGGATCGAGCTGGCCGACCTTAAGGAACGCATCCGCAAGCTCGAGGCGATCGCCGCCGGGGTGGACCTGTGAACCAGGCGACCCCGCCGGTGGCGGACAGCCAGCCCGCCCCGGCGCCGGTGCGGGCACCCCGTCCCCGGCTCGGCCTGCGCTACGACGCGCCTACGGCCAAGTAACCACGAGGCTGGAAAAACGCGGCCGGTGCGGCTAGCGCGGACGCCATGACCAGCCTCGACGATCTCCAGGAAGAATACGGGTTTCTCGACGCCGACGATCGCTATCGCTTGCTGATCGATCTCGGCAAGGCGCTCGAGCAGATGCCCGACCCGCTCAAGACCGATGCGACGCTGGTGCGCGGCTGCTCGGCCTCGGTGTGGGTCTACCCCACGCGGACCGACGACGGACGGCTCCACTTCCTGGCGGATTCGAACGCCGCGATCACCAAGGGCATCATCGCGCTGGTGCTGCTGACCGTGCAGGACCGCGGCCCCGCCGAGATCCTGGCGACCGACATCGAAGGCGCGCTGGCCCCGTTCGACCTGAAGAACCAGCTCAGCTCGAACCGGACTCAGGGCATCCCCAACATGATCGCGCTGATCCGCGAAACGGCGGGGCGGTACGCGTAAAAACCCTCTCCACTCCGGGGAGAGGGAGGGGCCTGCTGCCAAGGCAGTGGGAGGGAGAGGGGCAAATGCGAGGATGGGCCTCGCGCCGCACACCCTCTCCAAGCTTCGCTAGGCGGCACGCCGCCAAACTACGCTACACTCTCTCTCAAGGGAGAGGAAACGCTCGTCAGGAAAGGCCTAGCTCGCGGCCGACCTCTTCGAGGTCCGCGCCCTTCTTCACGATCAGCCATTCGCGCGCCTGCGCGCCGTTGACCACGGTCACCGCGCCGCCGGGGCATACGCCGAGGCACTTGGTCTCGACCACGCCGACCTCAGCCTTGCGCCCCTTGCCGAGCCCGAACTCCTTGCGCAGCGCCTTGGCGAGCGACAACTTCCCCTTCGGCCCGAAGCCGCCGCCGAGCTTCTTCGAGCATTTCCCGCAGACCAGCACCGCATTGCCCCAGTTGGAGGCGACCAGCTGGCTCATTGCGGCTTCCACTGGCGCCGATCCTCGGCGGTCTTGAGCACGTCGTACGCCGCCTGGATCGCCTGGAACTGCTTGGCCGCCGCGGCATCGTTCGGGCGCACGTCCGGATGATATTCCTTGGCAAGCCGGCGCCAGGCGCCGCGCACCGCCTCGAAGCTGGCATCGACTTCCAGCTCCAGCACTTCCAGCGCCTTCATCTCGTCGCGCGAGCGGCTGCCGTCACCGGGCCCTGCCCAGCTGTTGGTCGCCGAATGCGCATAGCCGTTAGCCGTGCGCCGTTCGTTCGCCTCGCGCTGCGCCGCCTCTTCCGCGGTCAGGCCGGCGAAATAGTCCCAGTTGCGGTTATATTCTGCGGCATGTTCCTCGCAGAAATACCAGCGGTCCGGATTGTTGGGAGACTTGGGCGCGGGCCGGTCGCCCGGTTTCTCGCAGCCGTCGCGGTCGCACAGCCGCACGCGCGCGGCCTCGCGCTCCGAGCCGTACTCGCGCCAGCGGGGAAAACCCCAGTCCATCGATCGCGTGTATCGCGCCATAGCTCGCCCAGATAGGCGCGGGACCGGCCAAAGGCCAGAGCCGCGCGTTTCATAAGAGTGATGCCAGAGGGTCTGTAAGCCGGGTTCTGTCCACCCCCGAGGGGGATAGGCGACCATTCCTCTAGGCGACGGATTGCTCCGCCGCTCCAGCAACCAACCCGGACGACGCGCCGGAACGAGGCGCATGTGCCGTCCCTATTCGGTCTTGCTCCCGGTGGGGTTTACCATGCCGCTTCCGTTACCGGTCGCGCGGTGCGCTCTTGCCGCACCCTTTCACCCTTGCCCTTACCCCGGCGAACCGGGGCAGTGGGCGGTCTGCTCTCTGTGGCACTTTCCCTGGGGTCACCCCCGGCGGGCATTACCCGCCACCGTCGTTCCGTGGAGCCCGGACTTTCCTCCCCTCGCATCGCTGCAAGCGGCGGCCGCCCGACCCTCTGGCGCGGTCCGCTCTAGCGGCTTCGCGCCGCTGCGCAAGCGGTTCAGCGCTGCGAGGCGGCGGGTGCGCTCGGCGCGGGCGTGGAGTCGCTGGTGGTCGCCGCGGCGGTCTCGACGCTGGTCGAGGGCGCACGCGCAGCAAGTTGCGGTGCTGCCTCGACCCGCGGCCTGGCGGCCTGCTCGGATGCGGCGGCGTCGCGCGACTTCGCCTGCTCGGCCGTATCCTGCGCATCGCCGCGGGCGTCCTGCGCCTTCCTGGCGGTGTCCTGGTCCTTGGCCCGGTCCTTCGCCTTGTCCGCTTCCTGCGCGCGCTGCTCCTCGGGCGATTCGCTCGGCTCCACCTTGGCCGGCGCCATCGCCGTCCCCCAAGCCTGTACGTCGATGCGCCACTGGGTGCTGGTGGTCCCGCCGGCGAGCGCGGCGCGGCGATAATCGGCAGCAACGCTCACCACCTTGTCCGCACCCGCGACACGGGCGGCCCGGTGCAGTTCCGCCGTCGCCTCAGCGGCGGTAGGCGCATTCATGATGCCGATGCCGGGGCCCTTGCTGTCGCCCCGCACGATACTAGTCAGTCGGACGTGCACCGGGCCCATGGGTGCCATCGCAGCGCGAATCGAGTTGCTCACCGTTCGTTCCTCCGGCGTGCAGCCAATCAAATTCGGCTTAGAAATCCGTAATCAAACATGGTTATCGGTCAGCGATTCGTTCAGTCTTCTCCCTGCGGGCGCGGCAGCAGCAGCGCGAGCAGGATGCAGCGGCACTCCATGTCGATCTCGCCGTCGATCAGTTCGGGGCGGAAGCGCCGCTGGAAGGCGGTCACCGCCGCGACCGGATCGGTGACGTCATAGCCGAACCGCTCCAGCGCAAGCATGAAACCACCGTCGGGCCAGCCCGGATCGACTAGGTTGCGCGTCGGCCGCGGCAGCGCCAGCCGGAGGCGCGCTAGCGCGTGCCAGTTGAACAGCTCGCCCGGATCCTGCTTGCGCGCCGGGGCGACGTCCGAATGGCCGACGATGTTGCCGCGGGTGATGCCGTGCCGCTCCTTGATGTCCGCGACCAGCGGGATCAGCGAACTCATCTGCTCGGGGGTGAACGGGCGGTAGCCGAATTCATGGCCGGGATTGACGATCTCGATGCCGATCGAGGCCGAGTTGACGTCGTCGATCCCCCGCCAGTGCGCACGGCCCGCATGCCAGGCGCGCTTGGCCTCGTCGACCAGGCGGAAGATGCGGCCATCCTCCTCGATCAGATAATGCGCCGAGACCTGCGCCTCCGGATCGAGCAATCGCGCCAGCGCCGCCTCGCCGCTTTCCATGCCGGTGTAATGGAGCACGATCATCGAGACGGGGGAGAGGCGCTCGCCGAAATTGGGCGAAGGCGCGTCGAGGATGTCGAGGCCGCTGGTCATGCATTCTTCTACTGCACGCATCGGCGCTGACAATCCGCCCGTCTCAACCGGCCACCGCAAGCGATGCCGGCTCGGCATCGGCGGTGCGATAGAAGCCGCGAAAGGCTTCGCTGGGGGTGAAATGCTCGGTCAGCCCGATCACCGTCTCGCCCGCGCCCAGCACCAGCAGCCCGCCGGGCTGGATCGCGGTCGCCAGCCGGTCGAACACCTGGCGGCGCAGCGGCAGCGAGAAATAAAGCATGACGTTGCGGCACAGGATGATGTCGAACTTGCCCGGCGGCGGTGCATCGGCGGTGAGGTTCTGCTGGCGGAACTGGACGCGGCGGACCAGCTCCTGCCGGGCGACCCAGTCCCCGCCCTCGGTATCGAACCACTGGACCATCCGCCGCACCGGAAGCCCGCGCTGGATCTCGAACTGCGAATAGCGCCCTGCCCGCGCCCGGGCGAGCGCAACGCCGGACACGTCGGTGGCGACGATCTCGGGCGGCATCGGGAAGGCGTCGGCCTTCTCGTCGAACAGCATCGCCAGCGACAGCGGCTCCTGCCCGGTCGAGCAACCGGCGGACCAGATGCGCAGCCGGCGGTTGCCGATCGCCGCCTGCCTCGCCACGGCCGCCGCCGCGATCTGATCGAGCACTGCGACGTCGCGGAAGAAGCTGGTTTCCTGGTTGAGCAGAACGTCCACGACCTGATCCGCCAATTCGCCCGAGCGCGCGCCGAGCAACTGCCCGACCAGCGCATCCAGGCTCGGCAGCCCGCGCTCGCGCAGCACCGGCTTCAGCGCCGTCTCGATCCGCCATGCGCGGTTGGCGGCGATCTGCTGGCCGGTCCGCTGCTCGAGCAGCGACCCGATCAACTGCATCGCCCCGCCGCTTGGCGCCATATGTTCGATCATCGCGCCCCTCCCCTGCCGATCAGTCGGCCTATTTCATCGGGCGGCAGCACCGCGCTCGCCCGTCCTGCGGTCGCCACCGCGCCCGGCATGCCCCAGACGACCGAGCTCGCTTGGTCCTGCACCAGCACCTTGGCGCCGACCTCGACCATCCGCCCGGCACCCTCGCAGCCGTCGCGGCCCATGCCGCTCAGCACCACGCCGAGCGCGCGCGCGCCGAACACCTCGGCGATGCTGTCGAACATCGGGTCGACCGAGGGCATGCAGCCGCTGCGCGCCCATTCGGTGCTCAGCCGGATCGCCGCGCCTTCGGAGGTGCGGACCACCTTGATGTGCGCGTCGCCCGGTGCGATCACGATCCGGCCGGGGCGGATCCGCATCCGGTCGGTCGCGACGTCGCAGGGCCGGCTGCCGAGCACGGCCAGCTGGGTGGCGAAATAGCTCATGAAGCTGGGCGGCAGATGCTGGGTGACCAGGATCGGCAGCCGGAAGCTCGCCGGGATCTGGCGGAAGAATTGGCTGAGCGCATGGATGCCGCCGGTCGAGGCGCCGATAGCGACGATCTGAAACGGGTCGAGCTGCACGCTCGCGCTTGCCGGGCGCGGCGCCGGGGCAGCCGGACAGGCGACAAGCGGCTCGCCCGGCATGTCGAACAGTTTGGCCAGCCGTTCCTCCAGCACCTCGGCGAAACGCCCGCCGAACGCGCCGACGCCCGGCTTCACCAGCGTATCGGCAGCCCCCAGCGCCAGCGCCTGCAGCGTCGTCGCCGCGCCTTCATCGGCCGAGGAGGAGACGATAAGCACCTTGGCGCCCTTGCCCGCGGCAACCACGTCCGGCAGCGCGGTGAGGCCGTCGATGCCCGGCATGGCGATATCGAGCAGGATGATGTCGACCGTCTCGCGCGCCAGATAGTCGAGCGCCGCGCGCGCCTCGCTCAGCGCAGCCGCTACGCGGAAGCGCTGCGTGGCTTCGATCATCCGGGTCAGCACCGAACGCGCGACCACCGAGTCGTCGACGATCAGCACGCGCCCCGTGGCGGGAACGCGCGCCGGATCGACCGGCAGCGGGAAAGGCAGGCTGGTCACGCGGGCGCGCTCCGGCGGGAGGAGGTCAGGCGACGCCGACGATCTGCAGCTTGCTTTCCAGCGTCTCGCGATCGAACGGCTTCATCACATATTCGTCCGCCCCGGCTTCGATCGCCGCGCGGATATAGGCCATGCCGTTCTCGGTGGTGCAGAACACCACCTTGGGGCGCTTCTCCAGGCCCGAATTCTTGAGCGCGCGGAGGAAATCCATGCCGCTCATCACCGGCATGTTCCAGTCGAGCAGCACCACGTCGGGCGTGGCCGCCAGACAGGAATCGAGCGCCTCGCGCCCGTCACCGGCCTCACGGACTTCGAAATCGAGGGTTTCGAGAATGTGCCGGGCGACTTTCCGGATCACTTTCGAATCGTCCACGACGAGGCACGTCTTCATCGGTCCCTGATCCCCTGGCAGGTGTCTTTGAAATTACACTGTACCTGCAAGGTGTAAGCTTCGCGTTAATCCGCATTCAGGAAAGCAGCGCCGATGCGGGGACCAACGCGGCGAGGTCAACGACCAGGATCGGCTCGCCATCCCGCTCGACCAGCCCGCGCGCAGCGGCCCGCCAATTCCCCTCCAGCGCGATGCCGCCGGCCAGCGGGCGCAATTCGAACAGCTCGACATCCTCCAGCGTGTCGACCAGCATCGCATAGTGATGCCCGTCGATCGCGGTGATCACCGCGCGCCGGGCGAGCGTGCAGCCGTTCATCCCCAGCGCTACCTCGGTATCGACGACGGTGACGACCCGGCTGCGCAGCGCCGCCAGCCCGCGGACCGCCTTGGCCGCGCGCGGCACCGCCGTCACCTCGCCGATATCGACCACCGATTCGACCTGGTCCGAATCGATCGCGACGGTGCGCCCCGCCACTTCGGCGATCAGGTACAACTGCTCGGCCATCAGCACCCTCCCCGTGCGCCGACCCGCGCTTCGAGCGCGAAGAGCAGTCCTGCGCGGTCATAGCGATAGACGCTGTCGTCGCCCGGCTCGGCCTGGCGCTTGCGGCGCAGGCGAACCACCGGCGCGGCGGGCGTAACGGGATCGGCCGCATCGGCGGCGAGCACCACCGCCGGGATCTCCCCCGGCGCGAGGCTCGCGGCGACGCGATAGCCTGCAGTCTCCAGCAGCGGCCGAACGAAGGTCGCCAGCCAGCCGTCCTTGTCGCCGGCGAGCAGGCAGAGCGGCGCATCCTCGGCGGCGACGCGATCGACATGCATGTCGAACACCCACAGCACGTCGAGCACCTCGATCTGCTCGCCTTCGACCAGCGCAACGCCCATCGCCGCGCCCGGCGATCGGGCGGGTGCGATCTCGGCGGGCAGCGTCACGATCTCGATCGCGTCGTCGATGGCATAGGCGACCTCGGCGTCCCCGTCCTTGAGCCGCAGCACGCTCAGCCGCTCGCGGCCGTCGAGCTGCCCTTGCATCGCCAACGGCACGATGCGCCCATCGATCGCCAGCCGGTGACTTCCTGCCGCCAGTTGCACCTGCGCGGCCGAAACCTTCTCGACGCGATCGACCGCCGCCAGCGGCACCGCGCGGCGCACGCCGTCGAGATCGTCGAACAGCAGCGCCGGCAGCCCGGGCGCCGCGGCTTCCTCGACGACATCGCCGAACGCGGCACTGAGGTCGCGGCTGAAATCGAGCCCGCCTACCCGCGCCATCCCCGCGCTATCGAGCAGCAGCATCGGCAGCCCGGAGTCAGGCAAGGTCTGGCCGGCATAGATGCCGGTCGCCATCACCGCGGGCGAGGCAGGCTTGATCACCAGCTCCTCATTGTCGTGGACCTCGTCAACGGCGAGCGCATAGCTCCCCGCCCCCGCGCTCACGATCACGAGCATGCGCGGCCCATGCTGTTCGCGGTTCGGGCACAGCTCCAGCAGATGTCCCAGGTCGAGCAACGGCATCCGCCGCTCGCGCACGGTGGCGATCGGGGTGCCACCCAATTGGTCGATGCGGATCGCCTCGCCGCGCTCGCTGACGATCTCCTCGATCGACTGGCGCGGGATGGCGAAGCGCTGCTTGCCCGCGCCGACGATGATCGCCGAGATGATCGACAGCGTCAGCGGCACATGGATGGCGATGCGCAGCCCCTTGCCAGGGACGTTGTCCAGCTCCACCCGACCGCCGATCTGGTCGATGCTCGCCTTGACCACGTCCATGCCGACGCCGCGGCCGCTGACCTCGGAAACGGTATCCTTGCTCGACAGGCCGGGGTGGAACATCAGCTCCAGCTTGGCCGCATCGCTCAGCGCATGCAGGTCACGCTCGCTGCGGATGCCGCCCAGCGCCAGCTTCTGGATCAGCCGCTCGACATTCACCCCACGCCCGTCATCGGCGATCTCGATGATGATCTGGTTGCCCGATTGCCGTGCCGACACACAAAGCCGGCCGACCTCGCGCTTGCCCGCGGCGTGGCGCTCGGCCGGCGCCTCGATGCCATGGTCGATCGCGTTGCGGATGATGTGGACCAGCGGATCGCGCATCACCTCGATCATTTCGCGGTCGAGCTCGACGTCCGATCCCTCGATCTGCAGCGCCACCGACTTGCCCAGACCCGCCGCGGTATCGCGCACCATGCGCGGCAGCGGCGAGAACAGCGCGTCGATCTTCTGCATCCGTGTGCGCGTGACGGTGTCGCGCATCTCGCCGACGGTGAGCGAAAGCCGCTCCAGCGCAGCCTCCACCGTGGGGTCAACATCGCCGGCCCGCAGGCGCCGGGCGAGCTCGTTGCGCGCCAGCACCATCTCCGACATGCCGCTCATCATCCGGTCGAGCAGGTCGACGCCCAGCCGCACGCTGCGCGAGGGCGCGCGCTGCCCCACCGGCGACGGCAGCACGATCTCCTCGGATCCTTCGGCGAGTGCCGCGATCAGCAATTCCTCGCCGCTGTCGTCGAGCGCAGCGCCGGCATCGATCGCCTCGACGATCTCGCCGATCCGGTCGACCACCGCGAGCACCGCGTTGACCAGCGCCCGATCCGGCATCCGCGCGCCGTCGCGCACCTGCGCCAGCACGTCTTCCGCGGCGTGCGCCAACCGCTCCAGCCGCGGCAGGTCGAGAAAGCCGCAGCTGCCTTTCACGGTGTGGACGAAACGAAAGATAGCATCGAGCCGCGCCCGGTCGTCGGGCTGCGACTCCCAGGCGACGATCTCGCCCGAAAGCGCCTCGAGCGTCTCGCGCGTCTCGGCGATGAAGTCCTGCAGCAGGTCGTCCATGGGGCCCCGGTGGAAATTTTCCGGGGGCCACCATGGCGGTCGAGGGTTAATTCCGGGTTATGGAGCCGGATCGTTCCTCGTTCAGCCGACCGGGAAGGATGCCCCGAACAGCAGCACCTCGGAATCGGGCGGGCTCACCTGGAGCTGGCCACCATGCTGGACGACCAGTTCGTGCGCCAGGAACGCCGCCGCCGCGCGCGGGGTGATCGGCACTTCCTCGCGGCCGCCGGCAAGCGCGCCGCGCAGTTCGGGGTCGAGCACGATGCGCGGACCGTCGGCACGGATCACGATCTCGATCGTGCCCTCATTGGTCTCGGCGCCGATATCGAGCTGGCCGCCGCGGACCAGCGCGTCGCCGCCGATCAGCGCCAGGTTGAGCAGCACCTTGATCGCCTGCTTGGCCATCACCGGCTCTTCGACCATCCAGCCGATCTTCACGCGGTGATTGTCGCCGAACAGCCCTTCCAGCGCAGCCTGCGCCTCGCGCGTGTCTACCGTCTCGCCGAATCCGCCGGCGGCGCCGAATGCGAGGCGGAAGAACTTGAGCTTGTTGGCGCTGGCCCGCGCGCTCTCCGCCAGCAGCTCCAGGCAGCGCGCGCGCATTTCCGGATCATGTTCGTCGGCAAGCAGTTCCAGACCGTTGTTGAGCGCACCCACGGGGCTCAGCAAGTCGTGACACAGGCGCGAACAAAGCAGACTCGCGAATTCGGTAGGGCTGATATTCAAGTTGTGAGGCTCCAGCTGTAAATCCCCTTTGGCGCAGCGGATGGGAAGCTGCAAGCACCGTGGCAGTATCCTGGCGCGATCGGTGCCCCCTGTCGGACGACCCGGGAATGCGCGCTGCGGTCGCGATGAAACACGCCGAAATAGCTGCGCTTGCTGGTGGGGTAGAAAATCATCGTGGGGCGCGCGGCCCCGCATTCTTCGTGTGGCGAGACCCGGCGGGCGCGGATGCGTCCCGCCGGGCCCTGCGTCAGACCCTACGGCCGGTGAACAGCTGGATCAGGCCGATCACGAGCGCGATCACGAGCAGGATATGGATGATCCCGCCGGCGATATGGAACGAGAAGCCGAGCAGCCACAGGATGACGAGAATTACGACGAGCGTCCAAAGCATGATGTCTCTCCCTGAAATTCGGTCCGGTTAACGTGAGGAGGGGCAGGATCGTTCCGGCTGCGCGCGGCAACCGCAGACTTTTCAGACGCTTCGGTCTGGTCTAGCGCCGAACCTTACTCTTGCAGGAGCGCGCACCATGCCCCGACCGCTGACGATCGACTTCGTTTCCGACATCGTCTGCCCCTGGTGCGTGATCGGGTTGAAGGGGCTGGAGGAAGCCCTGGCCCGCGTAAGCGATGCGGTGACCGCCGAGATCCGCTTCCATCCGTTCGAGCTCAACCCGGCGATGGCCCCTGAGGGCGAGAACATCGTCGAGCATATCGGCCGCAAATATGGCGCGACGCCCGGACAGTCCGCCGGCACCCGCGCGATGATCCGCGAACGCGCCGGGGCACTCGGCTTCACCATGGCGATGGGGGACGATTCGCGCATCTACAACACCTTCGACGCGCACCGACTGCTGCATTGGGCAGCACTGGTCGGCGACCAGCAAGCGCTCAAGATGGCGCTGTTCACCGCCTATTTCACCGACGGCAAGAACCCCGGCGACCGCGCGGTACTGCTTGCTGCTGCCGAGACGGCCGGGCTCGATGCCATGGAGGCGGCGCGCGTGCTCGACGAGGGGCGCTATGCCGAGGAAGTGCGGGCCGAGGAGGCGCTGTGGCAATCGCGCGGCATCCAGTCGGTGCCCGCCATCGTGATCGACCAGCGCTATCTGATCTCCGGCGGGCAGCCGCCCGAGGCATTCGAGCAGGCGCTCCGCCAAATCGCGGCGGAGCAGCGCTGAACGGCAATTGCATTTTTGTTACGGAATCGAATTGTTCCCAGTGAAAGTCGCATGCTAGCGAGCGGAGCGTAGATTTTGGGGGTCGATAACGGTGCTTCAGGCGGCAACAACGGATCCGGAGGCGCTGCCTCCGCACTGGATCGAGGTCGCCGCGCACCCGGCCTTCGGCTTGGCCGCGCGGCGCTTCGCTGCCAACATCCTCGCCGTAGCGGACGCGGATCGCACCCTGGCCGCGGTGTTCAAGGATGCGGGCCACTACATCACGGCGATGTCGGCGGCCTATCTCGATAACCGCGGCGGGCTGACGCTCACCTTGCTCCGGCAGATCTGCGCCGCCACCGGGCTGCTGACCGCCAATCGCGCCGCCGCGCTGATCGACTTCATGCAGCATATCGGCGTGCTGCAACCTGCTTCGGGCAGCTGCTACCGGACCACCCCGGCCTTCCAGCAAGCCTGGTGTCGGCACATCCAGGCGGCGCTGGAGCCCGCCGCGATGCTCGATCCGGCGCTGGCTACGCTCGCCGAGGCGCTGGAAGACCCCGTGCACTACCAGCACTTTCTCAGCGTACAGGCGAGCCGCCTTTACGCGCTGGCAAGCGGCCCGGACCCCTTCCCTAGCCTGCGCGCCTCGTTCCTGCACCCGCTGGCGGGCTGCGCCATTCTCCACACGCTGGCGCTGACCTGCACCGACGATGCGTTCGAGCCGATCGCGGGTGCAACCGTGCCGCTCGCCGAGCTGGCGCGGCGCTTCGGCGTATCGCAGCCGCATGTCCGCCGCCTGCTCAAACGGGCGGAGGCGAACCGCTTCCTGCTGCATGTCGGTCCCAGCCGGCGGGCATTCCACCACGAGGGTTTCCCGACGATCCGCTACCATTATGCGGCGCATCTCAGCGAGATGATCGAATGCGGGCGGCTGGTGCTGGCGGCGGACCACGCTCCGGCGCTCGCTTGAGCCTATCCTCCCCCGCCAGGGGGAGGTGGCGCCAAAGGCGACGGAGGGGGAGGATGCCAGAACCTTTCGAGCCGGCGTGCTTCCTCCCCCTCCGAGCCGCTGCGCGGCCCACCTCCCCCTGGCGGGGGAGGAGGCGGTCTTTCCGAACCTAGACGACGATCAGCGGTTCTTCCGCGAACCTGTCCCACCGCCCCCCCTGCCCCGCCCGCCAGCAGGTGACGTCCTCCCAGGCCAGGATCATCCATAGCTTCCCATCTGCCGCCGCCATTGCCGCATCGGTGCGCGAGGGGCTGGCATCCCCGTTCGGATGCGAATGCCAATAGCCGAACAGCGCCGGCCCACCCGCCCGCTCCGCTCGCAGCGCGGCGAACAGTGCGGCAGGATCGATCTCGAAGCGGATCTCGGGCACATCGGAAACGTTTGCACACTCGGTGAAGCGTTCGATCCTGCCCCCTGCCCCCAGCAACAGCCCGCACGCCTCCCGCGGCGCCGCCGCCGCCGAAGCTTTTTTTATACCGTCCAGTATAGATCTTGAAATCGTAACGCCCATGCCCATTTTCGGTAAAACATGAATCAGGGGGTTTCCATCTTAGAAGCGCGGATCGCGGACGAGGCGCATGGCTGGCGGCTCGACCGTGCCTTGACCGATGCGCTGCCGACGCTGTCGCGCGAGCGGGTCAAGGCCCTGATCTCCTCCGGCGCCGTCACCGGCCCCGACGGCGACCTCGCCCGCGACCCCGCTCGCAAGGCCGTGGGCGGCGCGGTGTTCCAGGTCGTGGTGCCCGATCCCGCACCCGCGCACAACGAGGCGCAGGACATCCCGCTCAACGTGGTGTTCGAGGACGAACACCTGATCGTGATCGACAAGCCGGCGGGCCTGGTAGTCCACCCGGCAGCGGGCAATCTCGACGGCACGCTGGTCAACGCGCTGCTCCACCACTGTGCCGGCCAGCTTTCGGGCATCGGCGGCGTCGCGCGGCCGGGGATCGTCCACCGGATCGACAAGGATACGTCGGGCCTGATGGTGGCGGCCAAGACCGATCGCGCGCATGTCGGGCTCGCCGCCCAGTTCAAGGCGCACAGCATCGACCGGCGCTACCGGGCGATCGCCAGCGGCCGGGTGCTCGCCGCCTCGGGCACGGTCAACGCGCCGCTCGCCCGCTCGCCAAGCAATCGCAAGAAGATCGCGGTGTGTTCGCCCGGTCACGGCAAGCATGCGATTACCCACTGGACCCGGCTGAACCAACTGCGTGACGCGACGTTGATCGAATGCCGGTTAGAGACCGGACGTACCCATCAGGTACGCGTGCACATGGCGTCGATCGGCCACCCGCTGGTGGGTGATCCTCTATATGGAAGTATGCGTTCCACCCACCGCGGACTTCTGGCAACCTTGGGTTTCCAGCGCCAGGCCTTGCATGCGGCACGTCTCGGGTTCATCCACCCGATCAAAAGTAACGCTTTGGCGTTCGATAGCGTAATGCCTGCAGACATGCAGGAACTGTTCAACCAGCTTCTCGTATGAGTGTTGGGCGCCCGAGTCCCTCCGTTTGGACCGGCACCCGTTGGAAAGGGAGAAACGATCATGGCTAGCGGCAGCAACGTCCCCGCGACGATTCCGGCGCTTGGCGGCGAAGCGAGCCTCAATCGCTACCTGGCCGAGATCAAGAAATTTCCGATCCTGAGCCCCGAGCAGGAATATATGCTCGCCAAGCGCTTCCAGGAGCATGGTGACACCGATGCGGCGGCCCAGCTGGTCACCTCGCACCTTCGCCTCGTCGCGAAGATCGCGATGGGCTATCGCGGCTATGGCCTGCCCGTGTCGGAGCTGATCTCCGAGGGCAATATCGGCCTGATGCAGGGCGTGAAGAAGTTCGAGCCCGATCGCGGCTTCCGCCTCGCCACCTATGCGATGTGGTGGATCCGCGCCTCGATTCAGGAATTCATCCTGCGTAGCTGGTCACTGGTGAAGATGGGCACCACCGCCGCGCAGAAGAAGCTGTTCTTCAACTTGCGCCGGATGAAGGCCAAGCTCGACGCGTTCGAGGATGGCGATCTGTCTCCGGAAAACCTCGCCAAGATCGCCACCGATCTGGGCGTGACCGAGGAAGAGGTCACCTCGATGAATCGCCGCATGGCGATGGGCGGGGATACCTCGCTCAACGTGCCGATGCGCGAGGATGGCGAGAGCCAGTGGCAGGATTGGCTGGCCGATGAAGGCCCGCTGCAGGACGAATCGGTCGCCGAAGCGCAGGAGGCGGACGTCCGCCACGACATGCTCGTCTCGGCGATGGAAGACCTCAACGAGCGCGAGAAGCACATCCTTACCGAGCGTCGCCTGACCGACGATCCCAAGACGCTCGAGGAACTGAGCCAGGTCTATGGCGTGTCGCGCGAGCGCGTGCGCCAGATCGAGGTGCGTGCGTTCGAAAAGCTGCAAAAGGCGATGATGCGCCTGGCAGGCGACCGCCGCCTGCTCGCCACTCACTGATCCGGCCGGCGGTTCCCGCAAGCGATTGCAGGAACCGCCCCGGCTGGGGCATGGCGGGAACGTGAGCAAGATTCGCGCCCGCCCCTCCTCCCCCCGCCGTTCCCCGGCCAAGGCCCGCAAGCCCTGGTGGCGCCGGCTGATCGTGCTGGCGTTCCAGCTCATACTCGGCTTCGTGCTGCTGTCGCTGTTGATGGTGACGGTCTATCGCTTCGTGCCGCCGCCCATCACCTGGACGATGATCGGCGACGTGTTCGCCGGGCACGGCGTCACCAAGGACTGGATGCCGCTGAGCCGCATCGATCCGAGCATGGCGCGTGCGGCGATCGCGGCTGAAGATTCGCGCTTCTGCCAGCATGACGGCTTCGACTTCGCGGCGATCGAGAAGGCGTATCAGCGCAATGCCCAGGGCAATCACAAGATTCGCGGAGGCTCGACGATCAGCCAGCAGACCGCCAAGAACGTGTTCCTGTGGCAGGGCGGCGGCTATTTCCGGAAGAGTCTGGAAGCCTATTTCACCGTGCTGATCGAGAAGATCTGGGGCAAAAGGCGGATCATGGAGGTGTACCTCAACGTCGCCGAGACCGGCATCGGCACCTATGGCGTGAACGCCGGTGCGATGCGCTACTTCCACCATGACGCGTCGCAGCTCTCGGACCGCGAGGCGGCGCTGATCGCCGCGGTGCTGCCGCTGCCCAAGAAGCGCGCGGCGATCGACCCGCGCGGGTTCACCCGGCGCTATGGCAACAAGATCAATGCGCGGATTAACGTCGTGGCGGGCAACGGGCTGGATCGCTGCCTGAAGTGAGCGCCTAGCCCGCGGTCACCCTCACCCTCCCCACCGCCTGCGGCGGCAGGTCCCCTCCCTCTCCCGCAGGCGGGAGAGGGCTTTGGGCATCATTCCCTCTCCCGCCTGCGGGAGAGGGAGGGAGGCGCGCAGCGCCGAAGGGTGAGGGTGCGTGTCGGCTTACTTCGCCGCGTCCTTCGCCGCGTCGCCGACATCCTTAGCGGCATCGCCGACGCTGCTCGCAGCGCTGGTCACCGCATTGGTCTTGGCGTTCTCGCGGGCATTCTGGTTGAACAGGTAGAAGGCGCCGATCACCACCGCGATCAATACCGCGAGCCCGATCAGCGCCATGCCGGCACCGCCGCCGCTGCGGCGCTCGATCACCGCGGTGTGGGTCGCGCGGTCGGTCGCCACGCCGTCTTCAACGATACGTTCCGCCATGATCGTCTCTCCTCGGTTAGTCTGGCGACAGCAACCGAGGGGACGAACTTCTGGTTCCCTAACCTATTGTCTCAAAACGGGAGCTTGAAGCCCGGCGGCAGCGGCAGGCCGCTCGTCATCTTGCCCATCGCTTCCGACGACGCCGCATCGGCCTTGACCCGCGCATCGTTGAACGCGGCGACCAGCAGGTCCTCCAGCATCGCCTTTTCGGCGACGTTGACCAGCGAATCGTCGATTGCAATTCCGATGATCCGGCCCTTGGCGCTGGCCGTCACCTTGACGAGGCCACCGCCCGAAACGCCCTCGACCTCGACCGAATCGAGACTCGCCTGCGCCTTGGTGAGTTCGGCCTGCACATTCTGCGCCATGGCCATGATTTCTTCGAGACTCTTCATCCGTCACTCCCGGTCTTGGTCCAGCCGATCAACTCGGCATCTGGAAAAGCTTGAATCGCGGCGGCGACGATCGGCGAGGCGAGCACCGCTTCGCGCTCGGCCGCTTCCTTCGCCGCCTGTTCCTCGCGCAGCGTCATCGCGGTGGCGCCGTCGACGAGGGTAATCTTCCAGTGCACGCCAGTGCTGTCCTTGAGCGCACCGCCCAGCTCGCGCACGAAATCCTGCGGCAGCGGCCGCGCCGCGCCAAAATCGATCTCGCTGCCCTCGAACCGCACCGGCCGCATGTAATCGCGGACGAACATCGCGAGCTGGAGACGGCGATGCGTCTCCAGATGCTCGGCAAGTTCGGAGAGGTTGGTCGGCAGGACCGGCCCCGTCTCCTGCACCGTGGCGGGCGCAGGCGCGGTCGGCTCGGCAGGCGCCGCGGCGGCCGGACCGCCCGCCGGCACCGCGATGCTGCCGCTGAGGATCTGCTTTGCCAGCTCGCCCGGATCGGGGAGCTGCGCGGCGTGGATCACGCGCAGCAACGCCATCTCGGTCGCCTCGATCGGCAGCGCCGCCTTGGCGACTTCGTCATGCCCGCGCAGCAGCAACTGCCACAGCCGGTGAAGCGCCGGGAAGGACAGCCGGCTCGCCCAGCCCTCCATCGCCTCGCGCTCCTCGGTCGACTGACCGGAGAGGCGGTGCGTGCCGAGCTTGACCAGGGTCACGCCGTGCACCGTCTCCAGCAGCGCACGCAGCACCGCCAGCGGGTCGACGCCCAGATCATATTGCGCCCGCAGCCCCGCGAGCGCCTGCTGCGCCTGGCCTTCGACCAGCGTGCCGAACAGCGCGCGGTTGGCGCCGCGATCGGACAGGCCGAGCATCTGGCGCACGGCCTCGGCCTTCACTCCCTCGCCTTCCAGGCCCGCATGCGCGATCGCCTGGTCGAGGATCGAAAGCCCGTCGCGCGCCGAACCTTCCGCCGCGCGGGCGACCAGCGCCAGCGCCTCGGGCTCCGCCTCGACCTGCTCGGCCACGCACACCCTGGCGAAATGCTCGGCGAGCAGTTCGGCCGGGATGCGGCGCAGGTCGAAGCGCTGGCAGCGCGACAGCACCGTGACCGGCACCTTGTTCACTTCCGTCGTGGCGAACAGGAACTTCACATGCCCCGGCGGCTCCTCCAGCGTCTTCAAGAGCGCGTTAAACGCGTTCTTCGACAGCATGTGGACTTCGTCGATGATGTAGATCTTGTAGCGCGCCGAGACCGCGGCATAGCGCGATGCCTCGATGATCTCGCGCACATCGTCGACGCCGGTATGGCTGGCGGCGTCCATCTCGATCACGTCGATATGGCGCCCCTCGGCGATCGCGCGGCAGGGTTCGCAGACGCCGCACGGATCGATCGTCGGGCCGCCCTGCCCGTCCGGGCCGATGCAGTTGAGCGCCTTGGCGATCAGCCGCGCGGTGGAGGTCTTGCCCACCCCGCGCACGCCGGTCAACAGGAAGGCGTGCGCCAGCCGGTCGCGCTTTATCGCGTTGCCCAGCGTGGTGACCATCGCATCCTGGCCGATCAGCGCGCTGAACGTCTGCGGCCGGTATTTGCGGGCTAGCACGCGATAGGCTTCGGCCTTCGCAGGCTGCGGCGGTTCTTCGAGGCCAAGCAGGGAATCGGACATCGCTGCCTATCTAGGCATCCGCAGACGATTTGTCGAAGCGGGAGGCGCGATGGCCTGTGGATAGCGATGTGGGTGATGGGTGGGAGCCGGAACGACCCGGGACGAAATCGTTACGGCTGCTTCCTTCCGGACCTGACCGGGTTGGCGACGATCCCGTCCGCCCGACTCCCGCGGCGCATATGGGGGAAGCGCGCGCGGGTGGCAAGGGCCGATTTCTGCCGCCTCAGCCAGTGACCTGGAACAGCTTCCACAGTACCAGCCACAGCATGGCCACCAGCGAAATCAGCGCGATCACGCTGACTGTTGTGGGCCCGAAACCCGATTGGCGGCGATAAGAACGATCGAGACGCATGAAACCTGCCCTTCTGCTAGAAAGAGCAGGTTTCCACGATGTGCGTCGGCATACGATAGGGAATGTCCACAGGCACGTGAACAAGAACCCTCAGCGTTCGCGGCTGAGATCCTCGACTTCGCCCATGATCGTGTCGAGCGCGCTGCGACCGTCCTCATTGAGGGAGGTCGAGCGACGGGAGGGCAGCTGCCCCTCCGACATCAGCGCCTCGAGCGCGACGCGGCCGCGGGCCACCCGGCTCTTGATCGTGCCGACCGCGACCTGGCAGATCTCGGCCGCTTCCTCATAGGCGAACCCGCCTGCGCCGACCAGGATCAGCGCCTCGCGCTGGGGCTGCGGCAGGTGGAGCAGCGCACGCTGCATGTCCGCCAGCTCGACGTGGCGATCCTGGCTTGCCGGCGCCGCCAGCAGGCGATCGGCGACCAGATCGTCCCACTCGCCCTTGAAGCGCGCGCGGCGCATCTGGCTGAGATAGAGGTTGCGAAGGATGATGAAGGTCCAGGCGCGCATGTTGGTGCCGGCCTGGAAGCGCTTGCGCGCGGCCCACGCCTTTAGGAGGGTCTCCTGGACCAGATCGTCGGCGAGATCGCGGCTGCCCGACAGCGAGCGGCCAAAGGCGCGCAGATGCGGAATCACCTGTGCCAGCTGCGTCTTGAACTCGGGATCCGACAGCGAAACATGTTCCACCGGGGCCGCAGTCGCGCCCGGTTCGTCGTGATCCGTGTGGGTAGCTTCGGTCATGCAATCCCGATCGTTAGCGCGCAGGGCGTCGCGGTTCGTTGTCAAGCTGGGGTCGGACGGCTTGATGTCAAGCACCTTGCTGTGCAGCATCTCTCGTCAAACCAACAAGATAACAGCAAAAATCACAATGACCAGCAATGTGCCGATAATCAGCACATAGCGCGCAACTCCCGGGGTCGCGCCCGCGCGGGCGCTATCCGTGGAAAGGTGGGCGGGTTCATCATGCTCAGCCATGAAATGCTAAACACCCGAAAACCGTTTTAGGTCCGTACCGGGTGGAACCCGCCCCATTTTCCGTTCACGCCGGCACGGTCGCCTCGTCGAAGAACAGCGCCTGGCTGATCGTCGCCTTCACCGTTTCGCGCTGGAACGGCTTGGTGATCAGGAAGGTCGGCTCAGGCCGTTCGCCGGTAAGCAGACGCTCCGGGAACGCAGTGATGAAGATCACCGGCACCGCGAACTCGGCGAGGATGTCCTTCACCGCGTCGATGCCCGAGCTGTCGTCGGCCAGCTGGATATCGGCGAGCACCAGGCCCGGACGATCTTCCATCGCCAAGGCCACGGCTTCGTCACGCGTGACGGCGACGCCGGTCACGTCATGGCCGAGGTCGCGGACGATCTGCTCGAGATCCATCGCGATCAGCGGCTCGTCCTCGATGATCATCACGCGGGTGCGCGTCTGACGCTCGATCTCGGCCACCGCTTCGGCGACCAGTTCCGAAACGCGCGCGGGCTGCTCGCCAATCAGATAAGCGGCATCCTCGGGCGGGAAGCCTTCCACCGTCGTCAGCAGCAGCGCCTGGCGCGACAGCGGGGTGAGCCGGGCGAGCCGCTTGCGGGCGATCGCCTCGGCGTCATTGCCCTGCTCCACCGCATCGATGCTGTCGTCCCACTGGCTCGACTGCCAGATCACCTGGAAGGTGCGGTACAGGCCGAGCCGCGCATCGACATCGCGCGGAAACTGATCGGGTGCCTCGACGATCGCTTCGAGGGCGGCGCGGACATAGCGGTCGCCTTCGGCCTGGTTGCCGGTGAGCGCACGGGCATAGCGCCGCAGGAGCGGAAGGTGCGGCGCGAGTTGCTGACCAAGCGACATGAGCTGTGTTTTCTCCATCAGGTTCGGGAGCCTTTGTCGCCCCCGGCGGGCCTTAATTCAATTGATTCCGTCACCCGAAGAAGCCCCTCCCCGGATTTCGCATCGTGAGTGGAACAATCGAGGTGCTCTTTGGTTTCATCGTCCGGACCGCGTGGATGGTTGCCGCGACGTCGGGTGCTTGCACTCGGCGTCGTTATCACTATTCGCGGTAACGGTCACATCGTTCATTCGTCCGGGTGCCCGGACATTTTTCCGGACCCTTAGGGGGGAATTGGTGCATTCCGCTAAAGATGATCAGGGCAAGCAGCCGCAGCCGGAACAGGGGAGCGACAAGAAGCCGCGCCCCAACGCCGACGTGGGTGACGTATTGCGCCGCGCATATGACGAGACGCTGAACGAGTCGGTGCCGGATGACCTGCTCGACCTGCTGAAGAAGCTCGATTAAACGAATCCACCCATGAACGGCCTGGATTCTCCGCTCCGCGGCCGAGGCTTCTCGGCGGCGCTCGGGCGCCTGCCCACGGGCGCCAAGGTTTTCCTGATTCTGGTCGGCGCGCTGCTGCCGCTGGCCCTCATTGCGCTGTTTACTACCTTGCAGACCACCCGCAGCGCCGACGACGAGGCGCGCGAGCGGCTGAGCGTCACCGCGCAGGAAAGCGCGGGCAATCTCGAAAACCTGCTCGCCAACCATGTCGCGCAGCTCGGCGAGGCGCTCGCCGCGCTCGAACGCAATCCCGACGACGCGCCCAGCTGCACCCGGCTCGCCGGCACCTATGCGGCACAGAGCCAGGCGCATTTCGTGGTGCGCGACGGCCGCGGCCGAACCTTGTGCGGCCGCGCCTTCGACCAGGCCGGCATGATCGAGACGCCGCGCGGCGACGTCTCCGCGCGGATCGTCCCCGGCGGCCTGCTGCTGCGGATCAGCGGCGGCGATGGCGCGACCGCTACCGCCTATTATCCGCGCGACCTGCTCGCCGGCCTCGCCCGCCCCAGCGGCTTCGTCCCCGAATATGGCGCGGCGCTGATCGGCCATGGCGACCGACTGACGCTGCGTGCGCTCAAGGACAATGGCCCGCTCGATCGCGGCAAGAGCCTGCGCAGCAACCTGGGCGTCGACGACCTCGCGCTGGAAACCACCATGCCGGGCGCACCGATCACCTCGCCGCTGGTGATCGCGACGGTGCTGCTGGTGGTGATGTGGATCGCCGCCGCCGGCATCGGCTGGTTCGTCGTCGACATCCTGCTGATCCGTCCCTTGCGCCAGCTGCGCAGCAGCGTCGCCAATTACAAGCCGGGCGACGTAATCGATACCGACCGGCTGGGGCCCATCCCCGCGCAGGAAATCCGCGAGCTGGGCGACACGTTCAGCGAGATCAGCCGCACCGTCCAGGCGCACGAGGCCGATCTGGCCAAGGGCCTCGTCCAGCAGACCCGTCTCACCCGCGAAGTGCACCACCGGGTGAAGAACAACCTCCAGGTCATCTCCAGCCTGATCAACTTCCACGCGCGCGCCGCCAGGGGCGAGGAGGCGGCCAACGCCTATGCCTCCATCCAGCGCCGGGTCGACGCGCTCGCCGTGGTCCACCGCCACCATTATGCCGAGATGGAGGAAAATCGCGGGCTGGAACTGCGCTCGGTGATCGGCGAGCTCGCCGCCAATCTGCGCGCCACCGCTTCCGAACAGGCGCGCGGCATGGGCATCACGCTCGAAGTCGAATCGCTGCTCGTCACGCAGGACGTGGCGATCGCGGTGTCGTTCCTGCTCACCGAGATCATCGAGCTCGCGGTCAGCTGCAATCCGGCCGCGCAGATCCGCATTTCGATCAAGGCGCCCGAAGACGCCGATCGCGCCGTGCTGCGCGTCTCCTCGCCGGCGCTGGTCGGCGGTGCCGTCTTCGAGGGACTGGTCGACAAGCGCTATGGCCGCGTGCTGCTGGGCCTCGCCCGCCAGCTGCGCACCCAGCTCCACCATGATCCGCTGGTCGGCGCCTATGAGACGACGATCGCGATCACCGGACGCTTCTGAAAAAATCGTCCGAAGCGGTGGAACCCCGCAACGGGGTCGACGTTCTACACTTCGGATAGCGACCTTTGCCCCCCCGCTCTCGCTGTCCACGACATGGGCCCGGAAGCGTCTACCCTCCCCCCCCCGGTGACGCTTCCGGGCCTACTTCCTTCCTGACATCGCTGGATAAAGTTTCGCACAGCGCCTCTGCGCTGGAATGCAGGAACGTTTCCACGCGCGCCGCATTGAACCTTCCGTCCCGGCAAACGGGGAATGAAGGAGATTTTCGATGCGTAAACTCATCACCGCCGCCGCGCTCGCCGGCACCCTGCTGATCGCTGCGTGCAACACCGTGGAAGGCGCAGGCAAGGACGTTGCCTCGGCCGGCGACACCGTCGCCAACGCCGCCGACAAGTCCAAGTAAGAAGTTCAGCAAGCCCCTGCCGCACCCGCGGCGGGGGCTTCGCTTATTCGGCGGTCTGGGCTTCGCCCTCGGCCTCCGCCGCTTCCGCCCCGGTCGCCGCCGTGCGCTCGCGCCGCCGCCGGGTGAAGTAGATCGCGATCAGCGACAGGAAATACAGCCCGATCAGCGGGCCCGCCAGCAGCAGCTGCGACCCCACGTCCGGCGGGGTCAGCACCGCGGCGATCGCCACCGAGGCGACGATCGCATAGCGCCACGCGCCCTTCAGCTGCTCATAGGTGACGATGCCGGCATGTTCGAGCAGCATCAGCAGCACCGGCAGCAGGAACGAGATCCCGAAGCCGAAAATGAACTGCATGATGAACTTCAGATAGTTGTTCACATCCGGCAGCGCGGTCTGCTCCACGCCGCCCAGATTGCCCTGGAAGCCCAGCAGGAACTTCAGCGCCACTGGAATCGCGACGAAATAGGCCATCGAGGCGCCAGCGATGAACAGGACCGGCGTGGCCAGCAGGAACGGCAGCAACGCCTGCTTCTCGCGCCGATACAGGCCAGGCGCGACGAACTGCCAAAGCTGGTTGGCGATGATCGGGAAGGCGATCATCAGCCCGGCGAAGAACGCCACCTTCACCTCGACGAGGAATCCGCCGAAAATATCGGTGTTGATGATCCTCGCCTGCCCCGCCGTCTTGAGCGGCGCGACGAGGAAGGAAAGGATGCCCCGCGCGAAATAGAGGCAGCCGCCGAACGCCACCAGCAGCGACAGGATCGACCAGACCAGCCGCTTGCGCAGCTCGATCAGATGCTCGAGCAGCGGGGCCTGGGTGTCGTCGATCTCGCTCACGGCTGTACTTCGCTGGCAGGGGGAACGGGCTTGGCGTCGTTCGCGGCGGGCTTGGGCGCGGAGAGCTCGACCGGCCCGGGATCCGGGCGAAGGTCCGGCTGCGGCGTCATCACCGGGGCGTCCCCTTCATGTGGTACATGCTCGTGCGAAGCGGGATCGTGCGGGACGGGGTCATGCGCAACATGCTCAATCGCCGGAACGGCGTCGGGCGCGGCGAGCGGCTGCGGCGGATATTGCCGCATGATCCGCTCATTCTCCGCCGCCCATTGCTTCTCCAGCTCGGCCAGTTCGGCCTCGCGGACCATCGAATCGATGCCCGAACGGAATTGCCGTCCCACCGCGCGGGCCTTGCCGACCCATTTGCCGACGAAATGCATCGCCCGCGGCAGGTCCTTCGGCCCGATGAAGATGAGGGCGGCGATGGCCACGACCAAAAACTCGCCGGAATCGATATTGAACATTCTGTAGGCGCATCCACTCGCACGGCATGCGCCGGTCGCCCGACGCGCTGCGATCAACATCCGGGCCGCCGGGCCTTACCGGCGCCCCGGCAGAGGCTCAGCGATGCTCCTCGCGAGCGCGCTCGGCTTCCGGCGTATAGCCCGGCTCGGGGGCCGGCTTGCCTTCGATCCGGGTCGGCGGCGTCTGGGTATCGTCCTCGGCCATGCCCTTCTTGAAGTTCTTGATGCCCTTCGCGACGTCGCCCATCATGTGGGAGAAACGGCCGCCGCCCAGCAGCAGGATGGCGATGATGCCGACGACCAGCCAGTGCATCAGGCTGAAGCTACCCATGAGAATTCTCCTTGATATCCCGACCTATCTAAGGCCCGCGGCTCCCCACGGCAACGGCTGATCACCCTCTACCATGGTTGTACCGGCCGAATCCGGGATGACCTGCCTATTCGTCGTCCGTGACAGTTTCGCTTTCCGCCGCCGCCTCGGCCGCATCGAGCTGTTCCAAGGCGAGATCGACGGGATCGAGCAGCCCCGCTGCCTTGAGATCCTCGATGCCCGGCAGGTCGCGCCGGCTCGCCAGCCCGAAATGGCTCAGGAAGCCGGCCGTGGTGGCATACATCAGCGGCCGCCCCGGCACTTCGCGGCGCCCGGCGGGGCGCACCCAGCCCGCCTCCATGAGCACGTCGATCGTGCCCTTGGAGATCTGCACGCCGCGGATCGCCTCGATCTCGGCCCTTGTCACCGGTTCGTGATAGGCGATGATCGCCAGCGTCTCGATGCCCGCGCGGCTGAGCTTGCGGCTGTCCTCGCGGTCGCGGCGGAGCAGATGGGCGAGGTCGGCAGCGGTCTGGAAATGCCAGCGATCGCCGCGGCGGACCAGCTCGATGCCGCGCCCGGCGTAGGTTTCGCCGAGCGCCGCCAGCGCCGCGCGGATGTCGACCTCGGGCCCGACATAGGCGCGGATCTCGTCGACGCTGACCGGCGCCTCGGCGGCGAACAGCACCGCCTCGACCGCGCGCACGGGGTCCCCCGCATCGATCATTGCGGGATTGCCTTGAGGTAGAGCGG
Source organism: Sphingomonas sp. 22176 (assembly GCF_052045505.1). Classification (NCBI taxonomy): domain Bacteria; kingdom Pseudomonadati; phylum Pseudomonadota; class Alphaproteobacteria; order Sphingomonadales; family Sphingomonadaceae; genus Sphingomonas; species Sphingomonas sp. 22176. The sequence continues at coordinate 761,577 of NZ_JBQEPL010000002.1, read as the reverse complement.
CGCGAACGGCGCGTCCTGGCGAATCTCCAGCCGCCCCTGCCGCGCCAGCTCCAGCGCGGCGACGAAGGACGAGGCGAGCGCCGAGCGGCGGAACAGGTCGCTGGCGCCTTCGGGCAGGAAGCTTTCGATCACGTCCCAGTCGATCCGCGTACCAAGCTGGGTGGAAAGCCGTTCCAGCGCCGCCTCCAGCGTCATCACGTCGCGGTGGGCAACGACGTGCATGACGGGCCGCGTGCGCGCGCTGATCCGGCCGTAGGCGGCGATCAGGTCGTAAATCGACACTTCCCACTTGGCCTGCCGCTCGACGCGCAGCCCTTCGGGAGCGCCGCGCGGGAAGACATCGCGCCCCATCCGGTCGCGCGCGACCAGCCGGGCGCCTGCCTCGCGCATCGCACTCAGCCGTTCGAGGCGGAGCTGCAGGCGCAGCGCCAGTTCCTCCGGGCTCGGGCTTTCGGCGGGGTTGCGGGGGAGCAGCAGCGCGGACTTGAGATAGGCGAGCCACGCCGCCATCACGAGATAGTCGGCGGCGAGTTCCAGCCGCAATTCGCGCGCGGCGTGGACATAGGCAAGATATTGCTCGACCAGCTCGAGGATGGATATCTGGCGCAAATCCACCTTCTGCGTGCGGGCGAGCGCCAGCAGCAGGTCGAGCGGGCCTTCCCAGCCCTCGACCTCGATCTTCAGAATGTCGTCGCCCCCGTCCACCGGGTGGTCATAGGAGGAGGGAGCGGGCCGGGCAACAATAAGCCCCTCGTCCCCGGAGGAGGGGCTTAAGTGAGGTCAGCGCAGCCCCAGCAGCGCATCCCGCTTGGCCTGCAGCTCGGCGAGCGGCACGTCCTCCGCCTCGCCCACCGAGCCCATCGCCCGCGCCAGCCGCTCGAGGCACACCGCGGGGGCATCCGGCATCCGGGATACGATCTCCACCATCTCCGGCATCCGCGCCCAGCAATCCAGCACCACGTCGCAGCCCGCCGCCAGCGCGCGCTCGGCTTTTTCGCCCGCGGTACCGGAGAGCGCCTTCATGTCGATGTCATCGGTGAACAGCAGCCCATCAAAGCCGATCTTCCCCCGGATGATCTCGCGGATCACCGTCGGCGAGAGCGTCGCGGGCAGCGCGGCGTCCCAGGCCTCAAACACGATATGCGCGGTCATTCCCATCGGCGCGTCGTGCAGCCGCTGGAACGGCAGCAGGTCCGCCTCCAATTCCTCGGCGCTCGCCTTCACCCGCGGCAGTTCGAGATGGCTGTCGACCATCGCCCGGCCATGCCCCGGCATATGCTTGACGATGCCCACCACGCCGCCTCGCGCCAGCCCGTCGAGTAGCGCGCGGCCGAGCGCCGCCACCCGCATCGGATCGCGCCCGAACGCGCGATCGCCGATCGCAGGCGTCCCGCCCTCCACCGCCACGTCGAGCAGCGGCGCGCAGTCGACCGTCACGCCCGCCTCGCGCAGGATCGCGGCAAGCGCCTGGCCGTTCGCCCGCGCCGCCTCGATCGCCGAGATCGGCGCGCGCTCATACAGCGCATCGAAGGCGGCACCGGTCGGGAAGGCCGGCCAGACCGGCGGCTGCATCCGCGCGACGCGGCCGCCCTCCTGGTCGATCAGGATCGGCAGGTCGCCCCGCCCACTCAGATCGCGCAGGTCGTCGGTGAGCGCCCGCATCTGCTCGGGGGTCTCGCAATTGCGCTTGAACAGGATGTAGCCGAGCGGCACCGCCTCGCGGAAAAAGGCGCGTTCGTCGTCGGTAAGCGTCGGGCCGGACAGGCCGAAGATCACGGGCTTCATGGGCGCAGGCCTAACCGATCCGCCCTCGCCCGCAACCCCCTTCAGCTCGCGACGAAGCAGTTCTCGCCGGCGACCTTCAGCTTGCCGCACATCTCGCGCGCCTGGCCATTGCTGCCGGCATTCACCCGCAGGCGGTACACCGTCTTGCCCTCGGGCGTGGCGAAGGGGACCACCAGCTTGCCGAGCGGCGCGAGATAGGCGAACCGCTTCGACATCCGCGTCCAGGCGATGTTGGCCGCGCCCTCGCTCGGGAAGGCGCCGAGCTGGACCAGCGCGCCTGCGCCCTCCCCGGCCGAACGGACCGTCGCCACCTTCGGCGTCGGCGTCGCCTTGACGATGGTCGGCGCGGGGAGCGCGATGGTCGCGCTGCTGCTCGCCTTGGGCCCATTGGTCGGCGCCTGGCGCGGCTTCTGCCCTTCGACGGGCGCCTCTGGCAGCGCACCGACATTGATGCCCGCCTCGCTCGGCCCGCCCTGGCTGGTGCGGAAGACGATGTCGCCCTCGCCGTCGACGCGCATCCCCCCCGGCTGGTCCGGCCGCACCTTGTAGGGCTCGGCCGGGGCCGCGATCAGCGCGCCATTGCCGTCGCGCGACGCACGATGCTTGAGCCAGTAATAGACGCCGCCCGCCGCCCCCAGCACGAGCAGGGCGAGGAAGACCGTGACGAACACGCGGCCCTGCCGCGGCTCCTCATAGGCCTCCTCCACCGTCTCCAGCCAGGGGAGCCGTTCGCTGTCGTCATACCGGCCGCGCATCGGCATCACATCTCCTCGACCGCCTCCACGCCCATCAGCGCGAGGCCGTTGCGGATGACCTGCTGGATCGAGCGGCCGAGGAACAGCCGCGCGCGGGTCAGCGCGGGCTGGTCGACCATCAGGAATCGGCGATCGGCAGAGTCGTTGCCCATATTGTAAAGCGCGTGGAATTCCGCCGCCAGATCATAGAGATAGAAGGCGATGCGGTGCGGTTCGCGGGCGCTCGCCGCGGCTTCCACCACGCGCGGGAACTGCGCGGCGAGCTTCGCCACCGCCAGTTCGCGGCCGTCGAGCAGCGACAGGTCCGCCGCCTCGTCCAGGCTCACGCCCGCCTCGGCCGCGCGGCGATGCACCGATGCCACGCGGGCATGGGCGTATTGCACGTAGAAAACAGGGTTTTCCTTGGACGTCTCGAGCACCTTGGCGAAGTCGAAGTCCATCTGGGCATCGGCCTTGCGGGTGAGCATGGTGAAGCGCACCACGTCCTTGCCCACTTCGCGGACCACGTCCGCGAGGGTCACGAAATTGCCCGCGCGCTTGGACATCTTCACCGGCTCGCCGGCGCGCAGCAGGCGGACCATCTGGACCAGCTTGACGTCGAAGCGGGTTTCGCCGCCGGTCAGCGCCTGCACCGCCGCGACGATCCGCTTCACCGTGCCGGCATGGTCGGCGCCCCAGATGTCGATCAGCTGGTCGGCCGTCTGTGCCTTCTGGAAGTGATAGGCGAGATCGGCGCCGAAATAGGTCCACTGGCCGTTCGACTTCTTGATCGGGCGATCCTGATCATCCCCGAACTGGGTCGAGCGGAACAGCGGCAGCTCCACCGGCTCCCAGTCCTCGGGCGTCTCGCCCTTGGGGGCCTCGAGCACGCCGTCATAGACGAGGCCGCGCTCGCGCAGCCATGCCTCGGCCTGTTCGGGCTTGCCGGCGGCCTGCAGCTCGGCCTCGGACGAGAACAGGTCGTGATGGATGCCGAGCAGCGCCAGATCGTCCTTGATCATGACGAGCATCGCCGCGACCGCGGTCTTGCGGAACAGCGCCAGCCATTCGCTCTCGGGCGCGTCGACATATTTGTCGCCATAGTCGGCGGCGAGCTGCGCGCCGACCGGCTTCAGATAGTCGCCCGGATAGAGGCCCTCGGGGATCTCGATCGTCGCGCCCAACGCCTCGCGGTAGCGCAGATGCGCCGAGCGGGCGAGCACGTCGACCTGGCCGCCCGCGTCGTTGACATAATATTCGCGGATGACCTTGTGGCCGACATATTCGAGCAGGCTCGCCAGCGCATCGCCCACCACCGCGCCGCGGCAATGACCCATGTGCATCGGACCCGTAGGGTTGGCCGAGACGTACTCGATGTTGACGGTCGTCCCCGCGCCCAGCGACGAGCGGCCATAGTCGGCGCCTGCGCGCAGGATCTCGGCGACTTCTCCGCGCCAGCTGTCCTCGTTCAGCGTCAGGTTGATGAAGCCGGGACCGGCGACCGACACGGCCGCGACCTCGTCCAGCTTCTCCAGCTCGGCGACCAGCTTTTCGGCGAGCGTGCGCGGATTGGTGCCGGCGGGCTTGGCGAGCACCATCGCGGCATTGGTGGCGAGATCGCCATGGCTCGGATCGCGCGGCGGCTCGACCGTGATCGCGCGTCGCTCCAGCCCCGCAGGCAGATCGCCGGCGAGGACGAGCGCATCCAGAGCCAGATTCAGATGCGCGGCGAAACGAGCATAAAGCGTCATTGAGCAATCCAATGGGGAATGGGAGCGGCGGCTGTAGCGCAGTGGCGCGGCGCCGTCATCCCTATTGGGACTCGCGATCCTCTCCTGCAAGGGAAGGTGGCAGGCCGAAGGCCTGACGAAGGGGTGTCACCCGTCGAGGCGGAGGCGTGCCGCACCAGGGTCGACACCTCTCCGTCGCGCTTCGCGCGCCACCTTCTGAAGCTCAGAGCACGTAAGACGGCGCATTATCCTCCCAAGGTGGATACCGAACGGGCTTGTCGCCATAATAACGACGCAGCGCCTGTTCGCGCCGCTCCATCATGTCCTCGCTCCGGCTCGGATCGTCCGGATAGACGTAGGCAACCTCGAACCGCCCGTCGCGGACGAAGTATTCGATTTCTGACCATCGCGCCGGCCCCTCTTGCGCGTGCCAAAGTTCGAGCAGGACGTCGCTCCAGCGATCCAGATCCGGGCGTCGATACATAACGTGATCGCCACCATCCTTGTAGATCGAGGGCGAAATCATCTCCGGATCGACTTCAGCCTGGAGCAAGCTGTTTTCAATCGGATAAAGGGGATCCGCCGCCAGCATCTGCCCGATCTGCGCCAGCAGACGCTCCGTCTCCTCAGTGGCCATGATGCCCTCTCCGCTCATTCGGCAGCTTCACACTGTTTTCACGTCCGTTGATGGTGAAAACGACGTCAATGGTTCTTGGCCGCTGTGACGTACCACCAAAATGGGGTACGATCTTCACCGTTACTGCGCTTCCCGCCTTCTTTGCCCTCGCCCACTGATCTTCAAGAGCTCTGTATTTACCGCGGTTGACGTTTGCATCCTGCGCGAAATGGTTGAACGCTTCGGTCGGACCGTTAAAGCGCGGCGCAATGTAATGCCCGCCATCGTCCTTCGGCAGGCGATCGGTGCCACCGGCACTGCGTTGAAGATTTCTCGATCGAGGCTGCGGTGGCGCAAGAACTAAGACACCAGAAACTCGCCGAGTTCGCTCGCGCTCGTCGATTTCATAGTCATAGCCGTTGCGAAACACGTGCCGCCAAGTTGGCTGATCGGATTGGCTGCCCAGGTCTGCACCGGAGTGATCTCTGTGGGTATCTGCGGAGCGCTTATCGACAGATGGAGCCTCCCAGCTCCCGCTAGCCCTCCACCGCCAAAGCTCCCACCTCCGCCTAAAGCACCGATTCTCGCGTCGTTCGGGATCGGCGGCCCTCGCCAACTGCCGCTAGACCCTCCACCACCTCCGCGCCCTCCACCACCAACGAATGTCCCTTCCCCAGACAAAGAAGGCGGATGAGGCGGAGGAGACGACAGTGGAGGAGAAGGAGGAGGGAAATAATTGAGGTAGTACCGGTATCGCTTCTCTATCGTTTCTCGCCAATCCGGATCCCCCGGATGTTTGGCCAATTCGCTTGCTCTCCAAGCGTCCGCCTCTTCAAGCGACCTGATGGGCTCGAGCTTCGGATCGTCTCCATACGGCGGAACACGCTTCCGCTTCCGCTGCCGGGTGACGCCGGAGCCTCCCTCCGAGGTACTGCCAGTTCCTGCGAAGGTGAATCGACCATCGGAAGGATCATGCCAAGGGTTGAACTTGACTTCGATGGCATCGTCTTCATCAAGGCGCACATGTCGCCCCGTCCGCAACCAAATTGCAAAAGCTCGCCGTTGCTCCGTTGCTGTCTGCATGCGCCCCCCCCCGCGTCTGCCGCCGGGAACATGTAGAACAAAACAGGAACTTTGTCAAGGTCGCGAAACGACCTCGTGGGATTACTCCTCCATTGCGGAGCAATCCGCCTCCCCCCTATCCCCGCACCAATCCCTCCATCCCCGCCGCCGTGGTCATCGCCGGGAACAGCGCCTTCGCTGTCCGCGCCGGGGCCAGCGCGAAGTGGCTCGAAACCGCGCTCGCGATCAGTACGTCGAGCGCCGTGGTGGGCTTCAGATCCCGCCCCTCGTACAGCGCCGCATTGCTAAGCCCCGGCCAGTCGGCCTGGACCCGGCCACCCTGCACCGCGCCGCCGAGCAGCATCGCGACCGACCCGGTGCCGTGATCGGTGCCGCCGGTGCCGTTGGCCTTCACCGTCCGGCCGAACTCGGTCGCCACCACCACCAGCGTATTGTCCCAATGCGGCCCCAGCCCGGCCTTGAGCGCGGCGACCATCGCGTCGAGGCCCTTGAGCTGGCCGCCCAGCCGCCCGCGCTGGCCCGAATGCGTGTCCCAGCCGCCGGTCTCGATCATCGCGATCCGCGCGCCGCCGGGGGCGGAGAGCAGCTTGGCTGCCAGCGTGCCGGTGTCCGCCGCCTTCTTGCCGCCGTCGCTGCCGAGGTCGCCGGTGAGCATCCGCGTCGCCATCGCCTCCTGCCAGAGCGGGTGGAGCTGCTTGTCGCCTTCGTACATCGCGGTCACCCGCGCAAGCAGGTCGTCCGAGGCCTCGGGCAGCGAGGAGGGCGCATAGCTGGCCACCTCCACGCTCCCGCGCAGCGCCATCGGCACCGCGGCGGCGAGCGCGATCGCCTTGTCGCCTTCGGGCAGCAGACGGAGCAGCCGGTTCATCCAGCCGTCCTTGAGCTGATAGGCCGAGACACCGCCGGTCTCGAGCACGTTCTGCCCGTCGAAATGCGAGCGATCGCGATATGGCGAGGCGACGGCGTGGACGAACAGCGCCTGTTTCGCCCGGTAGAGCCCAAGCGTGTTCGGCATCGCCGGGTGCAGCGCGAACATGCCGTCGAGCTTGGGCGCGCTGGCGAAATCACCGGCAAGGTCGCCGCGCGCGCTGGCATAGGCGGGGTCGCCCACCGGGGCGACGATGCCCAGCCCGTCGGCCGCGCCACGCTGGATGAGGAAGACGAAGCGGCGCTCGGTCGGCGCGGCGGCAAAGGCCATGCGCGCGCCCAGCGGCGAGACCATCAGCGCGGTCGCGCCGGCGGCGAGCAATTGACGACGGTGGAGCATCATGACGCTATCTCCGCAGGAACTCGGGTGCGACCAGCAGCAGTGCGACCCCCTGGCTGTTGCTTTCCGCCCGCGCGATCGATTGCGCGGTCGCGGGGCTCAGCGCCTCCGGGAACATCGCGGCGGCGCGGGCGCGTGGGTCGATCTGGTCGCGGGTGCGCTGCGCCATCCGCTCGGCGGCTTCCACCCGGCGGAGCACCGCATCGGGCCCGGCCCAGGCGCCGGCGACATCGTCCCACCCCGCCGGCGAGCCCGGCTTCCACACCGGCTGGCCGAGCTGGTACATCAGCCCCGGCACCGCATTGGGCTGGAGCTGCTGCGTGCCGACCGCGCGCATCGCCGAGATCGACCATTCCCAGGGCGACTTGAACTTCACCGTCCCCGGCGCCCAGCATTCGGGCGAGGCGATGAGGGTGCGGTAGAGGCTCGGCAGGTCGCCGCCGGTCTTGCGGAAATTCGCCTCCAGCCGCGCGACCAGCTTGGGCGGCGGATCATCGCCGGCGAAGTGGCGGGCGAGCTTGGTGGCGATATGCCGGGCGGTCGCGGGGTGCGTGGCGAGATGATCGAGCACCGCGGCTGCCTGCGCCTCCCCCACCTGCGGCCATTGCTGGCCGAGGATCGTGCGCGTGCCCGGCTCGTGCATCGCATCGGCGAAGACGAAGTCGCCCGGACGGCCGGTGGCGCCGGTGAACTTGGCGATCGGTCCGCGGCCGAAGCCGGCGACCGTCCAGCCGGTCATCGCGCGGGCGAACTCGGTGACGTCCGCCTGGCTGTAGCCGGTGCGCACGCCGAGCGTGTGCAGTTCCATGATCTCGCGGGCGAGATTCTCGTTGAGGCCCAGATTGCGCCGCGCGTTCGGCCGGTTGCCCGCGCGCACCGCCAGCGGGCTGTTCGGGCCCACCGACACCGCCTGGTCGAGGAACAGCAGCATCGCCGGGTGGCGCTCGACCGCGAACAGCATGTCGCGGAAGCTGCCCATCACATGCGGGCGGATCGCCTCGAACTCGAACGCGCCGGCGAGGTTGGTCACCTCCATCTTGTCGCCCGAGACGGCGAAGTGATTGGCCCAGAAATGCACCAGCCGCTCGGCGAAGGGCGCGGGCGACTGGATCGCCGCGAGCGCGCGGGCGGTGACGGCGCCGTTGTACAGGTCGCGGCTTTGCTGGCCGAACTGCTTGCGCAGCGCCTCGGCGGGGTCGTCGCCGGTCTGGACGATCGGCGGCTGCGGCACGAGCGGCGCCACCGCAGCGGCAGGCTTCGAGGGTATCGATGGCGCCGCCGCCGGCTGCGCGGTTTTCCGCAACTGCGAAATCTGCTCGCGATAAGCGGCGAATTGCGCGACCAGCGTGCCGCTCGCCGGCTGCCCCGCCATGGGCGGGGGTGCTGCCACATAACGATCCAGCTGCTGCGCCAGCCACGCGCGCGGCTCGGCGTCCAGGCTATCGTCCGGGCGCGCACCCAAACCGAAGCGATTCAACGCGATACTCATACCCGCCATCGGCTACACTCCGCTGACCGGTGCTCCGTCTACCGCGCGATTGTCGCAGGAGTTTGCCAGCGGCCAACGGTTCGTCGCATCGGCGCGCCGTTCGTCCCGTGCCCGAACAGTTGCGCGGACTGCAATCATGACCCCCGCGCTTTGCGGTTGTCGAATCTGCTGCAGCGCAACAAATTGTCTATCAAGAACATACGAAGGATGCCGATCTGGCTCTTTTGGCCTCACGAAGGAGAAAGATCGTGACCCGTTTCACCATCGCACTCGCAGCTACCCTGTTCGCCGCCGCTCCCGCTTTCGCCGCTGACAACGCTGACGCGCGCAGCTTCACCCGTGACGGCGTGACCTATACCTACACCTCGACCACCAAGGGCGATGTGCAGGTCCTGGAAGGCGTCGCCAAGCCGGGCAACCAGAACTTCCGCCTCGTCGTGCGCAACGGCTGGGTCGACGGCAACGCCGCGGGCACCCGCGTCTCGTTCCGCGTGCCCAAGGTGACCAAGGTGCAGGTCGCGTCGCGCTAAGCGACGCCGCACCGGCTCCCGGAAAAATAAGAACCCCGCGGCCGCCTGGGCGACCGCGGGGTTTTCCGTTCTGGGGGGACGGAACTGAGATTTATTCGCTGGCGCCGACGGTGCTGCTGCCGGTTTCGCGGCGCGCCTCTTCGGTCGGGGCCTTGCGCGTGGGCAGATACTGGTGCTTGCCGGCCTGGTGGTGCGCCTGGGTGGCGGCGGGCTTGTGGTCCTTCATCCGCCAGGTGACGATCTGGCTCTTGCCGGCGGGCATCCACACCCGCTCATGGGTTTCGTGGAGCGACTGGGCGGCCGCCGGCGCGGCGACCAGGGTCGCAGAAATCAGTGCGATGGTTGCGAGCTTCATGGTGGCGTTCCTTCATCGTGCGGTAGTTCTTGTATGAAGGAAATATACCTTCGCCGTTTCAACACGCTTGCGGCGCAGTAACAAAAGGTTGCTGCTGTAGCAGGATGGCGTGCAGCAACCTTTTCTTACAATCGGGCCAAGAAGCGGCAATGCTGCGGCGCGAAGATGCACTATCGGAGCGACAGACCCGTCCTTGAGAACGGGTCGCCGCGCCGGCGCAGGCTGGAACTTTCACTCGCACCCGAGAGGAAAGTTTCCATGAAGATCCGTCTTGCCGCCGCAGCCCTGCTCGGCCTGTCCGCGCCCGCTTTTGCGCAGGAAACCGCCCCGCCCCCACCCGTCACCGTCTCGGGCAGCGTCGCGCTCGTCTCCGACTATCGCTTCCGCGGCGTCTCGCAGACCGACAAGGAAATGGCGATCCAGGGCGGCCTTACCGTAACCCATGAAAGCGGCCTCTACGGATCGCTCTGGGGCTCGAACCTGTCGGGCTGGGGCACGTTCGGCGGCGCCAATATGGAACTGGACGTGGTCGGCGGGTACAAGCTGCCGATCGGCGGCGGTGCGGCGCTCGACGTTGGGCTCACTTGGTACATGTATCCGGGCGGCGCCTCCAAGACCGACTTCGCCGAGCCCTATGTGAAGCTGAGCGGCAGCATCGGCCCGGTCTCGGCGCTGGCCGGCGTCGCCTATGCCCCGCCGCAGCAGGCGCTCGGCAACTGGAGCGCCACGCCCGAGAGCCGCGCGGGCGACAAGGAGGACAATCTCTATATCTGGGGCGATGTGAGCGCAGGGGTTCCCAAGACGCCGATCACGCTCAAGGCGCATCTCGGCTATTCGGACGGCAACAAGGGCCTCGGCCCCAACGGCACCAGCGTCGCGCCGACCGGCAGCTATGCCGACTGGCTGGTCGGCGCGGATCTGGCGCTGGGCAAGGTGGTGCTGGGGGTCGCCTATGTCGATACCAGCATCACCAAGCGCGACAGCGCGTATCTGCTGCCCAATTTCTCGAGCACCAAGGACGGCTCGACCATCGCGGGGAGCCAGGTGGTGTTCTCGGTAAGCGCGGCGTTCTGAGAACTTCAGATCCTCCCCCGCCAGGGGGAGGTGGCGCCGAAGGCGACGGAGGGGGCGGAAGCACGCAGGGTCGAGAGGTTCTGGCATCCTCCCCCTCCGTCAGGCTACGCCTGCCACCTCCCCCTGGCGGGGGAGGAAATGCTTTGGGCGCCCGATCCTCCCCTGCAAGGGGAGGTGGCGCGCGGAGCGCGACGGAGGGGTGTCACCGCCGCAATGGTGCCTGCCACTTGAGCGGAGACACCCCTCCACCACCGCCTTCGGCGGCGGTCCCCCTCCCCCTGCGGGGGAGGATCTTTCCCTAGAACCCCTCGGGCAAGTCGATCGTGCCGCAGACTTCGCGGTAGCGCGCGATGGCGTAGCGGTCGGTCATGCCGGCGATGAAGTCGCCGATGTGGCGGCTGCGCCAGGGCTCCTCCACCGGCAGCGCGTCGCGCCATTCCGCCGGCATCAGCGCCGGGTCGGCGACATAGCCGGCGAACAGCCCGGACACGACCTGCCGCGCCGAGGCCGCCGCCGCCAGCTGGCTCGGATGATGGTACAGGTTCGCATACATGAACCGCTTCAGCCCGCGCTCGGCATCGCGCATCGCTGGCGAGAAGCCCGCCAGGCAACGCCCGGCACTGCGCACATCGTCCACCGTCTCCACGCCCGATTCCGCGATCCGCGCCTGCGTCTCGCCGATGAAGTCGTTGACCATCAGCCCGATCTGCGAGCGGATCAGCTCGCCGGTCAGCCGCTTCGCACTCACGCCCGGGAAGCGCGCCTGCACGTCCGCCCAGGCCTCGGCGATCATCGGCACGGCCATGATCTGGTCGAGCGTCAGCAGCCCGGCGCGCAGCCCGTCGTCGATGTCGTGATTGTCATAGGCGATGTCGTCGGCGATCGCTGCCACCTGCGCCTCGAGCGAGGGCCAGCTGTCGAGCTCGAGCGGAAACTCGGCATCGGCGGCGGCCAGCGCCCATTGCGGTTCGTGGATCGGGCCGTTGTGCTTGGCCAGGCCCTCCAGCGTGTCCCAGGTCAGGTTCAGCCCGTTCCAGGAGGGATAGGGGCTGTCGAGCAGGGTCAGCGTGCGGAGCGTATGGCCATTATGATCGAACCCGCCCTTGCCCGCCAGCGCCGCCTCCAGCGCATCCTCGCCGGCATGGCCGAAGGGCGGGTGGCCGATATCGTGCGCCAGGCACAGGGCCTCGGTGAGATCCTCGTTCAGCCCCAGCGCGCGGGCGATGGCGCGGCCGATCTGGGCGACTTCCAGGCTGTGGGTCAGCCGCACGCGGAAATGGTCGCCGTCGGGGGCGAGGAACACCTGCGTCTTGTGGCGCAGCCGGCGGAAGCTGATCGAATGGATGATCCGGTCGCGGTCGCGCTGGAAGGCGTCGCGCGGGCCGCGCGCGCCGCCGCCGGCTTCGGGGTGCAGGCGGCCGCGCGTCCGGTCGGGCGTACAGGCCCAGGAGGAAAGCTGTTTCACCCGCGCGCCCTAGCCCAGCCGGACGGCCTTGCGAAGGGTCAAGGCGCGATCTTGGTGACCTTCTGCCCGGCCTCGCTGGTGACGACGAACGCCGAGACGCCCTCCCCCGCCAGCTTGTTGACGAAGGCCTGCGCCTCGCCGCTGGTCTTGAACGGCCCGGTGACGATGCGGTTGGTCGCCTTGAACGGCATCCACCAGCCGCCGCGCGCCTTGAGCAGCTTGGGCGACTTGGCCGCGACGCCCTTCCAGGCGCGGTCGACGGTGGATTCGTTGGCGCCGCTCGCCACCTGCACCCAGACGCGCTCGGGATCGGCCTTTTTCGGATCCGGCTTCTTGGGCTCGGGCTTCTTGCCCTTGACCGGCTTGGTGTCCTCGTCGTCCGCGGGCTTGGCGCCCTTCCTGGTGCCGGGCTTGGTGGGCTTGGCGTCGGCCTCCTCTTCGCCACGCGCACCCTTCTTGGCGCCCGGCTTGACCGGCTTGGCGTCGGCCTCGTCCTCGACCTTGGCACCCTTCCGAGCGCCGGGCTTGACGGGCTTGGCCTCTTCCTCGTCCGCGACGACCGGGCGCTTGGGCTCGGGCTTGGGCCGGACGGTAACGGTCGGCTTGGCGGCGACGACCGGCTTCGGCGCGACGGTGGTCGGGCGGGTCGCGGGCGCACGCTCGCTGGCGGGCACGTCGATATGCGCGATGATCGAGGCGAGCGGCGAATTCGCGGGCGCGACGTAGCGGACCTCGGGCTGCGGCGCCGGGGTCGGCTGAACGATCGGCCGGGGCGCCGGGCTCGGCTGTGGCACCGGCGTGGGTTGCCAGGTCGGTTGGGGCGTGGGCGTCGGTTGCGGCGCCGCCGGCTGGGGCGCGGGCTGGCTCGGCACGGCACGGGCGACGGGCGCCACGTCGGCCTTGGCGACCTGCACCGGGGTGGCCTTCGCCGTCGAAGCACCGCGATGCCCGCGCGTATCGGTGCGGACCGGCGCGGTTGCAGGCGCCACGGGCGCGGTCTGCGCGATCTGCACGGGCGCGGGGCCGGTATAGGCCGGCAGCGACGGCGCCATCCGCGCATCCGCCAGCCTTGCCGGTGTCGGGGTCAGCTCGCCGAAATGCACCGCGAAGGCACGGTCGGCGGGGCCGAGCGTCGCGATGCGGCGGAAGAAGGGCAGCAGGTTCTTGCCCGCCGCGCCCGGCAGCACGGTGCCCGCAATCTTCTCGGCACCCGCGACGTCGCCGTTCATCGCGAGGATGAAGGCGCGATCGCGCCACGCCGCGCGGTCCTGGGCGCGGAGCAGCGCATCGAGCTCGCGCTCGGCCCCGGCTCGGTCGCCGCTGATGCCGAGCGACAGCGCATAGCGCCGCACAACATCGTTCTCGCGCCTCGTCGCCAGCGCCAGCTTGTAGTCGCGCTGGGCGAGCAGCGGCTGGCCGAGCAGATCATAGGCAAAGCCGCGATCGGCGGCGAACTCGCGCGGATCGACGCCGCGCTGCTCCGCCTGCTGGAACAGCTTCAGCGCCTCGCCCGGGCGGCCCTGCCGCACCAGCACCGCGGCGCGGTTGCTGGCGATGCGCGGGTTGGCCGCCTCGATGTCTTCCGCTCGCTGGAGCAGTGCCAGCGCGCCCGACAGATCGCCCAGCCGCGTGCTCAGCCGCGCCGCCGCGACCAGCGCCTCGATGTCGCGCGGATTCTCGGCGAGCACGCGCATCTGCGTGGCGAGCGCATCCGCATCCGGATTGTGCACCTGCACCACTTCGCTTTGCGCGAACGCCGGATGTGCGCCGAGGAGCAGCGCCGACGCGAACGCGCCGATGCCGAGATGTTTCTTGCTGATCATGGTTGGCTAACCGCTAGTGCCGCGGCGCTGAACCGCCGCTGACGAGGGAATGGGTGGCCCGGCGAACCGTGCCACCCATGCGCCTTACTGGTTGTTCTGGCTGCGCAGGAACCGCGGGATGTCGAGCGGATCCTTGTCCTCTTCCTCGGCGGCCTTGGTGCCGCGCGAGGCCGAGGCCATGCGCTCGAACAGCGTGCCGCCGGTCTTGGGACGCGGCCGGGTATCGGCATCGTCGTCACCGCCGGTCAGCCAGCGACGGCGGCCGGCCGGTGCCTCGGGGGCCGGTGCAGGCGCAGCGGCCGGAGCCGGTGCGGGTGCCGGAACCATCGCTTCGGCGCCGAGCAGCAGCTCGTCCGAGGCCGGGGCCGGTGGGGTCGGCTCGGGAGCCGGCGCAGGCGCGGCAGCGACCGGCTCGGGGGCCGGCGCAACGGGGGCCGGTGCGGGCGCTTCCTCGGCGAACGGCGCCGGGGCGGGCTCGGGCGCGGCGGGGGCCGGCGCAGGTGCCGCTACCGGCTCCGGCGCAGCGGCCGCGGTGGTGCGGCGCGGGGTGGAGAAGGAGAAGACGCGCGGCTGCTCGGCCGGGGCGGCCGGGCGGTTCTCGACATTCGCGTCGATGCCGGTGGCGACCACCGACACGCGGATGCGGCCTTCGAGCTCGGAATTGAACGCCGAACCCCAGATGATGTTGGCATCCGGGTCGACCAGCTCGCGGATATGGTTTGCGGCCTCGTCGACCTCGAGCAGGCGCATGTCCTCGCCGCCGGTGATCGAGACGATCACGCCCTTGGCGCCGTTCATCGAAACGCCGTCGAGCAGCGGGTTGGCGATCGCCTTCTGGGCAGCGATCAGCGCGCGGTCGTCGCCGTCCGCCTCGCCGGTGCCCATCATTGCCTTGCCCATCTCCTGCATCACCGAACGGACGTCGGCGAAGTCGAGGTTGATCAGGCCGGGCATCACCATCAGGTCGGTAATGCCGCGCACGCCCTGCTGCAGCACCTCGTCGGCCATCTCGAACGCTTCCTTGAAGGTCGTGTTCGCATTGGCGATCAGGAAGAGATTCTGGTTCGGGATGACGATCAGCGTATCGACGTACTTCTGAAGCTCTTCGATGCCCGCCTCGGCCGACTGCGCGCGGCGCTTGCCTTCAAAGGCGAACGGCTTCGTCACGACACCGACGGTCAGGATGCCCATCTCGCGCGCCGCCTTGGCGATCACCGGGGCTGCACCCGTGCCGGTGCCGCCGCCCATGCCGGCGGCGATGAAGCACATATGCGCGCCTTCGAGCGACTGCTGGACCTGCTCGATCGTCTCTTCCGCCGCCGCACGGCCGATCTCGGGCCGCGAGCCCGCGCCGAGCCCTTGCGTGATCTTCGCGCCGAGCTGGATACGCTGCGGGGCGACCGACTGCTTCAGCGCCTGCGCATCGGTATTGGCGACCAGGAACTCGACGCCCTGCACCTCGGCGCGGATCATGTTGGCGATGGCATTGCCGCCAGCGCCGCCAACCCCGATCACCGCGATCTTCGGCGTCAGTTCGTCCACGTCGGGCGGAAGGAAATCGATACTCATTCTATGGTCTCCCGTGGCAGCGCACGCGCACGCTGCACAGCCTGATATTCTCTGATGCACGAAGCGAAGCGACGACTCCAGCCATCCCTAGCACCCCGATACCCGCTTTTCTTCAATAATTCGCCCGGAACGCCGCGATCAACCGCTGGAAAAGCGCGCCCGGGCTCGCCCGCGTCACCAGCTGGTGCCGGCTGGGCTCCAGGGTGCGCAGGTCGATCGGATCGGCCGCGGCGAACTGGGTGAGCCCGGCCAGCGTCGAGAAGGCCGGGCCGGCATGCGCATTGGGCATGGCGAGCAGCCCGCGCGGCCGTCCGACACGCACCGCATTGCCCAGCGCCTGCTGGGCATAGTCGGCGATACCGGCAAGTTCGGCGCCGCCGCCGGTCAGCACGATCTGGCGGCCAACCGGCTCCTGGAAGTTGAGCTTCTTCAGCTCCTTCTGGATCTCCGCGACGATCCGCTCCAGCCGCTGGCGGATGACGGTATTGAGCGCCGCCTTGGTGATGCGCGGCCCCTCGGTCCCCTCGTCCGCCGTGGCTGGGGCGACGTCGATCGTTTCGCGGTTGTCGCGCGGGGAGAGATTGGCCGATCCGTGGAAGCATTTGGTCCGCTCCGCCCAGGCACGGGCGGTGCCGAAGGCGGCGGCGATATCATCGGTGATGTCGGCCGAGCCCATCGGGATCGAGGCCAGCCCCGCCAGCACGCCTTGCGCGAACACCGACACGTTGGTCACGCCCGCACCGATCTCGACGAGGGCGACGCCCAGCTCACGCTCTTCCTCGGTCAGGCAGGCCAGACCCGTGGCCACCGGCGCGGCGATGATCGAGCGGACTTCGAGATGCGCCGAACGAACGCAAAGATCGAGATTGCGCACCGGCGAGCCGTCGGTGGTGACGACATGCACGTCGACGCCCAGACGATCGGCATGCAGCCCCAGCGGCCGCTTGACGCCGCCCAGCCCGTCCACCGTGTAGCGCGTCGGCTGCGCGTGGAGCACCATCCGCCCCTGCGGATCGATCGCCCCGCGCCCGGCCTTGAGCAGATCGTCGATATCCGCCTGCTCGACGCGGTGGCCGCCCAGATCCGCCTCGACCTTGACGACGCTGGAGACCAGCCCGCCCGCCGAGAAGCTGACCCAGACATCCTCGATGTTGAAGCCGGCAATGCGCTCGGCCTGCTCCACCGCCTCGCGGATCGCGATTTCGGTAGCGTGCATGTCGGCGACATAGCCGCGCTTCACGCCCCGGCTCTCGCGCTGGCCGGTGCCGAGCACGATCAGATTGCCCTCGTCGGTCCGCTGCGCGATCAGCGCCGAGACCTTCGACGAGCCCACGTCGAGCGCGGTGATCAACCCTTCGGGTGCTACCTTCGCCATCAGCCTTCCCCCTGCCCGGTGCCGGTGCCCGCCGGCGGCGTCGTTGTATTCGTTGGAGCGACCGGTGCAGCCGTCGGCGCGGTGGAGACCGGCGGCGGCGGCTCGATCACGCCCTGCCGACGCACAACCAACTTGTTTGCGTCGCGCATGTCAAATCCAACATAGCCGCGGCCCAGCAGCCGCTGCGTGCCGTCGATCGCGACGAACTTCTTGAGCGCGGCGATCGCCTCGTCGTCGCCCTCAGGCAGCTGCAGTTTCTCGCCCGAGGTGAAGAACACGTCCCAGCGCCGGTTGCCGACCCAGCTGGTCGCTTTGATCAGCGGCTTGAGCGCCGGCTGCGTCTCCAGCAGATGCTTGCGCGCGGCTTCCTGGGTGTTGGCGCCGTCGCCGATCAGCAGCGGCAGGTCGGGCATCGCTTCGGGCGAGACTGGCTCCAGCGGCACGCCCGAGGGATCGATCAGCATCAGCTGGCCGTGGTTCTGCCAGACGGCAGCGGGGGTCCGCTCCTCGATCGCGATGTGCAGCGTCGACGGCAGGCGGCGCGAGACGCGCGCATCCTTCACCCAGGGGAATTTGAGCAACCGCTGGCGCACATCCTCCAGATTGACCAGTGGCATCGCGCGCGAGTCCTGGTCGAGCACCTGCTCATAGACGGTCGCGCGATCCATCCGCTTCAGGCCGTCGATCTGAATCTCGTCGACCTTGAGGCCGGCATCGCCCACCGCCTGCGCGAAACCGACGCCGATCATCTGCGGCACGCCCGCGAGGATGCCGACGGTCAGCACCACTGCGGCGACCGCGCCGACGATGCTCCACGTGGTGACCTTGTGCAGCGTCTCCGGGCTCATCGGGATGCCCGCGATCGCCTGATCGAGCATGCCCGCCCGCTGCGGCCGGCGCGCGGTGCCGCGCGGCTTCGGCTTCTCGCCGCGCCTTGTGGTCGCGCGCTGCTGTTGGGCGGGCCTGCGGCTCACAATGCCTCCTCGACGATCCGTTGCACGAGACTAGCATAGTCGATGCCCAGATGGCGCGCCTGTTCGGGCACCAGGCTGAGCGGGGTCATGCCCGGCTGGGTGTTGACCTCGAGCAGGAAGAGCCCGTCGACGCCTTGGCTGTCGTCCCAACGGAAATCGGCGCGCGACGCGCCCTTGCAGCCGAGCAGCCGGTGCGCATCGAGCGCGATCCGCTTGCATGCCTCGGCGACATCGTCGGGGATCTGCGCCGGGAAGACGTGTTCGGTCAGCCCGTCGGTGTATTTGGCGTCGTAATCGTAGAAGCCGTTCTTGGGCTTGAGCTCGGTCACGCCCAGCGCCTGGTCGCCCAGCACCGCCGTGGTCAGCTCGCGCCCGCGGATGAACGGCTCGGCGAGCAGTTCGTCGAACTCCTGCCAGGGGCCGCGCGCATCGGGGTGGATCGGATTGCCGACATTGCTCTCGGTGGTGACGATCGCCACGCCCACCGACGAGCCTTCGTTGACCGGCTTCAGCACGTAAGGCCGCGGCAGCGGGTCCTGCCGGTACAGCTCCTCGCGCGACACCATCCGGCCGCCGGGCATCGGGATGCCGTGCGGCACCAGCGCCTGCTTGGTCAGCTGCTTGTCGATCGCGATCACCGAGGTGACCATACCGGAGTGGGTATAGCGGATGCCCATCAGATCCAGCATGCCCTGCACGCTGCCATCCTCGCCCGGGGTGCCGTGGAGGGCGTTGAACACTACGTCCGGCTTCGCTTCGGCGAGCTTGGTGGCGACGTTCCGGTCCATGTCGATCCGGGTGACGCGGTGGCCCAGGCCCTCCAGCGCATCGGCGACGCCGTTACCCGACATCAGCGACACTTCGCGCTCAGCCGACCAGCCGCCCATCAACACGGCGATGTGGAGATTCTTCGTCATTTACCCGCAATACCCACGCGCTGAATTTCCCATTCCAGTTCCACGCCCGACTGCGCCTTCACGCGTGCACGGACGTCCTCGCCCAGCGCCTCGATATCGGCGCTGGTCGCTTCCCCCAGGTTGAGGAGGAAGTTGCAATGCTTCTCGCTGACCTGCGCGTCGCCGCGGCGCAGCCCCCGGCAGCCGGCAGCATCGACCAGCGCCCAAGCCTTGTGCCCCTCGGGATTCTTGAAGGTCGAACCGCCGGTCTTCGAACGCAGCGGTTGCGATTCCTCGCGCGCGGCGGCGATGCGGTCCATCTCGGCCTGGATGTCGTCGGAGGGCTTGGGGAAGCCGCGGAAGGTGGCGCTGACCACGATCGCGCCCTCGGGCAGGCTGCTGTGGCGATAGGTGTAGCCGAGATCGGCATTGCTTAGCACGCGACGCTCGCCCGAGCGGAGCACGACCTCGCATTCCACAAGGATGTCGCAGGTCTCGCGGCCATAGGCGCCGCCGTTCATCCGCACGAAGCCGCCGACCGTGCCGGGGATCGAGCGCAGAAACTCGATGCCGCCAATCCCCCAATCGCGCGCCTTGGACGAGACGAGGATGCCCGATGCCCCGCCGCCGCAGCGCAGGGTGGTGTCATCCAGCTGCTCGACTGCGGCGAAGACCTTGCCGAGGCGGATCACCACGCCGGGCACACCACCGTCGCGAACGATCATGTTCGAGCCAAGGCCGAGGCCCATGACCGGCGTTGGGGGATCGAGCGCGACAAGGAAGGACGCGAGGTCATCGGCATCGGCGGGCTCGAACAGCCACTCCGCCGCACCGCCGCTCTTGAACCACACGAGCGGTGCAAGCGGGGCGTTCGGCGTGAGTTTGCCGCGGACCTCGGGTATGTTCACGCATCCCCCCGCGCAGCCGCGATCGCAGGCGCGAGCCCCGCCGCCCATTTCGTGATGTCGCCTGCGCCGAGGCACACCACCATGTCGCCCTCGCGCACCACGCCGCCGAGCGCATTTGCCAGCGCCGTCGCATCGGTGGTCGACGCCACCGCGCGGTGCCCGCGATGCGAAATCTGCTCGACCAGCGCATCGGCATGGACCCCCTCGATCGGCGCCTCGCCCGCCGGATAGACCGGCGCGACATACACCATGTCCGCGTCGTTGAAGGCCTGGGCGAACTCGTCCATCAGATTGCCCAGCCGCGAATAGCGGTGCGGCTGGACCACCGCGATCACTCGGCCGCGGGTGCTCTCGCGCGCCGCCGCCAGCACCGCGCGAATTTCCACCGGGTGGTGACCGTAATCGTCGATGATCGCCGCGCCCGCGACTTCGCCTACCTTGGTGAAACGCCGCTTGACCCCGCCGAACTTCGCAAAGCCCTGCTGGATCGTCGCATCGGGGATGCCCAGCTCCAGCGCCACGCCGATCGCGGCCAGCGCATTCTGGACATTGTGGCGGCCCGGCATCGGCAGTTCGATATTCTCGATCGATCGTGTAGAGCCGTCGCGATTGCGGATGATCGCCTCGAAGCGATTGCCCCCGGCATGCGGCGTCACGTTCACCCCGCGCACATCGGCGCTGGCGGCGAAGCCATAGGTCACGATCCGCCGGTCGCGGACTCGCGGGATGATCGCCTGCACTTCCGGGTGGTCGAGGCACAGCAGCGCCGCGCCGTAGAAGGGCACATTCTCGACGAATTCGACGAACGCCGCCTTCACCCGATCGAACGAGCCATAATGGTCGAGATGCTCGGGATCGATATTGGTGACGATCGCGAAGGTGCCGTCGAGCCGCAGGAAGCTGCCGTCGCTCTCATCCGCTTCGACCACCATCCAGTCGCCCTCGCCCAGCCGGGCGTTCGAGCCGTACTGGTTGATGATCCCGCCATTGATCACCGTCGGGTCCACCCCGCCCGCATCTAGGAGTGCTGCGACCATCGAGGTCGTCGTCGTCTTGCCGTGGGTGCCCGCTACCGCGATGGTCGACTTGAGCCGCATCAGCTCGGCGAGCATCTCCGCGCGGCGCACCACGGGGATGCGGCTCTGATAGGCGGCTTCTACCTCGGGGTTGGTCCGCACGATTGCGGTGGAGACCACCACCACGGCCGCTTCGCCGAGATTCTCGGCGGCATGGCCGATCGTCACCGGAATCCCGCGGTCGCGCAGTCCCTGCACGACGTAGGAATCCGCCACGTCCGAGCCCTGCACCTTGTAGCCAAGGTTATGCATCACCTCGGCAATGCCCGACATGCCGATGCCGCCGATGCCGACGAAGTGAATGGTACCGATGTCGGTGGCGACGCCCTTCATGCGTAAGCAGGCCTTCCGTTCTTGTTGGCTTTCTGCACCTTGCCCACCGGGGCGCGGGGTGCGTGGATCGATTCGACGAGATCGGCCAGATCCCGCACCGCGTCCGGGCGCCCCACGCCCCGCGCGCGGGCCGCCGCATTCTCCAGCGCCTTGGTGTCGAGCCCCAGCTTCTGCATCTGCTTGGCGAGTTCCTGCGCGGTGAAGGCGCGCTGCGGGATGGTCCGCGCGCCGCCGGCCTCGGTGATCTCGCGCGCATTGGCGGTCTGGTGGTCGTCGGTGGCGCTGGGCAGCGGCACCAGGATGGCGGGACGCCCGGCGGCGGTCAGCTCGGCGATGGTCGAGGCCCCTGCCCGCGCGATCACCAGATGCGCCCAGGCAAGCCGCTCGGGCATGTCGGGCAGATAGGTCGCGACCTCGGCCGGGATCTCGTGCTCCTGATATTTGGCACGGACCATCTCGATATCCTCGATGCGCGCCTGGTGCGTCACCTGCAGCCGGCGGCGGAAATGCACCGGCAGCAGCGCGAGCCCGTCGGGCACCACCTGGCTGAGGATCGAGGCGCCCTGGCTGCCGCCGGTGACGAGCACGCGGAACAGCCCGTCTTCCTCGATCATCGGATAGGGCTTGGCGCGCAATGCCAGCACCGCCTCGCGCACCGGGTTGCCGGTGAGGTGGGTCTTGGGCTCCCAGCCGGGCTTCATCCGCTCGACCTTGTCATAGGAGGTGGCGATCGCCGCCACCCGCCCCGCGACCAGCCGGTTGACTCGGCCCAGCACCGCATTCTGCTCGTGGATCACGGTGGGGATGCGCGCGCTGAACGCCGCCAGCAGCGCCGGGAAGGCCGGATAGCCGCCGAAACCGATCACCGCGGAGGGGCGCAGCTGCTTGTACAGCTTCCGCGCCATCGCCCGGCCGGCCATCATCTGCCGCGCCGCCTTCAGATAGCCGATCGGGCCGCCACCCAGCCGCCCGGCGGGGAGCACATGCGTCTCGACGCCCTCGAACAGGCCCGGAAAGCGCACGCCGCGCTCGTCGCTGACCAGCGCCACCTGATGCCCGCGCCGTGCGAGCTCCACCGCCAGCGCGGCCGCGGGCACCATGTGCCCACCGGTGCCACCGGCAGCGAGGACATAACTACGGCGTTCGGTCATGCGGCTTTGCTCCAGCGGCCGGTATAGGGGGAGCGCTTCAGATACGGGTTTCGCCGCGTGAAAGCGAGCAGCAGGCCATAGCCGATCGAAAGCGCAATCATCGACGAGCCGCCATAGCTGATGAACGGCAGCGTCATGCCCTTGGACGGCGCGATGCCGGTGTTCACCGCCATGTTGATCAGCGCCTGCACGCCGAACTGCGAGGCGAGCCCCGCCGCCGCCAGCAAGCGGAACGGATCCTCCTCGTCCAGCAGCTTCATCAGTACGCGCACGACGATGGCGAGATATAGCAGCACGATCACCGCGCAGGCGATCAGCCCGAACTCCTCGCCGATCACCGAGAAGATGTAATCGGTATGCGCCTCGGGCAGGCGGAACTTGATCTGGCCGCTCCCCGGCCCGGCGCCGAACAGCCCGCCAGCGGTCAGCGTGTCGTGCGCCATTTCCACCTGGTAGCGATCGGCGAGCGCGGCTTCCTTGGTGGGGAACAGGAAATTGTCGATGCGCGTGCGCGCGGTGCCGTAGAACAGATAGGCCGCGACAACGCCGCCGATCGCCACCCCGCCCAGCCCGGCGATCGCCGCGGGCGAGATGCCGGAGAGCATCAGCAGGATCACCCACACCGTGCCGAACAGGATCGTCTGGCCGAAGTCCGGCTGGAGCATCAGCAGCACCGCGATCAGCGCGGTGATCGCGCCGGTGACCACCATCACCGGCAGCTCGGGATCCTTGGCGCGAAACGACAGGATCCAGGCGGTGGAGACGATGAACAGCGGTTTCAGGAATTCGGACGGCTGCAGGTCGGAAATGCCGAGGCTGATCCAGCGCTTGGCGCCGTTCACCTCATGCCCGACCAGCGGCAGCAGCATCATCAGCACCAGGAAGACCAGCGCGCCCGCCAGCGACAATCGCCGCGCCGCCGAGGTCGGCAGCATCGAGACGATGATCAGCACCGGCACGCAGATGCACACCCACATCAGCTGGCGCCAGAAATAGTACATCGGCTGCACGATGTGCGCCGCGTCCGAATAGCGCCGCGCGGTCGCGGGCGAGGCGGCGGCCACCGCCACCAGCCCGATCGCGATCAGCAGCAGCGGCAGGAACAGCAGCACCCGGTCCACTTCCCAGAACCACATCCCCGCGCGGGACTTGCTGGCGCGGCTGAGCTGGTTGGAGATGCGCGGTAGGCCGGCGTGCTTCTCTTCCACGTCCCCGGACTGGCGGCTCACCCGAGCGCCTCCACGGCGGCACGGAAAGCATCGCCGCGATGCTCGAAATCGCGGAACTGGTCGAACGAGGCGCAGGCCGGCGAGAGCAGCACTGCCTCGCCCGGCTGGGCGTTGGCGGCGGCGGCGCGGACGGCGGCTTCCAGCGTGCCGGACTGTTCGACGGGCATCTCGCCTTCAAGCAGGCGGGCGAACAGCGGCCCGGCTTCCCCGATGGTATAGGCACGCACGACATGGCCGAAGCCGGGGCGGCACGCCTCCAGGCTCTCGGTCTTGGCGACGCCGCCGAGAATCCAGTGGATGCGCGGGAACGCCGCGAGCGCAGGCGCGGTGGACTCCGGGTTGGTCGCCTTGCTGTCGTTGACGAACAGCACGCCGTTCCGCGTCGCGATTCGCTCCATCCGGTGCGGCAGGCCGGGGAAGCTCTCCAGCCCCTGGTCGATCGCGGCGCGGTCGATGCCGAGCGCCTCGCAGGCGGCAATGGCGGCAAGCGCGTTCTGCGCGTTGTGCGGGCCCTGCAGCGCCGGCCAGCGCGACTGGTCCATGCACACGCCGGGGGCGATCTTGGTCACGTCCTCGCTGCGGCCGGCAAGCGCGACCTGCCGGGCGATGTTCGCCGAAGCCGCATCGCCGATGCCGATAATCGCGGCATGGCCCTTGGTCTGCATCGCGAACAGCCGCGCCTTGGAGGCGGCATAGCCCTCGAACCCGTCATAGCGGTCGAGATGGTCGGGGGTGATGTTGAGCAGCACCGCGACGTCGCAGTCGAGGCTGTGGGTCAGGTCGATCTGGTAGCTTGACAGCTCCAGCACATAGACGCCGCCCTCGGGGAGCGGCTCCTGGCCGAGGATCGGCAGGCCGATATTGCCGCCGAGCCGCGTGGGGATGCCAGCCGTCTCGATGATGTGGTGGATCAGCGCGGTGGTGGTCGACTTGCCGTTGGTGCCGGTGATGCCGACCACGCGGTGTGCCGGCAGATCGGCGCGCGCCTGGGCGAACAGCTCGATGTCACCGATCAGCGGCACGCCGGCAGCGCGGGCAAGCGGCGCAATCGGATGCCGGTTGAGCGGAACGCCGGGCGACACGACCATGCCCGCAAAGCCGGTGAGATCGGCGGTCAGCGGATCGGCGAATTCAAGCGACACAGCGTCCAACTCGATGGACATGTCCTGGACGGCGTCGGCGAGAGCCTCCCGCGCCGCCTCGTTCGAATCCCACGCCAGCACCCCCGCCCCGCTGGCCAGCAGCGCGCGCACGGTCGCCGCGCCCGAGCGTGCGAGCCCGAGCACCGCGAAGCGTTTGCCGCGCCAGGCGGGGCTGGTGATCACCGCAGCTTGAGCGTCGCGAGGCCGGCCAGCGCCAGCACGAAGGCAATGATCCAGAAGCGGATTACCACCGTCGGCTCCGACCAGCCGAGCTGTTCGAAGTGATGGTGGATCGGCGCCATGCGGAACACGCGCTTGCCGGTGCGCTTGAAGAAGAACACCTGGATGATGACGCTCAGCGCCTCCATCACGAACAGGCCGCCGATGATGCCGAGCACCAGCTCATGGTGGGTGGTGACGGCGATGGTGCCGATCGCCCCGCCCAGCGCCAGGCTGCCGGTATCGCCCATGAACACCGCCGCCGGCGGCGCATTGAACCACAGGAAGGCGAGCCCCGCCCCGATCATCGCGCCGCAGAAAATGGCCAGGTCGCCCGCGCCCGGCACGTGGGGAATGCCCAGATAGGTCGCGTAGATCTTGTTGCCGGCGAGGTACGCGATCAGCATGAACGCCATGCCGGCGATCACCACCGGCATCGTCGCCAGGCCGTCGAGCCCGTCGGTAAGGTTCACCGCATTGCCGAACGCCACGATCGTGAACGCCGCGAAGGCGATGTAGAAATAGCCGAGATCCGGATGCACCCAGCTGAGGAACGGCACATAGAGCTGGGTGTTGCCCTCAGCGAAGATGATGATCGCGCTGGCGATGCCGGCGATCAGGAATTCGCCGATCAGCCGCACCTTGCCGGAAACGCCCGCGGTCTTCTGCTTCCGCACCTTGTCGTAATCGTCGAGGAAGCCGATCATGCCGAAGCCGAGCGTCACGAACATGCATGCCCAGACATAGGCATTGCGCAGGTCCATCCAGATCAGCAGCGCGAGCGTGAGGCTGGTCAGGATCATCAGCCCGCCCATCGTCGGCGTGCCGCGCTTGGCGAGGTGGCTCTGCGGCCCGTCGGTACGGATCGGCTGCCCCTTGCCCTGGCGCAGGCGCAGCCAGCCGATGAACTTCGGCCCGATCAGCAGCCCGATCAGCAGCGCGGTCGCCACCGCCCCGCCGGTGCGGAACGACAGATACCGGAAGAGATTGAGGAGGCCGGGGAAGCCCAGCTGCTCCGCGATCAGATAGAGCATGATTGCCTTTCCGCCAGCGCCGCGACGATCGTCGCCAGCCGCACGCCGTTCGACCCTTTGATGAGAACCGCGTCGCCCGGCGCGAGCATCGATTCAAGCGCGGCCTTCGCAGCCGCAGCATCGGCCACATGGACGAAATCCAGCCGTCCCTCAAGCGCAGCGGCCAGCGGCGCCATCGCTTCGCCTACCAAAATGGCACGGCTCACCCCGGCTTCGGCGATCGGATCGGCAAGTTCGGCGTGGAGCGCATCCGAATGCACGCCCAGTTCGCGCATCTCGCCGAGCACGGCAAGTTTGCGGCCTGGTTCAGCGGCAAGCACTTTCAGCGTCGCGCGCATCGAGCTGGGATTGGCGTTGTAGCTTTCGTCGATCACCAGCGCGGTGCCGTCGCCCACCGGCACGGTCATCCGCGCGCCGCGTCCGGCAAGCCCCCCAAGTTCGGCGAGCGCGAGCCCCGCGACCTCAAGGTCGCCCCCCACCGCATCGACCGCGGCGAGGATCGCCATCGCGTTGGACACCCAATGCTCGCCCGGCTGGGAGATGGTGAAGCTGAGCTCGCGATCGCCGAAGCGCGCCATCACGAAGGTGCCGCCGCTGCGCGCGCGCATCGTCTCGACCGCGCGATAGTCGGCGCCCTCGCCCAGCCCGAAGGTGACGATCCGCGTGGCATAGGGCCGCGCGGCGTCAAGCAGCCGGTCGCGATAGGGGCTGTCGAACGGCACAATCGCGGTGCCGCCAGCGCCGAGCCCCTGGAAGATCTCGCCCTTGGCGTCTGCGATGGCTTCGACGCTGTCGAAGAAGCCGAGATGCGCCGGGGCAATGGCGGTGACGATCGCGACGTGCGGGCGCACCAGCCGGGTCAATTGCGCGAGTTCGCCGGCATGGTTCATGCCCATCTCGAACACGCCGTAGCGGGTGCTCTGCGGCATGCGGGCGAGGCTCAGCGGCACGCCGGTATGGTTGTTGTAGCTCTTCACCGAGCGGTGCGCGCAGCCGGGATCGATCCGGTCGAGCGCGGCGAACAGCGCCTCCTTGGTGCCGGTCTTGCCGACCGAGCCGGTGACGCCGATGATCTTCGCGGACGAGCGCTTGCGGGACGCCGCCCCGAGCGCGTTCAGCGCGGCGGTGGTATCGGCGACGTGCACGCTGGGGTGGTCCGTCACGTCGGACACCACGGCACCGGCCGCGCCCTGCGCGAAGGCCTGGTCGAGGAAGCGGTGGCCGTCGGTGCTCTCGCCCTGGAGCGCCAAGAACAAGTCGCCGGGGCCGACCTCACGCGAGTCGAAGGCGACGCCGGAAACAGCGAAGTCGGCCGACGCAGCGCCCTGCGTCGCGGCGGCGATTTCCTCGGAGGTCCAAAGCGTCGAAGTCACGCCGCACACTCCCGCGCTACGGCGACGTCGTCGAACGGCAGCACCATCTCGCCGACGATCTGCCCCTGCTCATGTCCCTTGCCGGCGATCAGCACGATGTCGTGCGGCTCGGCCATCGCGATCGCCGCCGCGATCGCCGCGCGGCGGTCGCCGATCTCGGTCGCGTCCGGCGCGCCCTTGAGGATCGCGCGGCGGATCTCGGCGGGGTCCTCGGTGCGCGGATTGTCGTCGGTGACGATCGCCACGTCCGCCCCCACAGCGGCCACCTGCCCCATCAGCTCGCGCTTGCCGGGATCGCGGTCGCCGCCGGCGCCGAACACCAGGATCAGCCGGCCATCGGTATGCGGCTTCAGCGCCGCGATCGCCGCTTCCAGCGCATCGGGGGTGTGGGCATAATCGACATAGACCGGCGCGCCATTGGCGGCGATCACCGCCCGCTCCAGCCGCCCGCGCACCGGCTGCAACCGCGCGCAATTGGCGAGCGTCGCGGCGACATCCCCGCCGGTCGCGATTACCAGCCCCGCCGCGGTCAGCGCGTTCGCTGCCTGATAGGCGCCGATCAGCGGCAGCCGGACGGTGTGGACCTTGTCCTCCGCCTCGATCTCCAGCGTCTGGCCGAGCAGCGAGGGCGTGCGGCCGACCAGCCGCAGCGTCTTGCCATGCTCGCCGACGGTGATCAGCCGATTGCCGCGCATCCGGGCGAGATCCTCGACCTGCGGGGCGTGCGGATCGTCCGCCCACACCACCGCGGTGCCGTCATCGGCCAGCACCTCGGCGAAGAGCCGCAGCTTGGCGGTGAAATAGGTCGCCATGTCGCCGTGATAATCGAGATGGTCGCGGCTCAGATTGGTGAACGCCGCCGCGCGCACCGGCAGCCCCTCGGTGCGATATTGCGACAGCCCGTGCGACGAGGCCTCGAACGCGACATGGGTCACGCCCTCGCGCGCCAGACCGGCGACATTGGAGAGGAAAGTGACGATGTCGGGCGTGGTCAGCCCGGTGGAGACGCGCTCGTCCGCCGTGGTCACCCCCAGCGTACCGATCGAAGCGGCGTGGAAGCCCGCCATCCGCCACAGCTGGCGGGTCATCTCGACGGTGGAGGTCTTGCCGTTGGTGCCGGTCACCGCCGCCGTCGTCGCGGGGAACGGCGCGAAGAACTGCGCGGCGAGATTGGCAAAGCGCTGGCGCGGATTGGCATCGGCGATATGCACCGCGCCTGCCACTTTCGCCTCGGGCCGCGCCACCACGGCGATGGCACCGGCCTGCACGGCGGCTTCGATATAGTCCTCGCCGTTCACCCGCGCGCCTTCGAACGCGCCGAAGATGGTGCCCGGCGCGACCTTGCGGTGATCGATCGCGAATCCGGTGACGACCGCGTCATCCGCGGTGCCGAGAAGTTGACCCAGTTTCATTCGGCTGTCGCTTTCGGCTCCGGCGAACGATCGACGAGCGGCAGCAACTCGCTCTCGTCGATGTCCTTGGCATTGTCGGGCGCGATGCCCAGAAGGGCGCCGGTCCGCGCGATCAGGCGCGAGACGACCGGCGCGACGGTCCAGGCCGCGGTCGTCCGCGGCGTAGTGGCATTGGCCTTGGGCGAGTCGAGCATGGCCACCACCACATAGCGCGGCGCGTCGACAGGGAAAGTCACCGCGAAGGTGGAGACGTTGCGGTGATGGTCGTAGCCGCCCTCGCTCGCCGCCTCGGCGGTGCCGGTCTTGCCCGCAACCCGGTAGCCGGGGGCCTCGCCCTTGCGACCGGTGCCCTTCAGTACGATCAGCCGCAGCAACTGGCGCATCCGGTAGCTGGTCGATTCCTGCAATACGCGGCGACCCTGTACCGGATGCTCGGCGTCCACCTTCATCAGCGTCGCGGGGTGCCAGATGCCGCCATTGACCATCGCGGCATAGGCGGCGGCGAGGTGCAGCGGGGTGACGGCGATGCCATGGCCATAGGCGGTGGTCATCACCGTGATCCGCCCCCAGTTCGCCGGCCAGAGCGGGCGCACCGCGCCGATCTCGATGCTCGGCCGCTGGGCGAAGCCCAAGCGGCGGAACATGTCCTGCATCTTCTCGGCGCCCAGCTCGTCGGCGATCCGCGCGGTGGCAATGTTGGACGAATAGATCAGCGTTTCCGGGATGTTGAGCCAGCGGAACTGCTCGTCACCGCGATCGTCATGGATGGTGAAGCGGCCGACCTTCATCGGTGCGGTCGCATCGAAGCGGCGCGACATCGAAGTGATCGTGCCGGAATCGATCGCAGCCGCGACCGCGATCGGCTTGAAGGTGGAACCGAGCTCGTAGACGCTCTGCGTCACGTTGTTGCGCGGCGGCGGGCCGTTCAGCTGGTTCGGATTGAAGCTCGGCAGGGAGGCCATGGCGACGACTTCACCGGTATGCACGTCGAGCACCACCGCCGCGGCCCCGCGCGCCTGCAGGTCCACCATCGCGCGCCCCAGTTCGCTCTCCAGCGCCGCCTGCACACGGGCGTCGAGCGAGAGCGTCACCGGCTTGCCGCGCTGCGCCGGATCGGTCAGCCGCGCCTCCAGCACCTTTTCCATGCCGGTCACGCCATGGCCCTTGTCGTCGAGATAACCGAGCACATGCGCGGCCATGTCCGACTGCGGGTAGAGCCGGTCGGTCTCGCGCTGGAACTCGATCGCCGGCTCGCCCAGCGCGTTCAACTGGTTGACCAGCTCCGGCAGCGCGCGGCGCTTGAGGAAGGCGAAGCCGCCGCCGGCCTTGAGCAGCGCATAATATTGCTGCTCGCTGCGCTCGGGCATCAGCGCGGCGAGCTTCTGCGCCAGTGCTGCCTTGTCGCCGATCACCTGGTTGGGATGGATCGCAATCGTCCAGGCGTCGATGCTGCGCGCCAGCGGGGTGCCGTTGCGATCGACGATGTCGCCGCGTGCCGGCACCAGCGCGTTGGAGAGGTCGCGCGGGCTGGCGGGGCCTGCCGACAATGCCAAAAAGGCGAGCTTGACCAGGATCGCCAGCACGCCCGCGCCGAACAGGATCGAAAGGATCATCAGGCGCAACTGCGCCACCGCGACGAGCGCCTCGCGCCCCCCGCCCGAACCCCGCGAGCGCGCGGGAGGGGCGACGACGACGATCATCGCTGCGCCGTTTGCTCGCGCTTGGCCACCCGGCGCAGATCGCTGATCGTCGCGGCGCTGAGCAGCGGCCGATCGGGCTGGGCCAGCCGGGCCTTGTCGATCTTCCGGATCAGCCGATCGAGATCCTGCGCGGGCTTGGTATCCGCCTGCGCCACGCGCACCACGGTGGATTTGACGGGTGCAGCCTTGACCGGCGCCGCCGAAGCCATCGCCACCGGCTTGGCTGCCACGGTCTTGACCGGCACAGCCGCAGCGGTTGCCACCGGCGGGGCGGTCGGCGCGGTCTCTACCGGACGCTGGCCGGTCGGAATCACGAGTGCGGCGGTTTCCACCTTGGCGCTACCCGGCGCGGCGGCAGCCGGCTGCTGGTCGAGCGCCGCCAGGCCGCTGGCGCTGGCGAGATATTGCTGCGGCTGCGGGGCATTCATCGCCAGCACGTCGCCGTTCCAGCGCTCGATCTGGGCCATGTTGGCGCGGGTGTCGAACTCGGTTTCCAGGCCACGAATGTCCTTGTGCGCCTGGACGATGGCGGAGTCCATCGCGCGCAACTTCGCCCGTTCCGCCGCGCCGTGCGACGTCACCATATAGCAGGTCGGTGCAACGATGACGCCGCACAGGAACCAGCCGACCCCCCTGAAGCCATACACTGCCATCACACCTTATCCTCACCGGACCACGGCGCCGCTTCGGTCCGCCGCGCGGCGCGCAGCGTTGCCGATCGGGCGCGTGGGTTACGCACCAACTCCGCCTCGCCAGGGCGCACGGCCTTGGCGGGCGTTTCAAAACTAGGTTCCGCCCGCGGACCCACCGCCGGGCGATGCCGCGAACCCGCCGGCGTGCTGCCGCTGCGCTCGCGGAAGAAGCGCTTGACCAGCCGGTCCTCCAGGCTGTGGAAGGTCACCACCACCAGCCGCCCGCCGGGCTTCAGCACGCGCTCGGCCGCGGCCAACACGTCGGTCAGCTCGTCCAGCTCGCGGTTGATGTGGATGCGCACCGCCTGGAAGGTCCGCGTGGCGGGGTCCTTCTTGTCGTGCAGGCGATGGCCGAGCGCGCGGCGCACCACCGCCGCCAGCTCCGACGTACGGGTCAGCGGCCGGGCTTCCACGATGAACTTGGCCACGCGACGCGCGCGCGGCTCTTCGCCGAGGTGGAACAGCACATCGGCAATCTCGCCTTCGTCGGCGCTGTTGAGCCAGTCGGCCGCGCTCATCCCTTCCCCCGCCATGCGCATGTCGAGCGGCCCGTCCTGCTGGAACGAGAAGCCGCGCTCGGCCTGGTCGAGCTGCATCGAGGAGACGCCGATATCGAGCACGACGCCGTCCACCGGCGCCAGGCCGCGTGCATCCAGCTCTTCGGCCAGGCGGCTGAACGGCGCATGGATCAGTTCGAGCTTGCCGTCGCTCTCCGCGACCAGCCGCGCGCCGTTCGCGATCGCAGTCGGGTCGCGGTCGAACGCCGCGACACCCGCGCCCGCACCCAGCATGGCGCGCGTATAGCCGCCGGCGCCGAAGGTGCCGTCGACATGGCGCTCGCCGGGCACAATGGCGAGCGCGTCGAGCACTTCGTCGAGCAGCACGGGGATGTGGCAGGCGTCGGTCACATCGCCCCCTTCTGCTGCATCAGGAACGCGCAGATTTCCTTGAGTTCGGGATCGGCCTTGTCGTCGGCGAGCAGCACGTCGGGCGCCCAGATGTCGAACGTGTCGCCGCTGCCGACGAAGAACGCCCATTTCTGGATCTTGGCCTTGGCGCGGAAGAAGGGCGGCAGCACGAACCGCCCGCTATCGTCATAGGGCGCCTTTTCGACGAGGCCGAAGGCGCGGCGCTTGGGCGCGGCGCTGGGCTGTTCGCCCCGGTCGAGGGCCTGCTGGTCGAGCTTGTCGATGCGATCATACTTTTTCTGCGACCAGCCGGTATCGTGCGCGGAGAGGCACGGATCCTCCGCATGCACGCCGACGACGATTTGGCGGACGTCCGAATTGCGCTCGGCGGCAGCGCGCAGGTCTGCGGGTATGGCGACGCGACCTTTTTGGTCGACCGCCTGGAGCGCAAATCCCTCGAAGAGCTCCCTGTCCGCCACGCCAAACCCCAAGCCAGGCACGACTCCCCCGCCGCCGGAATCACGCGAAATCGTGCGCCGGCTGGTGATGTTCGGGAAAAAGGGTTCGTGCCCCCCTTTAGTGTGCCCTTTTAATCACATTATAGGACGGGAGACAACGGGACAGATGGGGACAGCACGGGAATTTCAGCCACTGAGCGCCACCGTTGAGCGCTTTTCGCGAAAATGTCCCGTTTTGTTCATGCTCCTCCCCTGCTCACGCGGCAGTCGCTCCGAAAAAATCCTTACCGTGAAGGGATAACGTCGCAGGCCGGGAACCAAATCGGCGGAAGCCGAAACTGCTACACACTTCCCGCAAGCAACGGAAACTGCGGCATTTTTATCACCACCGCTTGGGCTGCACGATCGCGCGTCCGAGACCGTCCCTGAAAAGCGGGGCCATTTCCCCGGCGATCCCCGACGGGCGACTCCGGTGGGGGCAAATCCCCGGAGGCGCCCGAGTCCCGGCGGTTACTTGCCGGCGGCGGCGTCCTGGCGGTGGGCTTCTTCGCGCGCCTGGGCGACGGCGGCGGGATCGTCGGTGCTCGGCGCGACACCGAGTTCGGCCAGCGGCTCGTCGCGGCTGCGATCGGCCGCCGCATTGTCCACCCCGGTCAGGTTGGCGACGACCGAGGCGTTCGACGCCCCCGCCGCGCTGACCGGCGCATCGCGATTGGCCTGCGAGAAGACGGCGAAGGCGACTACCATCAGCAGGATCACGGCCGCGAGTCCGGTCATGCCAACGCGGATGCGCTGCATGGCCTGGGCGTGATCCTGGGGCGGGCCTAATTTCATGACTGTGGCATAAATGTAACGCGCGCGGAGGCGCTTGTCGAGCGGTGCCGCCGCGCGGGGCTCATGCGGCCGGTGCCGAGAGCCCCTTCGCCGCCAGCCATTCGTCGTTGTACAGCGTCGAAAGGTAGCGGAAGCCGGTGTCGCACAGGATCGTGGCGACGCGCTTGCCCGGCCCCAGCGCCCTCGCCAGCCGCACCGCGCCGGCGACGTTGATGCCCGAGGACAGGCCGAGGCAAAGCCCCTCCTCCTTCAGCAGCCGCCGCACCCAAACCATGCCTTCCTCGTCGGAGATGCGGAACTGGGTGTCGATCGGCGCGCCTTCGAGATTGCCCGTGATCCGCCCCTGGCCGATCCCTTCCGCGACCGACGAGCCCTCGCTGCGCAGCTCGCCACAGGCATAATATTCGTAGAGCGCGGCGCCGTGCGGGTCGCTGAGCGCAATGGTGACCGTCTCGTCCTTCGCCTTCAGCCCCATGCCGACGCCCGCCAGCGTGCCGCCGGTGCCGGCGGCGCAGGTGAAGCCGTCGATCCGGCCGTCCATCTGCGTCCAGATTTCTTCCGCCGTGCCGTAGATGTGCGCCTTGCGGTTCGCCGTATTGTCGAACTGGTTCGCCCAGATCGCGTTGGACGTCTCCTCAGCGATGCGGCGGCTGGTGTGGACGAAATGGCCGGGGTTCGCATAGGGCGCCGCCGGCACCAGCACCAGCTCGGCGCCGAGTGCGCGCAGCGTGTCCATCTTCTCGCGCGACTGGGTCTCGGGCATCACGATGATCGTGCGATAGCCCTTGGCATTGGCGACCAGCGCCAGCCCGATGCCAGTATTGCCCGCGGTGCCCTCGACGATCGTGCCGCCGGGCGCGAGTAGGCCGCGCTCCTCGGCATCGTTGACGATGTAGAGCGCTGCGCGATCCTTCACCGAGGCGCCGGGATTGGCGAATTCGCACTTGGCGAAGATGTCGCAGCCGGTTTCGTCGCTGGGCCCCTTCAGGCGGACGAGCGGGGTGTTGCCGATCAGCGCGAGCGTGTTCTGGGAAACGTGCATGGCCGCTAGATAGGGGGGCGCCCCCGGCCCACGCAAGCAACGCAATCTATTGGCCGACGCCGGCCTGCTTCAGATGCGGCCCCAGCCGTCCGCCGATCCACAGGAAGAACATCCGGTAATCGGAGAGGAGCGACCAGAGCGGATAGGTGAACGTCGCCGGCCGATTGCGCTCGACACCGAAATGCGCGCCCCAGGCAAAGCCGTAGCCGGCGAGCGGGATGGCGATCAGCCACCAGCTATCGAGCAGCACTCCCGCGGCAAGCGCGGCGAAGGTCAGCGCGGTGCCGATATAATGCAGTCTGCGCGTCGCGGGCTTGGCGTGCTCGCGCAAGTAATGGGGCCAGAAGTCCCGGTAGCGGGTGATCGTACGGGCCATGGCGCGAGCATAGACCCTTTTGCAACGGCCGGGAAGCGGCCGGGAGTGCCGAAGCAGCCCCGGCCGGCGCCCTCTCAGGCGTAACGCACAGTAACCTTGGCACGCCGGCGGATCGCCGCGCCCATCAGGCCGAAGCCGACCAGCAGCATCGCCCAGCTCGCCGGCTCCGGCACGGCCGAGAGCGAGGCGCGGAATGTCGCCGAGGCGTCGTAGTCGTCGAGGAAGATCAATTCGCCCGCGCTGGTCTGGAAGGTCGTGCCGAAGTTGAGGAAATTGATCGGCGAATTGGAGGCCGAGACGATGCCCGTCTTGAGGTCATAGCCCAGCAGGCCGGGATCGCGCACGTCGATCAGGTCGTTGCCGAACGGCTCGGCCTCGGTGAAGCCGACCAGCGCGCGCTGGCCGCTGCCACTCCCCAGCGTCACGCTGAACGCGTTGAACTGGGTGGCGAAGGTGCCGGAAACGCCGTTGATGGTGAAGGACAGCGTGGCCAGGCCCGAATTGTACAGGCTGGGCCGGAAATCGGGCCGCGGCTGGAACACGGTGTCCGTGTCCGTCGCGAGCGACAGCGTATAGTCGCTCAGGCTGAAGGCCTGGCCGTTCAGCGCGCCGCTGATCTGACCGGAGAAGCTGTAGACGATCGGCGCCGCCTGCGCGCCGCTGCCGACCGCCAACAGGCCGAGTGCCGCCACCATGAATGCCGTGCGCATGTATTTCCCCTCATCCTAAGGCCGCCCCTCCATTGCGGAGAAATGCTGTTGCCTGGCGCGCCAAGTGCGGGCAAGACTCGGAAATAAAGAAGCTTTTTCTTGGCAGCAACGCCATGCGGTGCGCAAAATGCGGTGAAGCAGGAAGCGCATCGTTTGCACATTCCCGCTGCCATCTTGCGTCCGAGCACGCGCCCGAAATCCTGCTAGAGAGCCACCCATGATTCGCCTGCGCACTCTTGCACTGCCCGCCCTCGCCCTGTTGCTGACCGCCGCCGCGCCAGGCCTCTACACGCCGCCGCCGGGCAGCGCCGAGCGCAGCGCCATCCTCAAGGTGCTGCACCATGGCGACGACCGCCCGGCGGCGCGCTTCACCTTCCGCACCTTCAAGGTGCTCCACCAGGGCCCGCGCGCGCTCGCCTATGTGCAAGGCAGCGGCGAGGTCGGCGACTTCGAGGCGCTGCTCGAACAGCGCGGCGCGGGTCCCTGGCGCAAGGTCTGGGGCGTAAGCGATGGCGGCAGCGACAGCTGCGAGGCCGGCGCGCGCCATTATGCCTGGGCGGTCCGCCTGATCCAGGGCTATGGCCTGGCACCCGACACGCTGATCCCCGGCATCACCGCCCTGGCGCGGGACCTGGCCCGTCAGGCCAAGACCGAGCCGGAGCTGCAATGCGTCGGTGATCTCGACGGCGGGCCAGATGGCGACCCCGGCTGAAGTAAGGATCTCGGAGACAAGGATGTTTGGTTGGCTCAGGAAGTGCCGGGAACGCCCGCAGCCCGAGGCCCGGTGGACCGTAGAATGCGCTGGCGCGGCCATCCATGTCGTCGATGACCGGGGGGCGGCACGCAGCGTTGCCAAGGATGCGCTGACCGCCGTCGTCATCGAGACCAATGACTCAGGGCCCTGGGGCACGGACTTCTGGTGGCTGCTGTACGGTTCGAAAGACCATGTGGCCTGCGTCTTTCCTCAAGGTGCCACAGGCGAGAGCGCCGCGCTGGACTATCTGACGGCACTGCCGGGTTTCGATGTTGCGCAGATGGCACTGGCAGCAGGATCGACCGATAACGCCACCTTCGCTGTCTGGCGGAAGGAGCGCTGACCAGATGCACCCACGCAAGCACAGCTTTCCGCCCGTCGTCGCGCCCGACACGCGGCTGCTCGTCCTCGGCTCGCTGCCCGGCGAGCGTTCGCTGGCGGCGGCGCGCTATTATGCGCATCCGCAGAACCAGTTCTGGCAGTTGATCTCCCCCGCCGCGGGTCGCAACCTGGTGCCGCTCGCCTATGCCGATCGGCTCGACGCGTTGCGCGCCGCGCGGATCGGGCTGTGGGACGTCGTCGCCAGCGCGACCCGTCCCGGCAGCACCGATGCCGCGATGCGCGACATCGAGGCGCACGACATCGCCGCCCTTGCCGCCACCCTGCCCGATCTGCGCGCGATCGCCTTCAACGGCGGCACCGCCCAGCGCCACGGCCTGCGCCAACTTGGGACAGCGGCCGCGCCGTACGCGATCCTGGGCTTGCCTTCGTCGAGCCCGCTGCATACCGTCGGCCTGGCAGCCAAGGCACCGGCCTGGGCCGCACTTTCGGCCTATTCCCAGCCGGTTAGCGATGCGAACGCTTAGCAATAGCAGCGCCGGTCGCGAGTGTTTCGCAATAGACTGAGAGTCAGTAGCAATACGGAATGGCAGCCCCAAGGGGTGAGGCATAGCCCTGTCGTACACCATGCTGAACCGCCGCAGCGCCCTTTTTCGCCCCAGCGACCAGGCCCCCGGCGGCGCGGAGGAGGCGCCATCCTATCGCTTCCTCGAACTGCTCGCGGTCAGCGCGCGCGATCTGCTCCAGGCCGACGATCTCGCGCCTGCGCTGGATCGCATCTTCGGGCTGATCCGCAGCGAGGTCGAACTCGACGTCTTCTTCCACTATGCCTTTGATGGCAACGGCTTGGACCTCGACGCCTGGGCCGGCATCACCCCCGAACAGGTGGCCGACTGGAGCCATGTGCCGATCGGCATCGCGATCTGCGGCGGGGTGGCGGAAAGCCTGACGCCGATGATCGCCCGCGACATCCAGCAATCGGACGATCCCCGCCTCGCCTACGCAAAGGGCATGGGGCTCGACGCCTGTTTCTGCACCCCGCTGCTCCACAACAATGTGCTGCTCGGCACGCTGGCCTTCGGGCGGCGGGCACGGGCCAGCTTCACCGATGCCGAAATCCAGTTCCTCCAGACGCTGGCGAGCTATGTCACGCTCGCCAAGCACCGCATCGGCGTCGACCAGGAACTGCGCGCGCGGCTGCAGGAGCGCGACCGGATGCTCGCCGAGCGGGTGACGATCGAGCGCCAGATGCTCGAGCTCACCCGCGCCAGCGCGCTCGGCTCGATCGCGGCGACGGTTGCGCACGAACTCAACCAGCCGCTTTCCGCCGCCGCCAACTACATGGCCGCCATTCGCCTGTCTCCGGGCAGTGACGCACGGCTGTGCGATCTCACCGCCGCCGCCGAGCAGCAGCTCCAGCGCGCCGGCGAGATCATCCGCCGCATCCGCCGGATGGTGCGCCAGAACGATCTGGTGCTGGAAAACCGTTCGGTTGCGACCAGCATCGAAGAGGCGCTCAACCTCGTCCAGGCCGCCGCCCCGCGGTTGCTGCCGCCGGTGACGATCGAGGTCGCGCCCGAGGCAAATCTCGCCCGGTTCGACAATGTCCAGATCGTCCAGGTGCTCGCCAATCTGCTGCGCAACGCCGGCGAGGCCTGCCAGCGCTATGAAGACGCC
The DNA here is from genome assembly GCF_052045505.1 of Sphingomonas sp. 22176. Classification (NCBI taxonomy): domain Bacteria; kingdom Pseudomonadati; phylum Pseudomonadota; class Alphaproteobacteria; order Sphingomonadales; family Sphingomonadaceae; genus Sphingomonas; species Sphingomonas sp. 22176. The sequence goes on along the minus strand of NZ_JBQEPL010000002.1, from coordinate 723,445 downwards.
GTCGTCCGCGTCACCGCCGAGCGACAGGATCCTGAAGAAGTCACCATTCGGGTAATTGACAATGGCCCCGGCGTCCCGGCGGAGCAACGCCACCTGCTTTTCCAGCCCGGGCTGGGCAAGGGCGGCAGCGACACCGGCGGCGGGCTGGGCCTGGGCCTCGCCATCTCGCACCACCTCATCGAAGGCCATGGCGGCCGGATCTGGGCGGAGCAGACCCCCGGCGGCGGCGCAACCTTCGCCTTCACCATCCCGGCCGCGCGCCAAACCGAAGCCGCGCCTCCCGCCTGACCGGCAAGCACGACCGCCGCGCCAAACCTCTTGCTGCAAGCCGCGCCCGAATGGTAGCGCTATCGTGATAGCAGCACGAGCTGCACCATGACGAGAGGATAGGCTGTTGCGTCTTTCGCTGAAACTTTCGACGGCTGCGGCCGCCATTGCGCTTCTTGCCGGCTGCTCGGGTGGCAAATCTGCACAGAACGAGGCCGCGGCGAACACCGCCGCCCCCGCCAATGGATCGGACGAGGCGCGCAGCCCCGATGGCAAGCACTATCTCGCCCAGCCGCTGGTCCAGGACCTCTATTTCGCCGATCCTTCGGCGCACGTCTTCAACGGCAAGATCTACGTCTATCCCAGCCATGACGTCGACATGGGCATCCCCGACGACGATCTCGGCAGCCAGTACGCGATGCACGACTATCAGGTGCTGAGCATGGACCGCCCGGGCGGCCCGGTGACGGTGAATCCGGTCGCGCTCGACCTGAAGCAGGTGCCCTGGGCCTCCGAAAAGGCCTGGGCGCCCGACGCGGCGTTCAAGAACGGCACCTATTATCTCTATTTCCCGGCCAAGGATAAGCAGGGCGTGTTCCGCATCGGCGTTGCCACGTCCAAGTCGCCGGTCGGCCCGTTCAAGGCCGAGCCGCAGCCGATCCAGGGCAGCTATTCGATGGACCCGGCGGTGTTCACCGACGACGACGGACAGAGCTATCTCTATCTCGGCGGCATCTGGGGCGGCCAGCTCCAGCGCTGGGCGACGGGCAAGTACGATCCCAATGCCGGCGACACCGATCTGAAGAAGGACGACCAGCCCGCTTTGTCCGGCAAGGTCGCGCGTCTGGCGCCCGACATGAAGAGCCTGGCCGAGCCGCTGCGCGACGCGGTGATCCTCGACGAGAAGGGCAAGCCGGTCCTCGGCGGCGACCATGACCGCCGCTTCTTCGAGGCGGCGTGGATGTTCAAGCGCGACGGCAAATATTACTATATGTACTCGACCGGGGACACGCACTTCCTCGCCTATGCGATCGGCAAGAGCCCCTATGGTCCGTTCAAGTACACCGGCCGCATCCTCGAGCCGGTGCAGGGCTGGACCAGCCATGGCTCGGTGTTCGAATTCCAGGGTAAATGGTATCTGGCGTACCACGACACCCAGCTGACCAATAAGAACCACCTCCGCTCGGCCAAGATCACCGAACTGACCTTCCGCCCGGACGGGACGATCGTGACGCTGAAGCCGTTCAAGGATTGAGGCAAGGCGCACTGCCGGTCCTTTCGGGGATCGGCAGCGGCGGCCACCGTTTAGAACAACGCCCTGTTAAGCCGTGATGTTTAGCAAAACGGCATGATCGGGAATGCACCACCGTACCGCTTCACCCATCACGCGCTTGCCGTGCTCGCCGCCGCGATGCTCGGCGCCACGCTGTTCGCGGTGCTGTGGACGACGATGCTGGGCATCCACGCTGGCGCTCGGTCGCCGGGACCGACCTGGCTGGCCATGCTGGCGGTGCTGTGCTGGCTCAGCACCTTCGCGATCACGCTGCCGAGCGCGGCCATCGTCTTTTCGCTGCTATGGCCGGCAACCCGTCGGCGGACCGCTGCGGCCGGCTGGATCTGCCTGATCGCGGGGGCGGCCACGGGCATCCTGCTCGCCCCCTTGGCGAGCCCGAAGCTGCACGGCGCCACCCCGCTTCAACTCGCGGCGTTCACGCTGATCGGCGCGGGGGTGGCGGCGCTCTACCGGATCCTGCTCAACCAGCTCGACCGAGGCGGTTCATCGGCAGGTGGCATCTCCAGCCCGCCGCCAACCAACTGACGAAGAAGAACCACCTAAGCTCGGCCAAGCACACGGATGCAGCGCCGAGCGGTCGAAAATGGGTGGCTAGCTGACGTCAGTGGGCATCAGTTCACACGTCACCGCCCCACACAGAGCCACTAAGTCGGCACCGTACGAAGGCGTTAGTACCAACAGCGTTGCTTCCCCGCCTTCGATCATCGCCATCTTGCGGGAAATGAGTTGGAGGTGCGCATCGCGATATTTTGCAGCAACAGAGGGGTGCGGCGCTTCGTACAGCCGCTCGATCAGGGCTCCGTCCAAAGGGGTGCTGGAGAATGTCTCCAAGCTCAGAATGATGTTCCCCTGGCTAAAGTCGTCCATCTTCAACGCTTGAACTGCCGTAAGACGAAGCTGCCACGCTTCGCCGTTCGCACGCTTGAGTGAGAGAGTCGCAGTGCCCTCCCCGACGGCAATGCCAGTCATGTAGCCGTCGTGAAAGCTTGGAGAAACTTCAGCCATCGGCAGTACCTACATCACCTCTGCCGCGCCCGCTATTGGGCGATAGCGGTCTAACTTTGGGCTTCCATTTAGTCCTCTGCCCTACTCCGCGCTGCTGTTGTTCCCCGCGTCATACGGCACCGCCAACGCTTCGTTGTACATCTCGCGGCGGACGTCATCGATGTGCATCTTGTGCGCGCAGCCCTTCAGCACCTGCCCCCCGATCCGCACCTCCGCCGCCAGCGCGGCGCCCTCGGCGCAGGCGGCGGGGCGGAGGGTGATCGTCACCGGCGCGCCGTCGGGGGTCTGGGTCGGATAGGTCGCCACCCCCTGCGCCAGCCGCGGCGAGACCGGGTAGAAGGGCATCTCCTTGGCACCCTCTTGCTGGAACTGGATGCGGCCGGGGGCGAGGTCCAGCGCCCAGTCGCGGCCCTCCAGCGGGCGGATCTGCAAGGGGGTCGACAGATCCACGCCGCCCAGCATCGGCCCGGGCTGCACCGCGGCGTTGGCGGGATCCTCGGCGGCGTTCTCGGTCGGCGTACCGCCACAGGCCGCGAGCAGCGCCAGCGGCATCAGGGTCCAGCCCCGCGTCCAGCAGATCCTCGGCTTCATGTGCATCGTCTCCCTCGGCCCTTCTCCCTGCGCAGTCGAGCGCGGCGGGTCAAGCAGGGTAAACGTCCCCTTTCCGATGCCCTCTGCAACCTCCACGACTGTCAACGATGTCCGATCACGCGCAGTATTGCGTCTGTTTCATTGCGGCGCACCATTTCGTGTGACTCTATACCCCCTTTTCGCTTGACGATGATTACCACCTAAGGAAAAGCACCGTACGCTATGAAAAACCCCTCCCCGATCGCACTCTCCGCCGCGGCGCTGCTTTCGCTCGCCGCTTGCAACAACAAGCCCGAAGTGGTCGACAGCCGCGCGCCGGACCCGATGGCTTCGCAGCTTGCGAACGCCGCGCCGGTGGAAACGCCGCCGACGATCGAAAGCTCGGTGAGCTTCCGCTGCCAGCCGGGCAACACCCTGCTGTTCGTGGACTTCTTTAAGGAAGGCAAGATGGCCTCGCTGCGCGAGAAGAAGGATTCGATGAAGTCGGTCCTGCTGCGCGCGCCCGAAGCCGGCAAGCCCTTCACCGCGGAAGGCGGCTACGTGATCGACGGCAACGCCAAGGCGGCCAAGATCACCCTCGCCGACGGTTCGACCCACAGCTGCAAGGCCTGAGCCTGCAAACCTCCCCGAAAACAAAGCCCGGCGGCTATTTCCGCCGGGCTTTTTTCATGCCAGCTAGAAGGCGGAGGTAAGGCGTGGCGACGATCGCAGTGTACAGCCTGAAGGGCGGCGTGGGAAAGACGACGCTGACGGTGAACCTGGCCTGGGCGTCCGCCATCCGCTCGGCCCGCCGCACCTTGCTGTGGGACCTCGATCCGCAGGCTGCCGCCACCTTCCTGCTCGGTGGAGACGATGCCGGCCGCCACCAGGCACAGGCGATCTTCTCCAAGGACGTCGCCGCCGCCAAGCTGCTCCGCGCGACCGCGATCGACCGGCTGGCGTTGCTGCCCGCCGACACGTCGCTGCGGCAGCTCGACCATCTGTTCCATACGATCGACAAGAAGAAGCGGCTGCGCAAGCTACTCGACGACCTGACCGAGGATTTCGACCGAATCCTGCTCGATTGCCCGCCCGGCCTCACCGAGACGAGCGAGCAGGTGATGCGCGCCGCCGATCTGATCGTGGTGCCGGTGGTGCCCTCCCCGCTCTCGCAGCGCGCCTTTCAGGAGGTCGCCGCGCACCTCGCCCAGCGCGGCGCCAGGGTGCCGCTGATGCCGGTGCACGCGATGGTCGACCGCCGCCGCAAGCTCCACGCCGAGGCGCTGGCGCGTCAGCCCGACTGGCCGGTGATCCCGATGGCGAGCGTGATCGAGTCCGTGGCAGTACAGCGCGCGCCCGTCGGCGCCTTCGCCCCGCGCAGCGCTGCCACCAAGGCGTTCACCGAGGTCTGGCAGGCAATCGAACGAACCCTGGCGGAGCGCGCTCGCTGATGGTGTCGCACCGCCGCTCGCCGCCCAAGGAGCTCGATCCCACGCTGGTGCTGCGCGCCTATGCAATGGGCGTGTTCCCGATGGCCGATGCCCGCGATGCGGGCTCGGTCTATTGGGTGGAGCCCAAGCTGCGCGGGGTGCTGCCGCTGGACGGCTTCCATCTCTCGCGCTCGCTGCGCAAGGTGGTGCTGTCGGATCGCTTCACCGTCACCGTCGACCGCGATTTCGCCGGCATGATCCGTCTCTGCGCCGAAAGCGCCCAGGACCGGCCCGAAACCTGGATCAACGGCGCGATCGAGCGCGCCTTTATCGAGCTGCACCGCCTCGGCTATGCCCATTCGATCGAGTGCTGGGAGGGCGATCGGCTCGCGGGCGGGCTCTACGGCCTGGCGCTGGGCCGCGCCTTTTTCGGGGAATCGATGGTCACCCGGGTGCGCGACGCCTCGAAGGTGGCGCTGACCCATCTCGTCGCGCGGCTTCAGGCCGGCGGATTCCGCCTGCTCGATTGCCAGTTCATCACCGATCACCTCGCCTCGCTCGGCGCGATCGAGATCCCGCGGGACGATTATGTGGCGTTGCTGGGGGCCGCGCTCGGCGATTCGGCCGGCGCGGTGTCGTTGTCGCCCTCGGCCTCGGGCGACCTCTTCGCGCTCGACGCGCCGGGCGACGAAGCGGGCACGGTATCCGGGCCGCTGTCGCGGAAGGTCATCGCGCAGCTCTTGGGCCACACATCGTAGATCGCATTCTGGACGACGTTGAGCGCCGGCTGTTCCTTGTAGAGCCAGCCGGAGAAGACGCGGTGCCAGCGCTGGTCCTCGCGGTGCACGTCCATCTGCACGAAGGCGCCGGTCAGGCGGTCCTGCTCCCAGGGGGCGGTGCGCTCGCAGGCGCGCAGGCGGACGGTGACCTGCCCGTCGATGCGCGCGGCCTGGCCGGGCTTGAGAGTGATCTCGCGCTCGACGCCGTTGCGCTTGTTGAGCACGCCCAGCACCGCGACACGGTCGCGCATCGGCGTCGCCGCAGCGTCGACGACGGCATTGTCCGGCCCGGTCGTGACGGTATCCACGCCCTGCGCGTCGCCGCCACCGGTGATCACCAGCTCGTCGCCGGCATTGTCGACGGCAGCGCCATTGCCGCTTCCGCTACCCGAACAGCCGGCCAGCGCAAGCGCAAGCAGCGCCGCCGCAGCCTTCATGCGTCGGGGGTCCAGGCCTCGTAATCGCCGGTGGCCTTGGCGCGGTGCGCACCCTTTTCGAGCGCGCCGGGCGGACGATAGGCGAGTTCGGTGCCGGTGTGATTCGGCTCGGCGGGCTTTTCCCAGGCACGAACCGGCGGCAGCGACTCATCGGGCGTGCCGTCGATCTGGTGGGCCAGCCAGCTGAACCATTCCGGCGGAATGCGGCTGGCGTCGTTGGATCCCTTGTAGATCACCCAGCGGCGCGGAATGCCGTTGGGATCGCGCCCACCCTCGAAATAGAGGTTACCGAGCGAATCCTCGCCGACGCGCTTCTTGCCGCGCAGTCCCATGCGAGTGCCGAACGTGGCGCCGTTCCACCAGGTGAAGATCGGAAAAGGAAGTCCCATGGCTCTGCCCGATACCGCCAAGCGCGACGCTCGGCAACTCCCCTCAGCCGATCAGAGCGGTCTTTCCACCGCGACCGCGAGCGGGCCCTTCTCGCCCTCCACGATGCGGGCGCGCAGCGGCTGGCCGGGTTCGACTTCCTCGACGCCCGCGCGGCGCAGCGTTTCCATATGGACGAAGATGTCAGCGGTGTCGCTCGTGCGGACGAGGAAGCCATAGCCCTTCAGCCGGTTGAACCACTTGACCGACACCGGTTCGAACGGCCCCGCTTCGCCGATCAGCTTGAGCCGCTCCACCCGTTCGGTGGGGCGCTTGACCGGCTCGATCGCGGTGCTCAGGTCGATCGAGAGGACGGATTTCGCCTGCAGCCCCCGCTGCCGCTGCACCGCCACGCATTCGATCCGCGCGCCCTCCGGCACGCTGCGCCGGCCATGATCCTGCAGGACCGAGAAATGGATCAGAATATCGCCGACACTCGGATCGTCCGCGACCAGAAAACCGAACCCACGCGTCACATCAAACCATTTTATGACTCCGCGATAGACCCGTTCGTCCATCTCGGAATCCCCCCCGAACCGAAGCTCGCCCTCCGACGCCTCCGGATAGTGTTCAGACGCTAGCTGTTGCTCAGCACGCATTATCGTTTCCCCCAAGCCAGCAACATTAACACAGCATTACCGAGGAGTGGAATCGCTTTGTGCGATCAGGAATGTCCCGCCTCGGGCGGCTCTTCCGGCTCCTCTCCTGGCGCCATCTGCAATATTCTATGCACAATCTCAGGCGGATGGCCCGCCCGTAAAAATGCGGCGACTTGCTTTTTGCGAAGATCGCGATCTGCGGGGGTAGCAGCAAAAGGTCCGAATCGGCGACGACGAGCAAAAATGATCGCACTGCGGTACGCATCCGCCTCGATCGTCTCGGCCAGATCGGCACTGTCCTCAGCATCGATGCCGTCGTGGCGCAGCGCCATCTCCACCCGGCGCACCCCCAGCCCGCGCCGCCCCATCGAGCGCACCCGCGCCTCGGCGAAGCTGCGATCGTCGACATAGCCGCGTTCGGCCATCCGTTCGGCCACCCCCATCGGATCGGGCGGGCCCTCCCCTTCCCATCCGCGCTCGCGCAGCTTACGGGTGAGATAGGCGGCCAGGCGCGTACGCGTGGTGGCGAAACGCTCGACATAGCGCAGCGCCAGCCGATCGAGATCGGCGGCGACGAGCGGCGGCTTGGTATGGGACGGTCCGGGCATGCGCCTTGATTGTGCCACACTGCCAACCGATTTTGAACGATACTGCGTAGCAGAGCGCATACGGAAAACTGCGTTGTGGGGGCACAACGACCTGCTACCTCACAGGGGCATGAGAAAAAGAATGGTATTGGACGAAACGGGATCGCTCGAAACGGTGGATATGGAAGCGCTTACGCCCACGCCCACGGAAGACACGCTCCCGCGCCGTTTCGCTGACTTCGAAACGCTGGGTGCCGCGCTCGATTACGCGGCGCAGGGTACGCGCGGCTTCAACTTTCACGATGCGCGGGGCAAGCTGGTGCAGCCCTATCGCTTCGCCCAACTGCGTGCCGACGCGCTGGAACAGGCGCGCCGCCTGATCGCCGCCGGCATCCGGCCGGAGGATCGCATCGCGCTGATCGCGGAGACCGGGCCGGAATTCGCCTCGCTGTTCTTCGGCGTGATCTATGCCGGCGCCTGGCCGGTGCCGCTGCCGCTGCCGACCAGCTTCGGCGGCGCGCAATCCTATATCGACCAGCTCCGCGTCCAGCTCGAAAGCTGCGACCCCACGCTTCTGATCTACCCGCCTGAGATCGGCACGATGTGCGCCGAGGCCGCGCGGCTGACCGACGTCGCCGCCACCGACTGGGACGCCTTCTCGGCCAAGCCCGCCCCCGAGGCGCCGCTGCCCCAGGCCAAGCCGGACGACATCGCCTATCTGCAATATTCGAGCGGCTCGACCCGCTTCCCGCACGGTGTCGCGATCACGCACCATGCGCTGCTCAACAACCTGGCGGCGCACAGCCACGGCATGGAGGTGGTCGACACCGATCGCTGCATTTCCTGGCTGCCCTGGTACCATGACATGGGCCTGGTCGGCTGCTTCCTGTCGCCGGTCGCCAACCAGGTCTCGACCGACTATATGAAGACCGAGGATTTCGCCCGGCGCCCGCTCGCCTGGCTGGATCTGATCAGCCGCAACCAGGGCAGCAGCATCTCCTACTCGCCGACCTTCGGCTACGACATCTGCGCACGTCGCATGTCGAGCCAGACCAAGGCGAGCGAGCGCTTCGATCTCGCCCGCTGGCGCATCGCCGGCAACGGCGCCGACATGATCCGTCCGGACGTGATGCAGCGCTTCGTCGACGCATTCGCCGATGCCGGCTTCCAGGCGACCGCTTTCATGCCGAGCTACGGCCTGGCCGAGGCGACGCTGGCCGTTTCGATCATGCCCCCGGGCGAAGGCATCGTCGTCGAGCTTGTCGAGGAGACCCAGCTCTCCGGCGGCACTGCCCGCGCCGATCGCCCGCAGCGCTACCGCGCGGTGGTCAACTGCGGCAAGCCGGTGCGCGACATGGCGATCGAAGTCCGCGAGGAAGACGGCACGCCGCTGCCCGAAAAGGCGATCGGCAAGGTCTGGTGCAAGGGCCCGTCGGTGATGGTCGGCTATTTCCGCGACGAGGCGGCGACCGAGGCGTGCATGTCGGACGGCTGGCTGGATACCGGCGACATGGGCTATATGTCGGACGGCTATATCTACATCGTCGGCCGCGCCAAGGACATGATCATCGTCAACGGCAAGAACCACTGGCCGCAGGACATCGAATGGGCGGTGGAGCAGCTGCCCGGCTTCAAGCAGGGCGACATCGCCGCCTTCGCGATCACCACGCCCGGCGGCGAAGAGACGCCGGCGGTGCTGGTCCAGTGCCGCACCTCGGACGAGCAGGAGCGCCTGCGCCTGCGCGAGGAGATTCGTGAGCGCGTCCGCTCCGTTACCGGCATGAACTGCGTGATCGAGCTCGTCCCGCCGCGCACGCTGCCGCGCACCAGCTCGGGCAAGCTCAGCCGCGCCAAAGCGCGCAACCTCTATCTGAACGGCGAGATCAAGCCCTACGCGGTCGCCGCCTGACACGCTTTCCGGCCGGGCCCCGCGCCCGGCCGGCAGCCCCCACCCCGCACTTCCGGGGCCGTGCCGCGAAAATGGACCTATTCACCTCCATTTCAGCGCCACCCTAACTTCTCGCTAACCTGGCGCCGCTATGTAACCGGCGTGAGCAGCTCCTCCACGACACCGTTGATTCAGCCGCGAGTCGACATGCGCGCGCTGCTGGGCCTGAGCGACCCCAGCGACACGATCGACTGGCCGCGGATGCGCGCCGCGCAGCTGCAGGCCGGGCGTCGTTCGGCGCTGCCGTTTTTCTCCGCCAATGTCGGCGCCGTCGCGATGGCGGCGCTCGCGCTGGCGCCGCTCGCGCCGCATACCCTGCTCGTCTGCTGGATGACGCTGGCGCTCGGCACCGCCGCCTGGATCACGCTGCGCCGGCTCGGCTGGCGCGACGACAGCGTCCTCACCGCCACGCTCAAGGATGTCCGCCGCACCGCGCCCGAAGGGATTGCGATGGGGCTGGCCTGGTCGATCCTGCCGCTCGCCTTCGGCGCGGTAACAACCGCCCGCGCCAGCCTGGATCTGTGGGCCGCGACCACCGTCGTGCTGATCGCCTCGGCCGTGACGATGGGCGTGCTGCCGCTGGCGAGCCTGTCCTTCATCCTTCTGCTGGGCACCACCTGCGTCGTCACGCTGCTCCTGGTCGGCGCGCCGTTCCTTGCCGCGGCCGCCGCCTGCCTGGTCATGCTGCTTTGCGTCGCCAGCTATAGCCGCGGCCGCGCACTGGTGCTGCTGCGTGCCAACCAGATGGCGCTGGCCGAGCGCGACCAGACGGTGAGCCTGCTGCTCCGCGAGTTCGAGGACGCCTCCTCCGACTGGCTGTGGGAAGTCGATGGCCAGCGCCGCGTCGTTCGCGCCAGCCCGCGGCTGGCCGCCTCGCTGGGCCTGGAGCCGGGCACGCTGGCCGGCCTGCCCCTCCTCCAGCTGCTGGCCGGCCCCTCCTGGGAAACCGGCGCCTTCCCCCAGGAACTGCACGAGCTCGCCGAGAAGCTGAAGCGCCGCGAGCCTTTCGCCGATCTGGCGATCCCGATCGAGGTGCAGGGCGATCGCCGCTGGTGGCAGATTTCGGCCAGCCCCAAGTTCGACGAGCGCGGCGCCTTTTCCGGATTCCGCGGGGTCAGCTCAGATGTCACCGAGCAGAGACGCGCAACCGACCAGATCCACCGCATGGCGCGGTTCGACACGCTGACCGGCCTGCCCAATCGCCTCCACATCAACGAGGCGCTGGCCACCGCCTTGGCGGAGGCCGACAAATGGGGGGCGCGCTGCGCCTTCATGATGATCGATCTGGATCGCTTCAAGGCGGTCAACGACACACTCGGCCACCCGGTCGGCGACCGGCTGCTGCAGCGCGTCGCGCGGCGGCTGCGCAGCCTGGTGAGCGAAACCGAGATGATCGGTCGGCTCGGCGGCGACGAGTTCGCCGTGGTCGTCCGCGACGCACGCGATACCGCGCGGGTCGAGGCGCTGGCCCAGACGATCATCGACACCGTCTCGCGCCCCTATGAACTCGACCAGCACACCCTCTATATCGGGGCCTCGGTGGGCCTCGCGCTCGCCCCGCGCGACGGCCGCACCGCAGAGACGCTGGTCCGCTCGGCCGATCTCGCGCTCTACCGCTCCAAGGACAAGGGCGGCGGCGTGTTCCACGCCTATGAGCCGCAGCTCCACGTCGCTGCCGAGGAACGCCGCGTGCTCGAAATCGCGCTGCGTGCCGCGGTCGAGAAGGGCGAGATGCAGCTCGCCTATCAGCCGGTGGTCAATGCCCGCAGCGGCGGCCTGCTCGGCTTCGAGGCGCTGCTGCGCTGGACTCACCCCGAACTCGGCGCGATCCCGCCTGCCAAGTTCATCCCGCTCGCCGAGGAAGCCCGGCTGATCGGCGCGATCGGTGAATGGGTATTGCGCACCGCCTGCGACGAGGCTGCGCGCTGGGAGGATCCCGCGCGCATCGCGGTCAACGTCAGCTCAGAACAGCTCCACAACCCCAGCTTCGCGACGCTCGTCGCCCAGGCGCTCGCCGCCTCGGGGCTGGACCCGGACCGGCTCGAGCTGGAGGTGACCGAAAGCGTGTTCCTGCGCGAAGGCACCGCGGCGGTGAGCGTGCTCGAACAGATCCTCGATCTCGGCGTGCGCCTCAGCCTCGACGATTTCGGCACCGGCTATTCGTCGCTCGGGTACCTCGCCCATACCCGCTTCAACGCGATCAAGATCGACCGCAGCTTCGTCCAGAACGCCGCGCGCGGCACCCGCGAGGCGATCGCGATCATCCGCGCCGTGGTCGCGCTCGCCGACAGCCTGGGGATGGCGACGACGGCCGAGGGGGTGGAAACCGAGCAGGAGCACGAGATGGTGCAGGCACTCGGCTGCACCCGCGCGCAGGGCTTCTACTTCGGCCGACCGCTCCCCGTGCAGGAAGCACGGCTGATCGTTTCCCGCAACGGCAGCGAAACGACCCGCATCCGTGCGTGACTTGCGCTGAGCCGTTCCCGAACTGGGACATAACCCCTTTTTTTCATTCGGAACTTTGGAACCCGCCGAGGGTCTCGCCTGCACTGCAATGGTTCACTTGCCGTTAAGGGAGACACCCCGAATGTATCGTACGCTTATTGTGGCGGCTGCCACCGCCGCAGCGCTTGTCGCTGTCGCACCCGCTCAGGCCGCCACTTATTTCGGTCCGGCCGACATGAACATCACGACCGCAGCCGATGGCTCGATCTCGAGCAGCTTCGGCCAGTCGGGCATCACCGCGGGCGCCTTCACCCACATCTACCAGTTCACCTTGGCGACCGACGGCCTGGCCAGCGGCTCGCTCATCACCAGCGCAGTGAAGCTGAACGGCTCGAACGACCTCGACCTCAAGTCGGTGTTCTTCAACGGCGTGCAGCTGACCGGCTTCTTCGGCAGCGGCCTCAACGAGTTCGTGTTCGCCAACGCCGTGCCGATCAAGGCAGGTGTGCAGAACGAAATCACGATCAACGGCTTCTCGCGCGGCAATGGTTCGTACGGCGGCCAGGGCGTGTTCGTGCCGTCGGGCGTGCCCGAGCCGGCAGCCTGGGGCATGATGATCGGCGGCTTCGGCCTGGCCGGTGCAGCGATGCGTCGTACGCGCCGCACGCGCGTCACGTACGCGAACGCCTAAAACAAAAGCCAACCTCACCGTTGCAGAGAAGGCGTCGCCACGATCCCCGTGGCGACGCCTTCTTTTTTGGCCGCGCATTTCGTGCGGACCGGCATCTTGGCTCTTGCCCGAAGCAGAATCGGCCGATAAAGGGGCGAACCGCACAGGGGTGTAGCTCAGCTGGTTAGAGCGTCGGTCTCCAAAACCGAAGGCCCTCGGTTCGAATCCGAGCTCCCCTGCCATCGCTTCCGCTGCTGATCCGTCGCCGGGGCGTTTTTCTTTTTTTAGGTCGGGGCATGCCCCCTCCACCACGCCGCCGCAGGCGGTAGTGGAGGGGGCACCCCACGCCCCCACCCCCTCAGCCCGCGCGCACCGCCCGCAGCACCAGCTTGCTCCCCAGCAGCGGCTCGGCCCGCGCCCCATCCGCCACCGCAGCGACGGTGATCGTCCCCGGCCGCCCGGTCGACTGAACGATCACCTGCGCCAACCCGTTGAACAGCGAGCGGCGCGGTTCCTTGTCGCTTTCCAGGCAGTTCGGGTCGCCGTTGCCCACGCCGATGATCGCCCCCGGCCCGGAAATCGTGAAGGCGAGCTTGTCCATCGCCGTCGGCACCGGCCGACCGCGCGCATCGAGCAGTTCCGCCTTCAGCATCGCCACGTCGCGGCCGTCGCCGGCGATCGTCGCCCGGTCGGCGGTCAGCCGGATGGTGCGGCCGGGGCCGGTGGTCTCGCGCCGCTCGGTAAGCACCCGCCCGCCCTTGCGGCCGCGCGCTTCGATATAGCCGGGCTGATAGGGCACCTTCCATTCGAGATGGCCGAGCGGAGGCACCTGCTGGCTGCCCAGGCTCCGCCCGTTGACCACCAGCTCCACGGTGTCGCAGTTGGAATAGACCCACACCGACACCGTCTCGCCCTCGCGGCCTTCCCAGTTCCAGTGCGGGAAGACATGGAGCGACGGCTCGCTGCGCCACCAGGCGCGGTAGTAATAATAGCTGTCCTTGGGGAAGCCGCACATGTCGACGATGCCGAACTGCGAGCTGATCGACGGCCATCCATAGGGCGTCGGCTCGCCGCGATAGTCGAAGCCGGTCCAGGCGAAGCCACCCGCCGACCAGGGCTTGCCGCCATAGAGCTTCCACCACGCCTCGGGCGTCTGCCCCCAGGGCACCACGCCGTCATAGCTGTTGACCAGGTTGCGCGCCGGATCGCTGGCATATTCGCCGCGCGTGGCGATCGCGCTCGACGTTTCCGAGCCATAGACCGGCCGGGTCGGGTGCTTGGCGTGGAAGCCCTCGGGATACTGGACCTTGTAGTTGAAGCCGATGATGTCGAGCGGGTCGCTCACCCCCTGCTCGTTGTCGCCGTTGACCGCGGCGGAGACCGGCCTTGTGGGATCGAGCGTGTGGCAGCGCCGCACCATCGTCGCGGCGATCGGCTTGCCCTGCTCGGCCATCTTGTCCTGGAGCAGCCATTCCTCGTTGCCGATCGACCAGAGGATCACCGACGGCGCATTGCGGAAGCGCTTCACCATCACCTCGAGCTGCGCCATCGCCTCCGGATTGGCGCTCATCTGGCGGGTCTCGCACATCACCAGCACGCCGGCGCGGTCGCACTCGGCGATCCATTCGGGCGTCGGCATATTGTGCGTCGTGCGCACCGCGTTGCAGCCCATCTCGCGCAGGATGTTCAGCCGGTAGCGCTGGAGCGCATCGGGCAGCGCCGCGCCGACCCCGGCATGGTCCTGGTGGTTGCACGTGCCCTGGAGCTTCATGGGCTTGTCGTTGAGGAAGAAGCCGCGATCCGCGTCGAAGCGGAAGCTGCGCACGCCGAAAGTGACGCGATCGGCATCGCGCACCGCGCCGCCCGCCGCCAGCCGCGCGGTGGCGGTATAGAGTATCGGCGTCTCGGTCGACCAGCGCTGCGCTTGAGGCAATGTCGCGCGGACGTGGCTCTCGGCGGTACCGCCCGCCGCCACCGTCACCACCGGGGCCGAGGCGCGGGCGACGACCGTGCCCGCGGCATCGGCGATGGTCCATTCCACCACCGCCTGCTGCGCGGCATCGCCGTCATTGGCGATCACCGTCGCCAGGTCGAGCGTCGCCCCTGCCCCCTCGGACGTCGCGCGCACCACGCTGTCCCATTTGCCGAAGTGGAGCGCGTCGTGCTTGGTCAGCCAGACATGGCGGTAGATCCCTGCCCCTTCGTAGAACCAGCCGTCGCCCAGCGAGGCGTCGATCCGCACCACGATCACATTGTCCCCGCCATAATGCAGGAAGTCGGTCAGGTCGAAGCGGAACGAGGTGTAGCCGTCATTGTGGCGGCCGATGTAACACCCGTTCACCCACAGGATGGCGTCGCGCATCGCCCCGTCGAACTCGATCCAGATGCGCCGGCCGCGGTCGCTGGCGGGCACGTCGAAGCGGCGGCGGTACCAGCCGATGCTGGTCTCGGGATAGCGGCGGCCGAGCGGCTTGAAGCCATGGCCGCGGTTGCTCGCATCGCCGCCCTGATCGTCGCGGACGAAGGGGAGCTCGACGGCCCAGTCGTGCGGCAGGTCGAGCGCGCGCCAATCGACATCGTCATAGTCGGTCTTGGCGAGCTTGAAGTCGCCGGTCTTGGCGAAATCGCCCTGCCCCATGCCGAAACCGAAATCCTTGGCGGGATCGCTGCCATGGCCGAAGTTGAACCGCCACCCGTCATCGAACGGCAGCACCTCGCGCGGCGCCAACCCCACGTCGCGCGACGGCAGCGGGTCGGCGGGCGTCGCGGCGCGCACCGCCTGGGGCAGCAGCGGCGCCGCGGCGGCGAGCGCCAGCACGGTGCGCCGTGAAGGATCGGGCAGATGGTGAGTCATGGTCGGGATCCCCTTATTGGCGGCCCGCCAAGGCCGCAAAACAACGGCTTCGGCGTAAAAACTACGACAAATAGACGCTTGCCACATGAAAATCGGCTTGCAAATATGCCAGCAACAGCGGCGCGCGAGACGGGCCGGGGCACCACAGGAGGAGCGGATGACCAACTTCACCAAGCGCGAGATACTGGCCGGATCGTTCGCAACCGCGCTGGCCATGAAGGCGGGCACCGCTCGCGCGCAAGCGGCGGCCCCGGCGAAGCTGCCGGGCGCCGACGTCACGCCGGTCGCGGCGCCGGGTCCGTTCAAGCCCACCGACGCGTCGCTCTCCACCTACAAGACGCCCGACTGGTTCCGCGACGCCAAGTTCGGGATCTGGGCGCATTGGGGCCCGCAGGCGGTCGCCGGCCAGGGCGATTGGTACGCGCGCTTCATGTACGTGCCCGGCCACTCCCATTACGAACACCACCTCAAAACCTACGGCCATCCTTCGGAAAAGGGCTACAAAGACATCATCCCCCTGTGGACCGCGGACAAGTTCGATCCGGAGGCGCTGGTGACGAGATACGAAGCGGCGGGCGCAAAGTATATAGTATCCATGGGCGTCCACCACGACAATTTCGACCTGTGGAACTCGCGCCATCACCGCTGGAACGCGGTGCAGATGGGCCCCAAGCGCGACATCGTCGGAAGCCTGCGTGCCGCCGCCAAGCGCCGCGGCCTGCGCTTCGGCGTGTCCGAGCATCTCGGTGCCAGCTACAACTGGTGGTATCCGAACCAGCTCTACGACCAGTTCTGGCCGAAGATGGGCGTACCCTATGACGGCGCCGACCCGCGCTTCGTCGACCTCTATCACGGCAACCATGACGAGCCGTTCCTCAACCGGCCCGAGACCTGGTACACCAAGAACCCCGAATATCAGCGCCATTGGTTCGCACGCATCCGCGACCTGGTCGACCAGTACCAGCCCGACCTGCTCTACAGCGACGGCGGCGTGCCGTTCGGCGAGATCGGCCGATCGATGGTCGCGCATCTCTACAACAGCAGCATCGCGCGCAGCGGCAAGCTGGAGGCGGTGTACAACCACAAGGCGCTCGGCTCGGGCGAGTTCAACAAGGCCTGGGGCGTGCAGGATGTCGAGCGCGGCGTGCTCGACGGGATCGATCCCCTCCCCTGGCAGACCGACACCTCGAACGGCGACTGGTTCTACAATGAGGGCGACCGCTACAAGTCGACCGACGAGGTGCTCACCATGTTGGCGGACATCGTAGCCAAGAACGGCAACATGCTGCTCAACGTGGTGCTGCGCGCCGACGGCAGCCTGCCGCCGCAATCCGAGCAACTGCTGACCGAGCTCGCCCCCTGGATGGCGGCGAACGGCGCGGCGATCCACGGCACCCGCCCCTGGCATATTTACGGCGAGGGTCCGACCAAGCCCAAGCAGGGCGCCTTCCAGGAACGCGCCGCCTATACCCCGCAGGACATTCGCTTCACGACGAAGGGCGAGACGCTCTACGCGATCACGCTCGGCGAGCCCAAGGGCCCGGTGGCGATCACCTCGCTCGCCCGCGGCAACCCGCACGAGCGGCGCAAGGTGCGGTCGGTGACGCTGCTCGGCCATCGCGGCAGGATCGCCTTCCAGCAGACCGACCAGGCACTGGTGATCACGCCCCCGGCCACCCTGCCGACGCGCCACGCCAGCGCCTTTGCCATCACTTTCGGCTGAGGGGTTTCAGGCCGGTTGGTAGCCCAGCCGGTCGGAGATTCGCTCGCACGCGGAGCGCAGCTTCTCGCGCGCCGCGTCGCGGTCCATCACCTGCGATCCGTCGATCAGCGCGAGAAAGGGGATGGTCAGCGCCGCGACGATGCGGCGATCAAAGCCGAACACCGGAGAGCTGATATCGGTGACGCCGAAGGTCACCGGGCTCTCGCGGCTGTCATGGCCCTGGCGCTGCACGATCGCCAGCCGCTCGGCCAGCCAGGCGCGGTCCACTGCGGCGCCCTGCTCCGCCTCGGCGGCAGCGACCATCCGCTCGGCCAGCTCCGGGTTGGAAAAGGCGAGCAGCACCTGCCCCGAGCAGCTCCGCAGCAGATCGATATGCGCGCCCACCTTGAGCGCAAAGCCGCGGGTCGCCGGTGATTCCTCGCGCGCGACGACCAGGCCATGGCCATGGCTGGCGACCACCAGATGGCAGGACTGCACCGTGTCGCGCGCCAGCATCTGCATTTCGGGCATCGCCGCGCGGACGAGATCCTGCGAGGGCGTCGCGCGCAGCGCCACGTCGAGCAGCTTGTACGCCACCGCATAGCGATCGGTCGCCTCGGAGCGGCGCAGATAGCCGAGCTGCTCCATCACCACCACGATGCGGAACAGCTCGCCCACCGACCGGCCGAGATCGACGGCCATCTCGCTGACCAGCGCGCCCTCGGGCCGGCTGGCGAGCAGCTCGATCACCTCGAAGCCCTTCTCGATCGCGGGGGCGGAATAGGTCTTTTTCGACGCCGTTCGCGCCATGGGGACTCCTGTTGCGTGTCCGCCATCCCTCGCCCGAAAGCGGGCCGCGCGCAACGGGGCTCGCTTCGTCCCTCAAAGCACGGGGCTCGTCGCGGCGGCGTTGCTCGCGTCCGGCACCGCGCCTTATCCACAAGGCTTCGCCACGAAGCAGCCTAAATGGCTGGAAACTTTCGATGAAGCGAACGTTAGATCAGGGTTAGTTCTGGGGAATGGATTTGTCGCAAGATGCCTGAAGGGGAACCCGTGGTGGCCGTAGCCCTTCTCACCGAACGCGACATCGAGCGTTACGGCAACGCGCTCAGCCGTTGTTATCGGATCGATGACTGTTCCGAATTCGATAGCCTCCTGCGCAGGATCGACAAGGCCGAGGCCGCGATCCAGGCGCACCCGCGGGAGCCCACCTCCTAACATAGGACTGTCACGCCAGCCTCCTCCAGAGCCACCCGCCCTGCGCGAGCCGCGGGCGATCTCAGGATGAGAGGGGGCCAATCGCCATGGCAGCAGGCATGTTGTGCGCCGCGCGTCCTGCGTTGCGCAGGACAGGGCGATGAACTAGCGGCCCCTCTCCGTGCTCAGCAGATCCGGACAATTTGAATTCGCACGGAAGGCGCTAGGCGGACGCCCTAAGCGATGCAGTCGCATGCGCGTGTCTTCCACAGCGGAACAGCGTCTAAGCAGTTAATAACGTTACTGCTTGGGCGCAATTCATGGTAAACGTACGCTCGTCGACCGCACATGGCGGCAATCCGCGAACGTCGTCATCAGGGTGCGGCAGATATGAAGCGGCACAGCATCCGCAGCGACCTGCTTTTCATTGGGGGATATATGATAAGAAGCATATCAGCGCTGGCGCTAGCCTTCCTCGCAACACCCGCCGTCGCCACCACCTATGTTGGCACATCCTCGACGGCCACAGTGATCGACATACCAGGCCTTTCGACGCCGGGAACGTATCGCTTGGATTTCACCTTCAGCCGTCCGCTTTACGTGTATTTTGAGGCGTATATTTACCGCGAGTTTTGGTGGTATCGGGATGGAGAGTATATCGCGAGCGACGACGGCCCTGCTTTTTTCAGCTACTTGCCAGATGACCGGGTGCAGTCGAATTCGCTATGGTGGACCGTTTCTGGACCCTTCAGCGGATGGCAGGGCGACATCTTGGAAGTGGGCTATTACCGCGTCGACGGAAACCGCTTGTCCTTCGGCGACCCGGACGATTCGAGCCCGTACAACTATCAGATTAACATCACCGCCGTGCCCGAACCTGCACAATGGGCGCTGCTGATCACCGGCTTCGGCCTTGCCGGCGCAGCGCTGCGGCGTCGCGTCCGCGCCAGCACCGGTTCGGCAGCGATCGCCTGATCGCTCAGCGCACCGGCGCCGGCATCACGCCCGCGCCGGTGCCAGCTTCCAGTAGGTGGCATAGCGCTCGTGCGCGATGCGGTGATAGGGGATCAGCCGCACCGGCGCGCCGTCGGCTCTGGCGAGGGTGAACTCCAGCGGCCTGGGGCCCGGGCGGATCGCCGCCGCCAGCTTGGCCGGATCGCCTGCCAGCACCGGCACCTCCACCGGCGTATCATTGTAGCGGCCGTACTCGCGCTCGCTGACGACGATGTCCGCCCCCGGCGCCAGCCCTTGGGCACCGAGCGCGCCCGCCAACACCAGCGGGCCATAGGTGAACGCGACCACGTCCGGCGCCGCGGGGGCGCTTTCAAACCCGGCTTCCATCACCAGCTGCAGCTCCACCGTGTCGCCGTCGCGCCAGCGGCGCGCGAGTTCAATCCGGCTGCCCGGCGCCACCGATCGCGCCGCGACCTGGCCGTTCACCCGCACGGTGGCGGTGCGGCTCCAGCGGGGATGGCGCAGGTTGAGCGTGAGGTCGGTCGGCCGGGCCAGCTTCCAGCGCAGGGTCGTGCGCGGCTCTTCGGGGAATCGGGTTTCCTGCACCAGCTCGGCTCCCTTGTCGCGCCAGCGCACCGTCGAGGGCAGGAACAGGTTCACGAACAGCGCATGATCGTCGTGGAAGTAGATCGAATCCCGGTACTTCACATGGTTTTCCATGCCGGTGCCGGTGCAGCACCAGAAGCTGTGCTCGGGGGTGTGGTAGAGCTTCATATAGCCCGGCCGCGCGCCCTGGAAATAGGTCGCCATGCCGCTGTCCGGGTCCTGCGAGGCGAGGATGCCGTTGAACAGCGTTCGCTCGTAGTAATCGGCATATTCCGGCTTGGGCTCGTGGAGGAACAGGCTGCGGGTGAGCTTGAGCATGTTGTGCTGGCAGCAGGTCTCCGATCCCTTGGCCGAGAAGACGTGGCTCTCGAAGTCGGCCATCGCGAAGAAATGCTCGTTGTCGCCGTGCCCGCCGGTGGCGAAGGAGCGCGTTTCCGCCACCGTCTTCCAGAAGAAGGCGGCGGCGTCGCGGTACGACGCATCCCCGGTCGTCTCGTAGACACGGTGGAAGCCGACCACCTTGGGCACCTGGGTGTTGGCGTGGAGCCCGTCGAGATGGTCGCGTGCCTTGGCGAGCGGGTTCAGCAGCGCCTTGTGCGAGAAACGCTCGGAGAGCGTGCGATAGTCGGGCTTGCCGGTCATCGCGTAGAGATCGGCATAGACCTCGTTCATCCCGCCATGCTCGGTCTCGAGCATCGCCTCGAACTCGGCATCGGAGAGCGGCCTGCACGCCACCACGCCCCAGTCGGCGAGCCGGAGCAGCGTCGCGCGGGCGGGGGCACTGTCGGCGAGCAGCGCCCCGTCGCGCAAGCCGGCATACACCTTGTGCAGCGTGTACCAGGGCACGCCGCTGATCTTCTCGCCGCGCAGATGCGCCGCGACCACCGCCGCGCCGTTCGGGAAGGCGGTGACGAGGCCGCTTTTCGCTGCATCCTGGCACGCGCCGAGCTCGGTCGCGATATAGTCGATGCGCTGGCGATAGTCGGGCTTGGCCGTCGAGCGGAACGCCAGCGCGCAGGCCGAGAGGTAATGGCCGAGCGTATGTCCCTGGCAGTGGATATCCGCCCAGAGGGGATCGGATTCCCAGCCGCCATAGGCCGGGGCCTTGGGCTGGAGCCCGGCATTGACCCGGAACTGGTGGAGCAGCCGATCGGGCTCCAGCCGGAGCAGATAGGCCTCGGTCGCACGCTGGGCGTGGAGGAAGGGGCCCTCGCCGAGCGTCACGTCTGCCATGTCGAACGGCCGGAGCTTCGCCGGTGCGGCCAGCGCAGTCTCCGCCGCCGCCGGGAGCGGTACGCCGACCCCGCCGATCGCGACCGCGCCGCCACCCGTGCTGGCAAGAAATCCCCGCCGGGACGTTTCGATCGTCATTCCCTTCATCCTCTCCGTACGCGCGATTTACTCCGGGTTATCAGACCCCTTGCCTGCCGCCAACCCCGACCGGCGCTCGCTGCACCGCGCAAAAAAGCGGCTTCCCAAATGTTGCCGCCTGCCCCAACCACACGCGCATGGTCGAAAAGATTCTGGGCATCCTTGCCACCTTCACCATCTGGGTCATCTCGAGCGGGGGCTATTTCGGCATCGCCGTGCTGATGGCGATCGAATCCGCGTGCATCCCGCTGCCGTCGGAGATCATCATGCCGTTCGCCGGCTATCTGGTCTCGACCGGGCGGTTCGACCTGTATCTCGCCGCCACGGCGGGCGCGATCGGCTGCAATATTGGCTCGATCGTCGCCTATGAGGTCGGCAAACGCGGCGGCCGGCCGCTGGCGCTGCGCTGGGGCAAGTACGTCCTGATCGGCCCGGGCGAGATCGACGCGGCGGACCGTTTCTTCGCGCGCTATGGCGGCATCGCGGTGCTGATCGGCCGGCTGCTGCCGGTGATCCGCTCGTTCATCGCCTTCCCGGCCGGCGTCGCGCGGATGAAGCTGGTGCCGTTCCACCTCTACACCTTCCTCGGCAGCTGGCCCTGGTGCTTCGGCCTCGCCTGGGTGGGCATGACGTTGGGCGAGAAGTGGGACAGCGATCCGCGGATGAAGGCTGCCTTCCACAGCGCCGATGCGCTGATCGGCGTGGTGCTGGTCGGGCTGGTGGCGTTCTACATCTGGCACCGCGTGCGGGGGATGAAGCAGCGCTGAGCTGCCCTAGATCCTCCCCCGGAGGGGGAGGGGGACCGCCGCCGAAGGCGGTGGTGGAGGGGTGTCGACGCTGGTTGGGCAGACCGTCACACCCGCGTCGACACCCCTCCGTCGCGCTGCGCGCGCCACCTCCCCTTGCAGGGGAGGAATTTTCCCGCCCTCGCTCGGCCGAAGGCCCCCTCCACCATTCGCTGGCGCGAATGGTCCCCCTCCCCCGGCTTCGCCGAGGGAGGAAACGCTTTCTTCCATCGCCATATAGCGTCTCCTCCCCCAGCGAAGCCGAGGGAGGGAGACCGCGCTGCAACAGCAGCGTGGTGGAGGGGGAAAGCAGCACGCCGCGCGTGCGGATGCGCCCCTTCCCAACCCCCGCTTGCGCTCCTCGACACGATCCTCTAGATACAGCCCCCTAGCCGACAGCTTGGGTGGATTGCACCGGTTCCTGAAAAGGACCGGGCAGCGGACCCATGCCCGAAGCGCCATTTTTCACACGAGGATAGCCCCTGTGGCGAAGACAAGCCCCGCCGAATTCATCAAGCAGGTCCAGACCGAGACCCGCAAGATCGCCTGGCCGACCCGCCGCGAGACGATCATGACCGGCGTGATGGTGATGATCATGACGACGCTGCTCGGCAGTTTCTTCCTCGGCATCGATTCGCTGTTCGACATGATCGTCAACGCCCTCCTCCGCCTCGCGCAGTAAGAGAAAGACCAACACCCATGTCGCGCTGGTACATCATTCACGCCTATTCCGGTTTCGAGGGCAAGGTTCGCGACCAGATCCTGGCCGACGCCACCCGCCTGGGCCTCGATCGCCTCGTCGAGTCCGTCGAAGTGCCGACCGAGACGGTCACCGAAGTGCGCCGCGGCAAGAAGATCCAGTCCGAGCGGAAGTTCTTCCCGGGCTATGTCCTCGCCAAGCTCGAGATGAACGACGACGTCTATCACCTGGTGAAGAACACGCCGAAGGTGACCGGTTTCCTCGGCAGCTCGGGCAAGCCCCAGCCGATCAGCGAGGCGGAAGCCGCGCGCATCCTCAACACCAAGGAAGAAGCGGCCACCGCGGCGCCCAAGGCCAAGCTGAAGGTCGATTTCGACATCGGCGACACGGTCAAGGTGATCAGCGGCAACTTCGCGACCTTCTCGGGCGTGGTCGAGGAACTCGACTACGACAAGAACCGCGTGAAGGTCTCGATCTCGATCTTCGGCCGCGCGACCCCGCTGGAGCTGGGTTTCGAGGACGTCGAACGCGTCAAGTAAGCCGGGCGGGGGCTGCGGGCCCTTGCCACCACGAACACGAAGAAGCCGGGGCGCAGACCCCGGCTTTTTTGTTGGCGCGGCAGGCACCCGCGCGCGCCGCCCCGGCATCGCTTGACCATAAAGTCTACATATGTCGTAATGCTTTTGCCGACGCGGAGTCGAGCAGGAGAGGAGTGGACGACATGCGCGCAGGATCGATGCAGTTGCCAAGGCCGCGCTATGCCGGGATCGCGCTGGCGGTCGTTCTGGTCCTTATCGCGGCGGCCGCATTTCTCTGGACGCACCGGGTGCCGTCGCTGCCCTATGATTCCGCGGACGGCGACTATGCCAGCGACTGCTGCGGCGCGATCACGCTGCGCGACGGCAGCCTGTACGCCGACGACACCCGGCTTGCCGGCTATGTCATCCTGCGGGACGCGCGCGGCCCCTATCTGCTGCCCGATCGCTTCATCGGCACCTTGAACACCGGCATCGAGACCGCCGGCAACCGGCCGCCGCGCCCGCTGCGGCTGGACACGCTGCCGCGCCCCAACCGCATCCTCTTCCCGGATGCCGACGGCGCGTCGCTCTTCCGGCGCCGCATGCCCCGCCCCCACTAGAGCCGCGCGTCGGCTCCCAGCCGGGTCATCTGCACCTCGCGGCGGAGCACGAACCCCAGCGAGCCATAGAGCGCGATCGCGCCGTCGTTGCCAGCATAGGCGTGGAGGAACGGCACCTCGCCGCGTGCCAGGATGCGCGTAGCGACAGCGGAAATCAGCGCGCGGGCATAGCCGCGCCCGCGCGCCTCCGGGTGGGTGCACACGCCGCTGATCTCGGTACCGCCGTCCGGCTTCATCCGTTCGCCCGCCATGGCGAGCAGGCGCCCGTCCTGTTCGATTCCCAGAAAGTCGCCAAGCTGGTGGGTGCGCGCGAAGAACGGCCCGGGCTCGGTCAGGGTGGCGAGCGCCAGCATCGCACCGGCATCGCTGTCGCCGAGGGGGCGGATCGGCACGTCCGGCAGCGTTCCGGGCCGCAGCTCCGTCCCGACCATCTGCACGCCCAGATCCTGCGACACGATCCGCAGCCCCGGTCCGATCGGCGGGGCCGACGCTTCGAGGAAGGCGACGTCGCCATGCGCTGCCACGAGCGCAGCCAGGTCCGCCAGCACCTCCGGCGCATGGGAGTCGATCGTGGCGAACACCCCGACCTCGGGATGGTAACGGCGCGCGCCTCCCTGCACCACGGCGAAGCCCGCATGCCGCCCGTACAGCGCCGAGCGCGCGGGCAGGTCGAGCGGATCGACGCCGGTCATCGCCGCGTCCCTGGCGCCGGGCGCGCCCCGGCGAAGCGCCGCAGCCGCGCCCGCACCGGCTCGTCATACAGCCGCAGCGCCAGCCAGCTGACGGCGACCACCAGCACGAACACCCCTGCCCCCACCAGCAACAGGTTCGCGGGCGACGGCTTCGCGTTCAGCGCATAGTTCATGTACACCAGCAGGAACGGGTAATGCAGGATGTAGATCGGGTAGGAGATCCGCCCGGCGAGCGTGCACAGCGTCCGCTCGATCCCGCCGATCGCGGAATGCGCCCCGCACAGCAGGATCGCCGGGAAGAGCAGCATCGCCACCGCCCCTTCGAACAGGCCGTTGCCGTGCGGGATCGTCTTGGGCACCAGCGGCGCGGCGAACACCAGCACCAGCACGAGGCTGAGCACGCCCCAGCCCAGCCGCAGCTGCGGCAGCCGCTCGCGGACGCGGTACAGCCACAGCCCCATGGTGAAGGAGAACGCCATCCGCGCGGGCGCGCCCCACCAGCTCAGCCAGTCCGAGCCCATGTCGATACTGTTGCGGTGCCACAGCAGCCAGCCCAGCCACAGCGCCGCCGCGGCGGTCACCGCCCCCAGCGCCCGCGTGCCCAGCCGCCGCAGCACCAGCGCATAGGCGAGGTTGCCGATATATTCCTGCAGCAGCGACCAGGCCGGGCTGTTCAGGCTATGGGTGTCGGTCCAGCGGTTGGGCAGCACCGGGTGCGGCAGCAGCAGCAGCGCCAGCAGGAAATCGACGAGCACCACCGAAAGCGGCACCAGCTTCTGGTTGGCCGCGAACGGATCGACCAGGAAGCTGATCAGCCCGAGCACTGCGCCCAGCAGCACCAGCGGGTGCAGCCGGATCAGGCGGATCCGCACGAACTGGAGGACCGACATCGCCGGCCAGCGCCCGTCATAGGCATAGGCGATCACGAAGCCCGAAAGGCCGAAGAAGAAATCCACCGCCATCGCGGCGTGGTGCAGCCACTGGCCCTTGTCCGCCCAGGCGATCGGCATGCCCATCAGGTGGAACAGCACCACCATCACCGCCGCCGTGCCGCGCAGCCCGTCGAGCACTTCGAAATGCGGCTTGCCCGTCGCGGTCGTGTCGGCGTGCACGTCCGTGCCCGCCCCTGCGGATGCTGCGATATCCATGTCTTTGCTCTCCCCTTGCCGCCAGCGTGGCACCGGCAGCCCGGTTAGGCAACCGCTAGAGGATTGCGGCAGAATGCAAAAAGCCGGGGACCAGGCCCCGGCTTTCCACTGCACGATGCCGGCGGCGCGGTGCCGCCGGGCCGTCGGTTCAGAGTACCGTCGGTTCGCGATAGGCGCTGCGTTCGCGCTCGATCTCGTCGCGGGTATAGGCAGGCGCCTTGTCGTCGAACGCCGTCCAGCCCGACTGGCGATAGGCCGCACCGCGCGTCGCTGCGGTAACACCGCGACGGTTGAGCACCGCCTCGGCTTCCGGCGCCAGCGAATCCTCGACGCGCGCACTCACCAGCGTACCGCCGCGGCGGACGCCTTCGGAATAGACGTTCGCATCGTCTTCGCTCTCGCCGGCATTCTTGAGCGCACCGACGATGCTGCCCGTGGCCGCACCACCGACGCCGCCGATCGCCGCACCCGCCGCGGTCGAGGCAAGCCAGCCGGCCGCCACGATCGGGCCGAGGCCCGGGATCGCGAGCAGGCCGAGGCCTGCGAGCAGACCGCCGACGCCGCCCAGCGCCGCGCCGGTCGAGGCGCCGCGGCTCACGTCGCCATGCGCGTTGACGTCGCTCACGTCATGGTCGCCATGGGTGTTGTTGGCGACGATGCTGAGGTCGCTGTGCGGCACGCCCAGCCGCTCCAGCTCGTTCACCGCGGCCTTGGCATCCGAATAATCGTCGAACAGACGGGTAATGGTCCGGCTCATCGCATTTCTCCTGCAGAACTTATGGGGTTAGCGCGCGGTGATGTTGCCCTTGTAGTCGAGCGTCACGGTCACCTTCTTGCCGTTCTTCATCGCCATGCCCCGCCAGGCGCCGTTCTCGGTGCCCTTGAGACCCGTGATGTCGGTATAGCCCGCCTTGGCGAGCCGGCCCTTGGCCTGGCTTTCGGTGAAGGAGCTGTGGCCCTTGGCCGGCGTGCCGACATGATGCGCGGTGCCGTCCTTCACCACCGGATTGTGCGAGCCCGACTGGCCGCTGCTCTGCGCAGCCGCCCCCGTCGTCGCGAGGCCAAGCGCCGCGACGGCCATGATGATGTGCTTCATGCCCATTCCTCTCCAATAGTGACGTGCCACGCGCACCGATCCCTCCCGGCGGCGTGGAGATTTGCTAAACCCCTGAAGGACTTGATTGGTTCATCGGCGCCGAACACGGCCCGCCGCTTGCCAGCGCCGCCGCGCCTCGCCACTGTCCCCGCCGAACACCCAGGGGACCTTCATGCAGCACACCACCAAAGCCCAGACCCGCGCGCGCGTGGTGCTCGCCGCCGTCATCGCCGCCGCCGCCTTGTGGATCGGCATGGCGTTCGTGCCCGCCGTGCTCTGGGCCGGGGTGCTGGCGATCGGAGTCGAGCCGCTGCGCGTGTGGCTGATCGCCCGCCTGCCCCGCCCCACGCTGGTCGCCGCGCTGCTCACCTTGGGCGTGCTGCTGATCGTGCTGATCCCGCTGTCGATCGCGATCAGCCAGGCGGTGGTGGAGGCGCAGTCGGTCGCCGGCTGGATCGCCGATGCCCGCCTCCACGGCGTGCCGCTACCCGACTGGGTGGCCCGCCTGCCCTGGGGCCGCGATCAGGTCACCGCCTGGTGGAGCCTCCATCTCGCCACCCCCGAGGCCGCCGCCGCGGAGTTCGGCAAGCTCGACCATTCGCTGTGGCGCAGCCATTCGGGCGCGCTCACCCACACGCTGATCCGCCGCGTGGTGGTGTTCGGCTTCACCCTGGTCGTGCTGTTCTTCCTGCTGCGCGACCGCGACAATATCGTCCGCCAGCTCGAGCGCGGCGCGACCCGCGCGTTCGGCGATGCGGGCGACCGGCTCGGCCGCCAGATCTTCGCGGCGGTGCGCGGCGCGGTGGACGGCATGGTGCTGCTGGGGCTCGCCCAGGGCATCCTGATGTCGATCCTGTTCGTGATCGGTGGGGTGCCGCACCCGATCCTGCTCGGGCTGTTCTCGGGCTTCGCCTCGATCATCCCGTTCGGGCTGGCGGTGGTGCTGGTGCTGGCGCTGCTGCTGCTGCTCGCCAAGGGCGCGGTGATGGCAGCGATCGTGGTCGGCGCGATCGGCTATGCGCTCAACTTCGTGATCGACCATTTCCTGCGCCCGAGCCTGATCGGCGGCACGACGCGCCTGCCCTTCGTCTGGGTGCTGATCGGCATCCTGGGCGGCGTGGAGACGATCGGCCTGCTCGGCCTGTTCGTCGGCCCAGCGGTAATGGCGGCGCTGGTGCTGCTGTGGCGCGAATGGGTGGCCGAGGGCGATATCGGCGGCGCTGAGGCCGGGCACACGGCGGAGCTGCGGCCGTGATCGCGGGGCGCTTGGGCCGATCACCGCGACGCGATGATATCGGGCTCCCGCATAGACAAGGAATGACTGTTCCCTGACGGACCGAAACCTAAGATCGTTTGGACATTGATGCTCGCCGTCAGGTACGACAATATCGGCGAAGGGAGCGCGGGGGTTACGGTGACGGAAAAACCTGGCGAGGAACGCACGCCTACTGATGCCGAAGTTCGGATCATCATGTTTCAAACCATGGAGCAGATGTTTCTGCACACCCAGGCGAATACCGCCCTATTGCAGACCATCGAAAGTCGCATGGCGGGTATAGCGGCGGGCGGAAATGCCGTCGCGGGCGTCGTGGATGAGAATGAAGCGCGCATTCAAACCGAGCGCACCATAGCAATACAGAAAGAGTTGATTAATCAAATTTTCGACAAAAGCCACCAGTACGTGACGATTATTATCGCGGGCGCTTTCGCCGCCTACTTCACGACGCTCGGGGCAATTTCCCCTAAATTCAAAGATACAGAGTTGCTAATATCCGCCCTATTGATGACTTTCAGCCTGACCGCCTTCGTCATATGGGAGATATTTAATATGTTCTATATAGGCCATCATACTTTCAAGGGCGACCTTGGTGTGATAACTAAGCAAACCCCGTGGCTTCGACGCAGCTGGTATCTCGCGATGATTGTGACGCTTGGCACAGCCATCCCTGCGATTGGCCTGTCGCTGTTCGTCTACCTTCGCGGCTTGGGCGTTGGAACGATGCTCGCCAAACTTCTTTCATAGGACTTGTGCCTTGGAAATAGTCCCGAACGACGAACTGTTTTCGGGCAGCGCTGTTATGGCGCGGATGACGAGCATTATGCGAAAGCTCCCTGCCCGTTTTTCACCGCGTTCGGCCATCGCTGCACCATCGGGAGCCGTGCCTACTGGCCGCCTCGGAACCTCCCCCGCTCCTCGATAGTCTACCCCCTCCTCTCGGGGCAGCCACCACCGCCCGCCCTTGAACGCCGCGGCCGCGCCGGGCACAGGGCGCGCGGGTGGTGCATCAGTCTTTTCTCCCAAGGACTTGGAGCCCCATCCTAACAGTAACCAGAGTGAGGTGTATTTCGTGTTCAGGAAATTGCTCTGCGCCACGGCGCTCCCGGCCTGCCTGCTCGCGCTCTCCGCGTGCGGGACCAAGGGCGGCGACAATGCCAGCGCGCCGACGTCGGCCGCAGACCAGAGCGAGATGCAGAAATACAATGCCTATGTCGAAGCCGCCAACACGGCGAACACCTCCTTCGCGGAGATCGGCGCGACCTATCAGCGCGACATCAAGCCGAAGCTCGACAGCGGCAAGAACCTGGACGACCTTTTCTTCCCCTCCGATCCCGGCATCGACCGGATCAAGGAGCAGCTGGACAAGGCGCTCGCGCTGAGCCCCGCCATGCCGGCGATCGACGGGGCGGCCCGCAGCTATAGCGCGGCGCTCGCCAAGATCGCGCCGATCTATCGCGACATGGAAAACTATGTCGATGCCAAGCGCTATGTGGGCGACAAGGGCGCCCATGGCCGCGAGGTCCAGCCCGCGCTGCTCGCCGCGCTGGGCGAGGTCGCCACGGCCCAGGCTGCCTATGCCAAGGCGATCGACGCCGCCGACCGCGCCCGCGTCAAGGCCGCGTTCGAGGCGACCAAGAAGGACACGCTCGACTATTACCGCAAGGGCTCGGTCTATTATCTCAAGGAAAGCATGGACCATGCCGGGGGCGTGATCGACGGCAAGGGGCTGGGCGACCAGAAGGCGGCTTTCGCGGCATCGCTCGACCAGTTCAACACCATGGCCGTGCAGTTCGACACCAAGGTCCGCGAGAAGGACAAGACGGCCTGCGCGAGCTTCATGCTGCATGCCAACAGCTATCTCGCCGCAGGGCGCGACATCATCCAGCGCACCGACGACGGCACCTATGCCAAGGATCGCAACGGTTCGTCGTTCCAGATGATCAAGCCCAAGGCGGTGCAGGATGCCGAAACGCTGCTGCAGGCCTATAACAACGTCATCAACGACCTCAACGTCCACCGCTGCTGATCGCGGCCAGCGTCTCGCAAGGGCGTGCCGGCATCCGCCCCGGCACCCCTTGCCCCCGCCCCCGCTTTCGGCTAAGGCCGCGCGCTTCCAAGCACACAGCTCGGGAACCATGCGGGAGGCGACCTTTGGTCGTCGCTTGTACCGCTCGACTTGAAAGAGAGTGACATGGCTAAGAAGATTACCGGCTATATCAAGCTGCAGGTGGCCGCCGGCGCCGCAAATCCCTCGCCGCCGATCGGCCCTGCCCTGGGTCAGCGCGGCGTGAACATCATGGAATTCTGCAAGGCGTTCAACGCCGCAACCGGCGACGTGGAAAAGGGCACCCCGCTCCCCACCGTCATCACCGTCTATGCAGACCGTAGCTTCTCGTTCGAGACCAAGACGCCCCCGGCGACCTATTTGCTCAAGAAGGCGATCAACCTGAAGTCGGGCTCGAAGGAGCCGGGCAAGGCTGTCGCGGGCAAGATCAAGCGTTCGCAGCTGTCGGAAATCGCCCAGGTCAAGATGAAGGATCTGAACGCGAACGACATCGAAGCCGCGACGAAGATCATCGAAGGTTCGGCCCGCGCGATGGGCCTCGAAGTGGTGGAGGGCTGATTCCATGGCAAAGCTGACCAAGAAGCAGAAGACCTGGAGCGTCGACCCCATCAAGCTGCACGGCGTCGATGAAGCGATCGCGCTGGTGAAGCAGTATGCGACCGCCAAGTTCGACGAATCGATCGAAGTCGCGCTGAACCTCGGCGTCGATCCGCGCCACGCCGACCAGATGGTCCGCGGCGTCGTCACGCTCCCGGCCGGCACCGGCAAGACCGTTCGCGTGGGCGTGTTCGCCCGCGGCGCCAAGGCTGAGGAAGCCCTGGCTGCCGGCGCAGACGTCGTCGGTGCGGAAGACCTGATGGAAGCCATCCAGGGCGGCAAGATCGATTTCGATCGCTGCATCGCCACCCCGGACATGATGGGCCTGGTCGGCCGCCTCGGTAAGGTGCTGGGTCCGAAGGGCCTGATGCCGAACCCGAAGCTCGGCACCGTGACCATGAACGTCGCTGAGGCCGTGAAGGCCGCCAAGGGCGGTCAGGTGGAATATCGCGTCGAAAAGGCCGGCATCATCCACTCGGGCATCGGCAAGGTGAGCTTCTCGAACGAAGACCTGCGCCGCAACTTCGACGCCCTGGTCGACGCGGTCGTCAAGGCCAAGCCGGCGGGCGCCAAGGGCAAGTACCTCCAGAAGGTCGCCCTGTCCTCGTCGATGGGCCCGGGCGTGAAGGTCGACACGGCGGAAGTCGCCGCGGCCTGATCCCTTCGGGACAAGCAAACGGAAAGGGCCGGGGAGCGATCCCCGGCCCTTTTTGCATGCGCGCGCGAAAGCCCTCTCCCGCCTGCGGGAGAGGGTTGGGTGAGGGTGACGAGGGCAAGCGCAGCGGATGAGCCGCCTGCGGTCCCTCCATCCCCCGCCCGCCCCTTGCCGTCATCCCGGCGAAAGCCGGGATCCATTGGGGTCGCCGATGAGGCTCTTGCTGAATCCGAGTGGCGAATGGATCCCGGCTTTCGCCGGGATGACGCGAGAGGGAGAGCCGAGGGCTTCTGGCACAGCCGTAGCAAACGTTATAACAAGCAGCGCATCACCGTAACACCGCGGTAACAAACCCCCACCTCCGTTTCACCACATTGCAATCAAACCGACACGGCGCCGTTTCGACTCCCCGTTAGGGCCGCTCCCACAAGACCAATAAGGGTCCAGGGAGATTCCATTCATGCAACCCCATTCCGCGCTGCTTCGCGCGACCTCGGCGCTCGCCCTCACGCTGGCGACGCTCGCCCCGGCTTTTGCCCAGACGACAACGCCGCCGCAGGACGACACGTCCGGCGCCGACGAGATCGTCGTCAACGGCAGCTATGCCCGCAGCCTCGCCGCCGCAACCGAGGCGAAGCGCCGCGCCGAATATGGCCTGGATTCGATCAGCTCGACCGATATCGGCAAGTTCCCCACCCAGAACGTCGCGGAAGCGCTCCAGCTCGTCACCGGCGTGGCGATCACCCGGCCGCGCGGTGAGGGTCTGTACGTCTCGGTGCGCGGCCTGGGCCCGCAGTTCCAGAGCACGCTGCTCAACGGCCGCCCGATCGCGCTCAACGACCTGGTCGAAAATGGCGGCGCGAACGGCCGCCAGTTCCGCTTCGAGATGCTGCCTGCCGAGTTCGTCTCGAACATCGACGTGGTGAAGACCCCCACCTCGGACATGACCGAGGGCGCGCTGGGCGGCAATATCGACGTGCGCACCTTCCGCCCGTTCGACGTCGGCAACAAGGTCACCGCCAATCTGCGCGGCACCTACACGACGCAGACCAAGAAGGTGAAGCCCAACGCCACGCTGATCGGCAGCCACACCTTCGGCGACACCTTCGGCATCCTGGTCGGCGCGCAGTACTGGGGCAAGGAGGTCCGCAACGACCGCTTCATGAACTTCGGCTGGAACCTCGACAAGTTCACCAAGCCCGCCCAGGGCGGCTTGGCAGCGGGCCTCTACACCCCCACCCGCACCCGCCCGACGATCGAGACCGAGGATCGCAAGCGCATCTCCGGCCTGGTCTCCGCCCAGTGGCGCCCGACCCCCGAACTGGAGACTACGCTCGACGTTCTCGCGACCCGGCTCGACGTCGCCTATGACGAGTTCGGCCTCGACATCTATCCGGACGATACCAGCGTCGCCGGGCACACGCCCGTCATCGTCCCCGGCTCGGTCAAGCTTCAGGGCAACACCGTGGTGGGCGCGACGATCAACGACGTGCGCTTCATGGCCAGCCGCGAATACAGCCTCAACCGGCACGACCTGCTGACCATCGGCCTGAAGCAGACCTGGAACCATGATCGCTTCCACGTGACCGCGAACCTCAACTGGTCGTCGGCGCACAGCTTCCACCCGAGCAATGCCGAGGGCACGGTGCGCAGCCGCGCGGTGTTCTTCGCGCCGCTCACCTATGATGCCTCGGGCGGCTACAAGGTCACCCCGACGCTCACCACCCCGGTCGACGTCACCAACCCCGCCAATTATTCGCTCTACCAGTTCAACATCGCACCGAAGAACAGCAAGGATTGGGACAAGTTCGCCCGCCTGGACGGCGCCTATGATCTGGGCGGCTTCTTCCGCAAGATCGCGGTGGGCGGCGAATATCACTGGCGCAAGCGCGACTATTGGCGCCGCGACTATCTGGTCAATCCGGCGCCGAACACCCCGCTGACCTCGCTGGGCAGCAACGCCTATCAGCAGATTCCCTATGACAATTTCCTGTCGGGCGTCGGCGGCAACAGCCCGCGCACCTGGCTGGTGCCGGTGACGGCGACCTATTACAACGCGCTGTTCAACGATACCGTAGCCAACGCGCCGCTGACCGCAGGCGACCTTGCCGCCTCGTTCAAGACGACCGAGAAGACCGCCTCGGCCTATACCCGGCTCGATTACGGCACGATGCTCGGCGGGGTGGAGCTGCTCGGCAATATCGGCCTGCGCTATGTCCACACCAACCAGGATGCCAGCGGCTATCTGCGCACCGGCAACAACACGACGCCGGTCACCTATCCCAAGACGTTCAACGACTGGCTGCCCAGCTTCAACCTCAAGGCCGAGCTGACCAAGACGCTGGTCGCCCGCTTCGCCGCCAGCCGCGTGCTGACCCGCCCGAACGTGACGGACAGCGCGCCGCGCATCACCGTATCCACCGACGCGCCCACCGCGAGCGGCGGCAACCCGCAGCTCGTCCCGTTCCTCGCCACCCAGTTCGACGGTGCGCTGGAATGGTACTTCAATCCGAAGGGCGCGCTGACCGGCGCGGTGTTCTACAAGGCGATGGACGACTATATCACCGCGCAGAACGTCAATATCGACATTCCGGGCCGCGGCACGGTGCTGCTCTCCACCCAGGTCAACGGCGGCAACGCCAAGGTGTACGGCGTCGAGGCCGGCTACAACCAGGTCTTCACCTTCCTGCCCGCCCCGTTCGACGGGCTGGGCATGCAGGCCAGCTATACCCACACCTCGGTCAAGGCGAACTACACCGCCGGCGCACGCCCGATCGTCGACCAGCTGATCGGCTTGTCGAAGAACAGCTTCAACGTGGTCGGCTTCTACGAGAAGGGCCCGCTGTCCACCCGCCTCTCCTATGTGTGGCGCGACCGGTATCTGTCCGGCACCGGCAGCACCACCCAGGCACCGACCTACACCGCGCCGTTCGGCACGCTGGACGGCAGCATCGGCTACAAGCTGCTGCCCAACGTGCAGCTGAGCGTGGAGGCGATCAACCTGTCGGGCGCCAAGCTCTACACGTACAACGACGCGTCGAACCGCTTCGGCGAGATCAATTACTATGGCCGCACTTTCCTGTTCGGGGTGCGCGCCGAGTTCTGATCGGAATGCGATCGGAGAGAAGCGAAGGGCCGGGAGCGATCCCGGCCCTTTTTTGCTGTCGGGGTGCTCCGAATCTAGACCGTAAACCGATAAAGTCAGGACGGCCGAAACCGCCCCACATGCGGACGATCAGGAAGCCGCCGAACCACCGCATCAAGCGCTCCAGCGAGCAAGCCCCGATCGTGGCACGGCAGATCGGCGCCACGATCAATCGCGCAGACCGTCTTATCCGGCGCGCACCAGAGTTAGCGTCGATCCGCTTCTGCGGCGCACCGCGGCACCGACCATCGCTACTCCAGCAATCAGAAGCGCCCAGGAGGATGGCTCCGGTACGGCGATGAGATCCAGGGAGAACATGAACGGTTCTTCGTCCGATCCCGTGGAGTAGATCCCCCCTGCGTTCCAGAACCAGTTCGTATGACGTCCGCAAAGTGCACCGATCGGACCTGGCTGGCTGCAATTGTCGTACGGGAGAACCCCCGGCTTGAAGAACCAGTCATAGACCGACCAGTTCGCGTCCGACAGGGAAGCATTCAGCACCGGACCGGTATAGGTGTACGGTACATTCCAATTGCCGTCCCACTCTGCCGAATCACCTCGATAGAGATTGAACGTTTGCACCTCGTTCGGGCCGCTGATCACGACGGGAGCACCCGCAGTCACTTTTGCTCGGAAAATGTACGACCGGCCATCGTCGGGAATCGTCCCATCGATGGTGTCGCGTCCATAAACCGTACAAGGATTTGGCGCCTCGCAAGACGCGAAATGTTTCGATGCGAGTGCAGGGCTGCCGAGAAGCATGGTGCAGGCCCATGCAAGTAAAATCTTCATTATTTTCATCATCCCACCTCTTTGCCGCGCTTAGAATGCGCGAGGAAATCATTAACCATTTCATAGGTGTGTCACCCGTGGCTGCATGCGCTCGGGCCTCGCGTGTCGGGGCGGCGAACAACTACCCGCGATGGTCGTGCCGGGTCGGTGGGGCTTGGTGAAATGCCTGCGATAGAGCGACGCCGGCTTGACGTGTTAAGGTCCGCTAACGCCCAGTAGCGGACATTTGCTATCAGTGGCACGATCCGGTCATGCGCGTGCTGCTCCTACTGATCTTGTCGCTGTCGCTTGCGGGTTGTGACCGCATCAGCCAGCGAGTCTGGAACTGCTCGACCGTCAAGCTTGATGTCCTCAAAACCAACGAGCCAGATTTCGAGATTGTCGAAACAATCCCCGCGCGTAGCTGGATTGTCTCCATGAAAGGTGGCGCCCAGATAGCCAAGATTACAGTTGCCGACGGAAGGGGTGCCAAGGTTCTCTGGCATCAGGGTCAACCGGTCTTGATCGGTCATTCGGATTCAGCGGACGACGTTTGCGCCGGACGAACCAGTGGCGTTGTCATCCAGCAGTTCTAACGGCAGCTTCCCACCAATCTCGGACATTCCGACGCATCACGGGCAGCAGCGGTTTACGCGTCCCCGCCCTAATCGATTCGTTGATGGGGCGCCCGCGCGCCGCATTGTATCGGGGGGCTTCCGCAGACTGGAAGAGTAGGTCCGAGCATGCTGCAAGCCACAGCCACCACGCGTACCGGCACCGACGGAGCGCACAGCGCGCCGCCGCTCCCCGCGACCGACACGGGAACGCACCCCCTGGATCGTCTGATGGCGGGCGGCTCCCCGCTCGACCGGTTGGTGCCGCCGCCGAGCTATACGGTCCGGCAGGGCGACACGCTGTCCAGCATTGCCGAGGCGTTCGGCACCGACTGGCAGACGCTCGCGCGGATCAACGGGATCAGCAATCCGGACCGTATCGCCGCGAACCAGACGCTGCGCCTGCCGGGCAGTGCCGCCGTCGCCGCCACGCACACTGTGCAGCGCGGCGAGACGCTGTCGGGCATTGCCGCGCGCGCCGGTACCGACGTCGCGACGCTGGCGCGGATCAACGGCATCGACAATCCCAACCGCATTCAGCCGGGCCAGACCCTCCGCCTCGGCGGCAGCGCGGCGGCCGCGGTCGCGCAGCCTCGGACCACCGGCCAGGCGGCGCGCCCCAGCGGCGCACCGGTACGTCTCGGCAGCGTTTCCGAACGCTACGAGAGCGGCGGTCGCGGCCCGGGCACCGTCTCCAACGGCGCGGGCGATCCGGGTGGCGTCTCCTACGGGGTCTACCAGCTGTCGTCCAAGGCCGGCACGCTCCAGGCGTTCCTGCGCCATGAAGGCGCGCGCTGGTCGGCGGAGCTGGGGCCGAACATCGGCACGAAGGCGTTCAACCAGCAGTGGCGGGCGATCGCGGCGCGCGATCCGCAGGGCTTCCGCGACGCGCAGCACGCGTTTATCGAGCGGACCCATTATGCGCCCGCAGTCAGCAAGGTCCGCGCGGCGACCGGCCTCGATCTCGGCACGCGCCACGTCGCCGTGCAGCAGGCGACCTGGTCGAGCGCGGTGCAGCACGCCCGCGCGCCGCAGCTGCTCCAGGCGGCGATCCAGCGCACCGATCGCGAAGTCGGGCGCGCCTCGCCGGGCTATGACCGCGCGCTGGTCTCCAACATCTATGCCGAGCGCACCAGCTATCTGCAGGGGCTCGCCGCCAGCGGGAACTACACGCCCGCCGAGGCGAGCCAGCTGCGCTCGATCACCCAGGAACGCTATCCCAACGAGCAGCGCGAGGCGCTCGCCCTGTTCGATCGTTCGGCGCCCGCCCGCGCAGGCGACACGACGCGGGTGGCGGGCGAGGCGGCCGGCGCGCCCGCCACAGGCGCGGACTTCGCCAACATCATCGCCCGCTCGGGCGATGCGCAGGCCCAGGCCGATCTCGCGGCGGGTCGCAAGGTGCTGGTGGCGGTGCGCCATGACTCGTCGCTGCAGGCCGGCGGCGGCCGCGGCGCATATGATGACACGATCGCCCTGGTCTCGCGCCAGGCCGACGGCAGCTACCGCGCGGAGGTCTTCCAGGGCAATACCGAGCCGGCGGGCGTCTATGCGGCACGCGGCTACGGCGCCGACGTCAATGGCGACGGTCGCAAGGAACTGGGCCGGCTGGTCGAGGGCAATTATCGCTACGAGCTGCAGGCGGGCACCTTCGCCGGCAACCGCTTCTTCCGCGCGACCGAGACCCAGACGGCGCTGCGCGACAGCAACCATGACGGCCGCTTCACCGGCGCCGACACGCTCGACCGCCGCGGCGCGGGCCGCTCGATGCTGATCCACCAGGGCGGCAACAACGGGACCGGGTCGGCGGGCTGCCAGACGCTGCGGCCGAGCGACTTCAACGCGCTGCTCGCCGGCCTTGGCCGCCAGTCATCGTTTAGCTATGTGCTCGTGAACGCTGGCAACTAAGGACTTCGCATGCGTCTCGCCTTGGCTCCCCTGCTGTTGCTCGCGGCCTGCGGCGCGGCGAACAGCGACGGCGCCGGGGCGCGCCAGCCTTCGGTCGCCGCCGCTGCCAACGACAGCCAGCCGGGGACGCCCATCCCCGCGGCGGCGACCGTCCCGTCGGACACGCCCCCAGCGGCGGTCGCTGCCGAATGCGATCCTGGCGCCCCGGAGAGCCCGTGCCAGATCCTCGGCAAATGGCGGGTGATCAAGGTGTACAATCCCGGCAACCAGGACCCGCTTGAGGACGAGATGGGCATGATCGGGTCCGGCTTCACCGTCACCGGCAACAGCGACGCGTCGGGCACGATCCGCTGGGACGGGCCGGACAATGGGCAGTTCGACCATAGCGACGTCTGCACCGGCCCCTATCTGAGCGCCGCCGCCACGCCGCGGCCGGACAGCGCGCGAGGCACGCTGGCTGCGGCGCTGAAGGCCTGGGGGGTCCCCGGCGACGCCGGCAAGGCCAGGCACCTCGGCTGCGACGAAGGCCATTGGGCGGTGGCGAGCGATCCCAGCGGGAAATGGTTCGGGCTGGTGCTGCCGATGGGAGGGCAGATGGCGTTCCAGTGGTTCGACAAGCGGATGGTGCTCGCCGAACGCGTGCATTGACACCCGGTACGGCACAGCGCGCGCGCGCGCACATCCCCCTCCCCGCTTGCCATCGCCGGCCAAGCTTGTAACACCGCGCGCGTCCTTACCCACGGAGCCGCTCGCCATTCGCCAGATCGCCGCCTTGCCCTATCGTACCCTCGGCTCAGGCGCCGATGCGTCCACCCAGGTGCTGCTGATCACCTCGCGGGGGACCGGGCGCTGGGTGATTCCCAAGGGCAATCCCGGCGCCGGGCTCAGCGCGCACGCCGCCGCGGTGCTGGAGGCCGAGGAAGAAGCGGGCGTGCAGGGCGTGATCTGCCCCACCCCGCTCGGCGCCTATCGCTATCGCAAGACGCGCGGCAACGGCGCCTCGGTGATGGCCGATGTCGAGGTCTTTCCCTTCTCGGTCACCCGCGAGCTCGATAGCTGGAAGGAACAGGGCCAGCGCCAGCGCCGCTGGTTCGGGCTGGCCGAAGCGGCAGAGGCCGTCGACGAGCCCGATCTGCGTGAGCTGATCCGCTCGTTCGGGCCAGAGGAATTTCGCGCCGCAACCCGGCGCATGGGGGTGCTCGGCACCGTCATCCAAACATCAAAGGTCAATCGCATGTTCGCGTGGTTCCAACGCCTGTTGCCCAAATCGGGCAATTTCTTCGAGATGTTCGAGGCGCATGCCGCCACGGTCGTCGCCGGCGCCGATGCGCTGGCGCGGCTGCTGCAGGACGGCGGGCCCGACCATATCCGCGAAGTGATCGAGCGCGAGCATGACGCCGACGAGATTACCCGCCAGGTGCTGCAGACGGTGCGCGTCACCTTCCTCACGCCCTTCGATCGCGGCGCGATCACCGCGCTGATCGGATCGATGGACGATGCGATCGACGAGATGCAGGCGACGGTGCGCGCGATCGACCTCTACGAGATCCGCCATTTCGAGCCCGAGATGAAGGACATGGCCGGCATCGTCGTCGATGCCGCCCGCCTCACGGTGGAGGCGATGCCGCTGCTGCGCGATGTCGCCAAGAACGGCGCCCGGCTGCACGAGCTGACCGAGCGCCTCGTCCGCATGGAAAGCCATGCCGACGACATCCACGCCGCCGGCCTCAAGCGCGCCTACAAGGAACTGGGCCCGCAGGATCCGCTGCAGTTCGCGGTGATGCGCGAGCTGTACAAGCATCTCGAGCGGATCGTCGACGCGTTCGAGGATGTCGCGAACGAGATCGACGGCCTCGTCATCGATCACGCCTGATCCATCATGCACGAACTTGCCCTGCCGCTGCTCATCGGGTTGATCCTGGTCGCGCTGGCGTTCGATTTCCTCAATGGCCTGCACGATGCGGCGAACGCGATCGCCACGGTGGTCGCCACGCGGCTGCTCAAGCCGGTCCATGCCGTCGCCTTCGCGGCCTTCTTCAACTTCGCCGCCTATTTCGTCACCATCGCCTTCCCCAGCATGCACAAGGTGGCGGAGACGATCGGCAAGGGGCTGATCGACCAGAATCTGGTGACGCCCGCCGTGGTGTTCGGCGCGCTGGTCGGCGCGATGTTCTGGAACGTCGTCACCTGGATGAAGGGCATCCCCTCCTCGTCGAGCCACGCGCTGGTCGGCGGGATGGTCGGCGCGGGCGTGGCGCATGCCGGGTTCGAGGGCATCCAGTGGACCGGCCTCAACAAGACGCTGATCGCCATCGTGCTCTCGCCGACGCTGGGTATGATCCTGGCGATGGCGATCATGCTGCTGACCAGCTGGCTGTTCCGCCGGGCGTCGACGAACCGGGCGGAGCGCAGCTTCCGGGTGCTGCACCTGATCTCGTCGGGCGCCTATTCGCTGAGCCACGGCCTCAACGACGCGCAGAAGACGATGGGCATCATCACCGTGCTGCTCTATTCGACTGGCTATCTCCACGGCGCTTTCGAGGTGCCGCACTGGGTGGCGATCAGCTGCTATGTTGCGATCGCGCTGGGCACGCTGAGCGGCGGCTGGAAGATCATCGAGACCATGGGCTCGCGGATTACCAAGCTGTCGCAGCACCAGGGGTTCAGCGCCTCGATGGGCGGATCGATCATCCTGTTCGGCGCCTCCTGGCTGGGCATACCGGTATCGACCACCCACACCATCACCGGCGCGATCATCGGCGCGGGCACCGCCAGGCGTGCGTCCGCAGTGCGCTGGGGCGTGGCGAGCAACGTGGTCGTCGCCTGGGTGATCACCATCCCCGCCTCGGCGGCGGTGGGCGCGCTGTTCTACGCCCTGACCCGGCTGTTCTGAGGCGGAACGGCGAGCAGCATGAAGATCGGCCCGCTCTGGCTCAAGCTGCAGATCGCCTGTGGCGAGGCGCTCGCGCTCGGCCCGGGCAAGGCCGATCTGCTCGATGCGATTGCCGCCCAGGGTTCGATCTCGGCCGCCGCGCGCGGCATGGGGATGAGCTATCGCCGCGCCTGGCTGCTGGTCGACGAGATGAACCGCTGTTTCGATCCGCCGCTGGTGGAGACGCTGCGCGGCGGCGGCCTGGAGCGCGGCGCCCGCGTGACCGAGACCGGGCTGGCGGTACTGGATGCCTATCGCGAGATGGAGCGCGAGGCAGCGGCGATCGCCGAGCGCCCCGCCTATGCCCGCCTCCGCGCGCATCTGCGGACGTCGCCCCGCGCACCGGACACCGGAGACGCTACATCCTGAACGCATCGATGGACGCTTTTGACAGCGTGCCTGGATGTCTGAAAATGGGTGGTTAGCTGCCGTTCACGGATGGTCCGATTGGACCGGCATCAACCCGCACCTCGGTCTTTATGCGCTTGAACCCGGCACGAGCCGCCGAACGACGGGCAGTCTCGACGCATCGAGTTGGAGTGCTTGCGATGTGGGAAATGATAATAGTGCCTCGCCGATCAAATCGGCTTGCGAGGTCGCTCTGGAATTCGACCGCTGTGAGACCAGCATCCCCTGTCCAGA
Organism: Sphingomonas sp. 22176; assembly: GCF_052045505.1. NCBI lineage: Bacteria > Pseudomonadati > Pseudomonadota > Alphaproteobacteria > Sphingomonadales > Sphingomonadaceae > Sphingomonas > Sphingomonas sp. 22176. The sequence continues at coordinate 682,140 of NZ_JBQEPL010000002.1, read as the reverse complement.
ACCAGCATTCGCCCTCGGAGAAGGTCACTGCGGCTCCATAGCTGATTTCATGGTCCTGCAAGAGTGCAGCCGTATAGCCGCCCGGAAGCAGCGCGAGCAGAGACAGTGCGAATATTAGGCCCATCGCCGGAGTTTGGACACCTTGGCAATGTCTGCAAGTGGGGCGGGAGCCGCCATGGCGGAAAATGGTAGGAGAGCGGTCATTCAACCCGCGCTCAGTCGTTCATCAAGCCACGTCAGTGATCCAAGCGCATCTTCCATTGCCGCCTCGACATCGTCGAAGAGACCGGAGGCGTGAGAACGCGTCCAATATCCGTCCACACCCCCACCGTGATCGTAAAGGTCGATATATGCCTCCTCGTAATGCGTGAAGAAGCCGTCGGCACGTCGCATCAAGCTCCAACGCCTGTCGCCCTCTTGAGGCTTGTCGCCCTGCTGATTGGTCGCCGTTTGCACTACTTCTGATTGCGTCTCCATCCAGCGATGGCTGACAGGTGTCGGTAATGTCTGCAACTGGGCGGTTTCAGCCATCCCGAATTTGCTGCGCCTAGACCCGAGTTTTATATTCCACCGGATACAGTCTCGATATACGGACGAACATAATGCCCGGGGATCCTCCCGCGCGCAGGGGATCCGTTCATGTCCAATCGCCACACCATTCCACTGGGAGTGCTCGTCCTGGTCGCCGTCGCTGCGCCGGCGCGGGCACAGTCGAGCGCCCAGCCCGCCGACCGGCCGGCCGCTCCCCAGGCATCGGAGGCCGCAACCGATACCTTGCCCGAAGTGGTGGTGACGGCGCGGCGCCGCAGCGAGGATGCCCAGCGGGTGCCGGCCGCGATATCCGTGGTCGGCGGCGACCTGCTCGACCGGAGCTATACGGTGAACACGCAAGGGCTCACCACGCTGATCCCCAGCCTCAACTACAGCTCGGCCAACCCGCGCAACACCGCCTTCACCATCCGCGGCCTGGGATCGAGCGTGGTCGCGGTCAGCCAGTCGAACGACGGGCTGGAGCCGGGCGTCGGCTTCTATGTCGATCAGGTGTATCACGCCCGCCCGGCCACCGCCGCGTTCGACTTCGCCGATGTCGCGCAGGTGGAGGAACTGCGCGGCCCGCAGGGCACGTTGTTCGGCAAGAACACCACCGCCGGCGCGCTCAACATCACCACGCGCGCGCCCAGCTTCACCCGCGAAGGCTTTGTCGAGCTTTCCTATGGCGACTATAATTTCGTGCAGGCCAAGGGCTGGGCCTCGGGCCCGATCTCCGACGTGCTCGCCTATCGCATCTCGGGTGTTTCGACCCGGCGCGACGGGGTGCTCGACAATGTGCGGACCGGCGTCGCCGCCAATACGCTGGGCACCCAGGCGGTGCGCGGCCAGCTGCTCTACAAGCCGAACGACGGGTTGCAGGTGCGGCTGATCGCCGACTTCACCAATTTCCAGGCCTATTGCTGCACCCAGGTCTATCTGCGCACCGGCACCAGCCTGCGCGCCGCCAACCGCCAGTTCGGCGGCCCCCAGGGCCTTGCCGCGCAGTTCGGCTATGCCCCGCCCAGCACCGATCCTTATGACCGCAAGGTAGACATCGACGGCCCGCTGAATACCGACACCAACGAAGGCGGCGTCAGCGCCATCGTCGACTGGAATCTGGGCTTCGCGACGCTCACCTCGGTCAGCGCCTGGCGTTTCTGGAACTGGGATGCGGAGAACGACCGCGACTATACCGGCATCCCGGTGCAGCTGTCGCAGCACATTCCTTCGCGGCAGGACCAGGTTAGCCAGGAACTGCGGCTCGCCTCGGACGGCGCGCGGGCGCTCTCCTATGTCGGCGGCCTGTACCTGTTCGGGCAGAAGATCACCGGCCGCCCGATCAGCATCTACGGCCCCGCCGCGGCGGGCTATCTGATCGGCACCACCACGGGGGCGAACGCCACGCCCGTGCCGGCCAATCTGCTCGACGGCTATGGCCAGGACGGCCGCACCGATTTTCACACGATGAGCTATGCCGCGTTCGGCGAGCTGAACTGGCGGATCGTCCCCGACCTGACGCTGACCGGCGGCCTGCGCTATACCCAGGAAGACAAGGACGGCAGCTACGACACCTTCGTGTTCGGCGGCCCCGCCACCAGCAATGCGGCGCTGCTGGCCGCCCGGCTCGGCGTGCTGCGCCCGCAACACTATACCGCGCACGATAACGACGGCAGCCTGTCGGGCCGTGGCAACATCGCCTGGCAGATGACGCCGGGGACGATGGCCTATGCCAGCTATGCGCGCGGCTTCAAATCGGGGGGGATCAACATGTCGGGGCTGCCGCTCGACAACGCCAACCAGCCGGTGCTCGCCACCGCCGTGGTGAAGCCCGAGCGCAACGAAACCTATGAGCTTGGCCTCAAGAACAGCTTCTTCGGGCGGCGGCTGCTGGTCAATGTCGACGGCTTCTACACCCGCGTCCATGATTTCCAGGCGACGGTGGTGGAGAATTCGCTGACCCAGACGGTGCAGCTGCGCGGCTATCTCTCCAATATCCCGGAAGTGACGGTGAAGGGGATCGAGGCGGACGCGACGGCGCTGCTGCTGCCCGGCCTCACGCTACGCGGCAATCTCGCCTATTCGGACGGGCGCTATACCGACTATCCGGCAGGGCCGTGCCCGCTGGAAGTGCAGACGGCGGCGACCACGCAGTGCAGCCTCACCGGCAAGCGGCTGGCATCGCTGCCGCGCTTCGCCTTCGGCGCGGGGCTCGATTATGTGCGGGCGCTCGGCGCGGGCGAGGTGATGCTGCACGTCGATACCGCGTCGCGCAGCAGCTATAACGGCGATCCCGGCCTGTCGCGCTACACGATGATCGACGGCTACAATCTGACCAACGCCAATATCGGCTATCGGCTGCCGAGCGGGATCGAGCTGATCGTCTTCGCGCGCAACCTGTTCGACGCGAACTATATCCAGAACCTGACGATCCAGGCGGGCAATTCGGGGCTGATCGTCGGCACGCCCAGCGATCCGCGGACGATCGGCGGGACGATCCGCTTCCGTCTGTGAGCGGGATCGGGCCGGGGTGGCGGAAAAAGGGGCCGGGATCGCGCCCGGCCCCTCCTCCCCTCCTCAGAAGCGGCGTGTTACATCTTGTAGCTGAGGCGGATGTAGCCGAACTGCCCGGGCACGTCGTAGGTGGTCGGGTCGAAATTGTTCAGGCTGCAGCTGCTGCACGCCGGCGGGTCCTGGTTGAACAGGTTGTTGACGCCGAGGGTCAGCGAGGTGCGGTGGTCCATCCAGGCCGGCGAGAAGGCGAGCTGGACGTCGCCGTAGAAGCGGCTGCCCATCCGGTCCGCGCCGCCATTCTCGGTCACGCCGCTGATGTAGCGGCCGGTGAAGGACGCCGCGATGCCGCCCAGCGACCAGTCGATCGTGCCGTTGCCCTTGAACTTGGGGAAGGCCTGGTCGGGGCTGCCCCGCTCGGTGCCCGCCCGCTCGATCACCACGGCGCCGTTCGAGGCGGCCAGCGTGTACTTCAGCAGCCAGGTCGCGTTGGCGGCGAGACCGAACGAACCGAAGCCCGTCTCGGGCGAACGGTAGCGGAAGGTCGCGTCGATCCCGCGCGTCTTGATGCTGTCGAGATTGTCGAGCGTGGCATCGATCTCGTTGATGATGCCATTGCCGGTCCGGATCACCTGCGAACAGGCGCTCGCATCGCCAAGCAGCGCGCAGTTGTTGAGCTTCACATTGGCATCCAGCGCGGCGATCGCGTTGGTCACCTTGATCTGGTAGTAGTTCACTTCCAGGCTGAGCGCGCTGGCGAAGCTGCTCGACCGCGCCCAGGCGGGCGAATAGACGCCGCCGAACAACAGGCTGCGCGACTTTTCCGGCTTCAGGTTGCGGTTGCCGCGGGTGAGCACCGGCAGCTGCCCGCCCTGGTCCTCGGCATAGCTGCCATTGGCCGGCACGCCGTTGGCGATGCAGTTGGCGCGGACCGTCGCGTTGGTCTGGAACAGGCCGCCCGCGGCGCTGGTGCAGGGATCGTTCGCTGGAAGGTCGAAGCGCGAGCGATCGCCGAACAGCTCGCCCAGGCTCGGCGCGCGGAAGCCGGTCGCGTAGGACCCGCGCAGCAGCAGGTCGGCCACCGGCTTCCACAGCCCGATGCCGGTATAGGTGGTGCTCCCCCCGCTGATCGAATAGTCGGCATGCCGCACCGATCCGTTCACCTCCAGCGAGTTGAAGAAGGGCTTGTCCTTGAGCAGCGGCACGCGCAGCTCGCCGTAAACCTCGTTGGAATGGTAGCGCCCGGCCGACGGCTTGGACGGAATGTCCGCCCCCAGGCCCGCGGCGATGATCGGATCGGGCGTGAAGCTGCCGAACTGGACGCGATGCTCATAGCCCAGCGCGAAGCCGATCGGCCCCGCCGGCAGGTCGACCAGATCGCCGCTGAGGTTGGCGGTATAGTCGAAGAGCTGCTGGTTGCTCTTATCCTTCTCGGTGAAGCCGATATAGTTGAGCATCGCCGGGGTGATCGTCCCCGCGCCGCCGAACAGGTTGAGCGGCACGCAGTCGCCGGTGCACTGCGCGATCGGCCCCAGCGCCCGCGCCACCCGGTCCGCGCGCAGGTTGCCGGTGAAGCTCTGGTGCGCGTCGTTCACGCCGAACGCGGCGGTCGCGTCCCAATACCATTTGTGCGCACCGACCTGGAACGAACCGTCGAGCGTCGCCGAGCCGGTGAAGGTATCGACATGCTGGTCGAAGGTACGCTGCCCGGCCTCGACCACGCGGCGCGCGAGGAAGCTGTAATTCTTGTTCGGCCCCGAACCCTGCAGCGTCACGCCGAAAGGATTATACGGGTTGGTCGCATCCACCGACATGGTGTCGAACAGGCTGCCCGCGCCGTTGCCCGCATCGGGGCCGATGAACAGCGGCTCGAACGCCGCCTGGTTCTGCGAGTTGCGCCGGTTGTACGCCGCCTTCACGTGCAGGTTCACCACCGGGCTGAACTGCTGCTTGAAGCTGAACCACGCGCCGTACCGCTCCGACGGCGTGAGGATATAGTTGTAGGGCGCGAAGTTGAACCGGTCCGCCGCGGTGAAGGGCCGCAGATTGGCCAGCGTCGGGCTGCTGTTGGGCGGATTGGCGATGGTGAAGTTGCCGAAGGCGAGCCCCGGCAGCGGCCCGGCATTGGTGCGGGTATCGAAGCGCCCGTTCACCGCCGCGCTGCTGCACCCGCCCACCGGATCGGTGCACGCCCCCTGCCCCGGATTGGGGAACAGCGAGATCGCGCGATCGCCCGAGCGCACCGCCTCCTGCTTCACATAGGTGCCGCCGAACACGAAGTTCGTCGTCGGCCCCTTGATGCCGTAGCTGAGCGCATAATCCTGGGTGTGGCCGTCGCCCTGCCGGAAGGTGCCGAACTGCGCCGAGGCGCGCAGGCCCACCTGCTGCGCGACGGTGATGATGTTGACCACCCCGGCGATCGCGTCCGAGCCGTAGAGCGACGAGGCACCCGACTGCAGCACCTCGACCCGGTCGATCATGTTGCCGGGGATGGTGTTGAGGTCGACCGTGGCGGGAATGCCGCTGCCGCTGGTGCCCGGCACATAGCGGATCCCGTCGACCAGCACGAGCGTGCGCTTCGAGCTGAGATAGCGCAGGTCGATCTCCGCCGAGCCCGCGCCGACGCCGCCGCCGTCGGGCGGGTTGCCGAGATTGCCGCTGTTGTTGACCTTGCTGTTCAGCCCGCCGCTGGCGCTGGGGATCCGCTGGAGCACATCGGCGATCGAGGACAGGCCGGTCCGCGCGACGCTGGACTGGTCGATGCGCACCACCGGGCTTTCGTCGGCGAGCGGATCGCGGCGGATGCGCGAGCCGGTGACGACGATCTCGCCCTGGGTGCCGGCATCGGCGGAGGCGCCGGCGGCGCTATCCTGCGCGAAGGCGGGCGTCGCTGCCATCCCCATGGCGAGCGCGAGTGCGGCGAGACTGCAGGTGGTACGTCGGTACGATGCGTGCATGTTTGTCCCCTCGATCCAAGCCGTTTCCGTGCGACACCCTCTCGGTCTGTTTGCAACAAAACTGACGCACGGAGTGGGGTTGGCAAGGGGGTGATTGCGCACCTTTGACAAAGATTGAAATTGTGTTGCTGCCGGGACACGCCAGCGCCGAACCTTGATCCACTGCTGGGTGCTCATCTACCATTAGCCACCCGCCTCGCGAGCCACGCTTCGTTTAGCATTTCGCGCGGCGCACTTTGGGGGGCCAAAGCTGTGGAGTCCCACAGGAAACGATTCTTGCTGCGAAAGCCATTTTGCAGTTTCCAAGCAGGTTGTGCCACTCAGTGCCGTCACATTATGGTTTTCCGTTTTTCATTCTAAGGGAATTTACGACTCCATATTGAGTGGGATAAGTGGAAAGGTTTAGCTCTAAAACTATCTATTGGGAGGTTTCGGCGTAGCAATGGGCAATTGGGACGACACCAAAATCGTACGGTCGTTAATCAATCGGGTCGGTACTGAAAACGAATTGCATGTCTTAAGGACGGTGATGCCGGTAGTCGAAACCGTACTCCGTTCCGCAGCACCGGCGTCTTTAGATTTTACTTTGCACGACGATCAGCATGGTTTCCGCGTAGCAGAGACTGGCTACGAATTAATTTCCGAAGGCGCAGACGGACTGTCGGCAATTGAACTATCCATGCTTCTATTGGCGTCGTATTGTCATGACATCGGCATGTCCCCGCGCCGAGACAAAGTAAAGAATCATTACGATTGGTTACTTACAGCAGAAAGAAATCTTCTCTCATCTGTAGAGCAGAACCAATTCCAATCTTGGCTCGACACCAACCGCTCCGGCATAACTGCCCCGGTGGAAGTGAATCGAGTTAGCCTATCTGGCATAAAGATAGCTGATGAAGCTATCGCGTACTACGCTAGAAGCAAGCACAACGACTGGAGCGAGGAATTTATCAGGGATCAAGTTGCCGATCTGAACGTTTCCCTATATGCAGGGTGGATACACGATCTAGTAACACTTTGCCGTAGTCATCATGAAGGCTTAGTGCAACTCCGGCAAGATAAATTTTCCACCAAATACGTAGGGTCCCCAGCCTCTCCAGTTAACTTAAGATATCTAGCAGCAATATTGCGGGTATCAGATATTTTAGAATTCGCTCCAGAGCGCACGCCATCAGTAATACTGCGCAATAGAAATATAGCACCATCGAGTCGTATATATTGGTACAAAGATCACTCGATCTCTTTCAATATAGATCACGCGTCAAAGCGCCTATTCTTTTCCGCACAAACACCGAACGCCGCAATACATAAAGCAGTCCTTCAAACCGCAGAGTGGGTAGATAACGAATTAGCGTTAGCGGCTACTCTTCAGCAAGAAAATCTATTTGCTAGTGGCGTAATTTCGGAAGCGCACCGATCATCATATGACTGGCCATGGCCAAGCCGGCTAGTGTCGGATATTCGAGAAATTCCTGGGCGCTTCACCTACATCGATGGAAGCTTCCGCCCCGACACGCAGAAGCTGCTCGCAACTCTCTCGGGAACCGCGCTTTATGAAAGCAATCTATCAGCCGTCCGGGAGCTAATCCAGAACGCACTGGATGCCGTTCGGGAGCAAATCGCGTATACACGCTTGCAATTTACCGATCCGATGGAACCAAATGCTATCCAGAGCCTGGCCAACCTTCATCATGTAACTGTATCTTTAACTAAAGATGGCGATCGCATTTTTCTAAAATGCGAAGACAACGGTACCGGCATGACAAGGGCCATAATAGAACGGCATCTATTGATTTCTGGATCCGGCATACGAGGCGAATCTCGACGGCTTGAACGAGCAGCACAAGAACGCGGTTTCGCCGTAGAACGCACAGGCAGGTTCGGAATCGGCGTTCTAAGCTATTTTATGCTGGCCGACTCTCTTTCAATTTCAACCAGACGTAGCCAAGAAGCTGGAGATCCTGATGTTGCGTCGTGGCAATTCACAATTTCTGGCGTCGATGGCTTCGGTGAACTTACGTCCGATTCTCGGTCTAGTCGTGGAACAAGCGTAACCTTAGAACTTAAACCCGAAGTAATAGGCAAAGACGCAAATCATTTCTACAGTAAGCTAGAAGAGTATATTAGGTCTACCTTTAGATGGCTGCCGTGCAGATTAGTACTTAGAAGAGAATTTGATAAAGTTTCTCAGATTCACATTGGCCCTGGCTGGGCCGAGGAAGCCAATTCCCATGATAATTATCTGACGTTTTCAATGTTTGAAGAAGGCGCAATTGGCGATAGTTTATTAATTCGCGAAGAGGTCGCACTGCAGAGTGACGTAATTCGATTTAAAGAGGCTATGATAGCTCAGTCGCGAGCGACCATTAATTGGACACCCGCGCAAGAAAGACAACTTCCAGATGGAAAGGGCGTGCTCAGATGCTCGATTCCTTCCTTTGACTTTTTCGGGCACAACTCGAATATTTTCGTGGAGTCTATAGATAATAATCTTGAGTTTTTGTGGAGAGAACACTGCTTCAAGCATCCTACAATTGATAATCGCACATCACTCCACGGCATCTCTGTCGATAATTTAATAAGAATCGACGATTGTCTGTTTGATTTAGATTTACGGTCCCATTTTGCTGTCATGGCAGATAGGTCGAAAATTATCGGCAAATTAGATACAGATACGTTCCAGTTTATGAAATCTTTTAGAATTGACGCGTGGCTAAATTTTCTAAATGACCATAATCAATCTTTGTTCAATGAGCTGAATGTCGCTTACGCGTTTATACCACCATCACGGATGCAGCAGGTCTTGAGGGAGCAACCAGCCTGGGTCGTCCGACCCTTCGGTTCAAAGTTGGCGAGATGCGCATTGTTAGATCAGCCTATCATCTCCGTGGGCCGTCTTTCATTTCACACATGGGCTAACCAACATATGAAGATGATGGACGACCGTGCCGAGGCAATGCCGGTATATTTAGACGATGAGAGTCTAAATTTCGCCCTCCATCATCTCTATTGCGGCGGGCGCTTGGTAGTACAGTCCGGCTCCATGACGAGACAGATGCTTGGTGTAACCTGGGACTCAATTTCTGATATGAGGATGATCAATGATAAGGTAAGTGGAAATACGACAACGTTCCCGTCGGATTTATCGCATCTATTCTGTGCACTTTTACCCGGAAAGACTCTATTCAACGCGGACCATGAGTTTACTAAACGCTCATCATCTTACAATAACCACAGCTCACACAGCTCGCACTTGAATGACGTGATTAAACATTTGGAAGCTGGCTCCCGATCCGCTGAGGATGCAATTAAGTTTGTTGTTAATGCCGCACAATGGTCTGAAAGACCGTGGCAGTGGATGCAAGAGAACAAGCAAGACGAATTACGGGCTATCTTTACCTTGGCCCAAATTGATGATGTTCCATTAGGTGTAATTGACTGCTCGAAATATAACGAAGACGCAAGCATCGTTCGCCTTGACCGCGCGGCGTACTCAAAAAAAGAAATTACAGAAGAGTGCCCGACAATTGATGAGCATAGCACATTCGCGTCAGTTGAACGGAATGGGCCTCGCTAAATCTCACCCATCCCGCTGCAACCGCCGCTCCACCCGGTCCAGCTCCCGCGACAGCCGCGCCAGCGCCTGCTCGCGGGGGATGCGCGGCACGCCGAAGCCGCTATGGGGCCGCCCCTCGACGATCTCCGGGCGGCGATAGCCGAGCAGCAGCAGCGCCTCGCGCGGGGTCATCAGGGTGAGCGGGTCGGTCTCGTCGACGGTCTCGCGCCACGCGCCCAGGTCCTCGCCGGTCGGGTCCAGCGAGCGCAGCGCATTGTCGAGCAGCGCGAGTTCGAGCCGCTCATAGCCCTCGGCCAGCGCCGCCTCCATCGCCCGGGCAAATTCCGCCGAGCGCCGGCGCCGGGCATAGATGGCGTTCCAGCCGATGCCGGTTGCCGCTGCCGACAGCCGCACATTGGCGGTGGCGGCGAGATGGGCGAGGAAGCGGCGCTCGCCCTCGGTGGTCAGCACCCCCTTGGGGGCGCGGCGCACCTGCACCATGCGGCCGCGTGAGGCGCGCACGCTATACTCGCCGCCGCCGGTGCGCGCGGCCTCACCCTCGGGGGTGGCGGTGCGCGCGCTCGCGGCGAGCTGCGCCTGGGCGAAGCTGAGCGCCGCATCCCAGTGCGCGGCGAAATCGGGGTTGCGCGCGCGGCGCTTCTGGAAGGTCTTGCGCGTCTGCCCCGCCTCCTCGGCGGCGAGCGTGACGTTGGCGGTGCGGCGCAGCGCCTTGAGGAAGCGGGTATTCTCCCGCGTGCGATCGCTCCTGGTGCCGCGCATGGCCGTGCCCTCCCTGTTGCCCCGGTTGGTCGGCGGGGAGATGGGTGTTCCGTTTTTGTTCTGCAAGGGCAGCCTTCAGATCCTCCCCCGGAGGGGGAGGGGGACCGCCGCCGAAGGCGGTGGTGGAGGGGTGTCGCCGGTCGAAGGGAGGTCCGCCCCACGCGCGTGGACACCCCTCCGTCAGGCCTGCGGCCTGCCACCTCCCCTTGCAGGGGAGGATCTTGAGTCGAGGCGTTCGCCCCGACAGGGAGGTCCGCCATTCCAGCGGGGACACCCCTCCGTCAGGCCTGCGGCCTGCCACCTCCCCTTGCAGGGGAGGATCGCAAGCCCCCGCCCCGCCCTTGACTTGGCGGCCGAATCCGCTATTGGGCGCGCTCCTTCTTCGGAAGGAATCCGTCCGAGACAGCGAGGGACCGGGTTTTGCCGGTCTTGATAAACTCGCCTAGACGGGGACAGAATTTACCGGCGGCTTGGCCGGCCTCTAGCGCGGATGCGCGGGCGGCCCAAGCGTTCCGGGTCACGCCCCAGGGACTAAAGCCCCGGCCTCGTGACGATCCTTCCCCTCGGACAAATTGCGCCTGGCCCGCGTTCGCGCGCGGGTCGTGAACCGGGGTTGCCCCCTTGTCCGCTTCGTGCGGGGAATGGGCAGCCTCATGTATGAGGAGACCGGCATGGATCGTACCCAGAAGGCCGACGCCGTTGCCGAGCTGAACCGCACCTTCAACGAGGTTGGCGTGGTGGTTGTCACCCGCAATCTCGGCATGACCGTCAAGCAGTCGACGGACCTGCGCAACAAGATGCGTGCAGCCGGCGCGACCTATAAGGTCTCGAAGAACAAGCTCGCCAAGATTGCCACCCAGGGCACCGATTATGCGGTGCTCGCGGACCTGCTGACGGGTCCGACGGCACTGTCCACCTCCGTCGATCCCGTGGCTGCGGCCAAGGTCGTCGCGGAGTTCGCCAAGACGAACGACAAGCTCGAAATCGTCGGCGGCGCGATGGGCAATGTGCTGCTGGATGCGGCTGGCGTGCAGGCACTCGCCTCGCTGCCGTCGCTGGACGAGCTGCGCGGCAAGCTCGTGGGGCTCATCGTGGCACCCGCGACCAAGCTCGCCACCATCACCCAGGCACCGGCGGCGCAGATCGCCCGCGTGCTTGCGGCGTACAGCGAAAAGCAGGCTGCCTGAGCTTCGGCTTCGAGCGACCTTTATTATCCCGAAACTATTGAACTGATTGGAGTTTATCATGGCTGACCTTAACGCAATCGTCGACCAGCTTTCCGCCCTGACCGTGCTCGAGGCCGCTGAGCTCTCGAAGCTGCTCGAAGAGAAGTGGGGCGTTTCGGCCGCCGCTGCCGTCGCCGTTGCCGGCCCGGCCGCTGGTGGCGCCGCTGCCCCGGCTGCTGAAGAGCAGACCGAGTTCGACGTGATCCTCACCGGCGACGGTGGCAAGAAGATCAACGTCATCAAGGAAGTCCGCGCCATCACCAGCCTCGGCCTCACCGAAGCAAAGGCGCTGGTCGAAGGCGCTCCGAAGCCGGTCAAGGAAGGCGTGTCGAAGGACGAAGCCGAGAAGATCAAGAAGCAGCTGGAAGAAGCTGGCGCGACCGTCGAGATCAAGTAAGCACTTCCCAGCCTGTTTCAAGGCTTGGATATTGGAAGGAGGCGGTCCGGCAACGGGCCGCCTCTTTTCATTTGTGGCAGTCTTCAGGATTGCGGCGGAAGATAGCGGATCGCGGCCAGCGCCGAAGGTGCCGGCCGATCCAGCCAGATCGGACCGGGCCGGGCGCCCTGCCCCGGCGTGCCTAGCAGGAAATCGGCACCGAAGCGGTGGACACTCAGCCCGCCACGCCAGCGCAGGTCGCAGAGCAGCATCGCGACGAACATGGGCCTGCCGGCATGCGTCACAACGTGCACCTGCTCTCGCGCCAACGTAAGCCGGGCGGGGACGTGCAGCCGGGCGCCCGGCGCGAGATCGACCGGCGCGCCCGGGTTCTGACCGGGAGGCCCGGAATGGAAGGCTTGGCGCCATTGGTCCTGCGCCGTGCTGGCACTGATCAGCGCGAGGGCCGGACGCAGCCCCTCGGCCGACTGGGCCTGCGCGTTGACGACGTCTAACTCCAGGTCGAACACCACCGCATCCGCCAGGAAGGCGACCGTGGCGGTAACGACTTGAACCTCGAGCGGTTCGGTGATCGCCGCACGCGGCACCGGCGGCTTGGCCAGCGGCGCGGTGCGCGTGGCCGGTTCTACCGGTATCGGCGGAGCGGGTTCGGGCATTGCGTGCCCCCGGCCCCAGCGCCACCAGCTCGCCCCCGCCACTGCGGCGATACCGACCAGGCCCACAGCGAACCAGGACCAGGCAAGCCGTTCGTCGGAGGGCGCCGGCGCCGCCTGCTGCGGCGAGGCGGTCACCGACGGCGTGGGTTTCGGGGCGGGTGGTGTGGCCGCTGGTGCCGTGTTGGTCGCGTGCGGAGACGGTGTGGTCACAGACCTTGGCGTGGGTGCGGGCTTTGGCGCAGGACGGGGCGCCGAAGCCTTCTCGGCCGGTGCGCCCGTGGGGACGATCACCGGCTGCACCAGGGGAGTCGGCGCTGACGAAGGGGACGAGGGAGGCGTCGGAGTTGGGGTCGGCGCACCCGACAGACGAAATCGCTCCGGCAACACGCCCGGGATCGTCTGCGGCGTAGGATCAGCGGACGGGGCGTCCTGCGCCCGGGCCGGCGCAGCGGCCGCGCCCAACGCCATCAATCCCAATGCTGCGCAATGCCGACCCCTGATCACGCATCAGCATTGACCCGGCAAAGCTGAACCGTGGCTGCACTCGCCGGACCGCAGGCGGCCTTGCGCGACGATCCGTTCGGCGCCGTCGCCGGGCCGCTCAGCTCTTGTGGCGGGAAGCGCGCGATTCGTTGCGGATGCGCTCGGAGCGGGCGCGCTCCATCCGGTCGATACGCTCACGTTCCATGCGGTCGCGGTCCTCCCGCGCCTGTTCCTCCCGTTCGCGATCCTCGCGCGCCATGCGCTCAGCAATCCGCAGCCGGATGGCCTCGAGTTCGGGAGATGCCGGTTCGCCCGTTGCCTGCTTGCGCGCACGGTCGTGGCGCGCCAGCGTCTCTTCCGCCGCGATACGGTCCGACCAGTGTCGGGCGGGTGTCTGCTTCTTGCCCCTGGGCCCACGGTTCTGGATCCGCAGCAGGGCGATGCGATACAGGCGGAACATCTTGCGGGCATGCAGTCCGGTGAGCAGCGCAGTGAGCAGCCCCACGCCGATATAGATTCCGCTGTTCGGCTGCGGCGCACGCAGCACCAACAACACCATGAGATAGCTGATCAGCGTCATCAGCGCGCAATAAGCGCCGAACTCCAACGACATCATGAGATAGTGTCGAACGACATCGGACTTCATGAACGCAATCCCCATCGACGGCACCGCGGCGCGCATCCCACGCACCACCGCCACGCTTCGGCGCTGCACCATGAAGCAAGCGCGTTAACGAATCCTAACCGAAGGTGAAACGATCGCGGCTCAGCTCCGGAAAATGGGGGGGCGCTCGTCCTCCTCGTCGTCCAGTTCCTTCTTCATCATGCGATCGGCGATGCGCTCGCGGATCGCCTCGACCGTCATGTTGGGATCGATGGTGAACTCACCGCCCTCCTCATCCGGGTCGATCCCCAGCGCCGCGCAGCGCTCGCGATAGGCGCGCTCCAACGCTTCGAGCCGTTCGAGCAGGCGCACCCGCTCGGCATCCCCGCCACGTGCCTCCAGCCGCTCGGCCGCGATTCGCTCGGACCAGCGGAGCGTGCGCCGCTCCTCCTCGGTCATCTGCGCGAGTTCGACGATCAGGTCGTCCGGCAGCATCGCCAGGCGCCGCATGGCGCGCTTATACCGGCGGAACATCCGCACGGCATAGATGCCGCTGAACAGCGCCATGCCGATGCAGGTGTTGATGTACCAATCGGAGTTAGCCTGGGGCGCATAATTGACCAGCACGTACATCGCCGCGCCGATTCCGGTCATGAACACGAAGTAGACGAAGAACTCTATCGTCTCGCGAAGATAGCCTCGAATAGCCGCGACGTTCATGGCCCTGCTCCCGAAACACAGCGATGGCGTAGCTGCTTGTTCCGGAGTCGACTCAACCCGAATAAGCTTAAAGAATGATGCAGATGCGCAGAACACGCTCCCGGATTTTTACTTAACCCTACGTACTTATCCGTATTCCGCTGTAAACCGAGGCAAGGCCCGCCTTCGCATGCGCGAAAGCGGGCCCGCACATCAGCGCGCCTTTGCGGCGCTCTGGTCGACCGGCACCACCGGCAGCAGCACCGAGCTGGACTGCTTGCCGCCGTACAGGATCGTCACGGTCGCCTTCTGGTAATCGCCCGGCTTGGCGAAGAAGATGTTCTCCACATACTTCTGCGGGTTGCGATCATAGACCGGGAACAGGGTCGACTGGACCTGCACCATGATGCGGTGGCCGGGCAGGAAGGTGTGGTTCACCACCGGCAGGCGGAACTTGTATTCCTGCACCTTGCCCGCCGGAATCGCCGAGGGATGCTCGAACGAGTTGCGGTAGCGACCGCGGAAAATGTCCATCGCGATCGGCAACTGGAAGCCGCCCATCTCCTTGGTGGTGGCGATCTCGTCCGGATAGACGTCGATCACCTTCACCACGAAGTCGCCGTCCGTGCCGGTCGTCTTTGCGAAGATGTCCGCCAACGGCGTGCCCGACAGCCGCACCGGTGCCGTCAGCACCGGCGTGGCGTAGGTCAGCACGTCCTGGCGGCCGTCGACGAAGCGCTGGTCGGTGACGAGGTAGGTGCCCCAGCGGCCGTCGTTGAAGTTGATCGGACGCGGCAGATAGGGAACGGGCTTGGCGGGATCGGAGACATAGCTGTCCTCCCCTGCTCCGGGCTTGTCGAAGCCGGCGGCCTCGCCCGCACCGAGGTAGAGCGGCGCAAGCTGCGCACCCAGCGGCCACTTGTTCAGGAAGTCCCAGTGGTTCTCGCCGGTGTTGTAGATGCTCGCCACCGGCGGGGTGTAGGCCGGCGAGCCGTCCTTCAGATGCGCGTTGAAGAAGGGCAGCAGGATGTCGCGGCGCGCCTGGAGCGCGGTGTCGCCGTCGAAGTTCAGCTCGCCCAGCTTCGAGCCGTTATAGTTGAAGCCCGAATGGCGCCACGGGCCCATCAGCAGGAAATTGTTGGTCGCCTGCGGGGTCTTCTGCAGCTCCTCCCAGGCGTGGATCGCACCGTACATGTCCTCGTGATCCCACAGGCCCTGCTCCCACAGCGTCGGCACGTTGGAAGGATTGGCGGCGAGGATCTTGTCGAGCGCCTGGCCCTGCCAGAAGGCGTCGTAGGACACATGCTGGCTGAGCTTCTGCCAGAAGGGCAGCTGGTCATAGCCGTACTGCTTGGCCCAGTCGCCCGCCGAGCCGACCTTGCGGAAGGTATCGTAATCGTCCCAGCCGCCATTGGGCGGCGTCGGGCCGCCGGCCTTGTAGCCGGTGATGCCCGAGATCCAGCCGATATTGGGCAGGCGGAACGCGCCGTGGTGGAACCAGTCGTCGCCCATCCAGCCGTCGATCATCGGGCTTTCGGGTGCTGCGACCTTGAGCGCCGGATGCGGGTGGAGCAGTGCCATCACCACCGTCCAGCCTTCATAAGACGAGCCGAGCATGCCGACCTTGCCGTTCGATTCCGGCAGGTTCTTCACCAGCCAGTCGATCGTATCCCAGGCATCGGTGGTGTCGTCGACCTTGGTGGGATTCAGCGGGCCCACCGGTGGGCGGGTGACGACGAAGTCGCCTTCGGAGCGATATTTGCCGCGGATGTCCTGGAAGACGCGGATATAGCCGGCCTGGGTGAACACCTCGTCGCCTTGGGCCAGCACCGAGAGCATCTTGTTGCTGTCGGTGCGGCGGACGCGGTTGTAGGCGTCGTACGGCGTGCGGGTGAGCAGGATCGGCGCGTTCTTGGCGCCCTTGGGGATCACGATCGTCGTGAACAGTTTGGTGCCGTCGCGCATCGGCACCATCACCTCGCGGCGGATATAGTCCTTCGAGCCTTCCGGGAGCACGAACTTTGCCGGAATGTCGTTGAACGGCTGGGCCTGTTGGGCCTGGGCGGCCGGGATCAGCGCGGTCGTCGCGAGGGCGGCGAGGACGAAGTTACGAAACTGCATAGTGTCTCCCCAGAGAACCGAAGGCTGGGGTGATAGTGTTACCTCGGCGCGATGGGAAGCGGGCGCGTGAAAAGGCCCGCGCTCCGTTGGGAACGCGGGCCGGTTGAACATCGGGCGGTTAGGCGTGGGCAGGCGTGCCGAGCAGTTCGGCCTCAAGATCCTCGACCAGATGCGGGCGGGTGGCGCCAATCGGGCCAACCCCGTCCGCCGCCGGCGCGGCGCGGCCGATGCGGAAGGCGGCGCTGGTGCGGCCTTCGCGACCATCGGGCAGACGATAGCGAGCCTCGGCGACGACGACCGGGTTGAAGGTGCGACCCAGCTCGCCCTTCGGCACTGCGAGGTGGGCGTCGACGCGGGTGCCGTCACCGGCATCGATCGTCACCGGCGGAACATCTGCGGCGGGACCATGGCTGGTGAGCATCTGCTCCATCTCGCTCGTCTCGGCATCAGCGAGCAGGAAGGTCGAGATGCGCACGTCGCGGGCAGCCGTGTCACCCGAATTGCCGACCGTCAGCTCGATATCGACCAGCGCTTCTTCCTCGCTGGTGCCAGCACGCACCGGGCGCAGACCCAGCTCGAGCCACGGACGATTGGCGACCGGCGCCGGCGCATCGACGACATGCTCGAGCACCGCCTCGTCCGCCGCGGCCAGCTTGGCCTCGACATGGGCTTCGGCGACCGGCTCGACGATCGGCTGGCGCTCCATGACCGGCGCCATCACCGGCGCGGCAGCGGCGGCGGCGAGACCGATGTCACTGCGCGGTGCCACGGGCTGCGGCACCGGGCGGTGGGCCACCGGCTCGGTGGTGGTGGCCGTCTCACGCACCAGCAGATCGTCGTCCGGACGGCGGCGGCGGAACAGGAAGATCGCGGCGGCAGCGGCGAGGATCACGGCAAGCCCGCCGAGGATCCAGGGGACCAGCGAGGTCGAACGCGTCGTCTCGGTGGTGGTGTCCGTTGTCTGCGTCACTTCCGCGGTGGGCGCGGCAGGCGCGGCGGCCTCCTGTGCTGCAGGCGCAGCAGGCTGCGGCTGGGGTACCGATGCGGGAGCCGGGGCAGCGGCTTGCTGCGCCGGTGCGGCGGCAGACTGCGGGGCGGGCGCGGCCTGACGCGGCTGGGCGGCGGCGCGCGCTTCCGCACGGGGGGCACTACGCTCGGCACGCGCAGTCCGGGTCGGCGCGGCATCGGTAGTCGACGGCGCCTGATTGGCGCTGCCGGCCATCTGCTGCTCGACCGGCGGCACCGACTGCACGATGGGCGCCGCGGGCGCCATCCGTACTTCCGGGGCGGGCGCCGCGGTTTGCGGCGCAGATGCCTCTACCGCCGGCGGCGGGGTCACCGTCTGCTGGGGCGCGGCCTCCTGAGCGAAGGCGGGGGTGGCAAGGAACGCGGCACTGATCAACAGTGCGGCGCGGGGGCGGAGCGGGGTCTGACACTGTCTCATAACGTGGGTTCAACGGATGGAACCACGGTTTCGGCTCCAACCCCTGCGGCGAGCCGAGAGGCCCGCCAGACGAATCGAGCCATTCACCAGGCATTCAGGCATGGTTCTTGCCCTCAAATCGCCTGAAACACTTCAGCAACTCGTTGAAAAGAAAGGGGCTTGCTGCACACCGGCGGCAAGCCCCTGCCCTGTTGCTACGCCAGGGAAACGATCAGAAGCGCCCGGTCAGTTGCACCCCGTAGAAGCGCGGTTCGCCCGGAATATAGGTCGGATCGTTGAACCCGCCGCCGGTGTTGCCGGCGTCGAGCAGATACTTCTCGTTGAACGCGTTCCGCACATAGCCGGCGACCTCATACTTGCCGTTGGCGAAGCTGAGGCCCGCCTTCAAATTCACCAGCGTGTACTTGGTCTGCGAGATGGCTTCCTTGTTCGGGATCTCGAAGAAGATCTTGCTGCGATAGGTCACGCTCGACGTTGCGAAGACCCGCATGCCGTTGCCGACCGGCGCGTCCACCGTGAAGCCCGCCGCCCATTGCGTACGGGGCTGCAGGCGGAAACGGTTGTTGGCGTAGATGCCGTTGGCCTTGGTGTTGTCGATGCCGCCGTCGATGAAGCCGACATTGCCGAACACCGTCAGCCAGTTCGTCGGGCGCAGCTGGCCTTCCGCCTCGAAGCCGAGGTTGCTCGCCGTGCCTGCGCTCTCGGTGATGCTGGTGCCCACCGGCTTGCCCGAGGGATCGTTCGCGTCCGTGACGGTGCGGCTGATCTGGAAGTTCCGGTACTTCTGATAGTAGACGCCGATCGAACCGTTGAACATGCCGCGCGACAGCTTGGCGCCACCCTCATAGTTCCACACCGTCTCTTCCGGGATGATCGGCGCGATAGCGGCGGCACCCTGGCTGACCACCGGCGAGCGGCGGCCCTTGGAAATGGTGGCGTAGAGGTTGAGCGCGTCGTTCACCCGGTACAGCGCATTGAACCGCGGCAGAAAGGCCTGGAAGCTGTCCTGGCTCCACAACGTGCCCTTGGTGGTGGTCTGGCCCGGGATCAGGGGCGCCTTCGACAGCACCGAATTGGGCGCGACCGACACGAAGCCTGACTTGCGCTGCTCGATCAGCGCACGCAGGCCCGCGGTCAGCTCCAGCTTGTGGCTGGGCATCCAGGTCGCTTCGCCGAACATCGAATATTGATCGTTGATGCCCTTGTTGGTGAAGATCGAGCTGTAAGGGATCTGCGTCGCCGCGCCCTTGGTTAGGATCGACGTCGCCTGGGCCGCCGTCACCACCCCGGTGGACGAGATGCAGCCCAGCCCCGGGATCACATTGGCCGCGCACTGCAGGTAGATGCCCTCTTCGGTCGAGAACGGCACTTCCTGACGGTTGTTCTCGTGGAACACGTTCCAGCCGAAGCTGGTGCGGACATGGTCGCTGCTATAGGCGAAGCGCGATTCATGGCTGAGCTGCGAGCCATAGGCGCCCTCGGCGAATTCCAGCCACCAGGCGGCGGAGCCGTCCGCATCGAACACTTCGAGCGAATTGAACGCGCGATAGCCGTTCACCGTGGTGAAGCTCCAGCCGTCGCCCATCTCGTAGCGGGCGGTGAGGTTCACGTCGTACACGTCGCGGTGCAGGCCCAGCTTGTCGCTGCCCAGCACCTGCTTGGAGAAGGGCGAGCCGGACAGGTTGGCGGCACCGAACGGGTTTCCGGGCCCTTCCGAGGTCGCGAACCGCTTGGAGACGAACGCCGTGCCGCTGTTGCGCTGGCGGTCATAGGTGCCGACCAGATCGACCGTGAGCGCGCTGGTCGGGGTGTAGCGCACGGAGGCGCGCAGGCCGAGCTGGTTCTGTGCGTAGAGATCGCCCTGGGTGGTCGACAGATTCTTCACATATCCGTCGCGCTTCTTCCACTCGCCGGCAATGCGCGCGGCGATCACGTCGTTGCCGACATTCAGGTGGCCGCCCGCCAGATAGGCGTTGTAATTGCCATAGCCTGCGGTGACTTCGCCATCCACGCCCGGCTTGGGCTTGGCCGAGATGATGCTAACCGCGCCCACCGTCGAGGCGGTGCCGAACAGCGTCGCCTGCGGGCCCTTCACCACTTCAATCCGATCGACGTCGTAGATCGCCTGATAGGCGCCGCGCGAGCGCGAGATGTCGACGCCGTTATAGTAGAGCGTGACGCGCGCCGCCTGTTGCGCCGAGCCGCTGTCCGAGGTGATGCCGCGGATCACGATGCCGGGATTGTTGGCGCTCTGCTCCTGGATGTTGAGCCCGGGCACATAGGCGGCCAGCTCGTCGAGATCGTCGACGCCGATCCGCTTCATCTGCTCCTGCGTCACCGCGGTGATGGTGATCGGCACGTCCCGCAGCTTCTGTTCGAACTTCTGGGAGGTGACGATGATGTCACCGCCCAGCGCCCCGTCCCGTGCGCTTTCCTGCCCGGCTGCCTGCGCCGTTTCCTGCGCATGGACGGCCGTAGCCGAGACGGTGGCCAGCAACGCGACGATGAGACCCGATTTCTTGTTCATGGTTTCCCTCCCTGGTTCGGGAGGGCGGTTGCGGGTAGTTTGTTAAACCTTCACTGCACGACGCAAACAGATTTGTTGCAGAGCCGCGACCCGACCTGACTTTCGTCGTTGGCGCGTCAGCCGAACTGCCGTTGCGGAAACCGCAAACCGGGCAGCGACTTCCGCAGCGCCTGCGCCGGCTTTTCGATGAAGTGCCAGGAGAAGGCCGCAAACGGCAGTACCGCGACCAGCGCGACGATCGCGAGCACATGCGGCTCGATCCGCGGCGTGAGAATCCGGAACACATCCGTCACCGGCATGCTGTAGATGTAGATGCCGTAGGAATAGTCGGGGATCTTGTGCAGCGTGGGGAACGCCTTGGCGGTGAGAAAGCCCAGGCACAGCACCCAGTAGCAGATGGCCAGGGCGCGCACGACATCGTCGAAAAAGAAGCCGCGGGTGAGAAAGGTGACGGTGAACGCAAGCGCAGCCCCTGCCCAGGACAGCGGAATGCGGTCGCGCCAGGCATAGGCCCCCGCGCCGATGGCGAAGGCAGTCCACAGCCGCGCAACGCGATCCAGGAAATAGAGATGGCTTCCGCATTTCGCCGCGAGCCACGTATGGACCGGCGGATAGGCGAAGATCAGCGCATAGAGCAGGATCGCGGGGAGCACGAACGAGGTGAAGCGTCGCCGTACCAGCATGCCGGCCGCGGAAAGCATCGCGATGACGACATAGCAGCTCACCTCCCAGCGGATCGTCCATAGCGACCCGTTGATGACGCAAGGCCCGCCCCCGGGCTCGCTGCAATAGACGCCGGTGACGAAATAGCTGGGCGACAGCACTTGCGTCTTGAAGACGAAGGATAATGTTTCACGGCCGAGCAGATAATTTGTCAGCGGCACCGTGCTGAACATCGCGAACGCGATGGCTACGATGACGCACATGGCGAACATGCCGGGCCAGACGCGAAAGAATCGGGAAAGCGCGAACTGGCCAAGCGATGAATTACGCTCGAGGCTTCGGTATATCAGAAATCCCGATAGCGAGAAGAATCCGTTCACACCGACCCAGGAGATCGGCACCCCGAAGATGGCCGAGGTTTCGTCTACCCTTCCAAGCAACTCCAGCGCGTGCGTGTAGATTACGGTCGCCGCCAGAATCAGCCGCACCATCGTCAGATTGTTGCGATCCGCGCGCAAAAGGTCGTCGGTGACCACCAGCCCCATGATGATTTGCCCCCATCGACTCCCCCCTTTGGAATCGACCTCATCATTCCCATATCATCATCCGCGATTGTTGCGAATTGTTGCAGCGCAAATTTTTAGCGTGGCGTTGTTGAAAATCGCTCATTCCGATTCACCCCGGGTCGGCGCTCAACGCCGGCTTTGACATCCCCGCCCCCACGCCCTATATCCCCGCTCTAGCCCTCCGATCGGGAAATGACGCGCCGTCGCGCAGCGTGTCGTACGAATGGATCGGAACGGCTTGTCAGACGCCTGTAGAGCTGCCGAATCCCGAGCATCGGGGGTCGCGCGGCCTTTCGGCGTCGATTTGCACGTCCTGGCTCCCGGACAGGGGCACCGAGTTTACGGCTGACGAGGCAAAACACACCTATGGCTACCAAGGCAATCGAGGGCGGCACGCTGAAGCGCCGCATCCGCAAGGTGTTCGGCGACATCCACGAAGTGGTGCAGATGCCGAACCTGATCGAGGTTCAGCGCGAATCCTACGAACAGTTCCTGCGGTCCGACCCCTCGATCGGCTATGTCTCCGGCCTCGAGAAGACGCTCCGCAGCGTGTTCCCGATCCGCGACTTCGCCGGCACCGCCGAGCTCGACTTCGTGACCTACGAGCTCGAGGATCCGAAGTTCGACGTGGACGAGTGCCGCCAGCGCGGCATCACCTATGCGGCGCCGATGCGCGTTACCCTCCGCCTCATCGTGTTCGAGGTCGATCCCGATACGGAAGCCCGGTCGGTGCTCGATATCAAGGAGCAGGACGTGTACATGGGCGACATGCCGCTCATGACCGAGAACGGCACGTTCTTCATCAACGGCACCGAGCGCGTCATCGTCAGCCAGATGCACCGTTCGCCGGGCGTGCTGTTCGACCATGACCGCGGCAAGACCCACGCTTCGGGCAAGTATCTCTTTGCCGCGCGCGTGATCCCGTATCGCGGCTCGTGGCTGGACTTCGAGTTCGACGCCAAGGACATCGTCAACGTCCGTATCGACCGCAAGCGCAAGCTGCCGGTCACCAGCCTGCTGTACGCGCTGGGCCTGACGTCGGAAGAGATCCTCAACTATTTCTACAACCACGTCACCTTCCTGCGTGGTCCGAACGGCTGGCAGATCCCCTTCCAGGTGGAAAACTGGCGCGGTTCGAAGCCGATGTTCGACATTGTCGACGCCAAGTCGGGCGAGGTCGTGTTCCCGGCTGGCCAGAAGATTTCCCCGCGCGCAGCCAACAAGGCGGCGAAGGACGGTCTCGAGACGCTGCTGATCCCGACCGAGGAAATCTTCGGCCGCTACAGCGCCTATGATCTGATCAACGAGGCGACCGGCGAGATCTACATCGAAGCCGGCGACGAAGTCTCGGCCGAGAACCTGGAGAAGCTCGACAAGGCCGGCATCGATCGGATCGAGCTGCTCGACATCGATCACATCGCCACCGGTCCGTGGATCCGCAACACGCTCAAGGTCGACAAGGCCGAAGAGCGCCAGCAGGCGCTGTCCGACATCTACCGCGTCATGCGCCCCGGCGAACCGCCGACGCTCGAGACCGCGGAATCGCTGTTCGCCGGCCTGTTCTTCGATCCGGAGCGCTACGACCTCTCGGCCGTCGGCCGCGTGAAGCTGAACATGCGTCTGGGCCTCGACACCCCGGACACGGTGACCACGCTGCGCACCGAGGACATTCTCGAGGTCGTCAAGACGCTCGTGAACCTCAAGGACGGCAAGGGCGAAGTCGACGACATCGACAATCTCGGCAATCGCCGCGTGCGTTCGGTGGGCGAGCTGCTCGAGAACCAGTACCGCGTCGGCCTGCTCCGCATGGAGCGCGCCGTGAAGGAGCGCATGTCGTCGGTCGACGTGTCGACGGTGATGCCGAACGACCTGATCAACGCCAAGCCTGCGGTCGCCGCGGTGCGCGAGTTCTTCGGTTCGTCGCAGCTGTCGCAGTTCATGGACCAGACCAACCCGCTCTCCGAAGTGACGCACAAGCGTCGCGTCTCGGCGCTCGGGCCGGGCGGTCTCACCCGTGAGCGCGCAGGCTTCGAAGTCCGCGACGTTCACCCGACCCACTATGGCCGTATCTGCCCGATCGAAACGCCGGAAGGCCCGAACATCGGTCTGATCAACTCGCTCGCGACGTTCAGCCGCGTGAACAAGTACGGCTTCATCGAGACGCCGTACCGCAAGATCATCGACGGCAAGGTGACCAACGAGGTCGTCTACCTGTCGGCGATGGAAGAGCAGAAGCACACGATCGCGCAGGCATCGGCCGAGCTCGACGCGACCGGCGGCTTCGTCGACGATCTCGTCTCGGCCCGCCAGGCCGGCGAATTCCTGATGGCGCTGCGCGATCAGGTAACGCTGATGGACGTGTCGCCGAAGCAGCTCGTCTCGGTCGCCGCTTCGCTGATCCCCTTCCTCGAGAAGGACGACGCGAACCGCGCACTGATGGGCTCGAACATGCAGCGCCAGGCCGTGCCGCTCGTGAAGGCGGAAGCGCCTTTCGTCGGCACCGGCATGGAGTCGACCGTGGCCCGGGATTCCGGCGCCGCGATCGCCGCCAAGCGCTCGGGCGTGGTCGACCAGGTCGACGCGACCCGTATCGTTGTCCGCGCGACGGGTGACGTCGATGCCAGCGAGAGCGGCGTCGACATCTACACGCTGATGAAGTTCCAGCGCTCGAACCAGTCGACCTGCATCAACCAGCGTCCGCTGGTGAAGGTGGGCGAGATCGTGCAGGCCGGGGACGTGATCGCCGACGGCCCGTCGACCGAGTTCGGTGAGCTGGCGCTGGGCCGCAACGTGCTCGTCGCGTTCATGCCGTGGAACGGCTACAACTACGAGGACTCGATCCTGATCAACGAGCGCATCGTGAAGGACGACGTGTTCACGTCGATCCACATCGATGAGTTCGAAGTGATGGCGCGCGACACCAAGCTCGGGCCGGAAGACATCACCCGCGATATCCCGAACGTCGGCGAGGAAGCGCTCCGCAACCTCGACGAAGCGGGCATCGTGTATGTCGGCGCCGAAGTGGAGCCGGGCGACATCCTGGTCGGCAAGATCACGCCGAAGGGCGAAAGCCCGATGACGCCGGAAGAAAAGCTCCTCCGCGCCATCTTCGGCGAAAAGGCCAGCGACGTGCGCGACACCTCGCTGCGTCTGCCCCCGGGCGTGGCCGGCACGATCGTCGACGTGCGCGTGTTCAACCGTCACGGCATCGACAAGGACGAGCGTGCCCTGGCGATCGAGCGCGAGGAAATCGAGCGCCTGCGCAAGGACGCCGACGACGAACGCAACATCCTCAACCGTGCGACCTGGTCGCGTCTCCGCGAGATGCTGCTGGGTCAGGTCGCCACGGCTGCGCCGAAGGGCCTGAAGAAGGGCGTCACCATCGACGACGACCTGCTCGACAGCGTCGACCGCCACGAGTGGTGGAAGTTCGCGGTGCAGGACGACACCATGCAGGGCAACCTGGAAGCGGTGAAGGGCCAGTATGACGAGGCCGTGAAGCGCATCAAGGACAAGTTCGAGGACCGCCGCGAGAAGCTGGAGCGGGGCGACGAGCTGCCGCCGGGCGTGCTGAAGATGGTCAAGGTGTTCGTCGCGGTGAAGCGCAAGCTGCAGCCGGGCGACAAGATGGCCGGCCGCCACGGCAACAAGGGCATCATCAGCCGCATCCTGCCGCAGGAGGACATGCCGTTCCTCGAGGACGGTACGCCGGTCGACTTCGTGCTCAACCCGCTGGGCGTGCCGTCGCGCATGAACGTCGGGCAGATCTTCGAGACCCATCTGGGCTGGGCCGCACGCGGCCTGGGCCGGAAGATCGGCGATGCGCTCGATGCATGGCGTGCAGCCAACCCGAACCCGCAGGCCGGCGAACCGCCGGAAGCGGTCAAGGAACTGCTCACCACCGTCTATGGCGATAACTACAAGGCCGAGCTGGATCGCCGCACGACCGAGCAGCTGGTCGATCTGGCGCAGAACGTCCGCTCGGGCGTGCCGATGGCCACCCCGGTGTTCGACGGCGCGGTTGAAGCCGACGTCTCGGCGATGCTGCGGATGGCGGGCCTGGACGAATCCGGCCAGGTGACGCTGTTCGACGGCCGCACGGGCGACGCGTTCGATCGCAAGGTGACGGTTGGCTACAAGTATGTGCTCAAGCTGCACCACCTTGTGGACGACAAGATCCACGCGCGTTCGATCGGGCCGTACAGCCTCGTCACCCAGCAGCCGCTGGGCGGTAAGGCGCAGTTCGGTGGCCAGCGCTTCGGTGAAATGGAAGTGTGGGCGCTCCAAGCCTATGGCGCGGCGTACACGCTCCAGGAAATGCTGACGGTGAAGTCGGACGACGTAGTCGGCCGCACCAAGGTCTACGAAGCGATCGTCAAGGGCGACGACACCTTCGAGGCCGGCATCCCGGAGAGCTTCAACGTGCTCGTCAAGGAAATGCGCTCGCTGGGCCTGAACGTCGAACTCAAGAATGCCGAGCTCGGCTTCGACGAGGACGGCGTGCAGATCGCAGCGGAGTAAGGGGACCGGCGCCCCTCCTTCCTTTGGGAGGAGGGGCAGCCACCCGCCTGCCGACGTAAAGATATCCCCTCCCCTAGCCCCTCCCGTCCGCGGGAGGGCGATGGAGTGAAGAAATGAACGAACTTACCAACTTCGCGAACCCGCTCGCCAAGCCGGAAACCTTCGACCAGATCCAGATCGGGATCGCGTCGCCGGACCGTATCCGCAGCTGGTCGTTCGGCGAGATCAAGAAGCCCGAGACGATCAACTATCGCACGTTCAAGCCCGAGCGTGACGGCCTGTTCTGCGCGCGCATCTTCGGTCCGATCAAGGACTACGAGTGCCTGTGCGGCAAGTACAAGCGCATGAAGTACAAGGGCATCGTCTGCGAAAAGTGCGGCGTGGAAGTGACCGTCTCGAAGGTCCGTCGCGAGCGCATGGGCCATATCGAACTGGCCGCCCCGGTTGCGCACATCTGGTTCCTGAAGTCGCTGCCGAGCCGCATCGGCCTGCTGCTCGACATGCAGCTGAAGCAGCTCGAGCGCGTGCTGTACTTCGAGAGCTACATCGTCACCGAGCCGGGCCTCACCCCACTCGAGAAGTTCCAGCTCCTCACCGAGGACGAGCTGCTCGACGCGCAGGATGAATATGGCGAGGACGCGTTCTCGGCCGGCATCGGCGCGGAAGCGGTCAAGATCATGCTCATGGATCTCGACCTCGAGGGCGAGCGCAAGGAGCTGCTCGAAGAGCTCGCGGTCACCAAGTCCGAGCTGAAGCCCAAGAAGATCATCAAGCGCCTCAAGGTCGTCGAGAGCTTCATCGATTCCGGCAACCGCCCGGAATGGATGATCCTGGACGTCGTGCCGGTGATCCCGCCCGAGCTGCGCCCGCTGGTGCCGCTGGACGGCGGCCGCTTCGCGACCTCGGATCTGAACGACCTGTATCGCCGCGTGATCAACCGTAACAACCGCCTCAAGCGCCTCATGGAGCTGCGCGCGCCGGACATCATCGTCCGCAACGAAAAGCGCATGCTGCAGGAGGCCGTCGACGCGCTGTTCGACAACGGCCGCCGCGGCCGCACCATCACCGGTGCGAACAAGCGTCCGCTCAAGTCGCTGTCCGACATGCTCAAGGGCAAGCAGGGCCGCTTCCGTCAGAACCTGCTCGGAAAGCGCGTCGACTATTCGGGCCGTTCGGTCATCGTGACCGGTCCGGAGCTCAAGCTGCACCAGTGCGGCCTGCCGAAGAAGATGGCGCTCGAGCTGTTCAAGCCGTTCATCTACGCCCGTCTCGATGCCAAGGGTCTGTCCATGACCCTGAAGCAGGCGAAGAAGTGGGTCGAGAAGGAGCGCAAGGAAGTCTGGGACATCCTGGACGAGGTGATCCGCGAGCACCCGGTTCTTCTGAACCGCGCGCCGACGCTTCACCGTCTGGGCATCCAGGCGTTCGAGCCGGTGCTGATCGAAGGCAAGGCGATCCAGCTCCACCCGCTGGTCTGCTCGGCCTTCAACGCCGACTTCGACGGTGACCAGATGGCCGTTCACGTTCCGCTGAGCCTCGAGGCCCAGCTGGAAGCGCGCGTCCTGATGATGTCGACCAACAACATCCTGTCCCCCGCCAACGGCAAGCCGATCATCGTGCCGTCGCAGGACATGGTGCTGGGTCTCTATTACATCACCATGGAGAAGGAAAACGAGCCTGGCGAAGGCATGCTGCTGGCCGACATGGCGGAGGTCCACCAGGCCCTGCATGCCGGCGCGGTCACGCTGCATACCAAGATCACCAGCCGCGTTCCGCAGACCGACGAGCAGGGCAATTCGTACCTGAAGCGCTACCAGACCACCCCGGGCCGCATGCTGCTCGGCGAGTGCCTGCCGCACAGCCACAAGGTGCCGTTCGACGTCGTCAATCGCCTGCTCACCAAGAAGGACGTGGGCGACGTGATCGACGAGGTCTATCGTCACACCGGCCAGAAGGAGACCGTGCTGTTCGCCGACGCGATCATGTCGCTGGGCTTCCGCCACGCGTTCAAGGCCGGCATCTCGTTCGGCAAGGACGACATGATCATCCCGGACGCCAAGGTGGGTCTGGTCGACGAGACCAAGGCGCTGGTGAAGGACTTCGAGCAGCAGTATCAGGACGGCCTGATCACGCAGCAGGAGAAGTACAACAAGGTGATCGACGCCTGGAGCCGTTGCGGTGACCAGGTGGCCGCGGCGATGATGGACGAGATCAAGGCGGTGAAGACCGACCCGGTGACCGGCCGTCAGATGCCCGACAACGCCATCTACATCATGGCGCACTCCGGTGCCCGTGGTTCGGCGGCGCAGATCAAGCAGCTGGCCGGCATGCGCGGCCTGATGGCCAAGCCGTCGGGCGAGATCATCGAAACGCCGATCATCTCGAACTTCAAGGAAGGTCTGACCGTTCTTGAATACTTCAACTCGACCCACGGCGCCCGTAAGGGCCTCGCGGACACCGCGTTGAAGACGGCGAACTCGGGCTATCTCACCCGTCGTCTGGTCGACGTGTCGCAGGACTGCGTCGTCCTCGAGGACGATTGCGGCACCGAGCGCGCGCTGGAGATGAAGGCGATCGTGCAGGGCGGTTCGGTGATCGCCTCGCTCGGCGAGCGCATCCTGGGCCGCACCACGGCCGAGGACATTGTCGATCCGAAGACCAACCAGGTGGTGATCCCGATCGGCACCCTGCTCGACGAGCCGATGATCGCGCAGATCGAGGCGCTCAGCACCCCGGCGGTGAAGATCCGTTCGCCGCTGGTCTGCGAAGCCAAGCTCGGCGTGTGCGCCAAGTGCTACGGGCGTGACCTCGCCCGCGGTACCCCCGTGAACATCGGCGAAGCAGTCGGCGTCATCGCGGCCCAGTCGATCGGTGAGCCGGGCACGCAGCTGACCATGCGTACCTTCCACATCGGCGGCGCGGCGCAGCTCAACGAGCAGTCGAACCTCGAAGCCCCCGTGGACGGCAAGGCCGAGTTCCGCGACCTGCGCCTGATCGAAGATCAGCGCGGCCGTCGCGTGGTGCTCAGCCGCTCGGGCGAGATCGCGATCATGGACATGGATGGCCGCGAGCTGGCCGTGCACAAGATCCCGTACGGCGCCTATGTGATGTTCGACGATGGCCATCTGGTCAGCGCCGGCGATCGCATGGCCGAGTGGGATCCGTTCACCATGCCGGTGATCACCGAAACCGGTGGTGTCGTGAAGTATCAGGACATCATCGAAGGCAAGACCATGACGGAGCAGGTCGACGAAGCGACGGGCATCGCCCAGCGCGTCGTCACCGAGTTCCGCGGTGCGGGCAAGAAGGAGGACCTGCGTCCTCGCATGACCCTCACCGGCGAGAATGCCGCCGAAGCCGCCCGCTACATGCTGGCGCCGGGCGCGGTGATCTCGGTCGAGGACGGTGCCACGGTTTCGGGCGGTGACGTGCTTGCCCGTGTTGCCCGCGAGTCCGCCAAGACCCGCGACATCACCGGCGGTCTGCCGCGCGTCGCCGAGCTGTTCGAAGCGCGCAAGCCCAAGGAAAATGCCATCATCGCGAAGGTCTCGGGCCGCGTGGTGTTCGGCAAGGACTACAAGGCCAAGCGCAAGATCGGCATCCAGCCGGAGGACGGCGGCGAGGTCGTGGAGTATCTGGTCCCGAAGTCGAAGGTGATCGACGTTCAGGAAGGCGACTACGTCAAGCGTGGCGACAACCTGATCGGCGGTTCGCCGGATCCGCACGACATTCTGGAAGTGCTCGGCATCGAGCCGCTGGCCGAATATCTGGTCAGCGAAATCCAGGAAGTCTATCGACTGCAGGGCGTTAAGATCAACGACAAGCACATCGAGGTGATCGTTCGCCAGATGCTGCAGAAGGTCGAGATCACCGACGGCGGCGACACCACGCTGCTGGCGGGCGAACAGGTCGATCGCGACGAGATGGACGAGCACAACGAGAAGCTCCAGCCGGGCCAGGCGCCCGCGCAGGGCAAGCCGATCCTGCTCGGCATCACCAAGGCGTCGCTGCAGACCCGCAGCTTCATCTCGGCCGCGTCGTTCCAGGAGACCACCCGCGTGCTCACCGAAGCTGCGGTGCAGGGCAAGAAGGACACGCTGCAGGGCCTGAAGGAGAACGTGATCGTCGGCCGCCTGATCCCCGCCGGTACCGGTGCGGGCATGGGTCGCCTGCGCGTCGCTGCCAACTCGCGCGATGCGGCGCTCCGCGTCGCCCAGCGCCGGATGCAGGAAGTCTCGCTCGTCGCTCCGGCGAGCGCGGCGGAAGAGCATGCGGCGGAACTGGCCCGCAGCACGCGGGACTCGGCCGGCACCGGGGATGATCCCCTGGCGTCGGTGACGCCCTCGGGCCACGGCACCGATGCGGATGCTGGCGAGTATCTGAACGAGGCGGAGTGATCCGCCCCGTTCGGGGGCTTCCAGCCTGACCGAACGCAAGACGAAAACAGCCGCCGTCCGGGATGCCGGGCGGCGGCTTTTTCGTTGCCCCTGCCCGCGCCCGAAAGGTTCGAAGTCGATCCACTTTGCCGCCGCGACGCGGTCGCGTGGCCCCTGCCCCCGCTTTTCCGAAGCGAACCGCGCGACATAGGCGCAGGCGGCGATCCCGTCCGCGGCGGAGACAGTTGCCTCGCGCGGGGAATCAACAGCCGCCGCAGGCTTTGCTACCCAATATGGAACAACAGGGGTGGGAGAGGATCATGCGGTACATGGCGACGGCCATGGCGAGCGCGCTGGCGCTCGTCGCGGCATCATCGGCGGGGGCGGCGACGTTGCGCGGGGGCATGGGCGGCCCGGCAGGCTATGGCAATCTCGTCCTACAGCCGAATGACGACAATTTCAGCGCGGTGCAGAACAGCCCGTTCCAGATCAACTTCTTCGGCTATTCGGGTCGGTCGTTCTTCGTCAACAACAACGGCAATATCAGTTTCGGCGCTGGGATCTCCAGCTTCACGCCGGTGCCGTTCAACGGGCACGCCGAGGCACCGCTGATCGCGCCCTTCTGGGCGGATGTCGACACCCGGTGCAGCGGCTGCGGCGCGGTCTATCTCGGCGCGCAATCGCCCAACAGCTTCACCGTAACCTGGAACAATGTCGGCTATTATTCCGCGAATTCGAGCAAGCTGAACAACTTCCAGATGACGCTCGCCGGCGCGACCAATCCCGGCGATTTCGACATCGAGTTCCGCTACAACCGGCTGGAATGGACCACAGGCGACGCCAGCGGCGGCTTCGCCGGCCTGGGCGGCACGCCCGCACAGGCCGGGTTCGATGCCGGTGACGGCACCCATTTCTATTCGCTGCCGGGGTCCTTCTCGTCCACCGGCGCGCTCAATTTCACCAACATCAAGAACGCGTCGGGCGGGGAATCGGGCGTGTTCAAATTCTCGATCCGCAATGGCGCGGTGCTCGCCGACGGCACCTCGCCGGCGACGCCGCTGCTGCCGAGCAACATCACCAACGGCAATGGCGGACCGGGCTTCGGCTTCCAGTTCCAGGTCCAGCAGAACCAGCGGGTGTTCGTCGATCCCATCGTTGCGAGCGGTTATGATTTCGAGGTCGCCGCAGGCGGCCCGAACATCCTCAGCGCGCTGTTCCCCGACCTCGGCGACGCAGACGGCTACACCATCTTCCTGCTCAGCGATCTGGTCCACCCCTATGCCACGCATGTGGGTGCCGGCGGCAATCCGTTTCTCGTCGACTTCGCGTCGATCGGCGGCGTGTCGGGCTTCCGCATCGCCGGCATCGATCCGGCGCTGGGGCTGGATCCCGACAATGCCAACGCCTTCGTGACCGGGCTGACCTTCGATGTGATCGGGCAGACCACGGTCAACCTCACCCAGACCCCGATCCGGTTCGATACCAATGGCAGTGCAGTACCGGAACCGGCGAGTTGGGGGATGCTGCTGTTCGGCTTCGCAGGGATCGGCGGCCTGTTGCGCCGTCGCCGGCACGCGCAGGCCCCAGCCTGAAGCAAGGGCGCGGCCTGCGGCGGGCAATCAGAGGGCGATCGTCAGCCGCAGCGTGCCCACCAGCACTCCGCGCGCCTTCTCCACGCCGCCGCGATCGGTGATGAACTGCACGTCGGGCTGGACGGTCAGCCATTTGGCGAGCCGATCCGAATAGGTCAGTTCGAAGCTGGTTTCCGCGCGCGAAGGAGGCGTACCTGCGTCGAGCAGCATCGCCCGGTAGCCGGGGGTGGTCACGCCGCGGCTCATGCCGAACGAAGCCTGCGAGTCCGGGCGGCCGGCGACCAGGCGCTCGAGCAGGAACCCCGCTTGCCAGCCGCCCTGGAACGGCGTCGAGGCGCCGCCGGACATGCCTGCGCGACCGAACACGGTGAGCGATCGCTTGCCCTCCCCGCCCGTCAGCTGCAGCTCGGCAATGGCATAGCCGCCATGGTCGACATGCTGGAGGGGGACGCCGTCGGCATCGACCCGGGTATAGTCGTCATGCCGCTGGGTGTAGCGCCAATAGCCGCCGGCGATCTTGAGGCCCGGCCGCTCGACCCCGGCCTCGCCGATCAGCAGCAGGCCTTGGCGGAAGCTGAAGTCGAGGCCTTGGGGGTCCCCCAGGCAGCCAGCCGCGCCGTTGAGCGCCGCCGCCCGGATATAGCCGAGGTGATCGAAGCGATGCTCCACCCGCACCGTCAGCGCGGTCGAGGGAAAGATCGACGGACCGTTGGGCCCCGAGGCGGCGAGTTCGGATCCCGCGCCGAACGAGGGCGAGATCAGCAGGCCTGCCGATCCATTGGCATAGAACTCGCTGTTGAGGTCATAGGCGCCCGCGCGCACCGTGCTGTGCTCGCCGATACGTTGCTCCACCCAGGCCTCGAACAGCCGGACATGGTGGCTCGCCACCTCGATGTTGTCGACGCCCTGCAGCGTGCCTGCCGCCGCGTTGGGACGCCCGCCCATCGTGCTCATCACATCGAAATGCGCGGTAGCGCCTTGCCAGCCCACCAGCCGCGCCAGATCGGCATCGGCGGTAAGGTGGGTATCGTCGAGCACATAGGTTCGATCGCGATAACCGCCGCGCGCAACGCTGGCGATGTCGATCGCCTCCTCCAAGTGCACGTCGACCGCCCTCTGGGCAAATACGTAGGTCGGCGACGTACAACCCAGCATCAGGGCGAAAACAAAGCGCTTCATCACCAAGCATCCCATCACCCCTCGACCAACGTTTTAGGATGAAGGACTCTACTTTACGGAATCTTGTCTATAATTTTTCTGGAAGAGGATGCTGCTCATTGCAGCTGCGTCACAAGCCCGGAGTCACATCGTGCAGTCGATCGCGTATTCAACCCGCAAGCTAACGATCGCCATCATCCTGCTGTTCCTGCTGTGCGGGGGTACCGGGATCGTCTCGTCCTGGCTGCTGGGTTCCGCACTCGACAAGCAGGCGGCGGCGTCGGCGCTGCTTCGCAACCATATGGAAGCGGACATGATGCACGATGCGGTGCGCAGCGACGTGCTTGCCATCCTCGCCTCCAGCGAGCCGGGCATCGGCATCAAGCTGGACGATGTGCGCAAGGATCTCGGCGAGCATCTCGCCACGCTACGCAAGCACATCGCCGAAGATGTCGCATTCAAGGGCGACACCGCGATCGAAGCGGCCACCGCGAAGGTCGGCAACCCGATGGTCGCCTATGCGAACGCCGCCCAGCAGATCGCCGATACCGCCACCGGCAACCCCGCCGCGGCCAAGCGCCTGCTGCCCGGCTTCTTCCAGCAATTCTCGGTCCTCGAAGACTCGATGGCCGCCGCGTCGGACGCGATCGAGCACTATTCCGATGGCACGGCAAAGGCTGGCGCAACGCTCGGCTGGATCACCACCGGGCTGCTGGTCGCGACGCTGCTCGCCGCGATCGGCGGTGCGCTCTATGCCGCACGGCTCGCCAATCGCCGGCTGGTCGATCCGCTGATCACCCTGTCGGACTCGGTCGCGCGGCTGGTCACCGAACCCGGTACGCCGCTGCCCGAAACCGATCGCCAGGACGAACTCGGCGCCCTCGCCCGCGCGATCGCGCAGTTCAACCAGCAGGTCGAAGCCGCCAATGCCGAGAAGCAGGCGACGACCGAACTGATCGTGGAGACGGTCGGCTCGGGGCTGCAGAAGCTGGCGGGCGGCGATCTCACCACCCATGTCGAAGCCCATCTGAGCGGCCCGTTCGCGCGGCTCAAGCAGGACTTCAACGTCGCGGTGGACAGCCTGCGCACCCTGATCGGCTCGGTCCATAGCGGCGCCGGTTCGCTGCGCCGTGCCTCGACCGAAATCACCGCCGCCTCCGAAGACCTTGCCCGCCGCACCGAAGCCAATGCGGCGAGCCTCGAGACGACCACCGCCGAGGTGCGCCAGATCGACCAGCGCCTGAAGACCTCGGTCCAGGCCGCCACCGAAACCGTCGGCCGCGCCGACCAGACGATCGAGGCGGTCAGCACCGGCCGTTCGCGCGTGAGCAACGCGGTGACCGCGATGAGCCGCGTCTCCGAAAGCGCCAAGGGCATCGACGCGGTGATCGAGGGCCTTGACAAGATCGCCTTCCAGACCCGCGTCCTTGCGATGAACGCCGCGGTCGAGGCCGGCCGCGCCGGCGAGGCGGGCCGCGGCTTTGCCGTCGTCGCCGATCTCGTCTCGGCGCTGGCGATGCGGGCGGAGGAAGAAGCCGGCCGCGCCCGCGACCAGCTGACCGTCACCCAGGTCGAGATCGGCACCGCGGTCGCCGCGGTCGAGGATGTCGACGGCGCGTTCAGCTCGATCTCGGAGAATGCCCAGACGGTGCACAGGCTGCTCGGCCAGGTAGCGGCGGACAACCGCGTCCAGTCGGAATCCATCTCGCGGCTGAGCGAGACGATCCGGGTGATGGACTATTCCACCCAGCAAAACGCCGCAATGGTGGAGGAGACCTCTGCCGCCGCGCGCAACCTGATGGCCGAGATCGGCCAGTTGGTGGAGCAGGCCGCACAGTTCCGCATCGAGGACGGCGCAACTGCATCGCCGGCGCGGGCTGCGGCACGCCCTTCCTATGCGCTGCCGGTGGCGAGCGTTGCGGTGGTTAGCGAGGAGGCGTGGGTCTGAAGTCGTACGCGAACGATTGCTCGGCTGTACGATCTGAGCGCTGCTTTCCTAGGCTGCGCGCCCCGCCTGCTGACCGACGAGCTTGGCCAGTTGCTTGGGTCGATAGGGTTTGGGGAGGAAGAGGCTGTCGTCGGGCAACTGCTCCGGCTCCAGCCATTGCTTCCCCGAGGTGATGATCACTCTCACGCGCGGAAAACGCACGGCGACGATATCCGCCAGTTGCAGTCCGTCGATCTCCCCCGGCATGTTGATATCGGTGAATACCACCGCAACCTCGTGCCTTTCCAGAAGCGCGAGCGCCTCCATGGCGTCGGGCGCCTCTAGAACCTGGAAGCCGCTTTCCGCCAGGGCGTCCGCAGCGATCATGCGCACAAAGGTCTCGTCTTCGACGACGAGAACCACGGGTTCTTCCGAGCTGGTCATAATTGCCTCCAGCACGTCAACGTTTCGGTACACGGCCAGTTGCGTCTAAGGATTTTACCGGAAGCGGCTGTATCCACATCGAAATCGACTTGAGAGAAGACGGGCGCGCACCGCCTTCAAACGTCGTGGGGCACCACGCGTATGCAATCCGCGAACGGGACGGCCCGCAGAAGCTCGCCGGTCGACCGCACCACGTCGATGCGCCCGCGCAGGTCGAGGAGGCCCTTGGCCAGATCCTCGCAGAGAAGCGAACGGACGAACCCGATGGCGGTCCGCAGCGCCGCGTCGTCGTCGCGAAGGTTGGTCCCCTCGGGATCGAGGAGCGCGCCGTTACCGTCGTGCACGTGAAAATAGTAGAGCTGCATCGCCGTGATCCAACTGACCCCCGTGCGATCGCCAGAAGAGCCCGCCGAGGGGGGGGGGGGCGGGCTCTTCCTTGTGCCGCGCGGAGCTGGTGGGGGGATGCTCCGGCGCCGTTGCGACCCGGCTTGTCGGAAAGACTTTCCCGGTAGCGGCCTTCTGCCGAATTTCGGCGGGCTCGACAATTAGGTACTAAGACCATGCCTTGGAGAAACTAAGCGTTAGGAGCGTTCGACAGCATCATTCCCAGACAAGACGTGGTTAATGCGCGTCGAGTAAACTTAGGTTGTGGAACGAGCGCACCTCCATTTCATTCTCACCTGCTAAGGGAGCGAAGATGGGACACGAATTCTCCTCGACCATCCTTATCGTAGACGATGAGGATTACATCCGAATACTGGCATCTTCCCTGCTTAAAGAGGAAGGCTTCCATGTTCTTGAGGCATCCGGCACTGCGGAAGCGCTGGCCTTGGCAGCCAAGCACGATATCGACGTCCTGCTGACGGACCTGCACATGCCCGGCTCGCTCGACGGCCTGCAGCTGGCGGCGGAAATTCGCGCCACGGACCCGCTGGTGCATGTGATCATCTCCTCCGGAGACGATCCGTCGGTCCTCAAGGACGATGCACTGGGCGCCGTTTTCCTGCCAAAGCCATACCGGCCCCACCAGCTCACCCGCGCCGTGCGCATGAACGCTATCGGCTGAGCGTCGCCCCCCCCTACTCCCCGAACGCCACGATCCGGTCCCCCAGCCGCTCGGCCTCGCCGCGGTCATGGGTGACAAGCAGGATCGGCAGGCCGATGCCGTCGCGCAGGCGTTCGAGCAGCGCCAAAATCTCCTCGCGGCGCGCGCGGTCAAGCGAGGCCAGCGGCTCGTCAAGCAGCAGGAAGGCCGGGTCGGTGAGCAGCGCGCGGCCGATCGCCACCCGCTTGGCCTCGCCGCCGGAAAGCGTGCGCGGCCAGCGATCGAGCAGATGGGCGATGCCGAGCAGTGCGATCACGCCGTCCACGTCCACCGCCGCACCTTTTCGCCAGCCATAGAGCAGGTTGGCCCGCGCGCGCAGATGCGGGAACAGCCGCGGCTCCTGGAACACATAGCCGGCACGGCGCGCCTCGGGCTTGAGGTCCACGCCCGTAGCGGCATCGAACAGCGTGCGCCCGCCCACCCGGATATGCCCGCCATCGGGGCGGAGCAGCCCGGCGACCATGTTGAGTACGCTCGACTTGCCCGCGCCCGACGGGCCGAACAGCACGGTCACGCCCGCACCGGGCTCGATGCGGCAGACGATCTCGGTGTCGCCCAGCGTCCGGCGCACGTCGATATCAAAGGACATGATTGCCCCTGCCCGTCCGCCGCGCGACCAGTTCGGAGCCCAGCAGCGCGATAAAGGCGATGGCGATCGACACCGCCGCCAGCCGCAGCACCTGCCCCTCACCCCCCGGCACCTGCAGCGCCGAATAGATGGCGAGCGGCAGCGTCTCCGTCTCGCCGGGCACGTTGGAGACGAAGGAGATGGTCGCGCCGAACTCGCCCAGCGCGCGTGCGAAGCCGAGGACCGAGCCCGCCAGCACGCCCGGCAGCGCCAGCGGCAGGGTGACGGTGGCGAAGGTCCGCACCGGCCCCGCGCCGAGGCTGCGCGCCGCCTGCTCCAGCCGCTGGTCTACGGCCTCCAGCGACAGCCGGATCGCGCGTACCATCAGCGGCAGCGCCATCACCCCGGCCGCGATCGCCGCGCCGCTCCAGCGGAACAGCACGGTCACCCCGAACCAGCGCTCGAGCAGCCCCCCGATCGGCCCGGCCGGCGCGAAGGCGAGCAGCAGCATCCAGCCGGTCACCACCGGCGGCACCACCAGCGGCAAATGGACCAGCGCGTCGAGCAGCAGCTTGCCGGGAAAGCGCCCCCGCGCGAGCAGCCAGGCCAGCGCGAAGGCGAGCGGCAGCACCGCGAGCACCGCCACGCCCCCGACCTTGAGCGAGAGCAGGACGATGCCCCATTCCTCGGCGCTCAGCACGCAGCCATGCTCATAGGGGGGTGAAGCCGTAGCGCGCGAAGATCGCCTTGCCGCGCGCGCTGATCAGGAAGCGGCGGAAGGGCTCGGCATCGGGGCTGGCGGCGGTCTTCAGCCGGGCGACGGGATAGCGGATCGGCGGATGGCTCGACGCCGGGAAGGTGCCGGCGATCCGCACCTTGGCGGAGGCCAGCGCGTCGGTGGCGTAGACGATGCCGAACGGCGCCGCCCCGCGCTCGACCAGTGCCAGCGCGGCACGGACATTCTCGGCGCGCACGACCTTGGGCGCCAGCCGGTCCCAGGCGCCGATCTTCTGCAGCGCCGCCTTGCCGTACAGCCCGGCGGGTACGGCGTCGGGATCGGCCATCGCCAGCCGCGCCTGGCCGAGTGCGGCGAGCAGCGGCCCGGCGCGGTCGAGCGGCACGGTCCGCCGATCCGCCGCTGTACCGGCGAGGACGAGGCGATTGCCGAGAAAGGCGACGCGGGTGCCGGGGGCGAGCCTGCCCGCCTTGTCCACCGTGTCCATCCACGGCTCGTCGGCCGAGACGAACAGGTCCGCCGGCGCCCCCGACTGGATCTGCCGGGCGAGCGCCGAGGAGGCGGCGAAGGACAGCACCGGCCGCGCATGCCCCAGCCGCGCCCAGGCATCGGCGGCGGCGTTCATCGATTCCTGCAAGCTGGCGGCAGCGAGCACCAGCGGGGCGCGCGGTGCGGCGTGCGCGGGAACGGCAAGCGTGGCGGCGAGCGCGGCGAGCAGCCAGCGGCGAGTCGGGGTCGGCGAAACGGGCATGGACGCGAAACCTCCGGAGAAGCGATAGGGTCCGGTTCGCGGGTCGGTCGCGACCTGTCAAGCGAACCGTCCCGAGGGCGCGCCGGTCCACCCGAGCATGCCGTAGCGTCAGGTAACGGCGCAGAAACGATCTCGGGAGAGATCCGTCCACTTCAATGATGATCTTCCAAAATCACAGTTGATGCCGCTTCATCGGAGCGTCTAAATTGATCCTGTCACGCAGGGGCGCGTGACAAAAGGGGGGGGGGCTTGATGAACGGCTTTACTAAGGCGGTCGCGGTTGCGGCCGGCATCTTACTGTTCGCAGGTGCAGCACAAGCACAAGAACGCTCGGCGACCAAGCAGGGTTTCGAACTCTCCGCCAACAGCGGCAAGAAGATCCTGGTATTCCGCCCGTCGATCAGCGTCGGCGCACAATCGACCGGCGGCATGTTCGAACCGAACGGCGAATGGACCGAAAAGGCCAAGGCCAATCTCGAGGCGGCGCTGTCCAAGGCGCAGGCATCGCTAGGCAACACCGTGGTGGCCGCCCCCGAAGCGTACGGCGAGGATGCGCAGATGCTGCAGGAGCATATGCAACTGTTCGCCGCCGTCTCGGACGCGGTGATCCAGTACCAGTTCTTCGTCGGCAACCGCCTGCCGACCAAGAAGCGCGACAACAAGAACGCAGTGTTCGACTGGTCACTCGGCAAGGGCGTGGCCGATCTGCCGGGCGCCAAGGATGCCGATTACGGCCTCTTCCTGTTCACCAAGGACGCCTATGGCTCAACCGGCCGCAAGATGCTGCAGGTGTTCGCGGCGTTCGGCGGCGTTTCGGTGAAGTCGGGCGTGCACCAGGGCTATGCCGGGCTGGTCGATCTGCACACCGGCGACCTGCTGTGGCTGAACGCCGATGCCGAGATGGGCGGCGACGTGCGCGAGCCGGAAGGCTCGGAGAAGCGCGTCCACCAGCTGCTCGAGGATTTCCCCGGCAGCACGGCACCGAAGGCGCAAACGCTCGCGCAGGCGGTCGCTCCAGCGCCAGCAAAGCCATGAGCCGGCGCCGGATGCATGCGCTGGGCGCCGGCATCGGGCTGCTCCTCGCCAGCCCGGCCGTCGCACAGCAGGCGGCACTGCTCCCGCCCTATCAGGGCGTGTACCAGCCCAAGGGCGTGGACGAGATCGGCCTGTGGCACGAGGCGGACGAGGAAGAGCGCGAACTCACCGCCTCGAACCTTGTGATCCGCGACGAGCGGCTGACCGGCTATGTGAAGTCGGTGTTGTGCGACACGGTGGGCGCGGACCGTTGCGGCTCGGTACGGGTCTATGTGATCCGCGCGCCGATGTTCAACGCAAGCATGATGCCCAATGGCACGATGCGCGTATATTCCGGCCTCCTGCTTCGAGTCCGCAATGAAGCGGAATTGGCGACGGTGCTCGGTCATGAGTTCGGCCATTACGAGAGCCGGCATACCTTGGCGGCGTTCAAGGAACAGCGCTCCGGAACGGATGCGGTGGCCTGGATGGCGGTTCTGACCAGCTTCGCCGCGACATACCAGTCCGTGCGTAGCTTCCAGAATTTCCAGTTGGCAGTCTATGGCGGGTTCTATCGCCACGGGCGGGACCAGGAACGCGAGGCGGATCGGCTCGGCGTCGCCTATCTTAATCGAAGCCGCCTTAGGCCACAGGAGGCTTCCGCGATCTGGCAGCATATGATGGAGGAAGCCGAAGCATCGGCCAGTGCGAAGGGGCTAAGAAAACCCAACTTCCGGTTGATCGCCTTTGCCGCCTCGCACCCGCCCTATGCCGAACGCGCCAGCTATCTCGCCGCGTTGGCCACGCCCGACGGCGCAGGTCGCGAGACCGGGGCCGATCGGTACCGCACCGCGCTGGCGCCGTTCCTAGGCCAGTTTCTCGACGATCAGATCAAGCTGAACGACTTCGGCGCCAGCGACTATCTGATCCAGAACCTGGCGACGACGGGCTGGACGGGGACGCTGTGGTGCAAGCGCGGCGACCTCTACCGCACCCGCGGCAACCCGCGCGACCTGATCGCCGCCGCCGAGTTCTATGCCAACGCGGTCAAGCTCGATCCGACGCTGGCCGAGGCGCATCGCGGGCTGGGCCTGTCGCTGATGAAGACCGGCCGCGCGAGCGAAGCGGTGGCACCGCTGCAAACCTATCTCGGCCTGCGCCCCGATGCGG
This sequence comes from Sphingomonas sp. 22176, assembly GCF_052045505.1. Classification (NCBI taxonomy): domain Bacteria; kingdom Pseudomonadati; phylum Pseudomonadota; class Alphaproteobacteria; order Sphingomonadales; family Sphingomonadaceae; genus Sphingomonas; species Sphingomonas sp. 22176. The sequence continues at coordinate 641,060 of NZ_JBQEPL010000002.1, read as the reverse complement.
CGGATGCGGGCATGATCAAGATGATGATTCCGGGGGAGTCCAAATGATGAAGTTCAACACCCTGCGCATGGCGCTCGCGCTCGCCGCCGTCGCCGTCGCCACCCTGTCCGTGCCCGCCGATGCGCACAAGCTGGCCGAGAAGGGCAAGGCCGTCACGGTGGCGGATTCGACGCTGTCGATCACGCCGACGCGCGACTGGAACCGGCTTTCGGGCAAGCCCGGCAAGCACGCCGAGGCTTGGACGCTGGACGGCGAGCAGCTCGACGAAGTGACCTTCTACGCAGCAATCGAGCCCGGCGAGCCGCTGCTCCGCGAGCGGAGCAAGAAGAAGGAGCCGCTGCCCAAGTTCCGCAAGGACATGCTGCTGGCCGAAGTGCCCGAACTGCTGGAGCGCACCTACCGCACCGGCAAGGACGCGCGCGACTTCCAGCTGAGCGGCGCGACCCCGGGCAAGTTCCTCGGCCGCGACGGCGTGACCTTCGCCTATGTGGTGACCGACGCCGACGGGCTGACCCGCAAGGGCGAGGCGCGCGCGGCAATCGTCGACGGCAAGCTCTACATGGTCACCTTCGACGCGCCGCGGCTGCATTATTTCGACCAGCTGGCCGACGATGCCCGGGCGCTGATGGCTTCGGCGACGCTATAATCCCGCTGTTCCTCCCCTGCTGCGACGGCGGGGGAGGAATGCTAGCCGCGGCGCGCCCGGACCGCGCCGATCAGCCCGCTCGCCGCGAGGTCGACGGGCCTGGCATCCCCCAGCCCTGCCGCCGCCGGCCGCGCGGCGAGCGCATGGCGCAGCTTCAGGCGGCCGGAGCGCACCGCCGTGCGGCACAGCCGCCACCATAGCCGCGAAATCTCCCGGTCCACCCGCGCCAGCGTTGCGGCATCATGGCCCTGCTCCCCGAAATGCGCGCGGAGCACCGCGATCCCGTCGAACAGCCGGCGCAGCAGCGCGCGGTCACCGATCGGTGTCTTGGCCATCACATAGCGGACCAGCAGCCCGGCAATGTCCGGCGCGCCCTCGCCCAGCAGCGCCCGGTGGCGCGCGCGGAGCAGCGCCTCCGCATGGGCGGTCATCGTGCCGTTGAACACCTGCGAGGCACCGCCGGCATGCTGGCGGTAGAGCGTCAGCACCGTGTCGATCTGGTCGATCCGGCCGAAGGCGCGCAGCCGGTGGTAGAGGTCGAAATCCTCGACATAGCGGCATTCGGGCCGCTCGAAGATCTCCAGCCGGCGCGCGGCATCGGCGCGGAACAGCACCGAGGACCAGACCAGCGGGTTCTGCACCAGCATCAGCCAGTCGATCAGCCCGGGCGTCAGCGGACGCACCCATTGCCCCGCCCGCACCCGCCCCTCGACCAGGCAATCGGTGGCGGTGCTGACCAGCACGGTCTCGGGATGCGCATCCAGCCACGCCACCTGACGGGCGAAGCGCTCCGGCAGGCAGAGATCGTCCTGGTCGAGCCCGGCGATGTACCGCCCGCGCGCTGCGGCGAAGGCGCGGTTGCGCGCCACCACCGGGCCGCCATTGACCGCGCTCTCGATCACCCGGATGCGCGGATCGCCCGCGCCCCGCAGCACCGCCACGGTATCGTCGCGCGAGCCGTCGTCGACCGCGACCAGCTCCCAGTCGCCGAAACTCTGCGCCTGCAAGCTCGCCAGCGTCTCAGGCAGTAGCGCGGCGCCATTATAGGTTGCCATCACCACCGAGAGAATCGGAGGCGTGGTCATGCCGCCGCGCGCGCCCGGTCGGCGAGGATCTGGTCGACGATCATCCGGCCGATATCGTTCTGCCACAGCCACAGCCCATTGGCCTTGCCGCTGAAGCTCGCCTCGCCGCCCAGCGGCCCGTCGGGGACATGCCCCGAGGCGAGCCCCAGGCCATAGACGCCGGGCACCACCCGCCCCTCGGCATCGAGCACGCGGCAGCGTTGGTCCACCAGCCGCGGCCGACCGGGATGGTCCGCCATCAAGGCGATGCGCGCGCCGTCAACGTCGTAGAGCGGCAGTGCCCGCGGCCGATAGCCGAGCGCGCCGATCACTACATCGGCGGCTTCGAGCTCGGCGCGCATCGCCGCGTCGTTGTCGCCGGTCAGCCGGCACAGCGCCATGCGCGGATCGGGCGCACGGCCGCCGACACCGAGCATCCGCAGCACCAGCTCGCGCGCTTCCAGGCGGAAGCCGGCGAGGCGATAGACGAAGCCGCTCAGGGGGCAGATGTCGTCCGGCCCGAAATCGGTGAAGCCATCCGCCCGCGCCTCCTCGGCCGAGCGGTAGAAGGGCCGCAACGGCCGACGATGGTAGAGCCGCAGCGCCCCTGCCCCCAGCGGCAGCGCCGGGCTCGCCTTGAGCAGCAGCACCGCGGCGGCCATCGCGCTGGTCGATCCGCCGACGATTGCAATGCGCGGGGCGCGGACGTCCGCCAGCCGCGCGCGCAGCCGGTCGAGCCCGCCCAGCCGCAGGAAGTCGTCGCCCAGCACCAGCCGGTCGCCCGCCAAGTCACCGATCGGTGCGCCGGCGATCACCTCGGCGGCGACCTGCGCGGGATCCTGATAACCGCCGGTGGCGATCACCAGATTGGCCGCGCGCATCACCCGCTCGTCGCCGGTAAGCAAATTGCGCACCCGCGCTGCCCAGTCGCCCTGCGGGGTACGGCGTGCCTCCACCACCTCGGAGCGTGTGGCAACGACGCCGCCGTGCTGCGCGACCAAGGTGCCCAACCGCGCGCCGGTCGCCTCCAGCAGCGGGGTCGAGCGCGCCAGCGGCACGCCCAGCCGCCCGGCATAGAGCGCCACCTCGCGGCCCGAATGGTGCTCGGTCAGCGCGGCGATGTCGCCATGCACATTGTCCTTCACCGCGGTGAGGAAGGTCTCGGCGGTGCTGTCCGAGGTGATCGCGTAGCTGCCGATCTCGCCGCGCCCGAGCACCGCGTCGCGCTCGACGATCGCGAGGCCGGTCTCGGCCAAGGTCACCAGCTGGTCGCCCTTGGTCGCGGCAGTGAGCAAGGCGGTGCCTGCCGGGCCGCCGCCGACGATCAGCGCCGAATGCACCTTCTGCCCGCGCCGCTCGACGCGCAGCCCGTCGAGCCCGGCGGTGCGGCAGGCATCGATCAGCGCGGTGCAGACCGTGTCGACATCGGCCTCGGTCATCCCGTCGGTGACGGGCAGCGAAAGGATGCGCCCGGCGATCTCGTCCGTCACCGGCAACGCGCGATCGATCACGCAGCTGCTGCGGAACCAGGGCTGCTCGCCCAAGTGCGGGCTGAAATATTGACCCGCGCCGATTCCCTGCTCGGCCAGCGCCGCAATGATCGCCGCGCGGTGCCCGGCAAAGGCGCGCGGCAGCAGCAGCGACTGGCATTGCAGCGCGGGCCGCGATCCGCGGAGCGCCTGGAACTGGAAGCCATGCACATCGGCAAAGCCGCCCAGCCGCTCGCGATAGACGCGGTCGAGCGTGGCGCGATGCGCGGCGATCCGCTCCAGATCGCCCAGCTTCGCCATGGCGAGCGCGCCCAGCACCTCGGGCAGCTTGGCGTTGAGCCCCGGCCCTTCGGCGGAGCGGCCGCCGTCGAAGCCGAAATTGGTCATCCGCCGCAGCGTCTCGATCAGCGCGGTGTCGCCGCTGTGGATCAGCCCGCCCTCGGCGGTGGCGAACACCTTGGTGGCGTGCATGGAGTAGACCACAGGAAACGGCGCCCCCGCGCCGAACTGCTGCCCCGCCGCATCGATCGTGCCGAGCGAGGCCGCCGCATCGACCACCACGCCGATGCCGCGGGCGTGATAGTCGCGGTAGCGCGCCAGATCCATGCCCGTCCCGAAGGTGGCATAAGGCACCACCACAGCAATGCGGTCCCCATAGCGCGCGAACGCCGCCGCCTCGGCATCGGCGCGCATCGTCCAGTCCTCGGGGTCGATGTCGCACAGCACCGGGGTCAGCCCGGCCCATTGCACCGCCTGCGCGGTCGCGGCGAAGGTGAAGGCGGGGACCAGCGCCAGCGCATCGCTTCCCGCGCGGGGGCCGGCAGCATGGCGGATCGCCAGCATCAGCCCGATCGTCGCATTCGCGACCGCGAGGCACGCGCCCTGCCCGCCGAACAGCAGCGCCGTCGCCGCCGCCTCGAACCCGCGCACCACCGGGCCGCCGTTCGAATAGGTGCCCCGCGCCTCGATGGCGCGAAGTTCGTCGGTCATCAGGCTCAACCGCGGCGGCTGCGGCGCGATCAGCGGCAGGCGCTGCATGGTCATCTCCCCAGATGCTGCTTCGCCGGAAGCGGCGGAGGGGCGGACCATGGCAGAGCGGGCTTAGAAAACCGTAAAATGCGCCTCCCCCGCGATCCGGCGGCGTGCATCACCGACATGCCCCGAGCGGGCAGCGCGCCGCGGTGCGCCGGCCGCCATCCTCACAACGCATTCCAAGAACAAGCAACGCAACAGTTTTATCTGGATACTGCACAGTAACAACCACCAATAGTTCCCGCGATCAGACCTCCGTTTAAGTACCTAAGCTATGGCAATTACGGCCTAAACTGCACCTTGGTGCAATCATCGCAGCGGAGCCACCTTCTATAAGAGCAGCAAGAGGGATCGCAGTCGAAACGAATAAAGGGTGCACTGGTGAAGATTTCTGCGCTGCTGTTGACGTTGATCGCAACGACCTCGGTTTCCACGCAAGCATTGGCCCAGACCAAGGCCACCGCGGACCGCGCGGCCAAGCCGCAGGAATCGCAGCCCGCCGCCGAGAAGGAGGTCTTCTCCACCGGTGTCGCCAAGGGCCGCGACCGGCTGGACAGCGCCACCTCCACCAGTTCGCTCAAGGGCACCGAGGCGCAGAAGCTGGGCCCGGTCGGACTCGCCGACATCCTGCGCACCATGCCGGGCATCCGCGTCGAGAACGGCGTGAGCGAGGGCAACAACAACTATACCGTGCGCGGCCTGCCGATCGGCTCGGGCGGCTCCAAGTACGTGCTGCTCGAAGAGGACGGCCTGCCCGTCGTCGAGTTCAACGACCTGTTCAACATCGCCGGCGACAGCTTCTTCCGCGCCGATTTCAACATCGCGCAGATCGAGACGATCCGTGGCGGCTCGGCCTCCACCTTCGCCTCGAACTCGCCGGGCGGCCTGATCAACCTGATCTCCAAGACCGGTGACGTCGAGGGCGGCGCGATCCAGGTCTCGACCGGGCTCGATTATGACTCGAAGCGCGTCGACCTCGATTACGGCGCGCATCTCAGCAAGACGATCCGCTTCCATGTCGGCGGCTTCTACCGCGTCGGCGAGGGCCCGCGCGCGACCGGCATGACCTCGTTCAACGGCGGCCAGGTCAAGCTGAACGTCACCAAGGAATTCTCGAACGGCTATGTCCGGCTCTACGGCAGCCTGCTCCAGGACCGCGCGCCGAGCTATGCCACCTATCCGGTCACGCTGACCGGCACCAACGACAAGCCGGTGATCGGAAATGTGCCGGGCTTCGATATCCTCAAGGATTCGATGTACTCGCCCAACGTGCCGACGTTGCTGACGCTGGACGGGCAGAACCAGCCCCACGCCTTCTCGATCAAGCGCGGCCAGAGCGTCGAATCCAAGTCGATCGGCTTCGAGGGCCAGTTCGATGTCGCCGGCTGGACGTTCACCGATCGTGCGCGCTTCTCGAAGAATTCGGGCGAGTTCCTGCGCGCCTTCCCCAGCACCGTCGCCCCGGTGGCGACGCTGGCGGCGTCGCTTGCCGGCGCGGGCGCCACGGCGACCTATTTCAACGGTCCGAATGCCGGAAAGCCGGTCTCCGCGACTGCGAACGGCAACGGGCTGCTCGCGAACTACTTCGCGAACGTCTACAAGCTCAACACTGCCGACCATTTCGCCAACGACTTCCGCGCCACCCGCGTGTGGAAGGTCGGCGCCGGCGACCTGACGACCACCGCCGGCCTGTACGTGGCTACCCAGAGCGTCGCGGTCGACGCGCTGCAGATCTCGATGGTCACCGATGTCGCCGGGGGCGGCGCCAGCTCGCTGGTCACCCTCACCAATGCGGCGGGCGTCGCGCAGACCCAGGACGGCGTCTATGCCTATAGCCGCAACGGGCCCAAGCTGCGCCGCTCGTTCGACATGGATTACAGCTTCCTGGCGCCCTATGCCTCGGTGAACTACCATGTCGGCAAGCTCGCGATCGGCGGCAGCCTGCGCTACGATACCGGCCACGCCCGCGGCAACATGATCGGCGCCGACCTCGGCGGCGGCCGCACCGGCACGGTCAGCTACGACATGAACGGCGACGGCAAGCTGAGCGCGGCGGAAACGCGCGTCTCCGCGCTGCCGCTCGGCAATCCGGCGCCGGTGAACTATGATTTCCGCTATCTGAGCTATTCGGTGGGGGTCAATTACCGCGCCGCCGAGCCGCTGGCCTTCTTTGCGCGCTACAGCCGCGGCGGCCGCGTCAATGCGGACAAGATCCTGTTCACCAGCGCGATCGACAACGCCACCGGCAAGCTGGTGGACAGCCGCCAGGCCTATGATGCGGTGCGGCAGCTCGAAGGCGGCATGAAGTTCCGCAAGAACGGCATCACCTTCAACGCCACCGCCTTCCTCGCCTATGCCGACGACCACAACCAGCTCAACGGCCTGGCGACGCAGACCTATCGCAAGTACCGCACCTATGGCCTCGAGCTGGAAGGCGGCATCCGCCGCGGCCCGTTCAGCATGACGAGCGGCGCGACCTACACCAAGGCCAAGATCACCAAGGACTATTTCGACCCGACCCTGACCGGCAAGGAACCGCGCCACCAGCCGGCCTGGACGCTGCAGGCGACCCCGCAGGTCGACCTGAAACACGTCACCGTCGGCACCAGCGTGGTGGCGATCACCAGCAGCTATTCGCAGGACATCAACCAGCTGAAGATGCCGGGCTTCACCACCGTCGGCGCCTTCGTGATCGCGCACCCGACCAAGGCGATCGACGTCGCGCTGACCGGCACCAACCTGTTCAACGCCAAAGGCTTCCTCGACATCAACCAGGCGAGCATGCCCACCACCGGGATCGGCTGGGCACGATCGGTGCAGGGCCGCACGCTGGCAGCCTCGGCACGCTTCAACTTCTGATCTTCGTCCCCCCGAAGAACCCACCTCGCCCGGTCGCTCCCCAGCGGCCGGGCGTTTTCTTGTGCCTCAGCGGGCGGCGGCAGACTGGACGTGGAGTGCGGGGAACACGTCCTCGATCGGCTTGCTGTCGGGCAGGATGTACACATAGCCGCCCTTGCCCTTGTACATCGGGCTCAGCAGCTTGGTGTAGAAGCTGGTCGGCACGTTGATGCAGCCGAAGGTGATGCGGTTGTCGTCGGGCGTCGGCGAGGCGAGCCGCTCGCGGCGCTTCTCCTTGCGCGCCGCCGCCCCCGTCGGCACCGGGTGCAGCGCGACCGAGGTGTAGTAATCGACCCACAGCACCCGCTCCTTGCCGATCGCGAGGCCGAACCTGGCGAGATAGCGCCCGGCCGGCGTGGTCTTCTCGGCGGGGCCGATCTCGGAGAGCTGCTTGGCGCCGATCCCCGGGGTCGCATCATCGCCCGGGGCGATGCCGATCAGCACCGGTACTGCCGCCAGCTGCTTGCCGCTCCGATCGTAAAGGAACAGCGCGGCATGGGGCTTGTCGACGATCAGATAGGGCAGCCCGTGATTGTCACCCGCCGAGGACACCCAGTCCTGCACCCGCAGCGCCTCGGCCGAGGGCTGGAGCACGGGCGCGGCGGGCTTGGCAGCCGCAGCCTTCGGCTTGGCGGGCGCGTGCTTGCCCTTCTTGGGCGCCGCCTTCTTTGGCGCGGCGACCTTGGGCTTGGCATCCTGGAGGGGAACGGCGGCGGTGGGGGGAACGAGCAGCGTCAGCCCAGCCAGCGCGAGTAAGCCTTGGATCATCGATGGTTTCGCTCAATAAAAAGGGTGGCCGCCCCGAAGCGCGGCCACCCGAATACCCTGGCAAACTGCCGAGGCAGCAAGGTTCCGCTTAGTTGCGCGGACGCTTGCGCTTGGCGTTCTGCTGCTGGACCTGCTGCGAAAGCGCCTGGGTCTGCTGGTCGATCGTGTCGACGCGGCCGTTCAGCTGGTCGAGGCGCTGGCCGTTCTGCTGGGCCTGGCCGGCAGCGGCCTGGGCCTGCGACAGCGCCTGCTTGGCGGTGCCGTCGGTTTCCTGGAGGCGCGTCTCGAGCGCATCGACGCGCTGGCTGACCGGGGCGATCTGCTCGCGGACGAACTTCTTGGTGGCGCAACCGCTCAGCGCGACGCTGCCGATCATCAGGGCCGCGAGGGGAGCAAACTTCATACCAGTACGCATAAACACACCTTTCACTCGTTAATGAAACTTAAGGCCTCTTCACCAAGCCGGAGCAACGGGCCCGCAACAATCCCGATTCGGTCCGGCTGTGCCGGATGTCCGTCGGACCGAGCCGAACGCAGGGCGAAACGTTCCCGCATCACCGCTTGCGCCTCGACTTGGGGCGCTCGGCGAAGGGGTCGCGGGGAATCCCGTCGTCGCTCGCCGCCGCCTTGGGCTGCCCGTGCTGGGTCGCGACGCAGCGCTGGAGCTCCGCCACCGCCGCCCCGCTGCCGTCGAGCGGCAGCCGCGCGACCGGGGTGGTGCCGCGATCGATGTGCAGCGCCTTGGATCCGGCAAAGGCGGTGGGGAATTTGGGATCGAATGCCGCGACAAAGCCCTGCTTGCCGTCCGCGACGATGCCGATCGCCTGGTGATTGGGGTAGCCGCCCTGGGTGAGGCGGAAGGTGAGCTTGAGCCGGTCCTGCGGGCGGATCGACCAATTCTCGTTGAGCACGGAGAAATGGTTGCTGCCGTCGCGGTCCATGCCGAGCAGCAGCGTGGTGCCGCCGGGCTGGTCGAAGCTGCGGCTGATGAAGCAGCCCGATCCGTCCTTGCTGGCGGCGACCGTCCAGTCGCCGAGCTGCCTGGCGGCATAGCCCTGCGCGAAGGCCGGCGCGGCGCAGACCAGTGCCGCCGCGAATCCCGGGATCCCCCAGCGGCGATACCGCGCTGGCTGGGAAAGACGGGGATGCGACACGTTCTGACTCACGCTGGAAACCATCTGATAAGGACGGCCCAATAACGTTGGTCTGCCGGAATGGTTCAATCGGCGGCGGAACGATCGCGCGCGCGACACGCGGCGCGTGCCTCAAAACGGGATTCGCGGTAGAAGCGGCCATGGCCGATCCCCTTCCCACCCAGCCGCCCGGCGCCGCCCCGAGCGGCGCCCATGCAACCCTGCGCGTCGGCGACACGGTGGCGCTGGAGGCGCGGATCACGACGGGCGGGCTGGTGGCGGTGGCGGCGATCGTCTCGGCCGCGCTGCTGGGGTCGGCGGTGATCGTGCGGGCGGCGCGGCGTGGTGGGGGTGTGGGGTAGGGAATTCACATGAGCTGTTCGCCGCACGTTAATGACATCCGGCTCAGCCGAACTCGAACAAGCTTACCACTCTGCCCCTGCGGGCACATGATTTCTCGCACTTCAGAGTGGCAATGGCGAGCAGATCGTACATTGTTAGCAAGCGTGACTTATTGTCTTGAATGTGCAAATCTAAGGCTGTGAACCTCACCCTCCGCCATGTGCCACGTTGGGAAGATCGGCCTCACGTCGTCATTAGGCCCATGTCGACATTTGGCCGCTATTGGGCAGAGCCTATTCAGCTTGGTGAGGCCGTCACTCACCAGGGCCAAGGCATGCTGTTTACCGCCTGCCGCAACGTAACAAGCCCCAATCACAGAGAATACTATACGGAATTTGATAATCTATCGGATATAGAAGTCAGATTTCTCGCTGCAATGATTATGGCTGTCGACTTTGATGACGGTGTGGTTTCCCCTTACCCAGCATCCGAGTCGTTCGCTTGCGAATACGACGGGGATCTATCAGACCCTAACTTCCTCCACACAGCCGCAATAACATTGCGAGGTGAAGTTGCAGCAATGCATCGTCTTGCCACGGCGCCACCAATTATCGCGTCGAGCAGAAACCTTTTCGAGTATCATCATGGAGAACTAAATTTTCATCGCTTAAAAAAGATATTTTCAGCAGTAGAATCGGCCGATGACCTCCTGCTAAGGGGCTTACAAGCACTTATTAAGTGTCAAATGATGGCAACTCATGCCGAGTTCGTGGAAGAAGCAAATTACGCCCTATACGTTTCGCTAGATGCGCTATTTTCAACAGTTCGACGACGCCTAATCCGAACAGGGAACACCGATCCATCAGCATATGATGCACAAGCATATGTGCACAATATATTCAACGAAACCCAGTCAGGAATGCGATTTTTCGAAGAATTTTATACCGATCGGATCATGACAATGCATCCTGAAAACAAGTATGGAATATTTCGCCACGCTCCCATTTCGCGTAGCGACTTCCATTATTTATTCAAAATGGTAAGAGCAGTATATCGTGAAGTCGCACTACGTAAATGATATCATTACTATATCACTAAAGATCGCTGCCAAGCCACAATTTGCTCCTTGAAAGGCTCAAGCCGCCTATATGATCTTCTAGAAAGATCTAACTCATAGTCTAAAGATTTGCGGATCTCCGCGTGAATATGTATAGCATTTCTAGCTTCGTAGAACTCTATGAGATCATCTTTTAGCCGATCCTGAATAATACCCAACGAGCATGCACACTCAGCTTTCTTGTCGAACCTAACTTTCGTCTCATCAGTTTTACCAACTCCTTCGTATGTTGGTATGATCTTTTTTCCATCATGATGAAGATGGCTGGCAAGCATATCCATGACCCTTTTCGGGACAGATATTTCCTTCTTCATAGGAAACTCTGTGAGAGATACAACTTTAGGATTATTGGCCATATTGACGAATAATATATGGTGAAGAGCAGCTTCATAAATAGACGCGTATGAAAGGACTTGTAGCCTAATTTGCGCCCGAAGAAGCCATTCCTCGGCAGCCATGCCTTCAAGTATTTTATAAAGATACCTTGCTGATAGATATTCCTCGCCTAGCCGCTTAGCGAGCTTAGGGTCGTCTATAAAATCAAAATATTTCAAATGCCACGTATCGTCAGGTATATGGCCGCGAACGTAGTCATTAACAGATGCCTTGATTTCAGCAGCGAAGGCCATGCTAGTCCCTATATTGATGAAAGCCCCTTAGCCTACGGGTGGAAGAGCGCCAATCCCAAACCGCAGGTTGAGCGACCGCATTCTCGTCTCGTCCACTCATTCTCGCTCTTTCCTACACGAACCTATTTGGTTATATGCGCGGACATGAAGAACCGCTCGAACCCCGACTTCGTCGTGCCGGACTTCACGCCGGTACCCCGCAAACACCGTGTCGACGGCTGGACGCCCGAGCGGCAGCGCGCGTTCATCGCCGCGCTTGCCGTCACCGGATCGGTCACCGCGGCGGCGCGGTCGATCAACATGGCCAAGGAGGGCGCCTATATGCTGCGCCTTCACCCCGAGGGGGCCGGCTTTCGCGCCGCCTGGGAGGCGGCGCTCACCGCCGGGCTCGATCGGCTGCAGGACATCGCGCTCGAACGCGCGATCGACGGCGTGCCGGTGCCGGTCTTCTACAAGGGCGAGCAGTGCGGCGAGAAGCGCTGGTACAATGATCGCCTGCTGATGTTCATCCTCCGCCACCGCAATCCCGAGAAGTACGGCGCCCCCGCCGCGCTGCCGCCCGGCACCCGCCATCCCGCTACGGTCGCGCGCGAGGAGGCCCCCGCACCCTGCCCGGTCTGCGCGCGGCGCAAGGCGGAATATATGGCGCTGGCCGAGCCCGATGCGAAGATGCCTGAGGAGATGCGCAAGGTCCTCGACACGCTGTTCACCCGCTATGCCGCCAAGGTGCGCAGCGAGCGCCAGCTGCGGCTGGAGGGCCAGATCGTCGCCGCCGACTATACGCTGCGCCAGCTCACCCATATCGAGCTGATCCTCGCCAATGCCGGCATGTCGGACGCGATGATCGACTTCTTCACGATCGATTATGGCCCGCACGGCCGCGAGCGGGAATTTGCGCATCCGATGAGCGCGAAGCTCGACGCGATGCGCCGCAAGGTCTGGGCCGAGTGCGGCGAGCCCGAGCGGCCGCCGCTGCCGCTATATGCGCGGTCGCCGGGCACCTCGACGGTGTGCGGGCCCGACTGGGACGAACGCCAGCGCGCACAACGCGACGCCGAACGCCGCATGGCCGCGGCGCAGGTCGAATGGGAAGCCGCCGCGCGGACGGACAGCTGGGAGGAATGGAAGGCGGCGCACGGGCGGTGACCTAAATTCCTCCCCCGCACGGGGAGCGAATTCGACGGGACGGCGGCGCCACCCAAGCCATCGTCATTCCCGCGAAGGCGGAAATCCATTGCCCTCGGCGCTGGGGGAATGAACCGCCCATTCAGCGCCAATGGATCCCCGCCTCCGCAGGGATGACGACCTATTTTGGCGATATGCAAGCGCCCGCCCTTCCCGCGGGAGGCATGGTGCGGGGAATGTGAGCCCCGCCCCTACCCTTACTCTTCGCCCATCCGCAGCGCGGCGATGAAGGCTTCCTGCGGGATCTGCACGCTGCCGTACTCGCGCATCCGCTTCTTGCCTTCCTTCTGCTTGTCCAGCAGCTTGCGCTTGCGGCTGGCGTCGCCGCCATAGCATTTCGCGGTCACGTCCTTGCGCATCGCGGCGATCGTCTCGCGCGCGATCACCTTGCCGCCGATTGCCGCCTGGATCGGGATCTTGAACAAGTGGCGCGGGATCAGGTCCTTGAGCCGCTCGCACATGCCGCGACCGCGGCTCTCGGCGGTGGAGCGGTGGACGATCATGCTCAGCGCGTCGACCGGCTCGTTGTTGACCAGGATGCCCATCTTGACGAGGTCGCCGGCGCGGTAGCCGATCTGCTCATAGTCGAAGCTGGCATAGCCGCGGCTGATCGACTTCAGGCGATCATAGAAGTCGAACACCACTTCGTTGAGCGGCAGCTCATAGGTCACCTGGGCGCGGCCGCCGACATAGGTGAGGTTCTTCTGGATGCCGCGGCGATCCTGGCAGAGCTTGAGGATCGGCCCGAGATATTCGTCGGGCATGTAGATCACCGCCTGGATCCACGGCTCCTGGATCTCCTCGATCCGGTTGGGATCGGGCATGTCGGCGGGGTTGTGGAGCTCGATTTCCTTGCCTTCGGCTTCGCCGGCGGACTTGGTGAGCTGCATCTTGTAGACCACGCTCGGCGCGGTGGTGATGAGGTCGAGGTCATATTCGCGCATCAGCCGCTCCTGGATGATCTCCAGGTGCAGCAGCCCGAGGAAGCCGCAGCGGAAGCCGAAGCCCAATGCGGCCGAGGTTTCCATCTCGAAGCTGAACGACGCGTCGTTGAGGCGCAGCTTGGAGATGCTCTCGCGCAGCTTCTCGAAGTCGGCGGCGTCGACCGGGAACAGGCCGCAGAACACCACCGGCTGGACTTCCTTGAAGCCCGGCAGCGCCTCGGCGGCGGGCTTCTTGGCGTCGGTCAGCGTGTCGCCGACGCGGGCCTGGGCCACTTCCTTGATCTGCGCGGTGATGAAGCCGATCTCGCCCGGGCCGAGGTCGGGCAGCTGCTCGATCTTGGGGCGGAAGGCGCCGACGCGATCGATCAGATGGGTCGTGCCGGCGGCCATGAACTTGATCTGCTGGCCCTTCTTGATCGTGCCGTCGATCACGCGGACCAGGATGACGACGCCGAGATACGGATCGTACCAGCTATCGACCAGCATCGCCTTGAGCGGGGCGTTCGCGTCGCCCTTGGGCGCCGGGATGCGCTCGACGATCGCGTCGAGGATCTCGTCGATGCCGATGCCGGCCTTGGCGCTGGCGAGCACGGCGTTGGAGGCGTCGAGGCCGATCACGTCCTCGATCTCGGCGCGGACCTTCTCCGGCTCGGCCGAGGGCAGATCGATCTTGTTGATCACGGGAATGATCTCGTGGTCATGCTCGATCGACTGGTAGACGTTTGCCAGCGTCTGCGCTTCCACGCCTTGCGCCGCGTCGACGACGAGGAGCGCGCCTTCGCAGGCGGCGAGGCTGCGGCTCACCTCATAGGCGAAGTCGACATGGCCGGGCGTGTCCATCAGGTTGAGGACATGGCCCTTCCATTCCAGGCGCACGGTCTGCGCCTTGATGGTGATCCCGCGCTCCTTCTCGATGTCCATGTTATCAAGGACTTGCTCGGACATTTCGCGGTCGGCCAGGCCGCCGGTGCGCTGGATCAGCCGGTCGGCAAGCGTCGACTTGCCATGGTCGATATGCGCGATGATCGAGAAATTGCGGATCTTGGTGATGTCGGTGGCCATGATTCCGCGGGCGATAGCAGGCTGCGGGCAAAAGCCAAAGTACCGGAATGCAGGCCATCGCAAGCGCGCTAGGCCATGACGATCCATTCTGTTACGGACAAAGGCGGGGCGCGGTCTTTTCGCAATCGGACCGCCTGATTGTACAGGGAGGTTTTAGTACGATGATGAAGCAGTTGCTCGGCGCCGCCGGGGCGATGGCACTCTGCGTGGGCGCCGTTCCCGCGCTCGCCCAAAGCAAGCCGACCAAGACCCAGCGCACGCAGGAACAGGCCGTGCAGGACGTGCCGCACTGTGCACGCAAGCTGGGCACGCTGTCGATCGTCGACGGCGACGATCCCCGCGGCTGGACGCAGTATTCGCTGGCCCCGCCGCAGAAGCTGCTGAAGGTGCTGGTTCAGCGTTCGGGCTGCTTCAATCTCGTCGATCGCGGCTCGGGCCTGCAGGCGGCGCAGCTGGAGCGCAACATCGGCGGCGATCTCGGCCATCAGCGCGGCGCGAATGTCGGCCAGGGCCAGATCAAGGCGGCGGACTATGTCCTCGTCGCCGAAGTGCAGGCCTCGAACCGCAACGCGGCGGGCAGCGGCATTGCCGGTGCAGCCGGCGGCGTGCTGGGCGGCCCGATCGGCGGCCTGCTGGGCGGCATCAAGTCGCGCAAGATGGAGGCGAACACCGTCCTGTCGCTCACCAACGTCCGCACCACCGAGACGATCGCGACGCAGGAAGGCTATGCTTCGAAGAACAGCGTGAGCTGGGGTGCCGGCGGCGGTGTCGGCTTCATCGGCGGGGGCCTGGGCGCGGTCGGCGGCGGCTATGACAACACCGATATCGGCCGCATCGTGACGCTGGCGTTCATCGACGCCTATTCGAAGATGGTCAACGAACTGGGCCTCGTCCGCCCGGGCGACGAGGGCACCGCGCAGGCGGCCCCGACCAAGACCTTCACCGCCCAGGCGCCGGTGGCGATGCGCAGCATGCCCGCCGCGACCGGCAAGGTGATCCGCACGGTCCCGGTCGGCGCGATCCTCTACCCCACCGGCAAGAAGGACGGCCTGTGGTGGGAAGTGGCGGACGAGAACGACAATGTCGGCTGGGTGCTGAACACCAAGCTCTCCCCGTCGAACTGATCGGACGCAGCGAACAAAAAGGGCCGTCGCGGAGATCCCGCGGCGGCCCTTTTCTCTTGCCCGTCGCACCTCCCCGCCGAAGGGGGAGGTACAGCCGGTTCAGCTTACTTGAACTTGCCGCTCAGCGAGACGCCGAACACGCGCGGCTCGTTGAGCACGGCGGCACGGTAGTTCTCGATCACACCCTTCAGGTTCTTCTCGCCGGTCAGGTTACGGATGAAGCCCGCGACTTCCCAGGCGTCGTTCTCGGCGGTGTAGCCGATCTTCAGGCCGCCTTCGAAGTTGCCGTTCGCGGTGAACTCCTTGGTCTTGTACAGGACGAAATTGGTGTAGCCCTGCACGTTCCAGTCGGTCTGGAGGAACAGCTTGCCGCCGATGTCCATCGGGATGTCGTAGCGTGCGTTGATGTTGAAGTTATATTCCGGTGCGTTCGGCAGCGGGTTGCCGTCGATCTTGGTCAGGAACACCGGTGCGCCGAACAGGATCGTGGTGCGCGTCGGGGCCAACACGGTGCAGGCCAGCGCGCCCGCGAAGGCGCAGGTCTGCACCTCGACATTCTTGTCCTCGATCTTGCTGTGCAGCCAGCTCGCGCCGGCCTGAATCGAGAGGTTGCGCACCGGCCGCCAGTCGAAATCGGCCTCCACGCCGTAAGCCTTGGCCTTGTTGGCGTTGAGCAAGATACCGTTGCCGTTGATATCGTTGCCGTTCAGCTGGATGTCGTCGACCGTATAGTAGAAGCCCGACAGATTGGCGCGCAGCGTACGGCCGATCTGGCTCTTCACGCCCGCTTCCCACGACAGGATCTTCTCGGAATTGGCAGTCGAGAAGTCCGAGTTGAACACCGCCGAACGGCCCTGGATGGTCGGCCCGCGGAAGCCCTTGGCGACGCGTGCATAGATGCTCACGTCCGGATCGATCTCGTAGCGCGCGCTCAGATCCCAGCTCGGCTGCGTGTCCGAGAGGCGCGCATGGGTGCGCCCCTTGTAGCTGGACACGTTGTTCACATTGTTGGCCGTCTTCAGCAGATCGGTCGTCTTGGTATCTTCCGTGACGCGGCCGCCGGCGGTGATCGTCAGCTTCGGCGCGATTTCGTAGCTGACCTGCCCGAACACGGCCCAGCTGGTGTTCTGGTTGTGCAGCCGCACCCAGTTGTTGGGATTGTTGTTCGGCGCGCTCAGGAAATAGGCGCGCTGGTAGAATTCGGTGATGTCCCGCGCATCGAAGTACATCGCGCCGACCTGCCACTTCAGCGGGCCGGTGCCGCTGTTCGCGACGCGGAATTCCTCGGTCCACTGGTCGAGCCCCTTCACCCGGCCCAGCGACTCGCCATAGCCGGCGTTGCCGAAATCGGCGCCCGCGCCGCCATCGGTATCGCCGCGGCTATAGCCCGACAGCGTCTCGTAGCCGGTGATCGAGGTGAGCGTGACCGGGCCCAGATCCCAGTTGACGTGCACCGAGGCGCCTGCGGTCTTGTAGTTCTGGGGGTTGTCCGCACCTTCGTCCCAGCGCGCGCGGGTGAACTGCACGCCGGTGATCTGGTTCGAACCGAGCGGCAGCGCCGCGCGGCGGAACACGGTGGCCGTGCCGTCATACCAGCGGGAATGGCCGGAGACGAGGATCGACAGGTCTTCGCTGGGCGTGGCGAGCAGCTGCAGGCGCACGTCGCGCTCGTTGAAGCCGCCGGCAGCGTCCTTGCGGCCGACGCGGGTGCCGTCGGCGCTGGGGCCGGTGTAGCTGTTGTCGATATAATCGTCGCGGTGCTGATAGAGCCCGGAGATGCGGAAGGCGAGCTTGTCCTGGATGATCGGGCCGCCGACGCCGGCATCGACATTGACGCTGTTAAAGCTGCCATAGCTGACGGTGCCGCGGCCTTCGAACTGCTGCGAGGGGCGGACCGAATCGAACTTGATGATGCCCGCCGTGGTGTTGCGGCCGAACAGCGAGCCCTGGGGCCCACGCAGCACTTCGATCTGGTTCACGTCGAACACCGGGTTCGACTTCATCACGACATGCTCGAGGACGATGTCGTCCTGGATGATCGAGACCGGCTGCGAGGCACCGAGGTAGAAATCGGTGTTGCCGAGACCGCGGATATAGAAGCGTGGGAAGATGCGGCCGGTCGAGGATTCGACGTACAGGCCCGGCACCTTGCCCGAGAGCGCGAGCAGCGTGTCGTCGCCGCCGGCGGTGTAGTCGCGCGCCTGCGCGGCGGGCAGCACCGCCACCGAGAGCGGCACATCCTGCTGGTTTTCCGGGCGGCGCTCGGCGGTGACGACGATTTCGCTCAGGCCGTCATTCGCCTGCGTATCCTGGGCGAAGGCGAGATCGGACGTGAACAGCGCGCCAAGGGCGGCGCCGATCAGCAGGCTGCGCTTGTCGCGCGCGAGATTCAGCATTGGTTTTCCCCGAATGAATATCTTGGTCTTCTGTGCGGACGGCGCGCGAGCGTGCACCCCGGCATTGCGCCGGCTACCCTAACGACTTGTTTTGTAGTTCCCCGTTGCCGTCGGGGGCGGCGCTAGGCTCGGATTGTGAACTTCCTGTGACGGAATTCCGGCAGCTGCCGGTTCCTCAAGGCTGTTGCCCAAAAGCCGCGATTGCGGCGAGCGCGGCGGCGGTGCGCGCCTCCCCTTCCCCCTGGACCAGCACCCAGGGCACGCCGCGGCGCTCGAGTTCGGCGCGCGACAGATCGAAGAAGCGCTGCCGCGCCTCGCGGGTGCCGAACAACCGGGTGCCATCGGCTACCCAGGGCAGGTCGATGTCGAACAGCAGATAGCAATCCGCCGTGCCCTGCCACGCGTCGAACCACGGATCGCGCGTGCCGAACAGCATGTCCGCCCACACGGCGGTCATCAGCGGATCGGTATCGAGGATCAGCGGCGGCGCGGTCGTCTCCAGCATCATCCGGGTGCCGGCATCGTGAGTCTTGCCGATCTCGACCAGGTCGCGCATTGTGAAGTCGGTGCCACGCGCCTCGGCATATTCGCGGCCATATTCGTCGAGCACGGTGCCGCCCAGCGCCGCCGCCAGTCGCGCGGCGACCGTCGTCTTGCCCGTGCTCTCGGGGCCGTGGAGGCAGATGGTGCGGGGGTTCATGCGCGGGCCTTGGTCCAATCGATCGCTCCCCACACCGAAAGCGCGAGGAAAAGGCAATAGAGCCCTGCGGTCAGATGCAGTCCCTTCACCAGGAACAAGGGAATGGCAAGCAGGTCGACCGCGATCCACAGCGGCCAGCATTCCCAGGCGCGGCGCGACTGGAGGATCTGCGCGACGATGCTCAGCACCGCGATCGTGCCGTCCCACCACGGAAAGGCGGCATCGGTCAGCCGATGCATCAGCGCGCCCCAGCAGAGCGCGGCAAGCGCAGCACCTGCCGCCCAGCCGAGCCGCGCGCGGTTGCCGAGACGCACCACCGGCACGTCACCCACTTCCGCCTTGGCGCGACTCCAGTTCCACCAGCCATAGCCGTTAACGACGAAATAGAAGCCCTGGAGCAGCGCGTCGCTGTACAGCCGCGCGTGCAGGAAGATCCACGCGTAGAGCGTCACCATCGCCAGCGCGAAGGGATAGTTCCACAGGCTCCGCCGTACGACCAGCGCAACATTGGCGAGCCCCAGCAGGGTGGCGACGGCTTCGATCGGCGACATTGGTGGCGAGGCTTATCGGTCCGCCGGGGGGCGGTCGAGAGCGGGAAACGACGCAACGCGGAAAAAAATGCACGTCGCTACGTTTTTGCTGCAACGAACCGCTTGACGGCTCGGCCAACCCACCCTTATAGGCGCGCCTCCAAGCTCAAGCCGGTCTGCTCCCGAAAGCATCGTAGACCGGACTCCGTCGGGGAGTAGCTCAGCCTGGTAGAGCACTGTCTTCGGGAGGCAGGGGCCGGAGGTTCGAATCCTCTCTTCCCGACCATTTCTTGCATTGGGATACAGCGGGTGACCTTCGGGTCGCCCGCTACCCCTTTCCTCCTCCGCTGAAACGCCGCGCCGCGCGCCTCAGCCGCTTTCGAGCGGCATCAGGATCAGCGTGATCCGGTCATGGCCGACGGCGATGTCCAGCGTCTCGCCGGCCGTCACGTCGATCGGCGCGGGGAAGCTGTGCAGCACCTGCAGCCAGCCGCCGTCGTGATAGCCGTTCGGGTGGTTGTCGAAGGCCACGCCCTCCCACAGATCGATATGCATCCACTGCACGATGCCGATCGCGCGCCCGCTCGCGGTGACGGGAATGCGCAGGCGCGCCAGCGTCGCGTCATGCTTCTTCTCAGTCAGGTCCAGCCGCACCAGCTCCAGATCGTCGGACAGCCGCGTCCAGCCGGTCATCGTGCCGTGGATCGGCAGGCGCTGCGGCGCGAAGGCGGTGAAGGCCGAGAGGTCGAAGCCCGAGACGTCGCCGACAAAGGCATAGTCGGCGAGATTGTCGCTGGCGACCAGGCAGCCCACTGCCGTGGCGGCGCGCGGGATGACGATCGCGTCGGGCGCGAGGAGGCGGCGATGCGCGTCCTCGAAGGTATCGAGCACCTTCTCGGTCAGCAGGTCGCTCGACAGGATTTCGGAAACGAGGATGTCCGCCGGCGCATCCAGTTCGGCGCCGATGGCGAGTTCGGTCGAAGGCTTGGCGTGAACGGTGATGCGGTCCGCATAGCCGTTCTGCGCGACGATGGTCTGCGCCATCTCCGCAATCAGCGGCTCCATCTCGCAGGCGACGACCTTCCGCGCCCCCGCCCGCGCCGCCATCAGCGAGAGCAACCCGCTGCCCGCGCCGATGTCGAGCACCCGCGCATCCGGACCCGCAACCGCAAGCGCCGCCTTGATCGCCGCCTCGAACGCGTCGTTGCGCGGCGTGTCGTTCATCATCGGGATGTGCCAGAAGGGCACCGCACCCGAGCCCAGCCGCCGAACCTGGTGGCGCAGATGCAGATTATCCGGCTGGAGCGCGAGCGCGCGGCGGAACAGCCGCAGCGCTTCCAGATTGCGGCCCACATCGGCCAGCACCACCGCGAGGTTGCCCAGCGCGGTGGGGTTGTCCGGATCGAGCGCACAGGCACGCTCCAGCGGCGCGATGGCCTGATCGCTGCGGCCCAGCCAGTGGAGCGTCAGCCCCTTCTCGTGCAGCGCGACGGCGTGATCGGGTTCGATCGCGAGCAGCTCGTCCCAGGCGGCCAGCGCATCCTCGGGACGCGAGAGCCGCCCGAGCAGGCCAGCCAGCAGCGGCAGGATCTCCACCGAACGATAGCCATGCGCGAGCGCGCCGCGATAGCGCCGCTCGGCCGCCGCCAGGTCGCCCTGCTCGTGCAGCGCCATCGCCTCGGCGAGTGCGGTACGGGCCTCGGTCAGGCGATCGGGGGACTCGAGGTCGGTCACGGGAACATCCTTAAGATCTGGTTTCGATGCGGGTCGCTCGGGATAGGTGTTCGCGCGCCCGGGCGATAGTCCCGGGTTTGCTCCGCTCCGAAGCCCCTTCTCGAAGGAGGGGGGGGGGGTGAGAAAAGCGAAACGCCGCCGGCCTGGGGCCGACGGCGTCGCGCATTCCACCTTGCTACCAATCCGTCAGAACTGGACGCGGCCGCCCAGCGAGAAGACGAACGCCCGCGCATTGCGCAGCTGGCCTTGCGTCAGGATTGTCGAACCGGCCGCGATCGTCGCCTTGTCGATCGATGCATCGGCAAAGTCGACATAGTTGGCCGCGGCGTCGAGCACGATGTTCCGCGTGACCGCGTAGGAGCCGCCTGCGCCGAAATTCCAGCGATTGGAATCGGGCACGCGCGCATCGCGCTGGCCGTCCTGGGTCGGCGTGGTCGCCCGCTGCACGCCTGCGCGCAGAGTCAGCGCCTGCGAGACCATATAGTCGACGCCGCCGGCATAGCTCCAGCTCTCACGATAGTTCTCCGGGATCGCCTGGTTGAGCGGCGCACTGAGACGGATCGCGTCGAACTTGTCCCAGTTATAGTGCACCACCTGGCCGTTGAGGGTCAGCCTGTCGGTCGCGCGCCAGCGCAGGCCGGCAATCTCCTGGGCGGGCGTGTAGAAGTCCGCCTCGACGTTCGACAGCGCCACGTTGTTCCTCTGGAGCGGCCCGACCAGCCCGCTCACCGTCAGGTCGCCCTTCAGCTTGTGGCGGATGGCAGACTTGTAGCTGAAGCCCGCGGTCACGCGGTCGCTGTGCATCTGGAAACCGGCGCTCCAGCCCACATCCCAGCCGTCACCCTTCAGTTCCTGGCGACCATCGCCGAAACTTGCGGCGACGTTGGGCAGCGCGTTGCTGAGCGTGGCATCGGTATATTCGACATTCGCCGCCGCACCGACACGCAGCCAATCGGTCACCGAAACGGCGATCGAGGGCTGGATGTCGACGGTGCGCAGCCGGGTCTTGTCGGCGCTGTAGCGCGCCCAGCTGCTCGAGGAATAATCGGTGGTGAAGCTGTACGGCGACGTCACCGCCAGGCCGAGCGCGATGCGGTGGCCGAGCGGCAACGCGATCGCGCCCGAGGGCAGCACGCCGTTGTTGATCGGGTTGCGGCTGGTGCTGTCGCCGCCGATCGCGGTGAAGGGCTGGCCGCCCGGGCGCTGGATCCGCGTGCCGGTATCCACCACATCGCCGTGCGGCAGAATCGCCGCGGCGTTGAGATTGACTTCGGTCCGCTCGGCATCGGCGATTGCGGCGGGGTTCCACCACAGCGAGGCAGCGCCGGTATCGGCGACTTCGCCCGAAAAGGCGCGGCCGGCGCCGCGCGCCGACTGTTCCTGCAGGTAGAAGGCCTGGGCATGGGCGGCACCGGCAAAGCCGGCGCTGGCCGCCAGCGTGGTGCCGGCGGTGAGGAGGAGATGCAGTTTCTTCATGGTTTTTCTCACGCTACTGGGGTTGCGGACGGCGCCGTGGCGCGGCGTCAGCGAACCCGGGTCCAGGTCTGGGTACGGCAGAAGGGCTTGAACACGCAGCCGCGCATCTTGAGCTGGTCGGCACCCGCCAGGGTGATGTCGGCGGTGTAGGTCTTGCCGTCCTCGGCATTGTAGATCTTGCCGCCGCTCCAATTGCCGCCATCGGCAGTGAAGCCGCTCAGGATCTGCATCCCCTTCAGTGGACGGTTGCGCAGCTGCGCGTTCGAATTCTTGGTATCGCGCAGATCGGGATTGGTGCGCAGCGCATCCGAGGTGAGAATCCGCCCACAGATCGAAGGACCGCAGCGCTGGATCTCGACGATCGCATTGCGCGTCTGGGTCTTCCAGCGGCCTTCGACACCCTCTCCGGCTTGCGGTGCTGCTACCAGCATCGCGACAAGCAAACTTATATACATACTTGTTTTTCCATTATCGCATGTTCCCGCCACGGTTTACCCGCAGCGAGGACAGACCCGGCGCATGTTTACGTTCCAGCCTCTCCTGGGCCGGAACCATACCCGATCCTCAAAGTTCCGCAATAACGGCTGTGTTTCCGAAAATTTCAGCCCGCAATCAGGCGGTGCGGCGGCGATGCGCGATCCGCCGCGCGGTTTCGATCGGCGCGGCGAAAGAGGTGCCGGTGCCGGTCACCGCACGGCCGTCCGCCAGCGTGGTCGGCACGTCGACGCCGCGCTGCCAGACATAGAGATAGCCCTGCGCCTGCGGCTCGGGCCGGTTGGTGCCGGTCCAGGGCTGCCCGGCGGCGTCGAGCGCGCCGACCAGTACCGCGTTGGGAAAGCCCTGCCGCGCCATGGCAAGGTTGCCCGGGTGCGACAGGCCGTTGTTGCCCGCCGCGAGCACCACCACGATTCCGGCCGATGCGGCATCGTGGACGGCGGCGGTGATCGCGGGATCGTCGGCCAGCGCCAGCGAGATGTTGATCGCGTCCACCTTCAACTCGATCGCCTTGCGGATTGCAGCGACGATCGGCGCGGCGCTCGGCTGGCAGGGCGGGTTGGCGCCCGGTCGACAGCCGGCCGGATCGTCGATCCGCAGCGACACGATCGCCACCTCCCCCGCCGCCGCGCGGCTGAGGATGGTGGCGACCATCGTGCCATGGTCGTAGCGCGGGCGGAACGCGGGACGGTCAGCACCCGACATGTCATATTCGGCGATCAGCTTGCCATGAAGCTCGGGCGTTTCCGCCACCCCGCTGTCGATGATCGCGACGCGCGGCGCCGCCGCCGGCGAGCTTCCCGCAACCGCTGCGAACAATGCCATCCCCAGCAGGCCCATGCCCACCTCCGCCCAATCTTGCCCAACCTTTCGGCACGCTAGGCCGCAAGCGTTAACAAGGACTTCATCACGCCCCAGGGCTTGCACGTAGGTCGTGCGCATGCCACCGAGCCGAGAATCGGGGAGCGAAACCATGTCCAAGGCCACCCGCGCCACGCGGATGCTAGAAACGGCGAAGATCGCCTTCACCGTACACAGCTATGCCTATGACCCGGACGCCGACGCGATCGGCCTCCAGGCGGCCGAGGCGCTGGGCGAGCCGCCCGCGCGCGTGCTCAAGACGCTGATGGCCAAGGTCGACGGCAAGCCGGTGCTCGCGATCCTGCCCTCGGACCGGCAGGTGGCGATGAAGAAGCTCGCGGCGGCGCTAGGCGGCAAATCGGCCGAGATGATGAAGCCGGCGGACGCCGAACGCCTCTCCGGCTACAAGGTCGGCGGCATCAGCCCGTTCGGGCAGATGAAGGCGCTACCGGCGGTGATCGAGGAAACCGCTGTCAGCGAACCCTATGTCTTTATCAATGGCGGGCAACGCGGATTGCAGGTGCGGCTCGCCCCGCAGGACGCTGCGACGTTACTCGCCGCAACGGTAACCGGGATCATCGCCTGAGCGTCACAGCGGCTGCGCGTGCCGCGCGGTGTCCTGCAGCAGCGCGACGACATGTTCGAGCAGTGCCGGCCGCCCCTTGGGCCCCTGCACCACCGAGGCATGGACATAGGCGTGGACCTTCGCCCGCAGCCGCGCCTCGGCACGCAGCCGCATCCAGTCGCCCGCCGGACCGCCTCGCCCCAGCCCGCCCGCGATCGGCAGCCCCGTCGCGGCCCCGCGCACGAGGCCGGTGAGCGCGGCGCCACCCGCCGCAGCCCAGTCGCCCAGCTCCTCCATCATGTCGCGCATCAGATTGGCGTCGACCGGCATCGGCCGCCATTGGAGATGGTGGAAGGCGATCGGCGCCAGCGCGCGATCGGCCTCCTCGATCACCCGTCGCGCCAACGGATCGGCAACCTGGCGTACGACGGGCGCGATCCGCGTCGCGACGAAGCGGGTCTGCTCGATCAATCCGTCGCGCCAATCGGCCTGGGAGAGATCGGCATCGAAGCTCTCGACCAGGTCGGCTGCCGCCTGCTGCAGCACCGCGCGCGCCATCGCGACGTGCAGGTCGCGCCAGCGGCGGATCTCGCCGCGACCGAACCATCGCATCAGCACCATGGGGAACACGCTCGCATCATCGCGGTGATCAGACCAGAAAAGCCGGCCAATCTCAACGGCCCGTACCGAAGGCTGGCACGCCCGGCGGCACCGCGGCATTGCGCCAGCGCTCGACCGGCACCGTTTCCAGCTTGCCTTCCTTGGTCCGGCGCCGCTGGATCAGCGTCGCCTCCTGCTGCACGGTGCCGCCGATCCGGGCGCGGGTGCGCACCCAGAAGCTGCTCGACTTGAACGAGGTGCCCCAGGGCAGGGTCGCATGCTGGTCGTCGAGATCCTTGAGCGTCAGGAAGCCCTGTCGCGCGCGCACCTGCACCAGCCGGCTGGCGACCAGCGGATCCTTGAACAGCATCGCCATCAGCTCGGGCTCGGCGGCGTTGAGGTTGATCGTGGTGACACTCGGCAGCGCGGTCACCACCTTCTCCAGCCGGTCCGCCACCTTGGGCTCCAGCCCGGCGAGCCGCAGCGGGCGAAGATCGGTCACCGGCCCCTGCAGGCGGACATATTGGATCGCCGCCACCACCTGTTCGGGCGGCATCCCGATCTCGTTGGCGATTTCCTGGAGCAGCACCACCGCGCCTGCCTCGCCGCTGCGCACCGAATTGATGTTGAACCGCCCCTCGGCATCGCCGATCGCGAGATCGAAGGTGCCGCCCTCGATCGGTGCGGCGGTGGCGGCGAGCTTGGCCCAGGGCTCGCGGGCATGATCGACATCGGGCGCGATCTCGCCGTCGCGGCGGAGCGCGACCAGCGCCGAAAGCTCGCCGCCGCGCACGATCGCCTGCGCCCGCGCCGCCTCGCGCATGCGCAGCCCCCGATCGAGCGCCAGTTCCTCGCGATCGATCATCAGCAGCACCAGCCCGCTGGCGATGGCGACGAACATCAGCACGTTGACCAGGATCATGCCGCGTTCGTCGTCGCGGACCGGCCGGCGGCTCATTGCGGCTGCTGCGTCTGTGCGCGGAACGGCAAGGTCACCACCCGGTGGAGCGCGACCGGCGTACCGCCCGGGCCCGCCGCCTCCACGTCGAGCGCGATCGCGCGCGGCCAGCGGGCCTTGGCTTCGTCGCTGTCGTTCAGCGGCCAGCGGTCGACCCAGGCGCCGTCCCAGAAGCGCCAGCGCGCACGGACCACGCCCGGCAGCAGCAGTTGCGGTGCGGGTGCCAGGCGAACCAGCGTGCCGCCGGCCACGCCATAGCGCACCGGCGTCGTAAGGCCGCCGGCTCCGGTCGCGCTGCGCACGAAGGACAGGCGGTCCGCCCCGCCCTGGATGGGGCCGCTTGCCACCTGGTCGAGATCGCTGGTCAGCACGAACATCGTCCGCTGGAGCGCCGCGAGCCGATCCAGTCGTGCCTCGGTGCGGCCATTGACCCGCAGGATGCCGTCGACCAGCGCCAGCCCCGCCACCGCGATCAGCGCGAACAGCCCCAGCGAGATCATCAACTCGATCAGCGTGAAGCCGGACTCGCCGGCTTCGGGCTGGTCGGTCACGATCCCGAACTCACCGCTACGCTGGCATAGCCGTCCCGCGAGGCGACCACGATCGCAAAGTCGCGCGCCACCGATCCGTCGGTGCGGAAGCGCACCGGCCCGGTAACGCCGTGGAAGCCCTTGGCGTCGACCAGCCCGTTCATGTTCAGCGCATTGGCCTCGCGCAGCTTGTTGGCGACGCCCGCCGCGTCATAGGCCAGCGCGGTGATCGTGCCCGGGTCGCCGCCATTCTTGGCCGCGAAGGCCTGGGCGAACGTAGCGAAGGCGCCCGGATCGGGGCAGGCCAGCCAGGCGCCGTCGAGCGCTTCCAGCGCGTCCGGCCGGTTGTCGAGCCCCTGCAGCGTGCCGAGCAACTGCACGCCGCTGCCCTTCAGCGCCCGCGCGGCGGCGAGCACGCCCTCGCCGCTTCCCGGGAGCAGCACCGCATCGGGCGCGTCGCCCGCCTGGGGCAGCGGCTCGCCCGGCTTCACCTGGAGGACGCGCAAGGAAAGACCGATCTCGCTCTCCATCCGCCCCGCAGCGAGGCTGGCAGCGGCGCACCAGGGCGAGCCGTCGTCGATCATCACCACCGATCGCACGCCGCGCGTCCGCGCATAGCGGAGCACCGCGCTGGTCACCTGCGCAGCAGTGATCCCGAAGATCCACACGCCCGGCTGGCGCAGCACCGAATCGTTGCTGAAAGCGATGACGGGCACC
The DNA here is from genome assembly GCF_052045505.1 of Sphingomonas sp. 22176. NCBI lineage: Bacteria > Pseudomonadati > Pseudomonadota > Alphaproteobacteria > Sphingomonadales > Sphingomonadaceae > Sphingomonas > Sphingomonas sp. 22176. Next base: position 614,064 of record NZ_JBQEPL010000002.1, on the reverse strand, counting down.
CGGTTCGCCACGGTGCTGCCGACGGCGGGCACTTCTGCGGCGCTGAGCGGCCCCAGGATCAGCGCGGGATGACGACGCAGCGCCTCGGCGGCGGCGCGCGCGGCGCCCTCCGCGGTGCCGCCGGTATCGAACGCCAGCACATAGTCGGCGTTTTCCGCAAGCAACGCGGCCTGCTGCATGCTACGGCCCAGCCCCGCTCGCGGTCCGTCGAGCGGGAGCAACAGGGCGACCGGACGCTTGTCCTTCTTCTCGCCCGCCCATGCGTTGGAGGATAGCGATGCCGCGGATAGGACGAGGCCCGAGGGCAACAGCCGCAGCAGGGACCGACGGTCCATTGCGAACTCCGGATTCAGCGAATGAGGCACGGCGGCGTCTTATCCTCTTCGCCGGCTTGGGCATAGGGGCCTATGCGCTGGCGATGCTGGCCACCGCACCGGCGAGCCTGCTCGTCCGAAACGTGCCCTGGCGCAGCGGCGTGGCGGGGACGATCTGGAACGGCGAAGTGGGCGTGGCCGGGGGCAGCAAGCTCGAATGGCAGCTCGCCCCCCTCCGCTCGCTGACCAGCCTGGGGCTGGCGGCGGACTGGAAGGCGAGCGGACCGGATACCGATCTCGGCGGCCGCGCGCTGGTGCATCTGGGCGGGCGCACGGTGCTGGACCACGTCAGCGGCGCGGCGGATGCCAGCATGCTCCAGGCGATCCAGCCCGACCTGCCCTTCACCTGCCAGCTGGTGATGCAGGTGGAGATGGCGCGGATCGCAGTGCGTGGCGGCAGCCAGATGATGGATGGCAAGGTGACCACCGACCCGGGCAGCTGCCGCCCCAAGGCCGGCGGCGGATCGACCGCGGTGCCGGCGCTGCTGCTGACCGCCGAGCATGTCGGCCCGCGCACGACGATCCGCCTGACCCCCGCGACGCAGCGGCGGCAGGTGTTGATGGACGCAGTGCTGGGCGAGGACGGGATGCTCGACCTGGGGATGAGCAAGGACGGCGCCGCAGCGCTGCCGTTCGTAGGCCTGCCCGGTGGAGCACGGATTCAGGGAAAGATGTGACCTAAAAGCCCTCTCCCGGAGGCGGGAGAGGGCTTTTGCGGGCTTTTACACCCCCACTAGATTGTTCAGGTTGATGATCGGCAGCAGGATGGCGAGCACCATCAGCAGCACCAGCCCGCCCATCACCAGCAGCACCAGCGGCTCGACCAGCGCGACCAGCGTGGAGACCAGCGCATCCAGCTCGCGCTCCAGTTCGCCCGAAGCGCGGCCGAGCGCCGGCGCGAGTTTGCCCGAGCTTTCGCCCGAGGCAACGATTGCGACCAGCATCGAGGGGAAGATCTCCGCCTCCTGCATCGCGGCGCGCAGGCTGACCCCCTCGCGCACCCGCATCGCCACCCCCATCGCCTTTTCGCGGACGAAATGGTTGGGCGTCACCGCCGCGGCGGCATGCAGCGCCTCGACCAGCGGCACCGCGCTCCCTACCAGCGTCGCCAGGCTGCCGGCGAAACGCGCGGCGTTCATCTGGCGGCTGAAGCGGCGGAACGGCCGGCGCTCGGCGAAGAAGCGGTGGACGCGCAATCGGTTGGCCGGCACCCGCAGCCAGCGCCCGAACCCGATAATGCCGAGGCCTATCGCGATCAGCAGATACAGTCCGAAGCCTTGCAGGAAGGCGCTGATCGCGATCAGCGCGCGGGTCAGCAGCGGCAGGTCGGCGCCGCGCGACACGAACACCTTCACGATGTCCGGCACGACATACACCATCAGCAACACCATCATCCCGAACGACACCAGCGCCAGCAGCGCCGGGTAGAGCAGCGCGAGCTGGAGCTTCTGGCCGTTGGCCTGGCGGTTGTCGACGAACTCGGCGAGGTGGTTGAGCACGTCGGTCAGCCGGCCCGAGGCTTCGCCCGCCGCCACCGAGGCGCGGTAGAATTCGGGGAAGGCCTTGGGATGCTGCGCCAGCGCGGCCGCGAAGCTGCGCCCGTCGAGGATCGCGCCGCGCACGTCGAGCAGCAGCGAGCTTACCGCCGGTTGTTCGGACTGGGTGGCGACGAGGCGCAACGCCTCTTCGATCGCGATGTCCGAGCCGACCAGCGTGGAGATCTGCCGGGTGACGGTGGCGAGCGCGCGCGCGCTCACCCCGCTGCGGCCGAAGCGCGGCAGGGTGATCGACCCGATCGAACGGCCGCGCTCGGCGGCGGGTTCGACCGAAAGCGGCAGCAGGGCCTGCTCCCGCAGCAACGCGCGGGCGGCGGCGGGGCTGGAGGCTTCGATCACGCCGCGCTTGGCGGCACCGGTGCGGTCGGCCGCGCGATAGGCGAAGGCGGGCATTCAGATCCTCCCCTGCAAGGGGAGGGGGACCGCGCCGAAGGCGTGGTGGAGGGGTGTCCCGGCCGCAATCGAGGGACCATGTCCCGAGCGGTGACACCCCTCCGTCGCGCTGGCGCGCGCCACCTCCCCTTGCAGGGGAGGATTGAAAATTGGCCTCACGCCTCGTCCCTCACGACGCGGGCGACTTCCTCCACCGTGGTCACCCCGGCCTGGAGCTTGGCCACGCCGTCATCGAGCAGGCTGGGGTTGTCGGCCCGCGCATGGCGTTCGATCTCGGCCTCGCTGGCGCCGTCATGGATCAGCTTCTGGAAGGCGTCGTCGATCGCGACGACCTCGTACAGCCCTGCGCGGCCGCGATAGCCTTCGTCGTGGCACTGGTCGCAGCCGACCGCGCGCCACACCGGCGCCCCCACCGGCACCGCGCCGCCGAGCAGCACCGAATCCGCTGGGCTTGCTACATCCTCGCGTCGGCAGGTCGGGCAGAGCCGCCGCACCAGCCGCTGGGCGCACAGCCCGACCACCATGGGTGCGAGCAGATAGCGCTCCACCCCCATGTCGATCAGCCGGGTCACCGAACCGACCGCGCTGTTGGTGTGCAGCGTCGACAGCACGAAATGCCCGGTCATCGCCGAGCGGACCGCTACCTGTGCGGTCTCCTGGTCGCGGATTTCGCCGACCATGATCACGTCGGGGTCCTGGCGCAGGATCGCGCGCAGCCCGCGGGCGAAGGTCATGTCGGTGCGGGGGTTTACCTGGGTCTGCGCGACGCCCGGCAGCTCATATTCGATCGGGTCCTCGACCGTCATCACGTTGCGCTTGCGATCGTTCAGTCGCGTAAGCGCGGTGTAGAGCGTCGTCGTCTTGCCCGAACCGGTCGGCCCGGTGACCAGCAGGATGCCATGCGGTCGTTCGAGCAGCCGGCCGAACACTGCCTGATCGCGATCGCTCATGCCGAGGCCGGACAGGTCGAGCTTCAGCGAGCCCTTTTCGAGCAGACGCAGCACCACCCGCTCGCCATGCTGGGTCGGGATGGTCGAGACGCGCGCGTCGACATCGTGCCCGCCGATGCGCAGCGTCACGCGCCCATCCTGCGGCACGCGCCGCTCGGCGATGTCGAGCTTGGCCATCACCTTGATGCGGCTGACCAGCAGCGGCGCCAGCGCGCGCGGCGGCTCGATCATGTCGCGCAGCACGCCGTCCACGCGGAAACGGACGACGAGCCGCTTCTCCTGCGTCTCGACATGCACGTCCGAGGCGCCTTCCTTCACCGCCTCCATCAGCAATGCGTTGATCAGGCGGATGACCGGTGCATCGTCGCGGGTGTCGAGCAGGTCGTCGACGCTCGCCGCGCTGTCGGCCAGCGCGGCCAGGTCCATGTCGCCGAGGTCGATATCGGCGGCAGCACCCCCTGCCCCGCCATAGGCCTCACCCAGCGCGGTATCGAAGGCCGCGCCTTCCAGCCGGACGAAGCGCGCGCCGGGTGCCAGCCGCTGCACTTCGAGCAGCCCGTCGAGCGGCGCATCGGCGCGATGGACGCATTCTATCCCCTGCGGCGTCTCGCGCAGCAGCACGCCGTGGCGGCGCGCGAAGCTGTAGGGCAAGGTCGGCATTTCGAGGATCATTGGGCGAGCTCCACGGTGCCGGATACATGGCCCGGCACACCAAGTCGCTGCAGGGTGACGCTGCGGATTCGCAAGTCACTGGTCGTGGTCACGTCGGCCAGCCAGTGGACCAGCGAGTCATAGCTCGCATCGGCCACGCTCGCGCGCACGCCGCCCGCGATCGGGGCGGTGGTCAGCGCGACGCCGAACGCGCCGGCGGACTGGGTGGCGATCACCTCGGGCGCGCCGGTGCGCCGCTGCGGCTTGACCGAGCTGAGCGACCCCGCCGCGCGGATGCGGGCGTTGAGCGTCTCATAGGTGCGGATATCGGCGAGCGCCGAAGCGCGGGCGCCCTGGATCGGCTTCACCACCCCGTACACCAGCACGATCACCGCGAGGAAGGCGGCGAGACCCGCCAGCATCGTCCGCTCGCGCGGGCTGCGCGCCTGCCACCAGCCATGGGTGCGGGACAGGCCGGTGTCGAGCGTCGGCAGCTGGGTGCGGAGGAAATCGCTCATGCCGCGCTCGCCGTAATACGGATCGAGCCGTCTGGCGAGGCCGTCGCCTGCCCCTGGATGCGGCCGGCCCGCAGCGCCTCGGCGATCCGCGCGGCGAGATCGGGCGCGCCGGGATCGCACTCCATCGTCAGCACGCTGCCCTCATAGCGCACCGCCCGCACCGCGATGCTGCCCGCCAGCGGATTGAGCGCGGACGACAGCCGCGCCAGCAGCGGCACGAAGCGATCGGGCGCACGGCTCGCGCCGGTCGGCAGCAGATCGGTGACCTTGGCCTCGAGATCGCCGGTAAGATCGCTACCGGGCGCTGCCAAGGTGACCAGCGCACGCGTTTCCGCCGCCCGACGGTCGGCGATAACCCGGAGCATGATCGCATCGCCGCCCGCGATCAGGACATGCGCCGCCGCGCCGATGCCGAGGATCCAGCCCAGCCGCCGCCAGCCGCTGGACCCGCGCTCGCGTCGCGTAGCGAACATGCCCTGGCGCAGGTCGAGCTCGGCCACCGCCACGTCGGCGCGGGCCTCGTCGTCGCGCAGATCGGGAATCGTGGCATGCGCCTCGACGTCACCGCCCAGCGGTTCGCCCAGATGGTGGATGCGCGGCCGCCCGGCCGCTTCCCAGGCCGAGCCGAGCAGCCCGACCGGCAAGGCAAAGCCGGTCCCGTCCGCCGCCAGCACCAGCGCCCGGCCGTCGCGCACTTCCACGGCCCATCCCTCAACCGGGCGCGGGAGCAGCAGCACGTCGGGCACCATCGGCGCGGCACCCAGGCTGTTCGCCTCCGCCAGCGCGACCCACTCGGCCATGGTTTCGGCGCGCACAACGCCGACCAGATAGCGATGCGGTGCATCGCTCGGCGCCGTCCGCGCGCCGAGCGCGAGATGGAGCGAGTCGATCGGCTCGGCGACCTGGTCCTCGATCGCGAAGGGCAGCGCCGCCAGTCGCCTAGCGCGATTCGGCAACGGCAGGTCGATGGCGAGCAGCCGCACGCGCTCGGTCGGCACGAGGATGGTTGCGGGCCCCTCGGCGGAGACTATGATCAGGCGGTCGCCCGCCAGCGTCCACACACCCCCGGCGTGCGGCGGCGGCAGGTCCGGCGTTCGGGCGCCGTGTGTCACAGAAGCTTCATGGGTGGGACGCATGAGGCAGGGATGCGCATAAGTTTGAAACCATTTTGTGACATCGCATCGCAGCGCGCCCCGCGCAAGCTCTTGCCAGTAGGCGAGCACGAAGCCGGGCTGACGCTGATCGAGATGCTCATCGTTCTCGTGATCATCGCCGTGGTCGCGGGCCTCATCACCGCCAACGTGATCAACCGCCCGGACGAGGCGCGGGTGACCACCACCAAGGGCAGCATCTCCAGCATCGAAGGCGCGCTGAAGATGTATCGCCTCGACAATGGCGACTATCCCACCACCGACCAGGGCCTGAAGGCGCTGGTCGAAAAGCCCACCATCCCGCCGGTGCCGGCGAACTGGGCGCAGGGCGGTTATCTCTCCGCGCCGCCGCTCGACGCTTGGGGCAAGCCGTACGAGTACAAGTCCGAAGGCGGCGGCTTCACGATCCGCTCGTTCGGCAAGGACGGCAAGCCGGGCGGCGAAGGCGTCGACGCCGACATCGAAGGCAAGGGCTGATGCCAGCCGGGGGGGCGTTCTACGTTCCCCTCCCGCTTGCGGGAGGGGCTAGGGGAGGGGCTGAAACTTCACAGCGCTTCTTCCACGTCGTTCCCTCCCCCGCCCCCTCCCGCAAGCGGGAGGGGAGTTTTACCGTGGTGCCCGGCCAAACCGGCATGACGCTGATCGAGATGCTGATCGTCCTCGCGATCATCGGCGTCGCCGCCGGCGCGGTGACGCTGGGGATCGGCGCCGCAACGCGCAAGCCGAGCGTTGAAAGCGAAGCACGCCGCCTCGCCTCGCGGCTGCAGGCAGCGGCCGACGACGCGATGCTGGGCGACAGGCTGGTCGCCTTCACCGCCGAGAAGCACGGCTATGGCTTTGCGACGATGGGTGCCAACGGCCGGATGGCCGCGCGCACCGACGGCGCGCTGGCGCCGCATACCCTGCCGGGCGGTATCACGCTGACGCTCGACACCCGCCCGCCGGTGTTCCTCGGCGTCGACGGATCGGGCAAGCCGATGGCCGCGTCGATCGACAATGGCAGCCAGCGCTGGCTAGTCCGCTATGACGGGCTAACCGCCACCGCCTTGCCCGCGCCGATGACGCCACCGGGGACCACGCGATGAGCGACGACCGCGGCTTCTCGCTGATCGAGGCGCTGGTGGCGCTGGCGGTGCTGGCCATCGCCACGGTGGGGCTGATGCGCACGGTGCAGACGCATATCGATTCCACCCGCGGGGTCGAGCGTCGCGCCGCGGCGATGTGGGTGGCCGAGAACCGCCTCGCCGAGCTGGAAGCCGGAATCGCCGGGGAACCGCAGGTGGAGATGCTGGGCGAACGCTGGCGGATCGCGGTCGACCGGCGCAGCACCGACGACCCCGAAATCCTCCGCATCCGCATCAACGTGTTTCCGCTGGCCGAGAAGACGCCGCTTGCATCGCTCGACGGCTTCGTGGACGGACGCACGGGATGACCCGCCTCGCCCTCACGCCGCGCCAGACCCGCACCGCGCTCGACCTGCTGACCGGCGCGATGGTCGTCTCGGTCGCCGTCGCGCTTGCCGGCCTTACCTGGCGGATCGCGGGCCATGCCGGCACCGGCGCGATCACCCTGCCTTCCGGCCGCAGCGGCCCCGCCGTCGCGCCGGACATGGCGCCCGCCATCGCGCTCGCGCCGTTCGGCAAGCCGGTGGTGGTCGACGCCCCCCAGCCGACCTCGCTGCCGCTGGAGCTGAAGGGGATCGTCGCGGCGATCCCGGCCGAGCTTTCCACCGCGTTCATCGCGGTGAGTGGCGCACCGGCCACCGGCTTCCGCGTCGGCCAGCAGGTGAACGGCGCCACCATCGCCGCGATCCAGCGCGACCGGGTGCTGTTCGACAATGGCGGCCGCCGCGAATTCCTTGCCTTTCCCGATCCCAGCCTGTCGCCCGAGCAACGCCAGGCAGCCGCCGCTGCGCCGCCGGGTGCGGCGCCCGTTCCCGGTGCTCCGCCCGCCGCCCCGCCGCCGGCACTGCCCGGCAACAGCGCCGCCGCGCTGCAGAAGCTGGGCGCTACCCAGACCGCCGAAGGCGTCCGGATCGGCACGAACGGGCCGCCGGGGATGCAGCCGGGCGATGTGATCACCTCGGTCAACGGCACCCCGATGACCGACAGCCAGGCGGCCAATGCCGCCTTCGCCGCCGCGCAGGCCGCCGGCTCGGCCCAGATCCAGATATTGCGCGACGGGCGGCGGATCTCGCTCACCGTCCCGCTGCGCTAGATGAAAGAAAACCGCGTGAAGATTCGCCCCGCCCTCGCCTGCCTCGCGCTTGCGCCGATGCTCCTGGATCCGGTGCTGGTCGCCGCACAGACCGCCGCCGCGCCGCAGGACGCCGCCGATGTGGTGATCAACATGCGCGGGGTGGAGATCGCCGACGTCGCCGACCAGATCTCGCGGATCACCGGCCGCACGCTGATCCTCGATCCGGCGGTGAAGGGCGTGGTGACCGTCACCTCGTCGAGCCCGCTGACGCCGGGCGGGGTGTGGGATCTGTTCCAGTCGGTGCTGCGCGCCAATGGTTATGCCGCGGTGCGCTCGGGCCGCGCCTGGCGCGTCGTGCCCGCCGCCAATGCGGTGCGCGACGGCGGGCTGCCCGCCCGCGGCGCCGCGGGGCAGGAACTGATGACGCGGATGGTCCGCCTCTCCAACGTGCCCTCGGCCGATGCCGCGCGCATCGCCCGGCCGCTGGTGGCGAGCTTCGGCAGCGTCGAGCCGCTGACCGCGCCCAACGCCGTCGTCATCACCGACTATGCCGACAATGTCCGCCGAATCGAATCGATCATCCGCCAGCTGGACGGCGGCGGCGGGGCGACCTTCGCGGCGATCGCGCTCAAGAACGGCAGCGCGCCGGCAGTGGCGCAAGCCGTGCAGAACGTGCTGGGCGGTGACCAGGGCGGCGGCACCCGCGTCGCGGCCGACGAGCGCAGCAACACCGTGATCCTGCGCGGCACCCCCGCTGCGGTGACCGAGGGCCGCCGCATCGTCGCCTCGCTCGACCTGCCCGGCGGCTCCACCCCGATCACCCGCATGTTCCGGCTCAACTATGCCGATGCGGAGACGGTGACCGACGTGCTGCGCGGCGTGCTGGGCCAGGGCGAGAGCACCGACAATCCGGTGGCGAACAGCCTGTCGAATAGCTCGAACAATCCCTTCTCGCGCCTCGCTTCGCAAAGCAGCATGTCCAGCGGCACCTCCGGCGCCGCCGGCCTCTCCGGCGCCACGGGCGCGACCGGCGGCACGAGCGCCACCGGCGTGCAGGCTGCCACCGGCACCACGTCGCCGATGATGCAGTCGACCACGCCGAAGACGCCCAAGGGCTTTTCCACCCCGGACCTGACGGTGCAGCCGGCGCCCGAACTCAACGCGATCGTCATCCGCGGCGCGCCCAGCGCGATCGCCTCGATCGAGCCGCTGATCCGCGACCTCGACGTGCGGCGCCCCCAGGTGCTGATCGAAGCCGCCATCGCCGAAATCACCGGCAATGATGCCGAAGCGCTGGCGGTGCAGCTGGGCTCCAGCGGCGCAGTCCTCGACCGGGTGACCGGTGCCGCGACCTCGTTCAACGCGGGCGGCACCTCGCTCGGCGCGATCCTCACCGCGCTGGGCGTGCCCGCCGGATCGCTGCTCGGCACCGGCGCCAGCGGCCTGACCGGCAACTTCAAGATCGGCGACAATTTCTCCGTGCTGCTCCAGGCGCTGGGCACCTCCAGCCGCGCGAACCTGCTGTCGACGCCGCAGATCACGGTGCTGGACAATGTGGCGGGCGAGTTCATCGCGGGCCAGAACGTGCCGTTCGTCACCGGCTCGATCCTCACCAATTCCACCTCAGCGACGCCCTATACGACGATCGAGCGCAAGGATGTGGGCATCACCCTGCGCGTGCTGCCGCGGATCAATGCGGGTGATACGATCCGCCTGCAGGTGAACCAGGAAGCCTCCTCGATCGCCTCCGCCGTCTCACAGGCATCCGATCTCGTGACCAACAAGCGCGCGATCAACACCACCGTGCTGGCCGACAACGGATCGACGATCGTGCTGGGTGGGCTCACATCCGACGACTATCAGGACACGCGCCAGCAGGTGCCGGTGCTCGGCAACATCCCGCTGATCGGCGAGCTGTTCAAGAGCCGTAGCGAACAGCGCCAGAAGCGCACGCTGTTCATCTTCCTCAAGCCGACGATCCTGCGCGACGGTGCCGATGCGAGCGCGGCGGCGAAGGACCGCTATGCCCGGCTGCGCGCCGACGAGGCGGACAACGCCAAGCGCAACAGCCTGCTGCTCGCCCCTCCGCCCGCACGGCTGAAGGTGGAGATCGACGGGATCTACTGAGCCGCCGGCTCCGGATCGGCGGCGGGCAACGGCACTCGCGCCCGCTGCCCGCCCCGACTGAACAGCGCCGCATCGATCGACAGCGATTCAAGTCGCCAGCCATCGACGCTGTCGCCGATCGCCAGGCTGCGGCTGCTTCCCTGCGCGGTGCGGACCAGCGCCACCGCGTCGCTGCCCAGCCGGCCGACGATGCCGGTCAGCTGCGGCGCATCGGCGGGAAGCGCTTCGCTCTCAGTCGTGCTTGCGGTGAACAGCGGCCGGTCGAAGACATGGGTGAGCGGTGGCTCGGTGGGCGCGACGAGCGGCGGCAGCGGCCGGGGCGTCCGCACCGGCACCACGGCGCCAGGCTGCAGCAGCGCGATCGGCAGCGCGACCGCCGCCAGCGCGGCAGCGCCCAAGGCGATGCGTTGTGCGCGCGGGATCATCGCATCGCTCCCACCAAGACGCCGCTGAGGCGCACCCCGCCGCCCTCCGCCGGCGCGACCCGCCAGCTGCGGAAGCGCAGCAGCGGCCGTTCGCGCTCGATCGCGTCGGCCAGCGCGAGCACCGCCTTTTCCGGACCCGACACGCGAAGCTGCACCATCACCAGCGGCGGCGGAGCGGCGATCGGCGCCACCGCTTCCACCAGCACACCCCCACCCTGCGCCAGCCGCTCGATCCGGGCGCGGATCGCGGCGGCTGCATTCGTGCCGGCAAAGGCGAGCTCGGGTTTGAGAAGGGCGGAGAGCGATGTCGGCGCCGCCAGCGCCGCCGCGGCGCTCGCCCGCGCGGCCCGCGCCTTGGCGAGCCGCCCGAGTGCCGTGCCTGTCCACGGCGCGAACAGCACCGCCAGCAGCAGCCCGATCAGCACCCCCCACAGGATCGGCCGCCGGCTCACGGCGCCACCTGGCGCAGCAGCACCAGCGTCCGCCCCTCGCCTTCCTGCTGCCGCACGTCGCGCAGGGCGGCGAGCGCCGGCACCCGCCGCAGCGCGCTGCGCAGCGCATCGGGATCGCTGGTCGCGATTTCGAGTTCGAGCAGCCCGTCGTCGCGCTGCTCCGCGCGGACCAGTGCCGCGTCCGCCGGCAGGGCGGTCGCCACCCCGTCCAGCAGCGCGGCCGGGCCGGCACGCATCAGCGCGGCAGCCAGCATCGCATGCGCCGCCGCACGGCGCTGCTCGGTGACATCGCGCGGTGCGCGCGCCGCTTCCAGCCGCCGCGTCTCGTGCTCCGCCGCCCGCGCCAGGACCGTCGCGCCGATCAGCGTGGCGAGCGGGCCTGCCGCGATCAGCCCCGCGATCGCGAGCATCACCGCACGGCGACCCGGGCCGGTTGGCACGTCCTGGCCGTCCCTGGACGTCGGGCGCCGCCGCGCGCGCAGCCAGCCGCTCAAGCGCGCGGCAAGGCTCGGTGGCGGCGAAGCATCGCGGTTTGCGGCGTCCGAGGTCATGCGGCTGCGCTTAGCGCCGGATGCCCCGCTGGCAAGTGTCACATGACCGCCGCCGATGTGCCGCCGATCGGTAACGCGAACTCCATCACGGTTTCATGCGCGGCCCCCATGGGCAGGGTCGAGCCGGGGCGCGCAGGCCCGGCAACAGAGGGGAATCCAATGACCGACCTGATCAAGTCGCCCTTCGCCTATAGCGACGGCGATGTGGACACCAATCGCAGCGATGCCGTAACGCTCAACGCGCTGGCCGACCAGCGCTATTCGCGCCGGAAGCTGCTGCGCGGATCGAGCGCGATCGTCGCGGCGACGATGGGCGGTTCGCTGCTGGCGGCGTGCGACGACAAGAATTTCGGGAGCGACACCGCGCCCGCCGTATCCGCCGGCGCCGCCATCACCACGTCGGCAGGCCGGGTCGTGACGCTCGTCGGCACCGCCACGGACGACCGGCAGGTCACCAGCGTCGCCTGGACCCAGATCGCCGGCCCGCAGGTCACGCTCGCCAATGCGACGACCAACACGGCAAGTTTCCTCGCCCCGCCCGTCGCCACGCCGACCGAATTCCGGTTCCGCTTTGCCGCCGTCGACTCGCGCGGCCAGACCTCGTCCGCCGACGCCGTCGTGACCGTCGGTCCCGCGGCCCTGGGCTTCACCGCCGTCGCCAAGAACAAGCTCGACATCGTCACCGTGCCCACCGGCTACACGGTCAGCGTGATCAACCGCACCGGCGATCCGATCGCCGCGGGGGTGCCCGCCTACAAGAATGACGGATCCGACACCAATTTCGCCCAGCGCATCGGCGATCATGGCGATGCGCTCTACTGGTACGGGCTGAGCACCGACGGCACCGCGCGCGACGCGAACAGTTCGACCCGCGGCCTGCTCGTGCAGAACCACGAGAACATCAATCAGCAGTATCTGCACACCAATGGCGCGACGACCGTGAACGGCGCGCGGCCGGAATCGGAAGCGCAAAAGGAGATCGACTGCCACGGCGTGTCGGTCACCGAAGCCAGCGAAGGCGCCGCGCGCGCTTGGAGCGTGAAGCAGGATTCGGCCTATAACCGCCGCATCACCCCGGCGACGGCGATGGCGTTCAGCGGCCCGGCCAAGGGCTCGGACCTGCTCAAGACCGTCTATTCGCCGACCGGCGTGGCGGGGCGCGGCACGATCAACAATTGCGCCAACGGCACCACGCCCTGGGGCACGGCGATCACCTGCGAAGAGAATTGGGCCGGCTATTTCCGCCGCAGCGGGGATAATGCCAATCGCAGCGCGAAGGAACTCACCGCGCTCAGCCGCTACGGCGTGACGAGCGGCACCGGCAATTATGGCTGGTCCACCGTCACCCCGGCCGACGGCACGAACACGCTATTCCGCCGCTGGGACGCGCGCGCCGGCACCGGCACGGCGACGAGCGACTTCCGCAACGAGCCCAACCAATTCGGCTGGGTCGTCGAGATCGATCCCTATGCGCCGACCTCGACGCCGCGCAAGCGCACCGCGCTAGGCCGTCTCGGCCATGAAGGCTGCTGGCCCGGCGCTTTCGTCGTCGGCCGGAAGCCGGCCTGGTATATGGGCGACGATTCGCGGCGCGAATATATCTACAAGTTCGTCTCGGCGACGGCCTGGGTCGCGGCCGATGCCAACGCCAGCGATCGCCTCGCGATGGGCGACAAATATATGGACGCGGGCACGCTCTACGTCGCCAAATTCGCCGCCGACGGCACCGGCACCTGGCTGCCGCTGGTGTTCGGCCAGAACGGCATCGACGGCAGCAACCCCGCCTATGCCTTCACCGACCAGGCCGACGTGCTGGTGAACGCCCGCCTCGCCGCCGATGCGGTGGGCGCGACGCCGATGGACCGTCCGGAATGGACCGCGGTCAACCCGGTCACCGGCGAGATTTATGTCACGCTGACCAACAACAATGCCGCCGGCCGTCCGCTGAACGGCACCGACGCCGCCAATCCGCGCCACTATAACGACCCCTATGGCCCCGCGCAGACCGCCAATTACGGCAACCCGAACGGCCATGTCATCCGCATGAAGGAAGCCAGCACCGAGGCGACCAGCTTCACCTGGGACATCTATGCCTTCGGTGCCGGCGCCGACCTCGACAAGACCAACATCAACCTGTCGGCGCTGGACGACAGCAACGACTTCTCGAGCCCCGACGGCATGGCGTTCGCCCGGGCCACCCATGCCGGTGGCCAGGGCAAGCCGCTGATGTGGCTGCAGACCGACGACGGCGCCTATACCGACGTGACCAACTGCATGATGCTCGCCGCCCAGCCGGGCACGGTGGGCGATGGCGGCGCGCGGACGATCACCAACACCGGCTCGACCGGTGCGACCGCCACCCAGGCGACCCGCATCGGCGCGGCGCCGGGCGCGAACCTGCGCCGCTTCCTGGTCGGCCCGGTCGAATGCGAGATCACCGGGGTGGATTCGACGCCGGACGGCCGCACGCTGTTCGTCGGCATCCAGCACCCCGGTGAGGGCGGCACCCCCGCCGCCCCGACCAGCCACTGGCCGGACAGCCAGCCGGGCGGCACCGTCGCCGCGAGCGTGCGCCCGCGCTCGGCGGTTGCGGTGATCACCAAGACCGACGGCGGCGTCGTCGGCCTCTGAGGCCGCAGCGAGGAACGATCGGGGAGGTCCGGCGGACCTCCCCTTTCATCTCTCCTAGGTCCGGCACGCGGCCTGGATGAACTGGAACACCTCGGCATCGAAGCCCGGATCGGCCTCCCCCTGCCAGTTGCCCATATCGGCGTACATCCGCTGGACGCCCGCCTGCATCGCCGGTGTCGCCACCGCGGTGAACGGCGCCAGCAGCGCCTTCCACTCGGCGGCGAACGCCTGCGCCGCGGCACTGCCCGGATCGAGCGGCAGGGCCGCCCTGATCCGGCCGCCCAGGTCCTTCCACTGCGCGGCATAGCCAGCCTGATCGAAGCCTGCTGGCACGTCCGTCATCGTGGTGGCGAAATCCGCCCGCTCCGCTTCGGTGAGGTAGCGGGAGGCCAGCGTATCCCACTGCGCCTTGTTGTCCATCTGTCGTTCTCCTTGTTCGATCAGCGAGCAAAAGGTCGCGACGTCGAGGGGCTCGCTGCGCTCGACGCGGGACTTGGTTTCCAGAAGCAGCGTGCGCGCGCGGTCGACCGCCGCCGCCTGTTGCTGCAGGATGGCGAGTTGGGCATCAATCAGCCCGGCAAGATCGATCGTGCGCGAATCCAGCAGCCGCTGGACCTGGGCGAGCGTCAACCCGGCGCGCTTCAGCGCAAGGATCTGGTGGAGGGTGGCCAGTTCGCCCGGCCCGTAATGCCGCCGGCCCGATGCGGTGCGCAACGGCTTGAGCAGGCCGCGCGCCTCGTAGAAGCGCAGCGCCCGCGCGCTGATCCCGGTGCGGCGGGCGACCTCGGCAATGTCCAGGGAATCGATCATGGCGCTGCTATGCAGCTTGACGCTGCGTCAACTGCAAGCGCGATTTTGCCGCGGCCTCAAGCCAGCGGCGAGCGACCCCTCCCGACGAACGGAAAGGGCCGCTGCAACGTCACCGATCGGTGCGGCTGACGATCTTCGCGGTACCATCGGGGGTGATGGTGACCATGTGAGCGACGCCGCCGGTGCAATTGGCGCGCCACATCGGGTTGCCGTTCTGGTCGTCCAGGCGCTGCGAGCTTTCGACATGGTCGCACTTCAGCCCGGCATCCATGATCGCGCGGATGAACACGACGTTGCGCTGCGCGTCGTTCATCGCGATCACTTCAGCCGCGACATTGTTGCCGACCGCGCCGTTCTCGACCACCGCATTGGCCTCGGCGGCATCGTCCGCCGCGGCGTTGCCGGTCGCCTCGCCGCCCGGATGGCATGCCGCGAGCGCCAGCGCCGCGAGGGTGGAGAGAAGGATATGTTTCCGCATCGTTCGTCACTCCTGATCGCCCGGCGCGAGGATCCCGCGCCGAGCCCGTTCCACCTGACCGCCAAAGCTTCCGCGATCGTGAAGGTTCCGTATTGAAAACGTCGTATCAGCGTTGGTACGCCTTGGGCAGCGCGCCTTCCTCCGGCTTCCAGTAGCGATCCCGCAGCCGCGTCTGGCGGGTGGTGAGCGACTGCTCGATCCCGTCGACATACAGCTTCACCGGCATGCTGCCGATTTCCAGCGGATCGCCGTCCCACACCACCACGTCGCCGACGCGACCGGCCTTGAGCGAGCCATAGGCGTCCCCCATACCCATCGCCTCGGCAGGCTTGGAGCTGATCGCCGCGAAGGCAGCATCCCAGCTGAGCCCCGTGGCACCGGGCACGCGGGTCAGCGCCACCAGATTGCCGGCGAACTGCTTCTCCAGCCGTGCCTGGCGTGCCTCGTCGTCGTTGATCATGCCGACGCCGACGATCACGCCCGCCGCCTGCATCCGGCCGATGTTCGACTGGGTCGCCGCGAGCTGCTCGAAGCTCGCCGGCAGATCGTTGAGCGCGTTGGCGAGCACCGGCACGCTGGCCGCGGCGATCTCCCTGGCCACGGTCCAGCCTTCGGTCGCGCCGACCAGCACCAGCTTCAGCCCCGGCGTCTCGCGCTTGAGCTGGAGCAGCACCAGAATGTCCGACGCCCGCTCGACATGAACGAGCAGCGGCACCTTGCCCTGCACCACGGCCGCCAGCGCCTCGGCATCGGCGCGGGTGAGCAGCGCATCCTTGCCGCGATCGGTGAAGCTTGCCGGATTGCGGGCATAGTCACGCGCCTCGAGTATCGCGTTGCGCAGCATCGCGATCGCCGCCGGACGGCTGCCGCCGGCGACGCGGCCGCCGCTCTCGCCATATTCCATGAACTGGAAGGCACGCGGGCGGGCGACGGCGTGGAGGTCGCTGCGCGTGTCGATTACCGCGCCTTGACCGGCGAAGATCGAGCCCTTGCCGACGTCCGGCGCGACCACCGCGCGGGTTACGCCGTCAGCGCGGTTGATCGCGATCGGCGTCGCGCGCGGGTTGACCGCCGGGCTCACGTCGAGCGCGGCGTTGAACGGCGAGCTGCCGGCAGCGGCATCGTTGGTCACGCCGACGCCGTCGACCTCGACGATGCCCATCCGGGTGAAGCCGGCGAAGATGCCCGGCGTCACATAGCGCCCGGCAGCATCGACCACCGTCACACCCGCCGGCACCGCCACGCCGCGGCCCGCCGCGACGACCTTGCCGCCGCGTACCACCACCGTACCGCCTTCGACGGGGGCCGAACCGTCGCCGATCACCAGCTTGGCGTTGGTGATCACCACATCCTGCGCCATCGCAGGCGCCGCGAGCGCCACACAGGCGGCTGCGGCGAGAAACAGGGTTTTCTTCACTTTACGTCCCCCTCGCCCGGCTGGCCGAGCTCGAAATCGGAAACCGGACGGCGCTTGGGATCCTTGGCGTCGTAGAGCAGCGCCCCGTCGATCCAGACCATTTCGGGCCTTGTGTAGACGCTGAACGGGTTGCCGTTCCACAGCACCACATCGGCCATCTTGCCCGCCCGCAGGCTGCCGGTCTGGTCGGAAATGCCCAGCGCGATCGCCGGGTTGATCGACAGCCACTTCCAGGCGGTCGCCTCGGAGACGTCGAAGCCCGCATGGATCGCCGAGGCACGCGCCTTGGCGACTTCCTGGTTGAGCCGCTGGATGCCGTTGGGATCATCCGAATGGATCATCGCGCAGGCGCCTTCCTTCTCCAGGATGGCGAGGTTCTCCGGCACCGCGTCGTAGGATTCCATCTTGAAGCCGTACCAGTCGGCCCAGACGGCGGCGCAGGTGGCGTTCGCCTTCAGCAGGTCGGCGATCTTGTAGGCTTCCACCGCATGGTGAAATGCCGAGACGTGGTAGCCGAACTCCTTGGCCATATCCATGACATTGGCCATCTCGTCGGCACGGTAGCAGTGGTTCTGCACGCGGATCTCGCCTTCGAGCACGCCGCGCAGCGTGTCCATCGCGATGTCCCTGCCCGGTATCTCGCCGCCGTCCTTCTCATACTTGTCCCAGCGGCGCTTATATTCGGCCGCCTTGGCCCAGGTCTGGCGATCGACGGCGATGTTGCCCATCCGGGTGGAGGGCTCACGGCCGCGGCTGCCATAGACGCGCTTGGGGTTCTCGCCGCACGCCATCTTCAGGCCATAGGGCGCGCCGGGAAACTTCATCCCTTGCATGGTGCGGGCATAGACGTTCTTGAGCACCACCGAACGGCCGCCGAACAGGTTGGCGGAGCCGGGCAGGATCTGCAGCGTGGTGACGCCGCCATTGACCAGCGCACGGCTGAAGCCCGGATCCTGCGGCCAGACGCTATGCTCGGCCCAGACGTCTGCGGTGACCGGCGACGTCGCCTCGTTGCCGTCCGACAGCGCGTCGACACCCGGCGAGGGATAGTCGCCGAGATGGCTGTGGATGTCGATGACGCCGGGGGTGACATATTTGCCCTGCCCGTCGATCACGGTGACGCCGGCATCGGCGGTGAGGTTCTGGCCGAGGGCGACGATCTTGCCGTCGCGGAACAGCACCGCCCCCTTGTCGATCCGACCGCCCTCGCCATCGAGGATGGTCACGTTGGTCAGCAGGGTCGGCACCCCCAGATAAGCGCGGTAGGTGGAGGGATACGGATCGTGACTGTACCCCTTGCCGAGGCCCGGGCCCCGTTGCGCGGGCGTGGAGGAGACGCTGGCAGGCTTGCCGCCGCTTCCCCCGCAGGCGGTTAGGGCGACGCAGGCGGCCGCCATGGCGAAGCTTCGGATCAAGCGTGACTCCCTGATGTTCTTGTGATGGTCCCCATCCAAGTGATTGCCGGAGACATTCGCTTTGGCAAGGACCTGCACGAAGCCAATAATAGAATCGGCGGAATTCCGTGCATCTCCCTATGGCTTTTCGCGCAGAATTAACCGATGCTGAGCAAATCGTAGCATCGGCTTCGACCTGTGCAGGGGCAGGTGGTTTGCACGTTGGAAGAATAGATCGACACGCGGCCAGCCGAAACGCGCCGTCCAAGAACGTCACCACGGCCATCCTTCTGGCCGCTTTCGCCTTGGCGTGTGGCCTAACCACCCTCGCGGGCTGGGCGTTCGGCATGCCGATCCTGCATCGCTTCCTGCCCCGCGCCTATCCGATGTGGCCGGTGGCTGCGCTAGGCTATAGCTTCGTAGCGCTGGGCGTATTGTGGGATCAGGTCCGGCGGCCGCGCCTGGCGCTTCCCTTCTACCTGGCGGCGATGGCGCTGGGAGCCGTCGGCACGCTCCAGCCCGTGCTGGAGCCGTGGTTCGACCTTGGCCGACTGGTTTTTGCCGAACGTGTCGCCGCGCTGCAGCTGCAGCACGCCGGGCGACCGGGGGTGAATGCCCTCGTCTTCCTGCTGATGCTGCCGATTTCGGCGCTCGCGTCGCGCAGCAAATGGCGCCTGCTCCGGGAGGTGGCGCCGCTGGTGGCGATCGCACCGCTGGCCCTTGCGCTGGCATCCGCCACGGGCATGATGCTGTCCGACAATCCCTCGTCGGTGAACCTCGGCCTGCGGGCATCGGTGCCCGGCACGATCATGGCGCTGTCGCTCACCGCGGCGATCCTGCTGGGGCATTGGCGGGTGGATTCGCAACGATCGAGCCGGATCGAGCGATCGGATCCCGTCGCAATCAAGACGGTCGTGGCGGGTGCGATCCTGCTGCCCGCCCTCCCCGCCACGATCGAATTGCTCCTGGAGCGCGGCACACAGGGCGAGCCGATCATGGGCCATCTCGTGCTCGGCGTGTTCAATATCCTCGCGATCGGCCTGATCGCCTATTGGGCGGTCAACCGGGTCGGGCGCGAGCAGGTTGCCCGTGCCGAGTTGAGCCTCGCGCTCGACGGCGCGACCGTGGTGATGACCGACGCGCGCGGCCGCATCATCCACTGGTCGCTCGGCTGCCAGCAGCTCTATGGCTGGAGCGAAGCCGAGGCGCTGGGCGAAAATCTCTACATGCTGCTCCGGGCCCAGTGTCCAAATTGGAACAGCAGCTATGCCCTGCCCGACGCCGATGGCGCGCAGGAGCTGATCGAGCAGCGCAAGGACGGCAGCCAGCTCCACGTCATCGAACGGCTGCTGCGCTCTGCCACGCCCACCCGCGGTGCGATCGTCGTCCACAGCATTCTCGACATCTCCGAGCGAGTCTCGGCGCTGCGGGCGCTGCGGGCCAGCGAGGAGCGCCTCGCCCAGGCTACCGCCGCGCACGAACTCGGCATCTTCGACTGGGACGTCGGCAGCGATCACATCAACTGGTCGCCGGGCACCGAACAGCGGCTGGGCCTGCCGCTGGGATCGCTTTCCAGCTTCGAATCCTGGAAGCAGCTGATCGAGCCGAGCGACCTGGAGAGCCTTCGGGCGACCGTGAGCCAAGCCGTCACCCATCGCGCCGAACGCTTCTCCTTCCGCTACCGCCTCACCGGTTGCAAGGGCACGGAGCGAACGCTGGAAGGCTCTGCCCGGTGCTTCTACAATTCGGCCGGGGAACTGATCCGCGTCGTCGGGGCAGCCCTCGACATCACCGAGCGCGACGAGCACGAGGCGGCGCTGCGCCGGCGCGAGGCGCAGCTGCGCACCGTGCTCGAAACCGTGCCGGACGCGATGATCGTGCTTTCCGGCGAGGGGCTCATTCTCCAGTTCAGCGCCGCGGCGGAGGAGCTTTGGGGCTATCGCGCCTCGGAAGTCGTCGGGCGCGACTTCACCCTGCTGATCCCCGCCGAGGAGGTGGAGACCGATCAGGAAGTGCTGCAACGCTTCGTCCAGACCGGCGACGGCCTGGTCGGCGAAGTGCTGGTCGGCACCGCCCAGACTGCCGACGGGCGGCGCTTTCCGGCCGAGATGCGCGCCGGTGCCGCGCGCAGCGACGGGCATCTCCTGATCACGGTGTTCGTCCGCGATCTCACCGAGCGCGTCGCCACCGAGCAGCGCCTCAGCGAGCTCAACAACGAAATCGCGCACGTCTCGCGGCAGAGCGCGATGAGCGAGATGGCCGCCGACCTCGCGCACGAGCTGAACCAGCCGCTGAGCGCCACCGCCAACTTCCTGGCCGCCGCCCGCATGCTGATCGAGCGCGGCGAAGGCGCCCCCCGGGTCACCGACCTGCTGCGCATGGGCTCCGAGCAGACCCAGCGCGCCGGCGAGATCATCCGCCGGCTGCGCGCCTTCGTCGCGCGCGGCGAAGTGGAGATGCGGGTAGAGTCGGTGGAGCGCACGGTGCGCGACGCGGTGGAGCTGGTGCTGGTCGGCACCGGCCATTTCAACCTGCGGGTGAGCTTCCACCTGGACCCCGCCGCGCGCTTCATCCTGGCCGATCGCATCCAGGTACAGCAAGTTCTCGTTAACCTGTTGCGCAATGCCGTGCAGGCATTAAAACTTGTCGAGCCTGATGATCGACAGATCACGATCACGTCCGAGAAGCTGCCAGACCAGATGATAGCGATCACAGTTACGGATAGCGGACCAGGCCTCCCCGAACATGTCTTGGAAACTCTTTTTTCGCGGTTCAGCACGACAAAGGGAGGTGCAGGCGGAATGGGCATTGGACTTTCGATCAGCAAACGCATTATCGAAGGCCATGGGGGGATGCTAAGTGCGGAAAACGCGCCGGGGGGCGGCGCGTCGTTTCGCTTTACCTTGCCTGGTATCGAAGAAGGTGAAGAATAATGACCCGAACGATTTACATCGTCGATGACGACGATGCCGTCCGCGCTTCCTTGCACAGCCTGCTCTCGGTCCGCCCGGATCTGATTGTGCGCGGCTATCGCTCGGGCGATGCGTTTCTGGAACAGGAGGCCGAGCTGGATCCGGGCGTGGTGCTGCTCGATTTCCACATGCCGGGCTCGAGCGGGCTCGATGTGCTGCTGAAACTCGATCGCTCGCCTACGTTCGTGCCGATCGTTCTCACCGGTCAGGGCAATGTCGGCCTTGCGGTGCAGGCGATGAAGGCCGGCGCGCTGGACTTCATCGAAAAGCCCTATGAGGCCGAATTCCTGCTCAAGGTGATCGACCAGGCCTTCTCGAAGCTGGAAGAGGATGGCGAGGCCGCCGCGCGCACCGCGACTGCCGAAAGCAAGATCGCCAAGCTTTCGCCGCGCGAGACTGACGTGCTGAAGGGGCTGATCGAAGGGCGATCGAACAAGATCATCGCCTATGAACTCGATATCAGCCCGCGCACGGTGGAGATCTACCGCGCCAATCTGATGGAGAAGCTGGAAGTCCGCAGCCTGTCCGAAGCGCTGCGAATCGCCTTCGCCGCGGGGCTGTTCCCCAAGGGGTAAGCTAGTGGACTGCCCCGCCATCGCGCAGCAAGGCGGCGATGGCGGCGGCGGGTTCCTCGGCGGTGACATGGTGCAGATGCGGCGCCGTCACCGCCTGGTCACCACCCAGAACGATCAGCCGGTGCCACAGCGGATCGGCCACCAGCGCGGCGAGGCCGCCGGGATGGTCCTCCGTGGCAGCCGCATCGGCGACCAGCACCGGCGCGGTGCCGCCCAGCCGGGTGATGCGACCTGCATCCACCTGCTCCATGCTCACTACATCAATGCCCGAAAGCGCCAGTCGCGCGGCGAGCATGCTGCGCAGGCTGGCCTCGCGGACCATCAATATCACCAGCATGTTGAGCACCATCGCTATCAACCTTTGTTACGCACTCGTGCCCGACCATATTCCTGATCGTGGCGGATGGCCACAGGTATCGATTTGGTCCGGTCCTTCGACGATCAGAACTTGAACACCAGATCGGCATAGCCGTAGCGCGCGTCGCCGCTGTGCGGCGCGTTCGGCGCGACGGTGAGGAAGCGGCCCTTGGCCAGGTAGGCCGCGCCGACCTCGGCCCGCAGCCGATCGGGGATAAGCGAGCGGCGGACCCGCACTTCCACTTCGGTACCGGCATGGCGGCCCGAGGCGCCGGTCTTGTCGCGCACGCTGGTGAAGGCGAAGGTATCGGTGCGATCGGCCAGCCACAGGCCGCGTACGGCGCCCATCAGGTCGAGCCGCTTGGACGGCTTGGCCTCGATCCGCAAGCCCGGCGAGACAAGGTTGGCCAGTCCGACCGGGCCGAACAGCGAGGCGGGACCGTAATCGGCTCGGCGCGCACCATACAGCGAATCGAACCGTCCATAGGCCGGGTTGGCGCCATCGCCGCTGCCATAGTCGAAGAAGCCGGAGATGCGCGGCGCCCATTTGGTGGACATGGTGTAGCCGCCCTCGATATGAACGAAGCCGGCGCGGACTGGCAGGTCCTTGCGGTCGGTCACCGCGTTGGTGACACGCGTCTCACCCCGCTGCAGCGCGGCTTCGCCCTCGACGTCGAACTTGCCCTTGGCCGGCGCGCGGCGGAGGCGAAGACCGAATGTCACCAGCCGGCGATCACGCGTTTGATAGCCGGGACGATCCTGCTCGGCGAGGCGATAGATATAGCCGCCGATGCTCAGCTTGTGACCGATATCGGCCAGGTTGCCATCCGCGCCGTAGAACACGGTCCCGGTATGGACGTGATCCAGCTCGACCTTGTTGTCGAAAATCCCGTCGGGCGAATTGGGCAGCGCGTCGATCGGATGGGTCCAAAACAGAACCAACTCGTCCTTGTTCTTGGTCCGATACTCGACCCGACCGCCCAGATAGGAAGGGAAGGTGTTGCCGAAATCCGCTCGCGCGACCAGGCGCTGGGCGCCGAAGGTCATGGTGAAGCGGCCGGCCAGCGCGGTAAGGCTGTCCTTCTTGCCGAAAACATTGTGCAGCTTGTAGCTGACGAACGCCTGGAGCGGCTCCACCGTGTTGACGTCGCTCGCCTTGACTGAGCTGTTGTGCCCCTCGCCATAGCCGCGGGCGTCCAGCAACTCGCCGGTGACGTTCAGATCGCCCCAATCGAGCTTGGCGGCGACCAGCGTGCGCAGCGACGCGAAGGCGATGCTGTTGTCCACCTTGGGGCGGAATTGGCCGTCAATGCCTTCCATCCGGGCGCGGATGCTGCCCTCGATGCTCAACTTGGGACCAGCAGGTGCCGGCGCCGGCGGTTTTGTCTGCGCGTGTGCGGTGCCGGACACGAGAAGCAGCGCAAAGCAAACCCCGCGCAACGAATTTTCACCATTCCGAATGCCGTACACGTGCGCGCTCCTGCTGCCCTTTATTTGTTGCATTTATAGGAAGGCGCAGCCCCGTTTCGGCTGAGCGCGAGCGCGTACCAGGAGTTTTCCGGAAGTAGCTGACCGTCCATTCGTAATCGTCGCAGCCCGGAGCGTCTGAAAAGCAGCCTATAATGTGGACCACGTCGCTTCTCGCGGCACGCCTTAACCGCTTCGATTCAAGGTCGGAGCCTGCGTATGGAACGCCACATGTTCGCATTTCTCGATGATTGGCCGCTCACCAAAAAGATGCTGGCAGCCTTCAGCTTCCTCGGCCTGCTGCTGGTCGGCCTCGCCATCAACGGCTGGATGTCCAATCGCGATCTCACCAGCATCGCGCGCAAGCATGTCGAGGTCAGCGTCGCCGGCATGTCGAACATGAGCGACGTGATCAGCGACATCAAAGAAATGCGGATCATCGTCTACAGTCACTACAATGCGCTGACCGACGAGGAGCGCGCCAAGCTGCAGAAGCGCCTCGACGCCGCCTCGGACGAGCTCGACAAGGACCTCAAGGGCTTCGCCGCCGTCGCCGATCCGTCCATGGCCAGTGACATTGCGCGGATGACGTCGATTAAGGCGCAGCTCGACGACACCAACCGCCGTACCTTCGCGGCGGACCTGGTCGACAAGGGCGCCGGGCTCAAGCTGATCAAGGGCGAGGGCAAGGAGCGCTCGCACGACGCGCTCGACCAGGCGCAGAAGATCCTGGATGCACTGCGCAAGGCGTCCGAGGAAGCCAATGCGCGCGGCAATTCCTCTGCCTTCACGGCGCTGGTCCTGACGATCGGCCTCTCGCTGATTTCGATCGCCGCGCTCAGCGTGGTGTGGCTGGTGATCAACCGCACCATCGCCCAGCCGATGGCGGCGCTCGCGCGCGTCACCAAGACGCTCGCCGAAGGTGGTTCGGCCTCGGTGCCGAGCCTGGGCCGCGGCGACGAACTGGGCGAGATCGCCCGCGCCGTCGAGCAGTTCCGCCTCTCCGCCCAGGAGCGCGCGCAGATCGACGCGCGCGCCGCCGCCGAGCAGCAGATGGTGACCAACACCGTCCGCGAGAGCCTGGTGCGCGTGGCCCAGGGCGACCTGACGGCCGACGTCACCGCGGACTTCCCCGCTACCTATGCCGAGCTCAAGGCGAACCTGAACGAAGCGCTCGCGTCGCTGCGCGAGCTGATCGGATCGGTAACCGCGTCCACCCATCGTATTCGCACCGGGTCGAGCGAAATCGCCCAGGCCAGCGAAGACCTCGCTCGCCGTACCGAAGCCAATGCCGCCGCGCTCGAGGAGACCGCCGCCGCCGTTACCCAGATGGACCACCGGCTGAAGGCCACGGCCACCGCGGCCAGCGGCACGGTGCAGCGCGCCGACCAAGCGATCAGCGTCGTCTCGTCGGGCCGCAGCACCGCCGACGAAGCCGTGCAGGCGATGACCCGCGTCGCGGACAGCGCCAAGGGCATCGACAGCGTCATCGAGGGCCTCGACAAGATCGCCTTCCAGACCCGCGTTCTCGCGATGAACGCCGCAGTGGAAGCGGGCCGCGCCGGTGAGGCCGGCCGCGGCTTCGCGGTCGTCGCAGACCTCGTCTCGGCGCTCGCAATGCGGGCGGAGGAAGAGGCCGGTCGCGCCCGCGACCAGCTGACCGCCACCCAGGCCGACATCGTCACCGCGGTGGGCATGGTCGAGAAGGTGGACGGCGCGCTGTCCAACATCTCGAGCGACGTCGGCGAGGTGCACCAGCTGCTCGGCCGCATTGCCAGCGACAACAAGGCACAGTCCTCGGCCATCTCCGAGATTTCGGACACGATCGGCACGATGGACCAGTCGACCCAGCAGAACGCCGCGATGGTGGAGGAAACCTCGGCCGCCGCGCGCAACCTCACCTCCGAAGTGGCCTCGCTGGCCGAGCAGGCCGAGCGCTTCAACATCGGCAAGAGCAGCGTCGGCGCGCGCACGCCCGCCGGGACCCGCAGCAAACCGATCGCCAGCCGCGCCAAGAGCCCAGCAAAGGCGTCGGGCAGCGGCTATGTCTCGCCGGTCAAGCCGATGGCGACCCCGGCGGCAACCGCCTCGGCAGGTGCGGACGATTGGAAGTCGTTCTGATCGCCTGACGCCCCTCGCACCAAAAAATGGGCGCCCGGCCATGCCGCGGCGCCCATTTTTGCGCCTGCTTCCGGCGGGACGTAGCCCCTGCCCTCGCTAGGCACCTGCGATGCGTTGCGAAGCTTCGAGGTTCGGATCACCCTCGATCCATGGCAATCGCCTATCCCGGACCGACGTGGCATTCCCACGACGGCCAAGGCCCTAGGCCCTGGCGGCAGACTCTTTCCGCGATCGCACAGGCGGCTGGATTGCCGCCGTCGCTGCAAGGACAGTGGTCCTTAGCCCGATGCGCGCCCCTACCCCGCCGCCCCCTGGACACGAAAAAGCCCCGGAGGATCGCTCCGGGGCCGTTTCGGTCTGCGCTGCAACGAGGGATCAGGCGGCGGCGGCCGCCTGCGGCACCGGCGCACGGTCCAGAAAGCCCAGACCCTCCATGATCGTGCGGTTCACCTGGATCAGCTCTCCGATCGACTCACGCCCGGCTACGACGTCGCTGGTGAAGCGATCGACCCACAGGCCCAGCGAGATGATCTTGGCGCGCAGTTCCACCGGCAGGTTGTTCCCGCGGGCACCGCAGTCGGTCATGAATGCGGTCCACATCTCGCGGTTGCGATACAGCGACGGCATCAACAGCGCGCCCTTCAAGCCGGCTTCATGTGCGGTGTGCATTTCCCCGGTGATCTCGCGCATCAGCCGCAGTTCCGCAGCACGCGGGGTCTCGGCCCGGCTCCGGGCAGCCTGATAAGCATTGATCGTCATTGTCGCTCCTTTGCTCCTGCCGCCATTGTAGGAAGATTTTGCCGGGTTGGTCCGCCGTCTTCCTATAAGATTCCTGCGTCCCCTCGGTGCGGACGCTTTCCAGGGACAGTGCCGTGACCGACTTCATCCTTCCGCATGCTTTGCCGTCCGCGTTTGACGGGCGAGCAAACGTCAAGCTGCTATCGCTCGACTGCTTCGATACCCTGCTGTGGCGCGACAGCCACGCCCCCATCGACATTTTCGGCGCGCTGCCGGGCATGACGGTGCTGCAGCGGCAATGGGCGGAATCGCGCGCGCGCACTGCCGCGCTGGTCCAGCATCGCCACAAGGAAGTGACGATCGAGCAGATCTACCGCGAGATGTACCCGAATGCGCGTAAGGCCGAGATCGCCGCTGCCGTCGCGCACGAACTCGATGCCGAAGCGCGGCACTGTTTCGCATTTGAGCCCACCGTCGCGCTGATCCGCGAGGCCAAGCGCCGCGGCATCGGCGTGATCATCGTATCCGACACCTATCTCGATCCGAAGCAGCTGCGCGACCTGATCGCGCGCGCCGCCGGCGCCGAGGTGGCGAACATGATCGACCGCGTCTTCTGCTCGTCGACCTACCACAAGTCCAAGTCCGAAGGACTGTATGCGGACGTGCTCAAGGCGCTGAAATGCGCGCCGCAGACGATCCTGCACATCGGAGACAACTTCAAGGCAGACGTCGACGGCGTCGCCAAGTTCGGCGTGCAGACGCTGCACCTCAAGCAGTTCGCCGAGCAGACCGAACAGCGCCTGCGCCTGGAATCGTCGGTCAGTGCCATGCTGCACCTGCGCCTGCCGGAAACGATCGCCGCGCAGCAGCCGCACCGCGCAGCACTCGCCCTGGGCGAGCCGCAGATCCAAGATCCGGCGCAAGCGCTGGGCTTTTCGGTGATGGGCCCGATCTTCCACGCCTATGAGCGCTGGCTCCAGCAGGAGGCAGCGGCGCTGCAGGCCGAACGCGGCGGCACCGTCCACTGGCTGTTCATGATGCGCGACGGCCTGCTGCCGATGCGGATCCACCAGATCGCGCAGCCGGACCATGCCGGCCGTGCCGTGGAGATCAGCCGCTTCACCGCGGTCGCCGCCTCGCTCACCGACGCGGAAGCGGTTGAGCGCCATGTGCAGTTCGAAATCGGCTCCACGCCGGAGAAGATCGCCCACCAGCTGCTGCTGCCGAAGCAGGAGGCAAAGGTTCTGCTGAACGGCCTGCCCAAGGACCGGACGCGCCTGATCGCCTTCCTCGCGGAAGTCCGCAAGCCGCAGCGGGTGAAGCAGATCATCAAGGCAGGTCAGGGCTTTGCCGACCGGCTGATCGCGCATGTCCGCCGCGCGGTCGATCCGCAGCCGGGCGACACGCTGATGCTGGTCGATCTCGGCTATAACGGATCGGTGCAGAACGCGGTGGACTCGCTGCTGCGCGACCGCCTCGGCGTGCACGTCGCCGGGCGCTATCTGCTGCTGCGCGAGCAGTTTAGCACCGGCTGCGACAAGAAGGGCCTGATCAGCGAGGCAGATTATGACTGCCACACGCTGGAGGCGTTCGCCGCCAACGTCGCCGTGCTGGAGCAGATCTGCACCGCGGCCCAAGGCTCGACCGTCGACTTCGAGGCCGACGGCACCCCCATCCGCCAGGCCAACAGCATCAAGGGCCGCCAGAGCGCGACCCGCGAACGCATCCAGGAAGGCACGCTGCGCTTCGAACGCGAGCAGGCGGCGGCGCGGCTGCGTGGTACTGAGGTGGACGAGATGCCGCTGTGGCGCCACGCCGCGGCCGCGGTGCTCGGTCGCCTGATGTACCTGCCGATGAAGCAGGAACTGGCGGTGCTCGCGGAGTTCGAACACGACATCAACGAAGGCGTCGACGATACGGTCGCGCTGTTCGATCCGGCGATCTCCCGGCGCGGGCTGCGCCAGCGCGGGCTGTTCTACATGAAGGGCAGCGAGCGGATGTATCTGCCGGCGGAGCTGGACGGCGAAGGCTTGCCGGTGAAGCTTACCCTGCTCACCCAGAAGCGGTTCGGCATGCCGATGAAATATGCCGATTTCGTCGACAGCTCGATTTCGCTGCCCTTGATCGTTGCCGACGGTGTCAACGTCTCGACCGGCAACGTCACCGCCACGCCGACGCATGACGGCTATTATCTGGCGGCGATCCCGATCGGCGACTGCCGCTTCTCGGTGGGCGTGCAGTTCGGCCAGCTGTTCGACTGGGTGCAGGTGGAAAGCGCCGTGTTCATGCCGGTCGAGCGGTTCCTGTCGGATTTGCAGCGGGCGGGGCTCGACGAAGTCGAGGCGCTGCCCTCGCTGGAAGGCATGCAGCAGATTGCACCGCACCTGTTCCACTGCGCCGACGAATTCTCCTTCATGATGGTGCCCCCACCGCCCCGCGCCGACGACCGGCCGATGATGCTGGCGCTGGTCTTCCGCCCCATCGCCCATCGACAGGCCGCCGCAGCGTCGGCTGCCCCCGCTCTCTCGAATGCACAGGCTGCACACGCATGACGAACCTTCTTATCCATTCGATGACCGAGTTCTGGGACATCATGCTCGGCGCGCTCCAGGCGGCCGAGGTGCGGCACATCGCGGAAGTCGGCGCCGAATTCGGTGGAACGAGCCAGCATCTCGCCGCCTATACGCGGGTGGTCGGCGGCTCGCTGACCAGCATCGATCCGGCGCCCAAACAGGCATTCCTCGACTGGGCGGACCAGACGCCGGAGGTTCGCCACGTGCCGCTGCCGAGCCTGGAGGCGATCCCGACGATGGCGAACATCGACGCCTGGGTGATCGACGGCGACCATAACTACTACACGGTGTTCAACGAGCTGCGTCTCGCCAACGCGCTGGCGCAGCGCGACCAGCGCCCGCTGCTCGCCTTCCTGCACGACGTGAGCTGGCCCACCGGCCGCCGCGACATGTATTACGCGCCCGAGCGGATCCCCGCCGAGCACCGCCATCCGTACAGCACCGATCGCGGCTGCACGCTCGGCCGCGCGGATCTGCTGCCGCCCGGCGAGGGCTTCCGCGGCGACGGTCACTTCGCCTGGGCATTGCACGAGGGCGGCCCGCGCAACGGCGTGCTGACCGCCGTGGAGGATTTCCTCGAGCAGGGCCGCGCCGCCGGCCAGAAGCTCGCCTACGCGCATGTGCCGGCGGTTTTCGGCATGGGCATCCTGTTCGACGCTTCCGCGCCCTGGGCCGAAGCGGTCACCGACGTGGTGTTTCCGTGGCACGACAACGCCCTGCTCGCGTCGCTCGAGCAGAACCGGCTGCGTAACTACCTGAAGGTCATCGAATGGCAGGATCGCGAGCGCGACCGCCTTTCCGCCTAAGCAGTTTCCCAGAAGGCCCGCGCGGCCCGAAACCGTCCTATAATTCTGGAAAGATCCAGGGAAAGAATTTGAGCCCGCCATGCTGAACGCTGTTGGTTTCGTCATCATTCTCGGTTGCGTGTTCGGCAGTTTCATCATGTCGGGCGGCAAATTCGGCATCATCGCCGAAGCGATGCCGCACGAGTTGATGGCGATCGGCGGTGCCGCGATCGGCGCCTTCATCGTCGGCAACTCGATGCCGACGGTGAAGAAGGCCGGTGCCGGCATCATGCGCGCGTTCAAGGGCGGTCGCTGGAAGGCCAGCGACTATACCGACCTGCTGACGCTGATGTTCACCCTGCTGACGCTGTTCAAGAAGAGCGGCGCCACCGGCATCGAGCCGCACCTCGACAAGCCGGAGGAAAGCGATCTCTTCAAGCCGTATCCGCGGCTGCTGAAGGACCATCACCTGATCGAGTTCCTCTGCGACTATCTGCGGATGATGACCGTCAACTTCGAGGATCCGCACCAGCTGGAATCCGCGATGGAAGCGGACATCGAAAAGCATCATCACGAGGAAACCCATCCGCAGCACTCGCTGCAGCTGATGGCCGACGGCCTGCCCGCCATCGGCATCGTCGCGGCGGTGCTCGGCGTCATCAAGACCATGGGCTCGATCGATCAGCCGACCGAGATCCTCGGCGCGATGATCGGCGGCGCGCTCGTCGGTACCTTCCTCGGCGTGCTTCTGTCCTACTGCGTGGTTGCGCCGCTCGCCGGCAAGCTGCTCGAGACGATCGAAGCCGACTCCCAGCCCTTCACGATCGTGAAGACCGCCATCGTTGCCTATGCCCAGAACCAGCCGGTGCAGGTCGCGATCGAAATCGCCCGTCGCATGACGCCCACCGCGTTCGCGCCGAGCTTCCAGCAACTCGAAACCGCTCTCGACGAGGCCAAAAATGGACTTTCCCCTGCCACCGCTTGAGGCCGGCGCGGACAACGCGCTTGCGCTCCCCGCACACGGTACGACCGTGACGGCCGCGGATCTTCAAACCCGCCTCATCCAGGCGGTCGACGGCGACGCTCCGGTCGAGATCGATGCCTCGCAAGTCGAGAGTGTCGGCCAGGCGGTGCTGCAGCTGCTCGTCGCAGCCAAGGCCGAAGCCGACAAACTCGGCAAGGCCTTCACCATCCTCAACCCCAGCACTGCCTTCACCGATCGTGTGAACCGTTGCCAGCTCGCAGCGGCGGTCGGCATTGATACCGGAGAACTTCTGTGACCAAGCTGATCCTTACCGTCGATGACTCCGCGAGCATGCGCATGCTGCTCAAGACGTCGCTGACCTCGCAGGGCTTTCGCATCGAGAGCGCGAACGACGGGCAGCATGGCCTGGAGCGCATGCACGAGGTCAAGCCCGACCTGCTCATCACCGACATCAACATGCCGAAGATGGACGGGTTCGAGCTGATCGAGGCCGTGCGCCAGGTTCCCGAATTCAAGGGCGTGCCGATCCTGGTGCTGTCGACCGAATTCTCGGACGAGAAGAAGCAGCGCGCCCGCTCCGCCGGTGCCACCGGCTGGATCACCAAGCCCTTCGAGGCCACCAAGCTGGGGGCGGCGATCCGCCGCGTCTGCCCGTGAGCGACGAATTCGACGATATCCAGGCAATCTTCTTCGAAGAGTGCACTGAAGGCCTCACGACGGCTGAAGAAGGGCTGTCGGCGATGCAGTCGGGCGATCTGTCCGGCGAAACCATTGCCGGTGTGTTCCGCGCGATCCACTCGATCAAGGGTGGCGCCGGTGCCTTCGGCCATTCGGATCTGACCGCCTTCGCGCACAAGTTCGAGAACGTGCTCGACGAAGTGCGTGCCGGGAAGATCTTCCCCACGCCTGGCGTAATCCGCGTGATGCTGAGCTCGTTCGACGTGCTGGCGGACCATGTCGAAGCGGCCAAGGGCAATGCGTCCCGGCCGAACGACGGCGCCGCGCTGAGCGCGCTCGAACAGGTGCTCGCCAACAAGGGCGTGCCGGACGGCGATGCGCCGGCTGCGGCCGCGCCTGCCGCGGCAGCCCCCGCTCCCGCCGCCCCGGCCCCTGCGCCGGCGATGGAGGAAGAGGAAGACGAGTTCGGCTTCCGCCCGGTTGGCGTGTCGCTCGACGATCTGAACGGCCCGGACGAGTCCGGCGGCTGGACCGTACGCTTCAAGCCGTCCCGCGCCGCGCTCGCCAATGCCGGTGAGCCGCTGCTGACGGTGCGCGAGCTGGAGGGCCTGGGCGCGCGTGTCGTCTCGGTCGACACCAGCACGCTTCCGTCGCTGCGCGAGATCGATCCGGAAGACAGCTACCTCACCTGGGTGATCCACGCCCCGGCCGAGCTGCCGGAAAGCGACCTCTCGGACTGCTTCGATTTCGTCGCGCCGGATTCGGTGATCGAGATCAAGCGCGACAGCGAAGACGCGGCCCTGCCCGAGGGCGCGGCCGAGGCCGAGATGGACGGCGACGAGATCCCGTTCGTGCCGGTGACGGCAACGGTCGACGACTTCATGGATCTGGGCCCTGCCCCGGCAACGCCTGCACCGGCGCCGGCACCTGCACCCGTGGCGGCGGCGCCTGAAGCCGCGCCCGCTCCTGCCGCGGCGGGGACCCCGCCGGCCGGTGGCGGCGGCACGCCCGGTGGCCCCGGTGGCGGTGGTGCGGGTGCTGGCGGCGGCGGTCCGGCCAAGCCGGTCAACGAAGCCGCGCAGACCATCCGCGTGGACCTCGTCAAGCTCGACCTGCTGCTCAACCTGGTCGGCGAGCTGGTGATCCGCAACTCGATCCTGGCCGACCGGCTGTCGCCGGCCGATCGCCAGCGCGTCGAACTGCCCGAACTGGCCCGCCTCACCCGGCAGATCCAGGACAACGTCATGTCGCTGCGCGCCCAGCCGATCCGGCAGGCCTTCAGCCGCGTGCCGCGCATGCTCCGCGACCTTTCGGTGGAAACCGGCAAGCAGATCAACCTCGAGACGATCGGTGAAACGACCGAAGTCGACAAGGGCGTGATCGAGAAGATCGGCGATCCGCTGACCCACATGATCCGCAACGCCGCGGACCATGGTCTGGAAAGCGCCGAGGAGCGGATCGCGGCGGGCAAGGACCCCGCCGGCACGATCAAGCTGTCGGCCGAGCAGAAGGGCGCCCGGATCTTCGTTCGCGTCGCGGACAATGGCCGCGGCATCAACCGCGAGCGCGTCCGCGCCAAGGCGATCGAAAAGGGCATCATCACCGCCGATGCGGTGCTGACGAACGAGGAAATCGACCAGCTGATCTGCGCCCCGGGCTTCTCCACCGCGGAGAAGATCTCGAACATCTCGGGCCGCGGCGTGGGCATGGACGTGGTGCGTTCGAACGTGGAAGCCCTGGGCGGCCGCGTCGAGATCCACTCGGTGCCGGGCGAAGGCACGACCTTCACGATGATCCTCCCGCTCACGCTGGCCATTCTGGACGGCATGATCGTGCGGCTCGCCGGCCAGCGCTTCGTCCTCCCGCTGACGCACGTGCTGGAGACGATCCAGCCCGAGCCCGGCCAGGTGAAGCGCACCGCGCCCGACCACGAGGTGATCGACATGCGCGGCGAGTATCTGCCGGTGAAGCGTGCGACCGAGATCTTCGGCCTCAACGACGACCGCAACATCGAGGACTCCCTCGTGGTGATCGTCGAGAGCGAAAGCTCGGGCAAGGTCGGCCTCGTCGTCGACACCATCGATGACCGCCGCGAAGTGGTGATCAAGAGCCTGGATCAGAACCTGCATCCGATCCGCGGCCTGGGTGGCGCAACCATCCTCGGTGACGGCTCGATCGCCTTGATCCTCGACATCGAGGCGCTGGTTTCCTCGCCCACCCGTTTCACGCCCAAAGGACTGGCAGCATGAGCACCCCCGACACCGCCAATGATCGCAAGATCGTAACCTTCTCGCTGGCCAAGCAGATCTTCGGGATCGACATGAGCGCGCTCATCGAAATCCGCGAATGGGACGAGCCGACGCCGCTCCCCAACGTGCCCAGCTTCGTCAAGGGCGTGACCAACCTGCGCGGCAACGTGATCCCGGTGGTCGGCCTGGCCGAGCGCCTGGGCTGGGAGCCGAGCCAGCTGCATGCGCGCTCGTGCATCCTGGTGGTCAACATCATGGGCAAGCAGGCGGGCTTCCTGGTCGACGAGGTCAACGACATCGTGGGCATCAACGTGGGCGAGATCCAGCCGGCACCGGCGGTCGAGACCGCGCTGGAGGAAAGCGTGATCGCAGGGCTCGTCCGCATCGCCACCCGCGCCAAGGACGGCACGCGCGACGAGAATGGCAGCATGGTCCTGCTGCTCGATCTCAACGCGCTCAGCCTGACCAAGCACCTGGATCTCGCAGCATGAGCGCCGCCGGTGGCGCCGCCACGGCGTCCGCCGGCGCCGGGAACGCGATGGCACCAGGCCAGAACGCGGAGCTTACGCCGCGCGATTTCCAGGCCATCGCCGCGATCATGTACGACGATGCCCGCATCTCGCTCAGCGAGGCGAAGACCACCCTCGTCCAGTCGCGCCTCGCGCGCCGGCTGCGCAAGTTCGGCCTCAACCGCTTCAGCGACTATGTGGACCTCGTGCACAGCGATGCGGAAGAACGCGCCGCGATGGTGGTGGCGCTGACCACCAACCACACGCACTTCTTCCGCGAGCCGCACCATTTCGACCATTTCCGCGAGACCGTGATTCCCACGCTCCAGCGGAAGCAGGGTCCGATCCGGATCTGGTCGGCGGGCTGCTCGTCGGGGGAGGAGGTCTACACGATCGCGATGTGCCTGCTGGGGCCCAGCCGCAGCAGCGCCTCGTGGTTGCGCAACGCCGACGTGCGCCTGCTCGCCACCGATATCGCCCCGCATGTGGTCGAATCGGTGCAGCGCGGGGTCTACGCGGAGAATGTCGCCGCGGGGGTGCCCGAGCCGTATCGCTCGACCTGGATGAAGCCGACGCAAGGCGGCTTCGTGATGGCCGACGAAGCCCGGCAGATGGTCACCGCGAAAGTATTGAACCTGTTCGAACCGTGGCCCCTCAAGGCCGCCTATGATGTGATTTTCTGCCGTAACGTCATGATCTATTTCGGAGATCCCGCAAAGGAAGAGCTGGAGCATCGCTTTGTCGAGCAGCTCGCCCGGGGGAGCTTCCTGTATATCGGTCACTCGGAACGGCTGATCGGCCCGGCCGCGGGCAAGATGCGCTCGTGCGGGCACACTATTTATCAGAAGCCGGAGTAATGGGCATGAAACCAGTCCGAACGCTCATCGTCGACGACAGCGCATCGATGCGCGCGACGTTGAAGCGCATGCTTTCGGCCGACCCCGAGATCGAAGTGGTCGGCATGGCGCCGGAGCCGTTCGCGGCGCGCGACATGATCAAGGCGCTCAACCCCGACGTTCTGACGCTCGACGTCGAAATGCCGGGCATGGACGGCCTGTCGTTCCTCGAGCGCATCATGCGCCTCCGGCCAATGCCGGTGGTGATGTGCTCCACCCTCACCGCCCGCGGTGCGGAAGTGACGATCGAGGCGCTGCGCCTCGGCGCGGTCGACTATGTCACCAAGCCGAGCGGCACGCCCGAGGACATCGAGCGCGATGCCGGCCTGCTGTGCGAGAAGGTGAAGAGCGCGGCCCGGTCGGTTGCCCGCGCCGGTCCGCAGCGCCTGCCCGCACAGCCCAGCGTCGGCGCTGCCGGCGGCGGTGCCGCGGGCCAGATGATCGCGATCGGCTCGTCGACGGGCGGCGTGGAAGCGTTGTTCTCGCTGCTGCCGGCGCTGCCGGAAGATTCGCCGCCGATCCTGATCGTGCAGCACATGCCGGCGACCTTCACGCGCAGCTTCGCGCAGCGTCTTAACGCCGAGTGCCGGGTCAACGTAGTGGAAGCTACGGATGGTGCCCAGGTCACCCCAGGAACCGTCTATATTGCTCCTGGAGGCGAACGACACATGGAACTTCAGGGCGGTGCCAATGGCCGGATCAAATTGATCGCGGCAGATCCGGTTACCGGCCATCGTCCTTCGGTGGACGTGCTGTTCCGGTCGGTCGCCAAACTGGGTGCCGGTGCCGTCGGCGTCATCCTCACGGGGATGGGCAGCGACGGTGCGCAGGGCCTGCTGGAAATGCGTCGGGCCGGTGCCCGCACGCTTGGACAGACCAAGGAAACCTGCGTGGTGTGGGGCATGCCCCGCGCCGCCAAGGAAGCGGGTGCGGTGGAGAGGGAGGTCGGCCTGTCGGCGATGCCGGAGGCCATCCTGAAAGCTTGTCGAGAAACGGTTAAGGTTGGGAGCGCATAACAATGCCCGCTGCATCACAAATCAAGGTGATGGTCGTTGATGATCAGACCAGTATGCGGGCGATGATCCGTCGTGCGCTGCAGGACCTGGGGTTCAAGGACGTTCGCGACAAGGCCAGCGCGCCGGAAGCGCTCTCGTCGATCAAGAGCGACCGCGTCCACCTGGTCATCTCCGACTACAACATGCCTGAGATGGACGGGCTGCAGTTCCTGGAGGCGGTTCGCGCCGATCCGGTGATCGGCAAGACCGTGTTCATCATGCTCACCGGTTCGTCCGACCGCGAGGTCGTCCAGAAGGCGGCGGCGCTGGGCGTGAACAATTATGTCGTCAAGCCTTTCGCGCCCGCCGCGCTGAAAGAAAAGATCGAACGCGTTTTCGGTGAGCTGACCTGATATGCGCAGAGTTTCCATCGTACAGGGCGAGAACGCGGTAATCGCGGAGCCCCATGTCATGATTTCGACCTTGCTCGGGAGCTGCGTTGCCGCATGCCTCTACGACCCGGTCGCCAAGGTCGGAGGCATGAACCACTTCCTGCTCGGGGAGCCGGGCGCGGACCACAAGGTCTCGAGCTCGGACATGGCGCGCTACGGCGTGCATGCGATGGAACTTCTGATCAACAGCATGATGGCCAAGGGCGCCTCGCGCCAGCGGCTGCAGGCCCATCTGTACGGTGGTGCCAACATCATCTCCGGACTGGGGAACATCGGCGCCTCCAACGGCGCCTTTGCCCGCCGGTTCATGGAGACCGAAGGTATCTCGATCGCGCATTGCGATCTCGGTGGCACGCTCGCCCGCAAGGTCGAGTTCCTGCCGCACGAAGGCAAAAGCCGCTGCACCAAGGTAGCGGAGCGTGTCCAGGAACGTCCGGTCGCCCCCCTGCCTGTTGCCGCCCCCGACGGAGAATTGGAGCTTTTCTGATGTCGTGCCTGCCCATGTCGGAACCGTCGAACCCCCAAGCCCTGCCCGGCTACGACCCCTTCGCGGGCGTGCTGCACAGCGTCATGGCCGGCGAGATCCGCGAAATCAGCAAAAAGCTGGAAGGCCTGGCCGAAGTGCTCGTCTGCGATGAGCATTTCGCCGCCAATTATCTCGAGCAGCTCCAGGCGTTCGACTATCTGATCCAGCACGCCGACGAGTGCGTGAACCTGCTGGACCGGATCGCGGGCGGCGAGGATTCGCTCTCGGCGATCAGCCATGTCCGTCTCGGCGCCGTCCAGGAACGCCTGCGCAACGCGCTGAAGGGTCAGTAACATGGCCCGCGGGGGGGACGTTCGGCCGATCATCGTCAAGAAGATCAAGAAGAGCGCGGCCGCGCACCATGGCGGCGCGTGGAAGGTGGCCTATGCCGACTTCGTGACGGCGATGATGGCCTTCTTCATGCTGCTGTGGCTGCTCGCCAATCCGGACAAGGACCGGCTGAAGGGCCTCGCCAAATATTTCTCGCCCACCGTGGCCGATAGCGGTCCTTCGACCCCCGTCACCAACTCCGCGCCAGGTGCCGGCGGCCCGACCCGCCGTTCCGAGGCAGACCCCAGCGCCGCCAAGGGCCAGCCGACCTTCGAGGTGACGACGGCCGGCTCCGCGCGCGGCGGCACCGCCGATGTGCCCGCGTCGATGCGGGTCATGGCCTCCGAACTGATGGTGGCGCTGGAAGCGACGCCGCAGTCGCAGGGCAAGAAGAATGTCGACGTCCAGCAGGACCGGCAGGGTCTGCGCATCACGCTGATGGACACCGACCAGCAGCCGATGTTCAAGTCGAACACCGCCGAGCTCAATCCCTATGCGCGCACGCTGCTCACCAAGCTGGCGAAGAAGATCTCGACCGTGGGCGCGCAGATCGCGATCGAGGGCCATACCGATGGTGCCGGCGGGCAGAGCGACGCCAACTGGCTGCTCTCCGGGCAGCGCGCCCTGGCCGCCCGCTCGGCGCTGGTCGCCGGCGGCGTGACGCCCGATCGCTTCGCCGAAGTCGTCGCGATGGGCGCCACCCAGCCGGTCTATCCGGACCAGCCCAACCGCGCCGAGAACCGCCGCATCAGCATCGTCCTCAAGGGCCAGACCTCGGCGCTGCCGAGTGACTCCAGCTTCAAGTTCTGAAGGGCGGATCGTGAAGAAACTGCTGTTCCTCATCGTCGCGCTGATCGCCGGCCTCGCCGCCGGCGGGGGCACTGCCTATGCGATGGTGAAGATGCTCGGCATCGGCGCCCCCAAGCAGGAAGCCAAGGCCGAGGAGAAGGAAGAGCCCGGCAAGTTCGTGCCCACCGGCAAGGTGCTGGTGCCGCTCGTCTTCCCGGACGGCCATCTCGCCGGCTACGCCTCGATGGAAGTGCAGCTCGAGGTCGATGAGGCCAAGACCGAGTTCGTCACCCAGCGCATGCCGCTGCTGCTCCACGCCATCAACATGCGCACCTATCGCACCCCGATGGCGGCGGGCCCCGACGGCATGCTGCCGGACTTGGAAGGCTTCCGGAAGCTGGTCAACACCTCGGCCACCGAAGCCTTCGGCCCCAAGGTCGTGCGCAAGATCGCGGTGACCAACGCCAACCCCGCCTGATCGTCGCCCCAAATATTCGTACGACTACCGATGCGAAGCTGAACGTCCGTTCATCCTATAATATGCATAGGGACTGCCGGTTTGCAGTCGAACGGGGAGAAGTACGCCGTGGGCGCAGCCGAACATCAGTTTGATCACGACAGCAGCGATCCCGCTCCCTGGGCCGAACGTGCTCCGCGCACGGTGACGACGCTGATGGTGGGCAAGCTGATCTGCGCCGGGACGGGCGAACAACTGTGCCGCGTTCGCAACATCTCCGCC
This sequence comes from Sphingomonas sp. 22176, assembly GCF_052045505.1. NCBI lineage: Bacteria > Pseudomonadati > Pseudomonadota > Alphaproteobacteria > Sphingomonadales > Sphingomonadaceae > Sphingomonas > Sphingomonas sp. 22176. The sequence continues at coordinate 575,251 of NZ_JBQEPL010000002.1, read as the reverse complement.
ACCGGCATGATGCTGGAATGCCCCCTTCCCTTGCACGAAGCCGACCGGATCGTCGTCGAGCTGCGCGGCGGTCCCGTGCTCGAGGGCAAGATCATGTGGATCAGCGAAGGGCGCGCCGGCGTGCAGTTCCACGAGGCGATCGACGTCGAGGACGTCCTCGCGGCGGCCAAGGGCAGTTCCCCCGCCGCACGGCTGCGCCGCGCGGTGCCGCGCGCGCCGCGCTTCGCCATTGCCGGCAACGCCCGGCTCGTCTGCAACGGCGTGTCGCATGCCGTGGCGATGGAAAACATCTCGCAGAGCGGTGCCCGGGTACGGCTGTCGAACCAGCCCGATCTCGATCGGGTGATGACGCTGGTAGTCCCTGGCCTGAGCCCGCGCAGCTGCACCGTCCGCTGGGCCGAAGGCGACTCCGCCGGCGTCGCCTTCATCGAGATGATTCCCTATGCCGAGCTCTCCGCCTGGCTGAGCGAGGTGCAGCCGCCGCGCTGAGCGGCGGCGGCCCCTGCCCTCACGCCAGCGCGATCGATGCCCGCCGGCGCCGCAGCACGGCGCCCACCCCGGCGAAGCCGACGATCAGCAGCACCCAGGTCTCGCCTTCCGGCACCGCGCTGATTCCCAGCTGGCGGATCATTGTGTCCGCGATTGCCTGATGGACCTGCGTGGTTGGGTGGATTTCGTCGAAATAGAGCGCATTGCTGCAGTTCGCGAGCTGCGGCGATCCGCCACCGAGGATCTGGCACGGCGTCGTCGTGTTCAGCGTGTCCGGCAGGCCGAAGGACGACGGCGAGTCGAGCAGGTCGTGCTCGGTCGCGAACAGGTCGAAGAAGTCGGCGGTGAGGCCCGGCTGGCTGCCGATCCCGGCCGCCATCTGCCGCAAGGCCTCGCTGATCTGCCGCGAACGCGCCGACAGTTCGTCGAGCCTGCCCGTGACGCCGCCGACGTTCGCGACCGAGTCCGGCAGCAGGCCGACATCCGGCGCGCCGACGATCAGGAAGTGGCGCGCGCCGAGACCGTAGAGCGCGGTCACCGCATCGTCGAAGTCGGTCAGCGCCGGGAGAAAGCTGACCGGACCGCCGGTCAGGCTCGTATCGCGCACGTCGTTGCCGCCGAAATTGAGCAGCACCAGGGCGTTGCCGTCGATCGGCGCGCCGACGCGGTTCGCATATAGGCCGACCTGGGCGAGAAAGCTCGGGGTGCGCTCGCCCGGCACCGTCTGCGCGGTGGCACCGCCAAAGGCCAGGTTCGTGCCGCCGGCGTAGAGCGGCGTTGCCGCATGGCCGGTGATCGCCAGGCTCAGATAGTCGGCATAGTTAAGCCCGTTCGAGAAACGGCCACCGAAATAGCCGTCATTGGCGCTGGCATACGCCCCTCCGCTGGCAAGATTGAGGTTCCCCGAGTCCACCAGACTGTCGCCGAAGACGTACAGCCCCGAATAGGTCGGCCCCGCCTCAGCGGCCACGGGCGCCAGACACAGGGAAATAAACGCAAAAAATCGCGCGCAAGCCTTCATGACACATCCCCTCTTGTTAACCATGCTGTACCTGATCGGCGCGCGCGATCCAAGTAGCGGGATCGGACAAGGCGTTTGACGGCAGCAAGAGGCGGAATTTTACTGCGCCGCAGCAAATAGCCACAGCGTCAGACAGGCGCTTACAGGGTAAGATTTGGCTTCAGACCTGGATGTCGAGCTTGGCCAGTTCGACGCGCACCCGCACATCGATATCGCGCATCAGCGCGGCGAGTTCGGGCTCCGCCGGAGTCGGCACCGTTTCCGCCCATTCGACGATCTCGCGCAGCCGCGTGACGTTCGGGGCGCCCGCCACCAGTTCCTTGTGCAGCCGGTCGAGCGCGTCGATGCCGCGCTCCACGTCGCGCGCCTGTTTGCGGCGGCGTTCGGCGAGGGGATTGTTGGCGGCGATCGCCACCAGCATCTGCACGCTGGTAGCAGGCAGGGTGCCCGGCACGGACTGCGGATGCGGGGCTGCGGCAACCTGTTCGTCGAGGCGGCTCGCCAGGCTGGGCACAGATTTGGGCAACGCCGCCAGCAGGTTGCGCGCCATCATCGGTGACAGGCTGTCGATACGCACGAAATCAGACCCTCGCGAGCCTTGTTGGCTCTCCTCTTCCTATAAGATGAGTAGCGTTAATTTTCCACTTGGCCCGAGAGGTTTATGTATCGTCTCTCCGCATCGTTCCTGGCGCTCGCGCTGGCCTGTTTTGGCGCGCCCCAGGCGATGGCCCAGACCCGGATCAAGGACATCGTCGACGTCGAAAATGTCCGTGAAAACCAGCTGGTTGGCTATGGCCTCGTGGTCGGCCTCGCCGGCACCGGCGACCGTATCCGCAATGCCCCCTTCACCGAGGAATCGATGCAGTCGATGCTCGAGCGGATGGGCGTTAACATTCGCGGCACGCAGATGCGCACGCAGAATGTCGCCGCCGTCTCGATCACCGCGACCATGCCGCCTTTCTCGCGCTCCGGTTCGCGGATCGACGTGCAGGTCTCCGCACTCGGCGATGCGACCAGCCTCCAAGGCGGCACGCTGATCGCCTCGTCGCTGCGCGCGCTCGACGGCGAGATCTATGCCGTGGCCCAGGGCCCGGTGGCGGTGTCCGGCTTCAAGGCGCAGGGTGCGGCGGCGAACGTCAGCCGCGGCGTGACCACCTCGGCGCGGATCGCCGGCGGTGCGATCGTCGAGCGCGAGGTGCCCTATCAGCTGCGCTCGGCCAACAGCCTCAAGCTCGCGCTGAAGAACCCGGACTTCTCGACCGCCGACCGCATCGCCCGCGCGATCAACGGCCGCTATCCCGGCGCCGCGCAGATGCTCGATCCCGCCACGGTAGAGTTGCGCCCGACCAACCAGTTCGCCGGATCGGTGATCGACCTAGTCACCCAGGTCGGCGACCTCGAGGTGAAGGTGGACCAGCCCGCAAAGGTCGTGATCAACGAAGCGTCGGGCACGGTGGTGATGAACAGCGACGTGCGGATCACGCCGGTCGCGATCGCGCAGGGCGGCCTGACCATCTCGGTCACCGAAACCCCGCAGGTCTCGCAGCCCGCGCCCTTCTCGCAGGGCCAGACAACGACGGTGCCGCGCACCCAGGTGCAGGTGAACGACGGCAATGGCGCCAGCCTCGCCGTGATCAACGGCTCGTCGTTGAAGGCGCTGGTGAGCGGACTCAACACGCTCGGCGTCTCGCCGCGCGACCTGATCACCATCCTCCAGGCGATCAAGACGGCTGGCGCGCTCCAGGCCGAAATCGAGGTGCAGTGATGACCGACGCGACGCCCCTGCCCCAGGCAGCCCTTGCCGGGGCGACCGCCCCGGCCAAGCCGCTGCCCAAGGTGGATCCGAAGAGCGCCAAGACCGCGCAGGAATTCGAAAGCGTGTTTCTGGGCCAGATGACCCAGCTCATGATGCAAAGTGTTCAACAAGACGAACAGTTTAGCGGTGGTAACGGCGAAGAGATCTTCCGCGGCGTACTTGCCGAGAAGCTCGGCGCCGCCATGGCGCGCCGCGGCGGAATCGGCCTCGCGCCGGCCGTCGTCGACCAGATCCTCAAGCTTCAGCAAGGACAGAAATGATCACGCAGCTCGTCGATGCGATGCTTTCCCTTACCGCTTTGATGGAGGAGGAGAGCGAACGTTTGGCTCGCACGCCCTACATTCGCGAACTCGGCGAGATCGCCGATGCCAAGTTGCGGCTCGCCGGCCGCATCGAAGCGGAAATCGCGCGGCTGAAGCGCGAGAATCCGGAAGACTGGCTGGAGACGCTGGAGCCGGATGCGCGCGAACAATTGTCGGAGGCAAGCCGCGCACTGCGGGACGCGTCTGTCGTCAACTCCCGAATATTGTCCCGCCAGATCGAATTGTCTTCAGAAATGATGGCAGCAATTGCGGCGGAGGCACAGCGCCTTACCGGCAGCCGCAGCACGACGTACAGCGCATGCGGCGGTCTTTACGGCATGGACGCGCCTGCGCCCATCTCCGTAAATGCACGTTTGTGAAGGTATTTTTGATTCGGCCTACGCTCTGATCCACGCTGCGTCGCGGAATATTTCCGCGGCGTTTCAAGGTCGCGAAACGCCGAAACACCCCAATAATGCCGCCTAACTCGTTGATTTACAGCACCTTATAAATGGTGTACTTCCAGTTAACTATATAGTGGCAAATTCCACGCGTTCGTTTATAAAGAAAAGAACAGCGCGTTTGGGAAGAAGAGGGTCACCTGTCTCGAAACATCGAGCAGCTCCCAGCGGCTGTGTATGCTCTAGGGAGGTGTGGATGAACAAGCTCAAGACTCTGATGATCGCGGCTGCGACGGCGGCCAGCGCTCTTACCATGGCAGGCACCGCGCAGGCGACCACGGTCGTTTGCGTCGATTCCGCGGCTGCTGTTTGCAGCTTCGACGGCTTCGGTGGTGGCTGGAACAACGTCAAGGTCGCCAAGAAGACGACCGCGACCCAGTCCTTCGCGCTCACGCTGAAGGCGCCGGGCGAGCTGCACGTCAGCATCTCGTCCTTCTATCTCGACCTGGTGAGCCTGTCGTTCGGCGGCGTGACGCTGACCGGCATCACCAAGGGCGACGTGTATTCGTTCGCGGTGAACCCGTCGAACACGCCGCAGCTGCTGACGGTGGTGATGAAGAACACCAAGACCAAGGACTATGGCTACAGCGCACAGCTGGACTTCGCACCGGTTCCCGAACCGGCCGCGTGGGGCCTGATGATCGCCGGCTTCGGCATGGCAGGTGGCGCACTGCGTCGCCGCCGTACCGCGCGCGTCGCGATCGCCTGATCGCACGCCACGGCGTACAAACGGAAAGGGCCGCGAGCATCCGCTCGCGGCCCTTTTTGTCGTCCTCGGGACGGCGCGGAAGGCGTCAGCCCCCGCCCTTCCCCAGCGCGGTCTTCAGCAGCACCATCTGCTTGCGGTAGATGTTGGTCATCGCGCTGAAATCGGCCTGCACCTTGCCCATCTTGAGCAGCTGGTCTTCCAGCGTGACGTTGTTGCCGTCCGGTTTGGTCTCGGTGACGTCCTTGTCAAACACCAGGCCGCTGCCCACCGGCTGCACAGCGCCCAGATTCTTCATCGTGCCGGTCAGCTCGACGCGCGGCTTGGCGACGCTGATGCCCCCGGCACCCTGTAGCAGATCGCCGAAATTCGGCTCGGACACGTCGCGCGACTTGTAGCCGGGCGTTTCGCTGTTCGCCAGATTCTGCGCAATCACCTGCTGGCGCTGCGACAGATTCTGCATCCGCATCTGGATCGCGGAGAAGATGGTCGGCATCTCGGACATGGTTCAGAATCCCAACAGGCTTGTGGCGGTACTAGAGCCGGACTGCAGCCGCGACAGCGCCGCCTGGTAATTTTTCAGCTGGGCCTGCTCGACCGCGGTGGAAGCACCGGGCTTGCTCGATTTGGGCGCGTTGCTGCCGTCGACAAAGGCCGCCTTGCTGTCATCCCAATATAGAGAGCGATAGGCGGTCTGGGTCATCGAGATCGCATCTTTGATCTTGCCCAGCGCCGCCTTGGCGTTGTCGATCGAGGCGAGGCTCAGCGATTCGTTCAGCTCGAGGCCGAAGGAGCCGCCCGGCTTCACCTTGGGCGCCGTGCCCACCACCGCCGCTGCGTTGACGAGGCGCTGCGGCTCCAGGCCGAGCTTGGAGAGCGCATCGGCGTCCGCACTGCCGGCGAGCAGTTCCAGCTCATGGCCCTGCTTCATCGAGATGCGCAGCGATTGTACGCCGTCCACCGTCGTCGCCGTCACCGTGCCCTTGGACGCGCCGATCATGCTCTGGATGCGATCGGCAATGGTCTTCAGCGTATCGTCCTTCTCGATCGTCACGCGGCGAACGGAAAGATTGTCGGCCTTGATCGAGAAATAGTCGCCGGGGCGCAGCGTCGTCTGGGTGGTGACCTTGTCCGAGACGGTGGGGTTAAGCACGCCGCGGTTGAAGCCCAGCGCACCCAGAGCAGTGTCGCCGCCGAGATCCGCCGCCACTCGCACCGGCTCGGTCCGGGTCTGCGCCTGACCGAACTGGGTGGTGGTGCCGACCGCGCCGGTCCCCGCATCGATCTGGGTAACGAAGCCGTCGACAGGGCCCCGACGCGGCGCACCCAGATCCCCGGTCGTGCGACCGCCCGCATAGATCTTGTCGCCCATGAAGGCGATGCTGTCGATCTGGTCGTCCTCGCCGGTGCCGACATAGGTGGTAGTGGCGCTGGAAAGGCCCGAATCGATGCGCGTGACGAAGCCGTCGCGGCCGCCGCTCATGCCGTTCGCCTGGGTGCCGGCGATCGCGCTGCTGGTGGCGCCACCCACTGCGATCGTGCCGTCCGCTGCCACCGCCAGCGCGCGCGCATCGGCGGTGCCGAGGCTGATGCTGCCCAGCGTGGTCGACAGTGAATTCGCCTGCAGCTTCATCACGCTCGACACGCCTTGGCTGGACATGAGCGCGAGCAGATTGCCGTCCTTGTCGGTCGCCAGGCTGCTGATCGTGTCGCTGCCGCCGGTATCGATGGTGCGGCGTTCGGCGATCTTGCCGGTGGAATCGATCCGCACGACCATCGCGTCGCCGCCATCCTTGTTCGCGACGCGGCCGGCAACGAAGACCGACCCGTCCGCGCCTACCGTGACGGCACGGGCCGTGTCGGCGTCCTTGGACACGACCAGCGTGGAAAACTGCTCGTCGCCGTTCGTGGCATATTTGGCCACGGCCATGTCGCCATCGGCGGTGATGCCGTTGAAGCTGCCGGTCACCGTACCGGCGACGACCACGCTGCCGTCCTGCCCCAGCGATACCGACGCACCGGTGGCGGTGCCGCTGGCACCCAGGTTGCGCTGCCACACGACCTTGCCGGCGCTGTCCATCTTGGTGAGGAACAGATTGTCGTTGCCGTTGGAAAGATTGGTGCCGAGGTCGCCCTTGGTGGTGCCGACCACATAGCTGAAGCCCTGCGCATCGGTGACGCTGGCTGCCGCCGTGGTGCTGGCATAGGCGTTGTTGGTCTGGGTCGTCTGCAGCTTCGGCTTGCCGTCCGGTCCATCCACGGTGGTCGTTACATTGGTGGTTTTTTTCGCGGCCACGTTCTGGGCGGTGCCCTGGCGATCCAGCGCCTGGATCGAGCCCATATTGACCTTGGTGTTGTCGCCGGCGGGGTCGTTGAGGCGGAACACCTGGGTGGAGGTGGGCGAATCGAGCGGGGTCTGGCCAGTGGTGACGACCAGTGAATCCTTGGCCCCCGCCTGGGCGAGACTTACCTGCTCGAGTCCGTCCGGCGTCTCAAGGTTCAGGCTCCACATCCCGTCCTTGTACTCTGGCTGAAAACGGGCGTGCCACTTGCTGACCGTGTCACCCTTGCTGTCGGTCAGTACGGTGCCGTCGGCCTTGTAGGCGGGTACCGAACTGATCTGCGCGTTGAGCGCCGCCGCCACCGAATTGATCGTCGGCGGCTGGGGTCCGGTAGACAGATCGACGTTGAAGCTCTGCGACTGGGTGCCGCGCTTGATGCTGACGACGAACTGTTCGTTGCCGGTGAGCCCGGGCAGCGGGTCGTCCGACTTCTTCACCAGCGGCTTGCCGGCGGTCTCATAGAGCGCCGTGGCGGCGAGTTCGCTTGTCTTGACCGTGGTGGCCGCCTTGCCGAACGAGAGGTTCACCTTGTCCGAGGGAGAGGCGACCAGGTAATTCTGAAGGTCTGTCATCCCCTTGGAGAAGGCCTTCTGATATTGGGCGCGCTGCGCATCCGACGTCGTCTTGTCGGCAGCGGCCTCGGCCAGCACGCGCAGACTGTCGAGCGCCTTGTAGGCGGTGAAGGTGGTCTTCACGTCGTCCGGCAACAGGTCGCCGGCGCTGTCGCTGGTCGCCGGCTGGATCAGCGTGCGTGCGGCCAGGATCGAGGTGAGCTGCGACGAGGTGGCCGTGCCGGCCGGATCCTTCCAGGGGGCGACGGTGGGGACGGTATCGAACAGTGCCTTGGCGGTCTTCACCGCCTTGCTCTCGAAGGTCGGCATCGAACTGGCGGCCGCGGAGAACGCATCCTGCCCGGTGAGCACGCTCAGTCCGATAAGGTTTGCCGTTAAATTAACCATGATCCGATCCGTCCCTGCCCCATTTACTTCTATAATAGAGGAGAGCGCGGCCTTGCGGGTGCGCGCGGACCATTTTCTGCAGGGATGAGCATGGCTTCTGTCGCCACGGTGGGTGAACCGCCCGAACTGAAGAAATTCTCGGGGCCGCAGCGCGCGGCCGCGCTGATGCTCGCGCTCGGCAAGGAACATGGCGCCCCGATCTGGGACCAGCTTTCCACCGACGAGATCAAGGAGCTGTCCTCGACGATCTCCAGCCTGGGGCGCATCCCCAGCGTCGTCGTCGAATATCTGCTCGTCCAGTTCACCGGCGAAGTGGCGAGCATGGCCTCGCTCCACGGCAGCTACGAAACCACCGAACGCCTGCTCGCCGGCATCCTGCCGAACGACAAAGTGAAGGAGATCATGGAGGATATCCGTGGTCCCTCGGGCCGGACGATGTGGGACAAGCTGTCCAACGTCTCCGAAACCGTGCTGGCGGGTGCGCTCAAGCAGGAATATCCGCAGACCGTCGCGGTCATCCTTTCCAAGCTGCGCCCCGACCATGCCGCGCGCGTGCTGGCCGAGCTGCCGCGCGAGTTCGCGGTGGACGTGATCATGCGTATGCTGCGGATGGACACGGTGCAGAAGGAAGTCATCAACCAGGTCGAGCAGACGCTCAAGACCGAGTTCATGACCAACCTCTCCCGCTCGCAGAAGCGCGACCCGCACGAGAGCATGGCCGAGCTGTTCAACTCGCTCGACCGCTCGACCGAGGAAGCGATGCTCACCGCGCTCGACGCCAAGGCGCCGGATAGCGCCGAACGCATCCGCGCGCTGATGTTCACCTTCGAGGATCTCGCCAACCTGCTGCCGCCGGCGATCGCCTCGATCGTCCGCAATGCCGACAAGCGCGAGATGGCGCTGGCGCTGAAGGGCGCTCCGGATCAGTTGAAGCAGATGTTCTTCAACGCGATGACCGAGCGCGCCGCCAAGCTGATGCGCGAGGATATGTCCGGCATGGGCCCGGTGCGCGCACGTGATTGCGAAGAGGCCCAGTCGAGCCTCGTTCGCCTGGCCAAGGACCTTGCCGATCGCGGCGAAATCCTGCTGGTCGATCCCAAGTCCGACGACGCGATGATTATCTGAGGAGCATGGCAGCATGAGCATCCATGTCGAACGTTTCGCCTTCGACCGTGTGTTTTCGGCCCCTGTGCCGGACAAGAAGCTGGTCAACGAGGACGCGCTGATCGAGCTGGCCGCGCTGCGCGCCGAGATCGCGCTGCTCAAGGCCGATCAGCAGGCAGTGATCGACCGCGCCCGTGCCGAGGGCTTCGAGGCGGGGCTCGCCCAGGCGCGCGCCGAGCGCGAAGTGGCGCTGCTCAGCGCCGTCGATGCGCTGCACGCCGGTATCGAGGTGATCGACGCCCAATTCACCGAAATCGCCGAGCGCGTGACCAGCGAGGCGACCGAAGTCGCGCTCGCCGCCGCCGACCATATCGCCGCGCGTGCGATCGAGCGCGCCCCCGGCGAAGCGATCGACGCGGCGATCGGCCGGGTGCTCGGCCAGGTGGCGCGTGGCACCGAACTCCAGGTGCGCGTCCACCCCGATCTGGTCGAGGACATCGAGGCCAAGATCGTCGATCGCCAGTCCAAGGATCGCCGCAAGCTGAGCCTCACCGTCGCTCCCGACGCGACGCTGGCGATGGGCGATGCGCTGATCAACTGGGACGAAGGCGGCCTCGCGCTCAACGCGCAAGCGCGCCGCGAGGCGATCACCGCCGAACTGGAAAGCCTGCTGCTCCACTGAGCACCGCCGACGGAACGGCAGATCGGGCGAACGGTTGAAACCCTTCGAACTTTCGAAGGGAAATTCTCATGTCGCAGCCCGTCCGTTTCTCGCCGTCCGTCGAACAGCCGCAGCCCGACGAGGCGGAGACGATCGCCGGGCTGAAGGAACAGTTTAAGAAGATCCTCGACACCACCTCCGAGGACTATCAACACGCCGTCCGCTCGGTGCATGCCAAGGGGCACGGCCTCGCGCGCGGCACCTTCACGATTGCCGACGACCTGCCGCCCGAACTCGCCCAGGGCCTGTTCGCGACGCCGGGCAGCCATGAAGCGATCCTGCGCTTCTCCACCAATGCCGGCGACATCCTCGACGATTCGATCCGCCTGCCCCGCGGCGCCGCGCTCAAGGTGCTGGGCGTCGAAGGCGAACGCCTGCCGGGCAGCGAGGGCGACACGACGCAGGACTTCGTGATGGTCAACGCACCCGCCTTCGCCGCCCCGGACGCCAAGAAATTCCTCGGCAATCTCAAGCTGCTCGCCGGCACCACCGACAAGGCCGAAGGCGCGAAGAAGCTGCTGTCCGCGGTGCTGCGCAGCTTCGAAGCCGCGATCGAGGCGGTCGGCGGCAAGTCGGCGCTGCTGAGCAGCCTTGGCGGCGCCAGGCCCGTGCACCCGCTGGGCGCCACCTATTACAGCCAGACGCCCTATCGCTACGGCGACCATATCGCCAAGTTCCAGCTGGTGCCGGTGTCGGGCATCAAGGACTTTGCCGAGGATACGATCAACGCCACCGGCCGTCCCGACGCGATCCGCGAAGCGGTAAACGAGCTGCTCGCCGAACAGGGCGGCACCTGGGAACTGCGCGTGCAGCTGTGCACCGATCTGGAGAAGATGCCGGTCGAGGATGCCTCGGTTGCCTGGGACGAGGACGAAAGCCCCTATCGCACCGTCGCGACGCTCCAGGTCGAGCCGCAGGTCGGCTGGGTATATGGCGAGAGCGAGAAGATCGAGGACCGGCTGTCCTTCGCGCCCTGGCACGGCCTTGCCGCGCACCAGCCGCTCGGCGGGGTCAACCGCGCCCGCAAGGAACCGTACAAATTCTCGGCGGACTATCGTGGCCGGTTCAACGGCTGCCCCATGCACGAGCCGCGGGCACTCGACGAACTGACCGTCAAGGCCTGAACCGAGCGGGGCCGCCGAAAACGGCGGCCCTCCCCGCGTGCGATCAGCCTTGGTGCGGATCGCGCGGATGCTCCGGCCGGGCGGGACGCTGCGGCTCCGGATGCGGCCGCGCCTGCTCCGCCCGCGCCGCAGCCTGGGCACGTTGCTGCTGCGCCAGCTGTACCCGGGCTTGCGCCTGCTGGCGCGCCTGTGCCTGCTGTCGCTGCTCGGCCTGGGCGCGCACCGCCTGCTGCTCGCGGGCGCGCGCCTGCGCTTGTTGCTGCGCCAGTTCGCGCTGGGCGGCCTGTTGGCGGGCGCGTTGCTGCGCCTGCTGCTGGACCTGTTGGCGCTGCGCCATCTGCGCCCGTGCGCGCTGCTGCGCAGCTTGCGCCTGACGCTGGCGCTCCGCCGCCGCTTCGCGCGACCGTTGCTGGGCCTGTTGTTGCTGCTGCACGCGCTGCGCCGCCGCCTGCCGGACACGCTGCTGCTCGGCCGCCTGCTGGCGCATCCGCTGCTGGGCAGCCTGTTGTGCCTGCGCCTGTGCGCCCCGCTGTTGTGCCTGACGCTGGGCGAGCTGCTGCTGCGCCTGACGCTGCCGGGCCTGCTGCTCGGCGAGCTGGCGCTGCTGTGCCTGCAGGTTCGCGCGCTGCTGCGCCTGTTGCTGGAAAGCGAGCCGCTGCTGGGCCTGTGCCTGTGCCTGCCGCTGCGCCGCCATCTGCTGGGCCTGGCGCTGCGCCGCCTGCTGCTGGGCGATCTGCTGGGCGCGGATCTGTTGCTGCTGGCGCTGTGCCTCGGCCTGGCGATCGCCGCCGAACCAGTTGGGCAGCCAACCGCGCTGGGGCTGCGGCTGCGGCTGCGGCTGCACATAGGCGACCGGCTGCGGTGCCGGGGTACGGAAGCCCTGGCTCTGCCACGCGGCAAAGCGCTGGGCGGCATAGGCACGGCGCTGACGTTCCTGCTGCCAGACCGCCTGTTCCTGCGCGGCATGCGCCTGGCGATAGGCCTGCCATTCGGCCTGTCGCGCCTGCGCCTCGGCCCATTGCGCGTTGGCAGCGGCGATCTCCGCGCGCCGCGCCGCCCAATTGGCCGCAACCACGCCGCGATGCTCGCGCTGTGCCGACAGCTGGTAGAGATATTCCGCGCGGTCATAATAGCGCGAGGCGATGTCCGCGCGGCCAACATAGGCGTTCGCCGGCAGCAGGTCGCCGCCCGCGTCATAGACCGCGACCAGATCGTCGCCCGAATAGGCATAGCTGTAGTCGGGATCGCGAACGAGATAGGGCTGGTCCGCGCCGGCCTGATAGTAATAGTAACGATAGCCGCCGTCGACCGGCTCGGCATAGCGGCGGTCGCCGACGCTGGTCTGCCACACCCAGGGCGAGACGCGGCCGTCGTCATAGGCATAATCGGGCGGCGCGTCGCCGATGGCATGGGCGACGCCCTCGGCGCGATCGAGATAGGCATAGGCGTCGCTACGCTGGGCAACCTGCGCCACCCGCACCCGCCGCGTTGCAGGGAGAGCCGCGGCCGGCGGCGCCGAGGCGAGCGACGTCGCGGCGCCAGGCTGCAGCGGCACCGCCGCCGGCAGCGCCGGCAGGGCATCGGCCATATTGGCCATCGATGCGTTGCTATTCGCCTGCTGCGCCGGCGTTCCCGGGCTGCAGGCGGCCAGCGCCACGGCGAGCACGCTCACCGAAAGCATGGCGGGGCGTTTCCACAGATCGGACATGACAGCTCCTCAGTTTCTGCCCCCTTGCCGCAGCTTCTGCCCGTTCCAGGCTGAACCTGCGCTGGAGCGACCGTTCATCGGCCGTCAAACGCCCATCCATGGTTTCGGATGCGCAAGCATGCGCGCCGATCAGCCCAAAACGAGACGGCGCATCTGTTCGCCCACGGTGCGGATCGCGAGCCCGCTCGCCAGCACCATGTCGAGCAGCGCCTCGTGCTGCGCCGCAGTCACCGCGCCGTCGCTCTCCGGCCCGGCGCCGACCTGGTGGAATACCAGGATCGCCCAGCGCCGCTCGTGCCGCGCCAGCTGGAGATAGTTGAACACGTCGAGCGACTGCGCGTCATAGCCGATCGCGAGCGCCTGCAGGCGATACGGGTGCCGCCGCACCCAGGTCGCCGGGTTGGGCGGCCCCTCGCTGTTGCGCGCGCTGATCATGCCCAGCCGTTTGAGCAGTGCCTCGTAGCGTGTCCGCTCCGCACTCGCGCTGCCGGGGCCGAGGTTGGTGACGTCGCACGGATAGGCGAAATCATGCGGCCGCGCCGGGCCCGCCACCTTGTCGAGCCAGGCCTCCAGCGACAGGAACTCCTTCTCGGCATAGGTCTGCGGCGTGAGCGGACCAATGTTGCATGGATGGTGCACGGTGTGTGCGCCGAGCTCATGGCCGCGCGCCGGCATCTTCTCCCAATCGCCGACCCGGTCGACGATATTGTCCCAGGTGACGTAGAAGGTGCCGCGCAGGCCACGCCGCTCCAATGCCGGCGCCGCCACGTCGAGATGCGAGGGCAGCCCGTCGTCATAGGTCAGGCTCACTGCCCCGTCCGCCGCGCCCGCCGCCTCCGTCGCCAACGCGCGCGGTGCGCCGAGCACCAGCGTCGCCAGGCCTGCCGCAACGGCCCGTCTGTTCACCCGCATCTCGCTTCCATTCATGGGGCTGCTCTTGGCTCCAGCCGCGGCCGCGCGCAACCGTGCTTCCGCAGCTCCGCGTAAGCCGAACGACTGCTAGGCAAAAAATTCCCACCCGGCAGAAACTGCCGCTCCGCCCGCCGCCTATAAGACCATTAACAAGGGGCATTCCGCGCCCCGTAGCTACTGCATGGGGCGGCTTTGGAAGCGATCAAGAATCTGGTGGCGCAACTCGGCACCAAGCGGCTCGCGATGATGGGGGGCGTGGCTTTCGCCCTGCTCGCGGCGCTGACTTTCGTGGCGATGAGCAGCTCCAAGTCCAACATGGGCTATCTCTACACCGATCTCGATCCGGCCGCGGCCTCGACGATCACCGAGAAGCTGAAGGCGCAGAACGTGCCCTACACGCTCTCGGCCGACGGCACCGCGATCATGGCGCCCGAGGACAAGCTCGCCCAGCTGCGGATGAGCATGGCCGGGGAGAAGCTGGGCGGCAAGATCGGCTATGAGGTGCTCGACGAGGAGCAGCCCTTCGGCGTCTCCGCCAGCCGCGCCAAGATGAACGAGACGCGCGCCATCGAAGGCGAACTCTCCAAGTCGATCCAGACGATCCAGAGCGTCACCGCTGCGCGCGTCCATATCGTGATGCCCGAACGTGCGATGTTCGCCAACGAGAGCCGCAAGGCGACCGCTGCCGTCACCATCAAGACCAAGGGCCATATCGGTTCGGAGCAGGTCGCGGCGATCCGCTATCTCGTCTCCTCCTCGGTCCCCGAGCTTTCGCCCGACGCCGTCTCGGTCGTCGACCAGACCGGCGCGCTGCTCGCCCGCGCGGGCGATCCGGACACCGCCGCCGCCGGCGATGCCGACGAGCGCCAGCAGACCGTCGAAGGCAAGCTGCGCGACGAGATCGAGGCGCTGCTCCAGCCGATCGTCGGCGAGGGCAAGGTCCGCGCCGAAGTGTCGGCCCAGATCGACCGCGACCAGACCCGCGAGGAATCGAACGTGTTCGATCCCGACAAGCAGGTCGTATCGCGCCAGGTGAGCGTCGAGACCGGCGACCAGAACAAGGAAAACGATGCCGGTCCGCAGACCGCCTCGGTCGCCAACCAGATGCCGGACGCCAAGGCCAATCCGGGTGCCCCGGGCAGCTCGCGCCAGTCGGCCAGCAACCAGACCTCGGAAGACACCACCTATTCGAACAGCTCGACCAAGACGGTCACGCTGCGCTCGCCGGGCAAGGTCACCCGCCTCACCGTCGCGGTGATGGTCGATGGCGGTCCGAAGGGCCTGCCCGCCGATCAGATCCAGCGCCTGCAGCGCCTGGTGGAAAATGCCGTCGGCATCGACACCCAGCGCGGCGACAGCGTCGTCGTCGAGAGCATGCCCTTCTCGGCAGTGCCGGTGGACGAGGCCAAGGAAAGCATCTTCTCCAAGCTGCCGATGGACCGGATCTGGACCTTCCTGCAGCTCGCCCTGATCGCCGGTGTCGGCCTGCTCGCCCTGCGCATGCTCAAGCCCAAGCCCGAGCCGCTGCCCATCGAGCCCGAGATGAACATGCTCGCGGCGCAGCAGCAGTCCGAAGAAATGCGGGCGCTGACCGCCCTCGCCGCGGACGGCGACCCCGACGCGCTCCAGAAGCTCGAGCAGATGCAGGTCAGCGAAACCGCGCTGCTCGATCAGGAAATCGCCCTCGCCCAGGTGGATGGGCGGATCAAGCTCTCCGCCCTCAAGCGGATCGGATCGGCCATCGCGGCCAGCCCGCCCGAGGCCGCCTCGGTGATCCGCCAGTGGATGAACGCATAGGATTTTAGCAGATGACGATCGATCCCCACGACATCATCCCGTCGGACGGCAGCGAGCCCCAGCCGGCCCCCGACTTCCAGGATTTCGAACTGCCGGGCAGCACGCCCGAAGCCCATGGCGCCACGGCCGGCCTGGAAGCCGTGCACGATGTGAAGGTGAAGGTGCAGGCGGTGCTCGGCCGCGCGCGGATGCCGATCGGCGACCTGCTCGCACTCAGCTCGGGCACCGTGCTCGAACTCGATCGCCGCGTCGGCGAGCCGGTCGACATCTTCGTCAACGATCGCCTGATCGCCCGCGGCGAAGTCGTTCTGATCGATAACGCGCTGGGCGTGACGCTCACCGAAATCGTGCGGCCGGATCGCTGATGGCCAGCGCGATCCGCATGCTCCTGATCGGCGAACCCGGCAGCGAGTTCCGTCTCGCCGCCGAGCTCGCCCGCAGCGCCGGCGCCGAAGTGGCGATGGCCGACACGCCCGGCGACGGGCTGGTCGAGCTGCGCCAGGGCGGTGCCGATCTGGTGATGATCGACGTCGAGGCGGACATCGCCGCCTTCATGGCGAGCATCCGCGCCGAGCGCTTCACCATCGCCGTGCTGGCCTGCGGCATCGACGCCCCCGCAGAGCGCGCGGTGGCGGCGATCCGTGCCGGCGCGCGCGATTACGTACCCCTCCCCCCGCAGCGCGAGCTGATCGCCGCCGCCATCGCTTCGGTGGTGGAGCGCAAGGCCCCGGCCTGGATCGGCGGCCACCCGGCGCTTGCCCGCGCGCTGTCGCTCGCCGCCGGCGTGGCGCCCAGCGCCGCTCCGGTGCTGATCACCGGCGAAAAGGGCAGCGGCAAGGAAATGATGGCGCGTGCGGTGCACGATGCCTCGGGCCGTCCGCAGCCGATGCTGGTCGCAGAATGCGCCGGCGTCGCGCCCGACGTGATCGAATCCGAACTGTTCGGCCATGAAGCCGGTGCCTTTCCGGGTGCCGTCGCCCGCCGTATCGGCCGGCTGGAAAAAGCCGGGCATGGCACGGTGCTGCTCCGCGAAGTGGGCATGCTGTCGCCCGCGCTGCAGGCCAAGCTGCACGAAGTGCTGCAGAAGCAGCAGTTCCGCCGTCTGGCGGGCCACGAAACCATTCCCTTTCATGGCCGACTGATCGCCACTTCGAGCCTCAATCTCGACGCACTGGTCGAAAGCGGCACGTTCCGCGCCGACCTTATGGTGCGGCTGGGGCTGGTGCGCGTCGAGGTGCCGCCCTTGCGCGCCCGCGGCGAGGACATCATCGCGCTCGCCCGCTATTTCGCCAAGCGCCACGCCGAAGTCGACGGCCTGCCGCCACGCGCCTTCACCGACGAGGCGATGGCACTGCTCCAGCGCTATGTCTGGCCGGGCAACATCCGCGAGCTGGACGAGACGGTGCACCGCGCCATCCTGCTCGGCCGCGGCGCCGCGATCATGCCGGGTGATCTGGTGCGCGCCGACGGCACGCCGCTCGCCGAGCTCAACACGGAGACCAACCCCCTGGACATCAACAGCCTGGTCGGCCGCACAGTGGAAGAGGTGGAGCGCGAGCTGATCCTGCAGACGCTCGAGCGCTGCCACGGCAACCGCACCTCGGCGTCGAACATCCTCGGCATTTCGGTGCGGACCATGCGCAACAAGCTGCGCAGCTTCATCGACGCCGGCATCGCCGTCTCGCCCGCGCCCTGACCTCCAGTTTCCGGTAGCAGCCCATGCCTCCCGTCGTCCTGAAGTTCCTCGACCGCATCGGCGCCAACCGCGACATGGCGCTCGCCGGCGGCGTGATCGCGATCATCGCGATGCTGATCCTGCCGATGCCGGGCTGGATGCTCGACATGGGGCTTGCCCTGTCGATCACCATCTCGGTGATGATCCTGATGACGGCGCTGTTCATCGAGAAGCCGCTGGAACTCAGCGCCTTCCCGACGATCCTGCTCATCGCGACGATGCTGCGGCTGGGCCTCAACCTCGCCTCGACGCGTCTGATCCTGGGCCACGGCCATGAAGGTCCGGATGCCGCGGGCGGCGTGATCGGTGCCTTCGGCGAATTCCTGATGGGCGGCGAGACGATCATC
The DNA here is from genome assembly GCF_052045505.1 of Sphingomonas sp. 22176. Classification (NCBI taxonomy): domain Bacteria; kingdom Pseudomonadati; phylum Pseudomonadota; class Alphaproteobacteria; order Sphingomonadales; family Sphingomonadaceae; genus Sphingomonas; species Sphingomonas sp. 22176. Next base: position 557,707 of record NZ_JBQEPL010000002.1, on the reverse strand, counting down.
GGCCTGACGATCTTCATGATCCTGGTGGTGATCAATTTCGTCGTCATCACCAAGGGCGCCGGCCGTATCGCCGAAGTCGCCGCGCGCTTCAGCCTCGATTCCATGCCCGGCAAGCAGATGGCGATCGACGCCGATCTCTCGGCCGGCATGATCAACGAGGAACAGGCCAAGGCTCGCCGCGCCGAAGTAGAGGCCGAAAGCGGCTTCTACGGCGCGATGGACGGTGCCTCGAAATTCGTGAAGGGCGATGCCGTCGCCGGCCTGCTGATCACCGCGATCAACATCGTCGTGGGCCTCGGCATCGGCGTGATCGAGCATGGCGTGCCGATCGGCGAGGCCTTCCGCACCTATACCGTGCTCACTGCCGGCGACGGTCTGGTCAGCCAGATCCCAGCGCTGATCGTGTCGACCGCAGCAGGCCTGCTCGTCTCCAAGGGCGGCGTTGCCGGCAAGACCGGCGCAGCGCTGGGCGATCAGCTCGGCCGCTACCCCAAGGCGTTCGGCATGGTGTCGTTCCTGATGGGTGCGCTGGCACTGATGCCCGGCCTGCCCTTCATCCCGTTCGCCGCTTTCTCGGCGCTGTCGGGCTGGGTCGCCTGGGAAATGTCGCGCCGCTCCACCGCCAAGGCCGCGCGGGAGCGCATCCAGGCGGCGCAGGAAGTCGCGCAGTCGCAGGCGGTCGAGCAGCCGATCTCCGAGACGCTGGCGATCGACGCGGTGCGCATCGAGATCGGTTATGCCCTGCTGCCGATGATCAACGACGATACGCGCGAACCGCGGCTCGACGACCAAGTGCGCGCGCTGCGCCGCCAGATGGCCACCGAATACGGCTTCGTGCTGCCGGCCGTGCGGATCATCGACAATATGGGCCTGAAGCCCAACGAGTATGTCATCTCGATCAAGGAAACCGAGGCGGCACGCGGCGACATTCGGCTGGAGAAGCTGCTGCTGATCAATCCGGGCGGCGGTTCGGTCGGCCTGCCGGGCGAAGTCACCAAGGAACCCGTGTTCGGCCTGCCGGCGCTGTGGATCGATCGCGAGCTGCGCGACGAAGCCGGCTTCCGCGGCCTCACCGTGGTCGATTGCGGCACGATCATCGCGACCCACCTGACCGAGCTGGTGAAGGAAAACATCGCCGATCTGCTCTCCTATACCGAGACGCAGAAGCTGCTGACCGAAGTCCACAAGGAATCGGAAAAGCTGGTGGCGGACATCATCCCCTCCAAGGTCTCGGTGTCGAGCGTCCAGCGCATCTTGCAGAACCTGCTCGCCGAGCAGATCTCGATCCGCGACATCCCGACGATCCTCGAGGGCATCGCGGAATCGGCGCCGCTCACCAGCAACCTGACCACGATCACCGAGCATGTCCGCAGCCGCCTGGCCCGCCAGATCAGCGCCTCGCAGGCGCGCGGCGACGCGATCCCGGTGGTGACGCTCTCGGCCGATTGGGACCAGGCCTTTGCCGACAGCATCCTCGGCGCGGGCGATGATCGCCAGCTGGCGATGGCGCCCTCCGCGCTCCAGCAGTTCATCGGCGCGGTGCGCGAGACCTATGACCGGCTGGCGCAGGACGGCGAGATTCCCTGCCTGCTCACCAGCCCCTCGATCCGCCCGTTCGTCCGCTCGATCATCGAGCGCGTCCGCCCGGCGACGGTGGTACTGTCGCAGAACGAGATCCACGCCCGCGCGCGCATCCGTGCGCTCGGCGTAATTGGCTAACCCGCAGCGATCGCTCCGGCGATCGTCCTATAATGGTTTGGAACGGCCTCTTTCCGGCCGCGCAAGAGGCGACTGCATGAACGTCACGAACATCGGCTCCCCCTTCGCCGCCCCGGCTTCGCAGGAGGGCACCGCGAATGCGGCCGCAGGCACCGGCTTCGCCGGATTGCTGGGCGGAGTCGGAACCGGTGGCGTAAGCGGCTGGGCGGGCCAGGGGCTCGTCTTTGCCGGTGCGGGCACGACCGGGCTGCTCGGCGCACAGACCGGCGCGCCGCTGCTGCCGGGTGCCCCTGATGCGAGCGCGGTGCCGGGCGACAAGCCGCAGGTGGGGATGACCCAGCTGCTCGCCACCGCCGTGCCGGCTACCGTCACCCCGCCGGTCGCTACCGGCGGCAACCCGCTCGCCGACGCCATCGCCAAGGCGCTCGCCGATGCCCGTGGCAAGGCGGGCGACACGGTGGTGACGCCCGGCGAAACGGCAAAGCCCGACCTCGCCGCACCCAAGCCGAAGCCTACGACCGTCGACGCCAAGCCGGCGGCGACCGACCCGCTTGCCGAACTGCTCGAAGCGGCCGCGCCCAAGCCGGCCGAAGACGCCGCGCCCGCGCGCGCGATGGCGGTGGTCAAGGTCACCAAGCCGGCACGCGGCGCTGGTGGCGACAAGAACGGCCTCGATCCCGCCGGCGCCCCGCTGCCCGCGCCGGACGCAACGGCCCCGGTGGTCGTACAGCCGATCGCGGTGCCTGTCGCCCAGCAGCAGCCGACAGCCCAGCCCGCCGCCACGCCGCAGCCCGCCGCGCAGAGCAAGACGAGCGGCGTGACCGGCCCGCGCTATGCCAAGGCGGACGCCCTGGCAGGCAACGATGCCGGGCCCGCGCAGACCACCAATGACAAGCTGGCCGACCTCGCCGATGCGGTCGCCGCGCGCCCCCATGGCGGCGGCGGTGCCGATGGCGGCAATGCCGGCGACCATGGCCAGCAGAATTTCGGTCAGCAGCTCGCCGCGACCGACACGCACCAGGCCGGCACCGGCACGGGCACCGTGCCCTTCCCCACCGCATCCGGCCATGTCGCCCCGGCAGCGAGCGCGGTGCCCGCCGCGCCCGCTGCGGAGCCGGTGCTCAACGCGCGCGCCGGCGAACTGGGCCGCAGCCTGGGTGTCGAGATCGCCCGCAAGGTCGACGCCGGCGAGGATACGCTACGCGTCCGCATGAACCCGGCCGAACTGGGCCGCGTCGAGGTCACGCTCGCCTTTGACGACAAGGGCCGCGTGCAGGCCACGATGCGCGCCGAAAGCCAGCACACCCTAGAGCTGCTCCGCCAGGAAGCCCCCGATCTCGGCCGCGCACTCGATCAGGCGGGCATTCGCAGCGATGCCAGCAGCTTCCGCTTCGAAAGCCGCGACGGCGGCACGAGCAGCGGCGGCAACGGCCAGCAAGCCTCGCAGCAGCAGTCGCGCGGCAGCAACCAGCAGTTCCACGACGAGCCCGAAGCCCAGACCGCCAGCTATCGGCCGGTCCGCAGCGACGGCCAGGTCGACCTCATCGCCTAACGCTCAGGAGTAGCGCTATGACCCTCGTTTCTTCCGCCACGACCAGCGCGGCGCAATCCGCCACCACAGACTCGTCCACCAAGCTGACGGCGGACTACAACCTGTTCCTCAAGTTGCTGACCACGCAGCTGCAGAACCAGGATCCGACCAATCCGATGGACAGCTCGCAGTATACGCAGCAGCTGGTGCAATATTCGCAGGTCGAACAGTCGATCACCCAGAACAAGACGCTGAACTCGATCCTGTCGAGCCTCAACATGAGCTCGCTCACCTCCAGCTCGACGATGATCGGTCAGCCGGTGCAGATGGATTCGGACAAGGCGGGCCTCAGCGCCGCCACGCCGGCACAGTGGCAGTGGACCGCGACCAACCCGATCGACAAGCTGACGGCCACCATCACCGACAGCAAGGGCAAGACGGTCGACAGCTTCGACGTCGACGTGCAGGGCAGCTCCGGCCAGTTCAGCTGGGACGGCAGCACCAAGAACGGCACCAAATATACCGACGGCCTGTACCAGCTGACGCTTTCCGGCACGACGACCGCCGGCGCCAAGATCAGCACGACCGCCAACGCCATCGGCAAGGTGGACGACGTTCAGATGATTAGTGGATCGCCGGTGGTATCGATCAATGGAGCCCAATACCCCACCAGCATGATTTTGCGCATCACCAAATAAACATTGCACTCCGTAGCATCGCGTACGGAAAGGTGCTTAAGTAAAAATCCTGGACCTACTTAGATCAGGATTCGTTTCTCTTCCAACGCGTTTTGCGATATAACAATAACAGAAGCAGCGAGGACGTTCCGATCCCCTCACGATCCTTGCGCTTCCTTATTTGCCGAGCGCCCCCGCTCGGCATAGCGGCAGGCCAGTTCCCCCCAACTGGCCTGCCGCTCGCATTTTGCGGACCCGGCGGTCCCCTCCCCCTCCCCACGATATCGGCGTTTCCGGCACCGCGCGCAGCACGGCCTAGCCGCAGCCCCATCCGCACGCACGCCCTCCCCTGGGAAGGCGCGTGCCCGCAGGTACAGGCCGTCGCACACACGGACGGCGCGTCTCTGTCGTGCGGATCTTGGGGGTGTCACCGGATACCGTGAACGACACCACCATCGGCGCAACGCTACCGCCAGGCGGATTGGAGACGGCGCTACCCAGGCTCGCGCCCCGAGGGCCCAGCCGGGCTGTCGCATCGCAGATGATGGGTCGACAGGCCATAGGCCTTCCCGCGAAGACGGGAACCCGTTCGCCTGAAGACCTGGGGAACAAGAACCGCAATGTCAGCGCCGATGGATCCCCGCCTTTGCGGGGAGAGCAAGGCACGATCGACAAGCGCTATTGCCCCGCCGCAGCGGGCGCAGAACGACGTTAGATCAGTGGACGCGCGCCTCGGCGCGGCGGATCAGTTCGCGCGCATGGGCGGCGACGATGCACAGCTCCGCATAGAGCCGGTCCCAGAAGGGAGCGGCAATCTCCAGGCCGGCGGCGCCTTCCTGGCTGAGCACCAGCGCCGCGCTGGGATCGAGTTCGAGCCGGAAACGGGTGGCGAACATGCCGTCGACATGCTCGTCGGGCAGCCCCTGCGGCACCGATAGCCGGGCCGACATGATGTAGCCGGCAAGCACATCGACGCCGTAGCCGTCGAGCAGGATGCGTGGCCGGCCGCCGAGGTCGGGACGTTCGACGACGATCAAGGCACCCGAGGGATGCTCTTCGACGCTGACGCGCAGGCGCCCGCCAAAGGCATCGGTGATTTCGCGAATCCTCGGAAACAACGCCGATCTCCCAGTTTCCCATCATTATAGAAGCGGAAACCATATTACCCGCGATGAACGCGGGCAAAAAAAGAGGGCCGGGATGGCGAACCATCCCGACCCCCGCAAACCTTCGGCCCCCCAGGGTTGGGGCCTTGGGCTTATTAGCGGAACAGCGAAGTGATCGTCTGCGGCGCCTGGTTGGCGATCGACAGAGCCTGAACACCGAGCTGCTGCTTGACCTGCAGAGCCTGCAGCTTCGCCGATTCCTTCGCCAGATCGGCGTCGACAAGGTTGCCGATGCCACCGTCGATCACGTCCGACAGCTTGCTGGTGAAGGTCTGCTGCGCGTCGATCTTGCGCGAAGCGGCACCGAGCGTGCTGAGCGTGGTCTTCAGGTTGTTCTGGGTCGTGGTCAGCGTGTCGACCATCGCCTGGGCATTCGCCTGGGTGTCGATCTGGCCGGACGACGCGACGGTGATCGTCGTGCCGCCGAGGTCGAGACCCTGGTTCGCCACGGTGAGCGAGTCCGGGTTCCACGCAGTGGTCGAGGTGTTCGAGTCCTGCAGCGACTGCAGCGCGGTCACCTGACCACCCGAAGCCTTGAGCAGGTTCGTGCCGTTGAAGTTCGAACCGTTCACGATCGTGGTGATCTGATCACGAAGCGCGGTGAAGTCCTTGTTCAGGGCGTCACGGGTCGAGGTATCGATACCGGCGTCAGCGGCCTGCGTGGCCTTAGCCTTCATCTGGTTGATGACGTCGGAGATCTGCTCGGCACCGGCAACGGCGACGTCCGTCACGCTCTTGGCGCGGCTGAGCGACGACGAAACCGCCTTCAGGCCGCCCAGGTCGCCACGGAGGCCCTGTGCGATCGTGTAGGAAGCCGAGTCATCCTTGGTCGAGGACACCGACAGGCCGGTGTTGATGCGGCTCTGAGTGGTGGCCAGGTCCTTCTGCGTCCCGGTCAGGCTCTGGAGAGCCGCCATTGCGCCGACGTTCGTGTTAACCGAAAAAGCCATGATGATTTCCTTCTTGGAAGTAGAGCCGCTTCTGCGACCCGGGCCGGAAACGCCGACCCTCGACCGGGCACAAATGCCCTGTACGTCCATTGTGGGAAGAAAATCGAACCGACCAAAATTCTCCTGAAAATTTTGATGGTTACTGGAAGATTAAGATAAATATTCGGTAAATGTGAAAAGGGCCCGCCGGGATGTCCGGCGAGCCCTTTCTTGCTCGTTAGCCTTTTCCAGCGTCGTCAGAACGGAAAAAGCGCATCGTAGATCTGCTGGCCCCAGCGCGCCTGCTGCGCATCGGTCAGCTGGCCCTTCCCGCCATAGATGACCCGCGCCTCGGCGATCTGGCTGTGCTGGATCGAATTGTCGCGGGCGATGTCCTCCGGCCGGATGAGGCCGGTGACGATCAGCTCGCGCATCTCGAAGTTCACCCGCACTTCCTGGCGGCCGCGGATCATCAGATTGCCGTTGGGCAGCACCTGGGTGACGATGGCGGCCATCGTCATGTTGATCGTCTCGGATCGGTTGGTGGTGCCGCCGCCGGTATATTTGGAGCCCGAGCTGGTATCGACGAGCTTCGACGGATCGCTGCCGGTGAGCTTCTGGAGCGGCTTCTGCAGGCCCAGCAGGCTGGAAATGCCGCTGGTTTCGGAGCCGCCGCGGGTGCGCGAGGTGTTGTTGCCGATATCGGCCTTGTCCGCGATCGCGATCTTGATCGTCAGGATGTCGCCCACCCGACCCGCGCGCTGGTCGCGGAAAAAGGCGCCGGCGCCGGTGCGGAACAGCGATGCGGTCGGCGCATTGGCCGGCTGTTCGGGCCGCACGCGGTTGGAGCGATCGAGCGGCGACGCGAGCGACGGCTCGAGATCGGGCGCGTCGACGGGTTGCATCGTCGACAGCTTGGGCGCCTTGCCCACCGTCTTCAACCGGCCGACCGCACCGCAGCCCGAGAGCGTGGCGGTGAGCGCCAGCGCGAGAATGATCTTACGCATGTACCTAATCCCTCAGGGAGTGGAGATCCGCACCGTGCCCGATCCATCGACAATGCCGTCGACGGTGCGATTGGTGGCAGTGACGACGATCCGCACCGGATCGCCCTGGGCACCGCTGCCCAGCGCGCGGCCGGCGGCAGTGATGACCATCGCGCCGGAGACGATCTTGGCCGTCACCGGCTCGCCGCGCTTCACCAGCTGCGGCTTCATCACGTCGCCGCGGCGAAGCAAGGTGCCGGGGTTCAGGGCGCGCGTCGCGTCCATTCCCACGACGTCTTCCGGGCGAAGCGCGCCGCGCGCGTTCGCCTCGGGGCGGGTTTCGATCGAGAGGGCACCCATCTCGATCCGCTCCCCGCGCGCGACCGGCTGCTGGACCACCGCCACCGGCACGTCCTCGGCAGGCATCGCCGCGCGCAGCAACAGGGCCAGCAGCGCCGACATCAGCGCAGCTGGCTGGTCGTGGCCAGCATGTCGTCCGCGGTCTTGAGGACGCGGCTGTTCATTTCATAGGCGCGCTGCGCCGTGATCAGCGAAGTGATCTCGGACACCGGATTGACGTTGGACGCCTCGATGAAGCCCTGGGTCAGCGTGCCGATGCCGGTATCGCCCGGCGAACCGACCGTCGGCTGGCCCGAGGCGGCGGTTTCGAGGAACAGGTTGCCGCCCTTCGCTTCCAGGCCGCTCTCGTTCATGAAGGTGGCGAGCTGGAGCTGGCCGAGCTGCTGCGGCTGGGTATTGCCGGCGACCGTCACTTCCACCAGGCCGGTCTTCGACACGCTCACGTCCAGCGCGCCCTGCGGCAAGGTGATGCCCGGCTGCACCGGATAGCCGTCCTGCGTCACCAGTTCGCCCTGGTCCGAGATCTGGAACGAGCCGTCGCGGGTATAGGCGGTGGTGCCGTCGGGCATGGTCACCTGGAAATAGCCCTTGCCCTGGATCGCCATGTCATAGGGGTTGCTGGTCTGGGTCAGCGCGCCCTGCTCGTTGATGCGGTAGACGCCGCCGGTCTTCACGCCCGAGCCGATCTGGATGCCGGCGGGCACCTTGGTGTCGCCGCCGGTGGACGAGCCGGGGCGCGAAACCTGCTGGTACAGCAGGTCCTGGAACTCGGCGCGCTGCTTCTTGTAGGCGGTCGTGTTCATGTTGGCGATGTTGTTCGAAATCACGTCGACATTGGTCTGCTGGGCCAGCATGCCGGTCGCGGCGATGGAAAGCGTACGCATGGAGTTTATCCCTTCGTGAAATTCAGCTGACGCGGCCGAGCTTGTCGATCGCGCTCTTGCGCAGGTCCGACATCGAGTTGGAGAGGTTCTGGCTGGTCTGATAGGCGCGCAGGATCTGCATCATGTCGGTGGTCTCGACGATCGCGTTGACGTTCGATCCCTCGACGCCGCCGCTCACCAGCTTGGTCTCCGATGCAGCCAGTTCGCGGCCGCCGGTGCCAGTGAACATGTCGTTGCCGCGCGGATCGACCACCGCCTCATTGTCGAACACCGTTACCGCGATGCGGCCGAGCGGGCCGTTCTCGCCCATCACGGTGCCGTCGGGGTTGACGTTGACCTTGCCGGCTTCTTCGGGCGGAATCTTGATTGGCTTGCCGCCCTCGCCCAGGATCACCTGGCCGCCGGAGGTGGCGAGCTCGCCGCTCTCCAGCACCTTCACATAGCCCGCGCGCGTATAGGCGGTGGTGCCGTCGCCGGCCTGCACCGCCAGATAGCCCGGCCCGTCGATCATCACGTCGAGCGGATTGCCGGTCGGCTGGAAGGCGCCGTTCGAGGCATCATGCACCGCGCCGTAATCGAGCACGAACGAGGTCTTCTCGGCGGCTTTCACCGCGCCGTCAGTCTGTTCCACATATTCGCGGAACACCGGCTGCTCGCGCTTGAACCCCACCGTATTCATGTTGGCGATGTTGTTCGCCACCACGTCCATCCGGCGCTTGAGCGCCTGCTCCTGGCTGAGGAGCACGTAAGAGGAGATGTCCACCGGACCGTCCTTCGAAAAATGGTCACTAGGCAGAAATTGCCGGGTGACGCTTCTATAATAGAGGGAAATCGGACGTGCGGACGCCGCGGCCGATAAATCGGAAGGTCCAGGGTTATTATGTCGGCCGAGATCGTCGAGGATAAGAGCGCGCAGGAGACCCCGGCGCCCAACAAGAAGAAGAAGCTGATCATCATCGGCGCCGCCACTGTGGCTGCGCTGACGCTGGGCGGTGGCGGCGCCGCTTTCTTCATGGGCGGCAAGAGCGCGGCCAAGACCGAAGCGCATACCGAGGAAGCCGCGTCTGCCGAAGGCGAAGGCGCGGCCGCGGAAGGCGAAGGCGGCAAAGAAGGCGAAGGCAAGGGCAAGTTCGTCGACATGCCCACCGTTTCCGTCAACCTGCGCTCGCCGGACGGTTCGCCCCGCTTCCTGAAGCTGCACCTGATGCTGGTGCCGGGCGCGAAGACGACCGCCGACGCGCTCAAGGAAAAGCTGCCGGTGGTGCTCGACGCCTATCAGCCCTTCCTGCGCGAACTGCGCCCCGAGGATCTCGGCGGTTCGGCGGCGGTGTACCGGCTGAAGGAAGAGCTGATGGTGCGCGCCACCCGCGTGCTCGGCCCCGGCATGGTCAAGGAAGTTCTCATTCAGGACCTGATCCAGCAATGATCGATCTAGACGATTTCGACCTTCCCGATCCGCCCGCGGCTCCGTTCGGCGACGATATCGGCAATTTCGGCCAGGCGGACATCGACGCCCTTTTCGGCGGCAGCGAACCGGTTCTGAAGAAGAAGGGCCTGCGCGCCGTTCTGGAATCGAAGGTCATCAGCCACGAACGGCTGCCGATGCTGGAAGTGGTGTGCGACCGCGTGGTCCGCAGCTTCGCCAGCTCGATGCGCAACATGACCTCGGACGCGATCGACGTGAGCCTGGAGGAAGTGACCTCGGCCCGCTTCGGCGAGTTCATGAACCGCGTGCTGCTGCCGGCAATGGTGGGCGTGTTCAAGATCGCGGAGTGGGAAAGCTATGGCCTGATCACGGTGGAATCCGGCCTGATCTATTCGGTGGTCGACGCGCTGCTCGGCGGCCGCGGGAGCAACACGCCGACGGTGATCGACGGCCGCGGCTTCACTCCGATCGAAACCTCGCTGGTCTCGCGCGTGCTGGAAACCGCGCTGCGCGACTTCGCCGACGCGTTCGAGCCGATCGAGCCGGTGAACATGAAGCTGGAGCGCATCGAGACCAATCCGCGCTTCGCCGCGATCGCCGCCACCTCGAACATCTGCGCCATCGCCACCTTCCGCGTCGACATGGACGGGCGCGGCGGCTGCATCACCCTGGTCTTCCCCTATGCCACGCTGGAGCCGGTACGCCACAAGCTCCTGCAGCGCTTCATGGGTGAAAAGAGCGGCCGCGACAGCATCTGGGAGGCGCACATGGCCTCCGAGGTCCGCAAGACCAACGTGACCGTCAACGTGCTGCTCGGCGAAAAGGCGCTACCGCTCTCGGATCTGGAAGAGCTGGAAGTCGGCCAGACCATCGCCTTCGACAAGAGCCCCGACGACGCACTCGATATGGCGTGCGGCGACATCAAGCTCGCCCAGGCCCAGATCGGCCAGCGCAGCGGCCGCGTCGCCGTGCGCCTGGTCAACGACGTTTCCCGCACGAGGAAGAAGTAACATGAGTATCGCGCTTTTCGCCAATGTGCTGACGATCATCCTGTGCGTGGCCGTGCTCGTGCAGAGCATGCGCATGATGCGCAGCCTCCGTGCCGTGAAGGACGGCGCCCTCACCGACGTGGTGAAGGCGCTGGACCATGCGACCGTGCAGGCCCGATCGGTGCTTTCCGACATGAAGCAGACGCTGGGCACCGATTGCGCGCGCCACGCGCGGCTGGTGGAGCAGGCCCGCGATCTGCGCGACGAGCTGTCGGACATGATCGGCATCGCCGATAGTGCCTGCGAGCGCATCGTCTCGGCGGTGAGCCTGGCCAATGCACTGCGCGTCGCCGGCGACGAAGCCGCGGCCCAGGAAGCCGAAGCCGAAGCCTCGACCGACGAAGCGCCTGCCACGCGTGAGGCCGCGTAATGGCGCGTCCCTCCCTGCTGCTGCTGATGGCGGCGGCCTCCGCGATCGCCGCGGTGGCCAATGCCGCCAGCATCGCCACCGGCGATCAGGACGGCACCAACAAGACCCGGCTCGGCAACTCGATCGAGCGCGACCTGAGCGCGCGCGACCAGGATGCCGCCAAGCGTCAGCGCGCGCTCGATCTGCGCGAGCAGGCGGCCAAGGCTGCCGAGCAGCGGCTGGCGGCGAGCGTCGAGGCGCAGCAGAAGGAAGCGGCGGCCGGAGCGCCCGGCGCGACTGGAGCTCCCTCCCCCGCCGAAGCCCAGTTCGACGAACTGGCCCGGATCTATCAGGCGATGAAGCCTGCCAAGGCCGCGGCGGTGTTCGAGCAGCTCGACATGGAAGTGCAGATGAAGGTGGCCCAGCGCATGCGCCCGGCTTCCACCGCAGCGATCCTCGCGGCGATGTCGCCCAAGGGTGCGGCATCGCTCAGCATGGCGCTGGCGCGCAAAAGCGCGACGAAGCCGATCGCGGCATCGGCGCAGGCCGGGCCCACCGCCGGCAGCCCGGCGCGCAAGCCGGGCTGAGGCCTCCTCTTTCCAGCGCAGTCGTCCCGGCGAAAGCCGGCATGACGCGCCGGCAAGAAGATGGAACGCAAAAACGCCGTCGCGCCGGTTCAAACCGGCACGACGGCGTTTTCGTAGACACGGGCGTCGGCAGGAGGCGCCTGCCCGAACGATCAGTTCTGCGAGGCGCCCACTTCGACGATCAGCACGCGATCGAGGTCGGGCGCCACGGTCTTGAGCGCGCCGGTCAGCGTCTTGTCGAGATCGGCGACGTTCACCGCGCGCATCGCCGAGGCGTCGAGTCGCGCAAATTCCACACCGCCGGCGATCGCCGCCATGCGCAGATTCGGCATCGCCGCGGTCAGTTTCTCGGCGGTGGCGGCGTCGTGCACCTCCAGCACCAGCTGGAAATTGAGCGTGCCGGCCACGCGATCCGAATCGACGATCGGCACCGCGATCGGCTCCATCTTCACCAGATGCGGCCCCTCGCCTTCGCCACCGCCGCCGGAGGCCAGCGCACGGCCCGCCGGCAGCGGCGAAACCGCTATTGCCACCAGTCCGAGCATCGCGAGCTTCTGCTTGCCGCGCACCAAATTTCTCCTGCTAATCGTATGGGTGCGGCCGCCACTGCAGCCACGCACGTCCTATAAATAAGGGACAAGCACTTAACGGATTACAAATGAGCCACGATCAACGCCCCAGCCGGATGCGCGTCGTCGCCGATCCGGGCGCGCGCGGCAATGCCGTCGACACCAGCGAGACGCAGAACGGCCAGCCAGCCAAGGCCGATGGCGTGGCCGCCGGCGGCCTGCCGATCGTGCCCGCCATGATCTTCATCATCGCCTGCATCCTCGGCGGCGCGGTCGTCACCTATCTCATGGCCGGAGCCCATTGATGCGCCATTTGCTGATCGTCGCATTGCTCGCCAGCACCGCGGCTGCCCCGCCCAGTGATCCCGCGCACGCGCCGGCCGAGCATGGCGCCGCCCCCGCGACACCCGCGGCCGACGCACCCGCCCCCGCGGCGTCTGCCGCCGGCCGCCCCGTGCTGCCCCCCTTCGCCGCCACCCTTGCGCAGATGCCGATCGTCACCGACAGCCGCGAATGGCCCGAGCTGAGCGAGGAAGCTGCGTGGGACGAGATCATCCACGCCAAGCCCGAAACCCACCAGCTCGCCCGCTGGCACTATGTCGGCTCGCTGATCCGCCGCGGCATGGGTGCCGAGGCGCTGGGCGTGCTGGAGACGATGGAATCCGATGACGAGGACCTCGCCCTCGTCGCGCCGTTCCAGCTCGCGACCGGTGCCGCGCTGGTGATGATCGGCCACAATCGCGACGCGGTCGAAGCGCTGTCGCTGCCCGAGCTGGAAGGCAATGCCGAAGCCTGTGCCTGGCGCGTGCGTGCCCTGGCCGGCACCGGCGACGCCAAGGCCGCCGCGCGCCAGATCAACTGCGCCGTCCCCGCCATCAACGGCCGTACGCCGCAGGAGCGCAAGCCCTTCACGCTCGCCGCCGCGCGCGGCGCGATCGCCATCGGCCAGGGCAAGCCCGCCATCGCCTGGCTCAAGCTGTTCGGCGAACAGGACCCGCAGGCCAATCTGCTGCGCGGCATGGCGCTGCTCGCTTCGGGCGATCCCGCCGAAGGGCTGTTCCGCCTGTCGCGTGCCGAGCTGAGCGGCTCGCCCGAGGTTCAGGCCGAGGCACAGCTCGCGCGTATTCAGGGCGACCTGAAGCTCCACCGCATCGATCCCGTCGAAGGCGTGAAGCGCCTCGAAGCGCTGCGCTATGGCTGGCGCGGCGACGAAACCGAGGCGAACGCGCTCCGGCTCGAATATCAGCTGGCGCTGGAGACCAACAACCACCGTGCCGCGCTACGCAGTGCGGCAACGCTGTTCCGCTTCTACCGTCCGGACGGCGATTCCGGTCCGATGCTCAAGCAGATCCAGACCTGGCTCGCCGAGATGCTGGCGCCCGACAGCGGCACCCCGCTGCCCGAGGCCGCCGGCCTCTACTGGGATTACAAAGAACTGGGGCCTGCCGGCGCGGAAGGCGACGCGCTCGCGCTGCGCTTGGCCGAGCGGCTGCAGGACGCCGGGCTCTACCCGCGCGCGGCCGAGCTGCTCCAGTATCAGCTGATGCAGCGCCGCCAGGACGTGGCGCAGGGCCCGCTCTCGGTAAAGGTGGCGTCGCTGTTCATCCTCTCCGGCGATCCGGTGAAGGCGCTCGACACCCTCCACGCGACCGAACAGGCGAGCTATTCGGACGCGATGCGCTTCGATCGCAAGCGGATCGAGGCGGTGGCGCTCTACAAGCTGGGCCGCGAAGATGCGGCGATGGCCGCGCTGGACGGCGTGCCCGGCGGCAGCGGCGTGCGCAGCGAAATCCACTGGCGCACGCGCAACTGGGGCTCGTTCATCACCGAGAACGAAGCCACCCTGCCCCCGCCCGGCGCGATGACCCCGCCCAACCAGGCGATCGTGCTCCGCCAGGCGGTGGCGCTGGCGATGCTAAACCAGGAATCCAAGCTGCAGGCGCTGCGCGCGCGTTACGGTGCCGCGTTCAAGGCGCTGCCGAGCGCCCAGGCGTTCGAGCTGCTGACCCAGCCGTCACCGACCGTCGATCCGGCCCGGATCAGCGCGGCGATGGCGGCGATCCCCGAAGCGAGCCCGACGGGCGCGATCGGGGACCTGATGGACGCAACGACCTCTACTACAGGCTGAAGCGCAGCGTCGCGCGCAGGTCCCGGCCTGCGAGCGGCGCATAGTCCTTGAGATAGCTGCTCGCGCGTCGCGCCTCGACGTCGAACAGATTGTTGGCGGACAGCGTCAGCGTCGTGCCCGGCATGGTCGGGAACGGCTTCAGGCTGAGCGTGGCGTTGACCATGGTGTAGGGGGCGGTGCGCGTCTCGAACGCGGCGATGCGGTTCTGCACGAACACGTGTTCCGCTTCCACCCGGCCGGTGATCCGTTCCGACTGCGCCTCGATTCCGCCCAGCACCCGCGGCGCCGGGATCCGCGGCGCGGGGCCCTCGTCGACGATGTTGGCATGGACATAGTCGCCCAGCGCATCGAGGTTGACGGTATAGTCGCCCAGCTGCGCCAGCCGCACCGATCCTTCCGCCTCGAACCCGTAATAGCGTGCGTCACGCTGGGTAAACTGGAAGCAAGGCAGATCGACGGTGCGCCCGCTGGGTGCCGCTGCCGCCTCACAGACCGCCTGCGGCGCCTGGTTGTCGCTGATATAGTTGGAGAACCAGTTGTAATAGGCCGAGGCGTCGAAGCTGTAGCCATCGCCATGCGCGTGCACAGTGGCTTCCAGTCCCCAGCTCTTCTCGAGCCGGAAATCGGGGCTGCCCAGCTCATAGGCCTCGGTGCCGGCATGCGCGCCGTTGGCGAACAGCTCCTCGGCCGACGGCGCGCGCTCGGTGTGCGACAGGTTCAGGCCGATCCGCAGGTCACGCGCGACGCCGTAGGAGGCGCCGACCGAGCCCGACAGCGCCTGGAAGCTGCGCTTGCCGTTGAAGAAGCGCGTGTCGTCCAGCACCGGATTGGCCGAGAGATCGGTGAACTCGTAGCGCAGCCCCGCCTCTGCCTTGAGCGCGCCCATGTCGAGCTGCTGGAGCGTGAACAGGCCGACCTGCTGGGTCTTGTTCTTGGGCAGGAACGCCTCGTCACCCTTCACGTCGAAGTCGCGCGCGAAATACTGGACGCCGCTCGCCCCCTTCCAGGCGCCGTGATCGGCCTGGACCAGCTCGAGACGGCCTTCGAGACCCTTGTTGTAGAAGGCGGTGCCGACGCCGCCATCGGGCTCCAGCTCGAAATGGCGATAGGCAGCATAGCCCGCACGCAGCCGCACCTTCTGGAGGAACCCGCCGCCGGTCTCCGCCTCGGCGCGCAGGTCGAGCCGGTTCTGGACGACGCTCAGCCGCGGTGCCTCCTGGCCTTCGCCGGGCTGCGTGGCGAAGCGGATCGGCACGCCGTAGAGGCTGTCATAATGGCTGTAGGCAATGCCGAGCGTGCCGGTATCGGTGATGATCGCGGCCCCCGCGCCCGCCGTCCAGGTCTTGGCGGCGCTGTTGGGCAGGCGGTTCTTCACGGCGGCATTGGCGGCGAAGTCGATCGGCTCGGGGTCGTTGGGATCGGCGGGTAGCGCCGCGCTCGCCAGCGCCTGACGGCGCTTGTCGGCGGTGAGCGCATAGCCGCCGATCTTCAGGTCGCTGGTCTTGGCATAGGAACCGTCCGCGTGCAGCACGAGGTGGCTGCCCACCGCGACGTCCCCTGCCCCGCCGACCGAGCGCTCCTCCGCGGCCGAACCATAGGTGCCGATGCCGCTCAGCCGATAGCCCTTTTCCGGCATGCTGCGGGGAATGCGGCTGTCGATCACATTGACCACGCCGCCCATCGCCGACGATCCGAACAGCAGCGCCGAGGGACCGCGCAGCACCTCGACGCGCTCGGCGAGCAGCGGATCGATGATCACCGCGTGATCGGCCGAGGTGTTCGACACGTCGATCGAGCCGATCCCGTCGGTCAGCACGCGCACCCGCTCGCCCTGGAAGCCGCGCAGGATCGGCCGTGACGCGTTCGGCCCGAACGAACTGGCCGACACGCCCGGCTGGCGTGCCAGCGTCTCGCCGATCGTCGGCCGCAGGTTGCGGGTCAGCTCCTCGCCGGTGACGACCGAGGTGCCGGACAGCACGTCGGTTTCGCTTTGCCGATAGGGCGCGGTGACGATGATCGCGGGCGGCTGCTGGGCGGCCGGATCCTTCGCCTGCTCGGTCTCGGGATGCGCCGGCGTGTCGGTGTCGGGATTGGCGAACGCCGACAGCGGCAGCAGCACGAGCGAACAGGAGGCGAGAAGGACGCGACGCGACATCAAATTCCACTTTCTGAAGGGGGCGTGACGCGAGGATGTACTGGGCATGATATATAGTATCAAGAAAAATGTGGTCTGCGCGCGCATCCGCTGGACGGGGCTCCCGAGCGCCGCTAGACACCTGCCAGCAACAAAGGATGCAAGGAGTGGACACCTTGCGGCGATCTGCGAAGCGCGATGGACTGTTCGAGCGGCTTTTGAACGCTTTAACGGGGCAGAAGTCTGCGTCGCGCGCGGTCGCACGTCCCGAGCAATGTACGACTCCCGGCTGCCCCTCGCTCGGCAATGTCGAGCATGGCGAGTGCGACGACTGCTATTTTTCCCGCCAGCTCTGACGCGCCGCTACCCGCTTCGTCCGCACGGTGCGGGCGCCGCTATTTGTTGAAGCGCCCGCCGATCACATTGCCCGGCGGCAGCGCCGGGATCTTCACGTTGCCGATGAAATAGGTCGGCGCGGAGTTCCCCTCCACCACCGCAGGGGCGTCGACCCGGATCCAGGGGGTGAAGTTCGGCCCCGCGATCACCTCGTTGTTCCGGATCACGACGTTCTTCGGCCCGCTATAGATGTTGATCGCGTGCCACATGGTGCAGACGAAGCGATTGCCCGTGATCTCGATATTCTCGTACCCGCCTACCCGGTCCTCATCGCCGAAGAATACCCCCTGCGGCTCGTGGCCGGGGCTGCCGATGAACTGGTTGTGCAGGATGCGGACGTTCTTGCAGCCGCTTGCTTCCCGCGTCGTCCAGCACTGCACCCCGTCCGGGTGGACGTCCTTGTTCGTGCGGAAATCATGGACCTTGTTCGACACGATCGTGATGCCGTTGGAACCGGGGATTTCCATCGCGTCCGAACCGATGAAACTGATGTCGTTGCCGCGGATCAGGACGTTGCGGCCCTTGTCCGTCTTGATGCCGGCGTTGATCGCGACCAGGCGCGAGTTGCTGATCGTCAGCCCTTCGACGTTGACCGCGGAGATCCCGTTGACGTCGCGGCTGACATCTCCGTCCAACACGCCGTGGACATAGAGATTGTCCAGCGTGATGTTCGACCCGTTATTGATGCGGACCATCGCCTGGCTGTTGCCCTCCCCAGGGGCCGGCACATAGGCGAATTCGATCCCGGACAGGGTGAGGTTGCGTGCATTGTTGATGGTGACGCGGGTGAACCGCGCCGGGCGCCGGGGATCGGCGCTCCGCACCGTAACGGTTCCGCCGAACTGCGCGTCGTTGATGCCCATCGCGCCATAGTTGCCCGGCGCGAGCAGGATCGTGTCCCCGGGCCTAGCGCTCTTCCAGGCGGCCTGGAGCTGCGCCGGCGTGCCGACGGCGATGGGCCTGGCCTGCGCCGCAAGGGGTGCGAGGACCGCGAGGACGGCGGCTAGGAGCGGGAACATGATGGTCTCCTGATAGGGGAGCCGGCGCCCGAATGCGACGACCGGAACGGGGGGTGGCGGCCGGAGGAAATCGGAGGCACCGGACGCATGCCTCCGTGCGCGGCACGTACGTTCCCGAAATCTGGCCGAAAACATGGGCAAGGCCTTTACTGTTCGCATCTCGCTTGTCGGTTCGCGCATCTCACCTCCGCTGCGAACGTCTTTCCAGCGCAAATCGCCGCATTGCAGCAAATACGTGCCGAAGCGATGCCCCGGCCATCTTGACGGCGCGAAACGCTTCCCGTTAACTAATGATTAATTGGCTGTGAACGCCCCATCCTTTGCGCAGATCCGCAGTTTCATAGGGAGCCTTAGTGTTGCAGGAAGTTTACGATAAGCTGACAGAAATCTTGCAAGATGTTTTCGACGACGACGATATCGTCGCGACGCCCACGCTTTCTGCCGCCGATGTAGATGGGTGGGATAGCTTGGCGCATGTTCGGTTCATCTTGGCAATCGAGCGGGGATTCGGGCTCAAATTCTCTGCAGCAGAGGCCAGTTCCTTTGCCAACATTGGCGAACTTGCAAGCGCAATCGCCGCAAAACGCGGCGCCTGACACCCTATTTTGCGGCGCCGTTTGTGCGGCGCCGCACGCGGTTATGTCGACGATTGCCTATTCTGGGGGACTTTGGCTTGAGCGAAGATATTCTGAAGGACTTGTCGTGGCTGCCGCACGCGCCGGAGGATTTCCGCAAGCAGCGTCGCGCCCTGAGCGACAAGACCGGCCCTGTCGGGCAGGATTTGCGCTTTCTCGCAACCCATCGGCTGACCGATAGCCAGCTGACGCAACTCGCCCAGTCCATCGCTGATCTGAAATCGGGCGGTGCCGATCTGTCGCCGCTGGTGCCGTTCCGCCTCGGCCTGATCGGCAACGGCACGCTGGACCTGCTGGCGCCGCTGCTGGTGGCAAGTGCCGCGCGGCACGGCATCGCGCTCGAGGTCGTGCAGACGGCCTATGGCCAGGTGATGCAGGAGGCGATGTCGCCCCAATCGAGCATCAACGCCGCGGGGTGCGACGCCGTGCTGCTCGCGCTCGATTACCGTGCGCTGCCCGGCCTCGGCTCGCCCTCCTCGGTGAACGACGCGCTCGCCTTTCTCGGCATGCTGCGGGAAGGCTTTCGCCAGAATGGCGGCGCGATCTCGATCGTGCAGACCTTCGCCCCGCCGGCGGAAGCGCTGTTCGGCCATCTCGACCGCGTGCTCGATGCCTCGCCGCGGGGTGCGCTGGACCGGATCAACACCGAACTGGCGCGCAGTGTCGCCGCCAGCGACGACGTGCTGCTGGACGTCGCGGCGATCGCCGAGCTCGTCGGCCTCGCCAACTGGCACTCGCCGCAGCAGTGGAACATGGCCAAGCTGCCGTTCGACGCCGCCTATGCCCCCTTCTATGCCGACCATGTCGCGCGGCTGGTCGCCGCCATCAAGGGCAAGTCGCGCCGCGTCCTGATCCTCGACCTCGACAACACCGTCTGGGGCGGCGTGATCGGCGACGACGGGCTGGAGGGGATCCGCATCGCCCAGGGCGACGCCGTCGGCGAGGCCTTCCTCGCCGTGCAGGCGAACGCACTTGCGCTGCGCGCGCGCGGCGTGGTGCTGGCAGTATCCTCGAAGAACACCGACTCGGTCGCCCGCGGGCCGTTCCGCGAGCATCCCGAGATGCTGCTGCGCGAGGACCATATCGCCGTCTTCCAGGCGAACTGGAGCGACAAGGCGACCAACATCAAGTCAATCGCAAACGAGCTTTCGCTCGGCCTCGACGCGATGGTGTTCCTCGACGACAATCCGATGGAGCGCGATCTGGTCCGCCGGATGCTGCCGCAGGTTGCCGTTCCCGAGCTTCCCGCCGACCCGGCCTTGTACGTGCGGACCCTGATGGCGGCCGGTTATTTCGAGACGATCACCTTCTCCGAAGAGGATCGCAAGCGGGCCGATTTCTACCAGGACAATGCCAAGCGCGTTGCGCTCCAGGCATCGGCAGGCGATCTCGATTCCTATCTCGCCTCGCTCAACATGGAGATCTTCTTCGCGCCCTTCGATGCGATGGGGCGCAAGCGGATTGCCCAGCTGATTGCCAAGTCCAACCAGTTCAATCTCACCACGCGGCGCTACACCGACGCGGACGTGGCGGAGCTGGAGGAAGATCCCGACGTCTTCACCCTGCAGGTCCGCCTTACCGACGCGTTCGGCGACAACGGCATGATCTCGGTGATCGTCTGCCGGCCGCACGGCGAGGATGCGTGGGAGATCGACACCTGGCTGATGAGCTGCCGCGTGCTCAAGCGCCGGGTGGAGCAGATGGTGCTGCGCGAACTGGTCGAGGCGGCCCGCCAGCATGGCAAGAAGCGCCTGATCGGCGTCTACATTCCCACCGATCGCAACGCGCTCGTCGTCGAGCATTATGCCGAGCTGGGCTTCACCCAGGTGGAGACAGATGCCATCGACGGCCGGACCATCTGGGAGCTCGACACCGCGACCGAGGTGCCGGAGGCCCCGATGACGGTGCACCGCGCGGCACAGCGCGCCGAAGCGGAGGCGGCGCAATGACGGCGCCTGCCCGGCGCCTTCCCACCCGAGATCGCTATCTGCTGCCGCTGGTCGTCCTGGCGGTAGTATTGACGATGGTGGTCGGCAGCGAGGTCGCGGCCCGCTGGTGGATGCCCGAGCAGCCCAACGACGCCTGCCTCGCGGACGATTCGTTCTTCGGGAAGCTACCGCGCAAGAACTGCACCTCGCGCACCAAGGTAGCCGAGGGCGACTGGACCACCTATCACTATAACGAGTGCGGCTACCGCGCGGAAACCTCGTGTGCGCCGGTCCCGGCGTCGACGATTCGGATCTCCGTCATCGGCGCCTCGACAAGTTGGGGCTACCGCATTCCCACCCAGCAGACTTGGTGGCATCGCACGTCCGACGCGCTGTCGAAGATCTGCGGCCGGCCGGTCGATGTGCAGAATCTCGGCGGCGTCTACAATCTCAACCAGGTCGCCCACACCGTCCAGCCCGCGCTCCAGCTGAAGCCGGACGCGGTGCTGATGATCGTGACGCCGTTCGACCTGCAGCGGCTGCCGCCGGGCGACTTCGATATGGCCTGGCAGCCCGAGGCGGCCCCGGCCGCGCCCAAACGCGAGCTTCTCGGCAAGATCAAGGACAGCCTCGAGGTCAGCCGCTTCGCCACTTTCGCGCAGCACATGCTGTATCGCCAGCCTGAGAGCTATCTCAACGGCTTCCTCGGCTCCGGTGATCGCGCCGATTTCCTGCGTCCGCCGTTCAAGGGCGAATGGCAGCGGCGCCTGACCTTTGCCGACCATGCCCTGGCGCACATCGCTGCGCAGGTGCACGCGCAAGGCGCACCGCTGATCCTCGCCTTCGTGCCGCACCAGGCGCAGGCCGACATCCTGACGCTGCACAAGACCTATCCAGGCGTCGACCCGTACGCGCTCGATCGCGCGCTGGGCGCGATCGCCGCGCGCCACGGGATCATCTATCGCGACCTGACCGCGAGCTTCGGCAACCAGGAAAATGCGGCGTCGCTGTACATGAACGTCGACAGCCACCCGACCGGCGCGGCCAACAGCCTGATCGCCGACGGCATGCTGAGCGGCCTGCTCGCCTCCTCGCTGCGCGACGGCAAGTGCAGCACCGCCGCAGGGAAGGAATGAAGCGATGAACGTCCCGTCCTTTCCCTTTCTCGGCTTCGCGATCGTCGGCGCGATCCTGTACAACATCCTGCCCGCCGGTATCCTGCGCCGCGGGCTGCTGCTGCTGATCAACCTGATCTTCCTGTCGACCTTCGTGCATGGCTGGCAGCAGGCGCTGCCTTATGCCGGCTTCCTGCTCACCGGGTTCCTCGGCACCAGGCTGCTGATGGCGCAGGGGCCCCGCTGGCGCCTGCCGGTGCTGATCGCGGTCATCCTCTTCGCCTTCTTCTGGCTGAAGCGCTACACCTTCATCCCGGCGGCCATCAATCTCCCGTTCCTCTACACGACGGTCGGGCTGTCCTACGTCTTCTTCCGCGTGCTTCACCTGATCATCGACAGCGGCCAGGGGCAGATCAAGGAGCGGATCTCTCCGCTCGACTATCTGAACTACACGCTGAACTTCACCGCGCTAGTCTCCGGTCCGATCCAGTTCTACCAGGATTATCGCGAGCAGGAACGCAACGGCGAAAAGGTGGACCTGTTCGCCGCGGGCTGGGCCGCGGAGCGCATCATCGTCGGCATGTTCAAGGTCGCGATCGTCTCGACGCTGCTGATGCAGGGGCAGAAGGCGGCGATCGCCGATCTCTCGCTGGCGTCGACCTTCCCGATGCGGGTGCTCTATTGCGCGCTGATCGGGGCGATCTACCCGCTGTTCCTCTACGCGAACTTCTCCGGCTACACCGATTTCGTGATCGGCTGCGCGCGCCTGTTCCGCATCCGCCTGCCCGAGAATTTCCACCATCCGTTTATCGCGGAGAATTTCATCGCCTTCTGGTCGCGCTGGCACATCACGCTGTCCAACTGGCTGAAGGTCTATGTCTACACGCCCTTCCTGATGACGGCGATGCGGCGCATCCCCTCGCCCGCGATCGAGCCCTACCTCGCCGTCGCTGCCTATTTCGTCACCTTCTTCCTGGTGGGCGCATGGCATGGCCAGACCAGCATGTTCCTGTTCTTCGGGGTACTGCAGGGCGGCGGTGTGGCGATGAACAAGCTGTACCAGGTGGCGATGGTCAAGCGGCTGTCGCGCAAGGGCTACAAGAAGCTTTCGGCCGAGCCCTGGTACCGGGTGTTTTGCCGCGCGCTCACCTTCACCTGGTTCGCCTTCACCCTGCTGTGGTTCTGGTCGACCTGGGGCCAGCTCGACCAGTTCATCCAGCAAGCTGGCTGGCCGGCGGTTGCCTGCGGCTGGGCGCTGGTGCTGCTGGTCGCGATGCCGACGCTGAGCCTGCTCCGCGCGGTGCAGGGGCCGATCGAGGCGCGGAAGGTCGATCCTGAAGCGGTCCCGGCCTCGCGCTACTGGCGCACGGCGCTGTCGACCGCGCTGCTGATCATCCTGGTCGCCACCACCGTATTGCTCAACGGCCCGGCGCCGGACGTGGTGTACAAGACCTTCTAGCGATCGGGCGGCAACACCCTGCGCCGTCCCCACCGTTGCTCGAGCCTCGTTGACCCGCAAAAGCTGGCTGGAGGATATCGGGGCTGCACTTGGAGAGGCTGTGGTGGGTCCGCCGGGATTCGAACCCGGGACCTCTCGATTAAAAGTCGCTTGCTCTACCGACTGAGCTACGGACCCACACCCCGCCACCTAAGCGCAGGGGCGCCGCCGGTCAACCGCGTGCAGCAACGGAAGCGTCGTGCGGCCTGTCACCGGGTCGGGCCACTGCGGTGCTATTTCCGCCAAGGGTACCAATACGAAGCGGCGCGCGCGATATTGCGGATGCGGCACCGTCAGCACGGGGCTAGCCCAGCAGCCGCCCGACCACAGCACGATGTCGAGGTCGATCACCCGCGCACCCCAGCGCTGCCCTCGCCGCCGGCCGAATGCCCGCTCGATCGTCTTCAGGCGGCGCAGCAGATCCTCGGGCGCCTCGTCGGTCTCGATCTCGGCGACGGCATTGGCGAAGCGGCGGATCGAGGGACCCAGGGGCGGCGTCTCGTGGATGCGCGATACCGCCCGTACGCGGCCGATCGCCGCCAGTGCCGCGCGCAGCTCGGCCCGCGGCCCGCCGTGGCGGCCGCAGCGGTTGGAGCCCAGGGCGATGATGTAGCTTGTGACCGACACGGCCCCGCGCCTATCGCGGCACCATGTCCACGCCAAGCCCCGAACCCGATCACGATTGTCCGCTCTGCCCGCGCCTCGTCGCGCTGCGCACCCAGCTGCGCACCGAACAGCCCGAATGGTGGAATGCGCCGGTGCCGATGCTCGGCGATCCGCACGCGCCGATCGCGGTCGTCGGCCTGGCGCCCAGCCGCATGGGCGCGAACCGCACCGGCCGCGCCTTTACCGGAGACGATTCGGGCACGCTGCTCTTTGCGGTGCTGGAGAAACTCGGCCTGGCCGAGGCCGGGGAGCCCAAGGACGTGCAGATCTTCAACGCGGTGCGGTGCCTGCCGCCGGAGAACCGTCCGACCCCGCCCGAGATCCATGCCTGCCGTCCGTTCCTCGCCGGCCAGCTGCAGGCGCGGATCGTCGTCGCGCTGGGCGAAATCGCGCACCAGTCGGCGGTGAAGGCGCTGGGCGGCAAGCTGCCCAAGACGCGCTTCGCGCACGGCGCCGAACACCGCCTGCCCAAGGGGCAGACGGTGCTCGATAGCTATCATGTGTCGCGGTACAATCAGAACATCGGCCGGCTGACCGAGCCGATGCTGACTGCCGTGTTCGAGCGCGCAATCGCGCTCAGAGATATTTGACGAGGCTCAGGCTGGAGAGCTGCGAGAACACCGAATAGCTTGCCTCCAGCACGGTCTTCTGCTGCGAAAGGTCGATCGCGACCTGGCCCAGATCGGCGTCCTCATTGTCCTGGATCACCTGCTGCAGCAGCAGCGAACGCTGTTCTCCGCGGGTGGTCAGGTCTTCGATCTGGCTCTGCTTGCGGCCATTGTCGGCATTGACGGCGTTGAGCTGCTGCAGCCCCGAATCCATCTTGGTGACGACACCCTGCAGCGCGGCGGACTGCGCGTCGGTAAGCTTGTCGCCGATCGGGCCGATCTGCGCCATCGCCTGATAGGCTTGGTACAGGCCCGCGCCGAACGAGCTGGCGTTGACGCCGTACTGCACGTCGAGCCCATCGGCCACGCGGGCGCTGGCGAGCACATTGTCGTCGTGGAACGCCTGGCTCACCGGTACCGTCGCTGCATCGGCAAGCGTGGAAACGGAGAAGGGTGACCCGTTGGTCTGCGAACCGCCGAACAGCGGCACGCCGCCCTCGGTTGCGTTCAGCGACGAACGCATCTGGGAGAAGGCGCTTTCCATCGCCTGCTGCAGGCCGGCCGACTGACCGGTGCCGATCGCCGTCAGGATCTGCTGGCGGAGCTCCGTATTCGTGGTCTGCACGCCTTCGATATGACCCTGGTACAGCGACATGGTGGTGCCCACGCGCTTGGCGACGTTCGACTGCGCTTGCTGCTGTTCGAGCAGCGTGTGCGCCGAAAGGTTTCGCACGGCTTCGGTGCCGAGCGACGCGAAGTCGCTGGCCTTCTTGCCGGTGGACAGCTGCTTCTGGGTGATCGCGAGCTTTTCCTGCGCGCTCGAAATGGCACTGGCCATCGTGCGCTGGAGCGGAATGGTGGCAACACGGGTCATGGGTCAGCTCCCCTTATTGGACCATCTGGAGAAGGGTGTCGTACATCTGCGTCGCGGTGGTCATCACGCGCGCCGATGCCGAATAGCTGTTTTGCAGGACGACCATCTGCGAGAGCTCCTCGTCGATGTTGACGCCCGAATAGCTGTCGCGGCGGTTCACCGCGTCCGATTTGCGCGCGTTCGCGTCGTCGAAGCGGTTCTGCGCCTGGTTGGCCTCGAGCCCGGCTCGGCCGAGCAGCTGCGTCGAGAAGCGGCCGATGGTCGTGACGCCGTCCTTGCCGAGGTCCAGCGTGCTCGCCAGCTTGTCCGCAAAGGCCGTGGCGCCGCGCGTGTCGCCGGCCCCGACCGCCTTACTGCCCACCGCGACACTGGTGTCGATCTGGGCAAGCGGCAGCTTGGCGGGGTTGCCGACGATGTCGTTGCGGACCTTGGCGACATCCAGGCCGCTGTTGAGCCCGCTCAGCCCGGACAGCGCCGAGAAGCTGCGACCACTGCCGAAGCGGTCGGTCGAATCCGACGCCATCGTTAGCGTCGCACCGGACAGGCCGCTCGCCGGATCGAAGCGCACCCGCCCCCGGCTGTCGAGCGAGAAGTCACCGAACTTGCCGAGATCGCTGCCGTTCAGCTCGGTGATGATGTCGCCCATCGTGCCGCCGGTCGTCGGCTGCAGCGTATAGCTGGTCAGCGCCAGGCCGGAAGAGTCGCGCAGGATCACCTGTGCGGTCTGGCCGGTGGTGAAGCCATGCGGATCCGAAGCCTTGAAGCCCGTCGGCACCAGGGTGCTGCTGTTGCTCTGGATCAGGTCGTTCATGCCGAAATATTGCGACACGCCGATCCCGGCACGGCTGCTGGGCGCCGTCGACGATTGCGAGATCGCTACGCCGTTACCGGCGCCGGTCGCCGCGAAGCTCAGCACGCCGTTGGTGAAGCTGGCCGTGGCCGCGCCGCCAAGGCCGGCGTTGATCGCGCTGACCATGTCGTTCACGGTCGCGCCTGCCCCCAGCGCGTCGAAATCGACGTCGGTCTTGGCGACGAGGGTGCCGTCCGCCTGGGTGACCGCGAAGCTCGCCTTGCCGGTGAACCCCAGCCGATCGGTGCCGACGAGCCCGCTCTGCCGGCCGGTGAGGCTGGCGGGCGGCGGCACGGCGGTGCCTTGGTTGGAAACGGCGTTGAGCGCTTCGGAAAGGCCGCTGAACGTAACGCCCAACTGTTCCGAGAAGGACGGCAGGGCGCGATCACGCAGATCGAGCAGACCACCCAATTTGCCACCTGCGGCCGCCGAATCCAGCTTTTCGCCGGTCAGCGCACCCATCGTGCCGTTCTTGTCGGCGAAGCGGATCGAGATATCGGGATAGGTCGTCTGGGCGCTGCCGGCGCCGCCATTCTTGTTCGGATAATCCAGCTGACGAAGCCGCGAATCGAGCAGCATCTGGCCCGAGGTGGTTTCGATGAGCACCCTGCCGTCCGGCTGGTCGCGGACGTTGACCGAAACCAGGCCGCTCAGTTCCTCGATCGCGCTCATCCGCTGGTCGGCGGCGCCGCTGGCATTGCGGCCGAGGCCCGTCGCCTGCGACACGGTGCCGTTGAGATCATAGATGCGCTGGAGCAGCGTGTTGATCTTGTCGACCGAATAGCCGACTTCGGACTCCACGTCGCCGCGCAGCCCATCCACGTCCTGCGTGATCTGCTGCATCGACGACAGCGCGTCGGAAACATTGCCGACGAACACGGCACTGGTCTGCGCCGAGGATTGCGAGCCGGTCATCGCGATCGCCGAGGCGTTGATCGCGTCCAAGCGTGCCGGCAGGCCGGATTTGTCGCCCGGCTCGCCCAGCAGCGACTGCAGCCGGTCGAGGTAGCTGGAGCTCACCTCGGACTTCCCATAGTCCCCGGCCCGGCGGTAGACGGTCGCTTCCAGGAAGCGATCCGCTACGCGTTCGAACTCGCCGACGCTGACGCCGGTGACGGTGCCGCCCATCACCGAGGTCGAAAGATTGACCTTTTCGCGGGCATAGCCGGTGACGCCGACATTGGCGATGTTGTTCGATACCGCCTTCAATCCAGCCTGGGCAGCAGCCAGGCCGGAAGCGGCGGTTCCTAGGATATCGTTCAGCGCCATGTCGTGCGTCCCCCGGCTTCAGTCGTCGTCAGCGCTTCAGGTCGCTGACTTCGCGCAGCATGTCGTCGACGGTCGTGATGATCTTCGACGCTGCGCTGTAGGCGCGCTGAAAGCGGATCATGTTGGTGAACTCGCCCGCTAGATCGACGGTCGAGGCCTCCAGCGTGTTCGCCGAGATGTTGCCCGCGCCGAGCTGGCCCGGAGGGTTCATCGTCATCGAGCCCGAGGCGCGCGTCGAGGTGTAGGCGTTGCCGGAAAGGCGGGTCAGGCCGTTCGGGTTCGGGAAGGTGGCGATCGGCAGTTGGAACACCTGACGGCTGGAGCCGTCGTCGAAGATCGCGCTGACGATGCCCTCCTTGGAGACTTCGGTCGCCGCGATGTTGCCGAGCACGCCGCCATTGGTGCCGCCCGAAACCAGCGACGAAGGCTGGCCGAACTGGGTAAGCCCGTTGGTGCCGCCGTTGGTGCCCAGATCCAGGTTGATCGGCACCGAGCTGGCGCCGTTGGTGTAGTTGACGGTCAGCGGGTTGAACAGACCGGCGGTGGACGCCGTCGTGTTGAGGCTGCCGTCGCCGTTGAAAGCGACGGTGCCGCTGCGCACCAGACCGCCGACCGCGGGCGCGCCGACGTCGCTCGCCGGGTTCGCGTACGCTTCCATCGCCCACTGGTTGGAACCAGTCTTGAGGAACGACATCTTCATTTCGTGGCTGCCGCCCTGCGAGTCATAGACCGTGAAGGAGCGGGTGAAGTTCGGCGTCACCGTGCCGTTCGCCATCGCGCCGGCCGTGTAGGCGGGCTGCGTGCCGGTGGGCGTGTAGACGGCGGCGTCCGACTGCAGGTTGATGTGCGCCTGCAGGTTGTTGGTCGGCGCGGCGGTACCGACGAGGTCCGTCAGACGTACCGGCGTCAGCGTGTCGAGATTGCCGGTGTTGGTGTAGCCGCCGGTCGCATCCAGGCGCCAGCCATAGAGGTACAGACCGGAGGAATTGCGCAGATAGCCTTCCTCGTCCGGCTTGAACGAGCCGGCGCGGGTATAGGCGACCGGGTCGCTCGCATTCAGGCCGCTGCGGGTGATGAAGAACCCGCCGCCGTCGATCGCGAGATCGGTGCTGCTGCCGGAGGCCTGAAGTAGGCCCTGCTTGGAAACCTGTGCGAGCGGCGCAGCCGCGACACCACCTGCCGAGTAGCTCGCCGAAGTGCGACCATCGGTCACCAACGTGCGGAACTGGGCTTCGACGCCCTTATAGGCGACGGTATTGATGTTGGTGATGTTGTCAGCGACGGTGGCCATGGCACTCGACTGCGCGCTCAGCCCGGAAACGCCAGCGTAAAGAGCGGAATAGAGGCTCAAGTTCAAAACTCCTCGAATGCCCGCGCGATCCCCACGCCGGCGACATCCTCATTGTAGAGGGGTGAACCCTTCGCCCAAATCGACGGGGCGATTTTTGCCGCATCCGCGCAGGGGGCGGCAAAATTTGCCGGGTGTTTGCCCACCCCCGTATTCAACGCACCTATAAGTTGAGGAACGCTTATCGAAAGGCCAGTGCCATGCTTCGCATTACGCTCCGGGACGGTGAGAAGGCGATCGTCAACGGCGCTGTATTGCGCGCCGTCGGGCGGACGCAGATCGTCGTCGAGAATATGGTATCGATCCTGCGCGGCCGCGAAGTGATGCGGCCCGAGGAAGCGACCACGCCCGCGCGCCAGCTCTATTTCGCGACGATGCTCGCCTATATCGATCCCGCCGGGCGCGACGCGCACCAGGATGCCGTGCTCCAGCTGCTCAGCCTGCTGATCGCCGCCCTGGCCACCGCCGAGGCGCGCGAGCTGTGCATCCGCTTCGCCAACGACCTTGCCCAGGCCGAATATTACAAGGCGCTTGCCGCCGCCCGCGAGCTGATCGCCATGGAAGACGCTGCCACGGCGGCCGATTCCGATACCGATACCGCCGCGACGCAGGTCGCCTGAAGGAGCCCGCGCGATGCAGACGCTCGCCAGTGCCGCCCGCGCCATCAAGGAGATGGTCCCCGACCGTCGCTTCGGACGCGTGGTGGCGGTGCGCGGCGCGCTCATCGAAGTGGAAGGCCTGACCGGCGTCGCCCAGATCGGCAGCCGCGTCGAGATCCAGTCCCCCAGCGGCAAGGTGGAAGCTGAAGTCACCGCGCTCGATCGCGGCGTCGCTTTGTGCCTGCCCTTCGTCGATCCGCAGGGCGTTGGCCTCGGCGCGGTCGCCGAACTTGGCGCCGGCCAGTTCACCGTCCGCCCCTCCAAGGCCTGGCTCGGCCGCATGATCAACGGCCTCGGCCGCCCGGTCGACGGGCAGGGCCCGCTGGTCAACGGCGCCGATCCGCAGCCGATCAAGGCCTCCCCGCCCGCCGCCGCCGGCCGCGCGCGCGTTGCCGAGCGGATCGAGACCGGGGTGCGTTGCCTCGACACCTTCGTGCCGTTGTGCCGCGGCCAGCGCCTCGGCCTGTTCGCCGGCTCGGGCGTCGGCAAGTCCGTCCTGCTGTCGATGCTCGCGCGCTGGACGCAGTGCGACGTCGCAGTGATCGGGCTGATCGGCGAACGCGGCCGCGAAGTGCAGGAATTCATCGAGGACGATCTGGGACCCGAGGGTATGGCCCGCTCGGTCGTCGTCGTCGCCACCTCCGACGAGCCGGCGCTGATGCGCCGCCAGGCCGCCTGGACCACCCTCGCCGTCGCCGAACATTTCCGCGACCAGGGGCTCAACGTGCTCTGCCTGATGGATTCGGTCACCCGCTTCGCGATGGCGCAGCGCGAGATCGGCCTCGCCTCGGGCGAGCCGCCGGCGACCAAGGGCTATACCCCCACCGTCTTCGCCGAGCTGCCGCGTCTGCTCGAGCGCGCCGGTCCCGGTGCACCGGGCGGGGGCATGATCACCGGCCTGTTCACCGTCCTCGTCGACGGCGACGACCATAACGAACCCGTTGCCGATGCGGTGCGCGGCATCCTCGACGGCCACGTCGTGATGCGCCGCGCGATCGCCGAACGCGGCCGCTATCCGGCGATCGACATCCTCAAATCGGTATCGCGCACCCTGCCCCATTGCCTCGAGCCCGAGCAGAACGAAGTCCGCATCGCCGCGCGCAAGCTGCTGTCGACCTATGCCGACATGGAGGAGATGGTGCGGCTGGGCGCCTACAAGGCCGGCTCCTCGCCCGACGTCGACCGTGCGGTCGCGCTGGCACCGCGCATCGAGACGCTGCTCAACCAGGGCAAGAACGACCAGGGCCATGCCGATGCGGCGTTCGCCGAGCTGGCCGCGATCCTGTCCGGCGAAGCGTCGGGCGATCCGGGTCACGGCCATGACGTGGGTCTCGCCGCATGAAGACGCCGTTCGATACCGCATTGCGGATGCAGCAGCGCACCGTCGACGACCTCAAGGTCAAGATCGGTGCCGCGATCGAACGCATCGCCGAGCTGGAGCAGCAGGGCCGCGACCTCGTCGCTCGCATCCGCGAGGAGCGCGTGCTGGCGCATGCCCTGCCCTTCGCCTCCGACGCGTGGCTGGCCACCGCCAAGCACGCCCAGACGCGCATCGCCGAGGAAGCCGTCGCCGAACAGGCGCGCCTCCTCAACCTGCGCGAACTGGCGCGTGAAGCCTATGGTACCTTCCGCGCGATCGAAGGCGCCGCCGAACGCTTCCGCGCCGATGCCGAGCGCGAAGCCGAAGCCGCCGAACAGGCGGCGATCGACGACATTGCCGCGGCGCGCTTCCTGCGCGAGCGCAAGCGGATGCTGGTAAAGGCCGCATGATCCACCGTACCGACCTTGCCGCGCTCACGCCGGCGCAACGCGCCAACGTGATTTACGCGCAGGCCCAATCCGAACTCTCGACCCGCCTGTGGCGCGCCGCGATCGGCGATGGCGACCGCGACAACGACAAGACCCGCTCGCCGCTCGGCGCGGGATCGGACATGTCGATGGATTCGCTGCTCGAACTGCTCGGCACACAGGCGCCGAAATCGGCCAAGGGCAAGTGCAAGTGCCAGTGTTCCTGCTCCTGCCACGACGACGAACCGGACGATATCGCAGCGCTCGCCAAGGGCGCGCTTGGCGCAGTCCGCACGCCGGCGGTCGCCGACCACGCCACCCTTCCCGCCTCGGGATCGGTGGTCAGTGCGCTTTCCGGCGCGAACGGCTTTCCGAAGACGGGCGGCGTTGCCGGCGGGCTCACGCTCGGCAGTAACGCCCGCTATGCCGATACCCTCGCCGCCGCCGAGGCGCGCAGCGGGATTCCCCGCTCCGCGATCGCCGCGATCGTCGATGCCGAAGCCGGCAAGGGGCAGGACGGCAGCTGGAACCCGCTGTCGCGCAACCCGCGCTCCAGCGCGGCGGGGCTCGGCCAGTTCCTCAGCGGCACCTGGCAGACGCTCGCCGAACAGGGCGGCACCTGGCTGAACGATGTTGCCAAGGCGCGCGGCTGGCTGAAAGAAAACGGCAAGGTCGATCCGGGCCGCCGCAGCGAGCTGCTCGCGCTCCGCTATGATCCGCAAGCGTCGATCCTGAGCATCGCCGACATGGCGAAAAATAATCTGCAACATTTCGAATCGGCGGGCCTCAATGTCCGCGCTGATTCGGAAACGCTCGCCAAAGCGGCCTATCTTGGCCATCATTTGGGCCTCGGCGATGCAAAGAAGTTTCTTGCAGGAAATATTGACGCAGAACGTGCGCGCACCCTGCTGGCCGCACAGGTAGGCGGGGCATCCGCCGATCAGCGCATCGCCCATGCCGGGGATGCGACCCGCGCGCACCGCCAATGGCTGCTCGATTTCATCGATCGGCACGTCCAGCCGGACAAATTTTCCTCGTAAATCCGCCATTGCTGAGGTTTTCACGCCCATCAGCAGCGATGTTGATGCGCGGTTAACCATCTTTTTTTCAAGCACTTGGCGCACCAAGCGAATCGGCGTTGCTATAAAGCTTGGGAGTGCGTTTGCGGAAAACTACCTAACCCCCCGATTAGCACTCCTTTAAAGGTTTGCGACGAAATGTGTCCCTTGTCGACGGCGCCGAAACGATCGGACCGGCGCTGAAACCAGGGGAATACAAATGTCGAAGATCACGATCGCTCTCGAGGCCGCAGTCCAAACCGTCATCGAGAACGCGCCCAAGGACGGCAAGCAGACCAACCGTCAGCGCGCTGAAATCGATCGCGCCTTTGCCCGCATCCTGAAGCTGATCGCTCCCCGCATCCGTCATTTCATCCGCCAGTACGGCCTCACCGCGCACTGGGACGACGCCGAGCAGTGCTGCGCCATTGCCGTGCACCGCGCCATTCAGGCCTATGAGCCGGAAAAGGCCCAGTTCACCACCTTCGTCAACTGGCAAATCCGCGGTGAGCTGCAGAGCCTGCGCTTCCGCCTGATGACCGACCAGCGCCCCTCGGCGAAGAAGGTCGAAGCCACCACCGTTTCGCTCAGCGCGATGGTCACCTCGGCGGACGGCGACGAAATGTCGCCCGAGGCGATGATCGAGGACGAGGACGCCCTGGAGCGCACCGAGAGCGCCGCTTCGGACTATCTCGCCGATGGCGCGATCTCCTCGCTGATCGAGGCCTATGTCGATCACCTCCGCAAGGTCGGCATCGAGCAGCTCCGCCGCCGTCCCCGCCCGAAGCGCGAGGAAGCAGCCCTTCGCCGCGAAGGCCCGCGTCTCCGCACCGCCACCCACGGCATCGATCCCGCCGAGCTGGAGAAGCTGGAAGCCAAGCTGGAGCGCGACCGTGAGATCGTCGCCCGCCGCGTGTTCCAGACCGCCACCCTCGACGATCTGTCGATGGAGACCGGCGTGACCAAGGAGCGCGTTCGCCAGATCACCAAGCGCGCCGCCAAGGTGATCGCCGAGATCGCCGCTGCCGATCCGCGCTTCTCGGTGATGGCCGAATATGGCGAGCCCGCTACCGCCAAGCGCCGCCAGCCGGCTGCTGCCCGCCCGGCCACGCCGATCCTGCCGGACGCCACGCAGCCGCACAACCTGCTCTCCAGCGTCGTCGCGATCGACGCCGCGCGCATCGAGACGGTGGTTGCCGCCGAAGCCAACCGCGAGACCGTCGAAGCGATCGCGATCACCGTTGCCCCGGCTCCGAACCGCGCTGCGATGCATTGATGCACCTTCGGGACAAAAGCGTTCTATAAGGGAAGAATAGACCTTCCCCCGGAACGATCCGATGTCCCGAAACTCCCAGATAAACGGCCGAGGTGCGATGCAGATGCTACCCCGGTCGAATTACAAGCTGACCGAACTGGCCGAGGAGATGGTGCGCTGTGCGCAACCGTTGCTCCCGGCGGGCGGTCGGCTTTTTCTGGGTCTGCAGCAGGAGACCGACGGGTCGCTGCGGATGATCTGGTGGCGCGGTGAAGATTTCCGCCTGGTTGC
This sequence comes from Sphingomonas sp. 22176, assembly GCF_052045505.1. Lineage (NCBI taxonomy): Bacteria > Pseudomonadati > Pseudomonadota > Alphaproteobacteria > Sphingomonadales > Sphingomonadaceae > Sphingomonas > Sphingomonas sp. 22176. The sequence goes on along the minus strand of NZ_JBQEPL010000002.1, from coordinate 523,956 downwards.
CGAGATCGACGCCACCCCCGAGGGTTTCTGCCCCGAGGACAGCCATGAAGGCGCGCTGCAGGATGCGGCGGCTGCCTGCATCACTTATCTTTCCGGCCGCTGGCCCACCCCGCCCCGCCGCCTGGGCGTGATCACCGACGGCACCGGCGTCGCCTTCTCGCCCGCCCGTCCGGCCGTGGCCGAACCCGGCTGGCTGATGGACCATGCCGGCGGCAAGGCCGCCCTCACCGCGATCCTGCCGCTCGACGGCGAAGGCCCCTGCGCGCTGCTCTGCGCGCCGCCGGAGACGGCTTCCTTTCATTGACCTTCTAATCCCCCTCCCGCAAGCGGGAGGGGAGTTTCAGGCGCACGGGAGTCTTGATGACAACCTGCCGCAGCATGCTATGGCGCCCGCATGGGTGAACTCATCGCGATCGAGGGCGCCGACGGCGTCGGCAAGAACACCGCGTCGCGCGGGCTGTGTGCGGCGCTGCAGGCCTCGGGCCGCACTGCCACCGTGCTCGGCTTCCCGCGCTATGGCGAGACCGTCGCCGGGGTGACGATCGGCAAGATGCTTGCCGGTGAACTCCCCGTCCCCGTCACCCCGCATGCCGCCGCCGTGCTCTATGCGCTCGATCGCTTCGAATGGCGCGATGCGCTGCTCGAGGCGCAGGCGACCCACGACGTGGTCGTGCTCGATCGCTACATCGCCTCGAACATGGCCTATCAGGGCGCCAAGCTGGGCGGCGACGAGGGCCGCGCGCTGATGGACTGGATCCTCGCGCTTGAGACCGGGCAGTTCGCCTTGCCCCGCCCGCGGCTGTCGATCTATCTCGACACGCCCTGGGACCTTGCCCGCGCACTGATCCTGCAAAAGGCGCAGCGCAGCTATACCGATCGCAGCTTCGACGAATATGAGGCGGACATCGCGCTCCAGCAGCGCGTCCGCGGCAATTACGAGGCGATCGTCGCGGCCGACCTGCTCGGCCCGTGGAAGGTCGTCCGCGCCAGCGAAGACGGCGCGATGCGGGCGCCCGAGGCGATCGTCGCCGAAATTTTATCGTATATTTGAAACGGCGCTGAACCCGGCTATGCCCGGCTTGACATTTGCTTTGCCGGAGCGCCAATGGTAGCGCTATCACAATCCGAAACGAGTTTGGTGAGAGGTCCCTTGGAAGCGCTTAGAGACATGCTGCCTGCCGATCATGCGCAGGCGATCCTGGTTGGCCGCGTGCAGACTGCTGCCGGCCCCAGCCCCGTCATCCTCCGCGACGGCCAGGTGATCGACGTATCGGCCGCCGCGCCGACCGTTGCCGACCTGCTGGAGCGCGGCGACATCGCCACGCTTACCGGTGAAGTGCTGTGCAGCGTCGAAGCGCTGGGCACCGAATCGGCCCCGCAGATCCTGGCGCCGGTCGACCTGCAGTGCGTGAAGGCCTGCGGCGTCACCTTCGCCGTCTCCGCGCTGGAGCGCGTGATCGAAGAACGCGCCCGCGGCGATTCCGCCAAGGCCGCCGAGATCCGCGGCGACCTGGAAGCCAAGGTCGGCTCGGGCATCCGCTCGGTCGTCCCCGGCACGCCCGAAGCCGCCAGCCTCAAGGCCGCGCTGATCGATGCAGGCATGTGGTCGCAATATCTCGAAGTCGCGATCGGGCCGGACGCGGAAGTGTTCACCAAGGCGCCCGTGCTCTCGTCGATGGGCTGGGGCGCCGAGATCGGCATCCGCTCGGACAGCGACTGGAACAATCCCGAGCCGGAAATCGTGCTCGCGGTGGACCGCAACGGCCAGATCAAGGGCGCAGCGCTCGGCAACGACGTCAACCTGCGCGACTTCGAGGGCCGCAGTGCGCTGCTGCTCGGCAAGGCGAAGGACAACAACGCCTCGACGTCGATCGGCCCGTTCATCCGGCTGTTCGATGACAATTTCACCATGGATGACGTGCGCAGCGCGGTGGTCGACCTCACCATCGACGGGCCGGAGGGCTATCGCCTTTCGGGCACCAACAAGATGAGCGAGATCAGCCGCGATCCCACCGACCTCGTCCGCCAGACGCTGAGCGAGCATCAGTATCCGGACGGCTTCGCGCTGTTCCTCGGCACGCTGTTCGCGCCGGTGCAGGATCGCGATCATCCCGGCCGCGGCTTCACCCACAAGCCGGGCGACGTCGTCCGCATCTCGACGCCGAAGCTCGGCACGCTCGTCAACCGCGTCACCACCTCCAAGGCCGCCGCGCCCTGGACGTTCGGCATTCGCGATCTGATGCGCAACCTCGCCGCCCGCGGCCTTCTCTCCAACGCATAAGGGTGTCCATGTCCCAAGCCGATCTCCAGCAGGGCCCGATTCCGGCCGCTGAGCGTGCCGTCTATCCGAGCCTGAAGGGCAAGCGGGTCCTGATCACCGGTGGTGGCTCGGGGATCGGCGCCGGGCTGGTCGAAGGGTTCGTCCGCCAGGGCGCGGACGTGACCTTCTTCGACATCGCCGAGGACGATTCGAAGGCGCTGGTCGCCAGTCTGTCGGACGCGGCAATCGCGCCGCGCTTCTACGAGGTCGACCTCACCGACATCCGCGCCGCGCAGGCGCAGGTGCAGGCGCTGATCGATGCCGAGGGCGGCTTCGACGTGCTGCTCAACAACGCCGCCAACGACGACCGCCACACGATCGAGCAGGTGACCCCGGAGTACTGGGACAACCGCATGAACGTGAACCTGCGCCACCAGTTCTTCATGGCGCAGGCGGTGATCCCGGCGATGAAGGCCAAGCGCGCCGGCGTGATCATCAACCTCGGCTCGATCTCCTGGCACCTGGCGCTGGAAGAGCTGACGCTTTACCAGACCGCCAAGGCGGCGATTGAAGGCCTCACCCGCAGCCTCGCGCGCGAGCTGGGCCCGGACGGCATCCGTTCGGTCTGCATCGTCCCCGGCAACGTCAAGACGCCGCGCCAGATGAAATGGTACACGCCCGAGGGCGAAGCCGAGATCGTCAAGGCGCAGTGCTTGCCGGGCCGTCTGGTGCCGGACGACATCGCCGCGCTGGCGCTGTTCCTTGCATCCGACGATGCACGGCTGGTAACGAGCCACGAATTCTTCGTGGATGCAGGCTGGAGATAAGATGACCGACAAGGTGGTGGTATCGGCGCCGGAGAGCGTGTGGGGGCTCGCTGCCCCGCTTCTCGAAGGCCCGGTTTGGGTGGAGCGCGACGCCGCGCTGTGGTTCGTCGACATCAAGAGCCACAAGATCCACCGCTATGATCCCGCCACCGGCGACAAGCAGAGCTGGGACGCGCCGGCGCAGGTGGGCTTTGCCCTCCCCTGCGCCAGCGGCGGCTTCGTCGCGGGGCTGCAGACCGGCCTCGCCAAGTTCGACCCCGCCGACGGCAGCTTCACGCCCCTGGTCGATCCCGAGCCCGGCCTGCCTGGCAACCGCCTGAACGACGGTACCGTCGACGGCGAAGGCCGCCTGTGGTTCGGCACGATGGACGATGGCGAGAGCGACGCCAGCGGCGCCATCTATCGTCTGGCCGCCGACGGGACCTGCGTCGCATCGACCCCCAAGGTATCGATCACCAACGGCCCGGCGGTCTCGCCCGACGGCAAGATCCTCTACCATGTCGATACGCTCGGCCAGGTCATCTATGCCTGCGACATCGCCGCAGACGGCACGCTGGCCAATCCCCGCGAATTCGTCCGCATCGCCGAGGGCGAAGGCTTCCCCGACGGCCCGTGCGTCGACAGCGAAGGCTTTGTGTGGGTGAGCCTGTATGCAGGCTCGGCGGTACGCCGCTATTCGCCGGCGGGCGAACTGGTCGAGACCGTCCCCTTCCCGGTCGATGCGATCACCAAGATCGCGTTCGGCGGCCCGGACCTGAAGACGGTCTACGCCACCACCGCCAACAAGCACCTCTCCGCCGATGACAAGGCAGCACGGCCGACCTCGGGCGACCTGTTCAGCTTCCGGACGACGGTGGCCGGACAGCCCGCGACGATGATCCGCGTCGGCGCCTGAACGCGCCTTCCCTCCCCGGCGCCGTTCCGGGGAGGGCACGTACCGACGATCCAATTCGCAAGAAGGGCCACCAACTCGGCGAAGCGTAAGGCTCCCGTCATCTTGCGCGCCTAGGCTATTCCCTGCCAAAACACGAAATCCGCGAACGCGGGCACCAGGGGGAAATGCCGATGAACGGTCACCGTTTCGCACGTCTGTGGGTTCCGGCACTCCTTGTGGCAAGCAGCGCCAGCCCGGCACTTGCCGGCAACTGCCAGCTTGCGAAATTTGCCGAGCTCAAGGTGACGATGAAGGGTCTCGAACCGATCATCGACACCACGGTCAACGGAAAGTCGGCCCCTTTCCTGCTCGACAGCGGCGCGTTTTTCAGCCTCATCCCCCAGCCGGTGGCAAAGACCCTGAACCTGCCGCGCTCTCCCGCTCCGCCGGGCTTCCGGCTTAGCGGCATCGGCGGCAGCACCGATGCCGAAGTGGCACGCGTGGCGCATTTCGGCCTTGCCGGTGCCGACCTTCCCAATATCGAATTCCTGGTCGGCGGGTCCGACACCGGGCAGACCGGGCTGCTGGGCCAGAATGTTCTCGGTCTCGCCGACGTCGAATATGATTTCCCCGGCGGCGCCATCCGGCTGTTCCAGCCCAAGAATTGCGGCAAGACCCCCTTCGCCTATTGGTCCGAGGGCAAGCCGTTCTTCGAACTACCGATCCAGTCCAAGGAGGAGGCCCGCAATCACACGGTCGGCACGGTGGAACTGGACGGTGTGAAGCTGAGGGCCACGTTCGATACCGGCGCCGGACGGACGGTGATCTCGCTGCGCGCGGCCGCGCGTGCGGGGGTGAAGCCGGGCGACCCCGGGGTGCAACAAGCAGGTTGGTCCTTCGGCGTCGGCAAGCGCGCGCAGCAGGGCTGGATCGGCAGTTTCAAGCTGCTCAAGATCGGCAGTGAGGAACTGCACAATGTGCGGCTGCGCATGGCCGATTTGGGCGACGTCGATACCGACATGCTGCTCGGCGCGGATTATTTCGTGTCCCACCGCATATATGTTTCGAACCTCCAGCACCGGATCTACTTCACCTATACCGGCGGCCGCTTGTTCGACACGGTCGCAAAGCTCGATACGGCCAGCGGCTTCAGCACCCAGAGTGCGCCCGAAGCCGGTGCCACGCTCGACGCGGAAGGCTATGCCCGCCAAGGCGCGATGTACCAGACACAGCGCGACCTGCCGCACGCCATCGAAGCCTATTCGCAGGCGGTGACGCTGGCGCCCAAGGATCCGCGCTACCTCCGGCAGCGCGCGTTGGCCTATCTGGCTGCGAGCCGGCCGATCCTGGCGATGGACGATCTCGACGCTTCGCTCGCGCTCGATCCCGCCGACAGCGCTACCCGGCTGACACGCGCCACGGTGCGGGAGCGGGCCGGCAATGCCAGGGGCGCGATGGAGGACCTCGATCTGGTCACAGGCCAATTGCCCCGCGAGGACATGCAGCGGCTGCGCATTGCGCATCTCTACACCGCCCTCGACGCGTTCGATTCTGCGATCGGCCAATATGATCTGTGGCTCGCCACGCATCGCGAGGATGGCAGTCGCGCAGAGGCGCAGAACGGCCGCTGCTGGGCTCTGGCGCTCGCCAATCGCGACCTGAAGCGCGCGCGGAGCGACTGCGACGCCGCGGTGCGCGCCCTCCCCTCGAACGCCGCCTATCTCGACAGCCGCGGCCTGGTGGCGTTTCGTGAGGGGAATTGGGCGGGCGCGCTCGCCGATCTTAATGCGGCTTTGGCGATCCGGCCGCGCCAGGCGTGGACGCTCTACCTGCGGGGCATCATCGAAGCACGCATGGGCCAGAGCGAGGCCGCTGCGAAGGATATTGCAGCAGCGACCGCGATCGCGCCCCGCGTCGCCGCCCGCGCCGCCAAATACGGCATCGCGCCCCCGCCCAAGAGCTGAGGCGCGGCACCGGCGCTTACTGGAACATCGCCTTGGTCAGCGCGGCGATGCCGGTACGCACGCGCTCCCAGCCGGCTTCCTCGCTGAGATCCAGCCCGAGGAACCGCCCGTTCTGCGCCCCCGACAGCACCAGCTGCTGGATCGAGGCGATCAGCAGGGCATTGAGCACCGGCGCGTCGATCCCCGCCGGCCGCTGCAGCGTGCCGCGCTCGCGGGCGATCCATGCGCTCAGCGCCTTGCCGCGCGCCTCGGTAAAGGCCGTGGCGAGCTTGGAGGGGGCGGAAAGCTCCCAGGCCAGGATCTTCTGCGCCAGGGGATCGCTGCGCAGCGCATCAAGCAGTGCCACCGCGACGCGCGCCATCATCTCGGCATAGGTGGCAGGCGGGGGCACGTTCTCGGGCCGCACCAGCGCGGTTTCCATCCAGGCGGAGACGTCGGCGGCGATCGCCTCGGCGAGCCCGTCCATGCCGCCGAAATAGCGGTAGATCAGCTGCTTGTCATAGCCGGAGGCGCGCGCGATCGCGTTCACGCCCCAGCGGGCAAAACCCTGTTCGGCGAGCAGCGTCTTCGCCGCCGCCAGAATCACGCCCCGCGTATTCGCCGCGTTGCGCGGCCGCTTCGCCGGTGCCGTCTCGTCCACGCCGTCCATCCCCCTGTTGTTGGCGATGGTTAACTATCACTGACGAGTGACTCTTGCCATCTCCGGAATGGGCCGGAGGTGGGATGTGGGATTGTGAGATTGATTGAATTGGGAGGACGGTAATTATTGGTGAGTCACCCTCACCCTCCCACTGCCTTCGGCAGCGGGCCCCTCCCTCTCCCGCAGGCGGGAGAGGGGTTCTGTCCCTCTCCCGCCTGCGGGAGAGGGAGGGAGGCGCGAAGCGCCGGAAGGGTGAGGGTGAGAGTCAGGGCCCCACCCCACCGAGCATCAATGATTGTGCCGCGGCACCTTCAGCCCGGTGCCGCGATACTTGGTCGCGAACTCCAGCACGCCGCCCTCGTGCAGCTGGCCCGACTTCTCGCGGTACAGCTCTTCCCACGGCGTATTGCTCGGCGGGATCGGCGGCGCGGGTTCGCCCTTGCGGCGGGCGATCTCGTCCGGCTCGACCAGCGCGTCCACCCGGCCTGCGTTCAGGTCGATGCGGATAACGTCGCCGGTGCGCAGCCAGGAAAGCCCCCCGCCCGCCGCACTCTCCGGCGAGGCGTTGAGGATCGACGGGCTGTCCGACGTACCCGATTGGCGGCCGTCGCCTAGCGTCGGCAGGCTCTGGATGCCCTTTTGCAGGATCGCGTCGGGCGGCTGCATGTTGACGACTTCCGCCGAGCCCGGCCAGCCCAGCACGCCCGCGCCGCGGATCACCAGGATGCAATTGTCGTCGATGGCGAGCGCCGGATCGTTGATCCGATGGTGATAATCGTCCGACCCGTCGAACACGACTGCGCGAACCTCGAACACGCCCTCCTGCCCCGGGGTGGAGAGATAGCGGGCGCGGAACTGGTCGGAGATCACGCTGGTCTTCATGATCGCCATGTCGAACAGGTTGCCGGTGAGCACCAGGAACCCGGCCTTCTCCATCAGCGGCTTGTCGAGCGGGAAGATCACGTCCGCGTCGAGCACCCGCGCGTCCGCCACGTTCTCGGCCATGGTCTTGCCGGTGCAGGTCGCGACGCTGCCGTCGAGGATCCCCGCCTCGACCAGCAGCTTGAGCACCGCCGGGATGCCGCCCGCGCGATGGAAGCGCTCCGACAAATACTGGCCCGCCGGCTGCATGTTGACGATCAGCGGCAGGTCATAGCCGGTCTGCCAGTCCTCCGGCGTGATCGTGATGCCGGCATGCGCTGCCATCGCGTTGAGGTGCGGCTGGGCGTTGGTCGAGCCGCCGATCGCGGTGAGCAGCTTGATCGCGTTGAGGAAGCTCTGCTTGGTCAGGATCTTGGACGGGCGCAGGTCCTCATAGGCCATCTCGACGATGCGCTTGCCGGTCTCATAGGCGATCTGGCCGCGCTCGCGATAGGGCGCCGGGATCATCGCGCAGCCGGGGAGCGACATGCCCAGCCCTTCGGCCATGCTGTTCATCGTCGAGGCGGTGCCCATCGTGTTGCAATGCCCCGAGGACGGCGCGCTCTCCATCGCGCGGCGGAGGAACTCGGCCTCGTCGATCTCGCCCGCCGCCATCTTGCGGCGCGAGCGCCAGATCACCGTGCCGGAGCCGACCAACTCGCCTTCGTGCCAGCCGTCGAGCATCGGCCCGCCCGACAGGACGATCGCCGGGATGTCGACGGTGGACGCCGCCATCAGCGACGAGGGCGTGGTCTTGTCGCAGCCGGTCGTCAGGATCACCGCGTCGATCGGATAGCCGTTGAGGATCTCGACCAGGCCGAGATAGGCGAGGTTGCGATCGAGCGCGGCGGTCGGGCGGCGGCAATTCTCGAAGATCGGGTGGAGCGGAAACTCCATCGGGATGCCGCCCGCCGCCAGGATGCCTTCCCGCGCGCGCTTCACCGTCTCCAGATGGATGCGGTTGCACGGCGCGATGTCGCTGCCGGATTGGGCGATGCCGATGATCGGCTTGCCCGAGGTCAGCTCCGCGGGCGTGATGCCGTAGTTCATGAAGCGCTCAAGATAGAGCGCGGCCATGTCGGCGCGGCCGGGGGCGGCGAACCATTCGCGCGATCGGAACGGACGGGCGGGCGTGCGGGTCACGATATTCTCCCAAACCTAACTCCCCTTCCGCTTGCGGGAGGGGTCGGGGGAGGGGCTGAAATGGGCACCTCCCGCCTGAAATCATCCCCTCCCCCAGCCCCTCCCGCAAGCGGGAGGGGAGTACAGAAGGACGGGGCTGGAGGCTTTTACCCCTCCATTGCCTCGAGTTCCTTGCCCTTGGTTTCCTTGATGAACTTCAGGACGAGGAAGAAGCTGACCGCCGCGCAGACGGCGTAGAAGGTGTAGCTGGCGGCGAGGCCGAGCTTGGACGCCATCACCGGGAAGCTCTGCGCGATCAGGTAGTTGGCGAACCACTGGGCGAAGCCGCACACCGCCAGCGCCGAGCCGCGGATCTGGTTCGGGAACATCTCGCCCAGCATTACCCACATCACCGGGCCCCAGCTGACGTTGAAGAAGATCACGTACAGATTGGCGGCGATTACCGCGGTCTTGCCGAGATCGGGCGAGAGCACCAGCTTGCCGGCTGCGTCGAGCGAGCCGTGGCCGAAGGCATAGACCAGCACGAACAGCGTCACCGCCATGCCGGCCGAGCCGATCAGCAGCAGCGGCTTACGGCCGATCTTGTCGACCAGGCCGATGGTGACGAGGCAGGCCGCGATCGAGACCGCGCCCGAGACGATGTTGATCAGCAGCGAATCCGCCTCGGTGAAGCCAGCCAGCTGCCACAGCGTCGAGCCGTAATAGAAGATCACGTTGATGCCGACGAGCTGCTGGAACACCGCGATCACCAGGCCCGCCCACAGGATGGTGCGGATCTTGCCGGTGCGCGGGTCGATCAGGTCGCGGAAGCTCGGGCGGTGATCGGCGGTGAAGCTGGCGCGGATTTCTTCCAGCTTGGTGCGCGCGGTCTGCGGGCCGAACAGGTCGGTCAGCACCTTGGTGGCTTCCTCGGTACGGCCCTTGGCGACCAGGAAGCGCGGGCTTTCCGGAATGAAGAACAGGGCTACGAGGAATACTGCCGCCGGCAGCGCCTGCATCAGGTACATCCAACGCCAGGCTTCCAGGCCCGCCCAGAACTTGTTGGTCGAGGCACCGGCCGCACCGGCCAGGTAATAGTTGACCACGAACGCGGCCGTGAGGCCGGAGATGATCATGATCTGCTGCACCGTCGTCATCCGGCCGCGAATGTTCGCAGGGGCGACTTCGGAGATATAGGCGGGCGACAGCACCGAGGCGGCGCCGACCGCGATACCGCCAGCGATCCGGGCGATGACGAAGATGGTGTGGTCGTGCGCGAAGCCCTGGATCAGAGCACCGGCGAGGAAGAGCAGCGCCGCCAGCCGCATCACGTTGCGGCGGCCCATCTGGTCCGCCAGCGTACCGGCGAAGAACGCGCCCGCGACGCAGCCGATCAGCAGCGAGCCGACGGTGAAGCCGAGCCCGGCCTCGTCGAGGTTGAACGCAGCCTGCAGGCCCGGCTGGGTGCCGTTCACTGCGCCGCTGTCATATCCGAAAAGCAATCCGCCGATCGTGGCTACGGCCACGATGGCGCCGATCAGGCCGATATTGGCCCGCTCCGCCGTATGATTCATCCGATCCCTCTCCTAGCCCGGGAAGTTGGGCCGATTTGTTAGCGGTAACGCTGGCCCGTGCAACCAGGAAAAGCAAGCCGGCAGGCGCGTGTGCGCAAGATTCTGCCAGCGTTGTCCTATCGCTTGGGCGGCGGCGCGCAGGATTCGCGCACGATGAGCTGATGTGCAAGCACTTGTTCCGGCTCGTCGATCTTGCCGCCGGGCCGCAGCTCGTCGAGCAACATGGTCAGCGCCGCCTCCGCCATCGCCGCGATCGGCTGGCGGACGGTGGTGAGCTCGGGCCACATGGTGGTGGCGAGCGAGGTGTCGTCGAAGCCGACCACGCTAAGATCCTGCGGCACGTGCAGCCCCCGCCGATGCGCCACGCCAACCGCCGCGGCGGCCATGTCGTCGTTGCTGGCGAAGATCGCGGTCGGCGGATTGGGCAGGTCGAGCAGCGCCTCGCTGGCGACGATGCCGGAGCGGAAGGTGAAATAGCCCTGCTCCACCGGCATCGATGCGAGGTCCAGCCCCGCCTCCTCGATCGCCGCGCAGAAGCCCCGGTAGCGCTCGGCACTGGAGGTCTGGTTGGGGTTGCCGCGGATGAAGCCGATGCGGCGATGCCCCATGTCGAGCAGGTGCTTGGTCATCGCGCAGGCGGCGGCGAAATCGTCGATGCGGACGTTGAGGCTGCCCTCGGGCGGCAGGCCCATCGCTACCGACACCCAGGGGATGCCCGCCGCTTCCAGCTCGTCGCGCACCGCCGTCACTTCGGAGAGCGGCGGCGGCAGGATCACGCCCTGAACATGCGTCTGGACAAATCCGCGGGTGGCCTCGGCCTGTTCCTCGGCGCGTTCGCCCTCACAGGCCTCGAGCACCAGATGGCACCCTGCCCGCCGCGCCGCGGCCAGCGCACCGATCAGGAACTGCGAGAGATAGGCGGCCGACGGATTGGAGTAGAGCAGCCCGATCTGGGTCGCTTCCCCTGCGGCCAGGCTGCGCGCGGCACTGTTCGGCGAATAGTTGAGCTTGGCGATCGCCGCGAGCACGGCTTCCCGAGTCGCTTCGCGCACATTGGTGCCGCCGTTGACGACGCGCGACACGGTCATGGCGGAAACGCCTGCCTCACGGGCCACGTCCTGTACGGTGATGCTGCCCCGGCTGCGCCGGCTTGGTTTGGTCATCCCCCCTCCTGCACAATCGAATAGGTGCGCGCTACCACGATTGCAATCGTTCCCGAGGGCGCGCACGCCCGGTTGACCGGCGTCGTTGCGGCTCCTTATAGCTGATAGCGCTATCATCATGGCAATAGGCGACAGCAGAATTGTCGCCGGCCTTCCGGGAGAGGAACATGCGCTCATTTCGTCGCGTCGCCGCGCTTGCCATTGCTGCGAGCGCTCTGCCCCCCTTCGTCGCCGCACCGCCCGCCGCCGCCCAGACCGAACGCGCCGGCAAGCCGCTCTATAAGGACGCGAGCCAGCCGATCGAGGCGCGGGTCGACGATCTCCTCGCCCGCATGACGCTGGAGGAAAAGGTCCAGCAGCTCCAGGCGCTGTGGCTCAACAAGGGGCTGATCCAGGACACCAAGGGCGAGTTCGACCCCGCCAAGGCCAGCGCCAACTTCCCCAACGGCCTCGGCATGATCTCGCGCCCCTATGACCGCCGCGGCGTCGCCGCTGGCGCACCAGGGGCGGCAGGCGCGGTAGCCGGCGACGTCAACCGCAGCCCGGAAGAGACCGCCCGCTACATCTATGCCGCGCAGAAATGGGCGATGGAGAAGACCCGGCTCGGCATCCCGATGCTGATGCACGAGGAATCGCTCCACGGCTTGGTCGCCCCCGGCGCCACCAGCTTCCCGCAGTCGATCGGCCTCGCCAGCAGCTTCGACCCCAAGCTGGTGGAGACCGTCTTCTCCATGGCGGCGAAGGAAGCGCGGGCCCGCGGTGCCAACCTGGTCCTCGCCCCCGTCGTCGACGTCGCCCGCGATCCGCGCTGGGGCCGCATCGAGGAAACGTACGGCGAGGACCCGTATCTCGTCACCCAGATGGGCCTTGCCGCGATCCGCGGCTTCCAGGGCACCACGCTGCCGCTCAAGTCCGACAAGGTGTTCATCACCCTCAAGCACATGACCGGCCATGGCCAGCCCGAGAACGGCACCAATGTCGGCCCCGCCTCGCTCGGCGAGCGGACGCTGCGCGAGGATTTCTTCCCGCCCTTCGAACAGGCGGTGAAGACGCTGCCCGTGATGTCGGTGATGGCGAGTTACAACGAGATCGACGGCATCCCCAGCCACGCCAACAAGTGGCTGCTGACCGATGTGCTGCGCGGCGAATGGGGCTTTCAGGGCGCCGTGGTCAGCGACTATTTCGCGATCCGCGAGCTTATCACCCGCCACCACATGTTCAAGGATCCGAAGGACGCGGCGCAGCGCGCGCTAGACGCGGGCGTCGATGTCGAGACGCCGGACGGCGAAGCCTATACCCATCTCGTCCAGCTGGTGAAGGAAGGCCGGGTCAGCCAGGGCGAGATCGACAATGCCACCCGCCGCGTGCTGCGGATGAAGTTCGAGGGCGGGCTGTTCGAGAACCCCTATCCCGAGGTGAAGCTGGCGGCGGCGCGCACCAACACGCCCGAAGCCATCGCGCTTTCGCGCCAGGCGGCGCGCCAATCGATCGTGCTGCTAAAAAACGGCCAAGGCCTGCTCCCGCTCGACGCCAAGGGCATCAAGCGCATGGCGGTGATCGGCACCCACGCCAAGGATACCCCGATCGGTGGCTATTCGGACCTGCCCAACCATGTCGTCAGCGTGCTCGAAGGCATGCAGGCCGAGGGCAAGGGCAAGTTCGCGGTCGACTATGCCGAGGGCATCCGCATCACCGATCATCGCGAATGGTCGAAGGACGAGGTGAAGCAAGTCCCGGCATCGGTGAACGACCAGCTCCGCGCCCAGGCGCTGGAGACGGCGAAGAATGCCGATGTCGTGGTGCTGGTGCTCGGCGGCAACGAGGCGGTGAGCCGCGAGGCCTGGGCCGACAACCATCTCGGCGACAGCGAGACGCTCGACCTGCCGGGGCCGCAGGACCAGCTCGCCAAGGAACTGATCGCGCTCGGCAACCCGGTCGTGGTGATCCTGCTCAACGGCCGCCCCTATGCGGTGAACTATCTGGCGGAGAAGGCGCCGGCGCTGATCGAGGGCTGGTATCTGGGCGAGCAGACCGGCAACGCGCTCGCCGATGTCGTGTTCGGCCGGTACAATCCGGGCGGCAAGCTGCCGGTGTCGGTGGCGCGCAATGTCGGCCAGCTGCCGATCTACTACAACAAGAAGCCGAGCGCGCGGCGCGGCTATCTGTTCGGCGACACCAGCCCGCTCTACCCGTTCGGCTATGGCCTGAGCTACACCAGCTTCGACATCGCGGCGCCGCGCCTGCCCGCGCCGACGATCGGCATCGCCGACAAGGCGGCGGTCGAGGTGGACGTGACCAACACCGGCAAGGTCGCCGGCGACGAGGTGGTCCAGCTCTACGTCCATGACGACGAGGCCTCGGTGACGCGGCCGGTGATCGAGCTCAAGCGCTTCGAGCGGGTGACGCTCAAGCCAGGCGAGAAGAAGACGGTGCGCTTCGAACTGACGCCCGACGATCTGGCGCTGTGGAACAGCCAGATGCGCCACGTGGTGGAGCCGGGCACCTTCACGATTTCGTCAGGCCCGGACTCGGCGACGCTGAAGAGCACGACGCTGACGGTGCGGTGAGGTGCAGGGAGGCTGCGGCCGACCCTGGCCTCCCTACCCTAATTTTGGTGCTGGATCCGCGACGCTATGGCTGCCGTCTGTAGGCTTGCCGCAGACGGACGTTTCCGCCCCCGCCCGGTCGTTCAGTCATCGTTCAACCAATCCGCGATGATCTCGCCCCTATGCCCTTCCGGCGCCAGCGCTGCGCGAAGAGCTTCCAGCAGCGGTGCCAGCGCCTGGGTGAAGGCATATGGCGGATTGACGATGAAGAGGCCGGCGCCGTTATAGATACCGGGCACATCGGCATCATATAACCAATGCTCCATGACCAAGAATTTCGGAATGCCGAGCCTGCGTAACTTTTGCTTCCACTGTTGATGCGTGGCGCGGTCTTTCAGTGGATACCAGATGACAGTCACGCCATGCGCCCATTTGCGGTGCGCTGCGGCGAGGGTGGCGGTGATGCGGGCGCGTTCGTCGGTCTGCTCGTACGGCGGGTCGACCACCACCACGCCGCGCGGCGTTCGGGTCGGCAGCAGTGCCAGCCACAGCTCATAGGCATCGCGTTCGTGCACGGCGGCAGGCGTGCCGCGCATCGCGCCGCGCAGGGCATGGGCGTCCTCGGGATGCTTTTCATTGAGGATCAGCAGATCCTGCGGGCGCAGCAGCTGCGCCAGGAACTGCGGCGAGCCGGGGTAGACGTGCGGCTCTGACCCGGCATTCACCGCCCGCACGACGGCGCGATAGTCGTCCAGCAAGGGGTTCGCGTCGGCAAAGGCGCGCACCACGCCGTGTGCGGCTTCGCCGGTGCGCTGCGCCTGCTCGCCGCCAAGGTCGTAGAGCCCGCAGCCGGCATGGGTGTCGATCAGGGTCAACGCGCCCTCTTTCTGCTGCAAGGCCCGGACAAGGGCGATCAGCAGGCTGTGCTTGACGACATCGGCGCTGTTGCCGGCGTGGAAGGAATGGCGATAGTTCATTGGAATTCAGAACCCTTGACCAGGCCAGAGACCTCCTCGAACTGCCCCGGCGCGATCCCGGCAACGGACCAATCGCCGATCGACCAGCGGACCAGCCGCAGCGTAGGCAACCCAACGGCCGCCGTCATGCGGCGCACTTGCCGGTTGCGCCCTTCGCGAATGGTGATTTTCAGCCAGCTGTCGGGGATGGCCTTGCGTACACGGATCGGTGGATCGCGTGTCCACAGGTCCGGCGCGTCGATCCGCGCCACCTCGGCAGGCAAGGTCATGCCATCGTTGAGCAGGACGCCCTGCCGCAACCGCTCCAGTTCCGGCACCTGCGGATCGCCTTCGACCTGGACGAGGTAGGTTTTGGGCGTCTTGAAGCGGGGATCGGCAATACGCGCCTGCAGCCGCCCGTCATCGCAGAGCAGCAGCAGGCCCTCGCTGTCCCGATCGAGCCGCCCGGCGGGATAGACGCCCTTCACGCCGATGAAGTCCGACAAGGTAGACCGAAGTGTCGGCGATCCGCGATCGGTGAATTGCGAGAGGACCCCGAAGGGTTTGTTGAACAGGAGCAGCCGTGCCATCCCGCGCGCATAGCGTTAGGCTGCGGCCATGTCTTCTGCCGGATGCCGCTATCGGCGTGGCTGTGCCCGCCAGATACAACCGGAAGCTGTCGGTCGGCTTTCCTGTTTGTCCAGCGAGGAGAGCCTTTGCCCTATCGGCCCGATCCGCCCCATCGAAGACGACATGCGCAGAAAGCCCGGGGGCTGCTTCCGCAGAAGATCGTCATGGGAGTTACGAGTCTGGAACGGCGGGAATGGCGCAATCCACAACCCTCCGCTCGCGTGTGCAATGCCCCTCCCCGCATCCGAACAGCGACAAGGAAAGCCGGCAATCGGGCAATCTGGAACCTGCCACCAGCCTCATCCCCCTCAATCATCCATCCACGCTGCCACCCAGAATAGCGGCGCGTTCCAGTTGATCGCGACTTCGTTCAGTGCATAGGCGTGGATGTCGTCGGCCCAGCAGGTCTGGGCGACGCACTTGCCCTTCATCTGCATCGCCACCGTGTCCGCCATCGCCGTGTCGTTGGGCCCGCCCGAGAGGACGCCCGGGGGCGGCCCCGGCAGCTTGGCGTCGAGCGAATGCGCCCAGAAGCGGTGGTGCGGGTTCTGCAGTGACCGCGTGCCATAGCCGCTGACATAGGACGTCCCCATCGGGTTGCGCCCGAGCAGATAGTCGAGCGCGGAGACGATGCCGGCGCGGTACTTGGTCGACCCGGTGAGGTCGCTCGCCACGCCGAGCAGCATCGCCTGGCTCATCAGGTCGCCGTTCGAGCCCCAGGGATAGCCCTGCGCCTTGTAGGGGATCGCATAGCCGTTCTGACGGCGCTGCTCGAGAATGCCGTCCGCCGCCGAGATCAGCGTCGCGCGCAGTTTCTGGACTTCGGCGTCGCTCAGGCCCGTCTTCACCGTCGCCAGCGTGATCGTGCCGAGCGGGGCGGTGAAGCTCCAGCCGGGGGCGTGCACCGCTTCGCCGAAATGCGGCGAACCGGTCACCGCCTTGCGGAACGCCGCCTCGCCGGTGGTCGCGTAAAGCTCGGCGGCGGCCCAGTAGAATTCGTCGCTCAGGCTCGAATCGCCATAGCCGCCGCTGCCGGTGAAGCTGCTGGTGGCATAGACCTGTGGGTTGCGCTGCGCCGCGCCCCAAGCGCGCCGCGCGGCCGTGAGGCAGCGCGCGGCGAAGGCATCGTCCACCCCGCGCCACAGCCGTGCGCACTGCGCCGCACTCGCCGCCAGGTTGAGCGTCGCAGCCGTGGTCGGCGGATAGAGCAGCCGCGTTTCGCGGTCGTTCTGCGGCGGCGTGGGCAGCGTCGTCCAGTTGCGGTCGGCGACCTTCTGGTGCGCCATGCCGCCAGCGTCGATCTTGGCAAAGGGCGGGAAGCTCGGCTCCCAGGCGGGGCGGCCGGGCTTGGGCGCGCCGAGCGGGCCCGAGGGTACGCGGGCGCGCATGCCGTCGGGGATCTGCATCCGCAGCAGGAATTCCATCTCCCAGCGCGCTTCGTCGAGCAGGTCGCTCACGCCGTTGCCGCTTTCGGGGATGCGCAGCGAGCCGTCGGGGAAGGCCTTGGGACGGCGTTCATAGGCGTTGAGCAGCGTCCACAGCGCGATGCCGCCATTGACAACGTACTTGCCGTGATCGCCGGCATCGTACCAGCCGCCGGTCACGTCGAGCGTGTAGCTGCAGCCCGGCCAGTTCTTGCCGCGCTCGTCCAGGCCGGAGAAGCAGCCCGCCACTTCGCGCGCATGCCCGGCCGGGCGGGCCCAGGCGGAGCCGGCGAACTTGGCGTCGATCGGAGTCCCGGCGCGCTGCTGATAGAAGAAGTTCGCGGCGTCGCGCGCGAGCGGCCGGTAGAGGCCCGGCGCAATCGCGAAGGCATCGCTGGTCACCCCGGCGACCGACAGCCGATAGCCCTTCCCCGCACGGCGAAAGCCCGAAAAGTCGATCCGCTGCACCACCGCGCCCGAACTCGCATCGGGCCCGTAGACGAGCGTTTCACCCTTGCCGACAGCGTTGCCATCGGCGTCCAGTAACAGCCAGGGCAGCGGAGCCGTGCCGGCCCCGCGCAGCACCGCGAGCTTCACGTCGCCGGGCTCGAAGCCGATCTGGTTGAGGTCGATCACGGCACGCTGCTGCGCCACCACCGGGCTCGCCAGCACCATGCCGGCGAGCAGCCCCATCGCTAGCGTCCGCATCCCGCTCCCCTTGTTATTTGCCGTTGCCGGGCGCGTGCGGCGTCCGGATCGCCTCGTAATAGCTGAGCGGGTGCGGCGGGGCCAGATGCCCGGCGGGCAGCGGACGCTTCGACAGCGACTGCCAATAGGCGATCGAGGCGTCGCGCCACCACTGCGCCTCCTGCCGCTGGATGGCGAGGAAGTCGCGCACCTCGGCCCAGCGGCGGGCGTCGACCTTGCCTTCCAGCCCGGCCCAGCGGCGCTGCATGTCCTCCACCGTGGCGATGCCGGTGTCGTAGTGGGCGATCAGGCTGTCCCACAGCGTTTGGCCCGAACGCATCCGATAGTCCCAGGGGACATGGTGGAACCAGAGCAGCAGGCTGTCCGGCACCGTCTTGAGGTCGCCCCAGCGCCTGGCCACCTGCGGCGCGTACTGGCCGAGCGCGTTGGTGCCGGTCGGCGTGCGGTCGAAGCCGATGCCGTTCGCGTCGGCGCGGTGATAATAGGTCGGGTTCCATTCCGGCCGGGCGAGGTCGGACACCCAGGGCCCCGGGCCGTAATGGTGGCCGGTCGCCATGACATGGCCGAGGCCGAGCGGGGTCATGTAGTTCACCACCGCCTCGCGCGATTCCAGCATCATCGCGACGATGGGGTCGGCCACCGCCGGATCGGGGCTCCAGGTCAGCCGCGCCCAGTCGCGGGCGATGTCCGCGGCCTTCGTGTCGGGATCCCAGGCGAGCCGGCCATAGGCGTACCAGTTGGCCTGATCGAACTGCGATCCGCTCCAGTTCACGTCGGTGCCGATATTGGCGACGCCCGCCATGCCGGTGAGCGCCTTGGGGGCGACCGGCGTCTCCAGCACCTTGGCGACGGTGCTGCCCGCGCGGGGGCGGAAGGTGTCGCTTTCCAGCACCTCCTCCCACATCGTCCCCAGATAGGCGAGGTGCGTCGCGAAGCCCAGATACTCCTTGGTGATTTGCACCTCGAGCATCAGCGGCGTCTTGGGCATCGCGCCGAACAGCGGGTGGAAGGGCTCGCGCGGCTGGAAGTCGATCGCGCCGTTCTTCACCTGGAGCAGCACGTTGTCGCGGAACTTGCCGTCGAGCGGCACGAACTCGTCATTGGCCTGCTTGTGGCGATCGGCGTCGTTATGCTCGGAATAGACGAACGCCCGCCACATCACCACGCCGCCATGGGGAGCGAGCGCGTCCGCCAGCATGTTGGCGCCGTCGGCATGGCTGCGCTTATAGTCGGAGGGGCCGGGCTGGCCCTCCGAATTGGCCTTGACCAGAAAGCCGCCAAAATCGGGGATCACCGCGTAGATCTCGTCCGCCTTGGCCTTCCACCAGGCGCGCACCGCCGGGTCGAGGGGGTCGGCGGTCTTGAGCCCGCCGATCTCGATCGGGGCGGAGAAGCGCGCGGTCAGGTAGATGCGGATGCCGTAGGGGCGGAACACCTCGGCCAGCGCCTTGACCTTCTGCAGGTACGGCGCGGTCAGGATGTCGGCATTGGCATTGACGTTGTTCGGCACCACCGCGTTGATGCCGATCGAGGCATTGGCGCGGGCATAGTCCGTGTAGCGCGGATCCTTGTAGCCCGGCAGCTTCTGCCAGTCCCACAGCGACTGGCCGGCATAGCCGCGCTCGACATAGCGATCGAGATTGTCCCAATGATCGAGCACGCGCAGTTGCAGCTTGGGGGCATCCTGCACGTCGAGTGCGTCGATGGGTGCGCGGAGCTGAAGCAGCTTGAGCAGGCGGAAGCTGCCATAGAGCAGGCCGGTGTCGCTGTTCGCGGCGATCAGCGTCACCTTGGCGCCGCCGATCGTCGCCGTGCGGAGCAGGAAGCCCTCGCGGCCGAGCGCGGCAAGCGGCAGCTTCATCCCTGCGAGCAGCGGCGAGCCGGCGGTGGCGAGCACCACCCCGCCCTCGCCCTGCACCGTGCTGGCATGCGCGGGTGCCGAACCGATCAGCCCGGCCAGCCCGCGGTCCAGCTCGTCGAGCGCGGCGCGCACCGTCGGCCGGCTGCCGTCCGCCACCACGTAGCGGAGCTTCGGCTCCGCCCGCTGCACGGTGCCCGCATCGAGCGGCTGGTAGCGCAGCCACAGATCATAGCCGGTTTCGGCATGCGCCTGATTCGCCAGGGCAAACGCCGCCAGAATCCACAAAATCGCCTGATATGCCGCCCGCATTGCGCCCTCTCTCCTCCGCGTTCGTTCGCGTTTGTTGACAAGCGTGTAGCAGGCCGAACATGGTACCGCTACCAAGCAAGCTACGCCCGACGGCGCGATCAGGAGAGGGTTTCATGGCCACCGGATTTCCCATCGACCGCCGCGCGCTGCTCGCCGGTGCCGCCGCCACTGCCGCGCTGCCGCTGGCCGCCCGCGCGACCTCCCGGCTGCCCGGGCTGAACACCATCGCCGGGCAGAAGGCCATGCGGATCGGCTCGGCCTTCGGCTGGAGCCCGCCGGGTGCCGATGCCGGTTCCTTCGCCAATCCGCGCTATGCCGCGCTGCTCCAGCGCGATTGCGGCCTGCTCGTGCCCGAGAACCAGCTCAAGTGGCAGGCCACCCGACCCGCGCCGGACAAGTTCGACTTCACCCATTTCGACGCGATGCTCGACTGGGCCGAGGCGCACCGCATGGCGATGCGCGGCCACACCCTGCTCTGGCATAAGAGCCAGTATTTCCCACGCTGGCTGAACGAGTACGACTTCGGCGCCACGCCGCGGCGCGAGGCGGAGCGGCTGCTCACCACCCATATCGACACGGTCTGCCACCGCTATGCCGGCCGCATCCACAGCTATGACGTGGTCAACGAGACGGTCGACGAGAAGACCGGCGGCTTACGCGAAACCAGCCTTTCGCGCGCCTTTGGCGGGACCGTGCCGATGCTCGACCACGCCTTCCACACCGCCCGCGCCGCCGCGCCGAACGCCCAGCTGGTGTATAACGACTATATGAGCTGGGAACCCGGCAACGAAGCGCACCGCGACGGTGTGCTGCGACTGCTCGAAGGCTTCCGCAAGCGCGGCGTGCCGGTGGATGCGCTGGGCGTGCAATCGCATATCGAGCCGATCAGCGATGCCCCCGCCGGCGTGCTGGCGGCGCGGCAGGAGAAGCCGTGGCGTGCCTTCCTCGATGCCGTGACCGGCATGGGCTATGCGCTGCTGATCACCGAGTTCGACGTCGCCGACCAGCATCTGCCCACCGACATCGCCCTGCGCGACCGGCAGGTGGCCGACTATGCCGGGGTCTATCTCGACATACTATTCGGCTATCCGCAGCTGCGCGACATGCTGTTCTGGGGGATGTGCGACAAGTATAGCTGGCTGAACGGCTTCAAGCCGCGCAAGGACGGCAGCGCCCCGCGCGTGGCCCCCTATGACCGCGATTTCCGGCCTACCGCGCTCCACGCGATGGTTACGACGAAATTGATGAAAACCGCCGAACGGCGCTAACCTCGGTACGCTCCCGTTCAGATTTTGCGCGTATAGGAGTGTCCCGAGTGGCTGAGTCGCCGTCGGAACCAGGGAGCATAGCAATGGCCGCAGCGGCCGCGAAACGGCAAGGACCGGGCGGAGACCTCCCGCTCCCCAGCACGATCGACGTCGCGGCGCTCTATAGCCTCGCCGAGGGGATCGTGCGGACGCATGGCCGCGCGACCGTCACCCCCGCCGGCGCCGCCTTCCGCCAGATGCTGATGGAACGTGCGCGTACCAGCGCCCAGCGCAGCGCGCTCGCCCTGCTCGGCGGTGACATCGAACGGCGCGCCCGCGCCGGCCGGGTGCGCCGGATCGAAGACGGCGCGCCGGTAGACATCCTGTTCGATCTCGCCGCCCCCTTGGCGGGGCTGCTGGCCGAGGGACGGCCGACCGACGCCAGCATCCTCGCCAATCGCTATCTCGATCTTTCGCCCCAGGGCGCTACCGGCTGGGCGCTGCTGCCGCTGATGCTGTCGCTGCAGACCGAGGATCCGGAAATCGCGGGTCGCTTCCTCGAACCGTCCGTGCCCCAGCTGATCGTGATCGGCGGCCTTTCCGGCACCGGCAAGTCGAGCCTGGCCCGGCTGCTCGGCGGGCTCTATGGCCGCCGCCCGGGTGCGCGGGTGCTGCGGTCGGACGTGTTCCGCAAGCGGCTCGCCGGGCTGCCGCCCGAAACGCGACTGCCGTCGGCGCAATATACGCGCCGCAACGATGCCGAGACCTATGAGGCGCTGTTCGAATCAGCCGACGACCATCTCGCCTGCGGCTCCACCGTGATCCTCGACGCGGTGTTCCTCAACCGCAGCGAGCGCGAGGTGGCCGAGGCGCTGGCACTACAGGCGCGCGTGCCGTTCACCGGCATATGGCTGGAAGCCCCCGATCGCGATCGGATCGCCCGGGTCAGCGCGCGGACCGGCGATGCTTCCGATGCCACGGCCGAAGTCGCGCGCGACCAGGCGCGGCGCCCGGTCGGCGATCTGTTCGGCTGGCATCGGATGCGGGCGAACCGGGCAATGGATGTGATCGTGTCGGCAGCGCGCGCCGCGATCGAGCGCCCGCGCCGCTGAAGCGGTCCGGCGGGCATGCCCGCCGGCGCCGATCAGGCCGTTTCGGCGACCTCGGGCTTCAGTAGGATACCGCTGACATTGTCGTTGTGGACGAACAGGTCGTTCAGCGCTTCCAGCATGCGACGCGCCTCGGCACTGGCCAGCGAGTAAAAGATCATCTGCCCCGCACGCCGAGCAGAGACCATCCCCTCGCGGCGCAACAGCGCGAGTTGCTGGGAGACCGCCGTGTCGCGAGCGCCTGTCAGCCGTGCCAGCTCCCCTACCGATTTCTCGCCATCCACCAGATGGCAGAGAAGCAGCAGGCGGCTGCGGCCGGACAGCGCCTTCAAAAACTGCGACGCGTGGTCGATTACCTCGATCATATCGTTCTTCACGGCGACCATGGCTATGCGTCTATCCTATGCCAAGCAACCCGTCACGCGGCGAAAAGTCCAGGAAATTCATAAACCTGGATCAATATGAGACATCATATATACGCATGTTTTCCGAAATATGTCCAATTCGGCAGGTTCGCGAGGGAGCGTACCGGCACTTCAAAGGTTAAACCGGCATGCGGGCGCAGCAAGCGGATCTGTTCGACAACCCAGGCCCTTCCGGCCTGCGGCTGGCCGAGGGATTCCTTTCCGAACGGGAGGAATCCGCGGCGATCGGCGCGATCGACTCGGCCGGTCTCCAGCCCTTCCGCTTCCAGGGCTGGACCGGCAATCGTCGCACCACCAGCTATGGCTGGCGCTATGATTTCGAAGATGGCGGGTTCGCCCGCGCGGAGCCCTTCCCCGCCTGGCTGGCGCCGCTGCGCGACCGGGCAGAAGCCTTTGCCGGCCTGGCGCCGGGCACGCTCGTCCAGGCGCTGCTGATCCACTATCCGGTGGGCGCCGGGATCGGCTGGCACCGCGACCGGCCGGTGTTCGAGGAGGTGGTGGGCATTTCGCTCGGCGCCCCCGCCACGCTGCGCCTGCGCCGCCGCACCGGCCCCCGCGCCTTCGATCGCGCCGAGCAGTTCCTGGTGCCGCGCTCGATCTACCTGCTCTCGGGCGAGGTCCGCCACGCCTGGGAACACAGCATCGCGCCGATGACGGCGCCGCGCTGGTCGATCACCTTCCGCGCCCTCTCCGCGCTCGGCCTGCGCCAGACGCAGAACGGCCCGGGCGAGGGTCCCCGCCCGGGCCGCACTGTCTGATCGCCCCGCCGCCGCAGCGGCGGGACCATCGCATCAGAACTTGACGCTGGCTTCCACGCCCCAGGTCCGCGGGGGGTTGAAGTTGGCATAGTCGCCCAGGATGCCGCCATAGCTGGTCGAAACCAGCTGGCCGTTGGCGCCATAGTTGAGCACCGGCGCCGAGTTGGCCGACGAGCGGCGGTAGATATAGGTGTGGTCGAGCAGGTTGCGCGACCAGATCGCGAAGGTGACCTTGTTGTGATCCGACACGGCGATGTCCGCGATCGCGATGCGGCCGTTCATGATGAAGGACGCATCGGTCTTGGTCGGCTCGAGCTGGAAGCTGTACTGGCTGCTCGAATAATTGCCGTCCAGGTGGAAGCGGAGGGTAGCGTCGCCGCCGCCGATCGGCAGGGCATAGTCGATCGAGCCCGAGGCCGCGTTCTTCGGCGTGTAGACGATGTACAGCTGCTGCGGCGGCGCGCCCGGGGTCAGCGGGTTCACGGCCGAAGGCGCACGCCAATAGGTGTAGGCGTAGGAGGCGTTCAGCGTCAGGCCCTGCACCGGCGCCAGCGTCAGATCCGCTTCGATGCCGCGGATCTTGCTCTGGCCGGCATTGGTGGTCTGCTCGATATGGCTGCCGTTGGTCGGGCTGGCACCGTTCGTATCGAAATAGTCGAAGTCGAACTGGGTGTTGTCGCGGTCCATGATGTAGCCCGCCAGGTTCAGGCGCGCCTTGTGGTTCCAGAAGTCCATCTTGGCGCCGACTTCATACGACTTGACCGATTCCGGGCCGAAGGCGTTGAACTGGAGCGAACGGTCGTTCGCGCCGCCGGCGCGGAAACCGGTTGCATATTTGGCGTAGAGATGGATGTCCTGCGTCGCGTCGAACGCGACGTTGACCATCGGATCGAAGCGGCTGACGCTGTTGCTGAAGCCGAACGGCGACACCGTGCCCGCGGTGACCAGGTCGGCGCGATTGTTCACCACATAGAGCGTGCCGTGGCGCTTGTCCTTGGTCCAGCGGCCGCCGACGGTGACGTGCACCACGTCGTTCAGCGCGTCCGGCGTGAAGGTCAGGTTGCCGAACAGCGAGTAGTTGTGGTCGGTCGCCTGGCTGGCACGGGTGATGAACTGGCAGCTGTTGGCGAACTGCGGCACCGTCGCCGCCAGCGTGTTGTTGCACGACGGATCGAACTGCTGATAGCCCGAGTTCGCGCCGGTGATCGGGCTGGAATTGCCCGGGATCGGGCTGCGGACGGTGTAGGCGGTGCCGTCCGTGTTCCACTGGTTGCTGAGCGGCGTCGCGGCATATTCCGTGGCGTGCTCGGTGTAATAATAGGCGCCGACGACATAATCGAGCTGCGGCACGCTGCCGACCGCCTGGAACTCCTGGCTGAACTGGTGCTGGCGCAGGTACGAGAGGCTGTAGCGGCTGAAGGTGCCGGTGGTGTTGAGCGCGGCCGGGTTCGCCGTGTTCGGCACGAACGGCGCGAACGAGCTGCGCTCCGGACCGCCCGAATTATCCCACTGGTCGGTGCTGACACCGCGCCATGCGGTGATCGAGCGCAGCTCCAGCCACGGTGCGGCGGTGTACTTCAGGTTCGACGAGAAGCCGTGGGTGATGTCGACGCTCGGCTGCTGCGGCACGCCGACATCGGCCACCGTCTGGCGATCCGGGTGCACGCCGACCAGCGGGGCCTTGGGCGCGATGCAGACCGGCTTGGTGCTGCCGGCGGCGATGGTGCCGCCGCAGCTCACGCCGTTCAGCTGCAGCACGCCGTTGTTGAACGTGCCGACCGGATAGTTGTTGGGGTTGTAGTTGACGAGCTGGCTGTACTGCGGGGTGTTGTCGTCCTTCGCATAGTCATAGGCGAAGTCGGCGGTGAAGTTGCTGACCGGCTTCCAGCGCGCGGCGATGCGGCCGCCCTTGCGGTCATAATAGTTCCAGCCCGTCGAACCGGTGAGCGGATCCTTCACGGTCGGATCCTGGTGCTGGTAGACGCCGTCCAGCTTCAGCGAAACGTCGTGGAAGGCCGGCAGGTCGAGATGGGCGTCGACCGTGCGGCTGCCATAATCGCCCACACCGGCGTTGAAGCGGCCGCCAAACTCGCCGGTGGGCGCGCGCGAGACGAGCGACAGCGCGCCGCCTTCGGTGTTGCGGCCGAACAGCGTGCCCTGCGGGCCCTTCAGCACTTCGATGCGCTCGATGTCGAACAACGCGGCGTTGAGGCCCTGCGTCTTCCCCAGCGCGACACCGTCGATATAGACGCCGACGCCGCCGTCGCGCGCGGTCTGGTTCTGGTCGTAGGGGACGATGCCGCGGATGCCGATGGTCAGCGCCGACTGGCGCGCCTCGAAGGTCGCGACACGGAGCGACGGGATCGTGCCGTCGGCCAGGTTGAACAGGCTGAGGACGTGGCGATCCTGCAGCGCCTGCGTGTTCAGCACGCTGATCGAGATCGGGGTCTTCTGCAGGTTAGTCTCGCGCTTGGTGGCGGTGACGACGATGTCGGCAAGACCCTCGGGCTGCGCGGCGGTATCGGCCGCCGGCGCATCGGCGGTCTGCGCCATGGCCGGAATGGCGGCCAGCGCCATCGCGGTGGCACCGGCCAGCAGCGCCAGGCGGAAGGTGGAACGATCGAGCATGGAAGCTTTCCCCGAGGTAGGTGGTATGTGTTGGGGGGCGCCCTAGGCACGGGATTTGGCAGGTTTGTTACACCCGCCGCCGCGTACATGACGCGCTGATTTCACTTTCGCTTCATGTTGCGGATTCCGCGTGGGAATCCGCGGTGGGAGAAGGTTAGCGCAGACGCCGCGCGCGGTGGTTACCGCTACGAAAAACTTCGCATGTCGTGCGAAAAGCCGAAAGTGATGTACAAAGGACACATAATTTCCCGCGCCGCCGCGGAGCAAATGCCCCCCGGAATCGAAAGCGCCCGCCCCGCCGGGAGGGCGGAACGGGCGCATCGCAAGGCGCCGTGCTTGCAGCCTGGCCGCGCTATTCGGCCGCGGCCGCTCCGGCAGAACCGACTCGGCCGGTGCGCTCCAGCTTGCCCCAGCCGACGAACCAGCCGCCGAGCGCCGAGCTGATCGCACGCAGCACCACCCAGTACATCAGCTGGCGATAGACGAAGCGCTGCGCCACCAGCAGCAGCGCCGGATAGCGGATCCGACGGCTGTTGAGCCGGTACGCCACCCAGCCGCAGCCGACGTCGATCGTGGTGAAGGCCACCCAATAGATCGCCATGGTGCCGACGTCGCCGCGGGTCTGTTCCCAGCCATGCTGGGCGATCCGCACCCCGGTGGCGAAGATCGCCGAGACCAGCGCGAGGTCGATCAGCGGCGAGATCGCGGCGAAGATGATCTGGAACACCCAAGCCTGGGGCAGCCCGATCCAGGCGAGCCCGCGCGCCTGCTTGTCGCGGTACAGCCCGCGATGCTTCCACAGGCACTGGAGCGTGCCGAACGCCCAGCGATAGCGCTGCTTGGCGAGCGCGCGGAAGCTTTCCGGCGCTTCGGTCCAGGCGACGGCATCGGGATCATAGGTGACCCGCCAGCCGGCACGCTGGATGGCGATGGTGAGATCCTGGTCCTCGGCCAGCGTGTCTTCCGGATAGCCGCCGACCGCGTCGAGCGCCGCGCGCCGCCATGCGCCGACCGCGCCCGGCACCACCGTGATCGCGTTGAACCCGGCGAGTGCACGCCGCTCGAGATTCTGCGCGGTGATATACTCCACTGCCTGCCAGCGGGTGACCAGATTGACCCGGTTGCCCACCTGCGCGCTGCCCGCCACCGCGCCGATCGTGTCGTCGGCGAACCAGCGCGCGAGGCGGCCGATCGTCTCGGGCTCGAACTGGGTATCGGCATCGAGCGCGATGATCACCTCACCCTTGGCCTGCTGCAGCGCGCGGTTGAGCGCGCCCGCCTTGCCGCCATTGACCAGGGTCAGCAGCGTCACGCGCGGATCGTCGCCGAACGCGGCCGCGACGATCTCGCTGGTCCGGTCCTTGGAGCCATCGTCGGCGACGATCAGCTCGATCGCCGGATAGTCGCTGGCGAGCACGCGGCGCACCGAGGATTCGATCACCCGCTCCTCGTTGTAGGCGGGGATGATCACCGAGACGGTGGGCGTGAACACCGGCGGCGTGCCGCGCTCGCGCAGGCGCTGGCGCAGCGCCAGCCCGGCGAGGATCAGCGCACGGGCGATGCCGAGCGTGATCGCGATAAAGAACATCCAGCGCAGCCCCGAGGCGATCGCCGCGAGCACGACGAAGATCGCCACGTCCGCCCGCACCGCGAGCAGGTCGCTGCCGCGGATCGGCGGCATCACCGCGTCATAGGAAAGCCCGGCGAGCTTGGAGACCGGCACGAAGGTATAGCCCCGTGCCCGCAGCTCGCGAATGATGATCGGCAGCGCCTGCACCGTCTGTTCGCGATTGCCGCCGCCATCGTGCAGCAGCACGACGTTGGTGGACTTGTCGGGCGCCGCGGTAGCGACATCGCTCAGCACGCCCTGGATGATCGCATCGACGCCCGGCCGCTTCCAGTCATCCGGATCGACGTGGAGGCCGACCACGGTATAGCCAAGCTTCTGCGCCACCACCGCCGGATCGAGTTCGTCCGGCGTGGTCGGCTCGGCGTCTCCGAAATAGGGCGCGCGGAACAGCCGCATGCCGCGGCCGGTATAGGCCTGCACCAGCCGCTGGGTGGCGTTCAGCTCCAGCGCGGTGCTCGCCGCCGAGGTGGTGGCGAGGTTCGGGTGGGTATAGGTGTGGTTGCCCAGCTCATGCCCTTCCGCCACTAGCCGGCGCAGCAGCAGCGGATGCTGCAGCCCGTTCTCGCCGATGATGAAGAAGGTCGCCGGCACATGCTCGGCCTTCAGGATATCGAGGATGCGCGGGGTGTAGGTAGGATCCGGGCCGTCGTCGAAGGTCAGCGCGATCTCGTGCTTCGAGGCGCCGGTCCGCATCACGACATAGGGCGTCGGCAGCACGGGGTACTGCACGTCGCGGATCATGTTGGCGGCATCGAAGCTGATGGCGCGTTCGCCCACGGTCGGCGTTCTGGTGACCCGCAGGATCTCGCCCGGGCCCTCCACGTCGACGTTCGTCGCCGGCACGATCCGGCTCAGGTCCGGCCGGCCGCCATGGCGATAGGCGAGCAGCGCGGTCCACACGCCCGCGTCCTCGGTTCCCAGCCGCCACAAGGCGACGCTGCCGACACCCGCGGCGCGGACGGCCTGCAGCTGGTTCCAGGTCGCGGTGGCGTCGACCATCCAGACTTCGTGATGTTTGCCGTCCTCGTCATAGGCGAACGCGCTGTTGCCGCTGGTCTTGTCGAAGGTGACCTTGGCGTCGCTGTCGCGCGCCGCCGACCAGGCTTCTTCGATGCTCATCGCATCGGTGCCGTCGCCGTGATAGTCATAGGCGTAGCTGGCCAGCGCGACGATCAGCTTGTCGGCGCCGACCGTCGAAACGGCCCGGCGCAGTTCCTCGACGAACCAGGGCTGCGAGGCGATCGGCCCGGCGGTGCCGCCTTGCCAATGCTCGTCATAATCCATCAGGATCACGCGATCGGTGACCGCGGCGAAGCGCTTGAGATCCCAATTGGTATCGCCCGCCGGCACGGTGACGGCGAGCAGCTTGTCCTTGGGCATCGCCTTGTTGATCTGGTCGAGCAGCTGGGCATAGCCGGGCAGCGAGGCCGGCTGCAGGCTCTCGAAATCCATCACCAGGCCGGAGAGGTTGCGCGCCTTGACCATCGCGGCGAGATCGCGCGCCAGCTTGGCCCGCGCGGCCGGGCTGGCCATCAGCTTGGCCGAGCCCACCGTGTCCCAGGCCTCGTCGGAGACGTTCTGCACCATCGGCAGCACCCGCGGCGGGCGACGGGCGCCCGCGACGATGCTCGCGAACTTGGGATCGTCGGTCACCTGCATCGCATGGTTGGCGCCGGTCACCGAGACGAGCGCCGGCACCACCCAGTCGAGATCGCCGATGTTCCGGCGCAGCGAATCCGCGCTCGCCTGATCCCATGGCACGTAGAAGCCGACGGTGAGCGGGGCGCCGGGCTTCTTGGGGGAACCGCCCGGCAGCCAGCGATGCGAGCGCGGCTGGCCGCGTGCGCTGAGCGAGCGCAGTGCCGCCGGCTTGGCGTTTTCCCACCGCACCGGCAGATCCTGTGCGGGCGGCACGTTGACGATGGTGGCAGCGAACACGACCGCGGCGACCAGAACGCCGCCGATCAGCGCGAACACCGTGCGCATCGTCCAGCGCTTGCGGCTGCCGGTAGGGTCGAAAAATACGGGACGCGACATCGATGCTCTTTCGAAACGCGCGAACCACTCCCCGGCGCGTGGCGGGACTGCGCTTTATAGGAGCCGATATTAACCGAGGCTATACTCGGAAGGCTGGGTAGATTCCCGGAGAGGGTTCGGGTTCACACCGCGCTGCTGAAGCGAGTGGCGGCCGGTCCGCGATGGCTGTCGAGCGCGCTGGCGATCACTCGCGCATAGGGCAGTGCCTCGGGCGCAAGCAGCAGCACGCTGCCTTCCCAGCGGACCAGCTGGAGCGCCGCGAACCGCGCGAGCCGCAGCGCGATGGTCGCGCGGCCGGAGATGCCGCCCAGATCGGCGCGGCCCTGGCACAGCAGCTCCTCGATCGCGGCTGCCCGCCACTGATCGTCAACCGAGCGCCGCACCCCGCGCGCCGCGGCGAACCGGCCGGAGGAGACGGCCATGTGCCAGCGGCCGGCATTCTTCTCGTTCTGCACCAGCAGATCCGGAAACTGGCTGATCGCGCTGGCGCCCAGCCCGATCAGCACCTCGGCCTCGTCCTCGGTAAAGCCCTGGAAGTTGCGACGCAGCCGGCCCTCCTGCATAGCTTTCGCGATCGCGTCGCCGGGCTTGGCGAAATGGTCGAAGCCGATCGCGGCATAGCCGTCCGCCACCAGCGCCGCGTGCGCCAGCGCGGCCTGGGCGAAGCGCGCCTCGGCGCCCGGAAGCGCGGTCGCATCGATCCGGCGCTGGCGGGGGATCAAGTGGGGCACATGGGCATAGCCGAACACCGCAAGCCGATCGGCGCCCATCCTCACGCTCTCGGCGATCGAGTCGGCCAGCGCCTGGTCGGTCTGGCCGGGCAGGCCGTACATCAGGTCGAAATTGATCGATTCGACGCCGACGTGGCGCAGCAGATCGACGGTAATGGCAATGTCGCCCCGCGGCTGGACGCGGCCGATCGCCGCCTGGATCGCGGGATCGAAGGTCTGTACCCCCAGGCTGACGCGCGACGCGCCGGCCTCTGCCAGCGCACCGGCCCAGGCGGCATCGAAGCCGCGCGGATCGACCTCCACGGAAAGCACGGGCGCGCGGGCACCGAAGGCATCCTTGGTCTGCGCCACCAGCCGCAGAAACGCCTCCGGCGCGATGGCATTGGGGCTGCCGCCGCCGAACGCGATGCGCCCCACCCGCCCCCGCCCGCCGAGCCGCCGCGCGACCAGCTCGATCTCCTCCGAGAGGCGGGCGAGATAGGCGTCGAGCCGCGCCGTGCGGTTGGCAGCACCCGTGTTGCAGCCGCAATACCAGCAGATCTCGTGGCAAAAGGGGATGTGGAGATAGAGCGACAGCTCGCTATCCGGCTCCACCCGATCGAGCGCCGCCGCCATCTCGGCCGGCCCGACATCGTCGCCGAACTCGGCGGCGGTGGGATAGCTGGTGTAGCGCGGCACCGGCGTGGCGAGCAGATCGGGATGATACGTCCACATGCTCCTGCCCATGCACCGCTGCGCGGGGGCCGTCGCTTGGGAATGTCCCGTATCCTTGCCGCCCCGGCCGGAGGGAGGTAGGCGCGGACCATGCAACTCGACGACCAGCTAGTCCGCTATTTCGGCACCGCCGACCTCGGCGCCCTCACCCCGCCCGCGCTCGCCTCGGGCATCGAGCGGATGAAGGTCGATCTCGGCCTCGAGACCGATCGCGCCCGCCGCTTCGCGCTCTGGGCGCTGCTGTTCATGCTCGGCAACGCGCCCGACCTCGACGTCACCTTCGAGGACGAAGCCGATCGCGAGGCCGCCCGCAACTTCATGGACCTGTCCGACCAGCAGGACTGAAAGGCTGGCGGGACAGCGATAGAATACGACACCCGGGGATAGATGGAGTATTGACAAGCCCCCTCTTCCACTTGACTCTCCCAATGCCCAACAAGGGAGGATCATAGAAATGAAACGCTTTCTAAACGTATCCATCTCTTCTTTAACGATCGTCTTCGGTAGCCTCTCTGCGTCTAGCACGCCCGCGATCGCCGATCCGATTGACTGGGATGCTTATCAGTCGTGCGTACTCAGTTGCTACGATGCTTTCCCCGGCAGGGAACGGGATTGCGACCTTTCGTGCCAACGTGCCTTTGGCCTGGACACCGGCGAGGATGGCGGCGGCGATGGTGCCGGCCATCTACCCGACTATTCGACGTGGAGCCCCGGTCGAAACTGCTACGGCTCCTTCTCCGCAGCATTCTGCTCGCCCGCATAAGCCGAACGTCGCGCATTTGTACCGAATTACCGCCAGGACATCCTGGCGGTGATCATTGGCCTGCAACTTACTGCCATCGGCAGCGGCCTATGCGGTTCTTCTTCCCAGCTCCGGGGCGATCGATTAAGCCCAACCCTATAGATGCAATCGTTGGCTCCACGGTTCGGCCAGGAACTAGCCTGGCGCTCAAACGATGAATCGCGGGTGCACGCACATAGGGGATGCCAAAATGGATCGACCAGCCGATATCGGCGTATCGCGACGGGGGTTGCTGACGAGCGGCGCGGGCTTTGCTGCCGTGACCGCCCTCCCCGCCGGCGCCAGCAACAAGGAAGCGGTAGCGCCGATGGAGACGCCCCCCACTTTGCCCGTCCAGTTGAAGGTCAACGGCAAGCCCGCGGAGCTGACCGTCGACACGCGCACGACGCTGCTCGACGCGCTGCGCGAGCATCTCCACCTCACCGGCACCAAGAAGGGCTGCGACCATGGCCAGTGCGGTGCCTGCACGGTGATGGTCAACGGCCGTCGCATCAACTCCTGCCTGAGCCTCGCGGTGATGCATGACGGCGACAGCGTCACCACCATCGAAGGCCTGGGCACGCCCGAGGATCTGCACCCGATGCAGGCCGCCTTCGTGAAGCATGACGGCTATCAGTGCGGCTATTGCACGCCGGGGCAGATCTGCTCGGCGGTGGCGGTGCTCGACGAGATCAAGGCCGGCATCCCTAGCCATGTCGCCGCCGACGTCGCCGCCTCCCCCGCCTTCTCCGAGATGGAGATCCGCGAGCGGATGAGCGGCAATATCTGCCGCTGCGGCGCCTATTCGAACATCGTCGAGGCGATCCGCGAAGCCGCGGGGCGGAGGCAGGCATGAAGGCTTTTGAGTATACCCGCGCGAGCAGCCCGGCCGACGCCGCCGCGCTCGCCGCCAAGACCCCCGGGGCCAAGTTCATCGCCGGCGGCACCAATCTGCTCGACCTGATGAAGCTGGAGATCGAGACCCCGGCGCATCTGATCGACGTCAACAAGCTGGCGCTCGACCGGATCGAGGAGACTGCGGACGGTGGGCTGCGCATCGGCGCGCTGGTGCGCAACACCGATCTCGCTGCCGACAAGCGCGTCCGCCGCGACTATGCGGTGCTGATGCGGGCGATCGTCGCGGGCGCCAGCGGCCAGCTGCGCAACAAGGCGACCACCGCCGGCAACCTGCTCCAGCGCACACGCTGCCCCTATTTCTACGACCCCAACCAGCCCTGCAACAAGCGCAAGCCCGGCAGCGGCTGCGCGGCAATCGGCGGGTTCAGCCGCCAGCTCGCAGTGATCGGCACCAGCAAGGCGTGCATCGCCACCTATCCCGGCGACATGGCCATCGCGATGCGGCTGCTCGACGCAACCGTCGAGACGGTGAAGCCCGACGGCAGCACCCGGAAAATCGCCATCGCCGACTTCCACCGCCTGCCGGGCGACACCCCACACATCGACAACACGCTGCAATCCGGCGAGCTGATCACCGCGGTCACCCTGCCCAAGCCGCTGGGCGGCAAGCATTTCTACCACAAGGTGCGCGACCGCGCGTCCTATGCCTTCGCGCTCGTCTCGGTGGCGGCGGTGGTGCAGAAGGACGGCACCGGCCGGGTCGCGTTCGGCGGCATGGCGCACAAGCCTTGGCGCGTCGAAGCCGCCGAGGCAGCACTTCCCAAGGGCGCCGCCGCCACCGCCAGGATCGCCTTCGCCGGCGCCACGCCGACGCACGACAACGCGTTCAAGCTCCAGCTGGCCGAGCGCACGCTCGCCGCGGTGCTGAGCGAAGCAAGGGGCTGAGCCATGAAGTTCGATACCCCCGCCACGACCAACCCGATCGACCGCCTCAAGGTGGTCGGCAAGGCCACCGACCGGATCGACGGTCCGCTAAAGACCACCGGCCGCGCGCCCTATGCCTATGAACGGCACGATGTCGCGCCGGGTGCGGCCTATGGCTATGTGCTCGGCTCGGCGATCGCCAAGGGCCGTATCACCGGCATGGATCTTAGCGCCGCCAAGGCAGCACCGGGCGTGCTCGCGATCGTCACCGCCGAGAATGCCGGCAAGCTGACCAAAGGAAATTTCAACACGGCCCACCTGCTCGGCGGGCCCGAGATCGAGCATTACCACCAGGCAATCGCGCTGGTGGTGGCCGAGACCTTCGAGCAGGCGCGCGCCGCATCCTCGCTGATCCGCGTCGACTATGCGCGGGGCAAGGGCCGCTTCGATCTCAAGGCAGAAATGGCGAGCGCCACGCTGCCCAAGGAAGGCTTTGGCGGCCCAGCGGAAAGCAAGGTCGGCAATTTCGACGGCGCCTTCGCCAGCGCGCCGGTGCAGCTCGACGCGCGCTACACCACGCCGGATCATTCGCACGCGATGATGGAGCCGCACGCCTCCACCGCCAAGTGGGAAGGCGACCAGCTGCTGCTCTGGACCTCGAACCAGATGATCAACTGGGGCAAGGGTGACGTGGCACGCACGCTCGGCCTGCCCAAGGAAAAGGTGCGGCTGATGTCGCCCTATGTCGGCGGCGGGTTCGGCGGCAAGCTGTTCGTCCGCACTGACGCGATCCTCGCCGCGCTCGGCGCCAGGGCGGCGGGGCGGCCGGTCAAGGTGTCGCTCCAGCGCCCGCTGATCGCCAACAACACCACGCATCGTCCCGCGACGATCCAGCGCATCCGCATCGGCACGACCAAGGACGGCAAGATCACCGCGATCGGCCATGAAAGCTGGTCGGGCGACCTGCCCGGCGGCGGGCCAGAGACGGCAGTTAGCCAGACCCGCCTGCTCTACGCGGGAGAGAACCGGCTGACCGCCATGCGGCTGGCGGTGCTCGACCTGCCCGAGGGCAATGCCATGCGCGCGCCCGGCGAGGCCCCGGGCCTGATGGCGCTCGAGATCGCGATGGACGAGATGGCGGAAAAGCTGGGGATGGACCCGGTGGCGTTCCGCGCGCTGAACGACACCCAGGTCGATCCCGAAGCGCCCAACCGCCCCTTCTCGCAGCGCCAGCTGATCCAGTGCATGCAGATCGGCGCGGAGAAGTTCGGCTGGGCCAGGCGTGCCAAGGCGCCGGGTGCCGTGCGCGAGGGCCGCTGGCTGATCGGCATGGGCATGGCCGCGGCGTTCCGCAACAACCTCAACGGCAAGTCGGGCGCGCGCGTTCGGCTGGACGGCAAGGGCGTGGTGACGGTCGAGACCGACATGACCGATATCGGCACCGGCACCTACACGATCATCGCCCAGACCGCGGCGGAGATGATGGGCGTGCCGCTGGAGACGGTGGTGGTGCGGCTGGGCGATTCCAGCTTCCCGGCCTCGGCGGGCTCGGGCGGGCAATGGGGCGCCAACAGCTCGACCGCAGGCGTCTATGCCGCCTGCGCGATGCTGCGCGACAAGGTGACGGCGGCGCTCGGCTTCAACTCGGCCGATGTGGTGTTCGAGGACGGCAAGGTCCGCGCGGGCAACCGCAGCGTCGCGCTGGCCGAGGCGGCCAAGGGCGGCGAGCTCGTCGCCGAGGACTTCATGGATTACGGCGACCTCGCCAAGAAGTACCAGCAGTCGACCTTCGGCGCGCATTTCGTCGAGGTGGCGGTGGACGCCGCCACCGCCGAAGTGCGGGTGCGCCGGATGCTGGCCGTGTGTGCGGCGGGGCGGATCCTGAACCCCAAATCGGCGCGCAGCCAGGTGATCGGCGCGATGACGATGGGCGTCGGCTCGGCGCTGATGGAGGAGCTCGCGGTCGACAAGCGCTTCGGCTATTTCGTCAACCACGACCTCGCCAGCTACGAAGTGCCGGTCCATGCCGACATCCCGCACCAGGAAGTGATCTTCCTCGACGAGACCGACCCCACGACGTCGCCGATGAAGGCGAAGGGCGTGGGCGAGCTCGGGCTGTGCGGCGTCGGCGCGGCGGTGGCGAACGCGATCCACAATGCCTGCGGCGTGCGGGTGCGCGACTATCCGGTGACGCTGGACAAGCTGCTGCCGGGGATGCCCGCGTTCGTGTAATGGGGGCGATCCTCTCCTGGAATGGGAGGTGGCGCGCGCGAGCGCGACGGAGGGGTGTCAACGGCTGAGACGTCGTCCACCCCTCCAGCGGTTACACCCCTCCGTCAGCCCTGCGGGCTGCCACCTCCCCTTGCAGGGGAGGATTGGGTAGCGCCCAACGATTTCCCTCGCTACAGCGCCCGCGGCGGGGGCCAGGCTGAGGGAGTGCATGGACCACCGCAACACCACCCGCCGCGTCCGAGCGATCGTGCGTCGGCACGGCCCAACGGCCCAGATCTGGCGCCGCCGCGTTGCATTCCTCGGCGGCGCGATCGTGATCGGCCTGGTCGCCTTCGGGTTTGCGGAGGCCGCCGACTGGGCAGCGCGCCGATTCACCAGCCTCGAAAAGACCTGGTGGTGGCTTCCCCTGCTCCTCACCCCGGCCGGCTTCGCGCTGTTCGCCTGGGCGACGCGCCGCTTCGCGCCCGACGCCACCGGCTCGGGCATTCCGCAGGTGATGGCCGCCACCCGCGATCCCGAGCATGCGATGACCAGCCTCACCGCCGCCAAGACGGTGGTGCTCAAGCTGATCCTCACCATCGGCGCGGTATTGGTGGGTGCCTCGACCGGGCGCGAGGGGCCGACGGTGCAGGTCGCCGCCTCGATCATGGGCTATGCGCACCGGCTCGCCCGCGTGCCGATTCGCGCCTCGGTATTCATCGCCGGGGGCGCGGCGGGGGTCGCCGCGGCGTTCAACACGCCGCTGGCCGGGGTCGCCTTCGCGATCGAGGAACTCGCTGCCGCCTATGAGCAGCGCATGGCGGTGCTGGTGATGGCCGCGGTGCTGATCGCCGGCATGACCAGCCTCGGCATCGCCGGGGACTATGTCTATTTCGGCGCGATGCGCGACACGCTGCCGCTGCGCCAGGCGATCCTCGCCGCGCCCGTCGCCGGCGTGGTCGGCGGGCTTGCGGGAGGCCTGTTCGCCCGGCTGATGCTCGCGGTCGGCGGATCGGACTGGCGGCCGCTTGTGGCAATGCGTCGCCACAAGCTTGCCTTCGCCGCCGCCTGCGGGCTGGTCGTCGCCATTCTCGGCGTAACGACGGGACTCACCTGGGGCACCGGCTATGATGCCGCCCGCAGCGCGATCACCAACGGCGCCATCCCCTGGTGGTATGCCCCCGCGAAATTCGCCACCACCCTCGCGACCGCCGTTGCCGGCATCCCCGGCGGCATCTTCGCGCCGTCGCTGTCGGTCGGTGCGGGCGTCGGCGACCTCGTGCGTCCGATGTTCCC
Source organism: Sphingomonas sp. 22176 (assembly GCF_052045505.1). Taxonomy (NCBI): domain Bacteria; kingdom Pseudomonadati; phylum Pseudomonadota; class Alphaproteobacteria; order Sphingomonadales; family Sphingomonadaceae; genus Sphingomonas; species Sphingomonas sp. 22176. Next base: position 486,828 of record NZ_JBQEPL010000002.1, on the reverse strand, counting down.
CACCGCGCCGGGCGGGACGATCGTGCTGCTCGGCATGGTCGCCTATTTCACCGGCGTGGTGCGCGCGCCGCTGACCGCGGTGATCATCATCGCCGAGACCACCGCCAGCCGCGGGCTGATGCTGCCGCTGCTCGCCGCCGCGCTGATCGCCGATTTCACCGCGCAGATTGTCTCGAAGGAGCGGCTCTATCATGGCCTGTCGCTGCGCTTCGGTACCACGCAGGTGCAGCATGAATCCGACGAGGCGGGGAACGGATCGGTCCCGCGCGCGTAACGATCCTGTGGCGGGCGCCCCTTCCTGGCGCCCCGATGAGGAGTTGCATGCCCGACCGGGACCCTGTTCTGCTGATGCCGCCCCCGGCGGATCTGCTCGATTCTGCCAGCCTGTTCCTCGATTTCGACGGGACCTTGGTCGAACTCGCCGACCGCCCCGATGGCGTGGTGGTCGCCCCCGTGCTGGTCGAGCTGATCCGCGCGCTGGAAGAAAAGCTCGATGGCCGTCTGGCGCTGGTGAGCGGCCGCCCGGCCGGAGATCTCACCGCCCTGTTCGGTGACCATGCTCCGTCCGTCGTCGGCAGCCACGGCATGGAATTCCACTGGTCTAACGGCCGCCGCGAACAGGCCGAGCGCCCCGCCGGTCTGGTTGCGGCGCTGGATGCGATGCGCACCTTCACCGAGACCAACGATGGCGCAATCCTCGAAGACAAGCCGCTGGGCGCCGCCGTTCATTACCGGCTGAACCCTGCGCTGGAGGCCGAGGCCATGGCGATGGGCGAACGGCTGGCGGCCGAGCACGGCCTCTATCTCCAGCACGGCAAGATGATGGTGGAGGTCCGCACCGCGGGTGGCGACAAGGGCAGCGCGATCCGCACGCTGATGGCCGATCCGCGCTTCGCCGCGGGCCGCCCCGTCTTTCTCGGCGACGACGTGACCGACGAGCCCGGCTTCTCCGCCGTCGCCCTGCTCGGCGGCGCGGGCGTGCTGGTCGGCGCCCCCCGCCCCACCGACGCGCGCTACCGCCTCGACGACGTTTCGGGCGTCCTCGCCTGGCTGGCCGCTGCAATCGGAGTCCACGCATGACCACGCTCGACCTCTGGCCGATCGGCAACTGCCAGGTCAGCGCGCTGATCGACCGCGCCGGCCGCTTCGTCTGGGGCTGCGTGCCCCGCGTCGACGGCGATCCGCTCTTTTCCGCCCTCGTCGGCGGCGAGGAACCCGACGCGGGCTATTGGGACATCGCGCTGGAAGGCGTGGTCTCGGTCGAGCAGCGCTATCTGCGCAACGCGCCAATCCTGGTCAGCCGCCATACCGATGCGGCCGGCAACGCGATCGAAGTCACCGATTTCTGCCCGCGCTTCTCGCGGCTGGGCCGGGTCTATCGCCCGGTCGCCTTCGCCCGCATCGTCAAGCCGGTGGCGGGCAGCCCGCGCATCCGGGTGAAGCTGCGCCCCACCTGCGGCTGGGGCAAGAGCTGCAAGACCCGCATCGGCGGCTCCAACCATCTGCGCTACCTTGTCGAGCCGATGACGCTGCGCCTCACCACCACCGCGCCCGTCGGGATGGTGGACGAGGAGCGCGTGTTCCGCGTCGAGAAACCGCTGCACTTCTTCCTCGGCCCGGACGAGAGCTTCAGCGGCGACGTCGCCGAAACGGTCGACGACATGCTGCTCAACACCATTGCCGAGTGGCAGCATTGGGTGCGCGGCCTCGCCATTCCGCTCGAATGGCAGGAGGTGGTGATCCGCTCGGCCATCACCCTCAAGCTCTGCCAGCACGAGGAAACCGGTGCGATCGTCGCGGCCCTGACCACCTCGATCCCCGAACATGCGGGCTCGCAGCGCAACTGGGACTATCGCTACTGCTGGATCCGCGACGCCTATTACACGGTGCAAGCGCTCAACCGGTTGGGCGCGCTCGATGTGCTCGAGACCTATCTCGGCTATCTCCGCAACATCGTCGACGATGCCCGCGCCGAGCCGCGCGGCGGGCATATCCAGCCGCTCTACGGCGTGCTCGGCGAGGCGACGCTGGAGGAGCGCGAGGCGCCCGATCTTGCCGGCTATCGCGGCATGGGGCCGGTGCGCGTCGGCAACCAGGCCTATGAGCAGGTCCAGCACGACGCCTATGGCCAGATCGTCCTGTCCAACGTCCAGGCCTTCTTCGACCAGCGGCTGTACCGCATCGCCAGCGTCGAGGATTTCGAGTCGCTGGAGCGCGTCGGCGAGCGCGCCTGGCAATATCACGACTCCCCCGATGCCGGGCTGTGGGAGCTGCGCACCCGCCAGAGCGTCCACACCTATTCGGTGGCGATGTGCTGGGCGGCGTGCGACCGGCTCGCCAACGCCGCGCATGTGCTGAACCTGCCCGAGCGCCGCGACTTCTGGCAGCAGCGCGCCGACACGATCCGCACCACGGTCTTCGACAAGGCGTGGCGCGAGGAAACGGACCGCTTCTCCGCCACCTTCTCGGGCGACGATCTCGACGCCAGCCTGCTCCAGCTGCTGGAGATGCGCTTCCTGGCGCCCGACGATCCCCGCTTCGTCTCCACGCTGAAGGCGGTGGAAGAAGGCCTGCGCCGCGGCTCGACCATGTTGCGCTACGATACCGAGGATGATTTCGGCCTGCCCGAAACCGCGTTCAACTTCTGTACGTTCTGGTTGATCGAGGCGCTGCACATCACCGGCCGCACCGACGAAGCGCGCGCCTTGTTCGAGGAGATGCTGAGCAGGCGCACCGCCGCTGGCCTGCTCTCCGAGGATATCGACCCCGTCACCGGGGAATTGTGGGGCAATTATCCCCAGACCTACTCGCTGGTCGGCATGATCAATTGCGCCGTCCTGCTGAGCAAGCCCTGGAGTTCGATCCGTTGAGCCGCCTAATCGTCATCTCGAACCGCGTCACCGCACCCAACGGCTCCAATTCGGGGGCGCAGGGCGGCCTCGCCGTCGCGCTCGCCGCGGCGCTGCGCGAAAATGGCGGCATCTGGTTCGGCTGGTCCGGCGAACAGACCGACCAGTTCACCGGCCAGATCAGCATGCAGCGGAGCGAGGGCGTCACCACGGCGACGGTCGACCTCGAAGAGCAGGACATCGACGAATATTATAACGGCTATGCCAACCGCACGCTGTGGCCGCTGTTCCACTACCGCATCGACCTGGCCGAATATGAGCGCGGCTTCGCCGGCGGCTATCAGCGCGTCAACGAACGCTTCGCCGAGACCGTCCGCCCGCTGATCGAGCCGGACGATGTCGTGTGGGTGCAGGACTATCACATGTTCCCGCTCGGCCAGGAGCTGCGCCGGCGCGGCTGCAAGAACCGCATCGGCTTCTTCCTCCATATCCCCTGGCCGCCGCGCCGCCTGCTCTCCAGCCTCCCCAAGGCGCACGAGCTGATCGAGACGCTGTTCGCCTATGACGTGATCGGCTTCCACACCCAGGAGTGGATGGAATCGTTCATCGATTTCGCCCGCGCCGAGATGGAAGCGGTGGTCCAGCCCGACGGCGTGCTGCGCATCGGCCTTAAGAGCGTGAAGCTGGTCGCCTGCCCGATCGGCATCGACGCCAAGGAGTTCGCCGCGCTCGCCGAGAGCGACTCCGCACGCGAGACGTACCAGCAGATGCGCACCAGCTCGGTCGGCCGTTCGCTGATCGTCGGCGTCGACCGGCTCGATTATTCCAAGGGGCTGGAGGAGCGCTTCCTCGGATACGAGCGCTTCCTCACCACGTACCCTGAGCAGCGCAAGGAAGTGTATCTGCTCCAGATCGCGCCCCCGTCGCGGGCAACGGTGGAGACCTATCAGCGCATCCGCAACACGCTGGAGGGGCTGTCGGGCAAGATCAACGGCGCGCATGCCGATCTCGACTGGGTGCCGCTGCGCTATGTCAACCAGGGCTATCCGCGCGACGTGCTGGCGGGCGTGTACCGTGCCGCCAAGATCGGGCTGGTCACGCCCTTGCGCGACGGGATGAACCTGGTGGCGAAGGAATACGTCGCCGCGCAGGATCCCAAGGATCCCGGCGTCCTCATCCTCTCCAAGTTCGCCGGTGCCGCGATCCAGATGGAGCAGGCGCTGCTGGTGAACCCCTACAGCGCCGAGGAAGTCTCCGACGCGATCTGCCAGGCGCTCAACATGCCGCTGGAAGAGCGGATCGAGCGCTGGCAGGCGCTGAAGCAGGGCGTCGACGAGCAGGACGTGATGTGGTGGCTCAAGAAGTTCACCGACGAGCTCAGGAGCGTGCCGATGGAGACGGAGACCCGGCTTCCGGTCGAGGCGTGAAGTCGAGCAGCCCGCGGGTGCGGACCAGCGCCTCGGGCATCTCGCTCCGGATATAGGCGAGCAGCCCCTCGCGGATGTCGCAGCGCAGGTCGAAGGCGGTCGAGGCATCCTTGGCCGTCATCAGCCCGCGCACCTCGATCGCCTCGGGCTTGGTGTCGGTCACCTGCAGGTTGTAGAAGCGGCCGTCCCAGCGCGGATTGGCCTTGACCAGTTCTTCCAGCTTGGCGCGAAGCCGCGGGATGTCGGCGGCGGGATCGAGGTACCAGAACACGCTGCCGAGCAGCTGGCTGGTCTCGCGCGTCCAGTTCTGGAAGGGCTTCTCCAGGAACTGCGACACCGGCACCACCAGCCGCCGCTCGTCCCAAAGGCGGATCACGACATAGGTCAGGCGGATATCCTCGATCCGGCCCCACTCGCCTTCCACGATCACCACGTCGTCGAGCCGGATCGGCTCGGAGAAAGCCATCTGGATGCCGGCGATCAGGTTCTTGAGCGCGGGCTGCGCAGCGGCACCTACCGCAAGGGCGGCAAGGCCGGCCGAGGCGATCAGCGTCACGCCGATGCTGCGCACACTGGGGATGCTCATCAGCATCAGGCAGAAGGTGATCGAGAGTACCACGAACACGATCACGCGGTGGAGGATCGAAGCGCGCGTCCGCCGCCGCCGGGCGCGCAGGTTGTTCTCGACGGTCACGTCCGCGCGCAGCAGCACCCAGTCGAAGATCACGCCGAGCAACGCCACCAGCATCCAGCCGATCAGACCGGGCACCAATAGCCCCGCAGCCTGCGCCCAGGCGCGGGTGCCGCTGGTGCCGAGGTCGAGCCCGGGCTGGATGAACGACAAGGCGATCGCGACCAGCAACCACCGCGCCGGGCGGTACAAGCGGCGGATGACGATGTCGTCGAGCTGGCCCTTGCTGTGCGCGGCGGCCCGCCGCCCCAGCGAGAACGCCAGGCGATGCACCAGCAGCGCCACCGTGATCGCGGCGGCGATCAGCGCGATGCTCGTCACCCAGCCGGGAAGGTCGGCAATCAACCGCTCCAAATCATGCTCCTGTCGTGATGGCTATGGCCGGGTAACGGGAGGCGGCGGCACTCGGTTCCGGTAGCGTAGGCAGGCACGGCAGGGCGGATCAGGCGTGCGTCCGGCGCAAGTGCCTGGTCCCGTAGCGATACACACCGTGACTTCTACGGAATGGTCGAAGACGGCGATAAACACGACATTAGGCAGGCAATGAACGAAACCCAAACCGAGTCCGGGTCGATGTCCTCCCTGCACCAGGCGCCCCTCACCAATCACTTCCGCCTGCGCGCCGAGCAGGAGCGGGACCGCGCGACTCGCGCGCCCAACGAACGGCACAAGCGCCTGCACCTCGAGCTGGCGGCGATCTTCGAACGCCGCGCCGAGGGCGAACCGATGTAGCAAAAAGACAAAGGCCGGCCGATCCCTTGTCAGGATCGCCGGCCTTTGGGGCAGAAGGGGCGGTCGCGATGCGGCCGCTTCTTCGCTTTGTGCTCAGTCGAGGACCGTCAGGTCCGAGTTCGGGTCCGAATGGAACTCGTGCCAGATGCCGTTGAGCACGGCGGCGGCGACGGCCAGGCAGACCCCCAGGATCCAGGCGAAATACCACATGGGTTTTACTCCTCAGTAGAGGTCGGGGTTGAGCCGCAGCTCTTCCCCGCTGACGCGGCCGAACATCACCTTGTACACCCAGGCGGTGTAGGCGAGCACGATCGGCAGGAAGACGAGCGTGCAGCCCAGCATGATGAACAGCGTGAGGTGGCTCGACGAGGCGTTCCAGGCCGTGAGGCTGGAGGCCGGGTCGATCGCGCTCGGCAGGATGAACGGGAACATCGACAGGCCGACGGTGGCGATGATGCCCACATTGGCGATCGACGAACCGGTGAACACAAGCGTGCCGTTGCGGCTGCGGATCCCGATCAGCGCCAGCACCGGACCAAGGAAGCCGAGCACCGGAGCGATCAGCATCCACGGATGGGCGCCATAGTTGCTGAGCCACGCGCCCGGCGCCTTCACCGTCTGGATCAGATGCGGGTTGGACGGGCCGTTGGGATCGACCACGCCGACCAGGCGATAGCCCATGTCGCCGTACGCGACGAACGCGCCACCGACCGCGAACAGCACGATCGCGAGGATCGCCGCGACGGTGCCGAAGCGCTGCGCACGCTCGACCACCGCGCCTTCGGCCTTGAGGCTCAGCCAGCCGGCGCCGTGCAGCACCAGCATGGAAACCGAGAGCAGGCCGGCGACGAGGCTGAACGGGGTGAACAGGCCGAGCAGCGTGCCTTCGTAGAAGGAGCGCAGATCGCTATCGAGCCGGAAAGGCGCACCCAGCAGCACGTTGCCCACTGCGACGCCGAAGACGAGGGCGGGCACGAAGCCGCCGACGAACAGCGCCCAGTCCCAGCGCGAACGCCAGGCGGCGTCGGGGCGCTTGGAGCGATACTTGAAGCCGACCGGACGCAGGATCAGCGCCGCCAGCACCAGGAACATCGCCAGGTAGAAGCCCGAGAAGCTGACGGCATAGACGAACGGCCAAGCGGCAAAGATGGCGCCGCCGCCCAGGATGAACCACACTTGGTTGCCTTCCCAGGTCGGTCCGACGGTGTTAATCACCATGCGGCGCTCTTCATCGGTGCGGCCCACGAACGGCAGCAATGCTGCCGTTCCCAGGTCGAAGCCGTCGGTCAGCGCGAAGCCGATCAGCAGCACCCCCAGCAGCGCCCACCAGATGAGGCGCAGGATTTCATAATCGAGCGGGATGGACATGTTCTTTCTCCTTGCTCGCGCTCATTCCGCGGGAACGGCGTGAAGCGGCCGCGAATCGGGTGCGGTCGGCACCGGATCGTGGCGGGGTTGCCAGGGCTCGTAGGTCTCGGGCCCGTGCTTGATCGCCGCCAGCATCAGCCGGAACTCGATCACTGCCATCACCCCGTAGATCGCGGTGAAGCCGATGATCGTGGTCCAGAGCGCCGGTACGGTCAGGCTCGAGGTGGCGAGGAAGGTCGGCAGCACGCCGTCGACCGCCCAGGGCTGGCGCCCCACTTCGGCGACGACCCAGCCGAACTCGATCGCGAGCCAGGGCAACGGGAGCACCCACATCGCCGTGCGCAGGAACCACTTGCGGTGGAAACGGCGGGTATTGGCGTAGTAGAGCGCGGCGGCGAAGAAGGCGATGAAGAAGAAGCCCAGCGCCGCCATGCCGCGGAACAGCCAGAACACGGCCGGCACGTTGGGAACGGTCGACCAGGCGGCCCGATCCTTCTGCGCTTCGGTGGCCTGACGCGGATCGGCAACCCAGCGCTTCAGCAGCAGGGCATAGCCCAGGTCGTTCTTGGCGGATTCGAACTTCGCACGAGCGACGACGTTCTGGCGATCGGTCTTCAGCGTCTGCAGCGCGTCATAGGCCGTCAGGCCGTTCTCGATGCGCAGCCGGGCCTTGCCCACCAGCGGGTAGATGCCTTCCACCTGGCCGGTCAGGCTACGCGTACCGATCAGACCCAGCACATAGGGCACCTTGACCTGGAAATAGGTCTCGCGGCCCTGGTTGGAGGGAAGGCCGAACACGGTGATGCCGGCAGGGGCCGCTTCGGTGTGCCATTCGGCCTCGATTGCGGCGAGCTTCATCTTCTGGTTGTCGGTCAGCGCATAGCCGCTCTCGTCACCGAGCACGACCACCGACAGCGAGGCTGCCAGGCCGAACGCCGCAGCCACGGCGAAGCTGCGCTTGGCGAGCTCCATGTGCCGGCCACGCAGCAGATAATAGGCCGAGATGCCGAGGACGAAGCCGCTGGCGCAGACATAGCCGGCGCTGACGGTGTGGACGAACTTCGCCTGCGCAACCGGGTTGAACACCACCGCCATGAAGTCGGTGACTTCCATGCGCATCGTCTCGGGGTTGAACACCGCACCCGTCGGGTGCTGCATCCAGCCGTTCGCGATCAGGATCCACAGCGCCGACAGATTGGTGCCGAGCGCGGTGAAGAAGGTCACCATTAGATGCTGACGCTTCGACAGGCGATCCCAGCCGAAGAACATCAGGCCGACGAAGGTGGCTTCGAGGAAGAAGGCCATCAGGCCCTCGATCGCCAGCGGCGCCCCGAAAATGTCGCCGACATAGTGTGAGTAATAGGACCAGTTGGTCCCGAATTCGAATTCCATCGTCAGCCCGGTAGCGACCCCGAGGACGAAGTTGATGCCAAATAACTTGGCCCAGAAACGGGTGATGTCCCTCCAGATCGGGCGATCGGTGACGACATAGACGCTTTCGGTGATGACGAGCATTACCGAAAGGCCCAGCGTCAACGGCACGAACAGGAAGTGGTACATCGCTGTCAGCGCGAATTGTAGGCGCGACAGTTCTACGACTGCCATATCCATAAGTTTGTCCTCAGCAGAGAGCCGGTGTTCGCGGCCTAGGCTTCGGTGGCGCCACCGCCTATGCGGAACATCCCCTATTCCGTTGCAGGGCCGAAATCGCTTGTACAAATTGTCTCATATGGCTCTTCAAAAACAGGCCGGGCTCGCCTGGATCATCGACTTGGGCGGCGCGGCGCTGTTCGCCTGGGGCATCGCCGATGGCGTAGCTTCGGCGGCGGCCGGGCACGCGGTGCCGGGCGCGGCGTTCGCGGCAATGCTCGGCGGCGGGCTGGTGCGTGCCGCCACTGCCTGGGGCGTGCCGGTGCTGGCAGTGCGCGGCGCGCAGGCGACCACCGCGCCGCTCCGCCGCAGCCTGGTCGAGCGGCTGCTGGGCAGCGGCGGGGCGCCGTCGAGCGGCCACTCGGCCGTGCTGGCGATCGACCATGTCGCCACCATCGAAGGCTATGAGACGCGCTTCGTCCCCGCCCGCATGGCGGCGGCCGCCGCGCCGCTAGTGGCACTCGCGATCATCGCCTGTGCGAGCCTGGTCGCGGCCGGCATCCTGCTCGGCACCCTGATCCCCTTCATCTTCGGCATGATCCTCGCGGGCACCGCCGCCAAGCGCGCGTCCGAACGGCAACTGGAGGCGCTGGGCGACCTCTCCGACCTGTTCGTCGACCGGGTCCGCACCCTGCCGATCCTGCGCCACTTCGCCGCGGAGGAGCGGATCGCGCGGCAGGTGGGCGTCGCGACGCGTGAAGTTGCCGCGCGGACCGTGGCGGTGCTGCGCGTCGCCTTCCTGTCGAGCGCGGTGCTCGAATTCTTCTCGGCGCTCGCGGTGGCGCTGGTCGCGGTCTATTGCGGGTTCAGCCTGCTCGGCCTGCTCCCCTTCCCCGATCCCGAGACGCTGACTCTCCGCGAAGCCTTTTTCGCGCTGGCGATGGCACCCGAATTCTACCTGCCGATGCGGCGACTGGCGGCGGCGTACCACGACAAGCAGCTCGGCGAAGCCGCGCGCACCGCGATTGCGGCGGTGCCGGAGATGGCGGCGCTTGCCGCTGCGCCGCGGATGTTCGCAGGCGTGGAGGCGAAGGACCTCGTGATCGCCTGGCCGGGCCGGACGATCGGGCCGGTGCGCCTGTCGATCGGAACGACGGGGCTCGTGGCCCTGACCGGACCGACGGGCAGCGGCAAGACTAGCCTGCTGGCCGCGATTGCGGGCCAGATCGCGTCGACAGAAGGGACGTTGACGGCGTTGTCCGCGGATCAGATTGCCTGGGCAGCGCAGCACCCGCTGATCCTCCCCGGCACCCTGCGCGACAACCTAGCCCTCGCCGCGCCGGACGCCTCCGACGCCGAACTGCTCGCCGCGATCGACCGCGTCGGGCTCGGCCCGATGCTCGCCCATCGCGGGACCGGGCTGGACCTGCCGCTCGACCATCGCGGCTCGGGCCTGTCCGGCGGCGAGCGGCGTCGCCTGGGGCTGGCCCGTGCGCTGCTGGCGGATCGCCCGCTGCTGCTCGCCGACGAGCCCACCGCCGATCTCGATGCCGAAAGCGCCGCCGCGATCACCGCGCTGCTCCGCGCCGTCGCCACCGAGCGGGCGGTGATCGTCGCAACCCATGATCCGCGCCTGATCGCCGCCGCCGATGCCGAGGTGACACTGTGAACCCCTTCCCCCTCGCCGCCCCCGAACGCCGCACGCTGCGCCAGGCGCTCGCCTGCGCGACCATCGCGGGACTCGCCGCGATCCTGCTGCTGGCGCTGTCCGGCTGGTTCCTCACCGGCGCCGCGATCGCCGGGGCGAGCGGCGCGGTCGCGGCCGCCGCGTTCAACTATCTGATCCCCAGCGCCGCGATCCGCGGTCTCGCCATCCTGCGAACCGGCGGCCGCTACGGCGAACGCCTGCTCTCGCACCAGGCCGCGCTCACCGCCATGGCCGATCTGCGCGGCCGGCTGTTCGGCAAGCTCGCCGCGCAGGACAGCCGCACCGCGCCCGACCTCGCCAGCGGCGACGCCAGCGCCCGGCTGATCGGCGACATCGAAGCGCTGGAAGACCTGGTCGTCCGCCGCCCGAGCCGCCCTGCCAGCCTTGCCGCCGCCTGCTTCGCCGTCGCGCTGGTCGCGCTGGCCGGCTGGAAGGCCGCGCTCGCGCTGACGCTGCTCCTCGCCGTGCTGCCGCCGCTGCTCACGCTCGCCGCGCGCCGCCTCACCGCCGGTCCGGCCGCCGAGGCTGCCGAAGCCCTGGGCGCGCTGCGCACCGCCTTCGTCGACTATGCCGCCGCCCGGCCCGAGATCATCGCCTATGGCCTCGCCCCGCGCGTGGCGGACACGATTGCCGAGCTCTCCCGCCCGCTCGACCGCGCCCGGGCGGCACTGGCCCGCGGCGACGGCGCGGTAGCCGGGCTGCTCGCCGGCTATGGCGCGCTGACCGCGGCGATCGTGTTCGCCCTGTCCGACGCGAGTGCCCCGATTCGCGCGCTGGCGCTGCTCGCGTCCGCCGCGTCGGTGGAGGCGATGGCCGCCTTCGCCCGCACCGCGCTGCGCCAGGCGAGCGTCGAGCAGGGCCTCGCCCGCCTCGCCACGCTGGCCGAGCTGCCGGGCGCGCTCGTCGCCGCACCCGCGCCCGAAACCGTCGCCCGGCCGATCCGCCTCGGCAGCCACATGCTCGTGCCGGGGGCCCGCGTGGCGATCACCGGCGCCTCGGGCACCGGGAAGACGCGGCTGATCGAGGCGCTGGCCGGGCTGCGCGCGCCGGTACATAGCCTCGCGCTGGACGGCACGCCGATCGCGCAGTGCAGTGCCGACGCGCTGCGGCGCCAGTGCGCCCTTGCCCCGCAGGACGCGGTGCTGATCGCGGGTTCGATTGCCGACAATCTTCGCGTCGCCCGCCCCGGCATCACCGAGGCGGCGATGTGGGAGGCGCTGCACACCGCCTGCCTCGATACCGCCGTGCGCGCGATGCCCGCCGGGCTGGAGACATCGCTGACCGAGGCCGGCGGCACGCTATCGGGTGGCGAGCGCAAGCGGCTGTCGCTCGCCCGCGCGCTGCTCGCGGGGCGCCCATGGCTGCTGCTCGACGAACCCAGCGAGGGGCTGGACGCCTCGACCGAGGCGGAACTGGTGCGCCGCGTCGAAGCCTGGCTGCAGTCGACCGGCGCGGGCCTGGTGCTCGTCTCGCACCGCCCGGCCCCTCTGGCGCTCGCCACCACGACACGGATCGATATCGCCGCCATCGGCCAATGATATATTGAAACATATGCGATGCTGCAGTACGGCATTGCGGATGCGTGTCTTCCGCATCCCTGGTTTGTTCGTCCGGCTGCTGCCGGCACTGCTGCTGGCGTTCGCGCTGTGCTGGCAGGCGGGGATCGTGCGCGCGCATGTGCATCCGGCCCCAGGCTGGGCCGCGACTCCGCACGCACACCACGCGCCCAAGCCGAGCGACGACGACGAGGCTTGCCCGCTGTGCGGCGAGGTCGCGACTGCGTCGGCTTATCTCGCCTCCGCGCCGCCCACCGTCACGCCGCCGCTGCTCGCAACCGAATGGCACGCCGCCCTCGCGGCCGATCCGGCCCCGCGCCTCGTCCGCTCGCATGCCTGGCGCAGTCGCGCGCCGCCTGAACTCCCCGCCTGACCAACAATTTGCGTCGCCCAAGCGGCGCGCCCCAGGTTCACGGAGTTTCTTTGATGCGTACTGCCCTTCTCACGGGCGCGGCGATCGTCGCGTTCGTCCCCAATGCCTTTGCCGACACCGATCCGCAGCAGGCCAACGACAAGAACGTCATCGTCGTCACCGCCGCCCCCTATGCGGTGTCGAGCGACGAGGTGCCGACGATCGTCACCCATGTCGATCGCGACCAGATTCTGCGCAGCGGCGGGGCAAGCATCAGCGACGCGCTGGCAGAGGAACCCGGTATTTCCGCCACCAGCTTCGCCAGCGGCGCCAGCCGGCCGATCATCCGCGGCATGGACGCCACCCGCGTGCGCATCCTGGAGAACGGCGCCAGCAGCTCGGACGTGTCGGACATCGGCCCCGATCACGGCATCCCCGTCGATCCCTTCGCCGCGCAGAGCATCGAAGTCGTCCGCGGTGCAGGCACGCTGCGCTATGGCAGCCAGGCGATCGGCGGCGTGGTCAACGTGATCAACAACCGGGTGCCGATGAAGCTGCCGGACGCGCCCATCTCGGGCGAAGCGGAAGGCAGCTACGGCACCGTTTCGAACGTCGGCGAAGGCGGCGCGCTGGTCGATGCCAAGGTCGGTTCGATCGCGCTGCATGCCGACGGCTTCTACCGCGACGCCGGCAATTATGACACGCCGCTCGGCACCCAGCAGAACAGCTTCTTCCGCGGGCACGGCGCCGCGCTGGGCGGTTCCTATTTCTTCGGCGGGGACAATGCGAGCCACATCGGTCTGTCGGTCAGCCAGTATAATTCGAAGTACGGCATCCCGAGCGACACGACCTATATCGACATGCGCCAGACCAAGGTGATGTCGCGCGACGTGTTCGTGGTCGACGCCGGCCCGCTCAAGTCGGTCAACGTCGACGCCAGCTATGCGGACTATACGCACGACGAGAAGGAGCCCGACGGCACGATCGATACGACGTTCCGCAACAAGGAATTCGACGGCCACCTGGAATTCCTGCTGAACCCGCTGGGCCCGATCCGCAACTCGGCGATCGGCTTCGAGCTGCAGAACCGCAAGTTCTCGGCAATCGGCGACGACGGCAGCTACCTGTTCCCCACCACCACCCAGAGCGAAGCAGCCTATCTCTTCACCGAGATCCCGGTGACGGACATCCTCCACGTCCAGGCCAGCGGCCGCGTCGAGCATGTCCGCGAGGAAGGCACGCCTGCGTCCAACGTCTTCACCGCACGCGACTTCACGCCGGTAAGCGGCGCGATCGGCGCGCTGCTCGACGTCGGCAGCCATGTGAAGCTGGGCCTCACGGGTTCCAGCACCGGCCGCGCGCCGGCGATCACCGAGCTGTTCGCCCGCGGCGGGCATGACGGCCCCAACACCTTCGAGACCGGCGACCCGAACCTCAAGATCGAGCGCGCCAATTCGGTCGAGGCCACGGTGCGGGTCAACCTGGATCGCTTCCACTTCGACGGCAGCGCCTATTCGACCTGGTTCGACAACTATATCTACGGCGACCTGACCGGCCGTACCTGCGACGACGACGGCACCTGCACGCTGGGCGGCGACGGCGATCTGAAGGAGCTCAACTATCGCCAGCAGGGCGCCCATTTCCGCGGCCTGGAAGGCAAGGCGAGCTACGACCTGTTCCACCAGCACGATCGCACGCTGCAGCTGACCGCGCTGGCCGACTATACCCGCGCGACGCTGGACAGTGGCGGCAACGTCCCCCGCATCCCGCCCTATCGTTTGGGCGGCGGCGTGAACTGGCTGAGCCCCACCCTCGATGCGGCGGTGCAGTTCGTCCATGCCGGCGAGCAGGACAAGTTCGGCGCGTTCGACACGGCCACGCCGGGCTACAACAACCTCAACGCCAACATCGCTTGGCGTCCGTTCAAGTCGCAGCCGGGGATCGAGTTCGCGATCATCGGCCAGAACCTGACCGACGAAGTGCAGCGCAATGCCGCATCGCTCAACAAGGATCTGGTGGTCCAGCCGGGCCGCAACATCCGCTTCATGGTGAAGATCGCGACCTTCTGATCCGGCGAGACGGGCGTGCGAACCCTGGGTTCGCCGCCCGTCCAGCCGCGGGCGCCGAAATCATCGAACCTCTCGGGTCGCACAAAAAACCATACCGGAGGGACACTGGGCTCCGGCGTCCCCCCTCGGCCGGTCTTGTCAGACCGGCCGATATCCTTTGCGCCATTTGGTCCAGAGGTGCCCCGCGAGCATCGCCGGCGGCATCCGCAACACATGCGAGCGCAGATAGAAGCCGAACTGCAGCGCCTTGCGCGTCGAGCGACCCCATCGGTCCCGCGCGGTCAGCCGGCGGTGGAACAGCGGATCGAGCGCGTCCCGGCCCTGCCATTCCGCCGGCACCTCGGTGCCGTACAGCCGCACCGACTGGCGCACCGCCCGCGCCATCGCCGCGCCCAGCCCGTGCTGCGCGGCGCGTGCGGCCAGCCCGTCAAAGCCGAATTCGCCGAGCAGGCAGTGGATGTCCCACAGGTTGCGCATGCCGCCCGCCAGGTCGCCGTCGGAGAACAGATGCGCTGCGGCGTGGCAGAGCATGTCTTGGCGGCTGAGGATGCGCAGCCCGTTCTCCAGCGCGATGCTGTCCGCCAGCAGCGCCGCCGCATCGGGACGAATGCGCGCGGTGAGCGGCAGGATCGTGTGGTGCACGTCGATCATCTTGTCGCGGTCGCGGTGGATCAGCGGCGGCAGCTCGTGCATCCAGCGGCGATAATAAGCATCGTCATAGGGATCGGGCTTCACCCATTCCCAGCCCGCCGCGAGCAGCGCCGCCTCCACGTCCGCGATCGCGTCGCGCGGCACGAGTATGTCGAGGTCGCCGATCACCCGCCCGGTCGAAGGCGACAGCCCCGCCGCGGCATAGGCGGTGCCCTTGAGCAGCACGATCGGCGCCTCGATCCCCGCCAGCGCGCGGCGCGCCATCTCGGCTTCCCACAAGGCGGCGGTGCGGCCCTGTTCGGCCGAGGCGATGGAATCCTCCACCAGCCGTGCCGCCGCCTCCGGCATCGGCAGTCCGGCGATGCGGTGGGCGAGCGTACCCGCCAGCTGCTCGGCCCGCGCGACCGCCCAGAGCGCGTTCCAGGCAGGTGCATCCAGGCCGTCGATCGCGCCGGGTTCGCGCAGCACGCGGGCGAGCAGCAGCGCCGGGTTCATGCCAGCGCCTCCACCATCGCCAGCGCCGTCTCGGCATCGGGATAGTCGATCGCCCGCGAAGGCACGGTCTGTACCAGCCGGGTGAGCGCCTCGAACCCGCGCTCGGCAAGCGTGACATAGTTGGTGGAGGCCTGGGTAAGCCGGACGAATGCCTCGCTCGGCAGCACCGGCCGCTCCGCCGCCTCGAAGCCGAAGCGCGGGAAGAGGATCAGGCTGGGTTCGGCCGGCACTTCCATGGCGGCGATGGCGCGCGCATCGGGCACCAGATGGCGGATCGCGCCCTTGGGCGTGCCCTCCAGCAGCGGCCCGAAGCGCGCCTCCGGCAGGGCCCGCGCGACCACGTCGATCGCTTCATTCTTGAGGCTCACCAGCCGCGGAAAGGCATGCGCCAACCCGGTGGCGCAATCGATCAGCGCGAACTCGTCGCCCATCAGCCGCCAGCCGCGCGCCATCAGCAGCGCCGCGAGCGTCGACTTGCCCGCCCCCGAGATGCCGGTCATCAGCGCCGCGCGGCCATTCCGCTCGACCATCGAGGCATGGAGCAGCAGGTAGCGCCGCAGCCCCAGCGCCGTCTGCAGGTTCATCCCCATCTCGGCGGCGAGCAGCCCTTGGGTGAGCGGCAGCGGCGCTGCCTCGGGGATCACGAAGTCGCCCGCGATATGGACCGAGGGCCGCAGCACCCGCCGCCACGGCCGCGCGGCGAACAAGTGGACGTTGAAGTCGGCGATCCCATCCCGCGGCGCCGGATAGTCGCGGTAGAGGTCGTCCAACGCGGCGATCGGCGCGCGCCAATGGCTACCGATGCGGAAGCCCAGCGGCCCGATGCGGAGCAGCTTCAGATGGCGCATGTCCGCTCCACCAGCCCGGCCGCGGCCAGTTCGTCGAGCCGCACCGCCAGCGCTACCGGATCAGGGTCGGCGAGGTCGAACCGCTCGGTCAGCACCGCGAGCAGCCCGGCCACGTCGCGCGGGCCTTCGCCGAGGATGTCCAGGATCTCGGGCACCGGCGCGTCGACGATATGGGTGATGCCCGAGGCGCGATGATAGATCAGGGTCAGCGCATCCAACGGCACGATGCGCAGGGTCGCTGGATCGGCGGCGCGATAGAACACCGCCCGGCCCTCAGCCGCGCGGCATCTGCAGCGAGGCGAAGCAGGTGAAGCCGCTGGTCCCGCGCTGCAGGCGGCGGATGTAGTTGGTATAGGCGCGGCTCGCCTGCGGATCGGTGCCCGGCAGCGTGCCGCCGTTCAGCGCGCGCTTGACGTCCTGCGCCTTGAAGTTGCGCCCCGGAGCCGGAAAGGCACCGGGCGTGCGCGCGGGCACGACGCGGCCGTCGGACGCGATATAGCTGCCCGCGCGGCCCGGATCGGTCACCGGAATCTCGCACTGCATCACCGAAGCATTGGTCTGCGCCAGCGCCGGGCGGATCGAGACGATCGCAGCCGCACTCGCCGCGCCGAGCATCAATGCGCGCCGACGGGTCGGCAGGTCTTCGGATTTGGGATCGTCCATCGCACTCTTCTTCTGCGCCCGCGCCCATTTCGCAATCGTAAATACGGGCTCGTCTTGGGACGATTGCGCGCTAGAAGGCGCCATGCTTTCGGCCCATGGCTTCCGAATCAGCCTCGCACTGGGCGTCGTCGCGCTTTCGGCGGTCGTCGGGCTGTTGGCCGGGGGCGACCTGCAGCTGACCCTGGTGCTGCTGGTCGGCGCAATCGCCGCGGTGCTTATCGTCGCGATCGGCGGCGATCCCGCCCCCGCTCCCCGCGACGATGCCGCCGCAGCCGACCGCGACCCCGCCTTCGCCGAAGTGATCGAGGCAATCGCCGAACCGGTGCTGGTAACCGCCGCCACCCGCGTGATCGCCGCCAACGCCGCCGCCCGCGCGCTGCTGGGCGAGCATA
This sequence comes from Sphingomonas sp. 22176, assembly GCF_052045505.1. Taxonomy (NCBI): domain Bacteria; kingdom Pseudomonadati; phylum Pseudomonadota; class Alphaproteobacteria; order Sphingomonadales; family Sphingomonadaceae; genus Sphingomonas; species Sphingomonas sp. 22176. The sequence goes on along the minus strand of NZ_JBQEPL010000002.1, from coordinate 469,437 downwards.
TCCTGGGCGAGGACGTCCGTCTGGCGATCCGCCACCCCGCCGCCGCCGAGCGCCTGCTCGATCCGGGCGAAGACCATAGCGCGCCGATCCACCTGGTCGGGCTAGGCACGCGCGAGCAGCGCTGGGAGATGCGCGTCCGCACGCTGGAGACCGGCGAGCGCGTCGTCCATCTCGTCGACCGCACCGGCAGCTACACGGCGGACCGGATGCGCGTCGATTTCGTCGCCAATGCCAGCCACGAGCTGCGCACCCCCCTCGCCTCCCTCCTCGGCTATGTCGAGACGCTGGCCGACGGCGCCGGCGAGGAGCCGGAGATCCGCGCCCGCTTCCTCAAGATCATGCACGACGAGGCGCGGCGCATGGACCGGCTGATCAGCGACCTGATCTCGCTCAGCCGGATCGAGGCGGAGAAATATCGCGCGCCGGCGGAGTCGGTGCAGCTCGCCGATTTGATCGACCAGGTCTGCACCGAGCTTTCGGGCAGCCCGCGCGCCGCCGATCTGGTGACCGAGATCGAGGGCGTGCCGCCGGTGCGTGGCGACCGCACCCAGCTCAGCCAGCTGCTCCACAACCTGATCGGCAACGCGATGAAATACGGTCGCGCCGGCACGCCGGTCACCGTCTCGTTGCGCAGCGAGGGCGACACGATGGTCCGCTTCGCCGTCGCCGACCAGGGCGAAGGCATCCCCGCCGAGCATATTCCGCGCCTGACCGAACGCTTTTATCGCGTCGATTCGGGACGCAGCCGCTCGCTCGGCGGCACTGGGCTTGGCCTCGCGATCGTCAAGCATGTGGTCGAGCGTCACCGCGGGCGGTTCGATATCGCGTCGACGGTGGGCGTCGGCACCACCGTCTCGGTGCGGCTGCCGATCGAACCGACTGTCATAAATTCGTAACGCGATTGCCGGATGGGCGGTGCGTGGGAAGCGAGGCGCAGACTCCGCGATCCGAAACACCGCCATCCTCGGGGAGCAAGAAGTGACGATGCTGGGTCGTCTAGCGCTGATCGCGTTCGGTACGCTCGCCTTGTCGGCGTGCGACGGCAGCGCCACGCGCGAAATCCGCGTCGTCGGCTCCTCCACCGTCTATCCCTTCACCACCGCGGTGGCCGAGGCGTTCGTCAACGCGCGCAGCGGCCGCAAGGCGCCGGTGGTGGAATCGATCGGCAGCGGCGCCGGCCTCCGCCGCTTCTGCGAGGGCGTGGGCGCGCAGTTCCCGGACATCGCCAACGCCTCGCGCCGGATGACGCGCAAGGAATATGATCGCTGCGAGGAAAACCAGGTCGGCGAGATACTGGAGATCGTCATCGGCCTGGACGGCGTGGCACTCGCCGAATCCAACCAGGGGCCGAAGCTCCAGCTCAGCAAGCGCGACGTCTATCTGGCGCTCGCCGCCAAGCCGCTCGGCAAGCCCAACACTGCGCGCACCTGGCAGGACGTGAACCCCAGCCTGCCGGCGATCCCGATCCTGGTGATGGGCCCGCCCTCGACCAGCGGCACCCGCGACGCCTTCGTCGAGCTGATGCTGGCGCCCGGCTGCCTGGAGGCCGATCCCAACGCCACGAAGCTCAAGGCCGAAGCCGATCCTTCGCACTATGATGCCGAATGCCGCCGCATCCGCGACGACGGCCCCTATGTCGACAAGGGCGAGAACGACAATCTGATCGTCCAGGGGCTGGCGCAGAACCCCAATGCGCTCGGAATCTTCGGCTATTCCTATCTCGAAGAGAACCGCAACCGCCTGCACGGCGTGCCGATCGAAGGTGTCGCCCCCACCTATGCGACGATCGCCGACGGCCAATATCCGGGTGCCCGCCCGCTCTACCTCTATGTGAAGAAGCGCCACCTCAAGGCGGTCCCGGGGCTCAAGGATTTCCTGACGCTCTACACCACGCTGTGGGGCCCGGGCGGTCCGCTGGTGAAGCGCGGGCTGATCGCAGCGCCCGAGGCGATGCGCGCGGAGATGGCGAAGCGCGTGGCCGATCTCACCCCGCTCGATCCGGCCGCACTCAAGTGACGCCGCCTTTCGCCCCCCATTTCGCTGAGTTGCTCCGCCGGTGAACCCCTTCGCGTTACTGTTCCTGATTCTCGGCTTGGGGCTGATCGGCTGGCTGACGGCGCGCGCCCGTGCGCTGCGCTTCGATCGCGGTGGCGCCAAGCGGCTGCATTCGCTGCCCGCACAGCATGGCTGGTTCGTCGGCATGTGGACGATCCTGCCCCCGCTGCTGTTCCTGGTCGTCTGGTCGGGGATCAGCCCGGGGCTGATCCGCCAGACCGTGCTGCAAAGCCCCGCCGCCGCCGGCCTGTCCGACTTCGCCTTCGAGCGCGACTCGGTGCTCGCCCAGGCGCGCGCCGTGGCCCAGAACCCGTACGAGACAGAGGCCGATCCCCTCGCCCGCCAGCTCGCCCCGGTAGTGCGCGCCGCCAGCAGCCGCTACGCCTGGACCGGCACGGCGGCGGCGGTGCTGCTCGCCTTTGCCGGCGCCGCCTTCGCGCTCAGCCGCATCCGCCCCGATTTCCGCGCCCGCTCCAAGGTGGAGCGCACGCTGATGATGGGGCTGCTGGTCGCCTCGCTGATCGCGATCTTCACCACCATCGGCATCTTCGTCTCGCTCTTCTGGGAATCGCTGCGCTTCTTCGGCCAGGTGCCGATCACCCAGTTCCTGTTCGGCACCCATTGGAGCCCGCAGGTCATCGACGCGAAGGACCCCGGCGCCTCGCTCGGCGCGGTGCCGCTGTTCTGGGGCACCTTCTTCATTGGCGCGGTTATCGCAATGCTGGTCGCCATCCCGTTCGGGCTGATGAGCGCGGTGTACCTCACCCAATATGCCTCGGCGACCACACGCCGCTGGATGAAGCCGACGCTGGAGATGCTCGCGGGCGTACCCACCGTGGTCTATGGCTATTTCGCCGCGCTGACCGTGGCCCCTGCCGTCCGCAAGCTCGCGGTGCTGCTCGGCGACCCCTTCGCCTCGTCCGAGAGCGCGCTGGCCGCCGGGCTGGTGATGGGCGTGATGATCATCCCGTTCGTCTCCTCGATGGCCGACGACTCGCTTGCCGCCGTGCCGACCTCGATGCGCGACGGCAGCCTAGCGATGGGCGCCACGACCAGCGAGACGATCTCGCGGGTGCTGGTTCCCGCCGCGCTGCCGGGCGTCGTGGCGGGCGTGCTGCTCGCGGTCAGCCGCGCGATCGGCGAAACGATGATCGTAGTGATGGCCGCCTCGGGCGCCGCAACGATCACGCTCAATCCGCTGCAGAGCGCCACCACCGTCACCAAGCAGATCGTCGACCTGCTGACGGGCGAGGCCGAGTTCGACAGCCCCAAGACGCTCGCCGCCTTCGCGCTGGGTCTGACGCTGTTCGTCATCACCCTGCTGCTCAACATCGTCGCGCTGCGCGTCGTGAAGAAGTATCGCGAAGCCTATGAGTAAGCCCGCCGCCCCGGCCGAGCGCCGGCCGACCGACTGGAAGAGCCCGGCGATGCAACGGCGCATCCGCCGCCGCTATGCGGCCGAGCGGTGCTTCCGCGTGCTCGGCGCGGGCGCGGTGATCCTTTCCGCGGCGTTCCTCGGCTTCCTGCTGCTGACCATGGTGGTGCAGGGCTGGCGCGGCTTCACCGTCACCGAACTGGCGCTGCCGATCGATCTCCGGGCCGACGGGCTCAAGATCGAGCGCAACCAGCTCGCCACCCCCGCCGCCGATCTCGCGCTGGCGAGCGCGGGTCTGGAGGATGTGGTGGACAATGCCGCCACGCGCGCCTTCGGAGCCGACGGCCCGACCTATCTCGCCCCCAGCGCCTGGCTGGCGGTGCGCAGCGCAGTGAAGCGCGATCCCGCGCTGCTGGAGCGCCGCGCGACCGTCTATGTCCCGGCCGCCACCGGCTTCGATCAGGCGCTGGTCGGCGACGGCGATCCGGCGATGGAGGCCGGCGTCGCACGGCTGACCAGCCAGGGCGCGATCCACCGCGGCTTCAACTGGGCGTTCCTCCGCGAGTCTGACTCGACCGATCCGGTCGCGGTCGGCGTGTGGGGCGCGCTCAAGGGCTCACTGCTCACCATGGCGATCACCTTCCTGATCGCCTTCCCGGTGGGCGTGCTCTCGGCGATCTATCTCGAGGAATATGCGCCGAAGAACCGCTGGACCGACCTAATCGAGGTTTCGATCAACAATCTCGCGGCGGTGCCCTCGATCATCTTCGGCCTGCTCGGGCTCGCGGTGTTCCTCGGCACCTGGCAGATCGGCGGGCACACGTTCGGCCCGATGCTGCCGCGCTCGGCGCCGCTGGTCGGGGGCGTGACGCTCGCGCTGATGATCATGCCCGTCATCGTCATCGCCAGCCGCAACGCGATCAAGGGGGTGCCGCCGTCGATCCGCGACGCCGCGCTCGGCATTGGCGCGAGCCCGATCCAGGTGGTGTTCCACCATGTCCTGCCGCTGGCCATGCCCGGCATCCTCACCGGCACGATCATCGGCATGGCGCGCGCGCTGGGCGAGACCGCGCCGCTGCTGCTGATCGGCATGCGCGCCTTCATCGTCACCGCGCCCGGCGGCTTCACCGATCCGTCGACGGTGCTGCCGGTGCAGATCTTCCTCTGGTCCGACGAGGTCAGCCGCGGCTTCGTCGAGAAGACGAGCGCCGCGATCCTGGTGCTGCTCGCGGTGCTGCTCGCGATGAACGGGCTCGCCATCTACCTCCGCAACAAGTTCGAGACCCGCTGGTAATGACCGTCGCCTCCCCCGCCCCCCACAAGATGTCGGCCCGCGGCGTCAGCGTGTTCTACGGCCAGAAACAGGCCGTGAAGGACGTCTCGATCGACGTCGACATGGACAAGGTCACTGCGTTCATCGGCCCGTCGGGCTGCGGCAAGTCGACCTTCCTGCGCACCTTCAACCGCATGAACGACACCATCGCCAGCGCGCGGGTGAGCGGCGAGATCACGCTGGACGGTGCGGACATCTACGCCGACGACATGGACGTGGTGCAGCTGCGCGCGCGCGTCGGCATGGTGTTCCAAAAGCCGAACCCCTTCCCGAAGTCGATCTTCGAGAATGTCGCCTATGGCCCGCGCATCCATGGCCTGGCGTCGTCCAAGAGCGACCTGGAAGGCATCGTCGAGCGCTCGCTGAAGCGCGCAGGGCTTTGGGAGGAAGTGAAGGACCGCCTCTCCGACAGCGGCACCGCGCTGTCCGGCGGCCAGCAGCAGCGGCTGTGCATCGCCCGCGCGATCGCGGTCGATCCGGAAGTGATCCTGATGGACGAGCCGGCCAGCGCGCTCGATCCGATCGCCACCGCCAAGATCGAGGAGCTGATCCACGAGCTGCGCGGGCGCTACGCTATCGTGATCGTCACGCACAACATGCAGCAGGCCGCCCGCGTCTCGCAGCGCACCGCCTTCTTCCATCTCGGCCAGCTGGTCGAATATGGCGAGACCGACAACCTCTTCACCGCGCCCCGCGAAGAGCGCACGAAGGACTATATCACCGGAAGGTACGGCTGATGGCAGGGGCCCACGAACATACGGTCAAGGCGTTCGATCAGGACATCAGCCAGCTGCGCGCGCTGATCTCGCAGATGGGCGGGCTTGCCGAACAGGCGATCTACGACGCGATGAAGGCGTTGCAGCGCGGCGACGAGGCGCTCGCCAAGACCGTGCGCAAGAAGGACAAGCAGATCGACGCGATCGAGGCCGAGCTGGAAAAGCTCGTCGTCCGCGTCATCGCGCTGCGCGCGCCGATGGCGGACGACCTGCGCGAGGTGATCGCCGCGCTCAAGATCGCCGCGGTGATCGAGCGGATCGGCGATTATGCCAAGAACATCGCCAAGCGCGTGCCGATGATCCATGCCGAGGGCGAGGAGCGGATCGAGGCGGTGTCGGTGCTGCCCGCGATGGGCCAGATCGCCGCCGACATGGTGCGCGCCGCGCTCGACGCCTTCTCGGCGCGCGACGCCAGGGCGGCGGCCGAAGTGCATGCCAGCGATACCGCGCTCGACGATTTCTACGATTCGATCTTCCGCACGCTGGTGACCTTCATGGTCGAAAATCCGCGCACGATCAGCCAGGTGGCACACCTGCTGTTCGTCGCCAAGAATCTGGAGAGGATCGGCGACCACGCAACCAACGTCGCCGAAATGGTCTATTTTGCCGCGACCGGGCACTATCTCGCCGATGCGGAAGCCGGCGAAAGCAGCGGGAGCTGAGGGGAACATATGGCACGGGTCAAGATGCTGCTGGTGGAAGACGATGCCGCGATCGCGGAGCTCGTCACCTGGCATTTCAAGCGCGAAGACTATGAAGTGAAGCACACCCCCGATGGCGAGGAAGCCCTGCTCCTCGCCAAGGAGGCGACGCCGGACATCGTGCTGCTCGACTGGATGGTCGAGGGGCTGTCCGGCATCGAGGTGTGCCGGCGCCTGCGCCGCATGCCGGAGACGGCGAACGTGCCGATCATCATGCTGACGGCGCGCGGCGAAGAGGAAGACCGCGTCCGCGGGCTCGAAACCGGCGCCGACGATTACGTCACCAAGCCCTTCTCGCCGCGCGAACTCGTCGCCCGCGTCGGCGCGGTGCTGCGCCGGGTGCGCCCGGCACTGGCCGGCGAGGCGCTGACCTATTCGGACATCGAGATGGACACGGTGGGCCACAAGGTCCGTCGCGGCGGCGAAGTGATCCAGCTCGGGCCGACCGAGTTCCGCCTGCTCAAGCATTTCCTCGAGCATCCCGGCTGGGTCTTCTCCCGCGAGCGGCTGCTCGATGCGGTCTGGGGGCATGACAGCGACATCGAGTCGCGCACCGTCGACGTCCATATCCGCCGCCTGCGCAAGGCGATCAACAAGGGCAACCGGCCGGACATCATCCGCACGGTGCGCTCGGCCGGATACGCGCTCGACGCGGGGAACTGAGCCGAACCAAGGGCGCGGCGGCCAGCCGTCGTCGCGCCCGATCTCCGCTTCCTGGAAACGTGGTTGCAACAAATTGCGTCCTGCGGACGTTCGCACCTCGTCTTTCATGAAGAAGGAGACACACAATGAAGTGGATGCTTCTCGCCTCGGCGATGGTCCTTAGCGGCACCGCCATTGCGCAGGATATGCCGGCGCAGCAGACGACGCCGGACCAGACCCAGGCACAGCCCGCCCCGCCGGCAGCCCCGATGCAGGGCCAGCCGACCCCGCAGACCGATCCCGCCGCCCCGCCCGCGCCGATGAACGGCACGACGGGTGCCGGCGAAGCCACGCCGCCGCCGCCGCCACCCCCGCCGCCGGGTTCGGGCGTGGCTCCCTCGCCGCCCCCGCCCCCGGGCACGACCGCACCGGGTGCGCCGCCTGCACCGCCCGCGCCTCCGGCACCGCCGGCACCGGCCGATGCAGCAGCCGCGCCCGCCCCGGCTGCAGCCGCCGCACCGCCGCCCCCGCCGTCGGATCCGGCCAGCTATCCGCGCTGCTCGCGCACCGTGAAGGACCATTGCCGCCAGCCCGGCGGCAAGTAAGGCCCCTACCTCCTCCCCTCCCGTCCGCGGGAGGGGAGCAAGGTTGGCGTCCCGGCCAACCTCCCCTAGGCTCTCCGCAAAACCTGTGTTGGAGAGCTTGCCCATGACCATCCGTTTCGACGACCGCGTCGCCATCGTCACCGGTGCCGGCGGGGGAATCGGTCGTGCCTACGCGCTGGAGCTCGCCAAGCGCGGCGCCCGCGTGGTGGTGAACGACCTGGGCGCGAGCCGCGATGGCTCCGGCCACTCCGATGCCGCCCGTGCGGTGGTTCCCGAAATCGAAGCGTTCGGCGGCGAAGCGATCGCCGATGGCGGCAGCGTCACCGATGCCGCGGCGATGGTCGCGATGGCCGAAGCGGCCAAAGCGCGCTGGGGCCGGATCGACATCCTGATCAACAATGCCGGCGTGCTCCGCGACAAGAGCTTCGCCAAGATGACGCCCGAGGATTTCGACTTCGTCGTCGACGTCCATCTGATCGGCTCGGCCAACGCCACCAAGGCGGTGTGGGAGACGATGCGCGAACGGGGTTATGGCCGCATCCTGATGACCGCGTCCTCGACCGGGCTGTTCGGCAATTTCGGCCAGGCGAATTACGGCGCGGCGAAGCTGGGCCTCGCCGGGCTCGCCAAGACGCTGCACCTCGAAGGCACCAAGCATGGCATCCGCGTCAACACCATCGCGCCGGTCGCGGGCACGCGGATGACCGAGGATCTCTTCCCCGAAGCCGCGTTCGCTGCTTTTGCGCCGGAGCATGTCGCGCCCGCCGCGCTGTTCCTGGTTTCGGAGGAAGCGCCGAGCAACATGATCGTCGGCGCCGGCGCGGGTGTGGTGCAGGCAGCCTATATCACCCTCACGCCAGGCGCGGTGCTGGCCGAGCCCACGCCGGAGTCCGTCGCCGCGCAATGGGCGCAGATCATCGACCGCACCGGCGAGATCGTGCCCGGATCGGGCGCCGAGCAGACCATGGCCATCCTCAGCAAATTGCAGCATTAGGCCTCCGCGCATCACCGTATTGCATCAGCAATACACTCGTGGCATTCTTCCAGGCACGAAGGAGGATTGCCGATGTATAGCGAAAGCGAACTGGCAGGCGCCGTGGAGGCGGGGGCACTTACCCCCGATGCCGCGACGGCGTTCCGCAACTATGTCGCCGCCAGCCGGGCAACGCCCGCGGTGGACGAGGAGCATTTCCGGCTGCTGAGCGGCTTCAACGACATCTTCGTCACCATCGCGGCGGCGCTGATCCTGCTGGCGATCGGCAAGCTGGGCGGCAGCCTGGTCGAGATGCTGACCGGCGGCGGCCCGGAGCCGCGGGTGCTCGGCGCGAACCTGATCGGCGGGGGTGCCGCGGTGGCGGCGACCAGTTGGATGCTCGCCGAATATTTCACCGCGCGGCGCCGGTTGGCGCTCCCCTCGATCCTGCTGCTGCTCGGTTTCGTCGGCGGCGCGGGTGCGACCATCGCGGGCCTGTTCGTGATCAACGGCCAGTGGCTCACCGACACGCTGAACCTGACCAGCCAGGTCGCACAGCAGCGCTTCGGCGGGGTGATCGCCGCCGTGGCGGGCAGCCTCACCGCAGCCGCGGCCTGGGTCCATTGGCGGCGCTTCATGGTGCCAATTACGGTGGCAGCCGGCGCGCTGGCCGTGGTCGGCGTATCCGTCGGCCTGATCCTCTCGATGATCCCCGCCGCCAAGGACTGGGTCAACGCGATCCTGCTGGTCGGCGGCATCGCGACGTTCATCGCAGCGATGCGCTGGGACATGACCGATCTCGAGCGCCGTACCCGCCGCGCCGATGTCGCCTTCTGGCTGCACCTCGCCGCCGCACCGCTGATCGCGCACCCGGTGTTCCACATGCTCGGCGTGTTCAACGGCGAGATCGGCGCACCGATGGCCGCCTTGGTCTTCGCGCTCTACCTGTTCTTCGCCTTCGTGGCGCTGGCGGTGGACCGGCGCGCGCTGCTCGTCTCCAGCCTCGCCTATGTACTGTGGGCGATGTACTCGCTGTTCCACCAGAGCGGTGCGGTGGAGCTGAGCGCAGCGTTCACCGGGCTGGTGATCGGATCGGCGCTGCTGTCGCTCTCCGCCTTCTGGCACCCGATGCGCCGGGCTGCGGTTGGGGTGCTCGGCGATTTCGCCCGGCGCCTGCCACCGACCCAGCAGGGCGCGATGGCCTGAGCCATATGCCGGCCCTCCCGTCGGGAGGGCCGGTACCTTATTCTTCCACCAGCTTCATCAGCCGCCGCTCGACCGGCGCCAGCACCGGGCCCAGCTCGTGCCCGCGCTTGAGCACCGCGCCGCTTTCGTTGATCAGCGCCCACATGCCCTGGCGATTGCGCAGCGACGGCCGCTTCTCGATCCGGAATTCAGGCCGCTCGGCGGCGCGGCGGAAGGCGGCGAAGGCGGCATAGTCCTTCTCGAACTGCATCGCATAATCGCGCCAATGCCCGGCGGCGACCATCCGGCCGTACAGATCCAGGATCCGGTTCAGCTCCAGCCGGTCGAAGCCGACCTGTTCGGGACGTGCGAGGGGAAGCGGGGTGACGGTTCCCATCAGGCCCGGTCGCGCTGCTCGGTGTCGACCGCACGCTCGGCGATCATCGCGTCGAGCCGCTTGCGCAGCGTGTCGAGCTCGCAGCGCATCAGCTCGAGCTTCTGGCTGGCGGGATCGAACGCGTCGCTGCACGGGGTGCCATAGGGCACGAAGTCCTTCTGCCAGGTGACGGCTTCCACCAGGGTCGGCTTGGCCGGGATGCCCACCATCACCGCGCCGGGCGCGACATCCTTGGTGACGACGGCGTTGGCGCCGATCCGCGCCCGCTCGCCTACCGTGATCGGCCCGAGCACCTGCGCGCCCGATCCGATGATCACGCCGTCGAGCAGCGTCGGGTGGCGCTTGCCGCCCACGCCGTTGTCCGGGCTGGTGCCGCCCAGCGTCACGCACTGGTAGATGGTGACATTGTCGCCGATCGTCGCAGTCTCGCCGATCACTACGAAACCATGGTCGATGAAGAAATTATGGCCGATCGTCGCGCCCGGATGGATGTCGATCGCGGTCATCCAGCGCGACCAGTGATTGACCAGGCGCGCGAGGAAGAAGAAGCGGCGGCGGAACAGCGCATGCGCGATCCGGTGATAGCCGAGCGCCCAGACCCCCGGATACAGCAGGATTTCGAACCGGCTGCGCGGTGCGGGATCGCGCGCACGGATCGAATCGAGATAGCGTGTGAGACGCTGGTACATGGCCGGACCCCTTTTGCAGCCCGCAAAATAGGGCGGCATTGCCGGGATTTCCAGCATCGCCCCGCCGCGGGCCGCCGCCGATCATAGACTATCGGGCTTGTAGGATTTCGCGGAACCCGCCATCTCGAATGGCCAATCGCCACAACAGGGGCATGGATGTTCGCCGGAATCACGCTCGCCGAAATGCTTCCCTATGTCGCCGTCGGTTTCGCCGCCCAATTGGTGGACGGTGCGCTGGGCATGGCCTTCGGCGTGATTTCCAGCACGCTGCTGGTGAGCGTGCTGGGCATCGCGCCCGCCACCGCATCGGCCGGCGTGCATCTGGTGGAAACGATGACGACCGGGGTATCGGGGCTCAGCCACGTCCTGCACCGCAACGTCAACTGGCGGCTGTTCGCGCGGCTGCTGATCCCCGGCATCATCGGCGGCGTGCTCGGCGCCTATGTGCTGACGACGCTCGATGCATCGGTCACCCGGCCGTTCGTGATGGCCTATCTCTCGGCGATCGGCCTGTATCTGCTGTTCCGCGCGATCCGCTTCACCCCGCATCATCGCGAGCCCAAGATCGTCGAGCCGCTAGGCCTGGCGGGCGGTTTTCTCGACGCGGCCGGCGGCGGCGGCTGGGGGCCGGTGGTGACCAGTAACCTGCTCGTCCAGGGCGCGCAGCCCCGCACGACGATCGGCACGGTCAACACCACCGAATTCTTCCTCACGCTGACGATCTCGGCCACTTTCCTGTTCCACGTCGGCGCGCAGGGCTTCACCCCCGATTTCTGGCATCCCGTGCTCGGGCTGCTCGTCGGCGGGGTGGTCGCGGCACCGTTCGGGGCGATGTTCGCCAAGCGCATGCCGGTGCGGCTGCTGCTCAGCCTGGTCGGCGTCGTGCTGACCGCGACCAGCGCGTTCAGCCTCTATCGCGCGCTCATCTGAGCCACGCCTGGGACGCACGGCGTGCAAAGTCGGCCACCGCATGATAGCCACGCGGACAATCTGCCGCGACAAGAGGTGCAACCTACGTGAGTTTTCCGGTCGACGCCTTCACGCTGGGCTTTTTCCTCTTCTACCCGCTTTCGCTCCTCACCGCGATGCTCGCGGGGGGCGCGCTGCGGCGGTTCGGCTTTCCGGTGCCCAAGGGGCCGCGCTTCGGCAATATCGACGGCCTGCGCGGCTTTCTCGCGCTGTCGGTGCTGAGCCACCATTTCTGGATCTGGACGCACGTGGTGCTGTTCGGCCAGCCCTGGACGGCGGCGGATCTGGCGATCGTAAACCAGCTGGGCGCCGGTGCGGTGGCCCTGTTCTTCATGATCACCGGCCTGGTCTTCTATCCCACCGCGCTCAAGGGGATCGGCAACGTCTTCTGGCCCAAGGTCTATATCGGCCGTTTCTTCCGCATCGTGCCGCTGGTGGCGGTGTCGTTTTTGCTGATCTCGTTGGTGATCATGGTGCGGACCGGCAGCCGGCCCGACGCCGCTTATCCCCGCGCGGCGGTGGAATGGATCAGCGCGCACCGCGAGGTGCCGATCATGGGCTATGCCGATAGCGGGCTGGTCAACGCGCTGGTCCTGTGGTCGCTGTGGCAGGAATGGCTCTTCTACCTGATCCTGCTGCCTGTCGTGGCGCTGGGCCTGCAGATCGCCAGCATGGTCAAGCTGCCGAGCTGGTCCGTACCGGTGGCGGTACTGCTGGTGGGCACCCTCTCCCATCTCCTCCAGATCGGCACCGGCCTGCTGGCGTTCTGGCCGCTCTTCGCCGCCGGCATGCTCACCTATGAGCTGTGCGCCCGCGATTCCATCCGGCGCTGGCTTGCCTCCCGTACTGCGGCCGTCCTCGCCACCCTGGCGATGATCCCGGCGGTGACGCTGGCGCACCACGCGCTCAGCCCCGCCTTCTTCCCCTTCGCCTTCTTCTTCTGCTGCGTCGCTGCCGGCAATCGGTTCGGCGGCCTATTCGCGCTGCCCGGCGCGGCCGTGGTGGGCGAGATCTCGTTCGGCATCTATCTGCTGCACGGCATCCTGCTCAACCTGCTGTTCGTCGACGGCGCCCACATCCTGCGGACCCTCCCCCTGGCGGCGCTGCCGCTGTTGATCCCCGTGCTCGCGGTGATGATCGTACTGATCACGGCGGCGACCTATCTGCTGATCGAGCGCCCCGCCTGGCGCTTCGGCAAGCGCCTGGGCGAACGGCTTCGTCCGACCCGCTCGCCGGCGCCGACGACAGCACCAGCGCCTTAAAACGTCGCGGCGCCAAATCGATCTTTCGTTACACCGCCAGTATCTATTCCAATCTAAAGATGAAAATGCTATGCCGTCTGACGAACCGGGGGTCAGGGGGCAAGGCGAATGGTGGAGTCGATCTCCAGCGGTGGACCCGCGCGTGCAGAACGCCCCCGCTTTTTAGCGCTCGACAGCCTTCGCGGCATCTGCGCTTGCATGATCGTCCTGTTCCACCTTCACTCCACCGGCGTCATCACCAACTCCAGCCTGGTGCACAACAGCTGGATGTTCGTGGACTTCTTCTTCGTTCTCAGCGGCTTCGTCATCTCTTGCGGCTATCTTGACCGGTTGCGTTCGGGATATTCGATCCGCCGGTTCATGCTATTGCGCCTCGGCAGGGTCTATCCGCTGCACATCGCCATTCTTGGCCTGTTTTTCACGGTGGAGATTGCAGGGGCAGCCCTGGGAACGGCGGGACTCAGCGCCCGCACACCTTTTTCGGATCCGCGAACGCTGGGCGAACTCGCCAGCTCGCTCGCGCTCGTCCAGATTTTCTGCGGCTTCCCCTCGATCGTCTGGAACGGACCGAGCTGGAGCATCGCCGCGGAGCTGTGGACCTATCTGCTGATCGCGCTGCTGTTCCGCGCCTTTCCGCGCTGGACGGCACCGATGGCGACAGGCCTGGCGCTCACGGCGGGGCTGGTGCTGGCGCTTGCCGGTCCGCTCGCCTGGGATCCGGCGACCGCCTATGCTTTTGCTCGCTGTATCCTGGGCTTTTCGCTGGGCGTTCTCGCCTGGATGCTGGTCGCGGCGGTGCGCTGGCCCGCTCTCGGGCTCGGCCTGGCGACGGCGCTGGAAGTCGTGGCGACGCTGGGCTGCTGCGTGATGGTCGCCGCCGGCGCCGTGCCGATCCTGGCGCCGCTGCTGTTCGCGGCGACGGTGGTTCTGTTCGCAGCCGAACAGGGCATGGTCAGCCGCCTGCTGAAGCTGCGTCCCTTCGTGATGCTCGGCACGCTCTCCTATTCGATCTACATGGTGCACAGCTTCGTGCTCGCGCGCAGCCTGGACGTGCTGGCGGTCGGGGGCACCCTGCTGCATCACCCCCTGGTGGAGACGCGCTTCGGCACCAGCGGCACCTTGAAGACGCTGACCTTCGCGCCCGATCTGATGACCTTCGTCGTCCTCAGCATCGTCGTGCTGTTCTCCGCGATCACCTATCGCTGGATCGAGGCGCCGGCGCGCGATGCCTCGCGCAAATGGCTTTCGCGCCGGGGATCGGACATGCAGCCGCAAGCGACGACCGACGCGACGCCGCGCCCCGATCGCGATCCGATCGCGGCAACCTTGGTAGCCTGACCCCAAGCGTCCGGCGCAGGATCGCACGCTCGCCGACGTCGATCAAATTTCCGCTATTGAGTGACGCACTCGATCAACCCAAGCGGGTCTTCCAATTTCCCATCGGCGACTCCGCCCCCTATATCCGGCTTCGCAACAGCAACCCCCGTTCTGGAGGAACAAAAATCATGGCTCTCATCGGCAGCACCATCAAGCCGTTCACCGCACAGGCCTACAAGGAAGGCAAGTTCGTCGAAGTCACCGACGCCGACGTGAAGGGCAAGTGGGCAGTCTTCTTCTTCTACCCGGCCGACTTCACCTTCGTGTGCCCGACCGAACTGGAAGACCTCGCCGATATCTACCCGACCCTGCAGGGCATGGGCGTTGAAGTCTATTCGGTCTCGACCGACACCCACTTCAGCCACAAGGCGTGGCACGACACCTCGCCCGCGATCGGCAAGATCAACTACTACATGCTCGGCGACCAGAACCACACGATCTCGAACAACTTCGACGTTCTGCGTGCGGGCCAGGGCCTTGCCGACCGCGGCACCTTCGTGGTGGACCCGGACGGCGTGATCCAGATCATGGAAGTCACGTCGGAAGGCGTCGGCCGTAACGCCACCGAGCTGCTCCGCAAGATCAAGGCCGCACAGTACATCGCCGCGCACCCGGGCGAAGTCTGCCCCGCCAAGTGGGAAGAAGGCGCCGAGACCCTCGCGCCGTCGCTCGACCTGGTCGGCAAGATCTAACAACCGGTCCTCTCCGGAGGATCGAGAACTACGGCGCCCGCCCCTGCCCCCTTGCGGGCGCCGGTTGCGCCCCGGAGCGGATCCCCCCTCCGCTCCGGGGCGTTTTAGTAGAAGATACAGGAGTTTTCCCATGCTCGACGCCAACCTGACGCAGCAGCTCAAGGGCTATCTCGTGAACATCCGCGAGCCGATCGAGCTCGTTGCCAGCCTGGGCGACGACGCCAAGTCGCGCGAGCTGGGCGAGCTGCTGGCGGCCATCGCCGCGCTTTCCGACAAGATCGACCTCGTCCACGCCGACGACCGTCGCAAGCCCAGCTTCATGATCCGCCGCAAGGGCACCGATATCGGCGTGCGCTTCGCCGGCATCCCGATGGGCCACGAGTTCACCAGCCTCGTGCTCGCCCTGCTCCAGGTCGGCGGCCACCCCAGCAAGGCGGCGCAGGAGCTGATCGAGCAGGTCCGCAACATCGACGGCGACTTCACTTTCGAGACCTATTTCTCGCTGTCGTGTCAGAACTGCCCGGACGTGGTGCAGGCGCTGAACCTGATGGCCGTTCTCAACCCGCGCATCCGCCACACGGCGATCGACGGCGCGCTGTTCAAGGAAGAGGTCGAGGGCCGCAAGGTCATGGCCGTGCCGACCGTCTACCTGAACGGCGAGCCCTTCGCCTCGGGCCGGATGGACCTGGAGCAGATCGTCGCCAAGATCGACACCGGCGCCGAAGCCCGCGCAGCCGAGAAGATCAAGAGCAAGGATCCCTTCGAGGTGCTGATCATCGGCGGCGGCCCGGCGGGCGCAGCTGCGGCGATCTACACCGCGCGCAAGGGCATCCGTGTCGGCATCGCCGCCGAGCGCTTCGGCGGCCAGGTGCTCGACACCATGGGCATCGAGAACTTCATCTCGGTCTCGCACACCGAAGGGCCGAAGCTGGTCGCGCAGCTCGAGCAGCATGTGAAGGACTATGACGTGGACGTCATGAACCTGCAGCGCGCCGAAAAGCTGATCCCTGCCAAGCGCGAAGGCGGCCTGCACGAAGTGGTACTGGCCAATGGCGCGAGCCTGAAGGCCAGGGCGATCATTCTCTCCACCGGCGCGCGCTGGCGGCAGATGAACGTGCCGGGCGAGAACGAGTACAAGAACAAGGGCGTGGCCTATTGCCCGCACTGCGACGGCCCGCTGTTCAAGGGCAAGCGCGTCGCGGTGATCGGCGGCGGCAACTCGGGTGTCGAGGCCGCGATCGATCTGGCTGGCATCGTCGCGCACGTCACGCTGATCGAATATGACAGCCAGCTGCGTGCCGACGCGGTGCTGCAGCGCAAGCTAGCCAGCCTGCCGAACGTGAAGATCCTCACCTCGGCGATGACCACCAAGGTCAACGGCGACGGCGAGAAGGTGTCGGGCCTCAGCTACAAGGACCGCAACAGCGGCGCCGAGCACGACATCGCGCTGGAAGGCATCTTCGTCCAGATCGGCCTGGTGCCGAACACCGAGTGGCTGAAGGACGCGGTGGGGCTCACCACCCGCGGCGAGATCGAGATCGACGCGCGTGGCGAGACCAGCCAGCCCGGCATCTTCGCGGCGGGCGACTGCACCACCGTGCCGTACAAGCAGATCGTGATCGCGATGGGCGCGGGTTCGACCGCGGCGCTCTCAGCCTTCGACTACATGATCCGCCTGCCGGAAGAAGAGCTTCAGGCTGTTGCCGCCTGAGCCCTCTCCCCCTCCCGCCCTGCGGGAGGGGGAGCACTTTATCTCTGCGCTTCCCATGTTCGATCTAGCCACTATATGCCCGATCGACCATCGAGAGAGGCGATCAGTGGCGCAAACCTACCTCCCTACCCTCAAGCAGCTGCAATATCTGGTGGCGCTGCATGACGCCGGCCATTTCGGCCGGGCGGCGGAGGCGTGCTTCGTCACCCAATCGACCCTGTCTGCCGGCATTCGCGAACTGGAGACGCTGATCGGCGTGGTGCTGGTCGAGCGCACCCGCCGCGTGGTCCGCTTCACGCCGCTGGGCGAGCGGATCGTCGACAAGGCCCGCCGCGTGCTGCGCGAGGCGGACGAGCTGGGCGACCTCGCCCGCGCCGCCGGCCGTCCGCTCTCCGGCGAGATGCGGATGAGCGTGATCCCCACCATCGCGCCGTTCCTGCTGCCGCGCATCCTGCCGCGGCTCCGCCAGCAATATCCCGACCTCAAACTCTATCTGCGCGAAGAGACCAGCGGCCAGGCCTGCGAGGCGCTGAACCATGGCCGCACCGATTGCGTGCTGCTTGCTTTGCCCTTCTCCTGCGGCGACGTGGAGAGCGCGCGGCTGTTCGACGACCGGCTGTTCGTCGCCTTCCGTGAGGGCGAGATGGACCCCACCGGCACGATCCATCCCAACGCGATCGACGAGACGCGGCTGCTGATGCTGGAAGACGGCCACTGCCTGAAGGACCATGCACTGGCCGCCTGCAACCGCCCGGAGATGCGCGCCGAGGCGACGATGCTCGGCACGTCGCTCCACACCATGGTGCAGATGGTCGACAACGGCCTGGGGGTTACGATGCTGCCGGAGATGGCGGTGGACGCGGGCATCCTGGAGCATACCTCGGTCAAGGCGCGGCCGCTGGATTCCGCCAACGCCTCGCGCAACATCGCGCTGGTCTGGCGCAAGGCCTCGCCCCGCGAGCGCGATTTCCGGCTGCTCGCCGACGTGCTGATCGCGGCGCGGACCTAGGGCTCCCAGACGGCGCGGAACTGTTCGAGCTGGTGCATCCGCTCGTGGAGGATGGTGACGATGCGGAGCCGGTCGTCGCTGCGCATCCGCCAATAGACGAAGTGGTGCCCGCAGCGGCAGAAATAGCCGTCCGCACCAAATTCGGCAGCGACCCTGCGCCACACCACCCGACGACCGACAATCGCGTCAAAACACTCAAAGAGTTGTAAATAGTACCGATCCGCTTGCTCGCGCCCCCATGCTGCATGGGTGTAGGCATAGATCTCGGCGATCTGCTCCTTGGCGAGCGGCGAAAGCTGGTAGCGGCTCATCCGTGCCGCTGCCGCAGCTCTTCGAGAAAGGTGTCGCGGTCGACCTCGACATAGTCCTCGTCGGGGGTGGCGAAGGCGCGCTGCAGCTCGGCCTTCAGCGTCTCGAACATCTCGCGCTCCACCCGCTCCTTGTCGCGGCGGATCAGGTCGCGGACATACTCGCTGACGTTTTCGTAGAGCCCGTCCTCGCCGACATTGCGGGCGACGAAGTCGCTCAAGGGGCCGGAGACTCGAACGTTGAGGTTCATCGCCTTGGTCATAGGCGTACAGATATCATGGAATATCCTGTACAGCTACGCCCAGCCGGCAGCCGCCTCCGTATCGGTGGCGCGCGGTTCCACCCAGCGCGTGCCCCCCGCCAGCCATTCGCGCTTCCAGAAGGGCGCGTCGGTCTTGAGCCGGTCGATGAGATAGGCGCAGGCCTCCAGCGCCTCGCGCCGGTGCGCCGCCGCTGTGCCGACGAACACGATCCGCTCGCCCGCGGTCATCTTGCCCACGCGGTGGACGATGGTGACACCAAGCAGGCTCCAGCGGTCGATCGCCGCCTCAGCCAGCGCGCACAGCGCCGCCTCGGTCATGCCGGGATAGTGTTCGAGCTCCAGCGCCTCGACGCCGTCATCGGTCCGCACGACGCCGGTGAACGTCGCGACGCCACCGGCCCCGCGCTCTTCCAGCGCCGCAACTTCGACGCCCAGCTCGATCGGCGCGGGATCGACCGAGACGCGGATCATCCGCCCGTCACCGGCGGGAAGATCGCCACTTCGCGCGCGTTGCCCAGCAAGGCATCCAGCGGCACGAAGCGCTGATCGATCGCGGCGCGCAGCTTTGCGGGCTCGGCAAAAGCGGCGGCATGGCCGGCGCTCTGCCGCGCGAGCCAGTCGATCAGGTCGGCGACGTTGCGCACCGCCGCGGGCGGATCGACCTGCTCCTCGCCGGTCCCTACCGCCTCGCGCACCCAGGCGAAATAGAGCATCGAAATGATCATCAGCTGTCCATGTGGCTCAGGCCGACGCGGAGATAATCCCAGCCGGTGATCGCGGTCAGCACCGCCGCGCCCCACAGGGTGGTGAGCCCCACCACCAGCACCCATGGCCATTCGGGCACCGCGCCCGAAAGGATCAGCGCGCCCAGCGACACTAGCTGCAGCGTGGTCTTCCACTTGGCGAGACGGGAGACCGGTACCGATACCTGGATGCCGCCCAGAAACTCGCGCAGGCCCGAAACCGCGATCTCGCGCAGCAGGATCACCAGCGCGGCAATGACGTGCCAGTCGGCGATCACCCCCTTGCCCACCAGGATCAGGATCACCGCAGCGACCATGATCTTGTCGGCGATCGGATCGAGGAACACGCCGAGCTTCGACACCGTGCCCTGCGCGCGCGCCAGATAGCCATCGAAATAGTCGGTGATGCCCATCAGGCAGTAGAGCGCGAAGGCGATCGCATATCCCGGCGTCCAATGCGGCCACCATAGGAATCCCACCAGTAACGGCACCATGAAGATGCGCGACAGGGTGAGAATGTTCGGCAACGTCAACATCAGCAAAGCCCTAGCACCGGCATCGGCCCAGCGGGAGAGCCAAAGGCAGACACGTTCAGAAGAATTCGTCGAGACGGAGATGGAAGTCGAGCTTGGCCGAATCAAGCGCGATTCCATAGGCTTGCAGCATCGCCGCAGCGGCATCGTCGCCGAATTCGGCAAGGCTGTGCCAGAGGATGGCGAGGTCCTGCCAGGGATCGGCGATACCCACCCGTCCCAGATCGATGCAGCCGATCACTTCGCCATCCACCACCAGCAGATTGTCGAGCGAGAAGTCGCCATGCGTCACCACCCGGTCTAACGCGGCAGGCATGGCGGCGAGCATCTCGTCCCACACGACCTGCGCCGACTGGCCCAGGCGTGCATCATCGAATTCGTCCTCCTCGACCAGCCCGGCGTCCATCCGATCCTTCGCCGCCGCCAGCCGCAAGGCATGGTCCGCGTTGAACGGGCAGCGCTCGGCCGGGATCGCGTGCAGCCGCCGCAGGAAACGCGCCAGCGATTCCGCCAGCGCTGGCGCCGCGACGGGATCCGCCTCCAGCAGCTGATAGGCGGTGCGGCCGGGCAGCCGCCCGGTGAGCATCCAGCCACCGCCCGCCTCCAGCCCGAAGCCGTGCAGCAACGGCACGGGCAGGTACGCGCCCAGCCAGCGCAGCCGCGCCATCTCGTCGACCAGATCGGATAGCGTCTCCGCCCCCGCCACCTTCAGATAGAGGTAGTTTTCTCCCGTGCGGGCCAGCCGATAGACGGCACAGCCGGACTCGCCGACCTGATCGCGAAACCAGGTCCGCCCCGCTACCGCTGCAGCCCGACCCGCCGGCACCGCCACCGGCTCGATCGCCACTTCCCTGCCCATGTTCCTCTCCCGTTCCACACCGTACCGATTAATCGATTGAAGCCGCGCCCGCCCCCCGGTATGCCGCCCCTTCACCATGCGGAAGACCGCAGCAGGGGAGCTTTTATCGAATGATCGGTGCGCTCGGGCTCATGAAGGAGCGCCGGTTCCTGCCCCTATTCATCACGCAGTTCCTGGGAGCGTTCAACGACAACCTCTTCAAGAACGCGATGATCTTTTTCGCGACCTACCAGATTTTCAACTCGGTGGAGCAGGAAACGCGGTTCAGCGCGATCGCCACCGGCATCTTCATCCTGCCCTTCTTCCTCTTTTCCGCGCTGGCAGGACAGCTTGCCGATACGCATGACAAGGCCAAGATCATGCGGATCATCAAGGCGGCCGAAGTCGGCATCATGCTGGTCGGCGCGACGGGCATCTTCCTCAAAAGCCTGCCGCTGATGCTGGTCGCGCTGGTCGGCATGGGGGTGCATTCCACCTTCTTCGGGCCGATCAAATACGCGGTGCTGCCGCAGCATCTGGCCGAAGACGATGTGCTGGGCGGCACCGGCATGATCGAGGCGGGCACCTATGTCGCGATCCTGTTCGGCACGATCGCAGGCGGCCTGATCAGCGCCCATGCCGCCGCCTTCGCAGTGATCGGCGTCGCCGTGATCGGCTGGCTAGCCTCGCTCCAGATCCCGCCCGCGCCGCCGCTGACCCATCTGGAGATCGATCTCAACATCTTCCGCGCCTCGGCCCGGCTGATCTCCGCCACCATGCATATCCGCCGGCTGTTCCTCGCGATTATCTCGATCAGCGTGTTCTGGTCGATCGCCGCGGTACTCGGCGTGCTG
Organism: Sphingomonas sp. 22176; assembly: GCF_052045505.1. Classification (NCBI taxonomy): domain Bacteria; kingdom Pseudomonadati; phylum Pseudomonadota; class Alphaproteobacteria; order Sphingomonadales; family Sphingomonadaceae; genus Sphingomonas; species Sphingomonas sp. 22176. The sequence continues at coordinate 448,147 of NZ_JBQEPL010000002.1, read as the reverse complement.
TTCCCGCCGCTCGTCAAGAACGTGTTCCACGCCCAGAAGGACGTGGCGAGCGTGTTCCTCGGCATCTTCTCGATCGGCATCGCGATCGGATCGGTGATCATCAACAAGCTGCTGAAAGGCAACGTATCCGCGCGCTACTGCGTGCCCTCGGTGCTGGCGATGACCGTGTTCGTCATCGATTTCCACTTCACCGCCCGCTACTGGCCGGTCCACGAAGGGCCGCTGCTCAAGACGATGGACTTCGTCCAGATGCCCGCGGCCTGGCATGCGCTGGGCGACCTGATCATGATCGCCACCACCGGCGGCATGTTCGTCGTGCCGCTCTACGCCTTCCTGACGACCACGGTCGAAAAGTCCCAGACTGCCCGCACCGTCGCGGCGAACAACGTCGTTAATTCCGGCGCGATGGTGCTGGGGTCGGTCGGCATCTTCGCCTTCACCCGCATTCCGGGCATCGCGGTGGAGGATGCCTTGTGGGTGGTGGCGGCGCTGGCGCTGGCCTCGGCCTGGTGCGCGCGCAAGCTGCACAAGGAAGGCGATGTGCCGCGCGGCCGCGACATCTGCCCGAACTGACCGGCCCTATGGCAGGCCGGTCGATAGCAGGCCGGCCTATAGCAGGAACGTGTAGAAGCAGACGAAGAAGGCCGTGAAGCTCAGCGCGAAAAGCTTCACGTCGCCGTCTTCGCTCGCCTTGCGCTGGCGCGCGACCACCTCCCGGACGTGCCGGCGGAACGGATGGCGGCGGGTGCCGCGTAGGGCAAACGGCTGCTGCATGGCATGAGGTTAACGCGCCGTTTACGATTTCGACCAGCGGCAAGCATGGTTAACGGCGTCCCGGCGCGGGATGGCGCGCTTGGCGCCTTTGCAATCCTCCCCCGCCAGGGGGAGGTGGCGCCGAAGGCGTCGGAGGGGGAGGATGCCAGAGCCTCTCCGCCGGCGTGCTTCCTCCCCCTCCGTCAGGCCTTCGGCCTGCCACCTCCCCCTGGCGGGGGAGGATACGCTAACGCTTGGAAGGAAAATCAGCTCTTGGGCGCGGGGCCGGTCGTCGCGCGCACCATCAGCTCGTGCTCCAGCATCACCTGCGGCGTCACCGCGTTCCCCGACAGCATCAGATCCGCGGCGGCATAGGCCAGCTCGCGCACCGGCTGGCGGATGGTGGTGAGCGGCGGCCAGACCGCGCGCGCCAGATCCGAATCGTCGAACCCGGCGATCGACATGGCATCGGGCACGGCGATGTCCGCCTCGTGCGCCGCTGCCAGCGCGCCTGCGGCCATGTCGTCATTGCCCGCGAAGATCGCGGTCGGCCGCGGCGTGTGGCCGAACAGCGCCCGCGCTGCCGCGCCGCCCGAGGCGAAGCTATAGTCGCCGGCGATCACCAGCGCCGGATCGAAGGCGATGCCGTGCGCCTCCAGTTCCTGCCGATAGCCGGCCAGACGGTCGGCGGAGGAAACATGGCTCTCGGGGCCACGCACGAACGCGATCTTGCGGTGGCCGAGCTGGAGCAGGTGCCGGGTGATCTCGCGCGCCGCCGCGACGTCGTCCATCGTCGTCGCCAGCCCATGATCCTTGCGCAGGCCGGGCGCGATCCGGACATAGGGCAGCTTGCGCTTGTCCAGCGCCTCGAGCAGCTCGGGCATCTCGGTCAGCGGCGGCGACAGGATCAGCCCGTCGAGATGCGCCTCGTCGACCAGCGCCAGCACATCGGGCACCAGGTCCGGCGCGGCGCTGTCGATCGGCTGCATCAGCAGGCGGTAGCCCAGCTCGTGGCAGCGCTCCAGCGCGCCCGACTGGATGTGGAAGACGTAGTAGGGGCTGGGATTGTCGTACAGCAGCGCGACCTGGAACGAGCGCCGCCCCGCCAGCGTGCGCGCGGCGTGGCTCGGCCGGAAGTTGAGCTGCGCCACCACTTCCTCGACGCGCCGCCGCGTCTCGTCGCTGACATGTTTTTCGTTGTTGAGCACGCGGGAGACGGTCTTGAACGACACGCCGGCGATCTTCGAAACTTCCTTGATCGTCGGACGGCCGGCCATTCTCACTCCTTCGCTGACAAACGTCATATCGGCATTGCAACATGCTCTTTGCGACAGCTTGTAGCGCGGCCGTTCCGGCTTTGCACGGATTTTGGACAGCGCTGCCAGGCCCCCGGCCCGGCAGCACCTCGCCTCAGCGTTTGCGCCCGTTGTGGCGGATGTTGCCCGGTCGGCCCCGGCGATGGATCACCCGCTTGGGTGCCCCCTTGCCCGGCCGGCCGGTCCGCTGCGGACCGCCCGCGGAGCCCTTTCCGTCGGGCAGTTCGAAGCGCAGCGCGCCGGAGACGGGGTTCGCCTCCACCAGCCGCAGCTCGATCCGCTGGCCGAGGGTGAATGCCTCGCCGCTATGTTCGCCGACCAGCCGCTTGCCGGCTTCGTCGAAGTGGAAATACTCGGCACCCAGGTCGCGCGCCGCGACCAGCCCGTCACCGCCCACCCCTTCGACGGTCGCGAAGAATCCGAAATTCTGCACGCCGGTGATCCGCGCCTCCATCACCTCGCCGATATGCGCGGCGAGATAGGCGGCGACATAGCGGTCGATCGTCTCGCGCTCGGCCTCCATCGCGCGGCGTTCGAGCTGGCTGATCGACTGGCCGATCCGGTCCATGCTGCCGGCTTCTTCCGGCGTGAGCCCGCCCGGCCCCAGCCGATAGGCGTCGACAAGCGCACGGTGGACGATCAGATCGGCATAGCGGCGGATCGGCGAAGTGAAGTGCGCGTAGGAGCCGAGCGCCAGGCCGAAATGGCCGACATTCTCGGGGCCGTAATAGGCCTGGGTCTGGGTGCGTAGCACCTGTTCCATCACCTGTGGGCGGAACTCCTCCTCGCCCACCCGATCGAGGATGCGGTTGAACGTGGCGGGGCGGATCACCTGGCCGAGCGCGAACTCGATGTCGAAGGTCTTGAGATATTCCTTGAGCGCGGTGAGCTTCTCGCGCGCCGGCGGCTCGTGGATGCGGTACATCACCGGCGTCTTCTTCGCCTCCAGCGCCTTGGCGGCGGCGACGTTGGCGGCGATCATGTAATCTTCGATGAGCTTGTGCGCATCGAGCCGCTCGCGCGGCGCCACCGAGAGGATGCGGCCTTTCTCGTCGAGCACGATGCGGCGCTCGGGCAGGTCGAGGTCCAGCGGCTCGCGCTTGTCGCGCGCGGCGTTGAGCGCGTGCCAGCAGTCCCACAGCGGGCGGAGGGCAGTTTCGGTGAGCGGATTCTCGAGATCGCCGTCGATCGCCGCCTGTGCGTCTTCATAGGCGATGTTGGCTGCCAGCCGCACGACCGCGCGGGTGAAGCGCCAGCTCTTGAGCGCACCGCTCTTGGTCACCTGCAAATGGCAGGCGAGCGCGGCGCGGTCGACGTCTTCCTTCAGCGAGCAGACGTCCGCCGACAGCACCTCCGGCAGCATCGGCACGACGCGATCGGGGAAATAGACCGAATTGCCCCGCTTGCGCGCCTCGCGGTCCAGCTCCGAGCCCGGGCGGACGTAGAAGGACACGTCGGCGATCGCGACGATCGCCTTCCAGCCGCCCTCGTTGGCGGGATCGTCGTCGGGGGTCGCCCAGACGGCATCGTCATGGTCACGCGCATCGGCGGGGTCGATCGCGACGATCGGCAGGTGCCGCAGGTCCTCGCGTCCGTCGCCCAGCGGCTGCCTGGCCACCCGCTCGGCCTCCTCGAGCAGCTCTTCAGAGAATACACTGGGAATGCCGTGGCGATGAATCGCGATCAGCGAGAAGCTGCGCGGCGCGAAAGGATCGCCCAGCCGCTCGACCACCCGCGCGGTGATTCGCGGCGGACGGCCGGCCTTTTCGGCCAGCACCAGGTCGCCGGGCTCGGCACCGCCCGCGTCGGACACCGGCCAGCTGCGCCGCTCCTTCTTCTCGACGCCCTGCAGCCAGAGCTTGCCGCCTTCTTCGTGGAGCACTCCGAGCATCAGCTCCTCGCCGCGGGCGAGCTGCTTCATCGGGTGCGCGATCCAGCCGTTGCCGGCCTCTTCGGTGCGCGCGAGGATGCGGTCGCCCACCCCCAGCGCCGAGCGCTTGCCGCGCATCTCGCGGACGCGCAGGCGCGGTGCGGGGACATGCTCGGCTTCCCAGCGCTCGGGCACCGCCCAGGTGGTGTCGCCGTCGGCGTCGGTGATCCGCAGCACGGTCACCTTGGGCAGCCCGCCCATCTTGTGGAAGGCGCGGCCGGGAGCGACGTCGATCAGCCCCTCGTCGCTCATGTCCTTCAACAGCGCCTTGAGCAGGATCTTGTCCTGCGCGCTCAGCCCGAAGGCCTTGGCGATCTCGCGCTTGCCGGCGGGCGTGTCGGAGGATGCGATGAAATCGAGAATCTGCTGCCGCGTCGGCAACCCTGCGCTTGTTCTGTTCTTAGCCATTGGCCCCCAACATAGGCGCGATCGGCGCGAACGTCACCTGCGGGCTCCGTAAAAGCGCGGGATGCACCGTGGTAAGCGCTGCGTTCACTATAATGGACTGTGGATCCTGTGTCGTTTGAGGAGTCCGTCCATGGCTATTTCGCGTTGTCTGTTGATCGGTGCCGCGCTCGGCACCTGCGTCGCGTTCGTTGCACACGCCACGAACCCGCATCCCGCCAAGCCCGTGCGCCCGGTGATGCAGGTCGCGGCGCTGGAGCGCGCTACCAGCGATAGTTGAAGCTGACGCTGATCCGCTTGTCCTTGGCCGCACCCGGCGGGACTTCGTGACGCAGCCAGCTTTCCCACAGCAGCACCGTGCCGACGTCCGGCACCACTTCGATGAAGGGCTGGAGCGATTCCGGCGCATCGGGCAGGCGGGTCGGCGCGGCCATCATCATCGCGAGGCGCGGGTCCTCGAGCTTGAGCCCGCGCGCGCCCTGCGGCAGCGCCACATAGACCGTGCCCGAGACGACGCTGTGCGGATGGATATGCGCGCCGTGCCCGCCCTTGCCGTCGAGCACGTTGACCCACAGGCTGTCGAGCTTGAGCTTGCGCCCGGCGAGGTCGAACGCGCAAGCCTCGGCGAACTTCGCGACATGCTTGTCGAGCAGCCGCTTCAGGTCGGCAAAGGCCGGATCGCGGATCGGCAGGTCGTTCAGCGAGGCATAGCTGGTATAGCCGCGATAGTGGTTCTCGCGGCACCAGCGACGGCCGGCGGTATCGTCCTCGGCCAGTTGCAGGCACGAGGCCTCGAGGTCGGCGATCAGCGCGTCGTCGCCCAGCGGCTGCTGGTAGAGCAGAGTCGAAAACAGCGTGCGCATCAGGCGGACTCGACCATGCTCACTTCATACTGCGCGCGGCGCAGCGCGGTGATCAGCCGGTCGAGATGGTTGCGATCGCGCGTCTCACACTCGATGTCGGTCACCAGGCCCTTGGCGGGCAGCGAGGTGAACACCCGCTGGTGATAGACCTCAATGATGTTGACGCCCTGCTCGTGGAAGATCCGCGCGACATGGAACAGCGCGCCGGGCCGGTCCTGCAGCCGGATGCGCAGGCGCGCGAGCCGGCCCGAGCGGGCAAGGTCGCGCAGCAGCACGTTGGCGAGCAGCCGCGTGTCGATATTGCCGCCGCACAGGATGGTGCCGACGGTCTTGCCCTTGAAGCGCTCCGGCTCGGACAGCAGCGCGGCGAGGCCGGCAGCCCCTGCCCCTTCCACCACCGTCTTCTCGATCTGGAGCAGCAGGCTTACCGCCTCCTCCAGTCGGCGCTCGCCGACCAGCACGATATCGTCGACCAGCGCCTCGACGATCTTCGCGGTCATATTGCCGGGGTACTTCACTGCAATGCCCTCGGCGAGGGTATCGCCCGCGCACGGCATCTCGGTGTGGTGCACCCGGTTGTACATCGAGGGGTAGAGCTCGGCCTGGACACCCAGCACTTCGATCGGCCGGTCCTGCGCCTTGGCCACCACCGACGCGCCCGAGATCAGCCCACCGCCACCGATCGGCACGACCAGCGTATCGATGCTCGGCACGTCCTCGAGCAGCTCCAGCGTCGCGGTGCCCTGCCCTGCGATCACGCGGGGATCGTCGAACGGGTGGATGAAGGTGAAGCCGCGCTCCGCCTCCAGTTCGCGCGAATGCTGGTAGGCGGCGTCGAAGGTCTCGCCGTGCAGTACGACATTGGCGCCATGCCCTTCGGTCTGGGTGACCTTCACGATCGGCGTGTTCTTGGGCATCACGATCGTGCTGGGGATGCCCAGCCGCGTCGCATGATAGGCGAGGCCCTGGGCATGGTTGCCGGCCGACGCCGCGATCACGCCCTTGGATCGCGCTTCGCCATCCAGCTGCAGCAGCGTGTTGAGTGCGCCGCGTTCCTTGTAGGCGGCGGTGAACTGGAGATTCTCGAACTTCAGATACACGTTCGCGCCGGTCAGCTGCGAGAGCGTGCGGCTGTGCAGCGTGGGCGTGCGCACCACCGCGCCCGAAATTCGCTCCGCCGCGGCCCGAACATCGGCGATGGACACGGGGAGCGAGGCGGGCGCGTTTGCTGCTTTGGTAGCCATGATCCTGTCCGCCTAGACCATCTGGCGCGGCAGGGGAACAGGCCCTATGCCCTCGCCCATGTTCACGCGCCTCAAGCGGCTTGCCGCCGCCACCGCCCTGCTGCTCGCGCCCGCCGCCCAGGCCGATGGAATCGTTGACAATGTCAACGGCATCACGCTCGATGCCCAGGGCGCGGTGGTGCGTTTCCAGGCGCTGCAGATTGATCCCTATGGCAAGGTGGTCGCGGTCTATGCCAAGGGCCAGAAGCGGCCGAAGAAGCTGGTCTGGCGGCTCGATCTGAAGGGCGCGACGATCGTGCCGGGCATGATCGATGCGCACGGCCATTTCATGGGCCTCGGCTTCCAGCAGCTCCAGCTCGACCTGTCCGCCACCACCAGCCTCGACGACGCGCTCGCGCGCATCGGTGACTATTCGGCCAAGAGCCGCGCGAAATGGGTGCTCGGCCGCGGCTGGAACCAGGAAGCCTGGAAGCTCGGCCGCTTCCCCACCGCCGCCGATCTCGACCGCGCGGTGAGCGACCGGCCGGTGTGGCTGGAGCGAGTCGACGGCCATGCCGGCTGGGCGAACAGCAAGGCGCTCGAACTCGCCGGCATCACCGCCGCGACCAAGGATCCCGCCGGCGGCCGGATCGAGCGCGACGCGAGCGGCAAGCCCACCGGCGTGCTGGTCGATGCCGCGACCGAACTGGTCGCCAAAGTCGTGCCCCAGCCCACCCCGCGCGAGCGCAACGCGGCGTTCCTGGCGGCCCAGCAGAAGCTGCTCTCGCTCGGCATCACCGCGACGGCCGACATGGGCACGACGGTCGACGATTGGGAGACGATGCGCGGCATGGCCGATAGCGGCCAGCTGTTCGTCCGCATCATGAGCTATGCCCACGGCGTCGACACCGCGCTGCGCGTGGCCGGTGCCGGGCCGACGCCCTGGCTCTATGGCGACCGGCTGCGGATGGGCGGCATCAAGCTCTATGCCGATGGCGCGCTCGGCTCGCGCGGAGCGTGGCTCAAGGCCGACTATAGCGATGCGCCGGGCAACAAGGGGCTGGGCTTCCTCACCGACGACCAGCTGCTCAACCTGATGGCGCGCGGCGCGATGGACAATTTCCAGATCGCCGTCCACGCGATCGGCGACCGCGCCAACCAGCAGGTGCTCGACGCGATCGAGATCCTGTCCGAGACCTACAAGGGCGATCGCCGCTGGCGGATCGAACATGCCCAGATCATCGATCCCAAGGACCTGCCGCGCTTCGCCAAATATGGCACCATCGCCTCGATGCAGCCGGTCCACGAGACCAGCGACCGGCTCATGGCCGAGGCGCGGCTCGGGCCCGACCGCCTCACCGGCGCCTATGCCTGGAAGACGATGCTGCGCAACGGGACGCACCTCGCCTTCGGGTCAGACTATCCGGTCGAGAGCCCCGATCCCTGGGCCGGCTGGGCCGCGAGCTTCACCCGGCAGGACGCGAGCGGCAACCCGCCGGGCGGCTGGCGCCCGGAGGAGAAGCTGACCCGCGAGGAAGGCTGGGCGGGCTTCACCATAGGTGCGGCCTATGCCGGGTTCGCCGACGACAAGATCGGGCGGCTTGCCCCGGGTCTTTGGGCCGATTTCCTGATACTCGACCGCGATCCGCTGACCGTCTCGCCTGCGGAGCTGCGCGGCACCAAGGTGGTCGAGACCTGGGTCGGCGGCCGCCGCGCCTGGGGCGCGAAGCCCTAAGCGCGATGTTCCGTCTGGTCATGGCCGGCGCGCAGTGGCGCGACCGGATCGGCGCGGCGCTGGGTGGCGCCATCGGGATCGGGGTGACGGCGTGGGTATCGGCGCTCGCCGGATTTGACCGCACCACGACGATCCTGCTGGCGGCGCCGATCGGGGCGTCGGCGGTGCTGGTGTTCGCGGTGCCGTCCAGCCCGCTGGCGCAGCCGTGGCGGGTGATCGGGGGCAACGTGATCTCGGCGCTGGTCGGGCTAGCGGTGGCCTGGTGGCTGGGCCACGGCGCGCTGGCGGCGGGAGTCGCGGTGGGGCTTGCGATTCTCATCATGTCGCTGACCCGTAGCCTCCACCCGCCGGGCGGCGGCACGGTGCTGCTGCCGGTACTGGCGCCCGCCGTGCTGGCGCAGGGGCTCGGCTTCGTGCTGCTGCCGATCGGAGTGAACGCGGTGCTGCTGACGCTGTGCGGGCTGCTCGTCCACCGCGTCACCGGCCACAGCTACCCCCACCGGGTGCAGCCCGCCCCGCCCGCGCCAGGCCTGCTGGCGCAGGACATCGACGCAGCGCTGGAAGAGGCCGGCGAGGCGTTCGACGTCAGCCGCGAAGACCTGCTGGCGCTGCTGGCGCGCGCCGAACACCATGCGACGGCGCGACGCGGGTGAAGCCTGCTCAAGCCCCTGCCCTGAAGGGAGGGGCTATTTAGATCAGTACCCGCAGCAACGGGGGGCCGAGCGTCAGCACCCCGATCGCCGCCGCCGCGAGCGACGCCACCAACACCCCGCCTGCCGCCAGATCCTTGATGCGGCCTATCGCGGGATCGAAGTCCGGGCAGATCCGATCGCAAAGGTCCTCGATCGCCGTGTTGAACGCCTCGGCCAGCCATACCAGCGCGATGGCGAGGACGAGCCAGCGCCATTCGGCGAGCGACAGCCGCAAGGCCGCCCCAGCGCCCGCCGCGCATAGCGACGCAGCCAGATGCACCCGCGCATTATGCTCCTCGCGCACCAATAGGCGCAGCCCCCGGATCGCGTAGCGGAAGCTCTTCAGGCGCGAGGCGATACGGAAGCCTTTGTGGGGGTCGCTGGAGTCCTGCATCCGATCAGCGTGGCCGATCCGCCCGCTTCCAGCCAGCCCCGAAACGAAAAAGCCGCCGTCACCGGAAAGTGACGACGGCCCTGCCCCTGCGTGATCTCGGGAAAATCAGGCGACCTGGGTATCGGCTTGCATCGCCTCGTCCGGCTCGCGCAGCACATAGCCTCGGCCCCAGACGGTCTCGATGTAATTGTCGCCCTCGCATGCCATGCTGAGCTTCTTGCGCAGCTTGCAGATGAAGACGTCGATGATCTTGAGTTCGGGCTCGTCCATCCCGCCATAGAGATGGTTGAGGAACATCTCCTTGGTAAGCGTGGTGCCCTTGCGGAGCGAGAGCAGTTCCAGCATTGCATATTCCTTGCCGGTCAGGTGCACGCGGGCGCCGTCGACCTCGACGGTCTTGGCGTCCAGGTTCACCGCCAGCTTGCCGGTGCGGATGACCGACTGCGAATGGCCCTTCGAGCGGCGCACCACGGCGTGGATGCGGGCGACCAGCTCTTCGCGGTGGAAAGGCTTGGTGACGTAATCGTCGGCGCCGAAGCCGAACGAGCGCACCTTCGAATCCATCTCGCTGATGCCGGAAAGGATCAGCACCGGGGTCTGCACCCGCGCGGTGCGCACCTTCTTCAGCACGTCATAGCCGTGCATGTCGGGCAGGTTCAGGTCGAGCAGGATGATATCGTAATCATACAGCTTGGCGAGGTCCAAACCTTCCTCACCGAGGTCGGTCGTGTAGACGTTGAACCCTTCGCCCGAAAGGATCAGTTCGATCGCCTTGGCTGTGCTAGGCTCGTCTTCGATCAGCAGCACGCGCATTGCCGGTTCCCCTGTCCACACCACACGACGTAGCCCCGATGCCCGACGCGCTGGACGCTTCATTAACCTAAGCGTCAATGAAGCCGAAAGGTTAATTTCTCGTAAGTCGGGCAGTTCCGCAAGCCCCGGGGAATCTACGCATTGGGTTCGGACGTATCTGTCGAAACCGCTGGCCGGACGTCGATTTCCTCGCCCAGAACCTCCCGGAGATAGAGGCTGCGCACGAGGGTGAAGATCACCACCAGCAGCGCGGCGGAGAAGAACAGGCCGAACAGCCCAAAGACGAAGCCGATGCCGATGATCGCGAACAGCGTGACGGCCGGCGGGATCGCGATCACCCGGCTCTGCACGAAGGGGGTGAGGAAGTTGGTCTGGATGATTCGCACGCCGGCGAAGACCAGCAGGCAGCCGATCAGCGCCCCCGATCCCCCGGTCGCGGCAAGGCCCAGTGCCGGCAACATCGCCGCGGTGGGGCCGACATAGGGGATGAACTCGCTCAGGCCCGCGAGCAGGCCCAGCGCGGCCGGGGACGGCACGCCCGCGATCCACAGGCCCAGCCCGACCAGCAGACCCATGCTGGTCATCAGGATCAGCTGGGTGCGCAGCCACAGCCGCAGCGTGGTGCCCACGTCGGCCAGCGCATCGGCAAAGGCGTCGCGCGTGTCGCCCTTGGGGACCAGCAGCAACAGCCCGCGCAGATAGACGCCCGGATCGGCCGCCATGAACAGCGCGCCGACCAGCAGCAGCAGCGCATTCAGGAACAGCTCGAAGGAGCCGAGCGCAAAGCCGCTCGCATCGCGGGCGACTCGGGAGCCGGCGAACGCCGCCTCGGCCGCGTCGTACAGCTTCGCCGCCACCGGGCTTTCCTGCGCCCAGGCCTTCAGCCGCGTGACCAGCTGCGGGATCGAACGCACCAGCGCCTCGACCTGCGGGCCGAACTGCACCGCGAACAGCCAGACGAGGAAGCCGATCGCCGCGAGAACGGTCAGCATCGACGCCACCACCGACCAGCGCTTCGGCACCCCGAGCTGGGCGTAGCGATCGCCGATCGCGCGGATCACCACCGCGCCCAGCACGGCGCCGAAGGTGAGGATCAGCAGGTCGGCGGCGCGCACGAGCGCGACTACCACTGCCCCCACGACAAGCAGGATCAGGACGCGGCGGATGAACCGCGCATCGGCATCGTCTGGAACGAGTCGTTTCACGCGTGCCGAACGCAGATGCTGCGCAAGCGCTCCGTAAGAAACTCGATCAGCGCTTCCACCCGCACCGGCCGGCGCGATCCCGGCGGCGTGACGAGATGGAGGCCCACCGCACCGGCGACCCAATCGGTCAGCACCGCCTCCAGCCGCCCTGCCGCGATTTCGGCATCGACCAGGAAGCCCGGCAACCGCGCGATCCCCAGCCCGGCTCGGAGTGCCGGCAGCATCGCCTCGCCATTATCGGTGCGCAGCGGCCCCTCGACGCGCACCGCCGCTTCCTCGCCCCCCGCCTTCTTGAAGCGCCAGACCCCTGGCGTCGCTGTGTTGGTGTAGACGAAGCAGGCGTGACGGGCGAGGTCGGCGGGATGCTGCGGGCGCCCGGCACGCTCGAAATAGCCCGGGGCGGCGACGACATGGATGGTCACCGGTCCCAGCCGCCGCGCGCGCAGCGAGCTGTCCGGCAGCTCCGCAATGCGCAGCGCCACGTCGATCCCCTCGCCGACGATGTCGATGAACGCATCTGAGAGCGTCAGCTCCACCTTGATCTGCGGGTGCGCGATCATGAACTCGGCGATCAGGCCGGAAAGGTGCCGCGCCCCGAAGGTGAGCGGCGCCGCCAGCCGCACCACGCCCGAGGGCGCGCTGGCGCTTTCGAACGCGGCCTCTTCCGCCGACTGGCCGTCTTCCAGGATGCGCTGGGCATGTTCGGCGAGCTGCTGGCCGCTGTCGGTAAGCGTCAGCCGGCGCGAGGTGCGGTGGAACAGCGCGGTGCCCAGCCGCTCTTCCAGCCGGGTGATCGCCTTGGAAACCGTCGCCTTGGAGACCCCCAGCGCCAGCGCCGCACCACTGAACGAACGGTGCTCGACCACGCTGGCGAACACCGCCCAGGCCTCGAAATCCGGTAGCTTCATCCCCGCGTCTCCTGCTCGGGGGAAGCCATATCACGAAACGATTGGTTTCCAACGTTTCCGTTTACGTGGTGATGCCGATGCCTATCTTGGTGGCAACAGATGGGAGATCAGCGATGATCGACAAACGCAGTTTCGAAAGCCTGGGCGGTGCCGATCACGGCTGGCTCAAGGCCAAGCACCATTTCAGTTTCGCCGACTATTACGACCCGTCCCGCATGGGCTGGGGCGCGCTTCGGGTGTGGAACGACGACGAGATCGCGCCCAATTCGGGCTTCCCGCCGCACCCGCACCAGAACATGGAAATCATCACCTATGTCCGCTCGGGTGCGATCACCCACCAGGACTCGATGGGCAACAAGGGCCGCACCGAGGCGGGCGACGTGCAGGTGATGAGCGCCGGCACCGGCGTGCGCCACGCGGAATATAATCTCGAGCCGGAAACGACCCGGATCTTCCAGATCTGGATCCTGCCGCGCGAGGCCGGCGGCCAACCGAGCTGGGGCGCCAAGCCCTTCCCCAAGGGCGATCGCTCGGGCCGCTTCGTCACGCTGGCCTCCGGGTTCGCCGACGACAAGGACGCGCTGCCGATCCGCGCCAATGCCCGCGTGCTCGGTGCGACGCTGAAAGCCGGCGAGAGCGTCACCCACAGCGTCGGCGAAGGCCGCCACGCCTATCTCGTTCCCGCCGCCGGTGCGATCACCGTGGACGGAGACGCGGTGAACGCCCGCGACGGCGCGGCGCTTTCGGGCGGCCGGACCGTTACCATCACCGCCGTTCAAGACGCCGAGATCGTTCTCGTCGATTCCGAATAACCGGGGGCATCTGCGCCCGTTCCTCCTCCACCCGCACCGGGAGTTTCTGCCATGACCAAGATCCTCGTTCTCTATTACTCGTCCTACGGCCACCTCGCGACGATGGCCGATGCCGTCGCCGAAGGCGCCCGCAATGCCGGTGCCGAAGTGGACGTGCGCCGCGTCGCCGAGACCGCACCGGCAGAAGTCGCGCAGGCCGCCGGCTTCCGCGTCGACGACAGCCACCCGCTGTTCGACGATCCCAACCAGCTCGCCCAGTATGACGGCATCATCGTCGGCTCGCCCACCCGCTTCGGCCGCATGGCCAGCCAGATGGCGGCGTTCTGGGACAAGGCCGGCGGCGTGTGGTTCCAGGGCCAGCTGACCGGCAAGGTGGGCGCGGCCTTCACCTCGACGGCCTCGCAGCATGGCGGCCAGGAGACGACCCTGTTCTCGATCCTGACCAACCTGATCCATTTCGGCATGACCATCGTCGGCCTCGACTATGGCTTCCAGGGCCAGATGGGCGTCGACGAAGTGAAGGGCGGCACGCCCTACGGCGCGAGCACCCTCGCCGATGGCGACGGCAGCCGCCAGCCGAGCAAGGCCGATCTCGACGGCGCCCGCTATCTCGGCGCCCGCGTCGCCAACACCGCGACCAAGCTGAAGGCATAACCTATTGAAGATCCTCCCTGAAAAGGGGAGGGGGACCGCCGCCGCAGGCGGTGGTGGAGGGGTGTCCCCGCTGCGGTGCGCGTACCAGGCCGCCGCCGGGGACACCCCTCCGTCAGCCCTTCGGGCTGCCACCTCCCCTTGCAGGGGAGGATTTTGTAGGTGCTCCGGACTCGCGCTACTGAAGAACCCCGCTATATCGCCTCCATGTTCAAGGACCGGGTACTCTTCATCGACGGCGAAGCGCTGATCATCGACAAGCCGGCGGGCCTTCCCGTCGATCGCCCGCGCGATCGCAGCGAGAGCCTGGAGGATCTGCTCGAGCAGCTGACCTTCGGCTTCGAGCGCCTGCCCGTTCCCGTCCACCGCCTCGACCGCGACACCAGCGGCTGCCTGCTGCTCGCCCGCAACCCCAAGGCGATGAAGCGCTTCGGCCAGGCCTTCGAGGCGGGCCAGGTGACCAAGCGCTATGTCGCGATTCTCGACGGCGTGCCGGAGGCCGAGACCGGCGAGATCGACCTGCCGCTCGGCAAGGTCTCGACCATCGAGGAAGGCTGGCGGATGACGCACGACCCCAAGGGCAAGTCCGCGCGCACCCGTTGGAAGCGGATGGAAGTGCATGACGGCCGCGCGCTGGTCGCCTTCTATCCGGAGACCGGCCGCACCCACCAGATCCGCGTCCATGCGCTCGAAGGCATCGGCATCCCCATCGTCGGCGATCCCGTCTATGGCAGCGGCGGCCCCGCGCTGATGCTCCACGCCCAGTCGATCACTGTGCCGCGCCCCGGCAAGCCCGACGTGCATGGCGACGCCCCCCTGCCCGCCCGCTTCCACCATATCGGCTTCGGCCGACCGCCCCATGGCTGAGATCCCCGACGCGGCGATCATCGAGGAGAAATTCCTCGCCGCGACGGGCCCCGGCGGGCAGAACGTCAACAAGGTGGCGACCGCGGTGCAGCTGCGGGTGGACGTGTTCCGGCTGGGGTTGTCGCCCTACGCCTATGAACGGCTGAAGGAATTGGCCGGCACGCGGATGACCTCGGCGGGCGAACTGCTGATCACCGCGCGGCAATACCGCACCCAGGACGCCAACCGCACCGACGCCCGACAGCGCCTGTCCGACCTGATCGGCAAGGCCCATGAGCGCCAGGCGAAGCGGATCAAGACCAAGCCGAGCAAGGCCGCCAAGGCGCGGCGTGTGGATGCCAAGAAGGGGCGATCGGCGGTAAAGGCCGGGCGGGGCAAGGTATCAATGGACTGACAGGGAAGCGTATCCTCCCCCGCCAGGGGGAGGTGGCGCCGAAGGCGACGGAGGGGGAGGGATGCCAGAACGGCAGCCGTCGTGCTTCCTCCCCCTCCGAGCCGCTTCGCGGCCCACCTCCCCCTGGCGGGGGAGGATACGCTTCAAGGACGCCCCCTCGCACCCGCCGCCGCGATCGCCTACATCGCGACCATGTACAGCTTCGACATCACCGCCGACACCAAGGCCGAGCTCTATCGCGACCTTGCCGCCGCCCTCGATTCGCTGACCGCCGAGGAGCCTGATCCCATCGCCAACATGGCGAACGTCTCGGCGCTGATCGGCCAGTATCTGCCCGATCTCAACTGGTCCGGCTTCTACCGTAACCTGAACGACGAGCTGGTGCTGGGCCCCTTCCAGGGCAAGGCGGCCTGCATCCGCATTCCGTTCGGCAAGGGCGTGTGCGGCGCGGCCGCAGCGACGCGCGAGACCCAGCTGGTCGAGGACGTCCATGCCTTTCCCGGCCATATCGCCTGTGATGCGGCCAGCCGCTCGGAACTGGTGGTGCCGATCGTCCACCAGGGCGAACTGCTCGGCGTGCTCGATCTCGACAGCCCCCTGCCTGCGCGCTTCGATGCCGGCGACGCGGCGGGCTGCGAGGCGCTTATGCGCATCCTCGCCCCCCGCATCGCCTGATCTGACCCTCCCGCACCAGCACGCGGTTTCGCCGGACCTGTTGCGGTTCGGCGACACCCTGTTTTATGCTTTTTATCTAGGCACTTGATCGATCTCCGTCGCTACGCGTCAGGCAAAGAGGTAATACCACCATTTGTTTTTGTATTGAATTGGCCTTGACACAATAGGACCGATATCGACCAATACCCCCTGCAGCGCCCGAGTCAGAACAGAACGCCTCGGGAGGGCAACGGGCGCCGCACTGAACATTGGGTTCAAGCAATCGGGGGAAATGAAATGCCGACAGATCACATTCCGGGCGCGCGCATGCAGCGGATCGCGCGAAGCCTGTTGCTCGCATCCGGCTGCGCCGCCGCGCTCGGTTTCGCCACGGTTGCCCAGGCGCAGACCGATGCAGCACCTGCGGGCCAGGACGGCGGCGAGATCGTCGTCACCGGCATCCGCGCCGCGATCGACAACGCCATCGACGCCAAGCGCAAGGACACGCGCGTCACCGACGGCATCTCCGCCGAGGATCTCGGCAAGTTCCCGAGCGAGAACATCACCGAGGCGATCCAGCGCATCTCGGGCGTGCAGATGTCAAACATCAACGGGCGCGGCGCCACGATCAGCATCCGCGGCCTGGGTCCGCAATATGCGATGACCACCGTCAACGGCCAGACCTTCAAGAGCGCCGACTTCACCGACGGCTTCCGCTACGACATCATCCAGACCGAACTGGCCAACGCGATCCAGGTGATCAAGTCGCCGACCGCGGACATGGACGCCGGCGGGCTTTCGGGCACGGTCAACATCCAGACCACCAAGCCGCTCGATTACAAGGAGCGCCAGCTGGTCCTGTCGGTGAAGGGCCAGAACTCCGAATATGCCGGCGGCAAGATCACGCCGAAGATCAGCGGCAGCTATGTCGACCAGTTCGCCGACGGCACGCTGGGCGTGTACGTCAACCTCGGCTACCAGAAGCTGAAGGACCGCGCCGACTATTTCTGGATGGACCGCTGGGCCACCCAGAAGGTCGCCGGGACCACCATCACCGTGCCGCGCCGCCCGCGCTATCGTCGCCTCGACCGTGATACCGAGCGGCTGATGGGCAGCGGCGGCGTCCAGTGGCGCCCCAGCGACCGTATCGAGATCGATGCGAGCGCGATCTATGCCAAGGACAATACCGATTACGACCTGAACCAGCAGGTCTTCCTGTTCAACACGTCCAGCATCACCGGCAGCAACGTGGTGAACGGGGTCGCGACCAAGGCGACCGCCACCAACTTCACCATGGAAAACAACCGCCAGCACGAGGACCGCAACCTCGTCAGCCAGGACTATACGCTGTCCGGCAAGTGGACGGGTGACGATGGCTGGTCGGCGCGCACGGTGTTCAACTACACCAAGGGCACCACTTATCAGCGGGAAGCCGCCGCGATCCTGGGCGTGAACATCCCCACCGCGACGATCGACTTCTCCGATCCCAATGCGGTGAAGTACACGGTGGGCACCGACCTCACCAGCACCGCGCTCTACGCCCCGTCGACGCTGACCCGGAACGAATATCCGAACGGTGCCACCCGCAAGATGGCGTCGAGCGAGGCCTCGGGCCAGGCGGATCTGTACAAGGAAGTGTCGTTCGGGCCGATCACCAAGCTCAGCGTCGGCGCCAAGTATCGGCACGAAATCTTCAGCCGCTATGTCAGCCGCCACGACATGATCGCGCTGGCCAACCAGCCGGCACCGTCGAGCCCGATATTCCCGGCGATGGCGATGACCAACTATCCGGTCAGCGGCTTCCTCAACGGCAGCAGCCTGATCCCGGGTGCGTGGATCGGCCCGGATCTCGGCGCCTATGACAAGGCGCTGGCGGCGGCGGGCATCACCGTGCCGGACATCTTCGCGCCGGAAGCCAGCTACCATGTCGATCGCTTCATGCCGTCGACCTATGCGATGGCGGATATCGACACGACGGTGGGCGGCATGACGCTGCGCGGTAATCTGGGCGTGCGCTACGAGCACACCAAGCAGAAGGTGCAGGGGAACATTACCGCCCCGCGCACCGGCAGCTACACCGAAGTCCAGCAGAAGGTTGGCGAATACAGCGTCGACCAGAGCTACGACAATGTGCTGCCCAGCCTGAACCTGGTGCTGGAGCCGACCCGCACGGTGCAGGTGCGCTTCGCCGCGGCCAAGGTGCTGGTGCGCCCGATCATGGATAGCAACACGTCCATGGCACAGACCACCAGCAGCGCGCCCAACACCTCGCCGCCGAACACCAGCACGATCACGGTGGACCTCGGCCAGGCGGGCCTCAAGCCGCTGACCGCGAACCAGCTCGACCTCGGCGTCGAATGGTACCCCACCCGCTCGAGCTCGATCGCGCTGAACGGCTTCTACAAGTGGATCAAGAACGGCACCTTCTCGCGCCTGATCTGCCCGCCGTCGTTCAACGGCACCGCGCTCACCAATTCGGGCAATGATTGCGTCGACGCCAAGGGCAACATCTACGACATCACCCAGACGTCCAACGATCCCAGCACCATCAAGGTGAAGGGCTTCGAGGTCAGCTGGAACCAGTCGTTCGATCGTATCCTGCCGCTCGACGGCTTCGGCCTGCTCGCCAACTTCACGCGGGTCTACCCGCAGAAAGTGGCGATCGGCACGGGCTACACCATCCGCAACCTGTCGAAGGTGACGTGGAACGTCTCGCCCTATTGGGAGAACGAGCAGTTCAACATCCGCCTCTCGGTCAACCACCGCAGCAGCTATGAGCAGAACAACGCCGACAGCTTCTTCGCCCGCGAAGGCCATGTCGTGAAGGGACGCACCCAGTTCGACCTGAGCGGCGGCTATGCGCCGACCAAGTGGCTGAGCTTCGCCGCCGGCGTGGTGAACCTGAACAACAGCCGGGAGGAGGCCTATTACAAGGACTCCGCCGTGTGGCAGGAAAGCAGCTTCTACGGACGCAGCTTCTACCTGTCCGCGACGCTGAAGATGTAACACGCAAGTGGGGGCGACGCCGGGATGCCGGCGCCGCCCCCGATCGTTTCGATATCTGGAGAGTCTGACTTGGTCGTATCCGCCGCCCGCCGCCTGCCCCTTCTCGGTCCGGTCGCGGCCGCCTTCGTCCTCGCCACCCCTGCCGCGGCGCTGCCCGACCGGCCGGCATCCGCCGCCGCGCCGCAATCGGAGACCGCCGCCGCACGCGCCGTGCTGGCGCGGCTCGGCGTCGATACCGCCAAGATCGACCTCGCGCTGGTCCCCGGTGCAACCCCGCAGTTCCGCGCCCGTACCGCCGCCGGGCGGCTGCGCATCGAAGGCACCTCGCCGGTCGCGCTGGTGCGCGGCGCCGCCCGCACGCTGGGCGCGCAGGGCAGCCTGTTCGTCTCGTGGGAAGGCGTCCGCACCCGCACGCTGGCGCTTCGCGACGGCTATGACAGCGGCATGGTCGCCTCGCCCTTCTCGCTGCGCGCCTATCTGAACACCTGCACCTATGGCTACACCACCCCCTGGTGGAACTGGGGCCGCTGGGAGCGCGAAATCGACTGGATGGCCGCGCACGGCGTCGACACGCCGCTGGCGATGGAGGGGCAGGAATATGTCTGGCGCGCGCTATGGCGCGAGCAGGGCATGAACGACGCCCAGATCGCCGACGGCCTCTCCGCCGCGCCCTTCCTGCCCTGGCAGCGCATGGGCAACATCGCCGGCTATCGCGCGCCGCTCTCGGCCAACTGGATCGAGAAGAAGCGCGTCCTGCAACGCCAGATCCTCGCCCGGATGCACGCGCTTGGCATGAAGCCGATCCTGCCGGCCTTTTCGGGCTATGTGCCGGAGGCGTTCGCCAAGGCGCATCCGGAGGCCAAGATCTACCAGATGCGGCAATGGGAGGGCTTCCCCGGCACCTATTGGCTCGACCCGTCCGACCCGCTGTTCGCCAAGCTCGCCGCGCGTTTCCTGCAGCTCTACACGGCGACCTACGGCCCGGGCGACTATTACCTGGCCGACGCGTTCAACGAGATGGTCCCGCCGATCGCCGAGGACGGCAGCGACGCCCGCGCCGCCACGTATGGCGACGCCATCGCCAACACCGCGGCCACCCGCGCCGCCGCCCTCCCCAAGGAGGTGCGCGATGCCCGGCTGGCAGCCTATGGCGAGCGGCTCTATCGCTCGATCACAGCCGCCGCGCCCAATGCCACCTGGGTGATGCAGGGCTGGCTGTTCGGCGCCGACAAGGCGTTCTGGACGCCCGACGCGATCGCCGCCTTCCTCTCCAAGGTGCCCGACGAGCGGATGCTGATCCTCGACATCGGCAATGACCGCTATCCCGGCATCTGGAACGCGACCAAGGCCTTTTACGGCAAGGGCTGGGCATACGGCTATGTCCACAATTACGGCGGCAGCAACCCGGTCTATGGCGACCTGAATTTCTACCGCAGCGACATCACCGCCGCGCTGGCGAACCCCGGGCATGGCCGGATGCGCGGCTTCGGGCTGTTCCCGGAAGGGCTGCACAGCAACAGCATCGCCTATGCCTATGCCTATGACCTCGCCTGGGGCGAGATCGACGCCAAGGGACAGGCCCGGCCGCTCGACGCCTGGATCGGCGACTATACCAAGGCCCGCTACGGCAAGACCTCGCCCGCGCTGGTCGCCGCCTGGGACCAGGCGATCGCCGGCGCCTACACCACCCGCTACTGGACGCCGCGCTGGTGGCACGAGCAGGCCGGTGCCTATCTGCTGTTCAAATTCCCCAGCCTGGATGGCGCGGACTATCCCGCTGCCCCCGGCGACCCGGTGGCACTCCGCGCCGGAATCGAAGCCCTGCTCGCCCAAGCGCCGCAGCATGCGGGCGAGCCGCTCTACACTTATGACGTGGTGGACCTCGTCCGCCACTATGCCAGCGTGAAGCTCGACGACCGGCTCAAGACCGCCGTCGCCGCCTACAAGGCCGGCGACCTCGCCACCGGCGACCGCGCGGCCGCCGCGGCCGAGACGCTGGCCAAGGATATCGACGCCATTGCCGGCAACCAACAGGAAACGCTGGGCAGCTGGCTCGCCGACGCCGCCGCCTATGGCGACACCCCCGCCGAGAAGGCAGCGTTCGTGGAGCAGGCCAAGGCGGTCGTCACCGTCTGGGGCGGCACCGGCCACCTTTCCGACTATGCCTCGCGCGCCTGGCAGGGGCTGTATGCTGGCTATTACTGGCCGCGCTGGCAGCGCTTCCTCACGGCCCAGCGCGCCGCCGCTGCCGCCCACACGCCCTTCGACGCCAAGGTCAGCGCCGCCGCGATCCGCGATTGGCAGGCCGCCTGGCTCAAGGACGGCAAGATGTGGGCGCGCCAGCGCCCCGCCCAGCCCTTAGCCCTTGCCCGCACGCTCCTCGCAGAAAGCGACGCCCGATGACCGAAACCCAGGCTAACACCGTCGCCGCGCTCGCCGGCAAGCCGCGCTTCCTCGCGCTCGACGTGTTTCGCGGCGCGACGATCTTCCTGATGATCCTGGTCAATACCTCGGGACCCGGGGCCGCGCCCTACCCGCAGCTGGTCCATGCCAAGTGGTTCGGCTTCACCCTGGCGGACCTGGTGTTTCCCACCTTCCTGTTCGCGATGGGCAATGCGATGAGCTTCGCCTTCCGCAAGCCGGTGGCGACCGGGCCGTTCCTCGCCCGGCTGTTCAAGCGCGGCGCGATCATCTTCGTGCTCGGGTACCTCATGTACTGGTTCCCCTTCGTCGAGCAGGGCGCACACGGCTGGGAGCTCAAGCCCTTCGCGCTCACCCGCGTGCCGGGCGTGCTCCAGCGCCTCGCGCTCTGCTATGTGCTGGCCGCGCTGCTGATCCGCTGGCTCAAGCCGCGCCAGCTGCTGCTCGCCGCGATCGCGCTGCTGCTCGGCTATTGGGCGATCCTGCTGGCGTTCAGCCCGCCGGGCATGGCCTACGACAAATATGCCAATATCGGCACCCAGATCGACCTGTGGCTGCTGGGACCGGGCCATCTTTACAAGAAGGATGCCGGCTTCGATCCCGAAGGCCTGCTCGGCACCCTGCCCGCCACCGTCAACGTGATCGCGGGCTATCTGGCAGGCCTCGCCATCGTCCAGGGCGGCGACCTGCGCCGCACCGTCGGCCGCATGGCGCTGGTCGGCGTCGCGCTGGTGCTGGCCGGGCTCGCCTGGTCGCCCTGGTTCCCGATCGCCAAGAAGCTGTGGACCGGCTCCTATGTCCTGCTCACCGTCGGGCTCGACCTGCTGCTGCTCGGCGGCGCGATCTGGCTGATCGAAATCGCCGGATTCAAGCGCGGCACCCGCTTCTTCACCATCCTCGGCCGCAACCCGCTGGCGATCTACCTGTTCTCCGAGCTGTTCGTAACCGTGCTGGGGATGATCCCGGCGGGCGAGCATGGCGGCGCCTATGATGCGGCCGGTGTCGGCGTTTTCCAAGCCATCGCGCCGGGACCGTTCGGCTCGCTGCTTTGCGCCTTTGCCTATACGATGCTGTGCTGGACAGTGGGCTGGTGGATGGACCGCAAGGGGCTGATCCTGAAGGCCTGACAAGACAGTTTTATTTCAAATAGTTGATCCGCATCAGTCGGGGAACGCTGGGAAATCTGGTCCGTTAGAGCGGCTCAGGCACTGGTTCTCAGCGCCCCCTTCTAGAGGTCCACTATGACAGCGTTGGTGCAGCCGGCCGATTTCGTGCGCCCGGCTTCGGCAAACGGATTGCGGGTGCTCGAGCGGAGCGTCTATCGCGGTCCGCATCTGTTCAGTACGCGCCCGATGATCCGCATCCAGGTCGATCTGCGCGATCTGGAGCAATGGCCGAGCGACAAGCTTCCCGGCTTCACCGATGCACTGCTCGCCCTGCTTCCCGGCCTCGGCGTCCATGGCTGCAGCTATCAGCGCCCCGGCGGCTTCGTGGAGCGGCTGCGCGAAGGCACCTGGATGGGCCATATCATCGAGCATGTCGCGCTGGAGCTGCAGACGCTCGCCGGCTCGCGCGTCACGCGCGGCAAGACGCGCTCGGTCAGGGACCGGCCGGGGGTGTACAACATCCTCTACACCTATCGCGACGAGACGCTGGCGCTCGCCGCCGGCCTCGCAGCAATCCGGCTGGTCGCCGACCTGCTGCCCGAGCCGCTTCGCAAGGTGGAGGGGCTGCAGCTGCTCGGCACGCCCCCGCTCGATGCGCCGCAGGACGTGCGCGCGATCATCGCGTCGCTGCAAGCGATCCTGAAGGCCAACGCGCTCGGCCCCACCACGCGCGCGCTGGTCGAGGCGGCGGAGCGGCGCGGCATCCCGGTCACGCGCCTCAACGAGCAGAGCCTGATCCAGTTCGGCCAGGGCAGCCGCCAGAAGCGCATCCGCGCCAGCATCACCGGTGACACCGCGCAGATCGCGGTCGACATCGCCGGCAACAAGGCGATGACCAAGCAGCTGCTCGGCGCGGCCGGGCTGCCCGTCCCGCGCGGCGTGGTCGTGCGCCGGGTGGAGGAGGCGCTGGCCGAGGCCAAGCGGCTGCGCTGGCCGGTGGTGGTGAAGCCGCTCGACGGCAACCATGGCCGCGGCGTCACCACCGGCATTGCCGACGAAGACGCGCTGCGCACCGCCTTCGATCTCGCGCTCCAGCATGGTCGCCGCGTGATCGTCGAGCAGCAGGTACCCGGTAACGACCACCGCATCCTCGTCGTGAACGGCAAGGTGCTCGCGGTGGCGGAGCGGGTGCCGGCGCAGGTGATCGGCGACGGCTTCCACTCGATCGCCCAGCTGATCGACGACCTCAACCAGGATCCGCGCCGCGGGGTGGGCCATGAGAATGTCCTGACCCGTATCGTCATCGACGAGGCGATGCTGGCGCTGCTGGAGAAGAGCGGCCGCACCCCTGCCACCATCCCGATGGCCGGCGAACAGGTGATCCTGCGCGATACCGCCAACCTTTCCACCGGCGGCACGGCGGTCGATCGCACCGACGTGATCCACCCCGCCAACCGCGCGATCGCCGAACAGGCGGCGGCAGTGGTCGGGCTCGATGTGTGCGGGATCGACTTCCTCTCGCCGGACATTCGCCGCCCGCTCGGCGAGACCGGCGGCGGCATCGTCGAGGTCAACGCGGCGCCCGGCTTCCGCATGCATCTGGAGCCCTCCAGCGGCACCCCGCGCGACGTCGCTGCGCCGGTGATCGACATGCTGTACCCACGCGGCAGCCGCAGCCGGATCCCGATCTTCGCGATCACCGGCACCAACGGCAAGTCGACGACGGCGCGGATGGTGTCCCGCATCCTGCAGCAGGCCGGCAGGAATGTCGGCATGACCTCTACCAGCGGCATCTATTTCAACGGCCATCTGATGGTCGAGGCCGATGCCAGCGGGCCGAAGAGTGCGCGCACGGTGCTGCGCAACCCCGCCGTCGACGTCGCGGTGCTGGAGACGGCGCGCGGCGGCATCCTGCGCGAAGGGCTCGGCTTCGACGGCGCCGATGTCGGCGCGGTGCTCAACGTTACCGCCGATCATCTCGGGCTCAAGGGCGTCGACACGGTTGAGGACCTCGCCAAGGTGAAGGGCGTGGTGGTGGAGAGCGTGGCGCGGCGCGGGCATTCGGTGCTCAATGCCGACGATCCGATGTGCCACCGCATCGCCCGCCATGCGCGCGGCACGATCGTCTGGTTCTCGCTGGCCGGCGGCCGGGACATGTCCGACGATCTCCGCCGCCACATCGCCGAGGGTGGCATGGCGGTAGTCCGCGAGCCCGGCAGCTATGGCGGTTGCATCGTCCTCCATCGCGGCGGCGAGCGTATCGAGGTGATGGCTGCGGCCGACATCCCCGCGACGCTAGGCGGAATCGCCGATTTCAACATCGCCAATGCGCTCGCCGCGGTGGCGATGTGCGCGGCGCAGCGGCTGTCGATCGACACGATCCGCGACGGGCTCAGCCCCTTCAGCATCTCGTTCGAGGATTCGCCCGGCCGGCTCAACATCCATGACGCGCATGGCCGTCGCCATATCCTCGACTATGCGCACAACCCCGCGGGTCTGCAGGCGCTGGGCCAGGTGATCGATAGGATGCGCAGTCGCTACAACCGGGTGATCGGGATGGTGAGCATCCCCGGCGATCGGCGCGACTGCGACATCGTCGAGATGGGCCAGCTCGCCGGCGCGATCTTCGACGAGATCGTGTTCCGCGAAGCCCCCGACGGCCGCGGCCGCCCGCGCGGCGAGACCAACGGGCTGATGTCGGAAGGTGCGATGGCGGCAGGCGTGCGGCCCGAACAGGTGCACCGCATCGTCGACGAGATGGAGGCGGTGGACATGGTGCTCCGGCTCGGCCGCCCGGGCGACCTGCTGGTGATCATGCCCAGCGCGATCCAGGCGGTGTGGGACCGGATCGTCGCCTTCCAGCCCGAAGCGGCCGTGCGGGAGAAGCAGCATGCCTGAAGCAACCCGCTGGGCGATCATCGTCCATGGCGGCGCCAAGACGATCGACACGGCGCTCCACGATCGCAACCGCGCCGGGACCGCCGCCGCCGCCGAAGCGGGCGCGGCGGTGCTGCGCGCGGGCGGCAGCGCGGTCCTCGCCGCGGAGGCAGCGGTGCGGGTACTGGAGGATGATCCGGTGTTCAACGCGGGTTTCGGCTCGGTGCTCACGAGCGACGGCACCGTCGAGATGGACGCGGCGCTGATGGAAGGCACCGAACTCACCCTCGGCGGCGTGGCGGGCGTGCGGCGCGTGCGCAATCCGGTCAGCGTCGCGCGGGCAATGCTGCCTGCGCGCCCCGTGCTGCTCGCTGGCGAAGGTGCCGAGCGGTTCGCGGCAGACAACGGCATCGATCTGGTCGAGCCCGAGACGATGCTCTCCCGCGAAGCGCTCGCCTCGGAAAACAGCAAGGCGCACGACACCGTCGGCTGCGTCGCGATCGACACCACCGGCGCGATCGCCGCGGCTACGTCCACGGGCGGGCTGCCGGGCAAGCACCCCGGCCGGATCGGCGATTCCCCCGTGCCCGGCGCCGGCCTCTATGCCGACGACACGCTGGGCGGCTGCGCCTTTTCCGGCGATGGCGAGGCGATCCTGCGGACGATGCTCGCGGCGCAGGTGATGCACGCACTCGAACGCGGCGGGTCGGCCGGCGAGGCGGCGGAACACGCCATCGCCCGGCTCGGCCGCGTCGGCGGCGAAGCGGGTGCCATCGTCGTGGAGCGCTCGGGCGCGTTCGGCGTTGCCCATAACAGCGATCATTTTGCGCTGGCACTGCATTCCAGTGGGCTCGATGCCCCGCGCGCGGGCGTCCACCGCGACGAGTTGAAGGATTTCCTGAATGGCTGAACGCGGCGGACCCCTGATCATCATCGGCGGCCATGAAGACAAGGAACGCGACAAGGCGATCCTGCAGGAAGTGGCCAAGCGGGTGCAGGGCGGAAAGCTCGTCATCGCCACCGTCGCCAGCCACAAGCCGGAGGGCTATTTCGAAGCCTATCAGAAGGCGTTCGGCGCGCTGGGCGTCGACAACCTCGTCGAGCTCTACGTCCACGAACGCGGCGAAACGCTGGAGGCGGAGACGCAATCGCTGTTCGACGGTGCCGCGGGCATCTTTTTCACCGGCGGAGACCAGTTGCGTATCTCCAGCCAGATCGGCGACACGCCGGTCGAGCGCATGGTGCGCGACATCCACGATCGCGGCGGCGTTGTGGCGGGCACCTCGGCCGGTGCATCGGTGATGAGCGAGACGATGCTGGTAAAGGGCTCGAGTTCTGAATCGCACCGTATCGGCGACCTGCACATGGCCCCCGGCCTGGGGCTGGTGCGCGACGTGATCATCGATCAGCATTTCGCCGAGCGCGGCCGGATCGGCCGGCTGCTCGGCGCGGTGGCACAGAACCCGCGCGTGCTGGGCATCGGTATCGACGAGGATACCGCGATCGTGCTGGAGGGCTGCTGCTTCCGCGTGGTGGGTGCCGGCGCCGTCACGATCGTCGACGGCTCGGGCGTCACCCGCTCGAACATCGCCGAGGCGAGCCCCGAACGCACGCTATCGATGCACGACGTTCGCCTGCACGTGCTCAGCCATGGCGACGAGTTCGACCTCGACCAGCGCCGCCCCCTCTCCAAGAAGGACTAAGCGCGAAAATTCAGTCCTGCTCGGGCGCCAGGACCGCCGCCAGGGCGTCGGCGGTCTGGGCGCGGCGCTCGACGATGCCCGCGGTCATCCGCAGCACGAGATCGCGGGCGCCCTGCCAGTGGCTGCCGCTGCGGCGAGCATGCGGCAGCTGGGGAATACCGCCGACGGCGCTGCCCCAGCCGGTGGCGAGCGCCTGCACCCGCTCGGCGATCGCTGCGTCGGGCGTGTCGCCGCTCAGCAGCAGCGAGGGGAAGGGCAGCCGGATCTTGGGCGAGGCGAAATGCGCGGCATCGCCCTCCCCCGCGATCGGATCGATCAGCAGCGCGCCGGCGACGCGGGTGATGTAGTGGCGCGGCGAGAGCCGGGCCCACCAGGTCGCGGCGAAGCAGCTCGCGCCGTTCGCGACCAGCAGCACCGGCCGCTCGGCATGGAGGATCGCCGAATCGAGCTTGGCCGCCCACAAGCTGCGCTGGCGCACCGTCTCTTCCGAATAATCGAGATGCGCATCGGCCCGCAGCGGCGCGCCGAACAGAGCGGAAAGGGCGCGGGCCGGGCCGTTGCCGGTGCTGATCACCGAAAATCGATCCAAGGGGGTCGTCACGAGCGTCATGGCGAGTCTTCCCGTGTGCTGATCCGGTGAGGCTATATGCTCCCCGCGCCGCGTGCAATGCGGATACTGCGGTCGGGGCCGCAGCTGCCGCACGCTTCGGCGCGGCCCCTTGCCGTGCGAACGATCGCAGGGCACGGAAGCCGAGGAGGCGATAGGCGAGCGATGCGGCGCAGACGAACCTGGACGATGCTGCTGGCGTCGGCGATCTTCGCCGCGGCGCCCGGCCTCGCGCAGGCGCCGCTCCAGCGCAGCATCG
The DNA here is from genome assembly GCF_052045505.1 of Sphingomonas sp. 22176. Lineage (NCBI taxonomy): Bacteria > Pseudomonadati > Pseudomonadota > Alphaproteobacteria > Sphingomonadales > Sphingomonadaceae > Sphingomonas > Sphingomonas sp. 22176. The sequence goes on along the minus strand of NZ_JBQEPL010000002.1, from coordinate 420,553 downwards.
ACCAGTACAACCTCCGCGCCTGGCATCTGGTAGACGGCGCCCCGCCCGACATCTGGGCGCTGACCCAGGGCGGCGACGGTTTCCTGTACCTCGGCACCGGCGCGGGGCTCTACCGGTTCGACGGTATCAGCTTCGAGCCGGTGGTGCCGCGCATCGGCCGTTTCCCCTCGCGCAACATCACTGCCCTGCTCGCCGACCCCGATGGCAGCCTGTGGATCGGCCATTTCGACGGCCAGGTCTCGCACCTGCAGGGTGGCCGGGTGTCGAGCTTCGGCGCACCCAACGCCGTCGTGGAGCAATTTGCGCGCCGCTCGGACGGGACGATCTGGGTGGCGATGTCCGGGCCGGAGGGCGGACTGTTCCGCATCGGACCCGGCGGCATCGCGCGTGTGGGGGCGGCACAGGGCATGCCCGCTGGCCGCGCCTCCAGCGTCGTCACCGGCCGCGACGGCGCGATCTGGGTGGCCACCGAAACCGACATTCGCGTGCTGCGGCCGGGCAGCACCCGCTTTACCCCCGTCACGCGCAGCCTGTACCGCGTGCGCCTCGCTGTTGCACCGGACGGCGAGATCTGGGCCTCGGGCAATCCCGCGGACGCACCCGCCGCCCGCGCCGCCGGAATACGGATCGCACCGCTGGCACCGGGCATGCACCCGCCCGCCGCCGATCGGATGCGGTTCACGCGGGACGGCGCGCTGTGGCGAACGCTGTTCGCCGGCGGCGTGCTTCAGACTCGCGATGCGGGCAGCGCCGTCCCGTCCTTCACCCGCCTCACCACCAAGCAAGGACTGCCCTCGCTCGTCGCGGTGCCGCTGCTGGAGGACCACGAGGCCAATCTCTGGATCGGCACCAATCTCGGCCTGTTCCGGCTGCGGCCGGTGAGCGCCGCGACCGCGCTGCGCGTCGACGATAGCGTGCTCGGCGGCTTTGAGCTGGCGGCGACGCAGGACGGCACCGTCTACGCCGCGAACCCGCACAATCTCTACCGTGCCCGCCCCGGCGAACCGCTGCGCTGGCTGCGCCGCTTCGATCAGGGAATCGCGATGATCGAGGCGGACGGCAACGACCTCGTCGTCTCGCTTCAGGACCGGCTGGTGCGGCTGCACGACAATAGCTTCGCGACCTTGCCGACGCCGGCGCTGCCCGGTCCAGCCTCCACTTGGGCGCGGCAGGGGAATACCCAGTGGATCTCGGTCCAGGATGTCGGCGTGTTCCAGCTGGCCGGACCCCGGTGGCGTGCCCTGCCCGCAACCGATCAGCCGGCGAACCGACTTTACGCCGCCTCGGGCAGCGGCGGCGGCACCTGGTTCTATGGGCAGGACCGCTTGTATCGACGGGATCGGACGGGTCTCCACGCCATCGCCGGCGACAGGGTCGGGAGCATCGCGCTGGTATCGGAGGGGCCCGCGGGCACGCTGGTGGGCGGCGAACTCGGGCTTGCGCGACTGGAACAGGGGCGGCTGCGGGCCCTCTCGGACAGCCGCATGCCCGAACTCGGCGGCATCACCGGCATCGTTCAGGCGCCGGACGGCATGGTGTGGATCAACGGCGTGCAGGGGCTGGTCCAGACCAGCAAAGCGGCGCTCGACGCGGCCTTTGCCGACCCGCACGCAGCGCTGCAGCACCAACGCTTCACCGCCGCCGACGGCCTGCCCGGCATCGCCCAGCAAGGCGCACCGAAGAGCACGGCGGTACGCGGCGGCGACGGGCGCATTTGGGTGGCGGACAATGTCGGCATCGGCTGGATCGATCCCGCCCGAATTGTCCACAACCCGCTTCCGCCGCCCGTGGCGATCCTGCGGCTGACGGCGAACGACCGCAGCTATGCCGACCCGCGCAACGTGGCACTCCCCGCCGGCACCGCCAATCTGCGCATCGCCTATACCGCGCTGAGCCTTGCGGAAGCGGAACGGGTGCGCTTCCGCTACCGGCTGATCGGCGTCGACCGCAACTGGATCGATGCGGGCACCGCGCGCGAGGCCTATTACGCCAATCTCGGCCCCGGCAGCTGGCGCTTCCAGGTGATCGCCGCCAACAATGATGGGGTATGGAACCGCGACGGCGCCACCGTCACCGTCACCATCGCCCCGCATTTCTATCAGACCTGGTGGTTCCGGCTGCTGGCCATCGGTGCGGGCGCGGGCGCGTTGTGGCTGCTCTATGCCTGGCGACTGCGCGAACAGCTGGCCCGCACCCGCGCGCGTGCCGAAGCCCAGCTCGCCGAACGCGAGCGCATCGCCCGCGAGCTGCACGACACGCTGCTCCAGAGCATGCAGGGGCTGATACTGCGCTTCCAGGCCGCCGCCTATGCCACCGAACCCGGCTCCAAGGCGCAGACGCTGATCGACAGCGCGCTGGACCGCGCCGACGACGTGATGATCGAAGCGCGCGACCGGGTACTGGCGCTGCGCCGCATCGCCGGCCCCGGCGATCCGCAGCCGCTGATCGAGGAGCTTGCCCGGCTTCTGGCCGAGGAGGGGTTGATCGTCACCGTCACCCGCGACGGTCCACCGCTGCGCTTCCTGCCCGAGGAGCTGGAGCAGATCCTCGCCATCGTGCAGGAGGCCCTTGCCAATGTTCGCCGTCATGCCGGCACGTTGCTCGCGCAGGTCCGAATCAACAGCGGCGACGGCAGGCTGCGGATCGCGATCGCCGACCAAGGCCGCGGCATCCCACCGGCGATCGCGCAAAAGGGAGAGCGCCCCGGCCATTATGGTCTGAAAGGCATGCACGAACGTGCTGCGGCGCTGGGCGGAACGCTGGAAGTGCGCCGGGGCATGCCGATCGGCACCACGGTGTGTCTGACCGTACCGCGTTGACGAGGCGCTTGCGTCTGCATTGTTTCTGAACGATGAGAGTGGCCGCATGGCCGCTCCGATCCCTGGGGAGCGATGCCGCGTTCGCGGGTCAGAACTGGGGCAACGGGTGGCAATGAACTCCTACCATCGGACGCTGGAACATCTTCCGTTGCTCGAGAAGCGGCGACCATTGGCCTATGCGATCACGCTGGGCTTCTGCGCGCTCGCCTGGTGGCTGCGGCTGGTGCTCGATCCGTTCTTTCCGCCCGGCTTTCCCTATCTGACCTTCTTCCCGGCGGTGATCTTCGCCTCGTTCCTGTTCGGGCGGGGCCCGGGCGTCGTCGCCGCGTTCGTTTGCGGGCTGCTTGCCTGGTATTTCTTCATCCCGCCGCTGCGCAGCTTCGAACTTGGCCGCGGAACCGCGGTTGCGCTGTTCTTCTATGCCGGGGTGGTGACGGTAGACGTCCTGCTCGTCCACTGGATGCAGATCGCCAATGCCAGGCTGCTGGCGGAGCGCGAACGCAGCGCCAGCCTTGCGGCACGGACGGAGATCCTGTTCGAGGAACTGCAGCACCGCGTTTCCAACAATCTCCAGATGGTCGGCGCGATGCTGGCGCTTCAGCGCCGCGGGGTCGCCGATGGCGAAGCCAAGCGCGCGATCGGCGAGGCCGCCGGCAAGCTCCAGCTGATCGGCCGCATCCAGCGGAGGCTGTACGGCAGCCGCGGGGAACCGCTCGCGCTCGACGCCTTCGTTACGGCCTTGGTCGAGGATCTGGCGGAAAGCGGCGGCAAGCCCGGCATCCGCCATGTGGTGGAAGCGAACAGCGCGTTGCTGCTCCCGCCCGATCGGGCGATCCCGCTCGCGCTGATCGTGGCCGAGGGGATCGCCAATGCGATCGAACATGGCTTCGCCGATCGCGAAACCGGCACCATCCTCGTCCAGGTCGTCGCCGAGGGCGACCGGCTCTCGCTCTCGATCCGCGACGATGGCACGGGGGTGGCGGAGAGCTTCGATCTCGCCGAAGTCGACAGCCTGGGCCTGCGCATCGCGCGCAACCTGGCCCAGGGCATGGATGCCGAACTGCGCATCCGCCCCGCTCGCCCGGGCACGCTGGTGGAGCTGCGCAACATTCCGATCGACCGCGCGGTCGCGACGGTCTGATCGCGATCAAGGCCGCTGGCGCCGATCGGCGGCATCCTGTAGGTTGATCCAAGGAGGGCGGCGATGATGGAACAATGTTCTGGCACCCCGATGGCGACGCGGCTCGGCTTCAAGCCGGGCATGCGCGTTTGGTTTCACGACATGCCCCCGGCGGTGCGCGCCGCGATCGCACCCGAACGCGCCGCGCTAGAAGAGCTGGGATGCGCCACCGACGGCGTGCAGGGCGTGCACCTGTTCGCGTCACGTCGCGATCATCTGGAACGCGAACTGGGTGCATTGCGCGGGCTGCTCGCCAGTAACGGCTTTTGCTGGGTTTCATGGCCCGACCCCGCCGGCGCCAGCGAACTGCGCGACGCCACCGTCGCCGACGTTGCCGCGGCACAGGGCTGGGACGCGGACGACCGCTGTGCCTTCGACGGCTGGTCGGGCGTGCGGCTCACGCCCCGGCTTACGGCCGCGACCGAATAAAACTCGACATGCGCGTCTCCGCATAAGACACAGGTGGACAGGCGACGCCCCGTGGACGACGCTTGTTCCCAATTTCCTCTATGAAACCTGATATGCGGCCTTGGAATCCTGACATCGATCTGCCGGACGACGCGCGGATCGCGAACGCCGCAGCCTTTTGCGAGCGCATGGCGATGCGCCACAGTTGCCGAAGCTTTGCGGACCGCCCGGTGCCGCGCGCGATCATCGAGACGGCGATCGCCGCTGCCGGCACCGCGCCGAGCGGCGCCAATCGCCAGCCCTGGCATTTCGCCGCGATCTCGTCGCCGGGCGCCAAGACCGCGCTGCGCGTGGCGGTGGAAGAGGAAGAGCGCAACTTCTACGGCGGCATCGGCGGCAGCGAGTGGCAGGGCCTGCTCCAGAACCTCGGCACCAATGCCGACAAGCCCTATCTCGAAGTCGCGCCCTGGATCATCGTCGCCTTCGGCCAGATGAAGGCGAACGAGACCGATCGCTTCCCCAACCCGCACGTTACCGAAAGCGTGAGCATCGCCTGCGGTCTGCTGCTGACCACGCTGCACATGGCGGGGCTGGCGACGCTGGTGCACACTGCCACCCCGGCGCGCTTCCTCAACCGATTGTGCCGGCGGCCCGAGCATGAGCGGCCGGTGATGCTGATCGTCACGGGGCACCCCGCCCTAGATGCGACGGTGCCGGCGGCGGCGCTGGAGCGTAAAGCGATGGATCAGATCGCCAGCTGGTTCTAAGCGCCGGAAGTGCATCCCCCGATTTCCGCCCGCCTGCTTTCGCTCGATCTCGTCCGCGGTACCGCGCTGCTCGGCATCCTGCTGCTCAACATCGTCGGCTTCGGCATACCCGAGGCGGCCTATTTCAACCCGCGCGCCTATGGCGGCTGGCATGGCGCCGATCTCGCCGCGTGGCTGGTCAATTTCCTGTTCTTCGACGGGCGGATGCGCGGGCTGTTCTCCTTCCTGTTCGGCGCCTCGCTGCTGATCGTCACCGACGCGGCGGAAGCGGGGGGGCGCGATCCGGCGCGGGCGCATTATGCGCGGATGGGCTGGCTGCTGTTGTTCGGCCTCGCCCATCTCTGGCTGGTCTGGCACGGCGACATCCTTGCCCATTATGCGCTGGTCGGCATGCTCGCCTTTCCCCTGCGCAAGCTGCCGATCGCGCGGTTGCTGAGCCTGGGTACGGTGCTGGTGCTGGTCAGCACCGCGTTGTTCGCCACCTTCGCCCACGATGCCTGGCGGATGTCGCTGCTGCCGCAGACCATGCAGGGCGAATATGCCTCGCTGGTCAACGCGTTCGGGTTGCCCCCGGCGGCCCGCATCGCCTCCGAGCTGGCGGTGCACCGCGGCGATTATCCCGGGATGGTCGGCCAGCGCTTTGGCGAATATGCGACCAGCCCCCTCGCGATGCTGCTGGTCTATGGCTGGGAGACGCTCGGCTATATGCTGTTCGGCATGGCGGCGCTGCGCAGCGGGCTGCTTAGCGGCGCCTGGCCGCGCGCAACCTATCGGCGCTGGTGGCTGCGCAGCTGGGCGATCGCCCTGCCCGTCTACGCCGTGCTGGCGATCTGGCTGATCGCGGCGAAGTTCAGCCTGTTCGCCGTGCTGATGGCGGCAGTGACGCTGCCCGGGCTGGTGCGGCCGGTGATGATCGTGGGCTGGGCCTGCCTGATCCTCTATACCGCGCGGCCCGAGGGCTGGCTGACGCAGCGACTGGCGGCAGCGGGGCGGATGGCGTTTTCCAACTACCTCGCGACCAGCCTGCTCTGTGTGTGGTTCTTCGACGGCTATGGCCTGGGTTGGTTCGGCCATCTCTCGCGCTGGCAGCTCTACCCGGTGGTATTCGGCGTGTGGGCGCTGCTGCTGCTCTGGTCCCAGCCGTGGCTGAGCGTCTTCCGCTATGGCCCGTTCGAATGGCTGTGGCGCAGCTTGGCGCGCGGCAGTCTGCAACCCATTCGCAATAGCCTTGCGAATCGCTCGCAATCGCACTAGATCCTTCGCAGCGAGAGAATCGAGGGAATGTCGATGGTCGTCTGCGTGTGCAATGCCCTGCGGGAACGGGAAGTCCGGGAAGCGGCGCGATCCGGTGCGCAGAGCGCCTGCCAGGCCTATCGCGCGCTCGGCTGCCAGGCCAAGTGCGGCCAGTGCGTCCCCTTCGCCCGCGCCATCATTGCCGAGGAACGGGCTGCCGCCTGAACGCACTTCCCCAGTTCCGTCCCGATCGTTTCGCGGCTAGGCTGTCGCTCAAACGAAAGGGATTTGCATATGAAGGGCGACGCCAAGGTTCTCGAGTATCTGAACGAGGTGCTCAAGAACGAGCTCACCGCGATAAACCAGTACTGGCTGCACTATCGCATGCTCGATCACTGGGGCGTGCAGAAGCTCGCCGATTTCGAGCGCCACGAATCGATCGACGAGATGAAGCACGCCGACTGGCTGTCGGAGCGCATCCTGTTCCTCGACGGTCTCCCCAATTTCCAGCTGCTCGGCCGCCTGCGCATCGGCGAGAATGTCGAAGAACTGCTCCGCGCCGATCTCGCGCTGGAAGTGGAGGCGATCGCCGTCCTGCGCGACGCGATCCAGCATTGCGAAACCGTCCGCGACTTCGTCAGCCGCGACCTGTTCCTCAAGATCCTCGAGAGCGAGGAAGAGCATGTCGACACGCTGGAGCGCCAGTTCGACATGATCGAGCGCATGGGGCTGGAGAATTACATCCAGCTCAACAGCAAGCCGGCCGAGGCGGAGTAAGGCCCTTCCCTTCTTCTAAGTCCCCCCTCCAGCTTGCGGGAGGGGGGACTTAGAAGCGGAAAGGAAGCCCTTAGTCCTTGTCGCGGTCGAACGGGTTCTTCGGCGCGCGCAGCACCAGGCGGACCGGCACCGCGCCGAAATCGAACTCGCGGCGCAAGCTATTGATCAGATAGCGCTGGTAGCTCATCGGCAGCAGGTCCACGCGTGTGCCGAACAGCACGAAGCTGGGCGGACGGGTCTTGTTCTGCGTGACGTAGCGCGGCTTGATCCGCTTGCCGCCGGGAGCGGGCGGCGGGTTGGCCTCGATCGCGCGCTCGAACCAGCGGTTGAGCTGGCCGGTCGACACGCGCCGCGACCAGGCGTCGCGCGTCTCGAATGCAACACGCATCAGCGTGTCCAGGCCCTTGCCGGTCACTGCCGAGACGGTGAGCAGCGGCACGCCCTTCACCTGCGCCAGCCCCTCGTCCAGCGCGCCCTTGACGCCGTTGAACAGGCTGGAGGCATTCTCCGCCACGTCCCACTTGTTCATGGCGATGATCAGCGCGCGGCCTTCCTGCAGCACGCGATCGGCGATCTTGAGATCCTGCACCTCCAGCCCACGCGTCGCGTCGAGCAGCAGCACGACGACTTCGGCAAAGTCGATCGAGCGGAGCGTGTCGGCGACGGAGAGCTTCTCCAGCTTCTCCTCGACACGCGCCTTCTTGCGGAGCCCCGCGGTATCGACCAGCCGCACCTTGCGCGGCTTGTCTTCGAAATCGGTCCACTCGTAATCGATCGAGATCGAGTCGCGGGTGATCCCGGCCTCGGGCCCGGTGATCATCCGATCCTCGCCGAGGATGCGATTCACCAGCGTCGACTTGCCCGCGTTCGGACGACCGACAATCGCCAGCTTGAGCGGTGCGTCGGGGCTGTCGGGATCTTCCTCCGGCGCTTCTTCCTCCCGCTCGACATGCGGTAGCAGCGCCTCGAACAGATCGACCACGCCCTCGCCATGCTCGGCCGAAAAGGGGATCGGATCGCCAAGGCCCAGCGCCATCGCTTCCAGCACGCCCGACTCGCCGGCACGGCCTTCCGCCTTGTTGGCCATCAGCACCACCGGCCGATCGGTCGAGCGCAGCCAGCGCGCGATTTCCTCGTCCAGCGGGGTCACGCCGGCGCGGGAATCGATCAGAAACAGCGAGACGTCGGCCTCGCGCACCGCCGCCTCGGTCTGCGCGCGCATACGGCCGGGGAGCGTCGCGGCATCCTCGTCCTCATAGCCCGCGGTGTCGATCACCCGGAATTCGAGGCCGAGCAGGTTCGCATCGCCCTCGCGGCGATCGCGGGTGACGCCGGGCTGGTCGTCGACCAGCGCCAGGCGCTTCCCGACCAGCCGGTTGAACAGCGTCGACTTGCCCACGTTGGGGCGTCCGATAATGGCGACGGTGGGCAAAGGCATGGTCGATTCTCTAACGCAGTCGAAAGGGCGACGCAAAGCCGCCGAAAAAACGAGAGGGGCCGGAGCGCTGCGCCCCGGCCCCCTTATGGCTATTCCGCCCGGCAACGTGCCGGAGCAGCAGGCTCAACGATAGGCGGTCAGGCGACCCTTGTCGTCGAGCAGGTAGAGGGTCTTGTTGGCGATCACCGGCGCCAGCGACAGCGGATCCTTGGTCTCCTTGGTGGAGAGGATGCTGCCGTCCTTGGGCGATACCGAGACGATCTGGCCGAGGGTGTTGATCAGCAACAGGCGTCCGCCCGCCACGATCGGCCCCTTCCAGGCGACCGGGTTCTTCAGCTTCTTTTCGTTCTTGTACTTCTGCAGCTGGACGATCCAGCGCGGCTTGCCGCTGCTGCGCGACAGGCAGAGCAGGCGCGCATCGTCGGTGACGACGAACAGCCACTCACCCACGGCGTACGGCGAGGCCAGGCCGCCGATGCTCTGTTCCCACAGCGTCGAGCCGCTGGTGATGTCCACCGCGACCATCCGCCCGCCCTCGCCCAGCGCATAGACGCGCCCCTGGTCGATCACCGGCTCGGCATCGATGTCCGAGAGCGACGAGACCGAGGTGGTCATGCTGTTGCGGGTCAGCACATCGCCCCACAGCGACAGGCCGTTCTCGTAGCGATAGGCGTTGAGCTCGCCCGAGGAGAAGCCGGCGATCACCGTGCCCTGCGCCGAAGCCGGCGCCGCAACGCCGAACACGCCCTGCGATTCGAGGCTGGCGGTCGCGGTCCACGAAACCTCGCCCTTGTCCTGGGTCAGCGCGAACAGCTGGTTGTCCTGCGTCACCACATAGACATTGCCGTTGGCGAGCGTCGGTGCGCCGCGCAGCGGGCCGCCGGGGCGCTTGCGCCAGATTTCCTTGCCGTCCGCCACCTGCAGCGCGACCACGTCGCCGAGGCCGTTCGAGGCATAGACGTGGTCGCCGTCGACGCTGACGCCCCCGCCGAACAGCGCGCCGCGGCTGCGCTTGTCGTCGCCGGCGCCGGTGCTCGCGGTCCACAGTTCCGAGCCGGTATCGGCCGTCATCGCGTGGACGGTGCCGACCTGGTCGATCACGAACAGCTTGTTGCCTTCGATCACCGGCGAGGCGGCGAGACGCTCGCTCTTCGACGGCTTGGCAACCTGGCGGGACCAGACGCGCGACAGCGACTCGCCGAGCGCGAGATGGCCCATCGCCTTGGAGGCGCTGCCGCCAGGCTGGCTCCAATTCTCGTTGACCGACGCTTCGGGCAGCTGGACATCGATGCCCGCCAGCGTCTTGTCGGCGGTGATGTCGTTTTCGGTCACCAGGATCGGCACGCGCTCGCCGAGCACGGGCGTCTTCTTGCTGCCACCGCCCTTGAAGACGCCGCAGCCGCTGACCAGCGCCAGCGCAGCCACTGCCGTTACAACGCGAACCTTCGTGTTCATTTAGCTTGCTTTTCCTGGGTCTGAGCGGTCGTCGCCGTGGGCGTGACCGAAAGCGACTTGGCGAGTTCGGCGGTGCGTTCGCGGATCGAATCCGGCACGCGGGGACCGGCTTCGCTGAGCTGGCGATAGAGCTTAGCGGCTTCGCCGCGCTTGCCCGATTTCAGATAGGCGGCCGCCACCATCTCGCCGGCGGTGCCGAACCAGGGCGAATCGGGGTTGGCGAGCGTGCCGAGCCGCTGGATCACGTCCTGCGGGTTGATCGTGTCGAACTCGGCCTGGGTCTGGCGGACCAGCGCCAGATCGCGGAACGGCTGGGCGAGCTTGCTGTCGGTGACGATGCTGGCGAACTTGGCCGCAGCACCCTTCTTGTCGCCCCGCTGGAGCAGCAGGTTGCCCTGGGTAAAGCGCGCCATCGCGGCATAGCCGTCCTCGCCCTGCGCCAGCTTGTCGAGACCGGGCTGGGCCTGGCCGGCCTGGTTCTGCGCGGCGAGCTGAAGCGCGGCGTCATAGTCCTCGCCGCGAGCCTCGGCGGCGGTGCGCTGGCTGTGATCGTAGAACAGCCAGCCCGCGACCGCGACCAGGAAGGCCACGACGGCGACCACGACCCAGATGCCATAGCGGCGGCCGGCGCGGATCAGCTGATCGCGCCGATATTCCTCGTCGACTTCGCGAAGAAAGGCCTCGTCGGTGGTACCGGAAGGAGGAAGCGCCAAAATCTACTCCATGGGTCTAATGCGGCCGCGGACCTTAGCGTCGCGTGCCGTGAACGCAAATCGCCCTACTCCGTCAGTCCTTCGGCGCATAGACCTGATCCGGTCCCGGAAAGGCCCGCGACCGTACCTCGCCCGCATAGGTTTCAACCGCGGCGGAAATGCGGCCAGCCAGATCGTCATAGCGTTTCACGAAGCGCGGGGTGCGCTCGAACAGGCCGAGCATGTCCTCCGCGACCAGCACCTGGCCGTCGCACTGCGCCGAAGCGCCGATGCCGATGGTGGGGCATTTGACCGCCTTGGTGATCTCCACCGCGATCGGCTCGACCACGCCTTCGACGACGATCGCGAAGGCGCCCGCTTCGTCCATCGCCACGGCGTCGCCGACCAGCTTGGCATGCTCCGCCTCGCTGCGGCCGCGCGCGCCATAGCCGCCGAGCACGTTGATCGCCTGGGGGGTCAGGCCGATATGGCCGATCACCGGGATGCCGCGCTCGTTGAGGAACCGGACTGTCGGGGCCATCGCGGCGCCGCCTTCCAGCTTCACCGCCGCGGCACCGGTTTCCTTGAGCAGCCGCGCGGCGCTCTCGAACGCCTGTTGCGGCGAAGCTTCGTAGCTGCCGAACGGCATGTCGATGACGACCAGCGCATGATAGCTGCCGCGCACCACCGCCGCGCCGTGCGCCGCCATCATCTCGAGCGTGACCGGCACGGTGGACGGCAGCCCGTAGATCACCTGGCCCAGGCTGTCGCCGACCAGCAGCATATCGCATGCCTCGTCCATCAGTTGCGCCATGCGGACGGTATAGGCGGTGAGCATCACCAGCGGCTCCCCGCCCTTGCGCTTGCGGATCGCCGGCACGGTAACGCGCTTCATCGGCGCGGGCGTGGGGTTGGCGCGGCTGGTGGCGGTATCGAGGGTGAGCTGGTGCGACATGCCGCGCGGTCTAGCGGGTCGCGAGCGAGGCCGCCAGCCCGCTCCAGATCAGCGCAGCCAGCCCCGCCGGGTCGCCATGCCGGCGAGCCAGATCTGGAAGATTGCCACGCCGAGGATGAAGACAGGGATCACGAACGCCTGCACCGGCCCGGCAAGGCCGCCCGTGGCGAACAGATAGCCGAACTGGACGATCACCGCCGCGAGCGAGACGACGTACAGGATATTGGCCTTGCGCGAGCGCCGCAGCATGGCCAGCGATCCCAGCAGGCTGGCGCCGACCCCGATCGCATAATCGACCAGGAACCAGCGCGGCACCGCCTGATAATATTCCCAGTTCCAGAAGCTCGGCTCGACACCGCGCGGGAGCGCCAGCGTTGCGTGCGCATAGAAGACGAGGCAGCCGAACAGCCCCCACAGGACCAGCATCGTTGCGACGGTGCGAAACCAGCTGGCTGGCCGTTGTCGAATATAAGACGCCATGCGATCCCAGTAACCCGTTTCGTTTATCGTGTTAATTTAGGATAAACACGGTGCTTAGGCCATGAATGTGTAAATTTTTCGTGCTCAGAGCAACGCACGAGCATAGCGTTCTGCCGCGAATCCGATCAGCAAACCGCCCGGATATTCCAAAACCGGCCGCTTGATCATCGACGGCTGCGCGATCATCAGCGCACGAGCCTTGGCCGAATCGAGGTCGATCTTGTCCATTTCGGGAAGTTTGCGAAAGGTGGTGCCCGCGCGGTTCAGCAGCGGCTCCCAGCCCTCCGTCGCAATCCAGTGGTCGAGCCGCGCGGGGTCTAAGCCCTCGGCCTTATAATCATGAAACACATGGCGAATTGCGTTGGCATCGAGCCACGCCCGCGCCTTCTTCATCGTGTCGCAATTCTTGATTCCGTAGAGCGCGATGGTCATGCGCGCTTAGTGAAGGAAACGGCCGAGCGTCACAACCGGCTGCACCTCCAGGCCCAGCGCGCGATAGAAACCGATCGCCGCATCATTGCCCTCGCGGACCATCAGCTGAAGCTTGGGACAGCCCCGCGCGCGCAGCCAGGCTTCGGCCGCCGCCATCAGCGCACGGCCATGCCCCTGCCCCCGAGCCGACTCGGCGACGGCGAGGTAATAGACCCAGCCGCGATGCCCGTCCTCGCCCACCATCACGGTGCCGAGCAGCGTATCGCCGTCGCGCAGCAGCAGGATCGTGGAGGCATCACCCTGCAACGCGCGATCGAAATCGGCGGCCGGATCGTTCCACGGACGCGTGAGCCCGGCGGCCTGCCACAGGGCGATCACGACATCCCGATCGGCAGCCTGCGCCGCGCGAACCTCCATTGCCCGCCTATTTCGCGTCGGCGGAGAAGCGGAAGGTCACCGCAACGGCGTCGGGGATGGTGCTGGCATCGCTCCACTGGCCCTTGCCGACGCCGAACGACAGACGCTTCACCGTCGCGGTACCGCTCGCCTGCGCATGGTCGCCGTCGATCTTGAGCGTGAAGGCGACCGGCATCGGCCGGCTCGCACCAGCCAGCGCCAGCATGCCATCGGCGACATAGCCGCTGCCCTGCTTGCGGATCCGGCTGGCGGTGAAGCGCGCCTTGGGGTGGGCGGCGACACCGAAGAAATCGTCGCCCTTCAGCGTATCGTCGCGCTCCGAATCGCCGCTGCTCACCGAGGCGAGGTCGATATCGACCGCGATCTTGGAATGGGCCAGATCGTCGGGGCTGAACTGGATGTCGCCGGTCCAGCGGGTGAAGCGGCCGTTGATCGTCTCGCCGCTATAGACGGTGCGGAAGCCGAGCGTGCCGCCCGGCGCCACCTTCCAGCTGCGCACCGGCATCGCGGCGTCCGAAGCCGAAGGAGAAGGTGTCGGCGTCGGTTCCGGCGTGGCGGCCGGGCTGGCGGACGCGGTCGGTGCCGGAGCGGGCGCGGTCGCCAGGTTCGGCGTCGAGCCGGGGGTCGGCAGCGGCTGCGAGGGCGTGGGCACCTCGGCATGGCCCTTGTAGCGCCAGGAACCAGCGAAGAACGCGCCGGCGCATGCCGCCAGCGCCACCACCACCGCGATCGACAGCGCCGGGCGCCGCGACAGCGCCGCCGGCATCATCCGGCCGATCAGATCGTCGCGCAGCAGATGGTGTCGCAGCGCGCCGGCGATGTGCAGCACGACAAGCCCGGCGAGCAGCCAGCCGATCAGCCCGTGGATCGTCTCGGCGGGCTCGTTCCACGCCTGCCCCAGCGGCAGATGCGGCAGTGGGATCGTGCCGAACAGCAGCGTCGGCAGCTTCACGCGGGCGGTGGAGACGATGATCCAGCCGGTGATCGGCCCGAGGATCATCACCCCGTAGAGCCCCCAATGGACCACGCTGGCCAGCAGCTTCAGCGCCGGTACCCCCTCTGCCGGCGGCCGCGAGACGAACAGGCGGACCAGCAGCCGCGCGAGCGACAGCACCAGGATGAGGATGCCGACAGACTTGTGGAACTGGAATGCGATGAAGAGCGTGGAATGCGGCAGGTCTTCCAGCGACCAGCCGAGCCCGAGCTGGAACAGCAGCAGCAGCGCCAGCGCCCAGTGGAGCAGGATCGCAATCCCGCTATATCGTTGTTTCAGCCCTGCCACGCTCAGCCTCGCTCTTCGGTAACACGCGCCGCCCGATGCGGCGCACGGAAGCGCGCGACCCGAAGCCGAGTCGCCCGCGCAACGATGCACTGTTGCGCGCAACCGGCGCCGGTCGACAAGTGGGCTGGCGGAAACGCTGGGTTCCGGGATGCGCGTTCGGAACGCGGCTATGGCGCGACCGAAGCGGCTGCGGTAGGCGCAGCCCGCAATTCACTGCGGGGCGCACAGCATGATCAGGACGATCCTTTTCCTCTTGCTCGGTATGGGCGCGCTCTGGAGCCTGCCGGCCCATGCCAGCAGCGATTACGGCTGCAGCTCAACCTGGAAGCTGTCCTTCGCCGCCTATAGCGGCTGCGACGATCTGGCGATGCTGGGGCCGCGCAACGACAGCCGGACCAATCTGGCGCTGCTCCTCGCCGATCTGCCCGGCGCGCCGCGCCCGCAGGCACCGGCCGCGCCTTCCGTGTTCCTGGACCTGTCCCTGCTGCTGCCGCGCTCGGCGGATGGCGGCAGTCCGTACTTCGCGGATGGCGAAGGTTCGCGCTGCCGCAGCAACGTAACGGGGGCAGCCGACTTCGAAACCGCGATCCGCGCCAATGCGAAGGTGCCAGAGCCCGAACGCGCCGCATTGATCGCTGCCCGAAAAGGCCTGGATCCCGACTGCGCCCAAGGCACCAGCGGCACCGCGGCGCTGACCGCCGCAGTGAACGGCGCGAAGTCGGAAGCAGGCAAGGCCTTCGCCGCCTATCTCGACGGCGCGGCGGCCTTCTATGCCGGCGACTTCGACGGTGCCGCGGCGCGCTTCGCCTCCCTCGCCAACGCCCGCGACCCGTGGCTGCGCGAAACCGCGCGCTACATGCTGGGCCGCGTGGCGGTGAACCGGGCGCAGGTCGATTATTACGATGCCTATGGCTCACCCAAGCAAGGCGCCACCGTCGCCCCGACGCTGGTAGCCGCGGCGGAAAATGCGCTGCGCGGCTATATGAAGGCCTATCCCAAGGGCGAATATTTCTTCTCGGCACGCGGCCTGCTGCGCCGCGTCTACTGGCTGGCGCAGGACCGTGCGAAGCTGGAAGCCGAATATGTCGCGCTGATCGCGCTGCCGGACGCGCAGCGCGGCATCGACGCGGTGTCGCTGGCGCAGGAGATCGACGCCAAGCTGCTGGCGACCGCCACCGCGGAGACGCTGCACGATCCGATCCTGCTCGCCGCGTTCGACCTGATGCACATGCGCACCGCGGAGGGCAGCGACCCGTGCTGCCAGCCGCTGTCCCGTGCCGCGCTCGACGCCCAGCGCCCGAAGTTCGCCCGCAACCCGGCGCTGTTCGCCTTCCTCCAGGCGGCCCATGCCTATCATCTCGGCGGGCAGCCGCAGGAAGCGCTGCAGCTCCTCCCCGATGCGTCGCACCAGGCCAATTTCAGCTATCTCGAATTCAGCCGCCAGATGCTGCGCGGCATGGCGCTGGAGGTGCGGGCCGACCGCAATGTGCGCGGCTTCTGGAGCGACCTGCTCAGCGGCGCCAAGGCACCCGGCCAGCGCCCCGCCGTCGAGCTCGCGCTGGCGCTGCACGACGAGCGGCACGACGGCCTCGACCGTCTGTTCGCGCCCGACTCGCCGATCCGCTCGCAGGAGATCCGCGACCGGCTGCTGATGAACGTCGCCGATGCGAAGCTGCTGCGGCAGCAGGCGCAGGCGACGAGCGCCTCGGCGCACGAGCGCGACGTCGCGCTGTTCACGCTGCTCTACAAGGAAGCGACGCGCGGCTCGCACCGCGATTTCGTCGACGATCTGCGGCTGATCCCGGCCGGTGCGCCGGTTGAAACCGAATATTATTTCGATTTCAGCGGATCCCGGCCGCTGCCCACTGCCCTGTTCGCCAAGGGCAAGAAGCTCGGCGACTATGGCTGCCCGGCCTTCCCGGAAACGCAGCGCCGCCTCGCCGCCGCAGATGCGAAGGCGATGCTCTGCCTCGGCGAGTTCACCCGCGTGAACGGCTTCGACGGGTTCCTCCTCGATGGCCAGCCGGCAAAGGATGAACTCGGCGGCACGCCGACCCGGTTCGCGGGTGCGCCCTATGCGCGGCTGGACGCCTATCAGGTGGTGATGGCCTCCCCCGCCGCTTCGCCCGACGACAAGGCCTATGCGCTGTTCCGCGCGGTCAATTGTTACGCACCCAGCGCCTCCAATACCTGTGGCGGCAAGGGCGTCGAGCTGCCCGTCCGCAAGGGCTGGTTCCAGCGGCTGAAGCGTGACTACCCGAAGTCGCGCTGGGCGCAGGAGCTGCGCTATTATTGGTAAGCGCCTCGGATTGCTGCTGGCGCTGCCGCTGCTGCTCTCCGGCGCCCCGACGCAGACCTCGCCCGGCGGCATGGTCGATGCGGCCCGCTACGACGCCTTCTGGCTCTGGGCCGGGGTCAAGCCGCAGCCCGCGCTTGCCCGCGCCCGCCGCATCTATTTGCTGCAGGGCGCGGTGGTCGGCGGCGATGCACCGCGGCTGGTCGCGCAGCGCCCGGCCGTCCCGCGGATAGACCATGCCGAGCTGTGGATGGTGCTGCGGGTGGAGACGCTATCCTGGACCCCGCAGATCGACGCGCAACTGCGCGCCGCGCTCGAACGCTGGCAGCGGGCGGGAAACCGGCTCGCCGGACTGCAGATCGATTTCGACGCGCGCACCCGCCACCTCGCGCGCTATGCCACCTTCCTGAAAGCGCTGCGCACCAGGCTGCCCGCACAGTATAAGCTGGGCATCACTGGGCTGCTCGACTGGAGCGCCAATGGCGATCCCGAGGGCCTTGCACAGCTGACCGGTGTCGTCGACGAGGTGGTCGTGCAGATCTACCAGGGCCGGCGCGTCATCCCCGGCTACCAGGGCTATGTCGCCAAGCTGGGTCGGCTGCCCATTCCCTTCCGCATCGGCCTGCTCCAGGGCGGCGAATGGACGCCGCCGCCGGGCCTCACCGCCAATCCCCGCTTTCGGGGCTATGTGGTCTTCCTGCTGAATCCGTGACCCGGCCCCGCGACCGAGAGCTACCGCGCCGCTGGCCGGGACACCGCAACCGGGTGTATGGCTCTAGCCAACGAACGGGGGAGGAACGGGATGAAGCTGGCAGCAAGGGTGGCGGCGATCGTCGCCATGGGGGCACTGGGAATGGCGGGTGCATCCGCCAGGCAGGCATCGCAACAGGCAGATGCAGCGATGCCCGACACCGCCGGCACCGGCCCTTATCCCGCCGTCAAGCGCACCGATCCTACGCTGCCTGATCATGTGCTCTACCAACCCGCCGATCTCTCCAGGCTCGGCCCCAAGAAGCTGGGCGTGCTGGTGTGGGGCAATGGCGCGTGCAGCGACGACGGCGCCAGCGTGCGGCTGCACCTCGCCGAAATCGCCTCGCACGGCTATCTGGTGATCGCCGCCGGCCGAGTGCTGAGCGGCCCCGGCGCCCCACCCCGCCCACAGACTCCGCCGCCCGGCCCGCTCGGCATCCGGACCACGACCGCACAGGTCGCCGCCGGGATCGACTGGGCGCTCGCCGAAAACTCGCGGCGCGGCAGTCCCTTTTTCGGCCGCATCGACCCACGGCTGGTCGCGGTGTCCGGCCATAGCTGCGGCGGGCTCCAGGCACTGGAGATCGCCGCCGATCCGCGCGTGCGCGCCGTGATCGTCCACAATAGCGGGGTGTTCAAGGACGGCACCAACCCGATCCGCGGCATCACCATCGACAAGGCAGCGCTGCGGCGGCTGCACACCCCGGTGCTCTACATCATGGGCGGTCCGTCGGACATTGCCTGGTCCAACGGCAACGACGATGTCGATCGGATCGACACGGTGCCGGCAATGCTCGCCAGCCTCGATGTCGGCCATGGCGGCACCTTCCAGGATGCCAATGGCGGGCGGGTGACGCCGGTGGACGTCGCCTGGCTGGACTGGCAGCTGCGCGGCGACAAGGGAGCAGCGCGCTGGTTCCAGGGCACCGATTGCCGGCTGTGCACCGATCCCGCCTGGACGGTGCGCAAGAAGCGGATCGATTGAGCGCGCCGCGGCATGCGACGATGGCGCACGCACCCCCGGCCCGCGCACCATCGTCGCCCCCTGTTGATCGGCGCGATCGCGCCCTCCCCCCGGAAGGCGCCGCCGTTGCCCGCGCGGTATCACCCCCCGAAGGATCCCGCCGTGCCCGTGCGGCAGGCATCGTCGCGCTCGAATCGTCAAGACCGGCCAGGCGGTTTGAGACGCGGTGGCAGGAGATTGAGATGATTTGCAGCGTTCCGGTTAGGCCGCGGGGCGCCTGGCTCAGGGCAGGCGGAGCAGCGACGTGATGGTCAGGCGGGGACCGGTCGCCGCCAGCTGCCAGGAACCGGCGATGTCGCCTGCATGCAGGCAGTTGGCCGGGTAGAGGATCAGGCGGTTGAAGCTGAGCGGAACCTGGCCGATCCGCTCGAACGCCGCGCCGTCGCCCTCGTGATACGCCCGGGGCGGCAGGCCATGTGTCTCCCCGTCGCGCGCAAGCGCCTGCCGCCACAAGGGCAGGCGCGCCGCGGTGATCCGCTCGAACCCGGTCCCGCGATGGCGGTAGAAGCTGGTGCCGCCATGCGGCGGGCCGCACAGATAATGGACCGTCGCGACGATCGCGTCCGCGCAGTCGTCGAAATGGGGGATGCGCTGGATCGGCGCCAGCTGGGCCGGATCGTCGCTGGCGATCGCGAACGTCGCCCGCAGAAAGGCGGGAGCGTCGCCCAGCATCTCTGCGGCCGCCCGCACCAGCCAATCAGCATAGCCGTCGGGCACGGCGGCGCGCAGGCCGGGATACAGGTCGCCCTCCGTCCGCCCGAACACGGCCCGATCCGCTGCTGCCGCCAGATCCTGCGGCGCGGGATGAGCGTCGTCGACTTGCCAGAGCGGCACCTGCTCTGCGCCCATCCGCGTCGCGGAGAAGGTCATGCGCCCGGGGTGAACCACGCCGCCTCGGCCGCCAACCGCGCATTCTTGCGCCGCACAAGCCCCGCGACATGATCGAGCGACAGCGCCATCGCGGCGAGCACCATCACCTGGTCCCAGTCCGCCAGCATTGCGGCCTTGCGCCCCAGCGCCCGTTCGTCGATGCCGTAGAGACCCGCGAGCGACGCGGACGTGCCGTTGTGGAAGGCCACGTCCAGCGTCACTTCGCTGACCAGCCGATGTTCGGTGATCAGCGCGACCAGCGCCGCGGTGGGGGCCTCGTCCGCGACCAGCTGGCCGAGGATCGCCTGCACCGATTGGAGATAGGGGCTATCGCGGCCATCCTCCTCGACGATTCCCACAGGGCCGTCCGCCACGATCGCCGCGCTGTCGCTGTCGATGCAGACCTGCCCTTCCAGCGCGCCGCTGCCGACGAAGAAGGGCAGCCGCAGCAGGTTGAGCGGGACATGATCGGCGTCGAAGGTCGTGCCGTCCCAGAACAGATTCTCCTGCGGCTCCAGCCCGAGCAGCGCCGCGGGGTAGAATTGGCCGGTCTCCGCATCCTTGGCGAGGAACACGGGGAACTGGCTCGCCACCTTGCGGATCTCGCCGGCGACCAGCGGCACGAGGTGGACGCTCGCCGCCGCCGCCAGTGCGCGGGGCGGATCGAGCCGCAGCCCGGCATGGTCTTTGCGGGTCAATTGCACCAGATTCATGCGCTCTCTTTCAGGGTCAGACGGGCTGGAAGCGATACTGCGCCAGCTTGTCGAGCAGCGCGCGGTTGGTCGGCATGGCGGGGGCAAGCCGCTGCTTCATCGCGGCGACGCGCTCGAACGCGTCCTCCGCGGCGTGGCGATTGGCAAGCGCAGCGGGCCGGGACGCGGTGCGGAAGCCCATGCCGTACAGCACATATTGGTAGCTCGCCGCCGGAAACATCTCGTGCGCGCTGGCGAAGTCGTGCTCGCCCGGCGGGGTGTGGCGCCACAGTTCGAGCAGGTCTTGGAGCGGCTGCGGGATGGTCGCCGGATCGCGGTTGTCGCGCCAGAAGGCGGTGTCCTCGCGCTCGGACAACATATAGTGGAGCTTGAGGAACTCGATGATCCGGTCCCAGCGATAACGGGTCATGTCGTTGAAGCGGCGCGCGACGATGTCCATCGCACTGCGCGTGGCGGGCGTGGCGCTGGCGATATAGTCAGCCGAAAGCTCGATCAGCACCAGCGCCGAGGCCTCCAGCGGCTCGAGGAACCCCGCCGCCAGCCCGACGGCGACGACGTTGTTCTTCCAGAAGGTTGCGCGGTGGCCCGAGCGGATCGTGATCTCGCGCGGCGTGAGGTCGGCGAAGGCCGGGCCAACATAGGCGGCGAGCGCTTCCTCCACCCGATCGGCACCGGCATGACGGCTCGAATAAACATAGCCGACGCCGCGGCGGTTCTGCAGGCCGATGTCCCAGATCCAGCCATGGTCCTGCGCGGTGGAGACGGTGTGCGAGACGATCGGCGCGTCCTCGCGCTCGTACGGCACCTGCACCGCCAGCGCGCGATCGATGAACAGTATGTCGCTGCAATCGATGAACGGCACGCCCAGCGTCTGGCCGAGCAGCAGCGAGGAAAAGCCGCTGCAGTCGACGAACAGATCGGCGGCGATGCCTCCGTGCCGCTGGCCGATGACCGCGGTGACGTCGCCATTCTCGGCCTGCTTCACCTCGACGATATCGTCGTCGACATGGCGGACGCCCAGCTTGCCGACGCAATGCTCGCGCAGCATCTCGCCCAGCCGCACCGCATCGAGATGATAGGCATAGTTGGCGATGCCGCCATATTCGGGCGAGGTGATCTGCTTCGGCGCGAGATGGTGCTCGCACAGAAATTCCTGGAAGCACACCGCGTCGGAGAAGGACGGCGCGCCGCCCGCGTCCGCCTGCGCGTTCCAGAACGGCGCCAGGTCTACCGCCGGAAACCCCTCGGGCAGGACCAGCGGGTGGTAGTAGAAATCATCGGCCGCGCCGGTACGCCAGCCGGCGAACTTGGCGCCCTGCTTGAACGAGGCCTTGCAGGTGCGCAGGAAATCAGTCTCGGAAATGCCGATCTTGCGCAGCGTGTTGCGCATCGTCGGCCAAGTACCCTCGCCCACCCCGATGATGCCCAGCCGCACGCTTTCGACCAGCGTGACCTGCAGATCGGGTCCGTGGCGCGCGGCGATCAGGGCCGCGGTGAGCCACCCGGCCGAACCGCCCCCGACGATGCACACCGACTGAATGTGCCGACTCATCCGATCCTGACACCCCTCTTCCTGCGCGATGGTCTACCATGATTGCCGGGCCGACAAAGAGGCCGGGCAGATCTATCCTGCCCGGCCGCCGATCCGTTGCCGCCGCGATCAGAAATTGACCCGGGCACCCAGCTTGAAGCGCCGCCCGCTATCCTCGGCATTGAGGAACTGGTTGGCGTAATAGGCATATTTGAAGGCAATCGAATTGGTCAGATTGGCGCCTTCCGCGAACACCGCGAAGTTCGGGCTGATGTGATAGGTCAGGCTTGCGTCGACCTGCGAATAGGCGCGCACCTGGGTGACCGCCTGGCCGGCGCCGTTGAGCGGCGGCGGGGCGAGATACTGGAGGAAGTGGTCCCGCCAGTTCAGGGCGACGCGCGCCTCGATCCCGTGCGCGTCATAGAAGGCCACCGCATTTGCCGAGTTGGACAGGCCGGTCAGCGCGAACTTGTTGCTGAGATCCTGCGGATTGAGATGGCGGTTGGAGCCGACCAGCGTGCCGTTGAGCTGGAAGCCGAAGCCGGTGTCGCCGAACGCATGCTGCCACGCGGCCTCCAGACCGGTCACCGTCGCATCCTGTCCGTTGACCGGCGCGGTGATGGTGAACTGCGCCGGCAGGCCGGTGGCCGGATCGAGCAGCGCGCCGGACACCCCGGCAACCGGCCCCGTGGTCTGGTTCAGCACGATGAAGTTGTTGACGTTCTTCAGATAGCCGCCGAGCGACACATAGCTCGACCGGCCGTAATAATATTCGAACGACACATCGAGGTTGCTGGCCTTGAACGGCTTGAGATCGGCGTTGCCGCGGCTCGCGGCGAAATTGCCCGGCCGCAGTGTGACGAGCGTCGTCACCGGCGAAAGCTGTTCCAGCGTCGGCCGGGTGATCGTCTGGGATGCGGCGAAGCGCACCGTGAACGCATCCGAGACCTGCCACTTCAGCGCGATGTTGGGCAGGACGTCGATGTAATGCGTCGTACCGATCGTGCGGGTCGTGCCCGACGCGGTCGAGCCATATTGCGTCTGATCATTGGCCAGCTTGACCAGCCCGGTATAGGCGGTGGCGAGTCCGTTGACGTTGGTCGACGTATCCTCGAACCGAACGCCCGCCACGATCGAGATCGGCCGACCGGCAACCGCGCCGTGCCATTCGGTTTCGAGATAACCGCCGATCACCCGCTCCTTGACGAGGGTGTCGTTGACCAGCGGCGGCGCGAAGGTGAAGCCCGGCCCCTGCTGCGCGGTGATGGCATTGAACAGCGTCGGCCCGTCGAAGGTCTGCCACTGGGTCGGCAGGCGGTTGGAGCCGCTCACCCCCGAGAGAAAGTCGCTGCCGGCATTGAACACGCTGATCGCCACGCCGGGAGGTACCGGCAGGTTATAGCCGCAGGTCGTGCAGCCGGTGCCGCCGTCGTTCGAGTAGAGCGACGTGTCCTTCTTGTCCTCGGACCAGTAGAAACCGCTGCTGGCCTTCACCAGCCCCTCCAGCCCGTCGCCCTTGTAGGTGAAGTCGGCACGGCCCTGCTTCACCTCGTCGCGGACGCCATAGCCGCGCAGCAGCATCACGTGCTGGCACATCGGCTGGCCCGCCCCGACCACGGTGGTGCTGCCCGGCGTGCCGGAATTGGTGACGGCGCTGCCGCAGCGATTGTTGGGGTCGGCAAAGGTCGGCAGCGTTTCGGTCTGCCAGGGCAGGCGCGACCCGTCCGACTGGTAGCGGGACGATCCGGTCAGATAGCCGAGCAGCGCGAGATAGGCCTCCTTGCCGCCATTGGGATCTTCCTTGGCCAGCGAATAGGTGCCGTCGAAGCTGGCGGTAATCATCGGCGAGATCTGCCACTCGACGTTGAGCCCCACGGCACGCGTATTGGTGCGCTTGTCGAACTTCTTGTCGTGGAAATCGGTGGCGATGCCGCTCGCCTGCGTCATGTCGATCGCCGTGCCGTTGGCGTCGGTCTTGACGTTGGTCAGGTTCGAAGCGGTGAACCAATGGCCGTAGGAGCGGGCATCGGTAGTGTTGGTGAACTTGGTGTAGAGGCCGTCGGCGGTCACCGTCACGGCGTCACTCGGGCGATATTGCAGCACCAGCGTGCCGCCGATGCGCTCGCGGTCCTCGCGGGTGACCTTGCTGTCGAAATTCTGCGGGATGAAGACGTTGCCCTGCGGATTGCCCGCGCCGACGGTACCCGCACCGCCATTGACCTGATTGGCGGGAATGGCCGGGTTGACCAGCCAGCCATCGGTCTGCGCCTGCTTGAGCCGGGTGAAGCGATGCTGATAGCTGCCCGAGAGCAGCACGCCGAGCTTGCCGTCGGCGAAGGTGTCGGCGAACAGGAAGGAGGCGTCCGGCGCGCTCTTCTTCGCGTTCTCGTCGTAATTGACGTCGACGGTCGCGCCGAATTTCAGGCCCTTATAGTCGAACGGCCGCGCGGTCTTGATGTTGACGGTCGAGCCGACACCACCCGACTGGTAGCGCGCGGTCGAGGATTTGTAGACCTCGACACCCGAGACCAGCTCCGAGGCCAGCGTATCGAACGCGAAGGCGCGGCCCGAGGCCTGGCTGGGGTCGGTCGGCGTCGCCACCTGGCGGCCATTGACCAGCACCGTGTTGAATTCGGGCCCGAAGCCGCGGACGGTGATGAAGGCACCCTCGCCGCCCGAACGGTCGATCGACACGCCGGTGATGCGCTGGAGCGATTCCGCCAGATTGGCGTCTGGCAGCTTGCCGATGTCCTTGGTCGAGATCGCGTCGACGATGCCCGATGCCTCGCGCTTGATGCCGCGCGAATTGTCGAGGCTGGCGCGCAGCCCGGTCACGACGATGGCGGGATCATCCTCGCCCGCCACTTGCGGCGCGGCGGCAGCGACGGACTGGGAGGACGCAGGCGTCGGGGACTGCGCCTGCGTCCCCCCGCCCGGCGCCGACAGCGCGAGCTTCGTGCTTGTGGCGGGCACGAACTTGTCCGAGGTGGGTCGCGGAACCACGGCATAGGTGCGCGGACCGGTCTGGCGCGCGACCAGGCCAGTGCCGGCGAACAGGCGATTGAGCGCGTCACCAACGGTGTACTCGCCGCGCACGCCGTTGGTGCGGACCGATTGCGTCAGCCGGCGGGCCGCGATGATCTGCACGTCGGCCTGATGGCCGAACAGCCCGATCGCCGTCTCTGCCGGCTGTGCCTCGATGGAAAAGCGTTTGGTTTGTGTGGCGGCTTGTGCAGCCGCAGGCATCGCGACCATGCAGACGATGCTCGTGGACGCGAATAGCGCTCCACGCAACGTGGCGTTCGCCATGAAACCCCTCCCTGTTCATTCTACTTTTTGTCAGGCCTTTGCGACCTGTACACACCTAGAGACCCGGGTTTGGATTTTCCTTCTCGCAAATTCTTTCACGACACCGATTTTTTCGATCCGCCGATTATAGGGTCTGCGGCTTGGCCGCACGTTGAATACGTATGAAACGGGGATCGCTGGTATTGACGCTCAGGTCGAGCGCGTTGCGGACCGCCTCGGCAAAGCCTTCGGGATCGTTGATGCGGAACAGCCCGTCGAAGCGCTCGCCCGCCGCATCGGGATCGGCGATCACGATCTGGCGGTCGTTATAGCGGTTGAACTCGTCGGCGGCGTCGGCGAGCGTGGTGCCGTCGAGGTCGATCATGCCGCTGCGCCAGGCGAGCGCGCGATCCACCGCCGAGGGCTTGTCGGTTTCGTAATGGACGATGGCATGATCGTTGATCAGCGCGCATTGCCCGGCGGAAAGCCGCACCCGCTGCGCTTCCTCGCCATCGGACCAGGTTTCGACCACCCCTTCGGTGACCAGCACCTCGACGCCATTGTCGCGCTTGCGCACCGAAAAGGCGGTGCCGATTGCCTTCGCCCGCACCTTGCCCGCGGCGACCACGAACGGCCGCGCGGCATCCTCGGCGACCTCGAACCAGGCTTCCCCCTGCGCCAGCTCGACTTCGCGGGCGCGCTTGGCGATGCGCACCTGCAGTTCGGTGCCCGAATTGATCGTCATCACCGATCCGTCGACCAGCGGCACCCGCCGGATCTCGCCCAGCTTGGTGACATAGCCGACGCCGCGCCCGGGGAGCAGCAGCGCGCCGACGATCCCGGCCGCGGAAGCCGCCAGCAGCCCGCCCAGCACCCCGCGTCGCCGCCAGCCGCGCGTGCCCGCATCCACCGGGGCCTCGTCTTCCACGGCCGCGGCGTGCGGTTCGATATGCGGCACCTGCCACAAGGCCTGCGCGCGCAGCAGCAGGCCGTGGCGACGCGGGTCCTCCGCCAGCCAGCGCTGCAACGCTGCCTCGTCTGCCTCGCCCCAGGTGTCGGCATCCATGCGGGCGACCCACAGGGCCGCGGCTTCGTCCTCGGACAGGCGGCTGGGCGCGCTCACAGAATGCCTGCCTTGCGGCCGATCGTGGGCGCGCCGATCTCGGCCGAGGGGTCACCGGCAGACCAGCCCGCGCGAATGGCGCGAACGCCGATCCAGACCTGCTTCTCCACGGCCTTCTCGGTCATGCCCATGTGCGCGGCGATTTCCTTTTGCGACCAGCCTTCGATCTTGCGGAGTTCGACAACGCGGCGGCAGCGTTCGGGCAGGCCCGCGATCAGCGCCATCACCCGCTCATAGGCCAGGCGGTTCGCCACCTGCTCTTCGGGCGAAGGCGTCTGCGTATCGCGAAAGCTCTCGATCTCGCTGATCGCGTCGAGGGGGACGACCTGTTGGCGCTTGAGTTTGCGCAGCAGCAGGTTGCGCGCGATCGAGAAGAAATAGGCGTGGCCGCAATCGATATGGTCGACCGAGTCCAGCGTCGCGATCCGGCAATAGGCTTCCTGCATCAGTTCATCCACATCTTCCGGCGCAAGCCGTCGGCGCGTGAACCAGGCGCGGATGCGGGCCTCGTGCGGCACGATCTCACGCGCGACCCACAGCGCCAGGCCGCGGCGGCGCTCCAGCGCAGATTTCACGTCGCGTGTCGCCTGTCCCTCCTATGGCCGCGCGCAGATATTCTGTTTGCGCTTAGAGAGACCGGGCATAGCAAAATCCTTCCCGCAGGCGCGGCGATTTTTGCGAGGCGGGCGGCGCGCGGCGTTGAGGGTGCCAGCCAACCTGTTGTATGAAAAGGTTTTCGCACGCCGGCGAAGGCCTGCTTTGCCGCGCCCAAGCAAAAGCTTATTTTCCGATCTCCGCGCTGGGAATTAACAGCCTGTGCGACACATAGGGAGGATCGGATGGGGCGCGTGCACGGTTGGATGATGGCAGGTCTGCTGGCGGGCGTTGCGCAGCCGGCGCTCGCCCAGGCGCAGGAGGCGACGGCTCCGGCCAAGGATTCGGGCGACATTGTCGTGACCGCGCGCTTCCGCAACGAAAATCTGCAGGATGTGCCGATCGCCGTCTCGGTGGTGAATGGCGACATCGCCGCCTCGCGCAACCTCAACACGCTGCAGGATCTGTCGACCGTCATTCCCACGGTGGATTTCCGCACCGGCCAGTCGAACAAGGATCGCACCGTGTTCGTCCGCGGCGTCGGCACGATCACGACCTCGCCGGGCGTCGAGAGCTCGGTCTCGACCGTGATTGACGGAGTGGTGCTGGTGCGCCCGGGCCAGGCGACGCTCGACCTGCTCGATCTCGACCATCTCGAGGTGCTGCGCGGGCCGCAGGGTACGCTGTTCGGCAAGAACGCCTCGGCCGGCGTGATCAACCTCGTCACCAAGGCGCCGAGCAAGGTACAGACCGAGACGCTGGAGGCCGGCTATTACGAAGGCGGCGAAGGGCGGATCAAGGGCAGCGTCTCCGGCCCGATCACCGACAGCATCGGCTATGCGCTGAGCGGGCTCTATGCCTCGTACAAGGGCAATGTGTTCAACGCCGGCACCGGCCACAAGGTGAACGGCTATGATCGCTGGGGCCTGCGCGGCAAGATCGTCGCCCGACCCAACGACGATGTGACGATCACCTTCGCCGGCGACTATCTCTACAATCGCGACAACACGCCGCAGGGCGTCTACGTCAGTTCCTCCCGCGTCGCCTTCCCGACCAACGTCGCGACGCCCAACCCGACGCTGGTCGGACTGCTGACGCAGGAAGGCATCACGCCGGGCGCGAACAACACCCGGATCAACACCAATTTCGATGCCGAGGTGCGCGACCGCAACTATGGCGGCTCGATCACGCTCGATTGGCGGCTGGGCGGCGGCTACACGTTGACCTCGATCACCGCCTATCGCGAATGGCGCAACCACCAGACGCCCGATTGGGACGCCCGCGCGATCCTCGCCCCCGGCTTCCCGCAGGGCCGTGACGACGGCCGGGTGGATTTCGACCAATTCTCGCAGGAAATCCGGCTAGCCTCGCCGCAAGGCGGGCTGATCGATTATGTCGTCGGCGCCTATCTGCTCGCCGCCGACACCGACGAGCGCTACCAACGCAACGTGACGCAGCTCATTGGCGGCGCGCCGGTGACCAACAACGGCGTCGCGAACTACGGCATCCGTGCGCAGAACCATGCGCTGTTCGGCGAAGCGAACCTCCACGCCACCGACGCCCTGACCTTCATCGCCGGCGGCCGGCTGATCCACGACGCGCTAACCTATTATCACCAGCGCGTCTCCGACACCGCGACGGGCGTGGCCGGCATCCGCCCCAGCTTCGCCAGCAGCGGCAAGACCGATCGGGTGGATTACAGCGCGCGCCTGGGCGTGCAGTACAAGCTGGCGGCCAACGCCAACACCTATTTCACCTTCTCGCGCGGCTACAAGGGCCCGGCCTACAACGTCTTCTTCAACATGCAGGCGTTCGACACCCAGCCGCTCGCGCCCGAGACCTCGACCAGCTACGAGGTCGGCCTCAAGGGCAGCCTGTTCGACGGGCGGGTGAGCGGCGGGATCGCTGCCTATCTCACCGATTACGACGGCTTCCAGGCCAATTACACCGACACCTATCTCGGCGCGATCGTCACCCGGCTGATCAACGCGGGCCGGGTACGGACCAAGGGCGTCGAGGCCGATCTGAACGCGCGGCCGACCGACCGGCTGACGCTCAACTTCGCGGTGGCGCGCACCGATGCGCGCATCCGCCACTTCAACTGCCCGGCGGCGACCAGCTGCACCTCGATCGACGGCGGCGCCCTCCCCTTCGCCCCCGACTGGAAGCTGAGCGGGGGCGCCGCGTGGAAGCTGCCGATCACCGACGGCCTGGCGATCGAGCTGCAGACCGACGCGAGCTACAAAAGCAAGACGCAGTATGCGATCACCCAGAACCCGGACACGATCCAGCCTGCCTATGGCCTCTGGAACGCCAGCATAGCGCTGATCGGCGGCGAGCGGTGGGAGCTGCGCGCGCTGGTCAAGAACATCCTCGACCAGCACTATTCGAACTATCTGGTCTATGGCACCACCGCGGGCGTGGTCCGTTACGTGCCGCGGGACAATGATCGCTATGTCGGCCTGAATGCACGCATCCACTACTGATCCGGCGACCGGCGCGCAGGGCCGCTGGGCGATCCTCGCGCTCGTGTTCGGCGCGGTGATGCTGAACTATGTCGACCGGCAGATCCTCGCCTTGCTCAAGCCGATGCTGCAGGGCGAGTTCCACTGGTCCGATCGCGACTATGCGCACATGGCCTCGGCCTTCCAGTTCGCGGCAGCGCTGGCGTTCCTCGGCACCGGCTGGTTTCTCGACCGGGTGGGGCTGCGGCGCGGCTTCGCGCTGGGTGTGGCGGTGTGGAGCCTCGCGGGCATGGCGCATGCCTTCGCCACCACCGTCACCCAGTTCGTCGCGGCGCGCGCGGTGCTGGGCGCGGCGGAGTCGATTGGCACGCCGGCGGCGGTGAAGTCCGCCGCGACCTTCTTCCCGCCATCCGAGCGCTCCCGCGCGCTCGGCATCGGCAACACCGCGCCCAATTTCGGCGCAATCCTGACGCCTCTGCTGATCCCGGCGCTGGCGCTGTGGGTCGGCTGGAAGGGCAGCTTCCTGGTCGCCGGTGGCCTCGGCCTCGTCTGGGTGGCCGTCTGGCTGCGCTATGTGCCCGCTGCGGCCAGCGTGCGGGGCCCGCGCTCGGAGGTGCCATGGCTCCACTTGCTGCGCGACCGCCGCACGCTCGCCATCGCCGTTGCCAAGGTGCTGAGCGATCAGGTCTGGTGGTTCCTGCTGTTCTGGACGCCCGATCTGTTCCACCGCCAGTTCGGGCTGGAACAGGGCGCGCTCGGCCTGCCCGTGGCGCTGGCCTATACGCTGGCTGCCTTGGGGGCGATCAGCGGCGGTTGGGTGCCGGGCTGGCTGCTCGCCCGCGGCTGGGCACCGGAGCGGGTGCGGCATGCCACGCTGCTCGGCTATGCGCTGCTCGTGCTGCCGATCCCGCTGGTGCTGGTGACGAGCAACCCATGGGTCGCCGCGCTCCTCCTCGGCCTAGCGCTGTTCGCGCACCAGGGCTTCTCGACCAACGTGTTCGGGCTGGCGACCGACATCATCCCCGCCAACCGCGTCGGATCGGTGATCGGCATCGGCGCCTTTGCCGGGAATCTGGCCGGCATGGCCATTCTCGAGCTGGCCGGCTGGTCGCTCGACAATGGCCATGGCTATGCGCCGATGTTCTGGATCGCCGCCTTCTCCTATCTCGCAGGCGCGCTGCTGGTGCGCTGGATCCTCCCGCGCACCGCCTATGCGGACGCGGGCTGACCCAGCAGTTCGGCCATGTCGACCACCCGGTGTTCCCGCAGACTGATCTCCGCCGCCATGCCGATGGCGACGGCCTTCAGCCCGTCCTCGGCGGTCACCTCCACCGGCCCCTGCCCCCGCACCGCGCGGGCAAAGGCCTGATGCTGATAGAAGGTCGAGCCATGGTGCGACCCCGCCGCCAGCGCCGCCGGATCGACGGCGATCGTCCGCTTCTCGGGCGCCTTGGGGTTGCCGAAGCCCGTGCGCGGCGAGCGGGTGAGCACGCTGCCCGGGATGCTCACGTCGAGCCGGGCGATATCGCCGGTCGCGACGATCTCCTCCTGCTCCTCTGCCCCTTCGGCGAACATGCACAGGTCGAGCAGCGCGCGGGTGCCGTCGGCAAAGTCCACGGTGGTGAAGCTGTTGTCGACGATGTCCGGGGTGGCGCCGTCATAGCGCTCGCCCAGATGGTTCACGTCCTGCGCGCCCGAGCAATAGACGCGCACCGGCTCGCTCCGGACAATGAAGCGCATCAGGTCGAAGAAATGGCAGCATTTCTCCACCATGGTGCCGCCGGTGTTGCGGGCGAAGCGGTTCCAGTCACCCACCTTTACCAGGAAGGGAAAGCGGTGCTCGCGCATCGCCAGCATCCGCAGCCGGCCGATCTCGCCGCCATGCACGCCCTCGATCAGCGCGGCGACCGGGGGCATGTAGCGATATTCCATCGCCGTCCAGAACACCGCCGAGTGGCGCGCGGCGCGCTTGGCGATCCAGCGGGCATCCGCGATCGTCGTCGCCAGCGGCTTTTCGCACAGGATGTGCAGCCCGGCATCGAACAGCGGCTCGACGGTGCCGCGATGCGTGAAGTTCGGGCTGGCGACGATCACCGCGTCGAGCCCGTCATGCTTGGCCAGCGCCTCGGCATCGCGATAGGCCGTCACGTCCTGCGCCTTGCCGCCCAGCGCATCGCGTGCCCAGCCGAGCGACGCCTCGACCGGATCGGCGATCGCCACCAGCTCAGCGCCGTCCGTGATCGCGAGATTGTGGATATGCTCCACGCCCATCATCCCGCACCCGACCAGACCATACCGAATTCGCGACGCCATACTCTTCTCCAGAGGCTTTGAACGATGACCACCCATCCCCAGACCGACGCATCCGGCAAGCAAGAACAACTTCCCCCCTGCGAAGTGAGCTGGTTTTCCGCCCTGTGCGACGATGACTATGAGTTTCTCGGCCAGCCCGACCCGCGCCTGCTCTCCAGCTGGGAGCATTGCCGCGACATCGTGCTGGCGGCGGAAAGCGCAGGGTTCGACAATATCCTGCTGCCCTCGGGCTATGCGCTGGGCATCGACACCACCGCCTTTGCGGCAGCGATCGCCACGCTGGTCCGCCGCATTCGGCTGCTGATGGCGGCGCGCGTCGGCGAGAGCTGGCCGCCCCAGCTCGCCCGCCAGATCGCGACGATCGACCGGATCCTCGGCGGCCGCCTCGCGGTCAACATCATCTCCTCGGACCTGCCGGGCGAGACGCTGGCCTCCGCCCCGCGCTACCGCCGCACGATCGAGGCCATGCACATCCTGAAGACGCTGCTGAACGGCGAGGCGCTCGATCACCAGGGCGAGTTCTGGCAGCTCAAGGTCGAGCCGCCGCGGATCACCACCGTCTCTGGCCGCGCGCCGCAGCTCTATTTCGGCGGCCTCTCGGAGGATGCGCGCGAGGCGGCGGCGGAAGGCGCCGACGTCTATCTGATGTGGCCGGACCGGATGGACGCCGTTGCCGCCACGCTCGACGACCTGCGCGCCCGCGCCGCCAGCCGCGGCCGGACGCTGCGTTTCGGCTACCGCGTCCATGTCGTGGTGCGCGAAACCGAGACCGAAGCCCGCATCGCCGCCGACCGGCTGCTCTCGCACCTCGACGCCGCGCAGGGCGAGGCGATCCGCGCCCGCTCGCTCGACGCCCAGTCGGCCGGCGTCCGCCGCCAGGCCGAACTGCGCGAAGCCTCTGCCGGGGACGGTTATGTCGAGGACAATCTATGGACCGGCATCGGCCGCGCGCGCTCGGGCTGCGGCGCGGCGATCGTCGGCGATCCGGACCAGGTGCTCGCCAAGCTCAACGCCTATCGCGCGCTGGGGATCGAGGCGTTCATCCTCTCCGGCTATCCCCACGCCGCCGAGGCGGACCTGTTCGCCCGGCACGTGTTGCCGCAGCTGGAACACGGCCCGCTCCTCTCGCGCTAACAGGCTGCGCGCCGCAAGCGGATGGCAAAAACAAGAAAAGCGCGCCGTCCTATGTCGAGGACGGCGCGCTTTCCCTTGTCTTCACACGATGTGCAGAGGCGTTAGAACTTCACCTCGGCAGTGATGCGATAGCTGCGCCCGAAGACCGCATCGAATTCCTTGTTCGGGCTGAACTCGGGCACCGGGCCGGCATAGGTCACGCCCATGTTGAACACATTGTTCACGATACCGCGCAGCTTGAAATGGTCGTTGACCATCACGCCGATCGAGGTGTTGGCCATCCAGTATGGCGAAACGTTGTAATATTCGTAGCTGCTCGCCGGATTGTTGGGATTCACCTTGGTCGGGCCATCATAGATTACCGTCCACGACCAGTCGAAGCGCTTGGTCTGCCAGTCGATCATCGAGGTGACCGCATTGGCCGGCTCACCGATCGCGCCGTTATAGATTTGCGCGCTGCCGGTACCGATCACCTGCTGGTTCTTAAACTCGTGCAGATAGTTGGAGCTGAGGTTCAGCACACCCAGCGAGTCCGAGAGACCGAGCCGGCTGAGCGGCAGGGTGTAGGCCACCGAAGCCTGCAGCGCACGATAGTTCTGCGACGCGATGTTGAGGAACGTGTCCGAGAAGTTGGTGATCTCGTGCGAAACCGGGTCGCGGGTGAAAGCCGAGCAGAACGGCGAGCTCGGATAGCTGGGCGAATCATAGCAAGCCTGCATGATGCTCTCGATGCCCGGCTGGACGATCTCGTTCTTGATATCCACATGGATATAGTCTGCCGTCAACACCAGCCCCCGCAGGAACGGCACCGCGTAATTGCCGCCCACCGTCCAGCTGTTGGCGGTTTCGTTGTTCAGCTGCGGATTGCCGCCGCCCAGGCCCTGAACGGTCGATTCCACGATTTGCGACGAGAAGCCTCCGGGCACGCCGGCCGCTGCACAGTTCTTCGCACGGGTCGCCGGGCTGGCTCCGCCGTTGATGAAGCGGGCGTCACAGGGGTCGTTGCCGCTCTCGAACGACGTTGCGATCGGCGCGAAGGCCTCGGTGACCGAGGGCGCGCGGAAGGAACGGGTGAAGTTGCCACGCAGCGTCAGGCCGTTGATCGGCGACCAATTGCCGCCACCCGTGTAGGACCAGAAGCCTCCGTTCAGCGAGTTGTCCGTGTAGCGCGCCGCACCATGCAGTGTCAGTTCGCGCAGCAGCGGAATGTGCATGTCGGGCGACAACAACGGCACCGTCAATTCGGTGAAGCCTTCATGGGTATGATAGGATCCGCCGACCGGTGCGACTACCGCGTATTGGCTGTATGCGCCGGAGAAGAAGGCACCCGGATCGAAGAACTGGCTTTCGCGGCGAATTTCGCCGCCTACCACCGCCTGCAGATCGCCCGCCGGCAGATGGGCCAACGACCCCTTGATGTCGAAGACGGCGTCGAACTGCTTGTTGACCTGTCGGCTGATCGCGGGCGCGTTGATATAGTTCAGCGCCGCCTGGCTCACATTGCCGGTGCCGAAGATGTTGAGCGGCGCGCAGGTGCTGCTCAGCGTTGCGATCGGCGCATTGGTATAGTTCGGCGCGCAGGTGATCTGCCCGTTGGGACCGACCACCGCATTGAGCGCATTCTGGATATTCTGCCAGACGAGGCCGACCTGGCTCGAGGTGCTGTTGACCTGCCCGTACGTGATCGTGCCTTCCCAGGTGAACTGGTGGGAACCGATCTCGAAGTCACCGTCAAGGCCGGCGACGCCCCGGGCGAGCGAGGAACGCGTCGAGAAGGCACCGGCAAACAAATCGGTGTTCGCCCGCGCAAGATAGAACTGGTTCGTCGGCTGGCCCGCCGCTGCCAGCGACGTTTGAATCGTAGCCTGATCGGCAGCGCTCAGGTACGGATTCGTCGAGGAAAGAATATAATTTCCCGCCGCATCTCCAGCCGGCCCGAACAATGCCGTGTTATACAGCGTCTGGTCCGCCTTGTTGGTCGCGATGTTGCGGCTGGCCCAGGCCTCCGCGTGGAAACGCAGATGGTCGCTGAAATCATAATGCCCCATCAGCACACCCTGCACGCGGCTGGTGTCGGTCAGCAGGTTGCCATAGTTGGCCGTTTGAAAGCCATCGCCGCCAGCTTCGGTGGAGACGCTGCCGGTCACCGTCCCATGCTGGAACGGCACCAGTTGGCCCGCATTGTTGAAGAAGAGCGCCTGGCCAGCAGCGTTGGTGATCGCCTGATAGGTGCGACCGCCGGTCGACAGGCCGTTGAAGGGGATATTGTCCAGCGCAGCCGGAATACCGGTATTGCTGACGACGGAGAACCTGCGCCCCCCGAAATACACGACGTTCGCGGGTCCCGTATCGCTGGTCGTCGCACCGAAGAAAGGGTGGCTCGCGCTGGTGACATAACGGCTAGCCGTGGTCAGTCCGTCCTGGTGGTCATAGAAGACGTTCAGCGTGATGTTGCCGCGCCCGTCGCCGAAATTCTTGCCGGCCAGCAGCGACACGTTGCTGTTCGCGCCGTCGCCTTTCTCAGAGATGCCGTTGCTGGCGGTAACGTCGATTCCCTGGAAGTTCTTCTTGAGGATGATGTTCACGGTGCCGGCAATCGCATCCGAGCCATAGATCGGCGCGCCGCCGACCGACACCACGTCAATGCGCTCGACCAGGGCCGGCGCGATCTGCCCCAGATCGACCGGGCTGCCGACCGAGGCGCCGAACACGCTCGAGGCTGCGGCGGAAACGAAGCGGCTGCCATTGACCAGCGTCAGCGTGCGCTGCGCACCGAGATTGTAGAGGTTGCTGAACGACTGGCCTGCGCCGTAGCTGCCCTGGCTGCCGACGGTGCTGTTCGCGGGAACGCCGAACTGCGGCTGGTTGGTCAGCGCCTGGCCGATCTGGGTGAAGCCCTGGTTGACGATGCTGTCGCCGGTGATCGCGACGACCGGCTGGTCCGCGACCTTGCTGCCCGTGCGGGTGCCGGTGACGACGATCTCGCCGCTATCCTTGGCGCCAGGGGCGTCCAGCTGCCCGGCCGCATCGGCGGGACGTTCCTGAGCGCTGGCCGCGGTCGCGGCGACCAGCGCCATCGCCAGAACCGAACTGGCCGTTAGGAATTTGCGGGAGCTAAGAAACATCCGGAACGCCTTTCGTGAACTCTAACAGCGCCGGACAATCGAAAATCCACCCCATCCCAGTCCAGTTAAATCCGCTTAACGTGACATTTGAGTTCGCGGATGTGACTTTTCAGAAACGGTTTGTTACAGTATTTTTCATTGATTTTCATATCAGTAACATTGCGTCCAGAAAATGCTGTTTCGGGATGGTTGCATTTCAGCACCATCTGCATCCACTGGGCGGCAGCAATCCCTACTGCGGGTGATGCCCGTAGTTAGTGCCGTGCAATCGACGCGTGGATCGGCAGAAGCGCCGCGCCCAGCGCGCATCCAGCGCCGCCCAGCGGCGACACTTCGATGTCGAATCGCGCTTTCTCGCTATCCGCGACATGATCGCCCCAGGTGATTGCCAGCCGGTTCAGGCGATCGGTCAGGCCGTTCATGATCTCTGCCGGCAACGGGCTCATCAGCCGGATGGCGCCCGGATCGAACCAGGCCAGCGCCGAGTTAATCGTCTGGAGCAACTGGTCCGCCGCACGCGCCTGCCATTGCTCGATCACCGATTCATATCCGGGAATGGCCTCGGCAAAATCGGCGAGCGACTGCACCTTGCACCCTGCGGCCTGCAACGTGGCGATCAGGTCCAAGGTGGTCGGCCGCGGCTTGTCCCCCGGGTAGAACATGCCGATCTCGCCGGCACCGCCCGCCTCGCCCCGCATCAGCGCGCCCCGATGGATAATTCCCGCACCGACGCCGTGGCCGAGGAGGAGCACCACCGCCGTGGTGCAGCGCTGGATCAGCCCGCCGAGATAATATTCGGCAAGCGCCGCGGCGGTCGCGTCGTTCTCGATCCAAACCGGCAGCCGCAGTGCCTCTTCGAAGATCGTGCGCAGCGGCGCGTCCTTCCAGCCCGGCAGATTGCGGACCACATGCCAGCGATTGCCGTCCCGCGACAGCGCCGGGCCGGGTACGCTGAACCCGACCCCGTAGAGCCGGCTGCCAAGCAGGCGATGTTCGATCGCGCGTTCGTGAATTCGCCGATCGACATGCCGGGCAAACGCCTCCGGGGCCTGGGGTGCAACCTTCTCCGAGGTGAGCGACACGACGCCCCCCGCATAATCGACCAGCGCGATTTCGAGCAGCCCGGCATAGATCGCCACGCCCACCGCATATCCCCCCGCCGGCGATATCCGCAGCGGCACCGTCGGGCGGCCACGCCCCGCCAGCGGCGCGGCGGGCATCTCCTCCACCAGGGCCTGGCTGATCAGCGTCCTGCTCAGCTTGGAGATCGCCGCGTTGCTGATCTGCAACGTCTCGGCCAGTGCCGATCGCGACTGGGGGCCCTGGGTGCGCAGCTGCCAGAGCAGGCGCTTTTCTTCGTCGAGCAGCGAAAGCGGCGGGTGTCTCATGGTCGGTAGCCTCTACCCCGCGCGTTATCCGGCGGGCGATTTATTTTCCCAGGAATAAATAAATCTGTCATCGGCCCCGCCCATCGGCGCATCCAAGTTCATAATAACTCGGGGGAACGATCCGATGAAGAAGCACCATTTCGCCGCCGGCTGCGCCTTGCTCGCGCTCAGCCTCGCCGCCACGCCCGCCTTCGCGCAGACCAGCGACACGCCCGCGGCCGATCCGGCACAGGCCGCCGAGGATACCGGCGGCGACATCATCGTCACCGGCTCGGCGCGTGCCCAGCGCCGCTTCGACGTGTCCTATGCGATCAATTCGCTGAGCCAGGCCGACGTCCAGAAGATCGCGCCGAAGAGCTTCGCCGATCTGCTCGGCACCGTGCCCGGCATCCAGGTCGAGGCGACCGGCGGCGAGGTGCAGAACATCACCCGCATCCGCGGCATCCCGACCGATCGCGGCTATCTGATCTTCCAGCAGGACGGCCTGCCGCTCTACCACGAGATCGACGGCCCCTTCTTCAACTCCGGCGAGGGCATGAACCGCTACGACCTGATGACCGAGCGGGTCGAGATCGTGCGCGGCGGCCCGGCGCCGATCTATGCGAGCAGCGCGGCGGCGATCGCCAACAACATCACCGTCTCGGGCGGCCCGGTGGCGCGCGGCAAGGCACAGCTGACGCTGGGCGATACCGGGCTCTACCGGCTCGACGCGATGCAGTCGGGGCCGCTCAGCGACAACACCTATTATGCAATCGGCGGCTTTATCCGCCAGCATGACGGCTATCGCTATGGCGGCTTCCCCAGCGACAAGGGCGGCCAGATCCGCGCCAACATCAAGCGCCAGCTGAGCAACGGCACGCTCAAGATCTCGGCCGAATATGTCAACGATCACAACGTCTTCTATCTGCCGATCCCGACCAACGATCCGCGCAACCCCTCGGTCTCGCTCAACAAGTACATTGATTACTTCGAGGGCACGCTGAACTCGCCGTCGCTGCGCAACGTCAACATCAAGTATCGCGACGGTTCGGGCGCGCTGCAGAGCATGAATCGCGACCTGTCCAACGGCCGCCACATGCGCTTCTTCAACGCCGCGATCGACTATGACGCGGACTTCAACGGCTGGCAGGTCTCGGCCAAGATCGGCGGAACCAAGGGCAAGTCGAGCTTCGACGCCTTCTACTCGACCACCAACCCGGCCGATGCGACGACCTTCGCCGCGGGCTATCTTACCGCCGCGCGCACGGCCTTCGGCCCCAATGTCGCGCGGCTCGGCTATGCGTTCGCAGGTACCAATGGCGCGTCCGTCTATGATCCGTCGACCGCCTCGGGCCTGATCCTGTCCGGCCAGTATCGCGCCTCGGAATCGGACTTCTACTCGGTCCAGGGCGACCTCAGCGTCACCCGCAAGTTCGAGACCGGCTTCGGCAGCCACGACGTCCGCGTCGGCCTGTACAGCGCCTTCTACGGCAACACGCTGCTCCAGGCCTATCAGGACATGCTGATCGAGCTGCGCAGCCAGCCGCGCACGCTCGACTTGCTCGCCTATTCGGCGACCGGCCAGGTGCTCGGCTCGGTCACCCAGAACGGTGTGCTGCGCTACACCACCACGCTCAACCAGGGCGAGGGCGACGCGCAGATGATCGCCTTCTACGCCAACGACACCTGGGAGATCACCCGCGGCCTTCGCGTCGATGGCGGCATCCGCACCGAGATGTATGATTACAAGGGCATCGCGCTGCCCACGACGCAGGTGAATCTCGGCGACGGCACCACGCTGGCCGACGACACCACCCGCGCCTTCACCGGCCAGGTGCTCGACCAGCGCCTAAGCCCCAAGGCGACCAACTGGACCGTCGGCGTCAATTACGACCTCAACGGTCATTTCGGCGCCTATGGCCGCATCTCGAACCTCGAAGTGCCCCCGCAGCTGGGCGTGGTGACCGGCATCAACGCCACCATCATCAAGACCAAGGCGCGCCAGTACGAGGTCGGCCTCAAGGCGAGCTTCGGGCCGAACTATCTCTACGCCACCGGCTTCTACACCAAGTTCAACCCGTTCAACGCCTCGTTCGCGGCGTTCAACCCGCTGACCGGCCGCAACGACCAGACGCTGCCGTTCATCGGCGAGGCCTCGGTCAAGGGCGTCGAGGTCGATGGCCGCGTGTCGCCGATCCGCTGGTTTGCGCTCGACGGCTCGGTGACCTGGCAGAATCCCGAATATGCCAATCTGCAGAATACCTCGGGCGCGGACCCCAGCGCGGTGAACGGCAACCAGATCATTCGTGAGGCCAAATTCTTCGGCAATCTGCGCCCGAGCTTCGACTTCGCGCTGGGCGAGCAGAAGGTCTCGATCTTCGGTCGCTATGAATGGGTGGGCAAGCGCTATGTCGACCTGTTCAACCGCACCGCGATGCCGGGCTACCAGACGATCGGCGGCGGTGCGTCGCTCGATTGGGGCGCGTGGCACTTCCAGGTGGTCGGCGACAATCTGTTCAACGCGCATGGCCTGACCGAGGGCAATACCCGCACCGACCAGTTTGCCGGCCAGGGTACGTCCGAGGCGATTTATGGCCGCCCGCTGTTCGGCCGCAACTTCCGCTTCATCGTAAGCCGCAGCTGGTGATGCGGGCATTGCTCTCCACCGCGGCGCTGGCGGTGACCGCGTTCGCTGCCCCGGCATGGGCGGCGGACGATGCGGTAATCGCGGCACTGTCGGCGCGGCTATTTCCCACGCTCGACGCCGCCGGGCACGACCCGGCGGTGCTCGACCGGATCGCCCATGCACCGGGGATGGAGAGCGTGCTGCGCGCGCGTCGCGCGCGACGCACCGCCTGCGGGCAGGATCTCGCCTGCCGGGCGCAGGCACTGCTTTGGAGCGAGCCCGAAGCGGCCGCGCTCCGCAGTGCGGTGGCGACCGAGGACCGTCTCCCCGCTGCGGAGGATGGGCGCGCTGCGCAAGTCGACCGCGAGATCGCCGGCATCAACGGAATCGTGCGCGTTTACGCGCTCGGCGCCACGCCGGCGACCCCGATCGACGGTCCCGGCCCGGTCGCACCCAAGGATCTCGCTGCCCGGCTCCAGGCGGCCGACTGGCTTGCCGAGACGCCGCGCGACCGATCGGCGCAGCGTCTCGATCCGAGCATCGACTATGCCCTCGCGCTGCTCGATGCGAGCGACCGTACCGATGCGATCGGCCACGAGCCGCTGACCAGCGGCGCCAATGCCGCGCCGATGGCCCGCGCCAAGACGCTCGACTGGAAGCGCTATCGCTACAGCGCGATGATCGTCACCGGCGTCGGGCCCGAGATCGAGGGCGAGCCGC
The DNA here is from genome assembly GCF_052045505.1 of Sphingomonas sp. 22176. Classification (NCBI taxonomy): domain Bacteria; kingdom Pseudomonadati; phylum Pseudomonadota; class Alphaproteobacteria; order Sphingomonadales; family Sphingomonadaceae; genus Sphingomonas; species Sphingomonas sp. 22176. Next base: position 380,279 of record NZ_JBQEPL010000002.1, on the reverse strand, counting down.
TCAGCCCCTTCGGCAAATACCATCTCCGCCTCGCCGCGCAGCGGTTCGCACGCGGCGATATCGCCTTCATCCTCGTTACCGGCGGCCGGGCGCATCCGCGCGCGACGCCGTTCACCGAGGCGGACGAGATGCGCAAGGCGCTGATCGAGCGCTACGGCATCCCCGCCGACGCGATCGTCAGCGAGCCCTATGCCCGCCACACCACTACCAACCTGCGCAACGCCAGCCGGCTGCTCGCCGCCATGGGCGCGCCGATGCAGATGGAGACGGTGATCGTCTGCAACCCGCTGCAGAGCGGCTATATCGAAAGCGCGAAGTTCACCGAGCGCAACGCTGCAGAGCTCGGCTACCAGCCCGGCACGGTCGTCCGCCGCGTTTCGCCCACCGAACTCGTGTTCCGCCCGTCGCGCTTGTCCGAGCGAGTCGATCCGCGCGACCCACTCGACCCCTGAAAGGAACCGCCATGCGCCGCTTCGCCCTGGCCGCCACCCTGCTGCTCGCCCCCGCCGTCGCCCATGCCTGGGGGCATACCGCGCATGCGGTGATCGACCGCGCGGCGATCCAGGCGATCCCGGAAGGCGGCCCCACCTTCCTGCGGCGCTATGCCGATTATATCGCGACCTCGGCGACGCTGCCCGACAGCTGGCGCGGTGACTCGGAAGGCTTCTCGAAGATCGAGGAGGATCCCAACCATGGCTGGTTCCGCGAGCAGTTCGCCTTCCTGAAGCCGATCCCGCGCTCGCGCTACGCATTCGTGATCGCGCTCTACAAGCATTACGAGACGATCAAGGACAGCGATCCGGCCACCGCCGCGCGCACCAATGTCCGTTGGACCGGTACGCTGCCCTATGCGGCGATGGAGGCCTATGAGCGGGTGATCGTCTGCATGCGCGGCATCCGCGCGGCGCAGGCAAGCGGCGGCGACACCGCGGTGCCCGAGCAGCACTGCGCCTTCGACGTGATCCGCCTCGGCCATTATATCGGCGACGGCGCCCAGCCGCTGCACGATTCCGTCAACTCGGACGGCTGGCTCGGGCCCAATCCCAACAACTATACCCGCGACCGCAGTATCCATGGCCGGTTCGAGAGCCGCTTCGTCGATGCGATCGGGCTGACCCCGGCCGACATCGCGTCGCGGATCGCCGCACCCGCGCACCAGCAAGGTGACATGTTCGCTGCGGTGCTCGGCTTCCTCGATCAGTCGGGCGACCGGATGGAGCGCGTCTACCAGCTCGAGAAGCGCGACGGCTTCTCCAACGCTGCCGACCAGGACGTGCGTGCGCTGGTCTACGAACGGACCGCCGCGGGAGCGGCGATGCTGCGCGACATGCTCTGCCGTGCTTGGGCCGAGAGCGCGCGACCGCCGGCCAAGGTAATGCCGTTGCCGCTCGACTTCTCCAATCCGAAGTTCGATCCGGAGACCGGCTCTGCGCCCGCCTGACGCCGCGCCAGCGCGCGCAGCAGTCGCGCGTGCTGGGCATGGCCGAGCGTGAAGCGGCGCAGCAGCAGCAGCATCGCCAGCAGCGCCCCCGCCAGCGGTACGCCGAGCCCCAAGCCGAGCATGCCGAGGCGGACGCCCATCGGCTGGACCGCGCCGGGGATATAGCCGAGCGCGCCCAGCACCCAGCCGATCATCGCCGTCGAGGCGGCGCCGCTCGCCTTCACCAGCACCAGGTAGAAGGCGAACAGCCCGGTCTCATAGCGCCGCCGGTGCCGCCACTCGACGACATCGACCGCGTCGGCGAGCAGCCCCCAAGGCAGCATGAACACGCTCGCAAAGCCGAAGCCGATCAGCGCGGCGCCGGCCATCTGTCCCACAGGCCAGGCGGTGCAGAACGCGAAGACCAGCAGGCCGGCGGCGCTCACGCCGTGTCCTGCGGCCAGCAATTGGCTTTTGCCGAAGCGGTAGGTGAGCGCGGTCCAGGCGAGCACGCCGCCGAACTGCCCGACCGTCATCGCGCCGAGCAGCAGCGTCACCGCCCCCGGCCGCCCGATCACATAGGTCCCCAGATACATCAGCATCCGGCCGAAACAGGGCATGGCGAAGCCGGTGATCAGCGCCAGCGCGCCCATGCCCAGCACCATCGGATCGCGCATCGGCACGGCGATGCGGTCGCCGCGAAGCGCCGTGGCAGCGCCGCGCTGGCCGCCGCACGCCCAGACGCAGAGCAGCATGGTCAGCGCAAAGGCGAGCCCCGCCCCCACGCCGGTAAGCGCCAGCGCGCCGAACGCCCGCGCATGGCCGGCCTGCTGCACCAGCGGGGTCAGCACCACCGCGATCGTCAGCGCGCTGGCGGTGCTGAAGAGCAGCCGATACCCCGAAACGCGCCCCCGCGCACGGCTGTCGCGGCTTACCTGCGCCATCAGGGCGTTGTGCGGCACGTCGACCACCGCATAGGCGCCGCGGAACACCAGGATCGCCGCTGCCAGCATCCAGCCCCGATGCAGCCCCAGCGCCGGCATCGCATAGATCAGCGCGAAAGCGGCACCGCACGGGATGGCGGCGATGGCGACCGCCCAGCGATAGCCGCGCCCCGCAGCGCGCCAGCGGAGCACCAGTCGCGCCGCGATCAGGTCGAACACCAGGTCGCCGAGCAGCGCGAACAACATCAGCCCCGCCGCATGCACGGCGTCGAGCCCCAGCACGTCGGTCAGGAGGAACAGGATCGTCAGGTCGGCGCCGCCGAACACCAGCGCCTTGCCGAAATTGCCGGCGGCATAGGCGAGCATACGGCTCTCTGCGTTCATCGTGCGGATCGGGACCGTCTTTCGCTGCGCCCGCCCAGGATAGCGGGCAGCACGCGCCTACGATCCGATGATGTCAGTTTGACGAATCAGCCGACAGGCCGGCCAGCATGCTGGTGGATGCGCACGTCGCGGGACGTGGGCGCGGTTTGCGTTGAAAACGGGTAGCTGGCCGCGCATAGCGACGTCATGCTTTCGCAGAAGAGCCGCTACGCGATCCGCGCGTTGCAACACCTCGCCGATCGGCACGGGCAAGGCGTCGTGCCCCTGGCTGAGATCGTATCGGCGCAGAATATCCCGGCCAAGTTCCTCACCGTCATCCTCTCGGAACTCGGCCGCGAGGGGCTGGTCCGCGCGCAGCGAGGGCGCGAGGGCGGCTATGTGCTGGTGCCTGCGCCCGCCGAGGTCCGGATCGGAGACGTGATCCGGCTGATGCGCGGATCGATCGCACTGGTGCCCTGCGCGAGCCGCGATCCGCATGAGCATTGCGAAAATTGCCTTCCGGAAGCCGAGTGCCGCCTGCGGCGCCTGATGCTGCGCGTGCGCGATACAACCGCTAAAATCCTGGATGAGGTCACGCTGGCGGACCCCCTCCCCCTCGGCAATCTGGAGTTGGCCGCGGACAAGGTGTGATTTATTGCCCACTTGTTCGATAGGAATTACGCTGCTCCGACAATAATGGGGTAGAGCGTCATGCGGGCAGCGAGCGTCCTGGGCACCATCGGCAACACGCCGCACATTCGGATGTCGCGGCTGTTCCCCGAGGCCGAGGTCTGGATCAAGTCCGAGCGGGGCAACCCCGGCGGGTCGATGAAGGACCGGATCGCACTCGCGATGGTCGAAGCCGCCGAGCGAAGCGGTGCCCTGCCGCCGGGCGGCACCATCGTCGAGCCGACCAGCGGCAACACCGGGGTGGGCCTGGCGATGGTTGCGGCGGTGAAGGGCTATCGGCTGATCCTGGTAATGCCCGAAAGCATGTCGATCGAACGGCTGCGGTTGATGCAGGCTTATGGCGCCGAGGTGGAACTGACCCCACGCGAACATGGCATGGCTGGCGCCATCGCAAGGGCGGAAGCGGTCGTCGCCCGCGCGCCGGGCGCCTGGATGCCTCGCCAGTTCGACAACCCGGCCAATATCGACGCCCATGCCCGCACCACCGCGATCGAGATCCTCGCCGATTTCCGCAGCGAACCGATCGATGCGATCATCACCGGTGTCGGCACCGGCGGTCATATCACGGCGCTCGCCGAGACGCTGAAGATGGAGTGGCCGGGGCTGCTGGTATTCGCCGTGGAACCTGCCGCCTCGCCGGTGCTGTCCGGGGGTGTCGCAGGGCCACACCCGATACAGGGAATCGGCGCGGGGTTCGTCCCCGCCAACCTCCATGCCGACATGCTGGACGGCGTGCTGCAGGTGGAGGCGGAAGCTGCTCGCCGGTTCGCCCAGGCCGCCGCACGACAAGAGGGACTGCTGGTGGGGTTGAGCTCCGGCGCCACCCTCGCCGCGATCGCAGCGAAGCTGCCCGAACTTGCCGGGCTGCGCGTGCTTGGCTTCGCGTACGACACCGGCGAGCGCTATCTTTCGGTCCCCGGCTTCCTTGCTGGCGGCGAGGCCGCTGCTGCGCACAAGCTGCACTTGGCGACGGCCAAGCCAAACTAGGCTTCTAAATCTCTACCCGATAGGTAGACATAAGAAGCACCAAGAGGGAGGCACCATGATCCCATCGACCTACCGGGGCCGCTGACCCACGCTACCGGTTCCAGAGAGCCGACGATCCACCGCTAGGCTGCCGCAGTCCGACAGTCCGCGCGCATGCCGCGCCGGGCAACGGAAAGCCGCGCCCGACGGCGACGATCGGCCGACGACCGTCACTCAGGGAGATTCCATTGTCGTTTGCTTCGTCCGTGCCGGCATGGCTTGCCGGCGCCAGCCTCGTTGCGCTCTTTGCCGGTGCCACCCAGGCCCAGACCGTCCAGCTCGCCGCCATTGACCCGGTGCGCGCAGCAGCGGCGGGAGACGCGCCGACCGATACCGCACCTGCTGCCGAGGGCGACGACATCCTCGTCACCGCCCGCCGCCGCAAGGAGCGCGCACAGGACGTGCCGATCGCGCTCAGCGCGATCAGCGGCGAGACGCTGGCGGCGCGCGGCGACTATCGGCTCGATCAGATCCAGCAGGTGGTGCCCACGCTGCAGGTATTCAGCTTCAACCCGCGCAACACCAACATCAACATTCGCGGCCTGGGCTCGAACGTCGCGCTGACCAATGACGGGATCGAGAACGGCGTCGGCCTCTATATCGATGGCGTATATTATGGCCGCCCGGGACAGAGCCAGTTCGACCTGGTCGATCTGGAGCGGGTGGAGGTTCTGCGTGGCCCGCAGGGCACGCTGTTCGGCAAGAACACCACTGCCGGCGCGATCAACATCAGCTCGCGCCTGCCGAGCTTCGAGACCGAAGCGCAGGGCGAGGCCAGCTTCGGCAACTATGGCTATCGCCAGCTGCGCGGATCGCTGAGCGGGCCGCTGATCGAGGGCCTCGCCGCCGCGCGGATCAGCCTGGCCGAGACGCACCGCGATGGCTTCATTCACAATGTCACGACGGGCCGCGACGTCCATACTTACGACGACTTCACGACGCGCGGACAACTGCTCGTCACGCCCTTGAGCGGCCTGTCGATCCGGCTGATCGGCGACTATTCGAACCAGCGCCAGCAATGCTGCATCAACCTGCCGGTCTCGGTCTTCACCAGCTATGCCAATGGCGCGAGCATCGCGAACAACTGGCTCCAGCGCGCCGCCCGCGCTGGCTACACGCCGCTCCCTTTCGATCCGTTCGCGCGCAAGACCGACGCCAACTCGCCCTTCTACGCGATCATGGACACATGGGGGATCTCGGGCGAGATCGACTATGACCTGGGCGGGGCGACGATCACCTCGATCACCGCCGGCCGCCACTGGAACTGGTATCCGTCGAACGATTCCGACGTCACCCGGCTATCGGTCAACCTCCAGAGCAACCAGCAGAATTTCCAGCGCCAGTTCAGCCAGGAAGTCCGCATCGCCTCGAACGGCGCGCACCGCGTCGACTGGCTGCTCGGCGGCTATTATTTCTGGCAGGTCGTCCGCGGCGTCGGCACCACGATCTACGGCGCGGATGCCCCGAACTGGCTCTACCCGACCGATGCGCCGGCCGTGTCCGATGCGGCGGTGAACGGCTTTACCTCGCGCTCGCGCTCCGATCCGCACACCCGCAGCCTCGCCGCCTTCGCGCAGACGACCTGGCACATCGATCCGCGGTTGAGCCTCACCACCGGGCTGCGCTTCACCCATGAGGACAAATGGGGGAGCTATGTCTCGCTGCAGACTGACGGCAAGTCGTTCGCGGGCCTTACGCCAGCGCAGGCCACGCGCGCCCAGGCGATCCGCAACGGCCTCGCCCCGCCGGCCAATTACAGGGTGAACGCCAAGGACGACAGCTGGTCCTGGCTGGCGACCCTCAGCTGGAAGCCGGTCGACGATGTGCTGCTCTATGCGACCAATGCGCGCGGCACCAAATCGCAGGGGCTTAACCTCACCACCATTCCGGCCGGCGTCAGCGCCGTGGTCGCACCCGAGCAGACCGACAATTACGAGCTCGGCCTGAAGTCGCAGCTGTTTCACCACACCCTTACTGCCAACTTGGCCGGCTTCTGGGCGGACGTCACCAACTACCAGACGACGATCGTCCAGCAGGTGATCGGTACCAACAGCTACATCAATTACATCGCCAATATTCCCAAGGTGCGGTCGCGCGGGTTCGAGGCGGATCTGGCGTGGCAGCCGATCGCGGCACTCGGCTTCACCGGCGCGCTGGCCTATACCGATGCGACCTATCGCACCTATCCGAACGGCCCGACGCCGGTGGAGACGCTAAACCCCACCACCGCGCAGCCCGGCGGATCGCCGCTCCAGAACATGAGCGGGCAGCGGCTGGCGGGGGTGCCCAAATGGTCTGCCTCGCTCGGCACCGATGCGTCGCATGCGCTGACGGACCGGATCACGCTGTACGGTCATGCCGACTGGTCGTGGCGCTCCAACTATTACACTGTCGCCAGCAACAGCCGCTACGGCCTCGTCCCCGGCTATGACCTGGTCAACGCCCGCATCGGCGTGCGGCTCGTCAAGGGCAAGTTCGACCTGTCGGTCTGGGCCCGCAACCTCTTCGACAAGAACTATTTCCAGACGCTCAGCGTCGCGAACACCGGGCTCGTCACGGCGATCCTCGGCGATCCGCGCACGCTGGGCGCCACCCTCCGGACGAAATGGTGAGCCCATGGCGACGATCCCCGCCCACGACACCCGGTTCCGCATCGCCTCCCCGCCGATCCGCGCCGACGAACCGTCGGCCTGGCGGCTGATCGGCTTCGCCTCGCTGGCGATCCCGATCGCGGGCGCCGGGCTGCCGCTGATCCTGTTCGTGCCGCAGCTCTACGCCAGTCACTACGGGCTCTCGCTGGCAACGATCGGGCTGATCTTCTTCCTCGGTCGCTTCTGGGACGTCGCCGCCGATCCGTTCGTCGGCGTGCTGAGCGACCGCACCCGCAGCCGCTTCGGCCGGCGCAGACCCTGGATCGCGGCCGGCGGGCTGCTCTTCGGCCTCGGCTCGGCGCTGCTGTTCTTCCCGCCCGCGGCGGTGGCGCCGCTCTACCTCGCCGCCGCGCTGTTCCTCTTCTACGCCGGCTGGACGATGATCGAGGTGCCTTTTTCCGCCTGGGCGGGGGAACTTTCCGGCGCCTATCACGGCCGCACCCGATCGGTGACCTTCCAGCAGACTGCGCAAGCCTCCGGCCTGCTGCTCGTGCTGATCCTGCCGACTCTGCTCGAACAGCTCCGCCCCGCCGATATCGCGCTCAAGCTCCATGTCGTCGGCGGCTTCATCCTGCTCACCCTGGCACCGGCACTGGTACTGAGCCTTACCGCCTTCCGCGAACCGCCGCGCCCCGCCTACGAGCCGAGGCCCGAAGGCTTTCTGCGGACCGCCAGCCTGATCCTGCGCGACCGGTTGCTGGTGCGGGTGCTGGCGTCGGACGTGGCGGTCACCGCCGGCCAGTCGATCCGCGCGGGCCTGATCACCTTCTTCGCTGTCAACTATATGGGCCAGCCTGGCTGGGCGAGCGGGCTGTACCTGTTCCAGTTCATTTTCGGCGTGTTCGCCGCCCCGATCTGGCTGCAGATCGGCCGCCGCCTCGGCAAGCGCGAGACCGCCATTGTTGGCGAACTCGTGCAGGTGGCGATCAACCTGGGGCTGCTGTTCGTCGTCCCCGGCGGGATCGGGCTGCTGCTGGCACTCACCATTGCGCAGGGCCTGGCCCAGGGCTCGGGCAACCTGATGCTCCGCGCAATGGTCGCCGACGTTGCCGATCATCACGAGCTGGAGACCGGCCACAACCGCACGGGCCTGTTCTTCTCGGTATTCAGCCTCGCCACCAAGGCGGGGCCGGCGATCGGCATCGGCATCGCGCTGCCCTTCGTCGCCTGGATGGGGTTCAGCCCCAAGGGCGCCAACCCGCCCGAGGCGCTGGAGACGCTGAAATACGTCTTCGCGCTGGGCCCGGCACTTGCCCACATCCTGTCCGCCGCCCTGATCTGGCGCTTCCCACTGAACGAGCAGCGCCACGCCACCATCCGCCGCGCGCTCGATGCGCGCGCCGCCGGCCAACTTCCCCTGTGACCCTGAAGGAGAATGCACATGACGATCCAGACGCATGACTTCCCCAACGCCGCCGACACCGACAGCGTGCTCGACGTGCACCCCGTGGCCGGCCGGATCGGCGCCGAGATCCGCGACGTGCGGCTCGGCGGCGATATCGACAACGCCACCGTCGAGGCGATCCGCGCGGCGCTCTACCGCCACAAGGTGATCTTCTTCCGCAACCAGACCCATCTCGACGATGCCGCGCAGGAAGCCTTTGCCGAACGCCTGGGCGAACCGCTCGCCCACCCGACCGTGCCGGTGGCGCCGGGCTCGCGCTTCCTGCTCGAGCTCGACAGCAAGGAAGGCGAGGCCGCCTCGGCCTGGCATACCGACATCACCTTCCTGCCCGCCTACCCAGCCGCCTCGATCCTGCGCGCGATCACCATTCCGCCGGCGGGCGGCGACACGCTCTGGGCCAATGCGGTGACGGCCTACGAGACGCTGCCGGAGCCGCTCAAGGGGCTGGTCGAGAACCTCCGCGCGGTCCACACCAACGCCTTTGACTATGCGCAGCAGCGCCCCGAGGCGACCAGCGAGCAGGTCCGACGTCACCGCGAGGTGTTCGCGTCCACGGCGTACGAGACCGAGCATCCGGTGGTGCGCGTCCATCCTATAACGGGCGAGAAGCTGCTGCTGCTCGGCAGCTTCGTGAAGAGCTTCGTCGGCTTCAGCCGCGAGGATTTCGCCCGGCTGTTCGGCATCCTCCAGGAGCACGCGACCAAGCCCGAGAACACGGTGCGCTGGCGCTGGAGCCCGGGCGACGTGGCCATCTGGGACAATCGCGCCACCCAGCACCGCGCGATTGCCGATTTCGGCAAGCAGGCCCGCCATTTGCGCCGCGCGACCATTGCCGGCGACGTGCCGCGCGGTGTCGACGGCAAGCCGAGCCGGGTGCTCAAGCCCGAGCCGGTCGCCGCGGTCGACGTCGCCGCCTGATCTTCCCATGCCTGGGCCGCGCTCCCCTCGGGGGAGTGCGGCTCTCCTTTGCTGGATATGCCGCATCATGCGCCTTCGCCTTGCCGCCCTGTTCCTGCTCCTGCTCCCCTCGCCCGCCCTGGTGGCACAGCGCCAGCCCAGCCCGGCGCCGCCCCCGAAGCGGCCCAACATCCTGATCATCGTCGCCGACGACCTCGGCTATTCGGACCTCGGCGCGTTCGGCGGCGAGATCCAAACCCCCAATCTCGATGCGCTCGCCGAACACGGCCTGCGTCTCACCGGCTTCCACGCCGCGCCGACCTGCTCTCCGACGCGGTCGATGCTGCTCTCGGGCACCGACAACCATCTCGCCGGCCTGGGCAACATGGCCGAGCTGATCGCCCCCAACCAGATCGGCAAGCCTGGCTATCAGGGCTATCTGCCTGACGACGTGGTGACGCTCGCCGAGCGGCTGCGCGACCTCGGCTATGCCACCGCGATGTCGGGCAAATGGCATCTCGGCACGCGCCCGCAGGACGACCCGACCAGGCACGGCTTCGACCAGGCCTTCACCCTGCTCCAGGGCGGCGCCAACCATTTCGGCGTCGATGCGACCGCCACGCCGCTGCCCGGCCAGGCAACCTATCGCGAAAACGGCGTCACGCTGCCGAGCCTGCCCAAGGACTTCTATTCGTCCGATGCCTATGCCGCGAAGCTGATCGGCTTTCTCGGGCATGCCGATCCGGCCAAGCCGTTCTTCGCCTATCTCACCTTCACCGCGCCGCATTGGCCGCTCCAGGCACTCCCCGAAGACATTGCCAAGTATCGCGGCCGCTACGATGCCGGGTTCGAGGTTCTGCAGGCCGAACGGCTCAAGCGCCAGCAGGCGCTGGGGCTGGTGCCTACGGGCGTAAAGCCGCACCCCTTCGTGCTACCCGACGGGCGCGACTGGGCGCATCTCTCCCCCACCGAGAAGCACGAGCAGGCACGGCTGATGGAAGTCTATGCCGCGATGGTCGACCGGCTCGACCAGAATGTCGGCAAGGTGATCGCCCACCTCAAGGCGACCGGCCAGTATGACAACACCATCATCCTGTTCCTCGCCGACAATGGCGCCGAGGGGATCGACCTCGCCACCACCAGGCTGCCGACCATGGCCGCGCGGCTGAAGGCAGCGGACAACCGGCTCGACAATCTCGGCGCGGCCACCTCCTACACTGCCTATGGCCCCGGCTGGGCACAGGCGGCTACCACCCCCTCCTTCCTCTACAAAGGCTTCACCAGCGAGGGCGGCACGCGCGTCGCGGCGTTCCTTTCCTATCCGAGGTGGAAGCGGCAGGGCGGGATCAGCCATGCCTATGGCACGGTGATGGACGTGGTGCCGACGCTGGTCGAGGCCGCGGGCGGCAGCTGGCAGGGCAGCAGTTATGGCGGCCGGACCGTGCAGCCGGTGCGCGGCGCCAGTTGGCTCCCCTATCTGCGCGGGACCAGCGAGGCGGTGCACGGACCGGACGAGATCGTCGGCACCGAGTTGTTCGGCCGCCGCGCGATCCGCCAAGGCGACTGGAAGATCGTCGACCTCGGCGATGGCTGGAAGCTCTACAATCTCGCCGAGGACCCCGGCGAGACCCGCGACCGCGCAGCCGAGCAGCCCGCCCGGCTGAAGACGCTGGTCGCGGCGTGGGATGCCTATGCCAAGGGCGCGAACGTGGTGATGCAATCCACCCCGGCGACCTTCCCGTGAAGCTGGTCGCGCTCCTCGCTATCCCGCCGTTGGTCGCGCTGCCGCTGCTCTGGGCGACGCGCCCGGCAGCGGCACCCACCCCCGCCGGGCCGCCGCGGGTGTGCGCGGGAAGCCATCTCGACCGGCCGGTACGCATCCCCGCCAGCCGCTTCATGATGGGCAGCAGCCGCTACTACCCCGAGGAAGGCCCACCCACCCAGACCGAGGTGCCCGCCTTCGACATCGACGCGCACGAAGTGACCAACCGCCAGTTCGCCGCCTTCGTCACCGCCACGGGGTATCGCACCGAGGCGGAGAAGCCCGGCGGCGGCGCCTTCGTGTTCGTGCCGCCCAAGACCGCGATCGACGAACCCGATCCGCGCCGCTGGTGGCGCTTCGTTCCCGGCGCCAACTGGCGGCATCCGGAAGGGCCGGGCAGCCGCCTCGTGGGCCACGAGGAAGAGCCGGTGGTCGCCGTTACCTTCGCCGATGCCCGAGCCTATGCCCGCTGGGTGGGCCGCACGCTGCCGAGCGAAGAGCAATTCGAAGCAGCGGCGCGGGTCGGAATCGCCGATCCGGACGCGGAGCCCAACCCCGATCGCGCCAACACCTGGCAGGGCAGCTTCCCGAACACCAACACGAAACGCGACGGCTATACGGGTCGCGCACCCGCCGGCTGCTTCAAGCCCAACGGCGCGGGCGCCTATGACCTGATCGGCAACGTCTGGGAGTGGACCGAGAGCTGGTATTTGCCCAGCCATGCGCCCTTCGCGGTCGGCGACGGCTCGCCCGGCAACCCCAGCTTCGACCCGCGCCAGCCCGAGGCGAAGGCGCGGGTCATCAAGGGCGGCTCCTATCTCTGCGCCAGCAACTATTGCGCCCGCTATCGCCCCGCTGCCCGCCACGCCCAGGAGGAGACGCTCGCCGCTTCGCATCTGGGATTTCGCACCGTCAGCCGGTAAACGCAACTGGTTCCGGAATTGTCACAAACCCCGCGCGAGCGATACATCCTATGATTGATTTGCGTGCGCCCGATAACAGGCGGGAAATCTAATCTTACGCGCACGGATCTAACCGCTCACGCGAAGTGCCGCATTCCCACTCGAACATCAATGAAGCGAAAAATTGATTTGAATGCAGTGCATGGGGAACCACTAGATGCACAATGCCATGAAAAATGCCATCCATTAGGTTAGCACAGGCATTTAGGGCAGGCGCTTCCCAACCCCGAGCTCGGGCATCCTACACAATGCGGGCGGAACACAGACCGTGGACGCCTCCTCGAACAGCCCGTGCCCTTCGTCGAAGCCGAGCGCGTCCGGCAGCTTTTGCATCTTGTGCTGGGGCCGATCACGAACTCGGCACAGGCGCGCGATACGCTGGCACGGCGGGTGAGATACAGGTCGGGGCAGCGATTATATTGCTGCACCTGGCACCAGTCGCAACGGCCGCAGCCGAGCACCGATACGATCAGCACCCGGTCGCCGGGCTGAATGCGGGTCACTTCCGCGCCGACCTCGACGACCTCGCCGGCTAGTCCATGGCCCATGATGCAGCAACGCAGATGCTGGTCCGGCTTCTCCCAGTGCCGAAGATCGGAGCCGCAGATTCCCGCCATGCGCACGCGCGCCTTCACCTAGTTTGCGGCCGGCAGCACGGGTTCTTCCACGTCCTCGGGGGTGAAGCGTCCGTCGACCGTCTTCAGCGCGGCTTTCATGGAGCATTCTCCAAATGGCCGGGAACGATGTGCAGACCGGGGCTGCCGATCGGCAGCGAACCGCCGACAAGACGGCGGAGGAGCTCCATGCCGTCGCGAAGGCCGTGCTCCCAGCGCTGGCGCACCGAGGCGGGCGAGAAATCCATCGCCTTGCCCGCCACTTCCACTTGCTGGTCGGCATAGAGCAGTTGCGCCAGCGTGACCGAACAGCCGTCAAAAGCGGGGTCTGTCGCATATTGCGCCTGCCAGCGGGCAATTGTGCGGCGGGTCTGGCTGGCGAAGGTCAGGTCTTGCGCGCGTGCTGCCATGGCGCCCAGCGTAGCGGGCCGGCCGCTGCGCACCGGCAGCAGGTCTACCGCGATGCATAGCGTCGGGCGTGCGCAGGGTGTCGCCAGTACCGGATCCAGCGGCAGGTTGATCGCAAAGCCGCCATCCACGTACAGCCGGCCATCTACCGCAACCGACGGGAAGGCCGGCGGCAGCGCCGCGCTGGCGCGGATATGTTCAGTGCCGATGGAGCGATCCTGCGTGTCGAATGCCACTTCCGCGCCGCTCTCCAGGTCGACGGCGACCGCCGTGTAGCGCGGAGCACCGGCGTTCAGCCGAGCCAAGTCGACGAAAGACTCCAGCGTCGCCGCGAGCGAGCCGGTATCGTACAGTGCAGGGGTGGGCGCGGCGAGCAGCGCAGTACCCAGCGGCCCGAACAGACCGGGCCTGCCCCCCAGCAGCGTAGCACTTGCCTCCTTCGTCCTGCGCCAGGTCTCGGGCCAAGCCTGCCACCAGTCGAAACCGTCCGATCGCCAGAAAGCGGCCAATTTCTCCAGCGCGACGTCGTGTGCGTTGCCGACGAAGATCGCGCCGTTGATCGCCCCGACGGAGGTGCCGATGATCCACTCCGGCGCGATGCCGCCCTCATGCAAGGCCTGGAAGACGCCGGCCTGATAGGCACCCAGCGCATTTCCGCCGGCCAGCACCAGCACGACCCGGGTGTCGCGAAGGTCGATCAAAGCGGCTGCCCCGCCTGGCAGCGCTCCAGTTCGACCGCATCATGCGCGCAGGCGATCGAGACCTCCTCGCGGCGCTCGATCGACAGCCGCCGCAGCCGCGTCTGGTTGTCCATCCGGCTCTCGGCGTCGACCTCCATCAGCCTCTGATAGGCGCGTAAGCCCGGCGTGCAGCGCCGCCGCGCCCGGCGCATCTCTCCGCGATAGAAATAGGCGTCGCCCACGTGGAGCAGCCAGTTGCCGTCGTCACGACGTACGGCAACGCCGGCATGACCCCAGGTGTGTCCGGGCAGCGGGATGAGCAGGATCTCGGGCGGCAATCCTTCCAAGTTCCGTACCGCGTCGAAGCCGAACCAGCGCTCGCCCCGCGCGCCATAGCCGCGCCATTGCTGGACGCCGTTTAGCTGCGGCAGCCGCCAACGGTTGCGCGCGACCGTGCCGACATGCGGGCCGGTGGCGTCGTCATACTCCCGCTGCATCACATGCACGACGGCATTGGGAAAATCCTCCAGTCCGCCGGCATGATCGAAGTCGAGATGGGTGACGACGATGTGGCGCACGTCGTCCGCGCGAAAGCCCAGCGCCTCGATCTGGCGGATCGCGGTTTCCGCTTCGTGGAGCCGGATGTTGAGCATCGTCCGCCACGCACGGGTGATGCGCGGTGCGCCAGGCCCATGCGGATGGGCGATGTCGCGCAGGCCATAGCCGGTATCGACCAGCACCAGACCATGCGCATCGGTCTCGATCAGCAGGCAGTGGCAGACCAGCCGCCCGAGCGGCGCAATTGAGCGCCCGTCGAACAGCGCGCCGCCGAGCGGACAATCGGTGCCGCAATTCAAATGGTGGATGCGCATCCTTGCTCCCTGAGACTTGGCTGCAAAGCCTGATCCATCAACCTCCGAACCAGGAACATCGCCCCGCCCGCGGTCCGGAATTCACCCAACTTTCTCGGTAACTTATGTGAAGTACCGGGCCTCGCCGAGGCACCTCGCCATGCGCCGCACGTTGCCGCGTGATGGTCAGCCTGCAGCCGCAACGCGAAGTGTCGTCCGAGGAACGCGAGCGCGGGCTTCGCCTGCTCGTCACCGACGCGATCTTTTCCGGCGGTACCGCGGCGCTGACCACCGGCGTGATCCTCACCGCCTTCGCGCTGCACCTGGGCGCGTCGAACGCGATGGTCGGAATCCTGGCGAGCGCTCCCTTCCTCGCGCAGTTGCTCCAGCTGCCAGCGATCGGACTCGTCGAGCGGCTGCGAGCGCGCAAGCGGATCGCGGTGTTCACCAGCCTGATCGGGCGGCTGATGCTGGCAATCATGGCGGTGCTTGCCTTTTTCAGCGGCACGCTGCCACTGCTCGCTTTTCTCGCCGCGCAGCTGGTGTTGTGCGGGCTGGGGGCGATCGGATCCTGCGCCTGGAACGCCTGGATGCGCGATCTCGCCCCCGAGGAGCGGCTGGGCACCGTCTTCGCCAAGCGGACGGTGTGGCTCACCGCAATCAGTCTGTTGCTCGGGCTCGCCGCCGCGCTCGCGCTGGACTGGACGCGACCCGGGTCCTTCAACCGCAATCTGGTTTTCGCCGGCATGTTTGCGGCGGGCTGCATCACTGGCCTGATCAGCGCCCGCGTGGTCGCGAGCATGCCGGAGCCGCTGATGCCGCCAGCTCCGGGGCCGGTCGACCTCGGCGCCTTGCTGCGCCGGCCCTTGCGCGACGGCAATTTCCGACGGCTACTGGTGTTCGTCGCCAGCTGGCAGTTCGCGGTCAACTTCGCGACGCCCTTCTTCACCGTCTTCATCGTCCGCCAACTGCACTTCAACATCAGCTTCGTGATGGTGCTCAGCGTGGCCAGCCAGATCGCGAACATCCTCGCGCTGCGGCTTTGGGGCACGCTGAGCGACCGCTTCGCCAACAAGTCGGTGATGGCGGTGTGTGCCCCCGCCTATATCCTCGCGATCATGGCGATGGCGGGTGCCTCGCAATTCGCCGATCGCGATGTGGTGAAGCTGTGGCTGATCGGCCTGCACCTGCTGATGGGCGCGACGATCGCCGGGGTGACGCTGGCCAACACCAACATCGCGCTCAAGCTTTCGCCCAAGGGGGCCGCCACCGCTTATGTTGCGACCAACGCGATGGTGACCGCCGCCGCCGCTGGCCTCGCGCCGATCCTGGGCGGCCTCCTCGCCGACTTCTTCGCGGCGCGCCAATTCGAGTTACTGGTGCGCTGGAGCAGCCCCAACGGCGTCGTCGCCCTCCCCTTCGCGCTGACGCGCTGGGACTTCTACTTCCTGATCGCTGGGCTGATCGGCATCTACGCGATCCACCGCCTGTCGCTGGTGCAGGAGCATGGCGAGATCGAGCGGCGCGAAATGGTAGGGCAGTTGCTCAACGAGACGCGGCGCACCATCCGCAATATCTCCAGCGTGGCCGGGCTCCGTACCGCCACCGACGTCCCCGCCTCGCTACTGCGCGACGCCCGCGCGCGAAGGCGGCAGCGGCGGGCGCAGCGGCCCTAACCCTCAGCTGGTCTTCTGGACCAGCGGCTCGATGCGCAGATTGACCACATCGCTTGCAGCCCCACGGGTGAGCACGAAGCGGATCGCCTCGGCGATTTCCTCCGCGTGCAGCATCTCGGCCCGCGCGACCGCCTCCACCTTTTGCTCGTCGCTGCATTCCTGCATGTCAGTGTCGACCGATCCCGGCTGGATCACGCTGACCTTGATGTTCTTCTCCGCCACTTCCTTGCGCAGCGTCTCGGCAAAGGCCTGGATGCCGGCCTTGGTCGCGGCATAGACACTCTCGCCCTCGGCCTTGATCTCGGTGCTGATCGAGCCGACGAACAACAGATGGCCGCCGCCCTGCTTCTCCATGCGCCGGATGGCTGCCCGGGCGCAGGCCAGCGTGCCGGTCAGGTTGGTGTCGATGACGTAGCGCCAATCGGCATCGTCCATCTCGTGGATCGGCTGCGCGCCCAGTGCCGCGCAGGTGACCAGTATGTCGACACCGCCCATTTCCGCATCGGCGGCTGCGAAGACGCTGTCTACGCCCTCCTTCGTCGCGGCGTCGGCGACGATCCCGATGGCCTTTTCATGCGTCGCGGTCAGCGCGAGAGCCTCGTCGAGCGCTCCCTGGTGCCGCCCGAAGGTGAGAACGCGCGCGCCCTCCTCCGCCAGCAGCGCGAGCGTCGCCCGGCCGATCCCGGTGGTCCCGCCGGTCAGGATGATGCGTTTGCCAGTCAAGGCGGTGGTTTCCTGCGTCATGGTCATTCCCAGGTGAGGATCAGCCGGCCGTTCGCCGGCACGACATAGTCGATGCGATCGTCGGAGATGCCGCTCGGGCGAATCGCGTCGCCGCCGGCGGTGGTAAGACCGCTCTTGGGCAACTTGCGCCGCTTCAGCCGCACCAGACGGACATTGGCGGTGGCAGTTTCACCGGCGTCGAGCTGGAGGGTCAGCGCCTGGTCGCCGGTGCGCTCCACCGATCGGACCAGCGAGTCGCAGAACAACAGGAACGGCGCCCCGTCGATGCGGTGGAACGCGCGCGAGGCGAAGATGAAGGCTGCACCCGCACCATATACTTCCTGCCCCACCTGCCCGGCCTGCTGCCCGTCCGGATAGAGATCCTCGAGCGGGAAGGAGAGGTTGCGATCGACATGCCCGTTCGCCTCGCGCTGCTTCTCGGCGATGGCCTCCCTTGGCAAGGCGTCAGGGTAGTAATACCAGGCGCGCGAGAGCACATATTTGCAATATTCGCCGATCAGCATCCGTGCTTCCGGATCGAGCTCCGGCCCGCCGTCATCGAGATAGTGGCCGAATGCCACATAGCTGTCGAAGCACTCGTACATCGCCATGTACGGCGCATCCTGCAGGCAGGTGACCGCAAGGAAGGTCTCGTACGCAGCCGCAAGGCCGATCTGGCTGTCCCAGATCACCGCATTGTGCAGGAAGCTGGCGAGATAGACGTAGCTTTGCTCCAGATATACGTCGCGATTGGTGATCCGCCACAGCCGCATGCAGGCGGCCGCGCCCCAGGCGGTAAGGTTCGCCTGATAGTTGATATCGAACCGCAGCCCCATCGCCGCATCGATCGCTGCCCGCGCTTCGTCGAGATAGCGTTTGTCGTCGGTGAGCTCGAAGGCCCGCAGCATCACCCAGGCATAGACACCGCCGACATCGGTCTGACCGCGGCCGTCGGCGGGCGCCTCGGCGGTGATCACGCTGAAGTCCGTGACATTATACTGGATGGGCCAGCGATAGTCGAAATGCTGGGCGGCGCGGATGCCATAGTCGAGCGAGCCGAGGAACAGCTCGCGCGCCGCGGCATCGCCGTCGAGCGCGAGGTGGCCGAGGTTCACCAGCGGATGATAAAGATACCAGCTGTCGACCGCATCGGCGTCCTTGTCCTTGCCGACATTGGGCAGATAGCGCCGCAAGGTCTGGAGATCGGGATCGTAGAATTTCCGCAAGCCGCCCTTGAACTCCGCTTCCAGCGGATGCGGCTCGCCGCACCAGGTGCCCCAGTCGTGCAGCGCCGATATCACGGACATCTGCACCATGATGTCCGGATATTCGGCCGCCGTGTACGGATGGACGTAGCGGTGGCCATAGTGGCGGACGGTGGCTTCCGGCGCCTCCGCCAGGTCGCGCAGCGACCGTTCGGCCCGCTCGACCCAGTCGCGATAGGCCACCGGCGGCAGTTCGAGCATGCGATAGGCGGTGCCCAGCATCTGGAGGAACTGCCGCGCGGACTCGCGCTCGTGCGGCGGCGCTTCGTGGCGGAAGACGAGAATCGCATCCGACAGCGTGACCGTCTCGCCCGCCGCGAGTGCCACCTCGGCAGGGTCCGCGCTCTCCGGCGGCACCGGCAGCTTGTAGCCGAGTTCGGGCCAGGCACCGCCGACCGCTTTGCACGGCTTCGTGCTGGTCGCGCGAAAATAGGCGTTCGAAGCCGTCAGGTTCTGGACGTAGAGCACATTCCCGAAGGCCGGCTCGTCGATGCGGAAGTAGAGCAGTCCGGTGTTGATGCCCCGCTGCGACGCCTCGACCAGCCCTTCGGCACGCAGCGGATCGTTGCCCCGGCCCAGCGGATAGAGATCGCGCGGGACGAACGGCAGCACCGTCAGCCCGGCGGGCGTGAACCGGGTGACGATCCGGATCTGCTCCAGCGCGTCCTGCGCAGCGACGAACGACAGGACATGTTCGCCCATCCGGCTCGTCACGCGCAGCCGCGCC
Source organism: Sphingomonas sp. 22176 (assembly GCF_052045505.1). Classification (NCBI taxonomy): domain Bacteria; kingdom Pseudomonadati; phylum Pseudomonadota; class Alphaproteobacteria; order Sphingomonadales; family Sphingomonadaceae; genus Sphingomonas; species Sphingomonas sp. 22176. The sequence continues at coordinate 361,215 of NZ_JBQEPL010000002.1, read as the reverse complement.
GCCTCGTCGGGCGCCTTGTGCGCGACTGCGATATCGAAGGGTGCCGGGACGAACGCCGCCCGAACTGCCAGCCCGCCACTGCCGTCCCGGCGGATCACCGCGAAGACGGAGTCGCCGGTTGCCAGGATCTCCACATCGAGATCCCCGATCTCGAAGCTTGCAATGGGCGCTTCGGCCTCGCGCAGTGCATCGCGCAAGGTGAGAAGGTACGGGCTGGCAGGTTTTGCCTCGAGGATTGCCGTGTTCGGCATGCGCCTCTCCGATGAATGACAGGATCATGGGCAAAGATCGAAGGCGGCGCTGGTTCCGACGATCGGCCGGCCTTCTAATCCAGGCTAGCGTGTTTTCCGCAGGAGGTGCGTCCGCACGCTGCTTCGGCTCAGGAACCAATTGGTGCCCAAACCGCCGGACCGCGCGACGTGGCTGCGGTGGAGGAGGAACTCGGCCGGTTCCTCGTTAAAGTCGGTGGCTTGGGCGACAAGCTGCCGATCCTGCTCCTGCAGCTGCCGCCCAGCTTCGACTTCGACGCGGCGTTGTTCTCCGCCTTCGCCGACGCCCCTGTCCAGGCACACCGCCGTCCCGATCGCCTGCGAGCCGCGGCATGCGAGCTGGTTTACGACGGACGCGGACGCACTGCTTGCCAATCGACACGTCGCACGCGTCGCTGCCGACCCGGCGCGCGTACCCGAGGGGGCATTCCCCGGCGGCTGCACGGATCGCCGGTGATGTCCGGTCCGCCTATGGCGAGACGCGCCTGCGGGACATGGCAGAAGCCATCAACTCGGACAGCACACCCGATCGGTCTGTCTGGTGCATTTCGACAACACGGCTTCGTCCGCGGCGATGCGCTGCTGCTTTCGCACCTCGTCTCCGGCGTGCCGGCAGCCCCTTCGTCCTGAACCCGACCGACCACCGGGCGTTCGTCCCGCGCAATCCCGTACGAGGAAACCTCATGGCGACGCCCGACCTCTCCCCCCATGGAAGCCAAGCTGGTCGCCGCGCTACCCGAGGAACCCGGCTGGCAATTCGAGCCCAAATGGGACGGCTTTCGGGCGCTCGTCTTCCGCCACGGAGATGCGGTGGAGATCCACTCGAAGTCGGGCAAGCCGCTCAGCCGCTACTTCCCTGAGATCGTCGCCGCCCTCGCTGCCGTCAACCGCCCGGAGTTCGTTCTTGACGGCGAACTGATCCTGCCGGTCGGCGGCGTGCTCTCGTTCGATGCGCTCCAGGCCCGGCTCCACCCGGCGCCGAGCCGCATCCGGCGCCTGGCGCAGGAAACGCCGGCCCAACTGATGCTGTTCGATTGCCTCGGCGTCGACGGCCGCTCGCTCGTCGAAGCGCCGCTGTACGAACGCCGTTCTGCGCTGGAAGCCTTTCACCTGGCGCATGGCGGACCGGCGCTGTTGCTCTCGCACCGCACGCAGGATCTGGACACTGCGCGCGCGTGGCTTGCGCAGGGCGGCGGGGCGCTGGACGGCGTCGTCGCCAAGCGGCTCGACGGCCCCTATCGCCCCGGCGAGCGGGCAATGCTGAAGGTGAAGCAGCACCGCACCGCCGATTGCGTCGTCGGCGGCTTTCGTCGCACCAGGCGGGAGACGGCGTCGCATCGCTGTTGCTGGGCCTCTACGACGATGCCGGCCTGCTCCACCATGTCGGCTTCACCTCGGGCATCCCTGCGGCCGAGCGGCTGGCGCTGCTGCGCACGCTGGAACCGCTGATCGCGCCACCCGGCTTCACCGGCAAGGCGCCGGGCGGGCCCAGCCGGTGGAACAATGGTGCCGAAAGCGAATGGGTGCCGCTGCGCTCCGAACTGGTTCTGGAAGTGCTGTACGACCAGGTGACCGGCGACCGCTTCCGCCACGGCACCAAACTGCTGCGCTGGCGGCCCGACAAGGCGCCGGCACAATGCCGGTTGGAACAACTGATCCACGAGGTTTGCCCGGCCGAACTGTCGACGCTTCCGGGTGCCGGCGCAAACGCTCGGCAAAACTAATATGTGTAATTGAAAGGGCTTATTGGGCACGCGACAAAACGGTGTGAACTCTCTCCGTCGCGCGTTCCTTGCCGGTATGATCGCCTTGCCCGTTGCGAGTTGCAGCGCGGAGAGCCGTACCGCAGGCCCAGACCTGCCCCAGACCGCGCCCAATGGTGCGCAGGATCCGCGCGCGGCAGCCTATGAGCGCAACCTCTATCAGGTTGCGCAGGGCGGCCGCTATTTCACCTGGTATGGCTGCGGCAGCTGCCATGGCAGTACCGCGCGAGGCGCGCTGAACCTCGGCGACCGAGCATGGGTGCACGGCGGCGATCTCGATCAGGTCTATGGCTTCATCGCCGATCGGCACCCGGGCGCGCAGCCCGGCTATGCCGCCCGCATCCCCACCGAGCAGCTCTGGCAGATTACCGCCTATGTGCGAAACCTGCCCCGACTGACACCGGAGAAGCGGCACCGCCAGGATCTCGACCAGGTCGGCGAGCCGCAGGGGAGCAACTGGTCGGGTCCGGTGCGTTGAACGGGCTGCAATCGGCACTAGCACCGGCGGGCGAACAGGCGGCAGGCATCCACGGCCTGTTCTGGTTGATGATGCTCGTCTGCGGCGCAATGTACCTGCTGGTGCTTGGTGGCGTCGCCTGGGCGCTGTGGCGTGCTGTACGCCGGCGCCGCTCGGCGGGGGAGCCGACGATCGACCCGCCCGACGTGGGGCTCAATCGCGGCCTGCTCGGCTGGGCGGGGCTGGTCGTGGTCGGGCTTACCGTGCTGATCACCGCCAGCTTCCTCGTCGAGCGCAACATCGCCGCCGCCCGCGCTCGCAATGCGCTGGAAGTGCGTGTGACCGGCCATCAATGGTGGTGGCGCATCCAGTATCGCGATCCGCGCACCGGCGGCTGGATCGAGACCGCGAACGAACTCCATTTGCCGCTCGGCCGCACGACGCGCGTTGCACTGGGATCGGCAGACGTGATCCACAGCTTCTGGGTGCCAAACATCGCACAGAAGCTCGACGTGATCCCCGGCCGCATCAACCTGCTCGATCTCACCCCCACCCGCCCCGGCTGGTTCCGCGGCCAATGCGCCGAGTTCTGCGGCATCCAGCATGCGCATATGGCGTTCGACGTGAAGGTCGATCCGCAGGAAGATTTCGACCGCTGGCTGGCCGGCCAGGCCAAGCCCGTCGCTGCGCCCGCCGATCCCGTGGCCGCGCGCGGGCAGCAGGTGGTGACAGGCGGCCAGTGCGGGATGTGCCATGCCATCCGCGGCACTCCCGCGACGGGCCGCGCCGGGCCGGATCTCACCCATCTCGGCAGCCGGCACTCGTTGGCCGCCGGCACGCTGACGATGAGCCGCGGCGCGATCCAGGGCTGGATCGCCCAGCCCCAGGCGCTGAAGCCGGGCACGATGATGCCGCCGGTCGCGCTTTCCGGCGCCGATGCCGATGCCGCGTCACGGTACCTGATGGGACTACAATGACCGAACCGCTCACCCCCGAACAGGCCGATCGGCTCGCCGTCTCCTGGCGTGACGCGCCCGGGCTGTGGGGCTTCCTCACCACCGTCGACCACAAGCGGATCGCCGCGCGCTACATCCTCACCGTCGTGCTGCTGATGTTCCTGGCGGGCATGCTCGCGCTCGACATGCGGCTGCAGCTCGCCTGGCCGGACATGGGCCGAATGACGCCGCAGCTCTACAACGAGAGCTTCTCGCTGCACGGCTCGACGATGCTGTTCCTCGTCTCGGTGCCGGTGATGGAGGCGATGGCGATCTGGCTGGTGCCGCTGATGCTGGGCCAGCGCGCGCTCGCCTTCCCGCGGCTCGCCGCGTTCAGCTATTGGCTGTATCTTGGCGGCGTGCTGATGCTGTGGGTGCCGCACGCCTTCGGCATCACGCCGGATCTCGGCTGGTTCGAATATCCGCCGCTCTCCGGCCCCGGATACGGCCCCGGCCACCGTGTCGACATCTGGGCCCAGATGATCACCTTCACCGAAGTCGCCGCGCTTGCCGCCTCGGTGAACGTCGTCGCCACCGTCCTCAAGATGCGACCGCCGGGCATGACGCTGGCGCGCATCCCGGTGTTCGTCTGGTCGCAGGCGATCGCCGGGCTGATGACGATCTTCTCGCTGCCCGCAGTGATGCTCGTCACCAGCATGCTAATTGCGGACCGGCTCGTCTCGACGCAGTTCTTCGCGCCGGCCGCGGGCGGCGACGTGATCCTGTTCCAGCACCTGTTCTGGTGGTTCGGCCATCCGGAGGTCTACATCATCTTTCTGCCCGCCGCGGGCTTCGTTTCGATGATCGTCGAGACCTTTTCGCGCCGCACGCTGTTCGGCCATGTCGCGGTGGTGCTGTCGATGCTCGGCATCGCCGCGCTCGCCTTCGGCCTGTGGGTGCACCATATGTTCGCGGTCGGCCTGCCGCGGCTGGGCAACGACTTCTACACCGCGGCGAGCATGGCCGTGGCGCTGCCCGCCGGCCTCCAGATCTTCTGCTGGATCGCGACGCTGTGGAGCGGCCGCCCGCACTTCGACACGCCGCTGCTCTGGGTGCTGGGCTTCATCGCCACCTTCGTGATCGGCGGACTTTCGGGCGTGATGGCCGCGTCGGCCCCGCTCGACCAGCAGATCACCGACACCTACTTCATCGTCGCCCACTTCCATTACGTGCTGATCGGCGGCGCAATCTTCCCGCTGCTCGGCGCCTTCTGCTACTGGTATCCCAAGGCGACCGGGCGGCTGATGTCCGAGCGGCTGGGCAAGCTTGCCTTCTGGCTGATCGTCGGCGGGTTCAACCTCGGCTTCTTCCCGATGCACCTGCTCGGGCTCATGGGCATGCCGCGCCGGGTCTACACCTACAGCGAGGGCATGGGCTGGGGTCTGCTCAACCTCGTCGCCACGCTGGGCTCAGTGATCGCGGTGGTGGGCGGGCTGGTGTTCGTCGCCAATGCCTGGTGGAGCCGGCGTCATGGCGCCCCCGCCGGGCCGGATCCCTGGGGTGGGTCGACGCTCGAATGGGCGGTCTCCTCCCCGCCCCCGCAGCACAATTTCGATCATCTCCCCGTGGTCGAAAGCCTCACCCCGCTCTGGACGCAGAAGGACGCCCTGCAGGTGATGACCGGCCTCGCTGTGGAGCGCCGCGAGGTGCTGGTCACCTCGGTGATCGAGGCGACGCCCGAATATCGGCAGAAGAGCCCCAAGCCTTCGATCGCGCCGTTGCTGTCGGCGCTGGCAGTGACGATCCTGTTCATCGGCAGCATCTTCACGCCCTGGGCGCTGGTTTGGGGGGCAGTGCCCGTGGCGGTCGCGCTGATCGTATGGTTCTGGCCACAGCGCGAACGGGCGCGCACCGGGCCGCTGCGGGTGCGCCGATGAGCGACGCCCGCCCCTGCAGAATCGTCGGCGACGTCTCCGACCTGCCCGAGAGCGCCAGCGGGGCCAAGCACCTCGTCTGTTGGGGCAATATCGGCTTCATGGCGATCGAAGGGACCGCCTTCGCGCTCGCCGCCGGCACGTACCTGTACCTGTTGAGTCAGACGCAGGGCTGGCCGCCAGCGGGCACCCGCCCACCCGACCTCTTCTGGCCGGCGGTGCTCACGCTTGGTCTGCTCCTCAGCGAGATCCCCAATCTTTGGGTGCGCTGCCGGGCGATCGCCAAGGACGAATGGGGCGTGCGGTTCGGCACGCTCGGCATGACCATCTTCGGCCTGCTCTTGCTGATTCTGCGCGGGATCGAGTTCGCGCATCTCAACGTCCACTGGAGCGACAATGCCTATGGATCGCTGACATGGATGCTGATCATCCTCCACACCAGCCACCTGATCACCGACATCGGTGACACGGCGGTGCAGGCAGTGTGGCTGTTCACCCATGAGGTGGGCGACGACCAATTCGCCGATGTTGAGGACAATGCCAATTACTGGACCTTCGTGGTGCTCAGTTGGTTGCCGGTCGGCGCGCTGATCTACCTGGCGCCGAGGCTGGGATGAGCCGCTGGGATCGCATCCGCCCTTGGGCGGCGCTGCTCCCGCCGCCGCTGGCCTGGTATGTCTTCCAGCTGGGTCTGGGCAGCGTGCTGAAGGTCCGGTGCGCGCCCGTCGGCAACGGGCTAGGGCTGGGCTGGGGCTTGGGGAGTCTGGCCGTCTGCGCCGCGGCGATGGCGATCGCCTGGCCCTGCGCCAAGCCCGCCGGCGACCAGACGCCGCCGCGCGCTTGGCTTTCGCGCGTTGCGCTGCTGCTGGCCGCTATCTTCGCGCTGGCCATCGCCTTCCAAACGCTTGCCGTTATGATCGTGCCGCCATGCGTCGGCTGAGCGTCGCCGCCCTCTTGCTCCTGCTGCCGAGCGTGGCGCTCGCCCATACTGGCCACGATCACACCGCGCCGCCGGGCTGGACCTGGGATCCGGCGATTACCTTGCCGCTCTTGATCGCAGCAGTCGCATTCGGTCGCGGATGGCGCCGCCTCCACGCCCGCTCGACCGGCGGTCGAGCGCGCCTCCAGCGACATGGCACCTGGTTCGCGATCGGCTGGCTGGTGCTCGCGGGCGCGCTCGTCTCTCCCTTGCACGAAGCGGGCGAGCGGAGCTTCACCGCGCACATGATCGAGCATGAGCTGATCATGCTGCTCGCCGCCCCTTTGCTGGTGCTGGCGGAGCCGCTCGCGACGATGCTCTGGGCCTTCCCTTCCGCCACACGACGCTCGCTCGGCGCTCTGGGCACGCCGCTTGCGCCCGCCTATCGCTGGGCAAGCGGGGCCGTGGTCGCGACGCTGCTGCAGGCGGCGGTGCTGTGGATCTGGCACATGCCGAGCCTGTTCGACCTCGCGCTGGCCAATGTAGCCTGGCACGCCGTCCAGCACCTCTGCTTCCTGGTGAGCGCCCTGCTCTTCTGGACGGCGATGCTCGGGCGGCGCGGCGCAGGCGCCGGTGCGGCTGCCGATCGCGCGCTTGCCGGGCTGTGCCTGCTCGCCACCTCGATCGTCACCGGGGCACTAGGCGCGCTGATGGCCTTCGCCACCTCGCCCTGGTACGCCGGCTATGCCCGACTGGCGCTTGCCCCTTTCGGCCTCAGGCCGGCCGAGGACCAGCAGGTCGCGGGGCTGATCATGTGGGTGCCGGGCGGCCTCGTCCATCTCGGCGCGGCGCTGCTCCTCTTCCGCACCCTTATCGCCCCATCGAGGACCGCCGATGCCCGCTGAGCTGCGCTTCGTCTATGGAATGACGGCACTCGCCGCGCTCGTCGGCTTGCTCTCGGTGGCCGGAATCTACTATCAGGACAACGCTCAGGCGCGCACCCATGCCGAGGCGATGACCGGCGGCAGCGTGGCAGCAGGCAAGGCAGCGATCGGACGCTACAACTGCGGCGCCTGCCACCGCATTCCCGGCATCGGCGCCGCGACCGGTGTAGCCGGTCCAGCGTTGAACGGTATCGCGACCCGCAGCTTCATCGCCGGCATGTTGCCGAACAACCCCGCCAATCTCCAACAATGGATCGAGCATCCCCAGCACGTACTGCCAGGCAACGCCATGCCCGACCAGGGCGTTCAGCCGCGCGACGCCCGCGACATCGCCGCCTACCTTTACACGCTGCGGCGCTAGGTCGAGCGATTGTAGATAGGCCTCACTCCCACTCGATCGTGCCGGGCGGCTTGCTCGTATAGTCGTAGGCCACGCGGTTCACGCCGCGCACTTCGTTGACGATACGGGTCGCCACCCGTGGCAGGAAGCCGCCGGGGAACTCGAAGGCTTCGGCGGTCATGCCGTCGATCGAGGTCACCGCGCGCAGCGCCAGCACGCTGTCATAGGTCCGGCCGTCGCCCATCACGCCGACACTGCGCACCGGGGTCAGCACCGCGAAGGCCTGCCAGATCGTGTCGTAGAGGCCGGCGTTGCGGATCTCCTCGAGGTAGATCGCATCGGCCTTGCGGAGGATGTCGCAGCGTTCCTTGGTGACTTCGCCCGGAATGCGGATCGCCAGGCCCGGCCCCGGGAAGGGGTGGCGGCCGACGAACACGTCGGGCAGGCCCAGCTCGCGGCCGAGCGCGCGGACCTCGTCCTTGAACAGCTCGCGCAGCGGCTCGACCAGCTGCATGTTCATGCGCGCCGGCAGCCCGCCGACATTGTGGTGGCTCTTGATCGTCACCGACGGGCCGCCGGTGAAGCTGACGCTCTCGATCACGTCCGGATAGAGCGTGCCCTGCGCCAGGAAATCGGCGCCGCCGATCTTCTTCGCCTCGGCCTCGAACACGTCGATGAAGGTCTTGCCGATGAACTTGCGCTTCGCCTCGGGGTCGGTGACCCCGGCGAGGCCGCCGAGGAACAGCTCTTCCGCATCCACATGGACGAGCGGGATATGGTAATGCTCGCGGAACATGGTGACGACCTGGTCAGCCTCCCCTGCCCGCATCAGGCCGTGGTCGACGAACACGCAGGTCAGCTGGTCGCCGATCGCCTCGTGGATCAGCACCGCCGCCACCGCGGAATCGACGCCGCCCGACAAGCCGCAGATCACCTTGCCGTCACCCACCTGCGCGCGGATCTCGGCGATCTTCGCGGCGCGGAACTCGGCCATCGTCCAGTCGCCTGACATGCCGCAGACGTGGCGCACGAAGTTCGCCAGCAGCTTGGCGCCGTCGGGCGTGTGGACCACTTCGGGGTGGAACTGCATCGCATAGTAGCGGCGCTCGTCATTGGCGATCACCGCATAGGGCGCGCCGGGGCTGGCCGCGACCGGGCGGAAGCCGGGGGCGAGTGCCGCCACCTTGTCGCCGTGGCTCATCCACACCTGATGGGTTTCGCCGGTCTGCCACAAGCCGTCGAACAGCGCGCAACCATCGGCGATCTCGATAAAGGCGCGGCCGAACTCGCCGCTGTCGCCCAGCACCACCTGGCCGCCCAGCTGGTGCATCATCACCTGCTCGCCGTAACAGATGCCGAGCACCGGCAGCCCGCTGTCGAAGATCACCTGCGGCACGCGCGGGCTGCCCTCGTCCAGCACCGAAGCCGGGGACCCGGAAAGGATTACGCCCTTGGGCTGCATCCGGGCAAAGGCCTCGGCGGCGGTGGTGAAGGGAGCGATCTCGGAATAGACCCCCGCTTCGCGAACGCGGCGTGCGATCAGCTGGGTCACCTGGCTGCCGAAATCGACGATCAGGATGGAGTCGGTGTGCTGGAGCGTCATGGCTGGCCGATAGGGAGCGATCGCCGGACTGTCAAAGGGGTGCGGGCGATCAGGCGCGCAGCGGCTCGGCAGCGATCGGATGGCGGACGCAGGCCAGCGTGCCGACCAGCACGGTAAGCCCCGCCACCAGCAGCGGAATGGCAAGGCCGTAGCGGTTGACCAGCACCGCGCCGAGGAACGCCCCGAGCAGGATCGCCGCCACCGCGGCAAGGCGTCGCCCGATATTGGGATTGCGCCCACCCGCGAAGTGCGAATCGGCGGCGATGCCAGTCAGCGTCAGCGTCAGCACCGTAGTGGTGAGATCGGGCACCTTGAGCTGGCGGATCGTCGCGTTGCGGAAGCCCATCGCGATCGCGGTCAGCGCGATGATCGCGAACACGCAGGTCTCGGGCAAAATGCCCATCGCGCCGGCCCAGGCCGCGACTCCTGCGGCCACGCCGAACAGCACCGACTCGGTCACTGCCGCCAGCACCAGCCAGCGCCGCAGCGGCTGCCCGGCGAGATGCGCGCCGACCTTGCCCGCCACCAACGCGCCGACGAGGAAGGATGCCAGCGCGACGATATAGGGCGCGATGGTAAAGCCCGGCGTGCCGGCCGCCGCGAAGCCGAGGAACACGATGTTCCCGGTCATGTTGGCGGTGAACACCTTGCCGAGCCCGAGTACGCTCACCGCGTCGACAAGGCCCGTGGTGACGGAGAGCAGCAGGAGCAGCGGCGGAAGCGGGGAAGCGGCGGTCTTGGGGTCGGCCATGGCGGGGGTCCTCAGAATCGGAAGTTGCTTTCCAGGCCGATCATCCGGATCGGGCGGGACGCGCCGGTTTCGCGCAGGAAGCGACCGGCCTGGAAGAAGGAAAGCGAGGCGGAAAGCTCGAGTTCGGGGGTGGCCTGCCAGGCGATCGCGCCTTCGACCTGCTTGCCGATGAAGCGGGCGCGGCTGGTACCGGGCGCGCGGAGCAGGTTGCCGGGAATGTCGTACACACCGTCGGCCGTGCTGTAGCGCCAATAGGCGCTGCCGGCGATGCTGGCGGAGACGCCGCCGCCCAGCGTGCCGGCAACGCGCGGGTTGAGGTTGATCAGGTTGTACGGCCCCACCGGCGACAGCTCGCCGAAATATTTGCCCTTGGGAAAGAGCGCGTTGAATGTGCCCAGCCGGCGATCCCCGGCATGGCCGTCGCCGCTGATCACGTTGAAGCGCAGCACCGCGTCCGGCGCGAAGGGCAGGCTGGGCAATTTGCGGCCGAGCTCGGTGCCGAGCGTCCAGGCAGCGATCGGCCCGTCGGCGAAGCGGCCGAACTGGGCGACACCCTCGACATTCCAGTGCCAGTTGTCGCGCGCGCCATAGACGCGGGCGCCAAAGCTGTGGCGCAACTCGCGGCTGGTGCGGCCGCCGAAATGCGCTGTGCGGTTGCGATAGCCGAGATAATAGAGGTCGATGCCCGGCAGCACCGCATAGGCGCCCCAGAGCGTTTTTGTCGGCGAGGTGCGGTCGTCGAAGGTGCCGAGCCGCGGCGCCACCGGCGCGACGGCGAGCAGGCTGATCTTGGCCTGGCCGATCGCCACGATCCCGCGCACGCCGTCAAAGGCAAGCGGCACATTGGGGCCGTAGCGCGTGCCGATCAGCCGCTCGGTGCCCAGCGACAGCATCTGCCGCCCGCCGCGCAGGGTGACCGCGCCGAGATCGATCTCGGCAAAGCCCTGAAGCAGGTCGGTGCGGGTCTGATCGACCGGGCCCGCGGCGGGGCGGACGCCGGCGGCATAGGCGAGGATCGGCTGGGCGAAGGCGCGGACGCGGCCGACATGGAGATCGGCATAGGGCAGCACGCGGGTCCAGAGATTCGCGTCGTCCGGCGAGGCCGCGTTGCCCAGCGCGTTGTTGGCGAAGGATTCGCTGCGCAGTCGGACTTCGATGCCGGTGGAGAGCCACGCATCGCCGCCGAGCGATATGTATTTGAAAGGGCCGGTCCAGTGATGCGCGCGCTTCTCTGCATCGGCGAGGTCCGACCAGTCCTCGTCATAGCGGGTGATGCTGAGCGTCGGCGCCTGCCAAGGTTCGTGGATGGGGGAGATTTCTCCTGAATCCGCAGTCGGCGCTCCCCTCCCGCTCGCGAGCTTCAGGTCGGTCAGGCCCCCGGCCTGACCTAAACGATGCGGGGCATCGTTTACCTGAAGCTGGGTCGGGGGAGGGACGGACGTGGTAGGAGCGCTGCGAGGCTCCAGCCCCTCCCCTAGCCCCTCCCGCAAGCGGGAGGGGCACGCTAGCGGAGAGGCCGGGAGTTGGGCGACGGGCGCCACCAGCACCACCGCCGCGGCGAGGCTAGCCACGTCGCTTCGCCTGCTCGGCCACCAGCGCCGCGAGGACGAAGCCGCCGATCAGGCCGAGATGCTCGAAGAACGCGTTGGTTGCGCCGAACCGCTCGGGGCCCGGGGGCATGGTCCAGAAGGCATTGGCGGTGAAGGCGGCGAGCAGGGTGAACACCCCCAGCATCCCCGCCCCCAGCCACACCCAGCGGCCGGTGAGGATCAGCACCGGCCCGATCAGCTCGATCGCGATGGTCAGCGCCGCCCACAGCGCCGGCGGGTGCATGCCGAAATGCGCCTGTTCCGCGACTGCGCCCTGCCAGTCGGTAAGCTTCACCAGCCCGCCGAGCAGATAGGCGCCGACCAGCAGCAGCCGGGCGAGGAACCAGGTCGGCCGCCAGTCGAGGACGGCGTCGACGAAGCGCGGATCGGGCGCGTTCATGGTCACTTGCTCGCGGGGCTGTGGATCTCGGCGATATAGCTGCCCGGGAAGCGCACGATCGCCGCGCGGCCGCCAGCTGCGGCAACAGGCTGGACCAGCGTCTCGACCCCCGCCGCCTTGGCCTTGGCAAGCGTCGCGTCGAGATCGGGCACGGCATAGCCAGTCATGTCGCGGCCATAGGGCCAGGGCAGCAGGCCATCGGTGACGAACACCACCATCTTGCCATAGCCGCTTGTGATCGAGATGCGGCGGATCGTCTTACCGGGCTCGCCGACCTCGGCGCCGGGCGCGGCGCGGTCATCGGCGGTAACCTTGGCGTGCGCATAGCCGACCCAGCTCGTCACGAAGCGATCGGCGACATCCTCGGTCAGGTAGATACGGTTCTCGGGCACCGTTTCCAGCGGCGTGTAGCTCGGCTTGGTGGTGTGCCAGTAGATCTGCATGTTCACCCCGCCCGGCCACTGGATCAGCGAATCGCGGCCGATCGGATCGGGAAAGGTCACCAGACGGCGGACGGCGCCGTGCTGCACGGCGGACTTCACCGCGGCGTCGATGTCGGTCACCAGATAGCCGGTGCGCTCGTCGCCGAAGGGGAACGGGATCGGCGTCTTGAACCCGAACACCGAGACGGTGCCGGCCGGGGTCAGCACCAGCTGCGACTTAGTGAGGCTGGTGGTGGGCGTCACCTGGAACACGCCCTGCTTGCTGGTCGTGCCCCCGAAGGTCGCCTGGAAGCTGGTAACGAAGCTGTCGAACTGGTCTTCCGGCACATAGACGTGCGTGGTGTCGTACTGGGGCCCGACCGAATAGTCGGCGGTCTGCTGGGCGAGCGCCGGCGTGGCGACGATGAGGGCGGAGGCGAGGAGGAAGAGGCGCATGGCAGGCTCCTAAAAATGAAAGAGATTCAAACCGCCCAGCAGCCGCAGCCGAGCGCGCCCCAGAAGCTCTGGACGTCGGCAGCCGGCACATTGGCACCCAGCGCAGCGGCATGGTCGTGGCCATGGACCGAGCAGCTGCTGTGGCAGGCACAGGCGGAGGCGAGCTGGGCGCGGGTCTCGGGCGACTGGTGATAGCCGCCGAAGGTGGCGACCGGCGACCAGTCGGGCATCGGGCGGGGCAGCGTGGGCGCGAGCGGGGCATAGTCGCCATCGCCATGCACCACCGCCCCGCCGAGCAGCGTCAGCACAGAGCGGATATGGACGATCTGGTCCTCGGGCACCGAGAAGTAATCGGCCGAGAGCATTGCGAGGTCGGCAAGCTGGCCGGCCTTGATCTGCCCCTTCTTGCCAATTTCATTCGAGAACCAGGTATTCTCGTGCGTCCACATCGCCAGCGCCTTTTCGCGGCTGACGCGGTTGGCGCCCGGATAAAGCTTGAGCCCGCCGACCGTGCGGCCGGTCACCAGCCAGCTGAGCGACACCCAGGGGTTGTAGCTCGCCACGCGCGTCGCATCGGTGCCCGCACCCACCGGAATCCCGGCAGCGAGCATCTTGGCGATCGGCGGGGTACGCTCGGCCGCTTTCGCCCCGTAGCCCTCGACGAAATACTCGCCCTGATAGGCCATGCGGTGCTGCACGGCGATGCCGCCGCCCAGAGCTGCGATGCGATCGATGTTGCGGTCGCTGATCGTCTCGGCATGGTCGAAGAACCAGTGAATGCCGGTCAGCGGGATGTCGCGATTGACCTTCTCGTACACGTCGAGCGCGCGGCCGATCGTCTCGTCATAGGTCGCGTGGAGACGCCACGGCCAGCGATGCTCTGCGAGCAGGCGGATCACCGGTTCGAGATCGCCTTCCATGCTGGGCGGCATGTCCGGCCGGGCGACGCGGAAATCCTCGAAATCGGCGGCCGAATAGACCAGCATCTCGCCCGCGCCGTTGTGGCGATAGCTGTCGTCGCCCTGCCCCGGCGTCACCTGCTTCACCCAGCCGGCGAAATCGGCCAGCTCTTCCTTGGGCTTCTGGGTGAACAGATTGTAGCTGATCCGCACGGTCAGCTGGCCATCGGCGTGCAGCTTCTCGACGATCGCGTAATCGTCGGGATAATTCTGGAAGCCGCCGCCGGCGTCGATCACGCCGGTGACACCCAGCCCGTTCACTTCGCGCATGAAGTGGCGCGTGGAGTTGAGCTGATAGTCCTCGGGCAGCTTCGGGCCCTTGGCGAGCGTCGAATAGAGGATCGTCGCGTTGGGATGCGCGAGCAACAGCCCGGTGGGATTGCCCGCGGCATCGCGGACGATCTCGCCGCCCGGCGGGTTCGGCGTGTCCTTGGTATAGCCGACCACCCGCAATGCCGCGGCATTGAGCAACGCGCGGTCGTAGAGGTGGAGGATGAAGACGGGCGTGTCGGGGGCGACGGCGTTGAGCTCGTCGATCGTCGGCAGCCGCTTCTCGGCGAACTGGTGCTCGGTAAAGCCGCCGACGACGCGCACCCATTGCGGCGCCGGCGTGTTGTCGACCTGCCGCTTGAGCATCGCCATGGCGTCGGCCAGCGTCGGCACGCCGTCCCAGCGAAGCTCCATGTTATAGTTCAGCCCGCCGCGGATGATGTGCATGTGGCTGTCGATCAGCCCCGGGATCACCCGGCGGCGATGCGCGTCGATCACCTGGGCGCCCGGCGCGGCGGCGGCGCGGACCTCGGCTTCGCTGCCCACCGCGAGAAATTTGCCGTCGCGGATCGCGATCGCCTCGGCCACCGGGTTCTCCCGGTCGAGCGTCGTCACCTGGGCGTTGACGAGGATCAGGTCAGTAGCGGGCATGCGGGCATTCCTTGCGAAGAGAGGCGATGGCAGCAGCGCGCCGGCGGCGGTGGCGCCAGCGGCTGCTAGGGTCTGGCGGCGGGTGAGGCTCATGCCTTGTCGTCAGGCTTCTTCACCGGATGCCCGAGGACTTGCTCGGCGCAGTCGGTGCGAAGGTATGCCACCACGTCGTGGCCGGCGAAGAGCCGCTTCGCTACCGGCACCACCTGCTCGCCCAGCAACATGCCGAGCAGGCCGATCAGCGCGATCGTGGGCGGCGCCGGCGACTTCACGCCGAGGAGGCTGTAGATCACCCCAACCAGCAGGCCGACGGCAAGCGAGATCAGATAGGGTTTCATCTGCAGATCCTCCCCGGCGCCAGTCGATCAGCCGCGCACGAAGGCGAGGATGTCGGGGTTCAGCACATCGGCGTGCGTGGTCAGCAGGCCATGCGGCATGCCGGGGTAGATCTTCAGCGTCGGGTTCGGCAGCAGCTTGGCCTGCAGCTCGGCGCCCTGGTGGTACGGCACCACCTGATCGTCATCGCCGGCCAGCACCAGCGTCGGCACGGTCATCGCCTTCAGGTCTTCGGTCTGGTCGGTCTCGGAAAAGGCCTTGATGCCGTCAACATGCGCCTTGGCGCTGCCCATCATGCCCTGGCGCCACCAATTGTCGATCACGCCCGGATAGACCTTCGCGCCCTCGCGGTTGAAGCCGTAGAACGGCCCGGCGGCGACATCCTGGAAAAACTGCGCGCGGTTCTCCGCGGTGCCCTTGCGGAAGCCGTCGAACACCTCGAGCGGAAGGCCGCCGGGATATGCTTCGGTCTTCGCCATGATCGGCGGAACGGCCGCGACCAGTACCGCCTTGGCGACACGGCCCTGCGGAATGCCGTACTTGGCGACATAACGGGCAACTTCGCCACCGCCGGTCGAGTGGCCGATATGCACGGCATTGCGCAGATCCAGATGCTCGGCGACCGCAGCGGCGTCGGCGGCATAATGGTCCATGTCGTGGCCGTCGCTAACCTGCTCCGAACGGCCATGGCCGCGGCGATCATGCGCGACGACGCGGAAGCCGTTCGCCAGGAAGTACATCAGCTGCGCGTCCCAATCGTCCGATGAGAGCGGCCAGCCATGGTGGAACATGATCGGCTGGGCATCCTTGGGACCCCAATCTTTGAAGAAGATCGAGACGCCGTCCTTGGTTGTCACGGTGGAAGTCATGGCAATATTCCTTGTCTTGGGGTCAGGAAACGGGCTTTGTGATCAATGGCCTTCGGAGGCGCCGAACATCGTTTTGGCGTAGGTGACGCCGAGGCCGTAGGCCCCGCCCCACTGCTTCGCGATGCCGGTGGTAGAGTCGTAGGTCTCGCCGCGCGCCCAGTCACGCTGCAGCTCGAGCAGATACTGGAGCGAAGTCATCGGCACCGCGCCGAGCTGGATCATCCGCTGCACCGCGCGCTCATGCGCTTCGGTGGAGATGTCGCCGCAGGCATCGGCGATGAAATAGGCTTCGAATCCCTGGTCGATCGCCGAGGCGACCGGGCCGACGATGCAGACGCTGGTCCAGAGGCCGGCAAACACGATGCGCGGCTTGGCGATGCGGTTGACCTCTTCGATCACCGCCGCATCTTCCCAGGTGTTCATCGAGGTGCGGTCGAGCAGCTTCTGGCCCGGGAATGCCTCGGTCACCTCGCTGAACATCGGACCCGAGAAGCTCTTCTCGGCGACGGTGGTGAGGATCGTCGGCACGCCGAACGACTTGGCGCCCCGGCTGATCAGTGCGGCATTGTTGCGCAGGATCGTCGCGTCGATCGACTTGGTGGCGAACGCCATCTGGGACTGGAAATCGATGAGGACGAGCGCGTGATTGGTCGGCGAGATCAGCGACTTGCCCGGCGTGGCGGTGGCGGTGAGGGTCATGAGGCGGCTCCTGTTGCTGCCGGGGTCCGGCGGTGATGGCGGCAGAATAGCCGGCGCATGTTTTCCGAAAACTCGGATAAACTTATGCATACCGTTCCATTCCTTCGAACAGTCGGCAGTCCGAGCGCCGCATCGCCCGAAGCATGCGCAGCAGCAGACCGCCGCCTGCAGCCCTAGGCCGCGGCAGTCGAACAGGTATTGGACGGGTTTGATGCGATCGGGCGCGTCGCGCCGGATCGGGAGGCGTGCCCTAGAGCTCGATCAGCCCGCGCTTGGCGGCGATCGTCACCGCATGGGTGCGGTCATTGGCGCCCAGCTTGGCGAACAGCGCCTTCATATGGCCCTTCACCGTCTCTTCGGAGAGTTCGAGCCGGGCGGCGATCTGCTTGTTCGAATTGCCCCAGGCGGCGAGCGTCAGCACCGACACTTCCCGCTCGGTCAGGTCCTCGTCGAGCACGTGCAGCGCGATCGCGGTGGCCACGCTGGCATCGAGATGCTTGCCGCCATGATGGACCGAGCGGATCGCCTCGAGCAGCTGGTTGCGCAGGCTGGCCTTGAGCAGATAGCCCATCGCCCCTGCCCGCAACGCCTTGATCGCGCGGCCGTCCCCGGAATAGGTGGTAAGCACGATGATCCGCGCGTGCGGAGAGGCGGCGCGAATCGCCGTGATCGCCTCCAGGCCGGACATGTCCGCCATCTGCAGATCCATCAGCACCAGATCGGGCAGGAGCCGAGCATAGGCCTCGATCGCCTCGCCGCCGCCGCTCGCCTCGCCGACGATTTCCATGTCGTCCTGCGTGGAGACCACCGCGCGTACGCCTTCGCGCAGCAGCATGTGATCGTCCACCAGCAGGATACGGATCGGCGCCGTGCCGCGTGCCGGCGCGCGCCCGCTGGAAACCCTGGTCAACATCGCAAGCGCACCTACTCCCCGGACGAGCGCCGAGCATAGCAGCTTTGGCGGCGCTGCGCATCCATGGGTCAGGGCCAGCCGGCCAGGGCATCACAGAGCGCGGCGGTGGTCTGCGCCGCCGCGCCGTTGCGGATGTCGAAGGTCCATTGCATCGGGACGCCATCGGCATCGTGCGCATCGATCGCCGCGAGCGCCCCGCGCATCATCGCCGCCGCACTCGGCCCGACCAGCGCTTCCGGCAATTCGAGCTCCGACCAGCCGAGCAGGCACCCTACCGAGGCCGCCCCGATCCGCAGCGCCGCGCGCATCGCCAGGCCGGTCAGGTTGCCCACCGTCTCCGGGTTGCCGTTCAGCGATGCTCCCATGCCGATCAGCATCAGCGTCGCCGCGCGAATGGGCGCGGACGGGCGCGTGAGCATCAGCGTCTCGCCGAAGCCACCGGCGAAGATCCCGCCCTCGCGCAATCGCGAAAGCGTGCCGTGCAGGGCGTGATCGACCGCGTCGGCACCGCCGCGATGCGCGCCGACCACATCCTTCTCGCGCATGCCGACGACGAGCAGGTCGTCTTCGGCCGCGACAACGTCGATCTGCGCCACCGCGAACGACACGCCGCGCCAGGCGCCGATCGGCAGCGATTGCCTGTTGTTCATGCCGCCGACGCGCTCCCTGCCCCGCAAGCCTCTCCGGAATGGCGCGCTATTCTGCCGCCGCAACCCGGCTGCCCTGCGCGGGGCGTCCTGTCTTGAAGAAATCTGCTGCGTTCAGCCGCCCTGCTGCCAGGCGCGGCGCCAGACGAGCGGGGTGGTGCCGACCAGCCGGCGGAACAGCCGGGTAAGGTGCGCCTGATCGCTGAGCCCGCAGGCGCAGGCGATCTGCGACAGCGTGTCGCGCGTGTCGCGCATCAGCTGCTGGGCACGGCGAATGCGCTGCCGGATGATATAGCCGTGCGGCGTCTCGCCCGTGCTGATCTTGAACGCCCGGCAGAAATGGCCGGTGCTCAGCTGCGCCACCTCCGCCAGCGTGGAGGTGAGGATCGGCCCCTGCAGATAGCTGTCGACATGCACGGCGACGCGGCGGAGCTGCCAGCCGGCGAGCCCGCCTTTCACGACGCCCTCGGCGCGCATCGGCCCTTCGGGCAACAGGTCCTGCGGCTCGGCGACATCGGGCGCGACGAGCAGGCTCGACAGCCGCTCGAGATAGTGCCGGGCGAGCGGCGGGTCTTCGTCGAGCGACCGCATCGCACCCGCCAGCAGCGCGGTGAGTTCGGGTGCTCCGCCCGTCTGCGTCGGAGCAGCAACATCGATCAACGCCTGGTGGTACATGGTTCCATCCCGTCTTGTCGGGTGGACTGTCGCGCATCCGGGCGCCCGGCGGAATCGAACCTCCGCAGCACAGGACATTGCTTTGATTTGGGGTAGCTATACCAAGGTTTGGGGTGGCGCCCGCCTCGCCGTTCGGGAGTGAAGCAAGGTTTCGATAGGCGTGCCCGGCCGAAATGCTATGGGCGCTTCCATGCCGATCGCCCTCGCCCACCCTCTCGCACGACGCGCGCGCCACTGGAGCGCGGCGGCCGCATGAACCGAATCGCGCTCAATGGCGGACTTGCGCTGCTGGTCGCGCTGCTGTTCACCGGCTCGCTGATGGCGGGCAAGTTCTGGGTGCCGCCCGCCGCCTGGTTCAGCCACGATCCGCGCTGGTGGATCATCGCCGAGCTGCGCCTACCCCGCGCGATCCTGGGCCTCGGCATCGGCGCGGCGCTGGGGCTGTCCGGCGCAGTGCTGCAGGGCTTTCTGCGCAATCCGCTGGCGGACCCAGCGGTGGTCGGCGTTTCCTCCAGCGCGGCGCTCGGCGCGGTCGGTGCGATCGTGCTGCTGGGGAGCAGCGCGCCGCTGGTGCTGTTCGGCTGTGCGATGGCGGCGGCCTGCGGATCGATGCTGCTGCTGGCCGGGCTCGCCTGGCGGGCCGAGAGCGCGGTCGCCTTCATCCTTGCCGGCACGGTGCTCGCCAGCCTGGGCGCGGCGCTCACCAGCTTCTTGATTTCGATCGCGCCCAACCCCTATGCCACCGCCGAGATCCTCGACTGGATCATGGGCGCGCTGACCGATCGCAGCTATGCCGAGGTGCAACTGGCTCTGCCCTTCATCGCGCTCGGCTGCGGCCTGCTGCTTTTCACCGGCCGCGCGCTCGACGCGCTGACGCTGGGCGAGGCCGCCGCACGCTCGATGGGGCTGCGGCTGGAGCGTACCCAATTGCTCGTCGTGCTCGGCACCGGCCTCGCAGTGGGCGCCAGCGTGGCGGTGACCGGGATCGTCGGCTTTGTCGGGCTGATCGTGCCGCATCTGCTCCGCCCGCTCACCGGCGCGCGGCCCTCGGCCCTGCTGCTCCCCAGCGCGCTCGGCGGCGCGGCGCTGCTGCTGGCGGCGGACAGCCTGGTGCGGCTGTCGCCCGGCCCCAGCGAAGTGCGCCTGGGCGTGGCGATGGCGCTGCTCGGCACCCCCTTCTTCTTCGTGCTGCTCCTCAAGCTCCGGCGGTCGACATGGAACTGAGCGTCACCGATCTCGCGGTCAGCCTCGGCAAGCGGCGGGTGCTGCACGGGATCGACGCGGTGCTGCGGCCGGGCAAGGTCACCGCGATCCTCGGCCCCAACGGCTCGGGCAAATCGACGCTGGTGCGCACCCTCGCCGGCTTGCTCGACCCCGATGCCGGGCAGGTGAAGCTCGGAGGCAAGTTGCTCGCCCGGCTGGAGCCGCGCGAGCGCGCCCGCCGGATCGGCTATCTGCCGCAGGAAGCCACGGTGCACTGGGACCTGCGCGTCGCCGACCTCGTCGCGCTCGGTCGCCTGCCGCACCGCGCGCCCTTTGCCGGCCTGTCCGCCGAGGATCGGTCGGCCATCGACGCGGCGATCGAGATGACCGCGATCCACCCGCTCGCCGATCGGCTGGTCACCCAGCTTTCGGGCGGCGAGCGTGCGCGGGTACTGCTCGCGCGGGTGCTGGCCGGCCAGCCCGACTGGCTGCTCGCCGACGAGCCGCTGGCGAGCCTCGATCCGGTCCACCAGCTGGACCTGCTCGATCGCCTGCGCGCGCTTGCGGCGAGCGGCATGGGCGTGGTGATCGTGCTCCACGATCTGCTCCAGGCCGCCCGCGCCGCCGATGACGTGCTGCTGCTCCGCGACGGCCGCCCGGTGGCGTTCGGCCCGGCCGAGACGGCGCTCGCCCACCAGCCGCTACGCGATGCGTTCGGGGTGGAAGTGATGGTGATCGGCGACGACCAGGGCCGGCTGCTGCCGGTGCCGATCGGCCGGGTGAAACCCTAGGGCTTCGCTCGCACCCATCCTGGCCGGGCGATCGCGTACATCTGCCAGGCGATGTCCTTCAGCAGCGCCGAGCGATCGCCATCGCGCTCGAAGAGATCGAAATGCGTCCTGCTGGGCAGATAGGTGAAGCGCGCCGGAATGCCGGCCGCGCTCATCGCGGCTTCCAGCCGATGCGCCGGGCCGTCCAGATAGAAGGTGTCCGCCGTGCCGACGGTCAGGTGCAGCTTGCCCGAAAGATCGGGCTTCAGCCGCGCCGCATCGCGGGTGACGATATGCGCGACGTCGAAATGCTCGCGCCAATAGGCGGCGACCGCCGGGTCGATCTTGCCCGTCGCGCGGTCGAACAGCGGCACCGGCAGACCATTGGCGCCGCGCGGGCTGAACACCCATTCGAACGAGGCGATCTGCCCGCCCGCCGGTCCCAGCACCGCCTCGGCGCGGGCGAACTGTTCGGTGGTGGCGACCAGCTTGCCGTTCATCCGGACGATCGGCAGCGGCTTGCCGGCCGCGTCATGGTAGAAATTGGCGTCGGCGCGGTAGAGGTCGACATTGGTGAAGTCGTGGAAATCGGCCGGGTCGGGGGAGGTAGGCCAGCTGCCGCCGAACAGCTTGGGATAGCGGACCTGCAGCCACAGCGTAGACCAGCCGCCCGAGCTGTGGCCGGTGAGGAAGCGACCCGTCGGCTTGGCGTCCATCGCATAGCGCGCTTCCAGTGCCGGGATGAACTCCTCGGTCAGCGCCTTGCCCCAGGGGCCGTTATTGGCCGAATCGGCGAATTCGTTGGTGCCGGTGGGGCCGCTGTGATCGAGGAAAACCCAGATCATCGGCGGCCGCTTAGCCTCCGCCATGTCGGCCGCCGCTAGCATCGCGCTGATCCGCGCGCTCTGGAGCGTGCTGCCGAAACCGCCATCGCTGTAGACGGTCGGGAACCGCGTCTTGCCGTCATAGCCGGGAGGTAGCGCGATCCAGCCGCGGATCGAGGTCGGCGTGCCCCGGAACGCGGACAGCGAGACGCTGCGGATGTCGAGCGGCTGCACCTTCGCCAGCACCGCCTCCAGCCTGGCCCGCGTCGCCGGCGCAACATGCTCGAGATCGGGTCCTTCCTCCTTCTGCGAGGGCAGTTCCTCGTCCAGCACCACCACCGGCACCTTGCCCGGAAGGGTGAAGGTCACGCTCTTGGAGACGAGATCCCCGGGACCGCGCCCGCCATAATTATAGTCGTGGTTCCGATCGAGCACCGCCTGCGCGCGGTACGTCCCGGCGGGCAGCGCGGAGAGCGGCGCCGGGAACACGTCGGTCTCGCCGTCGACGCTGGCGACGCGGCCGGGCTGGAGATCGATCACCTCGCGCGCCGCGATCGAGGCGCTGCTCGGCTGGAAGGGCGAGAAGTCGATCGGGCTATCGGGCTTGTCCGCATCCCCGGCCCTCTCGACGAAGACGATCAGCCGGCCGGAAAAATGCGCCCCCAGCGCGGGCGCCACGGTGACGGGCACGGTGACGGGATCGGGCGCCGCGGCTCCCAGCAGCAACGCTCCCAGAATCACCGCCGTCGTCCGCATGACCGTCCCCCTCCTGCACACCGCAGAGCCGCTCAGGCGCCCAGCACGTCCACCAGCGTCTGCACCTTCTTCTGCCGCCATTGCGGCAGCGGCGCGACCAGCCAATAGCCGAGGCGCGAGGCCTTGGGCTCGCCGACCACGGCGACGCGGCCACCCTCGATATCGGCGCGGGCCAGCAGCTCGGGCACGGTCGCCCGGCCCAGCCCCTGCGCCGCCGCATCGATCGCAAGGCCGGCATCGGCGACGCGGACCAGCGATCCGGCATCCTCGGCCATGCAGCCAGGCCAGGAAATGCGCACGTCGATGCTGCCGCCGCCGGGCCGCTCCACGGTGACCATGCCGTCGCTTTCCAGCGCCTCGCCCTCATGCTCGCCGGGCCCCTCGCCCCAGCGGATGGCGAGATCGAGATTGGCCTCGGTGAAGTCGAGCGCATCGTCGGCGGGGACCAGCACGAAGCGCAGGTCGGGATCGGCACGGGCGATGTCCGACAGGCGCGGCATCAGCCATTTGGCGGTGAGGTCGCGCGGCGCGGCGATGGTCAGCGACTTGGAGGATTGCCCCGCCTGCATCGCGCGCACCGCTTCCTCGAACTGGAGGAAGCCACTGCGCAGCGCGGTGAGCCCGCTTTCGGCCTCGGGGGTGAGCTCCAGCCCCTTGGTGGTGCGGCGGAACAGCACGACGCCCAGCGTATCCTCCAGCGCACGGATCTGCTGGCCGACGGCGGCCGGCGTCACCGCCAGCTCGTCGGCGGCGCGGGTGAAGGACAGATGGCGCGCGGCAGCGTCAAGCACGCGCATGCCGTTCAAAGGGAGGTGGGTACGCTTCACTGCTCGCCCGCCACCGCCGGTGCGATCAATGCGAAGCGCGGGATGGTCACGTCGAACGCGTCGCCGTCCTCGTCGATCATGTGGTAGCTGCCCTGCATCGAGCCGCTCGGCGTCGAGAGCGGGCACCCGGAGACATAGTCGAAGCTGCCGCCCGGCGCGATCATCGGCTGCTCGCCGACCACGCCCTCGCCCTCTACCGTGTGGCGCAGCCCGCGCCCGTCGGTGATGATCCAGTGGCGGGTGAGCAATTGCACCGCCACCGCGCCTTCGTTCTCGATGCGGATATGATAGGCCCAGAACCAGCGGCCGCGATGCGGCTCGGACTGTTCGGGCAGATACGACACCGACACGCGAACGACCACGCCGCGCGTCGTCGCCTCGTCGGTGAAGAGCGCCTTCACAGCCCGGCGCCTCGCAGCGCCTGGTCGAGATCGGCGATCAGGTCGTCCGCGTCCTCGAGACCGACATTGATGCGGATCATGCCTTCGGTGATGCCCATCTCCAGCCGCTTCTCCTCGGCAAGACCCGAATGGGTGGTCGAGGACGGGTGCGTCATCAGCGAGCGCGAGTCGCCGATATTGTTGGAGATGTCGATCAGCTCCAGCCCGTCGAGCAGGGCGTGCGCCTGGGCGCGGCCGCCATCGACCTCGAAGCTGAAGATCGGGCCGGCCGCCGCCATCTGGCGAATGAACAGGGCATGCTGCGGGTGGCTGGGCAGCGCCGGGAAGTTCACGCGCGGCACGCGCTGTTCCAGGAAACTGCCGACCTTGATCGCATTCTCGCTCTGGCGGCGGATGCGCAGGTCGAGCGTCTCGATCCCCTTCAGCACCACCCAGGCGTTGAACGCGCTGAGCGTCGGCCCGGTGTTGCGGGTGAAGGGGAGCAGCGTGTTGGTGATGAAATCCTCGGAGCCGCAGACCGCGCCGGCGAGCACCCGGCCCTGTCCGTCCATCATCTTGGTGGCAGAATAGGCGACGACATCGGCGCCGAAGTCCATCGGCCGCTGGAGCGCGGGGGTGGCGAAGGCATTGTCGACCACGGTGACAATGCCGTGCTTCCGGGCGATCGCGCAGACGGCTTCCAGGTCCACCACGTCCATCGTCGGATTGGCGGGCGTCTCGAAGAAGAAGATCTTGGTGTTCGGGCGGATCGCGTCCTCGAACTGCTGCGGATCGCGCGCGTCGATCGTCGTCGTGGTGACGCCGAAGCGCGGCAGCAGGCTGTCGGTCAGCCAGCGGCACGAACCGAAGGCGGCGCGGCCCTGGACGATATGATCGCCCTGGCTCACCTGGCAGAGGAGCGCGGCGGTCATCGCGGCCATGCCGGTCGCCATGGTGCGGCAGGCTTCTGCGCCTTCCAGAAGGGCGATGCGCTGCTCCAGCATCTCCACGGTCGGGTTCTGGAGACGCGAATAGGTCATCCCCGCCTGTTCGCCGGCGAAGCGCGCTGCGGCATCGCCCGCGCAATCATATGCATAGCCCGAGGTAAGGAACAGCGCCTCGCTGGTCTCGCCGAACTCCGAGCGCGCGGTGCCGCCGCGCACTGCCTGAGTCGCGGGCTTCCAGTTGCGGGTGACGCTGGGATCCTGTCCGGTACGACGCTTCATGCGCGCTGCTTTGCGGCGCTTGGGGGCGGCGCGTCAACCTTTGCGTTGGCAATCCTCCCCTGCAAGGGGAGGTGGCGCGCGTAGCGCGACGGAGGGGTGTCCCCGGTGGAGACAGCGCCATGCCTCTTAAGCCGCGACACCCCTCCGTCAGGCCTGCGGCCTGCCACCTCCCCTTGCAGGGGAGGATCTATGGTATTCCGCTCCGCTCCAGCCTCGGCTACGCCTGCCCCATGCGTCTCCGCCTCTCGGCTCTCGCCACCCGTCCCTGGCTCGTCGCCCTCCTCCTCGGCCTTGCCGCGCAGCTGCTGTTCTCGCTGCATATCGACCAGCCGGGCGGCATCATGTTCGACGAGGTGCATTATGTGCCCGCGGCCAAGTCGCTGATCGAGCTCAGCGGCCCGCGCAACACCGAGCATCCGCTGCTCGGCAAGGAGCTGATCGGCGCAGGGATGGACCTGCTGGGCGACAATCCCTTCGGCTGGCGGCTGATGCCGACCATCGCCGGCACCGCCACCGTGCTGGGCATCTTCGCCTTTCTGTGGATCCTGATGCGCGGGCGGATGCGGGTGGCGGTCACCGGCGCGGTGCTGGCGATGCTCAACCAGAGCCTGTTCGTCCAGGCGCGTACCGCGATGCTCGACGTGTTCCTCGGCGCCTTCCTGCTGTGGGGCATGGTGTTCCTGCTCTGGGCGATGCACGGCACTCGCGGGCAGGTGCGGTGGCGCTGGTGCGTAGGCGCGGCGCTGCTCGGCCTCGCCACCGCGATCAAATGGTCGGCCGCGCCCTATATCGCCGCGTTCGGACTCGCGCTGCTCCTGATCCGGCTGCGCGACGCACGCCACGCCCGTCGGTCGATCGCCGCGGCGCTCTTCTCGGGCGACCAGCCGCACTGGCCGGGGCTGTCGACATTGGCGGCCCTCGTCCTGCTCGGCGCGATCAGCATCCCCGTCTATTTCGCCACCTTCGCCCCCACCTTCTTCTACCTGACCGGCGCAACCGACGGCCTGCGCGGGCTGCTGCACCTCCAGCGCGAGATGTACGCGGCGCAGACCCAGGTGCTGCCGCACCATACCTATCAGTCCGACTGGTGGAGCTGGCCGCTGATGCTGCGGCCGATCTGGTTCTTCTACGAATGGGATCACGGCGCCCAGCGCGGCGTGCTGCTGATCGGTAATCCCGTGATCATGTGGGGTGGGCTGGTCGCGGTGCTCGCGAGCTATGTGCTGTGGTTCCGCACCAAGGCCTGGCGGCCGCTCGCGCTCGCGCTGCTCTGGACCTTCTCGGTGGGGATCTACGCGATCATCCCCAAGTCGCTCGGCTTCTATTATTACTACCACCTCTCGGCGATCTTCCTGTGCCTGGTGCTGCCGGTGACCTTCCACCAGTTCGACCGGCTGCGCGCCAAGGGATGGGAGGAATGGTATCTGGCGCTGGCGCTGGTCAGCTTCGGCTATTTCTATCCGATCCTGTCGGCCGCGCCGCTCCACGATCCGCAGAGCTTCACCTACTGGATGTGGCTGCCGAGCTGGCGATAAATCACGGCGCGGCCGCGCGGCCATCTTGATCCGCGCCCGGCAGTCGCTAGCTTCACATCAGTTTCGAACTGCAACGGAGCCCCTATGACCGCGTCGACCGATGTCCTGTTCCGCCCGTTCCGCATCAAGTCGCTCGATCTGCCCAACCGGATCGTGATGGCGCCGATGACGCGGACCTTCGCGCCCGAGGGCATTCCCGGCGCGGCCAACGCCGCCTATTATCGCCGCCGCGCCGAGGGCGGTGTCGGCCTGATCCTCTCCGAGGGCACGGTGATCGACCGGCCGGCCTCGCGCAATCACCCCAACATCCCCTTCTTCCACGGCGACGCCGCGCTTGCCGGCTGGAAGACGGTAATCGACGAGGTCCATGCCGCGGGCGGCAAGATGGCGCCGCAGATCTGGCACACCGGATCGACCAAGGCGCAGACCGACTGGGTGCCCGCAGTCGACGTGGAAAGCCCCTCGGGCGTCGTGGCGCCGGGCAAGCCGCGCGGCGTGGCGATGACCGAGCAGGACATCGAAGCGACGATCGCCGCCTTCGCCAAGGCCGCGGCCGATGCCAAGCGGCTCGGCTTCGACACGGTCGAGATCCACGGCGCGCACGGCTATCTGATCGACCAGTTCTTCTGGGCAGGCACCAACACCCGCGAGGACGGCTATAGCGGCGCGACCCTGCCCGAGCGTTCGCGCTTCGCCGTCGAGGTGGTCAAGGCGGTGCGTGCGGCGGTGGGCCCGGACTTCCCCGTGATCCTGCGGCTCAGCCAGTGGAAGCAGCAGGATTACAGCGCCCGCCTCGCCACCACGCCGGACGAGATGGCCGCGTGGCTGCAGCCGCTGGTCGATGCCGGCGCGGACGTGCTGCACTGCTCGCAGCGCCGCTTCTGGGAGCCGGAGTTCCCCGAGCTCTACGGCGAGAACGGCCTCAACTTCGCCGGCTGGGCGAAGAAGCTCACCGGTGCGGCGACGATCAGCGTCGGTTCGGTCGGCCTGTCGGGCGAGTTCATCGCGGCGTTCGGCGGCGAGACCTCGCAGCACAGCGATCTCGACAAGCTGGTCGAGCGGATGGAACGCGACGAGTTCGACCTGATCGCCGTCGGCCGCGCGCTGATCAGCAATCCGGACTGGGCAAAGAAGGTCCAGGCCGGTGCGGGCGAAGATCTGAAGGGCTTCAGCCCGGCGGAGCTGGCCGAGCTGGTGTAAGGACGCCACTTCATCCCCCCTTTCTTACCCCCTCCCGCTTGCGGGAGGGGGAATAAGGAAGAAGGGAGGGGCTATTGCTTAATCAGTACCGCCCCCACACGAACCGCGACGACAGCGCGAAATTCCACACCGCCGCAACCGCGATCCCCGCCAGCGCGGAGAGCCGCCAGTCGCCATGCTGGACATTGTGGAGAAACGCCGCGAGCCCGACATTGGCCGCCGCGCCCACTGCGCATACCAGGCAGAAGCTCACCCAGCCACCGATCAGCGCCGCGCCCTTGAGGCGCCGCTCGCGATAGGTCAGCGCGTTGTTGAGCAGATAGTTGATGGTCATCGCCACTATCGTCGCGACGATGGTGCCGGTAACGAAGGGCAGCCCCGCCATCCGGAACAACAGGAACAGCACCGTCAGGTGCACCGCCGCCCCGATCGCGCCGATCGCCGAGAACATCGCGAAACGCACCGGCACGACCTTGCCGAACATCCGGTCGTAGAGCGCGATCAGATATTCCATCGCCACGACGTAGTCGAGCTTGCTCTCGCCCTCGGTCCGGACGCGGAAGGTATAGGGCAGTTCGCGGAAACGCAGCGGCTTCGGGCTCGCGGTCATGATGTCGAGCAGGATCTTGAAGCCGATGCCGGAGAGCACCGGCACCAGCCCGCGGGCGATCTCGCTGCGGATCATAAAGAAGCCGCTCATCGGATCGGTCAGGTCGGCCTTGAGCACCTTGCGCGACAGCTTGGTCGCCAAGGCGGACTTGGCGACGCGCTCGCTGTCCCACTCGCCGGTGCAGCCGCCCTCGCAGAAGCGCGAGCCGATCACCACGTCGAGCGCGGCATCGGCCTGCAATGCATCGAGCATTTTGGGCAGCAGCGTCTCGTCATGCTGCAGATCGCCATCGATCACCGCGACGCACGGCGCGGCGGTGGCACACATGCCCTCGATGCACGCCGAGGAAAGCCCCCGCCGCCCGATCCGCTGGATCACGCGCACGCGCGGATCCTCTCGGCCGATGGCGCGCGCAGCGTCCGCAGTCCCGTCGGGGCTGTCGTCGTCGACGAAAATTGCCTCCCAGGCGCGGCCGGCAAGGGCTGCGTCGAGCTTGGCGATCAGGAGTGGAACATTGGCGCGTTCGTTAAAGGTGGGGATAACGACCGCAAGTTCGAGCAGGGTTTCGCTCACTGAAGCTCCAGCAGCACCGCGTCCCCCATCGCGGACGTTGATAAATCACCCCCGAGATCAGCCGTCCGCGCGCCCTTGGCGAGGGCTGCGGCAACCGCTTTTTCGATTCGTTGCGCCGAGGCTTCGTCGCTCAGCGAGTGCCGCAGCAGCATCGCTGCGGAAAGGATGGCGGCGCACGGATTGGCCTTGCCCTGGCCGGCGATGTCCGGCGCGCTGCCGTGGATCGGCTCGTACATGCCGTTCGCCCCCGACCAGGCGGCGAGCGAGGCGGAGGGCAGCATGCCGATCGAACCCGCGCACATGCTCGCCTGATCAGAGAGGATGTCGCCGAACAGATTGCCGGTGACGATCACGTCGAATGTCGCCGGCGCGCGCACCAGCTGCATCGCGGCATTGTCGACATACATATGGGTCAGCTCGACCTCGGGATATTCCGCCGCCATCGCGGTGACGACGTCGCGCCACAGCTGCGAGGTCTCGAGCACGTTCGCCTTGTCGACCGAGCAGAGCTTCTTGCGGCGGCGCTTGGCCATTTCGAAGCCGACGCGGGCGATCCGCGTCACTTCCTGCTCGTCATAGCTCATCACGTCATAGCCCTGGCGCAGGCCTTCGGGCGTGGTGCGGTGGCCCTTCTCGCCGAAATAGATGTCGCCGATCAGCTCGCGGACGATGACGATGTCCAGGCCGTTCACCACCTCGGGCTTGAGCGGCGAGGCGTCTTCGAGGCCGGGAAAGAGGGTCGCCGGGCGCAGATTGGCGAACAGGCCCAGTGCCTTGCGGATGCCGAGCAGCGCCGCTTCGGGGCGCAGGTGGCGCTCCAGCTTCTCGAAGCGGGGATCGCCGATCGCGCCGAACAGCACCGCATCGGCGCGCTTGGCGAGCGCAAGCGTCGCTTCGGGCAGCGGATGGCCGGAGGCGAGATAGCCGGCACCGCCGACCGGCGCCTCCTCGAAGCTGAGGCCCAGATCCAGTGCTTCGAGCACCCGGCGCGCCTCGCGCGTCACCTCGGGGCCGATCCCGTCACCCGGCAGTACAGCAATCAACGGCATTCCGATCCCCACGCTAGCAGCATGTCCTGAAAGGCGCGCTTAGCCGCCCCGGGGGCATTCATGCAACTGCCCGCAACAACCGGTCGACCAGCCGGGCGCGCGCCGCCATCAGATCGGCGCCCCGGCCGATCAGCAGGTCGCGTGCGAGGAAGTGGCCGGTGAGGCGCAGGCCGGCAAGGATGTCCTCCCAGTCCGCCGCGCCGCCTTTGGTGAGGAAATCCGGCAATGCGAGCAGTCGATGCTCATAGCCGAGCGCCCCAGCCCGGCTTACCGCGATGCCGCTCTTGGGGCTGACATAGGCGAGATCCTCGCTCGCCCCGGTCGCCGCGCAGCGTTCCAGATCGAGACCGAAGCCGAGCTCCGCGAGCAACAGCAGCTCGTAGCGGACCAGCGCCACGGCCCAGCCGCGCGCGGCGGGCGCCGCTTCGATCGCGTCAAGCACGCCACCCAGCGCGGCATGGAGTCGGGGATAGGGCAGCCCTTCGGGCAGCGTCGCGGCGGTGAGCGCGGTCACCCAGGCGAGCGCGGCCGCGGGGAGCGGCTCGCCGAACATCGGCGCGCGGCTGTGGAGAAGCTCGACGGTGAGCCCCGCCAGCTGCTCCTCGGTTCGGGCACGCCATTCGCCCTGGACGAGGTTCGCCGGTTGCAGCACCGGCCGCAGTGCCCGAGATCGTCCGCCGCGGACATAGCCGGGCTGGACGCCGTCGCTCTCGGTGAGCGCCCGCACGATCGCGCCGTGTTCGCCGTGGGCGCGAACGCTGAGCAATATGGCTTCGGCGCGGAGATGCATTGCTGCGATGTAAGGTGCGCGCGGCGGAAAGGGAAATGCGGGGGCGACGCAAACCGCCGCCCCCGCGGTAGGCCTCAGCCCATCGACGCGATGTCGATGACGAAGCGGTACTTCACGTCGCTCTTGAGCATCCGCTCATACGCCGTGTTGATCTCTTCGGCACGGATCATCTCGATATCGGCGACGATGCCGTGCTCGGCGCAGAAATCAAGCATCTCCTGCGTCTCGGCGATGCCGCCGATCAGCGAGCCGGCGATCGAGCGCCGCTTGAAGATCAGCGCCGCGACGTTGGGCGACGGGTGCGCATGCTCGGGCACGCCCACCAGGGTCAGCGTGCCGTCCCGCTTGAGCAGGGCGGTGAAGGCGTCGAGGTTATGGCTGGCGGCCACCGTGTTGAGGATGAAGTCGAAGCTGCCGGCATGGGCCGCCATCGCTTCGGCATCGCGCGAGACGACGACGTCGTCGGCGCCCAGCGCCAGCGCATCGGCGCGCTTGCTCTCGGAGGTGGTGAAGGCGACGACATGCGCGCCCAGGGCGTGCGCCAGCTTCACGCCCATATGGCCGAGCCCGCCGATTCCGACAATGCCGACCTTCTTGCCCGGGCCGACCTGCCAGTGGCGCAGCGGCGACCAGGTGGTGATGCCCGCGCAGAGCAAAGGCGCGACCGCGGCGAGATCCTGTTCGCCATGCCCGACCTTGAGCACGAACTTGTCGCTGACGACGATGCGCTGCGAATAGCCGCCCAGCGTGTGACCGGGGGCGTCCGGCGTCGGGCCGTTATAGGTGCCGACGAAGCCGTTCTCGCAGTACTGCTCCAGCCCCTCGTC
Organism: Sphingomonas sp. 22176; assembly: GCF_052045505.1. Classification (NCBI taxonomy): domain Bacteria; kingdom Pseudomonadati; phylum Pseudomonadota; class Alphaproteobacteria; order Sphingomonadales; family Sphingomonadaceae; genus Sphingomonas; species Sphingomonas sp. 22176. The sequence continues at coordinate 329,844 of NZ_JBQEPL010000002.1, read as the reverse complement.
GCACGAGGCGCAATGCTGGCAGCTATCGACCATGCAGCCGACACCGACCACATCGCCCACCGCGAACTTCGAGACGTGTCCGCCGACCGCGCTCACCCGGCCGACGATCTCGTGGCCCGGCACGCACGGGTACAGCGTGCCGTCCCATTCGGCCTTCACCTGGTGAAGGTCCGAGTGGCAAACGCCGCAATAGAGAATATCGATCTGCACGTCGTGATCGCCGGGCGCGCGGCGCTCGATGTCGATCGGTTCAAGCGGCTTGTCGGCGGCATAGGCGCCGTACGCTTTGGTTGCCATGGTGGGTATCTCCTGGGGTGGTGGGGGTTCGAAAGGTTCAGCGCGGGCCGGCGCGATAGGTTGCCTCGTCCACCGGCTCCATCCATTCGACCATCGTGCCGTCCAGCGCCTCCTGGATGGCGATATGAGTCATCGCGGTGGTGGCGCTGGCGCCGTGCCAGTGGCGATGGCCCGGCGGGCACCAGACGACGTCGCCGGCGCGGATCTCGACGATCGCCTCGCCTTCGCACTGTGTCCAGCCGGTCCCGGAGAGGACAACCAGCGTCTGCCCGAGCGGATGGGTATGCCAGACGGTGCGCGCGCCGGGTTCGAAGGTGACGCTCGCCACCCCATGCCGCGCGGGCGGCGGTGCGGTGTTGAGCGGGTCGATCCGAACGCGACCGGTGAACCAGTCGGCGGGGCCGGCTTGCGAGGGCTGGCTGCCGTTGCGCTTGAGTTGCATGCATGCTCCTGCCGGCGCGGGAAGTGCGCTTGGTTCAGAGATATGCCTGCCGCACTCCCTCGATTAGACGCTGGTATCTGCATGCAGTGCTGAATAGAGTTCAACAATGAACCGCCAGCAGCTTTCCGAACTGACTGCCTTCCTCGCCGTCGCCCGCCAGAAGAGCTTCACCCGAGCCGCCGCGCAGAGCGGGGTGACGCCCTCGGCGCTCAGCCATGCGATGCGCGGGCTGGAGGAGCGGCTGGGGGTGCGGCTGCTCCATCGTACAACCCGCAGCGTGAGCCTCACCGAAGCCGGCGAGCGGTTGTTCGCCACGCTTGGCCCCCGGCTCGACGAGATCGAAGCCGAGCTGGCGGCGCTGAGCGCGCTGCGGGAAAAGCCGGCCGGGCTGGTGCGGATCAGCGCGGACGAGATCTCGCTCAAGACGATCCTCTGGCCGCGGCTCGCCCCGATCCTGCGCGAGTTTCCGGACATCCGGGTCGAGATCGACAGCGACTACCGCCTGACCGACATCGTCGCCGAGCGCTTCGATGCGGGCGTGCGCTTCGGCGACATCATCGCCAAGGACATGGTGGCGGTGCCGATCGGCCCCGATGCGCGGATGCTGGCGTTCGCCTCCCCCGCCTATCTCGATCGGGCCGGGCGGCCGCAGGCGATCGAGGATCTGACCGACCATGCCTGCATCAACCTGCGGCTGCCCACCTATGGCGGGCTCTACGCCTGGGAGTTCGAAGAGGACGGCCGCGAGCGCAAGGTGCGGGTAGACGGCCCCCTCACCTTCTCTTCGGTCTTCCCGATCCTGCGCGCAGCACTCGACGGGTTCGGCATCGCCTGCCTGCCCGATGCGGTGGTGCAGCCCCATCTGGACAGCGGGGCGCTGGAGGCGGTGCTGACGGCCTTTTCGCCGCCCTTTGCCGGCTACCATCTCTATTACCCCAGCCGTCGCCAGCCCACGCCGGCCTTCGCGCTGCTGGTCGAGCGGTTGCGCTGGCGGAGCTGATCCGGCTGTGGCAGGTTGGCAGAGAAGAGACGCCGAGCGTTCTCAAGAGCCTACAGGGAGAGATGTCGTGAAGATCCTGCCCAGCGCGCTTGCCGCGGCCGCATTGCTGCTCGCCGTTCCCGCTGCCGCTCAGACCGCGGCCGATCCCACGTCCTTCGCGAGCGCCAAGGAGGTGCAGGCGCAGCTCAAGACGATGCTGGCCGAGATGAAGCCGGGCCAGGGCTTCGCCTGGAAGCCGCTGGTCCGCGACGGCAGCAACAATGCCGCGATCGAGATCTGGAAGAAGCCGGGCAAGCCCGCCGTCCACCCCGACCAGGCCGAATATGCGATCGTGCTGGAGGGCGCGGGCACATTGGTCTCGGGCGGGACCATGCCCGATCGCGAGGTTCGCAATCCGACCTTGGTGGAAGGCAGCCGGATCCAGGGCGGGACTACTCGCACCCTCGCGCCGGGTGACGTGATCCTGGTGCCGGCGGGCGTGCCGCACTGGTTCGGCATCACCGCCGAGCGGCTGGTGCTGCTGGGGATCAAGCTGCCCAAGGGGCAGTGATCGCCCGACCGTACCCCCGTCTTACCGCCCGAGCAGCCCTTCCAGCATCCGCGCCATGTTCACCGCGGTATAGGGCTTTTGCAGCACCGGCACCCCGGCATGGTCCGCGTCCAGCTGGAGCTGCTCGCCATAGCCCGTTGCAAAGGCATAGGGCACGCCGTCAGCGCGGAGGCGGTCGGCGATGGGCAGGCTGGTCTCGGCACCGAGATTGACGTCGAGGATCGCCACGTCGAACTGCTCGGCACCGATTTCCTCGAGCGCAGTGCCGATCGAGGCGGCGGTCACCACCCGATCGGCGCCCAGGCGCAGCAGGATGTCCTCGGCGTCCATCGCGATGATCAGGCTGTCTTCCACCAGCAGCACCGGGCCGCGCAGCACCGGGCGCATCTCGCCGCCGACCGGAATCGGGACCGGCTCTTCCATGTCGCGCGCATGCTTCGACGCCGCGTCGCCGTCGAGCACCACGTGCCGCGCAGGGATGCAGAACTCCGCCTCCAGGCCGGTCAGCGGATAGCGCACCGTCGCCTTGCCGCCCAGGTCATAGGGGACCGAGCGCTGGATGATCGTGGTGCCGAAGCCCTGCCGCGTCGGCGGCTGGACGACGGGGCCGCCGCGCTCGCGCCATTCGATCCGGCAATCGCCCTGCGCATCCAGCTCCCAGCGTACCGACACCGTGCCGCTGTCGGACAAGGCGCCGTATTTGGCCGAGTTGGTCATCAACTCGTGGAACACCAGCGCCAGCGTCGAGAAGGCCGCCGGGCGCAGCAGCACCATCGGGCCGTCCTGATCCAGCCGCTCCGACCGGCCACCAAGATAGGCCGCAGCTTCGGTGCGCAGCAGCCGGCCGAGCGGGGCCGGACCCCAATTGTCCTCGGTGATCTGGTCGTGCGCACGCGCCAGCGCCTCGATCCGGCCGTCGAGCATCCGGATATAGGTGGCGGTATCCATGCCCGGCGCGCGCGACTGTCGGACCAGCCCGCGGATCAGCCCCAGGATGTTGCGCACCCGGTGGTTGAGCTCGGCGATCAGCAGCTCCTGCCGCTCGGAGGCGCGCTGGCGCTCTTCCTGCGCGTCGTCGGACAGGCGCAGCACCACTTCGATCAGCGAAGCGCGCAACACCTCGGCGATGCGCAGCTCCACTTCGGTGAAGGGCAGCGAGCGGCCGCGGACTTCCTGGCTCCACAGCTCGAAGCTCTGCCGCGGCGTCAGGCGCGCACCATTGGGGCCCAGATCGACCGGCTTGTGGGGATCGCCCGCCCAATTGACGGTGCGAACCAGTTCCTGGCGGAACAGCAGCACATAGTCGCGCGGGGAGCGGCTGATCGGGATCGCCAGCAGCCCGGCGCCCACATGGGCATAGTCCGCCGCCTGGGGCAGCACGTCGGCCAGATGGTCGGTCGCGAAGACGCGCCCTGCCGCCATCGCATTCAGCCGGCGCGTGATCGCGGCGAAGGAGGAAGGCGGCGGGGTAATGCCGCTGAACGCCACCTTGCCACCTATCCAGATCGCGATGCCGTCGCACGGCACCACTTCGCGCAAACGGCTGCCCAGCCATTCGGGATCGTCGAGCAGCCCGCCGTCGCTCGCCACCGCGGCTAGCAGCCGGTCGCTGGTCGCGCGGGCCGCCGCTTCGTAGGCCGACAGTTCCTTGCGCTCGCGGCTCTCCAGCTTGAGCGCGAACATCTGGCCGAACAGCTCGGCCATCGAGCGGCGCTCGAAGCCCGGGCAGCGCGGGCCGCCATAATGGTGGCAGGCGAACAGGCCCCACAGCTTGCCCTCGACGATGATCGAGATCGACAGCGAGGCCTTCACGCCCATGTTCTTCAGATATTCGATATGGATCGGCGAAACCGAGCGCAGCACCGACAGCGAGAGGTCGAGCGGCGCGCCGAACTCGTCGCGTCCCGGGACGATCGGCACGGGCTCGGCATGCACGTCGGCGATGATCCGGAACGGCGTGCGCAAATACAGCTTGCGCGCCTGCTGCGGGATGTCGCTGGCGGGATAGCGCAGGTCCATGAAGCTGCCGATGCCGCTGCGCGCCGCTTCCGCCACCACCACGCCCGATCCGTCCCGCTCGAAGCGATAGACCATCACCCGGTCAAAGCCGGTCAGGGCCCGCACCTGCCGTGCGCCTTCGCGGAAGAAGTCGGCGAGCTTTTCCTTCTCGTCCAGCCGGCCCATCATCGCGCGCAGCGTGCTGGCGGTATCGCCGGCCGCATCCGAGGTGCAGGGCTCGCCTTCGACGATGATCGTGTCGCCGGTCATGTGGAGCGCGAGGTCGTAGGTGCGGCCGCGGGTGCGCAGCGCCTTGATGCCGAAGATCCGCTCCAGCGCATCGTCGCCGCGTAGCAGCGTCAGCCGGTTGCGCAGCGCGTGGATCGCATCGTCTTCCAGATAGTCACTGGCATGGGTGCCGAGCATGTCTTCGGCCGACACATCGAAATGCTGCGCCACGTTTGCCGAGGCGCGCTTGATCAGCCAGTCGCTCGAAAAGGCGATCAAAAAGCCGAACGGCTGGATCGCGCCCAGCTGGTGGATCGGCTCGCGATCACAGTTGGTCAGATCGACCTGGAAAACGCCATCGTCCACTTATGCAACCTTCGCCAGCCACTTCGTGCCGGCGGCCTCAAACCGCCCGAAGGTCTGGTTGGCGGCGGTTACGGCAAGTTCCAAGGATTCCGGCTCATATAGGAGCGCGTCTAGTTTTTCCAACAATTCCGGCCACATATGCGGCGGCTGGTGGCTGCCCAGATAGGCGCGCGGCCAGCTGTCCGGCACGCTGCGCGCCAGGAAGCGCCCACCGAGCCGCGAGCCTTCGAGGACGTAGAGCATGCCCGCCATGGCGGCAGCCGACGTAACGGATTCCTGGGTTTCCGGGGCATCGACGGTGATGCCGAGCGCGTCCAGATCGACCTGGATCACGCCCGCGCGGCGGCGCTGCGGCCAATCCCCCGTGACGGACTCGGCCCCGCCCTCGTCGAGCAGCGCCTCCACCGGCAACAGGGCTTCGGCATGCGCGGCGAGCAGCCCGGCATAGTCGTCGCGGCGGGCGAGATCGAAGCGGCTGAACAGCGCATCGACCCGCGCGTGTGCGGCGCCCGTGGCCTCGCGCAATCGGCGATGCGCGGCGTTCATGCGGATAGCGATTTCGAGAAAGGTAGATCCACGGCAGGCAAAAGCCGCCGACCGTGGATCCGTTCCATTACGGCCGAAGCGGCCGCAACTTATGCCGCGCCGAAGACCCGCGCGAAGATCGTGTCGACATGGCGATAATGATAGCCGAGGTCGAACTTCTCCTCGATGACGTCGGGGCTCAGCGCCGCAGTGACTTCGGGATCGGCCTTGAGCAGTTCCATCAGCGACAATTCGCCATCGGACTCCCAAACCTTCATCGCGTTGCGCTGGACGAGGCGATAGGCGTCCTCGCGGCTCACGCCGGCCTGGGTCAGCGCCAGCAGCACGCGCTGCGAGTGGACCAGGCCGCCCATGCGATCGAGATTCTTCTGCATCCGCACCGGATAGACGAGCAGCTTGTCGACCACGCCGGTGAGGCGGGCGAGCGCGAAGTCGAGCGTGATCGTCGCGTCGGGGCCGATATAGCGCTCGACCGAGGAGTGGCTGATGTCGCGCTCGTGCCACAGCGCGACGTTCTCCAGCGCCGGGGTGACATAGCCGCGCACCATGCGGGCGAGGCCGGTCAGGTTTTCGGTCAGCACCGGGTTGCGCTTGTGCGGCATCGCGGAGCTGCCCTTCTGGCCGGGCGAGAAATATTCCTCGGCCTCAAGCACTTCGGTGCGCTGCAGGTGGCGGATTTCGACGGCCAGCCGCTCGATCGACGAGGCGATCACGCCCAGCGTCGCGAAGAACATCGCGTGGCGGTCGCGCGGGATCACCTGGGTCGAGACCGGCTCCACCGACAGGCCGAGCTTGGCCGCGACATGCTCTTCGACGCGCGGATCGATGTTCGCGAAGGTGCCGACTGCGCCCGAGATCGCGCAGGTGGCGATATCGGCGCGCGCGGCGAGCAGGCGCGCCTTGTTGCGCTGGAACTCGGCATGCGCCTCCGCGAGCTTGAGGCCGAAGGTGACCGGCTCGGCATGGATGCCGTGGCTGCGGCCGATCGTCGGGGTCATCTTGTGCTCGCGGGCGCGGCGTTCCAGCACTTCCAAGAGCGCGTCGATATCGGCGAGCAGCAGGTCGCTGGCGCGGGCGAGCTGCACCGCCAGGCAGGTGTCGAGCACGTCGGAGCTGGTCATGCCCTGGTGCATGAAGCGGGCTTCGTCGCCCACCTGCTCGGCCACCCAGGTGAGGAAGGCAATCACGTCATGCTTGGTCACCGCCTCGATCGCGTCGATCGCGGCGACGTCGATCGCCGGCTTGGTCGCCCACCAGTCCCACAGCGCCTTGGCCGCGCTCTGCGGCACCACGCCGAGGTCGGCGAGCGCCTGCGTGGCATGCGCCTCGATCTCAAACCAGATGGCGAGGCGCGTCTCGGGCGACCAGATGTCGGTCATCGCGGCGCGGGCATAACGGGGGACCATGGCGTTCCTTCTGTGCGGAATGGGAGTGCCCGGCAGCCCCGGGCGGGTCGCCGCCGCGCCTAGCAAGAACCGGCCACAGCGGCAACCGAACCCGCGCCCCGGCCGTTGTTCGGCGCGAGGAGATCACCCGATGCTGACGCCGTTGTTGCTTGTTGCCGCCCTGCAGGTCAGCGCCCCCGCCCCGCAGGCCCCAGCCCAGCCCGCGCGGACGGGCCAGCCCTCCGCCCCCGCCGCCAACCAGGCGATGCCGGGGACGCAGCCCACCCCGGCCGACAAGCCGCTGCAAGGGACCGAGGCACCGGGGTCGCCGCCCCCCGCCGTCGAGGCCGCCCAGCCCACGCCGCGCCCCGATCCCGCCAAACTGCCGATCGAAACGCAGTTCGCCCGCTATGACGCTAATGGCGACGGCGCGCTCGACAAGGCCGAATATGGCAGCTGGCTCGTCGCGCTGCGCACCGCCAAGGATGCGGACTTCAAGCCGGAGACGCCCGAGGCCAAGGCCTGGATCGACCGCAGCTTCATCGGCGCCGACACGAACCGCGACGACAAGATCAGCCGCGAGGAATGGGTCCGCTTCCTTACCCCCATCACCGGCTGACATCCCCGTTGCGGCGGCCGCCGGCCCGGCTATGATGGCAGCATGGCGCAGCTGATCGATCGCTTCCAATCCTCCACCGCCGGATGGCTCAAGGGCTCGTTCGCCGGGTGGGCGACGGTGGCGTCGTGCCTGATCGGCATCGGCTTCGTCATCCTCGCCGTGCGCTGGATCGGCAACAAGGCGACGCTGTACGAAGTCACCGAGGACCGCATCGTCCTCTATCGCGGCATCGTCCGCAAATCGATCGACGAGATCGAGCTGTACCGGGTGAAGGACGTGCGGCTCGACTATTCGATCGTCAACCAGATCTCGGGCATCGGCACGCTGACCATCACCTCGTCGGACGAGACTACGCGCGGCGGCCCGCTGGTGATCCGCGACGTCGAATATGCCCGCGAGCGCCGCGAGAAGCTGCGCGAGCTGGTGAGCAACGCCCGGCGGCTGCGCGGGGTGCGCGAGTTCGACATGGTGCAGGAAGACCTGCGCGGCTGAGAGCTGCGCTATCTTTGCGGCGGCGGCATGTCCCCTATCGCCCGCCGCGCGCTGCACGGACGCGGCCGGGTCAACCCAAATCGGGTGCGATCTCCACCGTCAGCCCATCGAGCGCCGGGCCGAACGGGATCTGGCAGGAGAGCCGCGAGCCCGGCCGCCGCTGCTCGGCGCTGTCGAGCAGCGCGTCCTCGTCGTCGCTCATCGGCGGGAGAAGCGCTGCAAAGGCGGGATCGACATAGACGTGGCAGGTCGCGCACGACAGGCTGCCGCCGCAAAAGGCGGGCAGCGAGGCGAAGCCGGCGTCGCGAATGATCTCCATCACGCTCAGCCCTTCCTGCGCCTCGACGACCGTCTGGGCGCCGGCGGGCGGGGTAACCAACAGTTTCAGCATGTCTTCACCTTGGAAATGGGGTGCGGGAGGCGTGCGGAGCGCCTCCCGCAGGAGCAACCGGTGCGCGCCGCCGGACAGGCGGCAGCGGGTCAGTAGTGGATGCGGAAGTCGATGCCGACGCGCCGCGGGGTCAGCACCGATCGGGCATAATAGCGCTCGACCACCCCGGTGCGCGTCTGGTTGAACGAGCTGATGTCGTTGCTGATCGACGTATAGGCATATTTGTTGAAGATGTTGTCGGCGAACAGCCCGACCTCGAACATCTTGTCGCGATAGGTCACCGAGGCGCGGTGGGTCATATAGTCGGGAATGACCTCGCCATTGCCGCGCAGGCCGACGCGCGAATAGATGTCGCCCATATAGGTCGCCGCCCAGTTGGCCTCGATCGAGCCGCCACGCGGCAGCGGGTAGGTGTAGGTCAGCTGTGCGCTGCCCGAATGCTTGGCCGATCCCGGCAGGCGGTCCCCGTCCTTGGCGTCATAGCGCACCCCCTGGCTGACGACGAGGTTGGCCACGTCCTCCGTCAAATGGGCGTCGGTGTAGGAATAGGTGCCCTGCAGGGTCAGTTGCGGCAGGACCTTGAACGATCCGGTGAACTCGATGCCCTTGGAGACCGCGGCACCCGCATTGGTGGTGATGCCGACCGCACCGTTCACCGTCTGGCTGGGCACCTGCACGTCGCTCCATGTCACGCGGAAGGCGTCGAGGGTGAATTGCAGCCGCTTGTCGAACAGCGAGGCGCGCACGCCGACTTCGATGTTGCGGGTCTTGTCCGGCCCATAGACCAGCTCGTTGGGCAGCGCGCAGACATTCTGGCCCGGCGGCAACGGGACCACGCAGGGCGCCACCCGATTGACGCCGCCGATCCGGTAGCCGGTGCTGTAGGTGCCGTAGGCGAGCAGATCGGGGCTGAACTTGTACGAGGTGTTCGCCTTCCACACGACGCCGTCGTCGCCGGTGCTGCCCGAACGCACCCGGCTGGGATCGAACTGGATCAACGGATAGGGCGTGCGGGTGAGACCGCCGCCGAATAGCGGGGTGTCGGTGCCGCCGGTCGCGGTGGCGTCGTACTTGAAATAGCGCAGGCCGCCGGTGACCTGCCACGCCGAGGCCGCGTGCAGCGTCGCCTCGCCATAGACCGCCTTTTCGACCGTCTTGGTATCGACGAAGGAGATATATTCCAGATCGTCGGGGCGGTTGATGCCCGCAAAGGCGGCGAAGCCCGGCGTATATTCCTGGCGGTCGCTCGAGTACTTCAGGCGATTGTAGAAGCCGCCGATCACCCAGTTGACCGGCCCGCCATGTGACGAGACGAAGCGGACTTCCTGGTTGAACTGCTTGTACTTGCGGTGGTTGTTGGCGAAGGACGAGAAGGCCGGGAACGCTTCGTAGCCGTAGTTCAGATCCAGCAGCAGATCGGTGTTGTCATCGACGTTGAAGATCTTCTGCTCGGTATACGCCGTCGTGCTGACGAGCTGCGCGATGTTGAACAGGTTGATGTTGAACTCGGCCGAAAACAGGTCCGCGCTGCGGTGGAATGGTTCGAGATAGCGCCACGGCCCCTCAAAGTTTCCGGTGCCCAGCACGCCCGCGCCATTGGCCTGGCGGCCATTGGTCTGGGTGTCCTGGTGGGCATAGGTGAGGAACGCCTTCACATTGGGGTTATATTCGAGCAGCAGCGTGTTGCGCGTGGTGAAGGTGTGCTCGAAATTGACATCGTCCTGCCGCTTGAAGTTGCGCGCATAATCGGCGCGCGTGCCGAGCGAGGCATCCGCGGCAGTGGTGCCGCGCACCGGCTGCGGATCGGAAACGCCCGGCTGCTGCAGCAGATAGTTGTAATCGATGAAGCCGGCATTGTCGTAATAGCCGACCACCGATCGCAGCGCGACATGATCGCTGACGATCGGCACGTTGACGACCACGTCGCCGATCCGCCCGAAGTCGCTGCTGTGCGACTGCGCATAGCCGCGGCCGTGGAGATCCACCGAGAAGCGGCTGGTATCGGGCCGGTTCGGCATATAGCGCACCGCGCCGGCCAGCGTGCCGAGGCCGTATAGCGTGCCTTGCGGGCCGAGCAGCGTCTCGACGCGCGCGATGTCGATCAGCTTGAAATCGAGATAGAGCGGGACTTCGCCGAGATAGACGCCGACGGCACTGTTGTCGTTCGAACCGTTGACGCTGGTATCGCCCGATTCGATGCCGCGCAGGATGATGTTGCCGGTGCTCGCCGGCCCGGTGTCCACGATCGTCATGCCCGGGGTGAAGGCGGCGAGCCCGCGCACATCGTCGATCCGCTGGCGCGCGAGCGTTTCTTCCGAAACCGCGCTGATGTTGATCGGCGCATCCTGCAGCGTGACGCTGCGGCGGCTGCCGGTGACGACGATCTCGTTGGCGCTATTGCCGCCCTGGTCATCGGCTTGCTGGACCGCAGCCGTGCCGGCCCCTTCGGTCTGCGCTGCCGCGCGGGTCGCGCCGAAGCTTGCGAGAACGGTTGCACCCAATAGCGCCGCGCGGGAAATCGATCGTGCCACCCTGGCCCCCTTTTTTCTGATTTGGTCCCCGGCCGCCACTGCGCGCGGCTGGCTTGTGCTTGCAGCCTTTGGGGAAATCCGATGCGCCGCCATGGGGCGTTTGACGTACCGCATCGCAGCAATCCCGCGCGGGGACAGATGCGTCCCTGGCGAACGTAAATCCCCCTGCCGCTTGCGGGAGGGGTTAGGAGAGGGTGTGTGAGGGACGCAGGCTAAAACGATGGCTGTCGAGGGAACAAGGGCGCAGCCTCGCTTCTTGGAGCAAAGCCTCGGCCCCACACGCCCCCTGCCCTAAGCGGGAGGGGAACAAGGCGGCGCTACTTGCCCACCGCCGGCGCCAGGCTCCACCAGGACAGGGTGTGGACGTCGTGCGCGCTGGTCCACACGCCGGTGCCGGCGAAGCGCAGCGCGCCGCTGCCGCTCGGCTTGCCGAGGCGGCCGAGGATCGCGAGCGATTTGGGATCGATGGTGACGAAGGTCTGGTCGGCGGTGGTGCGCAGCCAGACCATGCCGCCGCCGGTATCGATGTCGCCGTAGAGCAGATCGGCACCGACCTTCACGCGGCCGGACACTTCCACCGTCGCGGGATCGATCCGCGCGAGCGTGCCGTCGCCTTGCTCCTGCACCCACACCGCCCCCTCACCCGCCGCGAGGAAGCCCGGTTGCTTGCCGAGCTTGGTGCGCCCGGTCACCTGGTTCGTCGCGGGGTCGATCCGCTGCAGCGATTGCTGGCCGCTGCTCACCGCCCACACCGCGTCGAACCCGAAGGCGAGATAGTGCGTGCCCGGGTCGACCGCGATCGAAGCAACCACCTGATTATCGGCCGGGTCCACGCGGGCGATCTTGCCGGCATTGTCGCTGGCCACCCAGATCGATCCCGCCCCCGCGACGACGTTGAGCTCGCCCGCCGGATTGGCGATGCCGGTGGGGATCGCCGCCAGCAGCTTGGCGGTCTTGAGGTCGATGCGGTTGAGCGTGCCCTCCTTGCAGTCCGCGACCCAGAGCGATCCCGCCGCGATCGCCATCGCGCCGCAGGGATGCGTCATCGCCACTTCGGCGAGCTTGCCGCCGCGCGACCAGCGCTCGACGCGGCCCTTGTTGGTCGCCCAGACGCTGTCGCCGTCGACCGCGAGAAAGTCAGCGAAGCCGGGCACGGTGAGCACCTGTTCTTCGCGCGGTTGCGCGTCGGCAACTGCGGGCGCGGCGGCGAGCAGCATGGCGAGCATCGGCATCCAGACCATCGCTCAGCCCGCCGCGACGTCGGTGGTGGCGCTCGGTCGCTGCTTCAGCCGTGCCAGGATCGGCTGGAACGGGAACAGCCACTGCTCGCGGATCGACAGCCGCCGCCGCTCGTCTTGGCCGACCACCGCTGCCTCGCCCTCCTTGTAGGTGCCGAAGATCCGGTCGAGCAGGATCAGCGAGTTGCCGTAATTGCAGCGCGTATCCTCATAGGGCACCGAATGGTGGAGGCTGTGGTGGCGGATCGTGGTGAAGATGAAGCTGTACCAGATCGGCGGATCCGCGCGGACATTGGCATGCGCGAAGCCGGAGACGACGCCGAGCACGCTCACCCCGCAGAAGATCGCAGTCAGCGGCAGGTCGAACAGCGCGACGACGCTGAGGCTGATCAGGAACAGCTCGATCGGATTGCCGACATAGCCCTTGGCGGCGTTGAGCTGGGTGATGTGGTGATGCGGCGCGTGCGTCATCCAGAAGGGCGCCGAATTGTGCATCAGCCGGTGCATCCAATATTGGCCGAACTCGATCAGGAAGATCACCAGCGCCACCTGCGCCAGGAACGGCCAGTGCATTGCCCAGGGCGTCGCGATCCCCAGCGACTGCTTGAGCGCGAGCAGCGGTGTATCGGCGAGCATGCGCGACACCCAGGAAATCGCCGTCGAGCCGAGCACGACGTAGAACAGGTCGGTCCAGAACTCGCGCCAGTGCATCCGCCAGCCGGCGTGCCGCTCGAAGACGAACTCAAGGCCTTGGATGTAGAGCGTGATCAGCGCGGAGACGATCACGATCGTCCAGGGGTTGGCGAGGATGGCGGCGGGCGCGAAGGCCCAGAAGCAGACGACCGCCACCACGGTCGCCGGCGGTATGAGGTTCACGAGCCCTTTGGTCATGCGCTGTCGTCCCGATCGCGAGCAGGGCGATGCAGCCCCGTTTCGATCCGAAGCTAGCCATGCAAAGGATGCCAGCGCAGGTGGCCGAATGACGTAGCGCACCCAAAAGCACGCGGCCGCGCGCATCTTTTCGGGACACACGCGGCCGGGAAAAGGCCGTTCAGGCGCTCGGGCTCAGCGCAGCGCGGCGACCTGCACGCCGCGAGCCTTGTTCGCCTGGGCGACGCGCGCCTCGATCTGGCTGCGCACCTGCTCGGCGACATCGGCGCGGCACAGGCGGGCGCGAGCTTCGAGATCGGGGTGGATGGTCGCGAGATTCTCGCCGCACACCGCGCGGGCGGCCTGGTCGACGCGGGTGGCGAGGCGCTGCTGGCCATCGGCGGTCGCGAGATCGAGCCCGGCGAGAGTCAGCGTCGCGCTCGGCTTGCCGAAGCCGGTGTCGGACGGAGCCGCGAAGGCGGCGGTGCTGATCGAAAGGGCGGCGGCGGCCGCGACGAGCATCTTCATGGCAATCTCCTGCAACCAAGACCGCCTCACCCGAGCGGCTGAGGCGCATCTAGTCGCAGGAACGACAAACGGCAAGTTGAAAAGCTATAGATATGCTACGCAACTTCCACACCTCACGGTATAGCAAGTTTTGCAACGCAGCAATCGCTTATTACAGCTTCAACCATTCTTCATACTTCAGACACTGACTCCATCATTATTACAAATCATCGCGCACGTACTACCAGCGAGGCGAGCTCGGTGGTGTGCCCCATCAGGCCAACCGGCAGGCGGACGCTTTCCCGCCGCTCGACCTGCCCCGCCGCATCGACCACCGCCACGTCGAGCGTGCGGGCGAAGGGGGAGGCGAAGCCCCGCACCGCCGCCACCGGCACGCGGACTTTCCAGCCGCGCCCGCCGCTTGCCGCGACGACGCGGTCGTTGATCGTGATCGTCTGGGCGGCGGAGCTGCGCGTCCCCCGGATCAGCAGGCAGTCGCCTTCCGAACAGCGCACCAGCTTGGCGCTCGGACGCGCATCGGCATACGCCGCCGGTGCGATCAGCAGCGCGGCGGCGAGGGCGAAACGGGAGAATAATGCCATATCCGGCAAGCTGCCGGAGCGCGCCGCGGCGCACCATGCGCCGTTTGACGTACGCGGCGCTCAGGCGATGGCGATGCCGCGTTCGGCGAAATAGGCGGCGACGGGCGCCAGCACCGCCTCGTGCTTGCGCCAGCGCGCGACCGAGTCGCGGTAGATCGGGCGGCGGACCTGCGCCGCGCTGGGGGTGGAGACCGCCCCGCCCTGCGCATGGAACTCCAGGCACCGCTCCGACCAATCGAGCCCGCAATGCGCGAGCAGGCGGCGGGTGGCGCCTTCCTGGTCGGCGACGATATCCTCGTAGCGCAGCTCAAGGATCCGCCCGGGCAGCGCCGCGCACCACAGCGCCATCAGCCGCTCGAACCCGGCCACGTACGCGGCAATATCGAGCAGGTCGTAGCTATAGTCGTAATAGCGCGAGCTGATCGCGAACAGGTTGCGGAAGTTCGCCAGCACCGTGTCCATCGGGTTGCGGCGCAGGCAGACGATCGCCGCATTCGGCAGCGCCCGTGCGGCGATGCCCGCATAATGGAAATTGCCGGGGAATTTGTCGACGAAGCGCCGCTCGGGCAGCCGCCGGTGATGCGCTGCGCGCGCCAGATAGTCGCGGCCGATCGCACCGAGATCGGTGTCTGCCGCCGCGTGCAGCGTTTCGGGGTCGAGGACCGTGCGGCTGCGCGTGCCCGAGGCGGCCTTTACCGCCAGCGGCAAGGCCTGGAGCTCGCCGACGCTCTCGACCGCCGGATGCGCGGCGAGGACGCGGTCGACCAGCGTGGTGCCGGTGCGCGGCATGCCGATGATCAGGATCGGCGCCTCGGCGGGTGCGTCCGTGACCGGCGCGGCGGCGAAGGCCGGCCAGCTTCCCGCCACTGCATCGACGATCGCCGCATCGCGCGCCGGATCATAGCCGAGGGCAGCTCGGTGCTCTGCGTTCACTTCCAACAGACAGGCCAGCGCCGCGTCGCCGCGGCCGATATCCTCCAGCTCCTTGGCCAGCGCATAGCCGGTGAGCAACCGGTTGGGGCCGCGTGCGCGCTGCTTGGCCGCCTGCAGCCGGTCGACATGGTTGCGCTCCGTCCCCTGCTTGCGCAGCCCGGCGAGCAGATGGTGCGCGCGGGCATCGTCGGGGCTGCGCGCGAGCAGCGTTTCCAGCACCGCCTCGGCGTCGTCCATGCGCCCGAGAAAGCTCAGCGTCGCCGCGTGGTTATAAAGGAACGCTTCGTTCTCCGGCGCCAGCGCCACCGCGACCTCGAAGTGGGGCAGCGCGGCTTCATGGTCGCCGAGCCGCGCATAGACGCAGCCGATGGTATCGCGCGACAGCGCATCCCCAGGCGGGTCAGCCTCCGCCGCTGCGAGTTGCACCGCCGCTTCGCCATCGCGCCGCACCAACGTGTAGAGCCGGGCGAGCTGCGCGCGATATTCGCCCAGCGGGGCTTCCGCCACCGCCGCTTCGATCTGCCGGATCGCCTCGCCGACCCGCCCCTGCTCCGCCGCGATCACGCCCAGCAGGAAGGCACCCTCGGCGGACGGCAGCGCCGCCGAGGCCAGCCGCGCCGCCGCCTCGAAATCCCCCTGCTCCAGCGCCGCCCGCGCCGCCGTCGCGCTCATCCGGCGAGCGTCGCCACGGCGATCGCGGTGGCCGATGCGCGGTTCTCGACGCCCATCTTCTGGAAGATCTGCTCGAGATGCTTGTTGACCGTGCGCGGGCTGATTTCCAGGATCTCGCTGATCTCGCGATTCTGCTTGCCGCGGCTCAGCCACACCAGCACCTCCGCCTCGCGCGAGGTAAGCCCGTGACGCTCGGCGAGGATGCGTTCGGCATCGCCCTCGCGCTTCTCGGTGAGGCGGAACAGCCATTCGCGCGCGCTGGTCTGGCGCAGGAAGCTGCACTGGAGCGCACTGTCGCCGATCTGCAGCGTCGCCTGCGCGCCCGGCGGCACCGCCGGATCCTGCAGCCGCCGCACGATCGCGGCCAACTCGTCGGGCAGGTCCAGCGCACGCGGCGACCAATCGGGGAACAGTCGCTCAATCGTCTCGGCGGCGAGCGGGGTCAGCCAGCCGGTCTGCCCCTCGCCGTCGACTGCGAAGGAGGGTCGCCCGGCGGTATCCAGCGCCAGCTGGCTGCTCTGCGCGATCCGGGCATTGGCGAGGTGCACCGCTACGCGCGCCAGCAGCTCATCGACCACGATCGGCTTGTGGACATAATCCACCGCCCCGGCATCGAGCCCGCGCACGACATGCTCGCTCTCGGTCAGCCCGGTCATGAAGATCACCGGCACATGGCGGAAGCGACCGTCCTGCTTGATCCGCCGGGTGGTGCTGAACCCGTCGAGCCCGGGCATCACCGCGTCCATCAGGATCAGGTCGGGCGTGCCATGTTCCAGCAGCTCCAGCGCGGCGAGCCCGTCGACCGCGATCAGCACCGTCATCCCCGCCTGCTCCAGCGTCGCGGTCAGGAAGCGAAGCGATTCGGGGGTGTCGTCCACCACCAGGATCGTGGCGCCGGGATCGCTAGCCGACATCGTCGAGCGTCCTTGCCAGCCCGCGCAGATCGAACGCCTCCAGCTGCGGCCGCAGCCGCGCGACGAGGTCGGCGCTTTCGGGAACGTCCCTCTCCAAAGTCACGAGTGTCGTTTCAATTCCACGGACATGCCCGAGCTTCATAAAGCGGCGCAGCGCATCGAGATAGGGCGCCGCCGACTCGGGCAGTGCCATCGGTGGACTTGGGCGCGCGGCGGGCGCCTCGGCGTCCTCGACGATCCAGTCGAGCCCCAGCTGGCGCGCGATCATGTCGAGCAGCGCGTCGAGATCGACCGGCTTGGTGAGGAAGGCATCGTGCGCGCGGCGTCCGTCGCGGCCGGCATGGAATTCATGCGCATTGGCCGAGACCATCACGATGCGCAGTCCCGCCCCGAAGCGGGCGCGCAACTGCTCGGCCACGTCCCAGCCGCTGGTGCCGGGCATCTGGATGTCGAGCAGCACGAGATCGGGCGAACAATGTTCGGCGAGCGCGAGGCCGGCACTGCCGCCGCTCGCCTCGAACACCAAAAAGCCCAGCGGGCGCAGCAGATGGTTGACCACCGTGGTCTGCGCGGGGCTGTCGTCGATCACCAGGATCGTCTTTTGCGGCCCCTGATAGCCGGTAACGCGGCGATAGGCGGCCGCCCCGGCGGGCGCCTCGATCGGCTCGGGCAGCAGCAGGCGGAGGAGGAAGCTGCTGCCCTCTCCCACTTTGCTCGTCACCGTCACTTCGCCGCCGAGGATCCGCGCCAGCACGTGGGTGATCGCGAGCCCGAGCCCGATGCCCGGCTGCATCACGGTATCGGGCTCGCGGCCCCGCTCGAAGGGCTCGAAGATCCGCTCCAGGTCCTCGGCCGGGATACCGGGCCCGGTGTCGCGCACCTCGATGGCGGCGCTCTGGCTGCGGTAGCGTATGGTGAGCGTCGCGCCGCCCTTGTCGGTATATTTGATCGCGTTGGACAGCAGGTTGATCAGGATCTGCCGCAGCCTTTTCTCGTCGGTGCGGACATAGGCGGGCAGCCGCCCCTCCACGACATAGTCGAGCGACAGCCCCTTGGCCGAGGCCTGGACGCGGAACATCTCTACCACCTGGTCGAGCAACGCAGGCAGCCGCACCAGTTCCTGCCGCACCTGCAGGACGCCGCTTTCGACGCGCGAAATGTCGAGCAGGCCCTCGACCAGGTTGGTGAGATGCTCGGCCGAGCGGCGGATCACCCCGCCCGCCTCGCGCGGCGGGATCGAGTCGCCGCGTTCGAGCAGCTGGGCATAGCCATAGATGGCGTTGAGCGGCGAACGGATCTCGTGGCTAACTGCCACCAGGTAGCGCGTCTTGGCGGCATTGGCGGCCTCGGCGGTTTCCTTGGCCTTGGCCAGCGCCGCTTCGGTTTCGCGGTGCGCGACGATCTCGGCGCATAGCCGTTCGGTCTGCGCGCGATTCGCATCCTCGGCGGCGCGATGCCCCTCGCGCGCTTTCAGGAACAGCCGGGCAAAAGTGGCAGCAACGGCCAGCGCGAGCCCCAGGCAAATCGTCCCAAGAATGCGCGCCATCGCCATGTCGGTTCAGCCCCTTCGCCTGCAAGGACGCGCGGCGGCAGCGCCCCGAAACCGGGGTTCGCCAGTGCCTGAATGACGCATTGCAGCATCACGATTTGGGGTGACACATGCCATACGACATGCCTATAAGTCGTATTACTGGATTGAGCAAACGTAATATCGGATGCGACCGTCCGGCGGCTGAAATTCGCGCTTTCTCGCGCTGCGAAGATGGGGGTCGATCATGACAGTATGGGTTTCCAAGGCGCGGATCGCGGTAGCGGCGGTGGCGATGCTGGCGACGGCGTCGTGCGGCGGTAGCGGCACTGCACCCAAGGCGCGCACCGAGTTCAATATCGGCTGGTCGATCTATGCGGGCTGGATGCCCTGGCCCTATGCCGAACAGGCCGGCATCGTAAAGAAATGGGCCGACAAATACGGCGTGAAGATCCACTTCACCCAGGTCAACGACTACGTCGAGTCGGTGAACCAGTTCAACGCCGGCAAGCTGGACGGCGTGACCGTCACCGACATGGACGCGCTCACCATCCCCGCCGCGGGCGGCAAGGATACCAGCGCGATCATCCTGGGCGATTATTCCAACGGCAATGACGGCATCGTGCTCAAGAACGCCAAGAGCCTCGCCGACATCAAGGGCCGCACCGTCTATCTCGTCGAGCTCTCCGTCTCGCACTATCTGCTGGCGCGCGGGCTCTCCACGGTGGGTCTCCAGCTGTCGGACGTGAAGACGGTCAACACCTCGGATGCGGACATCGTCGGCGCCTTCGCCAACCCCGCCGCCACCGCCGTCGTCACCTGGAACCCGCAGCTGACCGAAGTCGCCAAGCTGCCGGGTGCCACCAAGGTGTTCGATTCGAGCCAGGTCCCCGCCGAGATCCTCGACCTGCTCGCGGTCGACACCGCGACGCTGAAGGCCAACCCCAACCTCGGCAAGGCGCTGGCCGGCATCTGGTACGAGACGATGCAGCTGATGCAGAAGAAGGACGCCACCGGCGCGGCCGCCCGCGCGGCCATGGCGAAGCTCGCCGGCACCACCCCGCAATCGTTCGACGCGCAGCTCAGCACCACGCACCTCTATGCCACGCCGCAGGATGCGGTCGCCGCGGTCAAGTCGCCGGCAATCGGCGCGACCATGGTGAAGGTGCGCGACTTCAGCTTCTCCAAGGGGCTGTTCGGCCAGGGCGCCAAGTCCGCCGATGCGATCGGTATCTCGGTGCCGGGGAAGACGATCGGGGACGCGGGCAACGTCAAGCTGCGCTTCGACCCGACCTATATGGAGCTGGCCGCGGCCGGCAAGCTCTGAGGCCGGACCCCATATGCGCTGGGTGAACATCCGACCCCGCCGCCGCACCGGCTGGCTGCTGGGGAGCCTGCCGCTGCTGCTGGTGGCGATCGTCTACCTCTTCGCCTCGGCAGCGCGGCACGCCGAGAACCCCTCGGACAAGCTGCTGCCCACGCCGGGTGCGATGGTCGAGGCGATGCACGGCCTGCTCGCCCAGGCCGATCCGCTGAGCGGCCGCCTGCTTTTCTGGGCGGACACGCTGGCCAGTCTCGAGCGACTGGGAATGGCGCTCGGCATCTGCGCGCTTTCTGCGCTGCTCGTCGGCATGGTGCTGGGCGTGCTTCCCGCCGCCCGCGCCACCTTTGGCGCCTTCGTCACCACCATCGCCGTGATCCCGCCGATCGCTTTGCTGCCGATCCTGTTCATCGTCTTCGGGCTGGGCGACACCGCCAAGGTCGCGCTGATCGTGATCGGCGTCACCCCGTTCCTGATCCGCGACCTCGCCGACCACATCACCGCCATCCCGCAGGAGCAGCTGATCAAGGCGCAGACGCTCGGCGCCAGCAGCTGGCAGCTCGCGCTCCGCGTCGCGCTGCCGCAGGCGCTGCCCCGGCTGATCGCGGGCATCCGCCTCTCGCTCGGGCCGGCCTGGGTCTATCTGATCTCGGCCGAGGCGATCGCGTCGGACATCGGCCTCGGCTACCGGATCTTTCTCGTCCGCCGCTATCTGTCGATGGACATCATCATCCCCTATGTCGCCTGGATCTCGATCCTCGCCATCCTAATGGACGTGGCGCTGGCCCAGCTCAGCAAGCGCGCCTTCGCCTGGGCGCATGGAGCCGGCCGATGAGCGCGCTCCTCTCCTTCCAGAATGTCTGGCTCGAATATGGCGACAAGGTCGTGCTCGAACGCGTCGAGCTCGACATTGCCGAGCGCAGCTTCGTCTCGATCGTCGGCCCTTCGGGCGCGGGCAAGAGCAGCTTCCTGCGGCTGGCGCTCGGCCAGGAGCGCCCGACCCGCGGCAAGATCCTGCTCGACGGCACCCCGCTGCCCGGCGAATGCGGCCCGGATCGCGGGGTGGTGTTCCAGCGCTATTCGGTGTTTCCGCATCTTACGGCACTCAGGAACGTGATGTTCGAGCGCGAATGCGTCGGCGCGCCGCTCACCGCCCGGCTGTTCGGCGCCGCCCGCCGCCGCGCCCGCGACGAAGCCGCCGCGATGCTCGCCGAGGTGGGGCTGGGCGACGCGCTCGACCTCTACCCCGCCCAGCTTTCCGGCGGCATGCAGCAGCGGCTCGCCATCGCCCAGGCCCTGATCGCCCGGCCGCGCGTACTGCTGCTCGACGAGCCGTTCGGCGCGCTCGATCCGGGCATCCGCCAGGACATGCACCGGCTGATCCTCAAGCTGTGGGAGGAGCACGCACTCACCGTGCTGATGGTCACCCATGACATTTCCGAGGCGTTCAACCTCGGCACCCGCGTGCTCACCTTCGACAAGCGCCGCATCGATCCGCACGCCCCGCACCGCTTCGGCGCGACCGCCGTCTACGACCTCCACCTAACCCGCAAGCGGCGCGAGGCGATCGTCGAGGCGCAGCAGGAAGTATTACGATTGACAGAATCAGTAATAACCGGGAAAGAGGAATCATTGTGAAGGAACCCTCCTCCTCCCTCGCCCGGCTCAGCATGAGCCTGCCCGCCGAACTCTTCCGCCAGCTCGATGAAATGGTGGAAGACCGCGGGCTCCCCTCGCGCTCGCAGCTAATCGCCGAGCTGATCCGCGACGAACTCGCCGAGCAGAGCGCCGCCTCGCGTCCCGAGGAGATGCTCGCCGGCACGATCACCCTTGTGTACCGCGCCGATCTCGGCCGGGTGCGCCACCAGCTGGCGCAGACCCAGGCCGAGTATCTGAAGGAGGTCATCTCCTCGCAGCACGTCTTTTTAGAGGACGACCAGTCGCTCGAGGTGCTGCTGGTCCAGGGGCCGGCACGCCGGCTCCGCGACCTGTGCGACGCGCTGCGCAAGGTGCGCGGCGTACAGCAGCTGCGCCTCTTCACCACCACCGCGTTGCTGCCCCCGCTCCACGAGCAGGACGAGGCGGCGGCCCCAACCGGGAGCAAGGCGGCATGAGCACACTCGCCGACCCCAATGCCGCGCGCGACCATGCGCGGGCGATGGCCGGCACCGTCGTAGAGGCGATGCCGATCCTGCCGCCCCGCGCGGACGACCTGCCCGCGGGCGTGCATGCAGACGATCTCGTATGGGAAGAAACGGTCGCCGCGGGCGGCTATGCCAGCCGGGTGCTGTCGCGCGGCACCCGGCTGCGGCTGATCGACCTGCAGGGCGATGCGTGCGCCTCGCTCCAGCTGTTCAACGCTGCGATGCCGACCGAGCGCCTGAACGTCGCGGACACGGTGAAGGTGCAGTGGAACGCCTATCTTGGCGAGGGCAGCCTGTTCCTCTCGGATATGGGCCGCGTGCTCGCCAGCATCGAGCGCGACGACGCGGGCACGCATGACGCCTTCTGCGGCGCCTCGAATGCCGCATCGAACGCGCGGCATTATGGCGACGGCAGCAATTCGGGGCCCACCCCCAATGCGCGCGATCGGCTGTTGCTCGGCGCCGCCAAGCACGGCCTTTCTCGCCGCGACGTCCATCCGTGCGTGAACCTGTTCAAGGGCGTCCGCATCGCGGCCGACGGCACCACCGAACCGCAGCTCGGGCCGTTTACGCCCGGCCGCGCGCTGGTGCTGCGCGCCGAGATGGACCTGATCGTCGTGCTGGCGAACTGCCCGCACGTGCTCGATCCGCGCCCTTGGACCGTCACGCCGCTGCGCGCCACCGCCTGGCGCGGCCCGGTGACGACGACCGACGATCCGATCCGCAACGCGACGCCCGAGCGGCAGCGCGCCTTCCTCAACACCGAAGACTGGGTCCGCCGCTGATGGAACAGGATGTGGCACTTGCCGGCCTCACCGGCCGGGTGATCCATGACGAGATCGTCCCCGCCCGCGCCCCCTGGCTGCACCGGGTGAAAGCGGGCGAGACGCTCCGCGTCGTCGACCTCGAAGGCAACCAGGCCGTCGACTTCCTCCTCTACGCCACCCACGACGATGCCGAACGCTACAGCGCGCAGGACACGATCGCGGCGCAGGCCAACATCTTCCTGCGCACCGGCAGCGTGCTGCGCTCCAACGAAGGTCGGCCGATGATGACGATCACCGCGACGGCGGTCGAGTATCACGACACGATCGGCGGCGCCTGTTCCTGCGAGTCCAACAGCTTGCGCTACGGCCATTTCACCAAGTCGCAGCACGCCTGTGTCGACAATTTCCTCGAAGCCAATCTGCGCGACGGCCGGGGCAAGCGCGACATCGTGTCCAACGTCAACTTCTTCATGAACGTGCCGGTCGAGGCCGATGGTGCGCTGGGCATCGTCGACGGCATCTCGGCGCCCGGCCTGACCGTGGACCTTCGCGCAGAAATGGATGTGACCGTGGTCGTTTCGAATTGCCCGCAGATCAACAATCCCTGCAACGGCTTCAATCCCACCCCCGTCCGCATGATCGTCACCGCATGAGCGGCGTGCGCACCGTCCTGATCGCCAATCGCGGGGCGATCGCCTGCCGGATCATCCGTACGCTCAAGAAGATGGGCATCCGCTCGGTCGCCGTCTTCTCCGATGCCGACGAGGCCTCGCGCCATGTCGCGCTCGCCGACATCGCAGTGCGGATCGGCCCGGGACCGGCGGCGGAAAGCTATCTCGACGTCGCGCGCATCCTGGCGGCGGCAAAGGAAACCGGCGCAGACGCCATCCACCCCGGCTATGGCTTCCTCTCCGAAAACGCCGGCTTTGCCGAGGCGTGCGAGGCCGCCGGCATCGCGTTCATCGGCCCGACCCCGGACAGCATTCGCGCCTTCGGCCTCAAGCATAGCGCTCGCGCGCTCGCCGAGGCGGAGAACGTCCCCCTCGCCCCCGGCACCGGCCTGCTCGACAGCGTCGAGGCGGCGCTCGAAGCGGCCGAGCGCATCGGCTATCCGGTGATGCTGAAGGCGACCGCCGGCGGCGGCGGCATCGGCATGCGCGTCTGCACCGATGAACAGGCGGTGCGCGACGGCTATGCCGCGGTGGCGCGGCTGGGCGCGGGCAATTTCGGCGATGCCGGGCTGTTCCTCGAACGCTTCGTGCCCCGCGCCCGCCATGTCGAGGTGCAGATCTTCGGCGACGGCCAGGGCCGCGTCGTGGCGCTCGGCGAGCGCGACTGCTCGCTCCAGCGCCGCAACCAGAAGGTGGTGGAAGAGGCCCCCGCCCCGCATTTGCCCGAACGCGTCCGCGCGGCGCTGATCGAAGCGGCAGTGCGGCTCGGCCAGGCGGCCAACTATCGCTCCGCCGGCACCGTCGAGTTCCTCTACGATCCGGCGCGCGAGGACTGGTTCTTCCTCGAAGTGAACACCCGCCTCCAGGTCGAACACGGCGTCACCGAGGAAGTGACCGGCGTCGATCTGGTCGAGTGGATGGTCCGCGGCGCGGGCGGCGACTACAGCTTCCTCGACACCCCCGTCCCCGCCCCCAAAGGCTGGTCGATCCAGGCGCGGCTCTATGCCGAGGATCCGGCGGTCGACTTCCGCCCCGCCTCGGGCACGCTCACCGACGTGGCCTTCCCGGAGGGCGTCCGCGTCGAGAGCTGGGTGGAATCGGGCAGCGCCGTCTCCTCCTTCTACGATCCGATGCTCGCCAAGCTGATCGTCCATAGCGAGGACCGCGAATCCGCCGTCGCGGCGATGCAGGCTGCGCTCGACCACACCCGCTTCGCCGGCATCGAGACCAATGTCCGCTGGCTGCGCGACGTGGCCCGCAGCGAAGACTTCGTGACCGGCGATGTCTCCACCCGCTCGCTCGAAACCGTCGTCCATCGCCCGCAGAGCATCGTCGTCCGCTCGGCCGGCACCGCGACCAGCGTGCAGGATTATCCCGGCCGCGTCGGCCTGTGGGACATCGGCGTGCCGCCCTCGGGCCCGATGGACGCCCGCGCCTTCCGGCTCGGCAACATGCTGCTCGGCAACGACAGCACCGCCCCCGGGCTGGAGATGACCGCCACTGGTCCCACACTGCAGTTCAACGCCGCGACCCGCATCGTCCTCACCGGCGCCGATTTCGCCGCGACGCTCGACGGCAAGCCAGCCGAGCGCAACAAGCCGCTCGCCATCGCCGAGGGTCAGACGCTGGCGCTCGGCCGCGTCACCGGCGGCGGCATGCGCGGCTATATCCTGTTCGCTGGCGGGCTCGACGTGCCGAGCTATCTCGGCAGCGCCAGCACCTTCGATCTCGGCGAGTTCGGCGGCCATGGCGGGCGCGTGCTGCGCGTCGGCGACACGCTGCACCTTACCGGTCATGCCCCCGCCGTGATCCCCGGGCCCCGTGCGATCGAGCAGGAGCAGCTCGGCCCGGATTGGACGATCCGCGTCCTCTACGGCCCGCACGGCGCGCCCGACTTCTTCGCACCCGAGGATGTCGACACGATCCTCTCGGTCGAGTGGAAAGTCCATTACAACAGTAACCGCACCGGCGTGCGGCTGGTCGGCCCCAAGCCGCACTGGGCGCGCAAGGATGGCGGCGAGGCGGGGCTCCACCCGTCGAACATTCACGATAACCCGTACGCGATCGGCGCGCTCGATTTCACCGGCGACATGCCGATCATCCTCGGCCCCGACGGCCCCTCGCTCGGCGGCTTCGTCTGCCCGTTCGTGGTGATCGCGGCAGACCTGTGGAAGGTCGGCCAGCTCGCGCCGGGCGACCGCATCCAGTTCGAGCAGGTCAGCCTCGACGAGGCCGGTGCCGCCGCGCAGGTGGAAGCAGCCTTGATCGAAGGCCGCGCCGCCACCGCGACCAGCCCCGCCAAGGGCGGCGGGCGCGACGCGATCCTGGTCGACCTGCCCGCCAAGGGCCGTCGCCCGCGCGTGCTGTTCCGCCGCCAGGGCGATCGCAACCTGCTGGTCGAATATGGCCCGATCACGCTCGACCTCGAGCTGCGCCTGCGTGTCCATGCCGCGACCACCGCGCTCGCAGAACTTGCGCTGTCGGGCATCCTCGACATCGTACCGGGCATCCGATCCTTCCAGGTGCATATCGACGGCATCCGCCTGAAGGAGGCGGCGCTGATCGAGCGGCTGGTGCAGATCGAGAAAGAGCTCGGCGACCTCGAGGATTTCGTCATCCCCTCGCGCATCGTCCATCTGCCGCTCAGCTGGAACGACCCCGCGATTCACGAGACGATCCAGCGCTACATGCGCGCGGTCCGCGACGACGCGCCCTGGTGCCCGGACAATATCGAGTTCATCCGCCGCGCCAATGGCCTCGCGAGCGCCGAGGAAGTCCACCGAATCATCTTCGACGCCAGCTACCTCGTCTATGGCCTGGGCGACGTGTATCTCGGCGCGCCGGTCGCCACCCCGATCGATCCGCGCCACCGGCTGGTCACCACCAAGTACAACCCGGCCCGCACCTGGACGCCGCCCAACGTGGTCGGCATCGGCGGCGCGTACATGTGCATCTATGGCATGGAGGGGCCGGGCGGCTACCAGCTGTTCGGGCGCACCATCCAGGTGTGGAACACGTACCGGCAGACCGGCGCCTTCGCCGAGGGCAAGCCCTGGCTGCTCCGCTTCTTCGACCAGATCCGCTTCTTCCCGGTCAGCCATGAAGAGCTGACCGAATGGCGGCGCGACTTCCCGCTGGGGCGTCGCGAGATCAAGATCGAGGAGACCGAGTTCCGGCTCTCCGACTATCGCGAGTTCCTCGCCGAGAATGCGCGCTCGATCGCCGCGTTCGAGAAGCAGCGCAACGCGGCCTTTGCGGCCGAGCGTGCAGATTGGGAACGCAAGGGCGAGTTCGATCGCGTCGCCAGCCTCACCGAAACCGCCGACGACAGCGCCGATGAAGCGGTGACGGTGCCGGAGGGTGCCGAACTGGTCGAGGCGCCGTTCGGCGGCAGCGTGTGGAAGCTGCTCAAGGAAGTGGGCGACACCATCGACGCGGGCGAGACGATCGCCGTGCTCGAAGCGATGAAGATGGAGTTCCCGGTCACCAGCCCGGCGGCGGGCACGGTGGCGGCGCTCTATGTCGCGGAGCGGCAGACCGTCACCCCGGGTTCGCCGGTGCTGGCGCTGGTGCGGGCATGACCGCGCTCGACCAGCTTTCGGTGGCGGGCATTGCCGCCGAGGTGCAGGCGGTCAGGCGCAGTGCGGTCGCGGTGATCGAGGATGTGCTGGCGCGGCTCGACGCCTATGATGCGATCCAACCGGCGGTGTGGATCTCGCGCTTCGAACCCGAAGCGCTGCGTGCCGCTGCGGCCGCAGTGGATGCGCGGATCGCCGCAGGCGAGACGCTGCCACTCGCCGGCGTGCCGTTCGCGGTGAAGGACAATATCGATCTCGCGGGCCTCGCCACCACCGCTGCGTGCCCCGCCTTCGCCTACCAGCCGGAGCGATCGGCCACCGTGGTCGCGAAGCTGGTAGCGGCGGGCGCGATCCCGGTGGGCAAGGCCAATCTCGACCAGTTCGCCACCGGGCTCAACGGCACGCGCAGCCCCTATGGCATTCCGCGCAACGCCTATAACCGCGCCTGGGTGAGCGGCGGCTCCAGCTCGGGCTCGGCCGTGGCAGTCGCCGCCGGGCTGGTCGCCTTCGCGCTCGGCACCGATACCGCCGGCTCGGGGCGCGTCCCCGCCGCGTTCAACCATCTCGTCGGCCTCAAGCCCAGCAAGGGGCGCTGGAGCAGCACCGGCCTCGTGCCTGCGTGCCGGACGCTCGATTGCATCACCGTCTTCGCCGGCACCACCGAGGACGCCGCGCTCGTCGATAGCATCGCGGCCGGGTTCGATCGGACGGACTCGCTCTCCCGCGACCTGCCGGACGTACCCCGCGCCCGTCGCCGCATCGGCGTGCCCCGGCCGGACCAATGCCGCTGGTTCGGCGATATCGAATCCGAGTTTCTCTACCGCCAGGCGCTCGCCGGCCTCAATGCCGAGCTGGTCGAGATCGACCTCGCCCCGCTCGATGAAGCCGCGCGCCTGCTCTACGACGGCCCCTGGGTCGCCGAGCGCACCGCCGCGCTACAAGGCCTGCTGCTCGAGAACCCAGACGCCATCCACCTGGTGGTGCGCGAAATCGTCGAGGGCGGTTTCGGCTATAGCGCGATCGACGCGTTCAACGGCGCCTATCGCTTGGCCGAACTCGCCCGCATCGCCGAGGCGATGTGGGAGCAGGTCGACCTGCTCGCGCTGCCCACCGCGCCGACCAGCTACCGCGTCGCGGAGATGCTCGCCGAACCGATCAGGCTCAACGCAAGCCTCGGCGCCTATACCAATTTCGTGAACCTGCTGGACATGGCCGCGATCGCGGTGCCGACCGGCACATACGCCAGCGGCGTCGGCTTCGGCCTGACGCTGATGGGCCCGGCGGGCACCGATCGCGCACTGCTCGACGCGGCGAACGCACTTTTCCCCGCGCCGGCATCCCCGCCGCCGCTGGACCTGGAGGGACGGATGGAAACGGTAAAGCTCGCGGTCGTAGGCGCCCATCTCGAAGGCATGCCGCTCCACTGGCAGCTGACCTCGCGCGAGGCCAAGTTCGTCGAGGCGACCACCACGGCGCCGACTTACAAGCTCTACGCCATGGCAGAGAGCGTGCCGCCCAAGCCCGCGCTGGTCCATAGCGAGGACGGTGCGGCGATCGCGCTGGAAGTCTACGAGCTCGACATGGCCGCGTTCGGCAGCTTCGTCGCCGAAGTGCCGCCGCCGCTCGCCATCGGCACGGTGACGCTGGCCGACGGCAGCATGGTCAAGGGCTTCGTCGCCGAACCGCGCGCGATGACGGGCGCCGAGGACATCACCGCGCTCGGCGGCTGGCGCGCGTACATCGCGCGAGGCTGAGCGGCCTCAGTCGTTCGGCCGCGCGGGCACGGGGTAGACGATGAAGTCCGCGTGCCGGTCGATCGCCGGCACCGGTCCCGCCTTCTCCACCCCGGCGCTCAGTTCTTCGATGGCGGAGGGGGCCAGCGGTAGCCGATGCTCGTCCGCATGTACCGGCGCTTCCATCCCGTAATCCTTGCCCGGTGTGGTCGTCATCTCGATATGCGCGCCGAGCAGAGCCCGGATCGGGTGCGTCCTGGCGAACGCCGCCAGCCGCCTCGCACTCGCGCGGAAATCGTCGAAATGGTTCAGCGGCACGTAGAGCCGCCCCGGATAGAGCATGTCGCCCGAGAAGAGCAGCCGCGTCCGCGCATCATAGACCATGATGTGTGCCGGCTGGTGCCCCGGTGTCGCAAGCACGTCGAGGACCCGCCCGCCCAGGTCGAAGCGCGCCACGTCGCGCGGCCAATTGGTGAAGTGGAAGAACGACGCCACCTCGGCGGGCTTGAGTCCCACCACGTCGGTGTCCGGCCGGGCCCGGAACTCGTCGTCCCCGGCGTGATGGTCGCCATGGCCGTGCGAATGCGCGACCACCAGCCGGATCGCGCGGCCGCCGTGCCTGGCCTGCCAGTCGGCAATCAGCCGGTCGACCGTCGGCCGGACCTTCAACCCGCCTGCCCCGGTATCGAGCAGCAGCGCCCGGTCTCGGCCGAAGATCAGATACAGGAACGGCGCCTCGAAATTGGTCTTCACCGATTGGCGGATCACGAAGGTGTCGCCGTCGATCGCCTGCACCTGCGTCTCGGGCTCGTTCGCCGCGGTGCCGTTGATCCAGGGCGCGAACGCCAGCGGCTTGGGGTCCGCGGCGCCGAGCAGCAGACAGGCACCCAGGCCCAGCGAAAAACAGCGTTGAATCCGGTTCATGCCGGCCATGCTGGGCCACCCATCGCCACCCGACAAGCCGCCAAATCCCCCGCTACGTCAAACGACTTACGGCGCGCAGCGCCCGTTTCGGTCATCTTCGAATCATCGGAATCACGGGCGAGGACCGGGCGCGATCATGGATGCAGCTGTACCGACCAACTTCGAGGCAACCGGCGTGCAGGGCGGCCCGATCAAGCGCTTCATCTTCACCTGGTTCCAGCCCGCGGTGCTGCTCGCGATGGTGCTGTTCTGGACGCTGGCGCCGGATTCGATCGCCAAGGCCTCGGTCGCGGTCGGCATCGGCATCGTGTTCAAGCTCTGCCTGCTCGGCATGGAGCGGATCAGCGAGCGCCACCGCCACTGGCGGCTGACCTGGAAGGAGCTCGCCAGCGACCTCTTCTATGTCGGCATGAGCTACACGCTGATCAAATATGCCGGCAAGCAGTTCGGCGACGACGCGATCATCGACGCGATCAAGCACTATTTCCACTTCAAAACGGCCTGGGCCGCGCAGATCCCGATCCTGTTCCAGGCGCTGGCGATCCTGCTGATCTTCGATTTCTGCCAATACTGGATGCACCGCGGCATGCACAACTGGACGCCCTTGTGGCTCACCCATGCGCCGCACCACCACATCACCCAGCTCAACGCGCTGAAGGGCTCCGTGGGCAACCCGATCGAGCTGTTCCTGATCGGCCTGAGCCTGGGCGGCTTCTTCGACTTCCTGCCGCGCGCCGCGCTGCTCGCGGGCGGCATCGGCATGGCGATCGGCGCCTATACCCACGCCAATATCCGCTTCAACACGCCGCGCTGGTGGTCCTTCCTGTTCAACACGGTCGAGCATCACAGCCTGCACCACTCGCCCGATTACGACAGCAGCCGGACCAACTACGCCAACACCTTCATCTTCATCGACCGGATCTTCGGTACCTGCCGCGACTCCGAGGCCGCCCATGTCGGGCTCGACGACTGCCGCCGGTTGGGGATCCGCGAGCAGATGGTCTATCCGTTCCGCCCGATGGTCGGCTGGGTGAAGCAGCTGCGCGCGCCGCGCCTGCCCGAAGCGGTGGCCGCCGAATGAGCTGGCTACGCGCGATCGACTGGATCTGGCACGTCCGCGGCACGCTGGCACTGCCCGCTCGCCCGGCCTCCTTCCATGCGCTGGAACCGGTGTTCGAGGAGCGCGGCACCACGTTGGAGCGCGGCCTCGACACGCTGGTGTTCCACAAGGACAATCCGGACTCGCAGGACAAGCTCGCCTCGTTCGAGCATGGCACGCTGCAGTTCGTCGAGACCGACGCCGGCCCGACGCTGCGCTACGACCTGACCAGCCACCCGCTGCTCTGGTGCTTCATCGCCCCCGCGCCCTTCGCCGCGCTCGCCTATGCCGCGCAGCCGATGCGCATCCCCGGCTATGTCTTCGCCGGTATCTTCGCGGCGCTGTACCTTGCGGGCCGCGTCATCGAGCAGCGCAATGCCCATAAGCTATTCCGCGCGCACCTGCTCGGCACCGACACCGCCGAAGCGGTGCCGGCCTGACGAGACCTCAGGGCCGCTGGAAGGTCCAGCGGCCGCTATCGCTTGCGGGATCGAACGGCATCAGGGCCGAAGTACTCCGTCCGATCGCAACCAGCGCCTTGGGGTGCTTGGCATCGGCCTGCGCCTTGGGCTGGATGCGGTAGCTGCCGTCGGTCAGCTGGTCGATCCGCCAGAGCTGCTCGGCTGCTCCGGTGAAGGCGGGCACCGCCTGCACGCTGCCCTCGGGCCCTACCGCCAGCGCGCGCTCGGTGCCGGCGATCAGGATCTTGTAATAGGGCGCGCCGAACGCCCCGCCTGCCCCTTCCGCCGGGGCGATCGACCAGAGCTGGTGCGCGCGCATCATGTAATCGCCTAGGTCCACCTCGATCGCGCCCTCGGGCCAGCTGACCCGGTTCTCGGCGAGCGTCTGGTTGGGGATCGGCCCGGTGGGGTCGCCCGGCTTGGCGAAGAAGCTGCGGCGGGCGTCGAACGGCATGCGGACGAAGTCGACCGCGAGTTCCAGCGCCCCGCCGCCGCGCTCGGATTGGATCTCGTAGATGCCAGCGGGGAGGTTTTCGCCCGAGACCGGCCAGCCGTCTTTCCACAGCAGCGGCATTATGCCGAGCACGCTGCGCCCGCCGCGATCGAGATCGGCCTCATAATGCATCGAGAATTTCTCGACGCAGTCGCCCAGGTCGAGCAGCCCGAAATGTCCGGGCCCGTACTGCCGCCCGCGCCCCGCCACGACGAGCTTGCCGCCGCCCTTGAGCAGCGGCACACCTATATTGTCGACGAACGGACCCGTAGGGCTGCGCGATCGGCCTACGCGGATGTTGTACGAGGAGTTCGGCCCGTCGCAGCAAGTGCCATGGGTGCCGAGCAGATAATACCAGCCGTCGCGGTGCATCAGTGCCGTCGCTTCCATGTCGATCGCGACATCGACCGGCTGGCTACCCGGCATCTTGTCCCCGGTCTTGGGATCCAGCTCAAGCATGCGGATGTAGCCGTAATAGGTGCCGTAGCTCAGCCACAGCCGCCCTTCCGCCAACAGGAAGGCGGGGTCGATAGCATCGGCCGGCTCCAACCCGTTGGTCGAGGCGACGATGCCGACATCGTGGAAGCCGAAGTCGGGCGACTTGGGGTCGAGCGACCTGGTCCACATCACCTTGACGTTGCTGGCGTGCCCCCCGTTCATGCCGCCGCCGCCCACCGCATAGGCGATGTAGAAGCGGTCGCCGATCCTGATGACGTCGGGCGCGACGCCGCCGCCGGGGCGCTCGCCGCCGCTCGCCCAGGTCCAGCCATCCTCGGAGACGAGCCCGCCGCCGCGCGTGCCGAAGGTCCACCAGCGGCCGTCGGAATAGGTGATGGTCGACGGATCGTGGATGAACGGCTCCCCCGCCAGCTGGGCGGAGGCGGCCTGGGGCTGTGCGACGAGGAACAGCGCCACGAGCGGCAGGCTTGCGAACTTCATGGCGTTCCTCACTGCACGTCGATGGTGATGTCGCGGATCGGCTTGCCGGCCTCGTCGACGAAGCGGGCGCAGAAATCGCTGAGGCCGGGGCCGTTGATCACCGCGCCGCGCAGCACGTTGCGGCCCTTGCGCAGCGTGATCGGGCGCGACAGCACGTCGTCCATCACCATTCGCCGATCGCCATAGAGCCAGGCGACCTCACTGCCGTTCAGCCACCAGCGCGAGGCGGAATTCGACCCCATCGCCAGCCGCACCCCGCGCATCTCGCGGGGTGCGTTCACCACCGTCACTGCCCAGAAGATCACGCCGTAAGTCGGCTTGCCGAGGCCCTGTGCCAGGTAGAACAGCTTGATGTCGAACAGACTGGAATCGAGCGCGTGCCAGCGCAAGGCACCGGGCGCGCTGTCGCCGTCGTGCGGCACACCCTCGAATTTGCCGGGATAGGTGGCGGGCGCGATCGCCGCGCGGACATAGCTGGGGGTGAAGCCGGTATTGGTGCGGTTGGGCTTCACCACCGGTTCGAGCAGCAGCCAGCGACGGAGAAAACCATCGGCATCGGGCACGAGCGGATCGGCGGAGGCCGGGGTGAAATAGGGCGCGAGGCCGGTAGGCGGCGGCAGCTTCTCTTCCACCATGCCGGCGGTCTGTGCCTGCAGCGCTGCCGGTGCCACCATCGCAATTGCCAGCGCGCACCATCGCGCAGCCGAACGGGGCCTGCCCATCGCCATGTCTCCTCTCCCCGGCGACTCGAAGCGGTCACCGTTGTTATCGGTAACAGTATGGCTAGGCGGGGCTGACCTGCGCCGTCAACTGGCGAAACGATTGCCCTGCCTTCCACAAGCCCGGAAGAACGACTTATGCTATTCTTTTCAGCACTATACTAATGTCTTGCAAGACACCGACATTGCGCCGAACGCGCTTGATTTTCTCCGACTAAACTGTCCTAATGTGCGCGCTAACATCCAAGGCTTCCGGCCCATGACGCCGGTAGCACTTAGGGGAGGAACTGCCGTGAAGATCGCTCCTGCCGCCATGGCCGCGGCCATGCTCGCCGTGCATCCCATCCAGGCGCAGACCGCGCCGACGGCCTCAGCGCAAGCTGCGCCGGCGCCGATCGCCGAGGACTTCAAGCCCTCGGCGTTCAACCAGCCGGGGCAGCAATATCCGCAGGTCAATTCGCAGGGCTATGTCCGCTTCCGCGTCATGGCGCCCGAGGCCACCGCGGTGAAGGTGAGCCTGGGCCTGGGCGGCCGCGGCGGCACCACGCTAGCCAAGGCATCCGACGGCAGCTGGACCGGCACCACCGAAGGCCCGCTCGACGAGGGCTTCCATTATTATCACCTGACGATCGACGGCGGCGTTTTCAACGACCCCGGCACGCTCAGTTTCTACGGCTCGACCCGCTGGGAAAGCGGCATCGAGATCCCGGCGCACGATGCCGATTTCTATGCGCTCAAGGACGTGCCGCACGGCCATGTCGAGCAGATCCTGTTCCCCTCCCCCAGCACCGGCACCCAGCGCCGCGCCTTCGTCTACACGCCGCCCGGCTATGAGAAGAACGCCGGCACCCGCTATCCGGTGCTCTATCTCCAGCATGGCTGGGGCGAGGACGAGACGGCGTGGAGCAACCAGGGCCATGCCAATCTGATCCTCGACAACCTGCTCGCCGCGGGCAAGGCGCGACCGTTCCTGATCGTCATGACCTATGGCATGACCAACGACGTGCGGCCCGGCCAGCCCGGCGGGCTCGCCAGCTTCGACATCAAGCCGTTCCAGACGGTGCTGCTGGACGAACTGGTCCCCTATGTCGACGCGCACTACCGCACGCTCGCCGACCAGAAGCACCGGGCGATGGCCGGCCTGTCGATGGGCGGGTTCGAGACCAAGCTGATCGCGCTCAAGAATCTCGATCGCTTCGCCTATATCGGCCTGCTCAGCGGCGGCACCATCTCGCTGGAGGATGTGAACACCACGCCCGGCTATCGCGACAAGGTGAAGCTGACCTTCGTCAGCTTCGGCAGCCGCGAGATCGAGGGCGGCCGCTCGGGCCCGCCGGGCGGCCCCAAGGTCGATCCGCGCGCCAATGCCGAGGCGATCAAGGCGGCGGGCATTCCCAGCGCCTTCTATGTCTCGCCGGGCACCGGCCACGAGTTTCAGACCTGGCGCCGCAGCCTGCACGAAATGGCGCCGTTGCTGTTCCGCGACTGAGCACGCGGCAACGTCAGAAGCGAAAGCTGAGCCAGCCCGCGACGAAGTCCGAGCTGGCATAGCCCGCCTTGGTCAGCGACGGTCCCGCAGCGAGGTGCTCGTAGCGCCCGGTGAGCGACAGCCGCGGGGTGATCGCCCACACCGCCTGCACCCGCGCCACATCGGCGATGCGGGAGTCGCGGATGTTCTGCGTGCCCGCAAAGGGCTGGCCGTTGGCGCGGTACACGGCGTCGTACACATTGGCCCGCCAGGCCCGCTGATATTCCATGTTCAGCCGCAGCTTGGCGGTGGGCGACAGGTTCAGCGTCGGCGCCAGCGCCACCAGATTGCTGGGCGTGAGGAACAGGCCGTAGCTGTAATAGATGTTGTTGCCGAACGGCGCATAGGCGTTGCGGAGCTTGCCGTCGCCATAGCCGCCCCCGCCGCTTGCATAATCGGCATGGAAGCCGATCCGCGGCGCGCGCTTGTCGGAGCCGAGCTGGACGTTCTGCGCGAAAAAGCCCTGCCAGGCGTCGATTTGCTGATCGCGCCAATAGCCCCATTGATGGTTTACCGACCAGTCGATCGTCACCGGCCCCGCCTCGCCCCAGAGATGGGTGCCGAGATAGAAGCGTGTGCCCGGGCCGATGCGGCCGCCCCAGGCGCCCACATTGTTGCGGCGACGCCAGAAGAACGGATCGAAATAGAGCTTGGCACCACCCACCCACCCCTTGGGCACGACGAAGCCGAGGCTCACCCCCGAGAAGCGGCGCGCTGGATCGGTCACGTCGTCGTCGGTGCCGAGGTCGCCATATCGGGTGGGTTTCAGGTCGAACACGTCCACCCGCACCGTCTTGCCGCGCACCCAGCCGCGAAAGCCGTTGAGGGTGTAGCGAATGGTGTTGTTGTCGCGCTGCGAGACCAGCAGATTGGGCCCGTCGGTGAATTCCTGCCGGCCATAGCGCGCGCCGACGTCCACGCCGGCCACCTCGCCCTTCGCCTCGACGAACAGCTGCTGGACCGCCACGTCGTTGCGCAGCGTCGCGGCGGGGGCGCCGAGTTCGACACCCGTGATGCCGCCATGCGCCACTTCGCCATAGACGCGCAGATGCTCGCCAATGTGTACGTCCGCGCCGCCGACCAGCCGGACGATGTCCTGCCGCTGCGCGCGGCTGTCCCGCAGATTGGGGTTGGTGGTGTGGTTCATCCGCAGCCGCGCCTCGCCGGAAAGGGTGACGTACACGTCGCCGTCGGGCGTCAGCTTGATGCATTTGAGCGCATCGATCGGATCGTCCCGCCGGGCGGGATCGCACAGCTTGCGCCAGTCCTCCGCCCAGCGGGAGAGGTTGTAGCCGCCGCTAGTGGTGCCGTCGCCGGTAGCGGCAGCCGGGTAGCCGGCGGTTTCGACGACCTGCGCTTCGGCAGGCATGCCCAGGGCGAGCGCCGGGGTGGCGCCCAGGACGCGGGTTACGCTACGCATGGAGGCTTCCCTTTACTCGGCGGGGACGGCGTCGGCGGCCAACTGGTCGACGCGGGGCGCGCGGCCGTGCAGCGCGGCGTCGAGCGCCTCGTGATCGAGCCGCCCTTCCCAGCGCGAGACGACCACGGTCGCCACCGCATTGCCGATGAAGTTGGTGAGGCTGCGGCACTCGGACATGAACCGGTCGACGCCGAGGATCAGCGCCATGCCGGCCACCGGCACGCTCGGCACGATCGACAGCGTCGCCGCCAGCGTGATGAAGCCGGCGCCGGTCACGCCTGCCGCGCCCTTCGACGACAGCATCGCCACGCCGAGCAGCAGCAGCTGTTGCTCGATCGAAAGGTGGACGTTGGTCGCCTGGGCGATGAACAGCGCCGCCAGCGTCATGTAGATGTTGGTGCCGTCGAGGTTGAACGAATAGCCGGTCGGCACGACGAGGCCGACGATCGTCTTGGGGCAGCCGGCGCGCTCCATCTTCTCGATCAGCGAGGGCAGCGCGCTTTCCGACGAGGAGGTGCCGAGCACCAGCAGCAGTTCGGCCTTGAGGTACGCGATCAGGCGCAGGATCGAGAAGCCCGCCATCCACGAGACGGCGCCGAGAACGACCAGCACGAACAGCGCCGAAGTGAAGTAGAAGGTGCCGACCAGCATCGCGAGGTTGGCGAGCGTGCCGACGCCGTATTTGCCGACGGTGAACGCCATCGCGCCGAACGCGCCGACGGGCGCCGCCTTCATCAGGATCGCGACGACCTTGAACATCGCCAGCGAAATGTCTTCGAGCGCGTTCGTGATCCGCTCGCCGCGGTCGCCGACCAGCGCCAGCCCGATGCCGAACAGGATCGCGACGAACAGCGTTTGCAGGATATTGCCGCCGGTGATCGCCGACAGGAAGGTATCGGGGATAATGCCGAGGAGGAAGCCGGTCAGCGTGCTCTCATGCGCCTTGGCGGCATAGTCGGCGACCTTGCCCGCATCGAGCGAGGCCGGATCGATGTTGAGCCCCGCACCCGGCCGCACGACATTGGCCACGATCATGCCGACGACCAGCGCCAGCGTGGAGAAGAACAGGAAATAGCCAAAGGCCTTGGCCGCGACCCGGCCCACCGCCTTGAGGTCGCGCATGCCGGCGATGCCGGTGACGATGGTGAGGAAGATCACCGGTGCGATGATCATCTTGACCAGCTTGATGAACCCGTCGCCGATCGGCTTGAGCGCCTCGCCGGTGGCGGGGGCATAATGGCCGATCAGCACGCCCGCCAGGATCGCGACCAGCACCTGCGCATAGAGGTGCCGGTACCAGGGCAGCGCCTTGGCGGGCGTCGTTGCGTGTGCGCCCTCATGGGACTCGGCGGGGATACGAACCATCACTTCCTCTCCTTCGGCCTCCGTTGCGCCGGTAGGACTCGATCGGTGCATTCTCGATTGCGGAAAGGTGCGGAGGAAGCGAAAAGCAGCGAGACTTTGTACCATTGCTTTTCAAAGGCTTAGCTGCATTTCACCGCCGATGGTGCGCCAAAATCGACACATGCCTGCTGTGCAAAGTGCAAAAACTTGCACATCGCCGCGCGCTGGCGGATAGCGAAGCGGTGACGCGACGCGACTCGTTTTCGGGCTGGCGCTACTGGGCGCTCGCCGCATTGCTCGGCGCGGTGGTGGCGGTGGCCGGCGGCTGGATCGCCGGCAATCGTACCCGCGACACGCTGGTCGCCGGCGCTCGCACCAATGCCCAGCTGCGCGCGGCGCTGCTCGACAGCGAGATCGCCCGCTTCCGCCTGCTCCCGCTCGCGCTGGGCGACGACCGCGACGTCGCCGCGACGCTCGCCGGTGCGCCCCCGCGAGCGCTGAACGAGAAGCTGGAGAGCCTCGCCCGCACCACCGGCGCGGCCGCCATCTATGTCATAGGCGCCGACGGCCGCACCCGTGCGGCAAGCAACTGGCGGACGCCGCAGAGCTTCGTCGGCTCCGACTATCGCTTCCGCCGCTATTTCCGCGAGGCGAGCACGCGCGGCGAGGCCAGCCAGTTCGCGCTGGGCACGGTCAGCCGCCATTCGGGGCTCTACCTCGCCCGTCGCCCCCCCACGAACGGCGTGATCGTCGTGAAGCTCGAGTTCGATGCGATCGAGACGGCGTGGCGGCGCGCGGGCGGCGACACCTATGTCGAGGATCCCGCCGGGCTGGTGCTCGTCGCCAGCGATCCCGGCCTGCGCTTCGCGGTCGCCCGCCCGATCCTGCCGGCGGTGCTCGCGGCGTTGCGGCGCGAGGCTGCGCTGCCCGAAAGCTCCGCGCCGGTGCTGCTGCCCCCCGCCCGCGGCGACCTGATCGAGGCACGCGTAGCGACCAGCCAGCCGGGCTGGACGCTGGCACTGCGCCGCGCGGTAGGCCCCGCGGTCGCAGCCGCGCAGCGCACGGCCGGGCTGGCGGGGCTGATGGCGGTGCTGGCATTGGCGCTGCTGCTCTGGGGCCTGCGCCAGCGCGCGACGCAGCGCCAGCGGCGTACCTCCGAGCTGGAAGTCGCCGTCGCCGAGCGAACCGCCGAGCTTCGCCGCGAGATCGAGGAACGCGCCGCGCTCGAAGCCCGCGCCGCCGATCTGCGCGAGGGGCTGCGCCAGGCCAACCGCCTCGCCACGCTTGGCCAGGTCACCGCCAGCGTGGCGCACGAGACCGCCCAGCCCGTCGCCGCGATCCGCACCTATGCCGAGACCAGCGTCCAGCTGCTCGAGCACGGCGCGACCGACATGGTGCGGGGCAATCTGGAGACGATCCGCCGTCTGAGCGACCGGATCGGCGCGGTGACCGCGCAGCTGCGCGGCTTCTCGCGCCGCCAGCCGGGCGAAGTCCGCCCGCTGCCGCTCGCCGAAGTGCTCGACGGGGCGCTGCTGATCCTCAAGGAGCAGTTGCGCAACGTCCGGCTGGAGCGCCCGACGATCGGCGGGCATCTGCTGGTGATGGGCGGACGGGTGCGGCTGGAACAGGTGTTCGTCAATCTGCTGCAGAATGCGAGCGAGGCGCTCGCCGGTCGCGCCGATCCGACGATAACGATCCGCACCACCCTCGCCGATGGGCTGGTCTGGGTGCGCATCCAGGACAACGGCCCGGGCATCGCGCCGGACATCGCCGCGCGGCTGTTCACCCCCTTCGCCACCAGCCGCAGCAACGGACTGGGCCTGGGGCTGGTGATCGCCAGCGACATCATGACCGAGCTCGGCGGCAGCCTGCGCTGGCTGCCCGACGAAGGTGGCGCGTGCTTCGAGCTAGAGCTGCGCCAGGCATGAGCTTGCCCGTCGCCCTGGTCGATGACGATGCCGATTTCCGCACGGCGCTGATCCAGCTGCTGACGCTGGCGGGGCACGACGTCCGCCCCTTCGTCGATGCCCCAAGCGCGCTGGCGGCAATCGACCGCGACTTTCCCGGCGTGGTCGTCACCGACGTGCGGATGCCGGGCATGTCGGGGGTCGACTTCTTCCACCGGCTGCGCGCCGTCGATCCCGAGCTGCCGGTGATCCTGATGACAGGCCACGGCGACGTCGCCATGGCGGTGGACGCGATCAAGGCGGGCGCCTGGGACTTCCTCACCAAACCCTTCCCCGGGGATGCGCTGGGCGCAGCGCTGCAACGTGCCGGCACCGCGCGCACGCTCGCGCTGGAGAACCGGCGGCTGCGGGCGACGACGACAGAGGTCGACACCGCCCTGCTCGGCGAGGCGCCCGCGATCCGCCGGCTGCGCGAGATGATCCCGGTGCTGGCCGATGCCGCGCTCGATCTCGTGCTCGAAGGCGCGACCGGCACCGGCAAGGAACTCTATGCCCGGCTGGTCCATCGTGCCGGCCGCCGCGCACGCCATCGCTTCCAGGCGGTGGATTGCGCGACGCTGCCGCCGGGGATCGGCGCGCGGGAGCTGTTCGCCCGCGACGGGCTGGTCGCCCGCGCCGATCGCGGCACGCTGTTCCTCGATCATCTCGACCTCGCCCCGCCCGAGCTGCACCATCGCCTCGCCCAGTTCGCCGAGGCACGCACCGTCGCCACCGAGCAGCGCGACCCCGATCCCGTCGACGTGCGGATCATCGCCGCGATCGGCGAGGGCGGCGCGGCGGCGTTGCCGCCCGGGCTCTACCACCGGCTGGCCGGCGTACCGCTGCGGCTGCCGCCGCTGGCCGAGCGGCGCAAGGACGTGCCGTTGCTGTTCGCCCAGCTTGCGCTGCAGGCGGCGCAGCGCCACCGCCGCCCTGCACCGCCGCTCTCCGAGGCCGCGCACGCCGCAGCGCGGCGCGACTGGCCCGGCAATGTCCGCGAACTGGAGCGCGCGGCGGAGCGCTTCGTGCTCGGGCTCGAGCCGGCCGCTGACATGCCCCCCCCGGAAGCCCAGCCGCTCACCGAACGGCTGGAAGCCTTTGAGCGCAGCGCGATCCTCGATGCCATCGCCGCGGCGGGTGGCGAGATCAACGCGGCGATCGCGGCGCTGGGCCTGCCGCGCAAGACCTTCTATTACCGGGTCAAACGGCTCGGCATCGACCTGCGACGCGCGCGCGGGGTCGACTAGGGCAAGCAAGGAGACCGAAATTGCGGCGTTTCGTCATCGTAGTGGATACCCAGGCCGACTTCATGCACGCCGATGGTGCGCTGGCGGTTGCAG
Organism: Sphingomonas sp. 22176; assembly: GCF_052045505.1. Taxonomy (NCBI): domain Bacteria; kingdom Pseudomonadati; phylum Pseudomonadota; class Alphaproteobacteria; order Sphingomonadales; family Sphingomonadaceae; genus Sphingomonas; species Sphingomonas sp. 22176. Next base: position 289,308 of record NZ_JBQEPL010000002.1, on the reverse strand, counting down.
GCGCCGAGGCGTTGATCTCGCCGATGCGGGCATGGCTCGCCGCTCTCGACCCGGCGGACACGGCAGGCGTGCTGTTCACCTTCGACACCCACACGGCCGAACGCTTCACCGGATCGCCCGAGGCCGAGCAATTCCCGATCCACTGCGAACGGGGCACGCCGGGCTGGGAGAATGTCCTCGATCTCGCTGCCGTCGCGCCGGGCATCCCGGTCTATCGGATCGAGAAGGGCGTGTTCGACATGTGGGCCGAACCCGATCTGGCGGTGGAAGCGGTCGGCAGCGGCGAGGCCCGCCCGCGCGACGCCTTCTTCGCGGCGCTGCGGGCAGAAGGGGTTACCGAACTGACGGTGATCGGCGTCGCCGCCGATTATTGCGTGCGCTGGGCGATCGACGGCGCGGTGGCGCACGGCTTCACGGTCGAGGTGCCCGTCGCGCTCACCCGCGGCATCGCCCGGCCGATCGCGCAGGTGCTCGCCGAGGATTTTGCCGGCAAGCCCGTCCGGCTGGGGGAGGAAATGCCCGTCAGCGCCTAGGCTGACGGGCGCTGCGCGCGGCGCAGGCTGAGGCGATGGCTTTGATCAGGCCTTTGGGGCCGCGGGCTCAGAACCAGGATCGCACGCCCGCGACGACGCTGAAGCCGCCCGTCTCCTCCCCGCGCGCACGACTGAATCGCGCGGTGTCGCCGAACTGCCGTTCCCAGGACAGGCCGATATAGGGGGCGAATTCGCGGCGCTGCTCGTAGCGAAGGCGCACGCCCGCCTCCAGATCGGTGAGCCCCGCCCCCGTACCCGTCTCGCCTACGCGCTGGGCGGAGAAATTCGCCTCCACTCTGGGCTGGAGCACGAACATATTGGTGACGCGCTGATCGTAATAGCCCTCTGCCCGCGCCAGAACCTCGCCCTTGTCCGACAGGAACAACGCCCCTCCCAGCTTGAGCTGATAGGGTGCCAGCCCTTCCACCCCCACCGTCGCATAGGCGCGGGAAGGATCGGGCCGGACATCATAGCGGACGCCCGCCTGGAGGTTCCAATAGGGATCGAGTGCATGGCTGTAGAGCGCCTGCACCTCGCCACGCTCCAGCGGCTTGCCGAACCGACCTTCGCCTTCGGATTTCAGCCAGAGCCGATCGATGTCGCCGCCGATCCAGGCCTCGCCGTCCCAGCGATAGCCGTCGCCGCCCTTGCGCAGCTGGATCTCCGCCAGGTTGAACAGCAGCTGGTGGTAGGTCATGCCGCCATGCACATGGCGCAGCGCGTTCTCCCGCGCGTCCGCCATCGCCTTCGCGCCCCAATAACGATCGGCGAGATATGTCGCCGCCGGCACGGGCGCGGGGGCGTTGCCGGGCGCGCGGTCGGTGCCGGCGGGCGCCGTCACCATGCCCGGCATCGAGGCCATGTCGTGCTGCATCGCCTGCCCCGGCGCCATGTCCATGCCGGGCATCCCGGTACTGTCATCGCCGCCCTGCGCGCCCGGCGAGGCACTCTGCGCTGCGGGCATGCCCGGCATGGCGGACATGTCGTGACCTGCATGGGGATCGACCGCTGGAGCCTGGCCCGCAGCCATGCCCGGCATGTGCATGCTCGACATGTCGTGCCCGGCGTGCGGATCGGCGGCCGGATCGGCTGGCGGCGCAGACTGGGCCGATGCCTTGCGGGCACCCGTCTTCCGGGCTGGCGGCTTCTTCGCCTTGGGCCGCGCTTTCGCCGGTTTCTTCGCGGGCATGGGCATCCCGGGCATCGCCATGCCCGGCATCGTCGCGTGATCCATGCTCTGGCCAAGCGCGGGAGCGGCAAGGCCGAGCGACGCCAACCCGGCGAGCAGCGCGACGCGGATCATGCTGCCGCCCCTTCCGGCTTTCGCACTTGGACGACGCGCATCATGCCCGCGTGCATGTGGTAGAGCATGTGGCAGTGAAAGGCCCAGTCGCCTTCCTCGCCGGTCACGTCCCAACGCACCATGCCGCCCGGCTGGACCAGCACGGTATGCTTGCGGGGCGCATAGGCGCCCTTGCCCGTCACCAGCTCGAAGAAATGGCCGTGCAGGTGGATCGGATGGCCCATCATCGTGTCGTTGATCAGCGTCACGCGCACGCGCTCGCCGTGGCGCAGGGGGATGGGTGCGGGGTTCTCGGACAGCTTCTCGCCATCGAAGCCCCACATATAGCGCTCCATATTGCCGGTAAGGTGCAGGCGGATCTCCCGCTCCGGCGCGCGCGTATCCGGGTTGCGATCCAGTGCCACCAGATCGCGATAGGTCAGCACCCGGTGCCCGACATTCTCCAGACCCTGGCCGGGGTCGCCGGTGCGGTCGACCGGCATGGGCGAGATGGTCTGCACCCCAGGCCCTTTCCGGACCTCGGGCGCGTGGGAGAAATCGCGCATCTTCATGGTGCCCATGTCCATGGGCGCCTCTTCCGGACCCGCCATGTCCATGCCCTCGGGCATGGCGCCCGCCGTGCCGTGGTTCATCTTGGAATGGTCCATGCCCGCCATCGCGCCATGGTCCATGCCGCCCATGCCCATGTCCTTCATGGTGGCAAGCGGACGCGGACGAAGCGGCGGCACGTCCGCCGTCATCCCCTCCCGCGGGGCAAGCGTTGCGCGGGCCATGCCGGATCGGTCGATGCTCTCGCCCACCAGCGTATAGGCGCGCAGATCGGGCGGCGTGACGATCGCGTCATAGGTCTCGGCCGGGCCGAACTGGAACTCGTCGATCTCGACCGGGCGGACGTTGAGGCCGTCGGCCGCAACGATCGTCATCGGCAGGCCGGGGATGCGGACGTTGAAGGTCGTCATCGCCGATGCGTTGATGATGCGCAGCCGCACCCGCTCGCCCGGCCGGAACAGCGCGGTCCAATTGTCCGCCGGACCATGGCCGTTGACCAGATAGGTGTAGGTCGAACCCGTGACGTCGGCGATGTCGGCGGGGTCCATCCGCATCCCGCCCCAGCGCAGCCGCGCCTGCAGCGGCTGGTCCTTGCCCGCCAGCAGCCCGGCGAGCGTCTGGCGCTGCCGATTGAAATAGCCGGGCTCCTTCTTCAGCCGGTCGAACAACTGGTGCGGGTGCAGGAAGCTGTGGTCGGACAGCAGGACGACATGCTCGCGATCGAACGGCACGGGGTCGGGATCGCGGGGATCGATCAGGATCGGCCCATACAGCCCTTCCTGCTCCTGCAGCCCGGAATGGCTGTGATACCAGTAGGTGCCGCTCTGGACGACCGGGAACTCGTACGTGAAGGTCGAGCGCGCCGGGATGCCGGGAAAGGAAAGACCGGGCACGCCGTCCATCTGGAAGGGCACCAGCAGCCCGTGCCAGTGGAGCGAGGTTTCTTCGTCCAGTTCGTTGACGACGTGGAGGCGCGCCTTCTGCCCCTCGCGCAGGCGGATCAGGGGCGCCGGCACGCTGCCGTTGATGCCGATCGCATGGCTGGCCCGGCCGTCGACCTGGAGCATCTGATGGGCGATCTTCAGCGTGATGTCGTCGCCCGCAAGGGTCGGCAACGGCTTGGCGATGCCGGCGGAAACGCGCTGTGCCCAAGCCGGCAGACAGGCCGAGAGCGCAATTCCGCCCCCTGCCAAACCGGCACCGCGCAACAGCTGGCGGCGATCGAGAACCCGCGACATGAAAGCTCCTCAGGACAAGGCCCCAACTGGCCCCCTGGCTGGTTGTACGCGGCGCGGGGACGCACCCCTTATCGGAGTTTCTCGATCAGCCGCGCCCGGGCACGGTGGAGGCGCGTTTCCACCGCCTTCTGGCTGATCCCCAGCAGCTCGGCGGTCTCTGCCTGGCTCAGGCCTTCGATGGTGCGCAGCACCAGCGGCTCCTTTAAATTCGCCGGAAGCGTCGCGATCGCACGGCGGACGCGGGCGAGTTGCTGGCGATCGGCCGCCGACTCGTCCGGGCCCGGCTGGTCGTCGGGGATGGCCGCTACCCGATCGTCGTCGGGCATGCCGAAGGACAGGAACCGGCGCACCGCCCGCTTGCGTGTCCAGTCCCGGCTCTTGTTGACCGCGATGGTGGTGAGCCATGCCTGCATCGGCCGATCGGGATCGTAGCGCGCCAGCGCCTGGTGCGCCGCGACGAACGCCTCCTGGGTCACGTCCACCGCATCCTCGCCATTGCCGACGAACGCGCGCACCAGCCGGAACACCGGCTGGCGATAGCGACGCAGGATCTCCGCAAAGGCCGCCTGGCGGCCGGCGAGGCTCAGCGTCGCCAGCTCGCCGTCCGACAGGGTTGTCCAGTCGAAGCTCATTCCCGGTCGGCGGTGAGCGCCTTCACCACTGCCGCGTCGAATTTGGAAGTCTGGTCGGGCCGCAGGAGCTGGCGCATCGCGAAGATATGCGCCAGCGTCGCCTTCTGCATTTCGCCCATGGCGGCATGGCTCTGGTCGACCGCCGCGGCGACCCGCGGGCCGTTGCCATGTTCGGTCTCGATGGCCTCGGCAAGCCGGGCATTGGCGGCGCGCAGCTCCAGCTCGAGCGCGCGCTGCTGCACCGCAAACCGGTCCTCCAGCATCTTCAGCCGCGCCTGCTGTCCGGCATCGAGGGTGAGCTGATGGTGCAGCACCGCGTGGAGGGCGGCGCCGGGCGGCGTTGGCTGGGGCACGATCAGGCGCCCGACGAACACCCCGCCGATCGCCGCCAGAAAGGCAAGGACAACGCACAGCAGGATCCGCGGCGCCGACGTCATTCGTCACCTACCAGCAGCGCCGAAGGGGCAAGCGGCGAGACTTCGCCGAGCGGCGCCAGCGGCGCTGCCGGCTTGGCGGTGGCGGGCAGCCCCGCCCCGACCATCCCGATCGCCAGCGCGGTGACGGCCACGATACCGATCCCGAGCCCGGCACCGCCACGTGCGGGCGCGTGCGGACGGATGCGCGCCAGCACGCATGCGTCGATATCCTCGATCGCCGCGGGGACCGGAGCCGCCGCCAGCCGCGCCAATGTTCTGTCCAGATCGTCCATACGCTTCACTCCGCCCCACTAGCAGCTTTACGCATCGGCGCGCATCATCCCTCACGCGCGGTTGAGGGACGCGGCGAGCTGCCGCGTAACAACAAGCGACACCTTCGCCGGAGAAGCCCCATGCGTCACCTCGCCCTACCCGCCGCCCTTGCCCTGCTCGCTTTGGCCGGGACCGCCCAGGCCCATGCCCGGCTGGTCTCCGCCTCGCCCGCGCCCAACGCGGTGGGTGCCCGGCCGGACCGCGTCACACTCCGCTTCAGCGAAGCCCTGATGCCGAAATTTTCGGGCGCGGACCTGAGGATGACGGGCCCTGCCGGCAAGGCGGGTGGGGCGGTGAAGATTGCCGCGGTTGCCGCGATCGGCACCGATCGGCGCACGCTGGTCCTCACGCCGAAAGCACCGCTGCGCGCCGGTCGCTATACCGTCGCCTGGCATGCCGTCTCGACCGACACGCACCGGGTGACGGGCAGCTTCGCCTTCACGGTGCGATAAGGTGGAGGCCGATTGGCCACTGATATCGGTTCGCCTCGCCCTGTATCTGGCGCTTGGCGGGCTGTTCGGCCTGTCGGCGTTCCATTGCTACGGGCTGCCGGACGGCGACCGCGACCAGGTTTCCGCGCTTCGGCCCTGGCTGGCGGGATTGGGAGTGGCCGGGCTGCTCCTGTCCTGCATCGCCATCGTGCTGCTGGCCGCGGCGATGGCCGGCATGCCGACCTGGCCGATCGATTACGATGCCCTCGCCATGCTCCTAAGTGACCCGGCGATCGGCGCGGCCTGGAAAATTCGCATGGCGGCGCTGGCCTTTGTGTCGCTCGCGGCATGGCGGGCACCGGCCAGCCTCGCCGCACGTTGCTCCGTGGCAATTGCCGCCGGCGTCGCCCTCGTGACGCTGGCCTGGACCGGGCACGGCGCCATGGATGCGGGGACAGCAGGCTGGGTGCATCTGCTGGCCGATGCCATCCACCTGCTGGCGGCCGGCGCATGGCTGGGGGCGCTGGTCGCGCTGGCCCGGATGGTGACTCGCCCGGCCGACCGCCTTGGCCAACATCATCTCCGCCATACGCACCGCGCGCTGGACCGCTTCTCGCTGGCCGGCACGATCTTCGTCGCCGCGATCCTCGTCTCGGGCATCGTCAATGCGTGGCTGTTGGTCGGCCCGGGCAACCTGACGCGCCTCGTCACGACGCTCTACGGGCAGCTCCTTCTCGCAAAGCTCGCCTTGTTCGCGGGGATGCTCGCCTTGGCGTCGCTCAACCGCTTTCGCCTGACGCCGGCCTTCGATCGCGCGATTGCCACGTCGGGCCCTGGTGCCGCGGTCGCGGCGCTGCGCCGCAGCCTTGCCGTGGAGACGGGCTGCGCCGTCGCAATTTTCGCGCTCGTCGCCTGGCTGGGCACGCTTGCACCGCCGATATCGGCCGGGTGACGCGGTTGCCCGGAGCGCTATGGAAGCCCCGATCGAATTTCGGGCCGAAGGAGTTTTGGCTATGCACGACCACCATTCCCATGCCGGCCATCCCGCGCCCGCCCATGGTTGCTGCGGCGGCGAGGGCGCGGCCGCGACGGTGAAGGATCCCGTGTGCGGCATGACGGTGGACCCTGCAAAGACGCCGCACCATGCCGAGCATCACGGCCATGCCTATCATTTCTGCGGGGCCGGCTGCCGCACCAAGTTCCTCGCCGCCCCGGATGCCTATCTGGGCGACAGGCCGCGCGCCGAACCACAGGCCGCCCCCGGCGCGATGTGGACCTGCCCGATGCACCCCGAAATCCGGCAGGAAGGCCCCGGCACCTGCCCGATCTGCGGCATGGCGCTGGAGCCCGAGGCACCGTCGCTCGACGACGCCCCCAATCCGGAGCTTGTCGATTTCACGCGCCGGCTTTGGGTCGCCGGAACCCTCACGATCCCGCTGCTCCTCGTCTCGATGGGCGCAGACATGCTCGGGCTGCACCTCGTCCCGTCGGCCGCCGCGCCTTGGGTGCAGCTGGCGCTCACCGCGCCGATCGTGCTGTGGGCCGGCGCGCCGTTCTTCGTACGGGGATGGCAATCGCTCCGCACCCGCCACTTCAACATGTTCACCCTGATCGCGCTCGGCGTGGGGGCCGCCTTCCTCTACAGCCTGGTCGCCACCTTGGTGCCGGGCGTGTTCCCCGTGCGCTTGCGGACGCATGGCGGGATGGTGCCGGTCTATTACGAAGCCGCCGGCGTCGTGGTGACGCTGGTGCTGCTCGGTCAGATCCTCGAATTGCGGGCGCGCGCCGCAACCGGCCGGGCGATCCGCGCGCTGCTCGATCTCGCGCCCAAGACGGCGCGGCGTCTCCATGCCGACGGCTCCGAAGAGGACGTCGGCATCGCCGATGTGGCGACGGGGGATCGGCTGCGCGTGCGCCCGGGTGAAGCGATTCCCGTCGACGGTATCGTCATCGAGGGCCGATCCTCTGTCGATGAATCGATGCTCAGCGGCGAACCCGCGCCGGTCCTCAAACAGGTCGATGCGCCGGTGACGGGGGGCACGGTGAACGGAACCGGCAGCCTGGTCATCGAAGCCCGTGCGGTCGGCGCGGATACGATGCTGGCGCGCATCGTCCGGATGGTGGCCGAGGCACAGCGCAGCCGCGCGCCGATCCAGGCGGTCGCCGATCGCGTTTCGGGATGGTTCGTTCCCCTGGTCGTGCTGATCGCACTCGCGACCTTCGCGGTGTGGGCGCTGTTCGGCCCCGAGCCTCGGTTCGGGCACGCGCTGCTCAACGCCATCGCGGTTCTGGTCATCGCCTGCCCCTGCGCGCTGGGTCTCGCCACCCCGATGTCGATCATGGTCGGCACCGGCAAGGGCGCCCAGGCCGGCGTGCTGGTCAGGAATGCGGAGGCGCTGCAGGCGTTCGAGTCAGTCGACACCATCGTCATCGACAAGACCGGTACGCTGACCGAAGGCAAGCCCGCGCTGATCGCCGTGGAGCCCGTGGGCGAGCTCGGCGACAGCGCGGTACTGGCGCTCGCGGCGGCGGTCGAGGCGCAGTCCGAACATCCCTTGGCGCATGCGATCGTGACGGCGGCCCGAGACAAGGGCCTGGTTCTGGGCAAGGTGGAGGACTTCGCCTCGCAGACCGGGTTGGGCGTCACCGCCCGGGTCGACGGGCACGAGGTGGCGATCGGCAATGCCGAACAGATGCGGCGCGTCGGCGCCGATCCGACGCCGCTCGATGTCGCCGCGGACCGGCGGCGACAGGACGGTGCGGGTGTCATGCTGGTCGCCGTCGACGGGAAACTTGCCGGCTTGCTCGCAGTCGCCGATCCGGTTCGCGCATCGGCCAGGGACGCCATCGCGACGCTGCGCCGGGAAGGCTTGCGTGTGGTGATGCTGACCGGCGACAATCGCGTCACGGCCGAGGCCGTTGCCCGAGCGGTGGGCGGGCTGGACGCGGTGCACGCCGGCCTGAAGCCCGGGGACAAGGCGGATATCGTCGGCGCGCTGAAGGCGGAAGGACGCCGCGTCGCGATGGCCGGGGATGGCATCAACGATGCCCCCGCGCTCGCCGCCGCCGATGTCGGCCTGGCGATGGGGACAGGCACCGACGTGGCGATCGAAAGCGCCGGCATGACCCTGACGCGTGGCGACCTCTCGGCGATCGTCCGCGCCCGCAGGCTCGCGCGCGCCACCATGCGCAACGTCCGGCAGAACCTGCTCTTCTCGTTCCTGTTCAACGGGATCGGCGTGCCGGTCGCGGCGGGGGTGCTCTATCCGGTGGCGGGCATCCTCCTGTCGCCGATGCTGGCGGGGGCGGCGATGGCGCTGTCGTCGTTCACGGTCGTTCTCAACGCGCTGCGCCTCAATGCCGTGAAGCTGTGACGAGCGATGCCGCGGCCGGGGATCTAGAGGCGCGGCCCGATCGTCGCGCTGAGATGCGCGACGAGGGCGAGCACGCGCGCCGGGGGATCCGGCGCATGCACGGCGAACACGCCGACCTCTTCGGAACCGGCATAGTCGGGAAGCACGCGCACCAGCCTGCCGTCGGCGAGCGCATCCGCCACATCCCACAAGGACCGCAGCGCAATGCCGCAGCCGCCGACCGCCAGCTCGCGCACCACTTCACTCGAATTGGTGGCTACACGGCTCCGGCCCGGGTGCGTCACCGGGCCGGCGGGCCCCTCCAGCCGCCACGGAAGCTGGCCGTCCGCCGCGAGCAGCCGATGCTGCGCGAGCTCCGCCAGCGATCGCGGCGCGCCCCGCTGCGCTAGATAGGCGGGCGCGGCGCACAGCACCCGGCGACTGGTGCCGAGCCTATGGCCGATCAGCCCCGGCCCCGCCGACCGCGCGATGCGAATGGCCAGGTCATGCCGGCCCTCCAGCAGGTCGACAAAGGCGTCGGACAGATCGATCGCAAGGTCGATGTCGGGGTGTGCGCCGAGAAAGGCGGGCAGCGCGGGGACGACGTGCATCCGGCCGAACGAGGTGGGCGCCGTCACCCGCACGGCGCCGCCGATTCCCCGCTGCCGCCCCGCGATCCGCGCTACGGCATCGGCCAGCGCCGCGCGGATCGGCGCGATCGTATCGCGCAGGTCGCGCCCGGCGGGGGTGAGCACCAGCCGTCGCGTGGTCCGCTGGAGCAGCCGCGCGCCCAGCCGATCCTCCAGCCGCATCAGCCGCTTCGACAGCGCCGGCGGCGAAAGCCCCCGACGCCGCGCCGCCGCCGAAATCGACCCGGCGGCGAGAATCTCGAGAAACAGATCATAGTCCGGATCGAACATTATAAACCTGAAGGAACGACTGTCGTTCTTTATGTCCTTCTACCGGAGGAACCGCCACTGCGCTACAGCTGCGGATACCCGACGACATGGAGACGAGGTGTAGCATGAGCGAGACGCGCGAACGGGCAGGCCTGCAGGTCGCTGCCACCTTGGCGGACTTCATCGAGACGCGGGTGCTGCCCGACACGGGGATCGACGCCGCCGCCTTCTGGCAGGGCGCAGCCGGCATTTTCGAACGCTTCACGCCCCGCAACGTGGCGCTGCTGGCGAAGCGCGATGCGCTGCAGGCGGCGATCGACGCCTGGCATCGCCGGCGTGCCGGCCAGCCGCACGACGCCGCCGCCTACACCGCGTTCCTGCGCGAGATCGGCTATCTGGTGCCCGAGCCCGCGCCGTTCCAGGTCGATCCGCAGAACGTCGATCCCGAGCTCGCGACGCTCGCCGGGCCGCAGCTGGTGGTGCCGGTGCTGAACGCGCGCTTCCTGCTCAACGCCGCCAATGCTCGCTGGGGAAGCCTGTACGACGCGCTCTACGGCACCGACGCGATTCCGGGCGCGGCCTCCGGCCCCGGCTACGATCCCGCGCGCGGCGCGGCGGTGATCGCCTGGGCCAAGGCGTTCCTCGATCGCGCGGTGCCGCTGGCGCTGGGCAGCTGGGCGGATTGGGACGGCGCGGCACTGTCGCTCGCCGATCCTTCGCAGTTCGTCGGCCAGGCCGGCGACAATCTGCTGTTCGTCCATCACGGCCTCCACATCGAAGTGGTCATCGACCCCCATCACCCGATCGGCAAAACCGATCCGGCCGGCATCGCCGATGTCGTGCTGGAGTCGGCGACCTCCACGATCTGCGACTTCGAGGATTCGGTCGCGGCAGTGGATGCGGCGGACAAGGTGCAGGCCTATGCCAACTGGCTGGGGCTGATGCGCGGTGATCTGGAGGAGACGTTCGACAAGGGCGGCAAGCCGATGACCCGGCGGCTCGCCGCCGATCGTCGCTATGTGGCCCCGGACGGCACGCCCTTCACCCTGCCCGGCCGTTCGATGCTGCTGATCCGCAATGTCGGCCACCTGATGACGACGCCGGCGGTGCGCCTGCCCGACGGCAGCGCGGCGCCCGAAGGCATTCTGGACGGCATCGTCTCCTCGGCGATCGCGCTGCACGACCTCAACGGATCGGGGCCGCTGCGCAACAGCCGCGCCGGATCGGTCTATATCGTCAAGCCGAAGATGCACGGGCCGGAGGAAGCCGCCTTCGCCAACGATCTGTTCGACGCGATCGAGGATCTGCTCGGCCTCGCGCGGCACACGCTCAAGATCGGCGTGATGGACGAAGAGCGGCGCACCAGCGCCAACCTGGCGGCCTGCATTCACGCGGTGAAGGACCGCATCGTCTTCATCAATACCGGCTTTCTCGATCGCACCGGCGACGAGATCCACACCTCGATGCAGGCCGGCGCGATGCTGCGCAAGGGCGACATGAAGGCGAGCGCCTGGATCCAGGCCTATGAAAATCGCAACGTGCAGATCGGGCTGGCCTGCGGGCTTTCGGGACGCGCGCAGATCGGCAAGGGCATGTGGGCGATGCCCGATCGCATGGCGGACATGCTCGTCCAGAAGATCGGCCATCCCCAATCGGGCGCGACCACGGCATGGGTACCCTCCCCCACCGCCGCGACGCTGCACGCGACGCATTACCACCAGGTCGATGTCGCCGCACGCCAGGCCGAGCGCGCAGCGGAGCCGGCCGCGCCGCTCGACGCGCTGCTCACGCTGCCGCTGGCACATGGCCAGAACTGGCCGGCAGAGGCGATCCGCGACGAGATCGACAACAATGCGCAGGGTATCCTGGGCTATGTCGTACGCTGGGTCGATCAGGGCGTCGGCTGCTCCAAGGTGCCCGACATCCACGACATCGGCCTGATGGAGGACCGGGCGACGCTGCGCATCTCCAGCCAGCACCTCGCCAACTGGCTGCTCCACGGCGTGATCACGCCCGAACAGGTCGACGCCGCGTTGCTGCGCATGGCGGCGAAGGTCGATGCACAGAATGCCGGCGATCCGCTCTACCGGCCGATGGCGAGCGACCCGGCGGCGAGCATCGCCTTCCAGGCGGCGCGGGCGCTGGTGTTCGACGGCGTCGACCAGCCCAATGGCTATACCGAGCCGCTGCTCCATGCCTTCCGCGCCAAGGTGAAGGCGCAGGGTTGATCCAGCGCCGGGCCGCCCCCCGACTCTGCGGGGCGGCCCGGCACCCGCCCTTGCCGGCGCTGCGCCTCAACGCGGCGTGATCAGCCGATGCGCAGGCCGGCCAGCGTCGTCCGCACCGCGTCTCGTAGCGGGGTGTGCGGCTCTTCGCCCAGGAATGCCACCAGCCGGCGATTGTCCAGACGAACGGGATGCCGCCAGAGATAGCGCATTTTCCAGACTTCGCGGGGCGTTTCCTGCACCAGGCCGGCGGCCCCCAGCAGCCACCATGGCAGCGGCTTCACCTTGATCTCGGGGCGACCGAGCTCGGCCTTGATGGCATCGATCATCGTGGTCCCGTCCGGATCCCACACGCCTTCGAAGTTGAAGCGGGCGAAATCGGCGAGTTCGTCTTCCCGGTCCAGCAGCCGCGCGATCGTCTCGCCGGCATCGGGAAGATAGGCCCAGCTATGGCCGACGCCCTTCTTGCCCGGATAGGTGATGGAGGTCGCCCTGGTGCCCGGCTTGACCATGGCCTCGAACCAGTTTCCGCCGGGAACGGGACCGAAAAAGTCGCCGAAGCACACCATCAGCGCGGGCGCGCCCTCCCGGCTCGCCGCCTCCAGGCGCAGATCCAGCGCGGCCCGGATCCGCCCCTTCTCGGTCACCGGATGCTGGGGCGCGTCTTCCTGCACCAGCGGGAAGGCGTCGTAGCCGTAATTGTAAAGGCCGCCCGGCACGACGAGGCGCGCGCCGACCTGCTTCGCGGCGGCGATGCTGTTGTCCACCATCGGCAGGACCAGGCCGCCCCAGTTCCGATAGCCGGGCGGATTGACCGCATGGACGATGACATCCACCCCCTGGGCAGCGCGGAGCGTGTCCGCAGCGACCATGACATCGCCCTGCACCCAGGTGATGCCCGCGAGATGCGCCGGGCCGCCGCGACCCCGCTTGCTCGTGTCGCGCACCATGGCGATCACCTCCCAACCGTGCCGCACCAAGGCGGCCGCGGTCTCGCCGCCAATGCCGCCGCTCGCGCCAAGAACCAGTGCTTTCTTCGAATTCATCATCGCTCCACCTCTTGTGCGAACCAATACCGGATGCGATCGCATGAAAGGAATTGGTGAACTTGCTTCAGCAGCTGAAAGCTTTTCGATGAACCCTCGCGTTTCCTGGGATGATCAGCGTGCCTTTGTCGCCGTGCTGGAGGAGGGGAGCCTTTCCGCGGCCGCGCGACGGCTTGGCGTATCGCAGCCGACCGTTCGCGCGCGGTTGAACGCCTTGGAACAGGCGCTGGGCGTGGTGCTGTTCACGCGCTCGATGCGCGGGGTGGTGCCGACCGATCAGGCGCGGGCGTTGATCGGGCCCGCACGCATGATGGCCAGCGCATCGGAGACCTTCATCCGCGCGGCGTCGGAGCCTGTCGACCGGGTGGCCGGCATCGTCCGCTTGAGTGTTTCCGACGTGGTGGGGGTGGAGCTGCTGCCGGCGATGCTGGTCCCGCTGCGGCACCGCCATCCCGATCTCATCCTGGAGACGGTGCTGAGCAACGCCTCGGCAAACGTCCTGGAGCAGGAAGTCGACATCGCCGTCCGCATGCACCGCCCGGCGCAGGAGGCGCTCGTCGCCAGGGAGGTGCCGCCCATCGCGATCGGGCTTTTTGCGCATGTCGACTACCTCGCCGCGCGGGGCACGCCCCGTTCGGTCGCCGATCTCGACGGGCACGACATCATCGGCTCCGACCGGAGCGTTCCCGACCTTGCGTTCGCGTCCGCCTTCCTCCCCGGCGTCGCCCGCAATCGATACGTGGTTCGAACGGATTCGCATCCGGCGCAACTGGCCGCTGCCCGCGCCGGGCTAGGCATCGCCGTCGTCCAGCTTGCCATCGGGCTGGCGGACGATCGGCTGCGGCGGGTGTTGCCGGACATCGAACTCCCGCCGCTCCGGACGCGGATCACCACCCATGAGAGCTTGCGGACCTCGCCAAGGGTCCGGGCGGTATTCGATCATCTCGTGACGGCGTTCAATGCCCATGGGCAGCGCCTGACGCGCGACCTAATCTCCAGAAGATAAGTAAGTATCCGCATAGGGATACGACACTGGGTCGGTCATCACCCTGACACGCCCGATGGACTCCGCGCTGGTCGCGTGCCCGCTCGGGCCTCGAGTAACGTGCGCAATGGCGCCGAGAGGAGTGTTCGATGACCTACGCGACTATCAATCCCTATTCGGGCGAGCTGCTACAGACCTTTCCCGATGCGACCGACGCGGAAGTCTCGCAAGCGATCGAAGCTGCCGATCGCGCCTTTCATCGCTGGCGCGAGACCAGCTTCGCCGAGCGCGCCACGATCCTGCGCAACGCCGCAGCCATCCTGCGCCGGGACCAGGACCGTTATGCCCGACTTCTGACGCTGGAAATGGGCAAGCTCCTCACCGAAGCGAAGGCGGAAGTCGAACTGTCGGCAGCGATCTTCGAATATTACGCGAAGAACGCAGAGCACCTCCTTGCGCCGGAGCGCCTCCCCGTGGCCGATCCGCGCGAGGGTGAAGCGACCCTGGTCCACGAGCCGCTCGGCGTGCTGCTGGCGATCGAGCCCTGGAACTTCCCCTATTACCAGATCGCCCGGATCATCGCGCCGCAGCTCTCGGCCGGCAACACGATGCTCCTCAAACACGCCGCCAACGTCCCGCAATGTGCGGCGGCCTTCGAAGCATTGATGCGCGAAGCCGGATTGCCCGAAGGGGCCTTCCGGAACCTGTACGCCACCCACGACCAGATCGAACGCATCATCAACGATCCGCGGGTGCACGGTGTCGCGCTGACCGGATCGGAAGCCGCCGGCGCCGTGGTCGCCGCGCAAGCCGGCAAGGCGCTCAAGAAATCGACGATGGAACTGGGCGGTGCGGATGCCTTTATCGTGCTCGCCGATGCCGATCTCGACAAGACGGTCGATTGGGCGGTGTTCGGCCGGCATTGGAACGGCGGCCAGGTCTGCGTCTCCTCGAAGCGCATGATCATCGTGGACGAGGTCTATGATGCGTTCCTCGAACGCTACACCAAGGGCGTCAGCGCGCTGCGCATGGGCGACCCTTCCGACCCCGAAACCACGCTGGCGCCGCTCTCGTCGGAGAAGGCGGTTGCCGATCTGCGCGAGATGATCGCGCGCGCCGTCGAACATGGTGCTACCGCCACACCGGTCGGCCCCGATGCGCCCAATCGCGGCGCGTTCCTGCAGCCGGTGATCCTCACCGATCTCGACGACGACAATCCCGCGCGCCACTGGGAGTTCTTCGGCCCCGTATCGATGCTGTTCCGTGCCAAGGACGCGGACGACGCCGTGCGGATCGCCAATGATTCCCCGTTCGGCCTCGGCGGCTCGGTGTTCACCGCCGACACCAAGCGCGGCGCGGAGGTCGCGCGCAAAATATCCACCGGCATGGTCTTCGTGAACCACCCGACCATGGTCAAAGCCGATCTGCCCTTCGGCGGGGTCCGGCGGTCGGGGTATGGCCGCGAGCTGTTGGGCCTCGGCATCAAGGAGTTCGTCAATCACAAGCTGATCGACGTGGTGGATATCGACGCGCCGTTCTGAAGCCGCTCGATCCCGAGCGAGCCCTTCCCATCGGACAGGCGCGGACGGTACGCCCCTGTCAAGCACGAGGCAGCATCATGCAGAAGACAATGAAGGCGGCGGTGGTCCGCGAATTCGGCAAGCCCCTGGTCATCGAAGAGGTGACCGTGCCGATGCCCGGCCCCGGCCAGATCCTCGTCAAGATCACCGCTACCGGCGTCTGCCACACCGATCTCCACGCCGCCGAGGGCGATTGGCCGGTGAAGCCCAACCCGCCGTTCATCCCCGGCCATGAGGGCGTCGGCCATGTCGTGGCCGTCGGTTCGGGCGTCACCCATGTCAAGGAAGGCGACCGGGTCGGGGTGCCGTGGCTCTACACCGCGTGCGGGCACTGCGTGCATTGCCTGGGCGGATGGGAAACGCTGTGCGACCTGCAGCAGAATACCGGCTATTCGGTCAACGGCAGCTTCGCGGAATATGTCCTCGCCGATCCCAACTATGTCGGGCACCTGCCCAAAGATATCGGCTTCGTCGAGATCGCGCCGATATTGTGCGCGGGGGTGACGGTCTACAAAGGCCTGAAGGTCACCGACACCAAGCCGGGCGACTGGGTGGCGATTTCCGGCATCGGCGGGCTCGGCCACATGGCGGTGCAATATGCCAAGGCGATGGGGCTGAACGTCGTCGCGGTCGATATCGACGAGGCCAAGCTCAAGCTGGCCGAGTCGCTCGGCGCGTCGCTCACCGTCAATGCGCTGCACACCGATCCGGCGGCCTTCATCAAGAAGGAGATCGGCGGCGCGCAGGGCGTGCTCGTCACCGCCGTCAGCCCCAAGGCGTTCCAGCAGGCGATGGGCATGGTGCGCCGCGGCGGAACGGTATCGCTCAACGGCTTGCCCGCAGGCGATTTCCCGCTCTCGATCTTCGACACGGTGCTGAACGGCGTGACGGTGCGCGGATCGATCGTCGGCACCCGGCTCGACCTTCAGGAAGCACTCGACTTCGCCGCTTCCGGCAAGGTCCGGGCGACCGTCGCCACGGACACGCTGGAGAACATCAACGATGTCTTCGGCCGCATGCACCGCGGCGAGATCGAGGGCCGCATCGTTCTCGATTTCGAGAATGGATAGGCCCTCGCCCGAAAGAGGCGGGGGCGTGCATCCCCCGCCTTGCTCCCGGCGCCGGGATCGTTGCGATCAGAAGAAGCCGAGTTTCTTCGGGCTGTAGCTGACCAGCAGGTTCTTGGTCTGCTGATAATGATCGAGCATCATCTTGTGGTTTTCGCGCCCGATGCCCGACTGCTTGTACCCGCCGAACGCCGCATGCGCCGGATAGGCGTGGTAGCAGTTGGTCCACACCCGCCCTGCCTTGATCGCGCGGCCGAAGCGGTAGCAGGTGTTGGCATCGCGGCTCCACACGCCGGCACCCAGGCCATAGGCGGTATCGTTGGCGATCTGCAGCGCCTCGGCCTCGTCCTTGAACGTGGCGACCGACAGCACCGGCCCGAAGATCTCCTCCTGGAAGATCCGCATCTTGTTGTGCCCACGGAACACCGTCGGGTTGACGTAGAATCCGCCCGAGAGATCGCCGCCAAGATCGGCCGCGCCGCCGCCGATCAGCAGCTCGGCGCCTTCCTGTCGGCCGATATCGATATAGGACAGGATCTTCTGCTGCTGCTCGGACGAGGCCTGCGCGCCGATCATCGTCGCAGGATCGAGCGGGCTGCCCTGCACGATCGCCCGCACCCGCTGCAGCGCGCGCTCGATGAAGCGGTCATAGATCTTCTCGTGCACCAGCGCGCGGCTCGGGCAGGTACACACCTCGCCCTGGTTGAGCGCGAACATCACGCAGCCCTCGACCGCCTTGTCGAAGAAATCGTCATCTTCGCGCGTCACGTCCTCCAGGAAGATGTTCGGCGATTTGCCGCCGAGCTCCAGGGTGACGGGGATCAGGTTCTCGCTGGCATATTGCATGATCAGGCGGCCGGTGCTGGTCTCGCCGGTAAAGGCGATCTTGGCGATCCGGCGCGACGAGGCCAGCGGCTTGCCCGCCTCCAGGCCATAGCCGTTGACGATGTTGAGCACGCCCGGCGGCAGCAGGTCGCCGATCAGTTCGGCCCAGACGAGAATGGAGGCCGGCGTCTGCTCCGCGGGCTTCAGCACCACGCAATTGCCCGCCGCGAGTGCCGGTGCCAGCTTCCACGCCGCCATCAGCAGCGGGAAGTTCCAGGGGATGATCTGCCCCACCACGCCGAGCGGCTCGTGAAAATGATAGGCGATCGTGTCATGATCGATCTCGCCGATCGAGCCTTCCTGGCCTCGCACCACCCCGGCGAAATAGCGGAAATGATCGATCGCCAGCGGCACGTCGGCCGCCATGGTTTCGCGGATCGGCTTGCCATTGTCCCAGGTTTCGGCGGTGGCGAGCTTTTCGAGATTGGCCTCCATGCGATCGGCGATGCGGTTGAGGATCAGCGCGCGCTCGGCGACCGGGGTGCGCCCCCAGGCATCGGCGGCGGCATGGGCAGCGTCGAGCGCCAATTCAATGTCGGCGGCATCGGAGCGGGCGATCTCGCACACCACCATCCCCGTTACCGGCGAGACGTTCTGGAAGTAGCGCCCTGCCCTGGGTGCGACAAAGCGGCCGCCGATGAAGTTGTCATAGCGTGCCGCGAACGGCGCCTTCAGCGCGCTCGCACGTTTTTCCACCACCATGTCCATGTGCCAGGATCCTCTTGCCTAAATGTGATGCGCCGTGATCGGCGTCCGGTGCTGAGGATGCGCCGCAGCCGTGGCGGCGGGAAGAGGGCCGATGCGGGTGATGGGCGGTCCTGTCTCGATTATGAGACAGGCGGCGGTCAATGGCGGATGCCGGCCTTGCTCAGCCGCCGGTAGAAGGTCGCCCGGCCGATACCGAGCAGCCGCGCCGCCGCGCTGGCATTGCCACCGGCGCAGGCGAGCGCCTGGCGCAGCACGGTGCGCTCGGCTTCGTCGAACGACGGCGCCCCGCCATTGCCCAGCAGCGATTCGAGCGGTTGCGGATCGAGCCGCGCCGTCGCCCCCAGCCCCAACCGCAACCGTGCGCCACGGCTTGCACCGACCACCAGATCGTCGCGATCGACGGCGAGCAGCGCGGTGCCGCTCGCCGCGTCGTCGGCCAGGAACAGGATACGGCGATCGGCGAAATAGCGGCAGAAATAGTCGCGCTCGATCCGCCGCGCGGCATCACGTACCAGCGAGGCGATCATCTCCGCCATCGCCGGGCCATGGTCCGCCCGGCAGCTCGACACGTCGAGCGCGGCCACCAGACGTCCCTCGGGATCATGGACCGGCGCGTCCATGCAGCTGATCCCGATGTTCCGGCTGGCGAAATGCTGATCGCGCTGGATGATCACCGGCTGGTCCTCGAACAGGCAGGTGCCGATGCCGTTGGTGCCTTCTTCCGCTTCGCTCCAGCGTGCGCCCTCTACCAGGCCGGCACGGGTAAAGGCCTCGGCATCGCCGGGAGCGCTGCGCGCCTCCAGGATCACGCCTTCCGCGTCGCTCAGTACCACGCCGCAGCCACTGCGACCGACCGTCCGGAACATCTCGTCCAGCACCGGCCCGGCGACCAGGAGCAGCGGCTGGTGCAATGTCCGCCGCTCGGTAAGCGCGGCGTCGCCGATGCGCTCGCGCGTGCCCATCTCCGGATCGAGCTTGTGGTGGATCGCCGAACGGCACCAGGAAGCAGCAATCGGCGACACCGCGGCGCTACTGGGCGAGCGTACGGCGTCGAGCACGATATCGGCGTGGCGCGGCGAGTGGGCGGACATCGGGAACTCCGTTACACTGCGATGCTGCGCGCGATACGGCGCACCCGTCAAGTCGGGCTTGTCCTTAGGGAGCGCCCGCCACGGCAGCCTTCGGTCGCAAGATTTCGAGGCGCAGCGGGCGCCTGGTCGACCATGACATGGTGATGGCTCTGGAGCCGGCCCCGTCCCGTCATCGGCCGGCTCCCCGCGCCACCGGGGAGCTACGGTCGCTATCAAGGATAGGACGTGCCTCGATTTCTGACATTCCGTTGTGATGTAGTGACGACCGAAAACAGCCGCTCCCGCCATGACCGACGGCTCAGCCGCGTCTCCGCAAAAGTCAGAGCCACCTGGAGCCGCCGTGCTCCGCAAGCGTTATGTGCGTGATCCCGAATGGAGACAATCATGCCGAACGAAGCCGAAACGACGCGTGCCGTATGGATCGAGAAGTTCGGCGGCCCGGAGGTCGTCCAGGTGGCTACGCTGCCCGTATCCGCGCCTGCTGCCGACGAGGTTGTGGTGCGCGTCGCTGTTGCCAGCATCAATCCGGTCGACTGGAAAACGGCCGAGGGGAAGTATCCGCCAATGGGTGCGGACAAGCTGCCGTTCGTGCTCGGACGCGACCTCGCCGGGACGATCGAGACGGTCGGCAGCGCGAATGGAGAATGGGCGGTCGGCGACCGGGTTTGTGCCTTCATCGGACCTGACCGCGGTGCCCAGAGCGAGCGCGTCGTGGTGAAGACCAGCGAGTTGGTGAAGGTGCCCGACGGTATCGATACCGAAGTCGCCGGCGCGCTGGCGCTCGCAGCGATGACCGCATGGCAGGGGCTGTTCGATCATGGCGGGCTTGAGGCGGGCCAGCGCGTGCTCATCCATGGCGGGGCCGGCGGTGTCGGCCACATGGCGGTGCAGTTCGCCCGCTGGAAGGGGGCGACCGTGTTCGCGACCGCCTCCGAGCGCGATCTGGAGTTCGTGCGCGCGCTCGGCGCGGACACGGCGATCGACTATAAGAAGGAGCGCTTCGAGGACGTCGCCACGCATCTCGACATGGTATTCGACACGCAGGGCGGCGAGACACAGGCGCGCTCGTTCACCACGCTCCAAAAGGGCGGCATCCTCGTCTCGACGCTGGAGCCGGACGAGAAGAAGGCTGCCGAACTCGGCGTCCGCACGGTGCCGCGCTGGCATGCCGATCCCAATGCAGCCGAACTCGAGCAGGCACTCGGCCTGATCGCCGACGGCCAGGTGCGCGTGGAAATCGCGAAGCGGTTTCCGCTCGACGACATCCGCGAGGCGCAACGTTTCGCCCGCGAGGAGCATCCTCGTGGCAAGGTCATTCTGGACCTGGGCGAGTGATCGGCACGGTCACGCTTCCCGGCGGCGAAACCGTCTCTGCCCTCGGGCAGGGCAGCTGGAAAATGGGCGAACGCCGCGAGTTGCGTACGGCCGAGATCGCGGCGCTGCGTGCGGGCGTGGACGCGGGCATGACGCTCATCGACACGGCCGAGATGTATGGCGAGGGCGCAGCCGAGACGCTGATCGGCGAGGCGCTCGGCGACAGGCGGGACGAGCTGTTCCTCGTCAGCAAGGCCTATCCGCACAATGCCGGCCGCGACCGACTTCGGAAGGCGTGCGAGGCCAGCCTTCGGCGGCTCGGTACGGATTGCATCGATCTGTATCTGCTCCACTGGCGCGGCAGCGTACCCCTTGCCGAGACAGTCGACGCGATGAACGCGCTGCGCGACGCCGGGAAGATCCGCTACTGGGGCGTCAGCAACCTCGACATCCACGACATGGCGGAGCTCGTCGCGGCGGGCGGCGAAGACTGTGCCACCGATCAGATCCTCTACAATCTCGGGCGACGCGGCCCGGAATTTGATCTGCTTCCCTGGCTGTATGCCCGACGGATGATCACCATGGCATATAGTCCGGTCGAGCAGGGGCGATTGGTCGGAAGCCCGGCGCTCCAGCAGATCGCCGACGCGCTTTCCGCGACGCCGGCGCAGGTTGCACTGGCGTGGTTGCTCCGCAGAAAGAACCTGATCGCCATACCGAAGGCGGGAACGGCGGCGCACGCGCGCGAGAATGCCGGTGCCGCGGATCTCAACCTCGACGACGATGTGCTCGATGCCCTCGACCGGGCTTTCCCCGCACCGGCAAGGCCAGGTCCCCTCGAAATGCTATAGGGCCCTCCCTGCAGAGCTGCGTGCTGGCCCGAGCGACAAGCCGCTCAGGGAAAGGCGAGATGCCCCTGGATCCGCTCCTCGGAGGTGAAGGTGGACATGGGTAGGCCGGCGGCATTGTACAGGCTGCCGGGCACGACGCCGCTCCAATTGTAGCGGACATAGCGGGGCTGCGGCACCGGTCCGGTCACCACCACCGTCTCGCCGTCGATCCGTGCGGTTGCGGGGACGAACTTGCGGTCCTGCCCGGCGATCTCGAACCCCGGCACGGGCGCACCCCGGCTGGTGAGGCCGGCGGCATGATCGAACCAGATGCGCATCCCGCCCGTTTCACCGGTTGCCTGGCGGAACAGCGGCCCTTGATAGGCGACGCGCTCGCCATAGGCGATCCCCCGTGCCGCGAGCGCGAGCCGCGCGGCGACCGTCTGCTTGTCGCCCGGATGCACATTGTCGGGATCGCCGACGTCGGTCGTGACGACCATTGCCGTGTTGACCAGCCCCAGCGCGCGGCGCTGCGCGTCGCGTACCAGACCCCAGTTTTCCGCGGGCGAGTTGAAGGACGAGATCTGCGCGTAGAGGAACGGGAAGTTCCCTTGTGCGAAGCCGTGTCTCCAGTCGGTGATCAGGCCCCGGAACAGATCGGCATAATAAGGCGCGCGCGCGACGTTGCTGTTGGTTTCGCCCTGGTACCAGATCACGCCCTTGATGCCGTAGCCGGTAAAGGGCGCGACCATGGCGTTGTAGAGCGATGACGGCCGATACGCCTCTTCGGGCGGGTGCCACGCATGTGCGGCAGGCTTGCCCCCGGCAGCGCGGACAGCAGCGTCCTCGCGCGCCTCGGCCGCGAGTGCGAGATCGGCGTCGGTCTGGTCCTGCTGGAAGCGGGCCCGCGCGTCGATCGCTGGAGCGAGCGTCGCGTCGATGGCGAAAGCGTCCGTCGAAACCCAGCTGTCGGCGGGCGTGCCACCCCAGGTGGAGTCGATCACGCCCACCGTCACCTTCTCGCGAGCGGCGATTTCCCGCGCGAAGAAATAGCCGATCGCCGAGAAGTCGGTTGCGGTGGCGGGGGTGGTCGTCGTCCAGGTCGCATCAATGTCGCGGAGCGGCGTCGTGCTGCTCTTGTGCTCCAGGCGGAGAAGCCGAACGCGGGGGTTGGTCGCCGCAGCGATCTCCGCCGCACCGTTGTTCAAGGGCGCGCCTGTGAAGCCTTTGAGCGGGAACTCCATGTTCGACTGGCCCGACGCGAACCACACATCGCCGAGCATCACATCCTGGACCTGCGCCTGCCCCTCGGTCGCGCCGCCATCGACGGTGAGGACATAGGGTCCGCCCGCCGCCTCCGGCTTCAGCCAGACCTCCCAGCGGCCGAGCCGGTCGCCGACTGCCGTTGCGCGCTGGCCGTGCAGAGAGACGACAATGGTGGCCCCGGCGTGTGCCCAACCCCAGACGTGCAGCGGTCGATCGCGCTGCAGGACGGCGTGGTCGCTGAAGAGATGCGGCAGCTTGAGCTGCGCAGCCGCGGGGGAGGCGGTAGCGGCAACGAGCAGGACGGCGGCGAATAGGCGCTTCTTCATCGATTTTCCGATCTCGTCAGGCTGGCAGCCGTGACGGCGTGCCGTAGCGTAGCAGCATGCAATCAAGGGCGCGTCGCAAGCGGAATCGCGGCGCGGCGAACGGCCCCCAGTCTAGTTTGCCTCCTCCGATGCGGCCATCGCGGCCCGGGCGGCGAGAATATAGGCGGAGGTGGTACTGACCGTATACTCGTTCTCGAACCACAGGAACGGCCAGTCCGTCTTCGCCTCCGGAAAATCGGGTTTGACGATCAGCACCCCGGGGACGAGGCCGCCTGGAATGAAGCTGTAGTCGGCGCGGTTATGGCCATAGCCGATGAGCTTCGACTCGGTGCCGACGGTCGAAACCAGGGACAGGTTGTTAGCCGGGTGCCGCCCCAGCACATAGTCGATCGCGTCGAGGGTGTAGCTGGTGCCGATCAGCTCCGGGAACGCCTTGTGCAGCAGGTACATCGTCGACCCGAAGGCAACTACCTGGTTGGAGCCGGCCCAGGTTCCGGTGGCGATCGGCACGCCGAACGGGTTGCTCGCCTGATCCTGATCGACCTTTGCCTTCATCGCGCGGACCAGCGGCACGAGTTGCGCGCGATAGTCGGCATCCATGAAGGGGACCGCGCGCACCGCCGGGGCGGCGGTCCACTCGAAATGGTCGCGAATGAACGGCAGCAGCGCGCGGAGACGGTCGGCGTAGACCTTGTCGCCCTTGGTGGTGATGAGCAGTTCCACCGTGGCGGTGACGTTGGCGCCTTCCGCCGAACGCGGGGACGTCGAATCGTCGCGGCCGTCGCCGGCCTTAATGGCCCCTTGCTGCTGCTTGGCCCAAAGCGCCTTGGCGGCGCGGAGCGCTTCGGCTGCCATCGCCGGATCGCTCTCGGCCAGCGCGCGGCTCGCGCCAGCAAGCCCGGCCGCGACGAAGAGGTTGTTGGCCGGGAGGTCGGTGGTGAACGCCCAGCGATCGTCCTGCGCACCCGATGCGCCGTTCTTGCGCACGGCCGGCTTGAGCGACGGATCGAAGATCAGCCCATCGGTCTGCGAGCCGGCATCCCCAAGATGGGCATATTGGCGCAGCGCCGGGTCGACGATCCCGACGATGGCGTGACCGAACACCTTGTACTGCGCGAGCAGTTGGAGCGCGCCGTGCCGGATCTGCTGCAGTGAATCCTCCACGCCGTCGGGCTTGCGTATCTCCACCGCGCGCGCCGCTTCGTCGACGCTCGTCTCGTCCCAATCCAGACCGAACAGTTCGCGCGCCCACACAAGGTCGCGCACCACGGACGCGTTTTCGGGCGTCTGGATGTCGTAGTCGCCCGCGTCCTGAAAGCCGCCGACCGCGAGGCCTGGGATGTGCTCGCCGGCCTTGAACGGGGAATCCAGGTTCGCGCCCATCTTGTAGCCGTCGAAATGCACGATGTTCGGCGGCGCCTGGCGCGCGTCGTCGAGATGCGACGGCGCGGACCAGACGCGATATTGCTCGCGAATGCCGACATGATCCATCTGCTCGGCGATGAACGTGTCGAGCGAGGTCTGCCAGATCCGCGCATAGGCATCGGCCGCAATGCGGAACGGGTTGGTCGTGGTGCCTGCATAGCGGATGGCGTAGATGCCGGGCGCGCGCACGCTCGAGAAGTCGAACGCCGCATAGTCGTAGCGCGTCCAGTGCCCGCGCGACCGCGTGCGCGCGCGCAACACCATCTCCTGACGGCCATCGGCGGTAAGCCGGACCAGTTCTGCCTCGGCCGGTGCCGTGAAGTGCGGGTCGAGCTCGATCAGCGCCACCTTCGGCCGGTTCGGCGTATAGCCAGCCTGGTTGAACGAAACGACCGGCGGCCGCACCCAGTCCTTCACGACGTTGGGGCGGACATGCCAGACGACGGCATTCTCCTTGGCGCCTTCTGCGATCATCGATCGCACGACGAACCAGCCATTCTGCGCGCGCGCACGGGCATCGTAGAGTGCAAGCGGCCCCCGGTCGGAGGTGATGGTGACGCGCGTCATCGGATCTTCGGGCGCCAGCGTGACCGACTTGCCGCCCGACGCCAGCGGCAGCGGGTCACCCGACCCGTCCCTCGCCATCGGACCGGTCGGGTGGCGCGGGAACAGCCCGGGCGCCGCGTCCATCAGATAGGTCTTGCCGAAATAGGCGCTCGGGAGGAAATCGAGGTTGAAGCCCGCCTTGCCTACCAACGCTGCGGGAAGCGGACGGTCGAGATCGACCGCGATGCGGAAGCCGTCACCCTCGGCGGTGACCTTGACGGCATAGGCGAGCTTCACGTCCTTGTAGGTCGAGCGGACCACCACCTGGTTGGGCTCCGTGCCGCGCGTGCGGTCCACAAAGGCGGGGACCGGCGCCCATTGTTCGGGCGTCTTGTCTAGGCGCACGGCGCCGTCGGTGGCGATGCGGTTTCCGTGCAGCACGATCTGGATGCCGGCATTCTTCTCATCGAAGAAGATCGGACTGAACTGGTTCTGGTCCACGATGACCGTGAGGCCCTGCTTCTCGAGCGTATTCGCAGGGGTGACGGTCAGCGACTGGGCAAAGGCGATACCCGAAGGAGCCCAAGTTGCCGCCGAAGTGAGCAAGGCGATCAGAACCTTATGTTGCACGCATCTCTCCTGTGGATTGTCCTGGCCGGTGACTCGCGCAATGCGCGCTGAGCCCGGCGGAAGCTATCGCTGCCAAGAAACCGATCCTGTCGAGGCCAACAGGGTGGCGGCGGTCGTCGGCAAGCATGCGGATCAGCACGAGCCAGCACGGATTGTCGATCTGCGGGGCGGCTCCGGCCACCATCCCTTCGCGCCTCTGATCTGGCGACCGCAATCCCGCGGCAAATGTAGGCAAGTTGCCAAGTTCCGCGGCGTCGCGCTCTGCTCGGAGTTCAACACGAACGTTTGCCAGTACCAAGGTGCGGGGCGTCGACCTGACCTAGGACGCTCATAGACGTCATAGGGTGATTTCCGCCAAGGTCGGGGCCAGCATTGCGACGGCGTCGGGGTAACGAGGGCCATAGCATGCACGCTGAAGCTCGTCGGCACCGCTTGTGAGCAATTCGCGAATCATGCCGACCCTCTCCCGGACTATCATTTTCAACGACGCTAAGGGTAGCGCTAACATCTGGCAATTGGTTTCACGTTTTCGTCTGGTATTGGTAGAAAACCACTTGTGCAGCTCTCGACTTATGAAGAGCTCCGGCAGCTATCGACCAGTTCTAATTTTAGCCGTCGGCGTGCTGAACGTCCGCTCGCGCCGCAAGCATTCGCCCTCCTGCGATACGGAAGCGCCGGACGAGCGCTGAAGCTCAGTCGGTCAAACGCCAGAACCCGACCTCGTAGTTGACACTATTGCTATCGCGCAATTCGACATATACGCAATTGGGAAGGCCAGCTCGCCTGTTTGTGGAACAGAGCTGCCCTTGTCGGCCAACAGTCCATCTCTGCTGCCCGCCATCTACACGCTCCACATCCGCCGCCCCCTCCTGAACCTGGCGGAGCACCGCGCGTTCAGTCTCCGTACCATTCCCAAGGGAGCATCATGGCCACGCTCGACCTTTCCCCCATGGAAGCCAAGCTGGTCGATGCGCTGCCGGAAGAACCTGGCTGGCAGTTCGAGCCCAAATGGGACGGCTTCCGGGCACTGGTTTTCCGTCGTGGCGATACGGTCGAGATGCTGTCCAAGTCAGGCAAGCCGCTCAGCCGCTACTTCCCTGAGATCGTCGCTACCATCGCTGCCGTAGACTGCCCGGAGTTCATCCTCGACGGCGAGTTGATCCTGCCGATCGGTGACGTGCTCTCGTTCGACGCACTCCAGGCCCGCCTCCACCCCGCACCGAGCCGGATTCGCCGCCTGTCGCAGGAAACCCCGGCGCAGCTGATGCTGTTCGATTGCCTCGGCATCGACGGCCGCCCGTTCGTCGAAGCGCCGCTGCACGAGCGCCGCGCTGCGCTGGAAGCCTTCCACCGGGCACATGGCAAACCAAAGCTGTTGCTGTCGCACCGCACCCAGGATCTGGACATTGCGCATGCCTGGCTAGCGCAGGGCGGCGGTGCGCTGGACGGAGTCGTCGCCAAGCGGCTCGACGAACCCTATCGCCCCGGCGAGCGGGCGATGCTGAAGGTGAAGCAGCACCGCACCGCCGATTGCGTCGTCGGCGGCTTCCGTCGCACCAAGGAGGGAGACGGCGTCGCATCACTGTTGCTGGGCCTCCACGACGATGCCCGGCTGCTGCACCATGTCGGCTTCACCTCGGGCATCGCTGCGGCCGAGCGGCACGCGCTTCTGCGCAAGCTGGAACCGCTGATCGCGCCGCCGGGCTTCACCGGCAAGGCGCCGGGCGAGCCCAGCCGGTGGAACGGCGGCGCCGAAAGCGCATGGGTGCCGCTACAACCCGAACTGGTGCTGGAAGTCCTGTACGACCAGGTGACCGGCAACCGCTTCCGCCACGGCACGAAGCTCCTGCGCTGGCGGCCCGACAAGGCGCCCGCGCAATGCCGGATGGAGCAACTGGTCCGCGAGGCCCGTCCCGGCGAATTATCGACTATTTTGCGCCCCGGCGCGTAACGCCCCGGCCTCCATCTGCGTGGTTGCATGAGCATCATGGTCGATTCCGGGGGGCCATCGCCCCCGGGCGTTGAAGCGAGGAGGCTACGGCGGTTGCTGGCATCGTTGTTGGCCGTGCGCTCCAGCTTGCCCCGGGCCACCCTGCCAAGCCCGTCTCGCGCATCAACCGCGCGACCGTATAGCGGGCGACGGACACGCTCCAAACAGGTCGATGGGCGATCGGCAGAACGCGGCCGATCGGCTCGGCCTCATCGGCATCGCGATGATCGTCGAAGCAGGCGCATCATCGCCGGAACGGCAGTCGAGCTCCGCCCGGGCGAAATATGCAGATGCCTTTCGACGACAAGAATGGTCCTGGTCATGCGCCGTGCTCATTCGAGTGGGACGACACCCCCGAGCGGGATGACCCGCCGCCACCAGGCGTCAGGCTCCGCCCGACATCCCGGCCTGTTTTCCGACCAGGGCGGTCAACTGCGCGGGCCGGTACGGCTTGGGCAGGAAGACACTTTCGTCTGGCAAGGCTACCGGCTCTAGCCATTGCTTTCCGGAGGTGATGATCACCTTCACCCGCGGGTACCGCACGGCAACGATATCGGCCAGCTCAAGACCATCGATCGGACCGGGCATGTTGATGTCGGTAAAAACGACCGCCACCAGATTGGTCTCGAGCAGATCGAGCGCCGTCATCGCATCGGGTGCCTCGATGACACGAAACCTGCTTTCTTCCAGCGCATCTGCGGCGATCATTCGCACGAAGTTTTCGTCTTCTACGACAAGGACAGTGTGCGCTTCGTCGGGCGTCATATGAGTCTCCCACAAGCGTAATGCATCCGGCCGGAAAAACGTTCCTCAGCCTTGCTGGCGGCGAGGCTTCAGCCGGTCCCATTCAACGGGCGATGGGCGAACGGTCATAATCGAGCAGGAGGTGCGCCACGTCATCGTACAGCGCCACGGCCCCGGCACCGATCAAGGCATCGTCGGTGAACTTGCCGGAGCGCAGGCCGATCGCGGCAATGCCGCACTTGGCCGCCGCTTCGACATCGTACGGCGTATCGCCCACGACGATCACCTCCTCGGCCGTGAGCGGCGCCACCTTGTCGAGCGCGGTGGCAAATATGTCGGGCGCCGGTTTGGTCCGCTCGACATCGTCGGCACTGGTCGTCTCGGAAAGAATGTCGCGCGCGTCGAGCAAATCGACATAATGGTCCAGCTCTGCCTGCGACGCCGAGGAGGCCAACACCACGCGCTGCCCGGCCGCATGCACCCGAACCAGCAGGTCCCGCGCACCGGCGAAGGGCTCTATCCGGTCCAGGAATTTCGTCTTGAACGCCTTCCCTTGCGTCTTTCCGAGCCTCTCCTGGCCTTCGGCGTCGATGTCGGGGAGAAGCGCCGGAACCAGCATATCGGTGCCCTTGCCGATCTGGTCATGGATCACGTCCCGATCGAAGCGCTGGCCGATCGACGCAAACGCCTCTTCCCAAGCAGCCACATGGTACGCATTGCTATCGACGAGAGTGCCGTCGATGTCGAAAAGAACGGCTTTGATCGGCATGCATCACCTTGCGCTAACAGGAGAATTTCGCGTGACGCGCGTCGCGGCACCCGGATCAGACCAGCGCACCGGATCGGCCGATGTTCCGAGACATTTACCGCCGGCGCGGCGCCACACGCGGCCAAAAGCGCGTCCGGCATGCGCAAGGTCCGGGAGCAGGCGCTGGCGCCGGCGGGGCGGGCGCAGAATGGACAGACCGGTCCGCTTCGTACCGTTCTCGCGCATGGCGCTCCGCCGAGCGAGCGCTCCGGCCGACCTTTGCGGCGCTGTGCAGAAGCTTGCTCCGGAGATGCCCATCGAAGATAGTCGATCCCGACGCGCAACGGCGCGCATTGCGGTGAGGCGACAGGGATGAGGATCGGAAGCATCGCCGGAGTAGCGCTAGCGGGCCTGTTCCTTTCCGCCGCCGTGCAGCCGTGGTCCGCCCAGCAGGATCATCAGGACATGATGCGCCAGCTGGGCATCACGCAGCTTCGCCCCGGCGCAGCGGCGATCCTGCGGCGCCGAACGCCGCCGACTATGATCCCGCCAAGGCCGATCCCTATCGGACTCGCCCGAGCTGCTGAAGATGCAGGATGGTCGCCCGGTCACCACCGCCGAGATGTGGCTGCGCGAGCGGCGGCCGGAGTTTCTCATGCTGTTCGAGCGGGAAGTCTATGGCCGCGTGCCAGCCGCCGTGCCTTCGGTGGCATGGCGGGTCGACACCGTCGATCGCGAATTCTTTGCCGGCCGCCCGGTTATCGCCCAGCAGCTTGTCGGCCATGTCGACAAGCCGGCCGCACCGGGCATCCCCGTGGATATCCGGGCGGCGAAGGTGGGGTCAAGCCGCACCGCCGCAACTTCGGCGAGCAGGTGGAGAACCTGACCATCGTCGGCGAATATCACTGGATGGCCGGCAATTTCCTGCAATATGGCACCGAAAAGGGCCGGCTGGGTCGCAAGACGGCAGGCGACATTCCCGTAAATGCGCATGAACTGCTGGCCCTGGTCGCCCCCGGCTCGCGTTCGTCAGCTACGGCATTCCCTCGGCCGGCGATGCCCAGTGGCTGGATCAGCAGGGCAGCTACATGGCGACCATCGCCGCGGGCCGCGCATGGACCCTGCTGGGTGCCAAAGATCTCGGCCGCGGTAACGACCATCGCACCGCCCTGCTGCCGCCGCCCGAAACCGATCTGCTGGACGGTGCGCTCGCCTGGCGCCAGCATCGCGGCGGCCACACCGATGCGCCGAACATGGAGGCATTCCTGCGCTGGGCAGACGGCAAGATGGGGCGCCATCCGCCGCAGTGACGAGGCTGACGGCCGGCCGCAGGCTCATTCCGGCGCGCTGCGCAATCGGATCCAGGTAGGCGCGTGGTCGCTCGTCTTCTCCCAGCCGCGCACATGCCGGTCCACCTCTGCCTGCACCAGCCGATCGGCCAGCGGGGGGCTGAGCAGCAGGTGATCGATGCGCAGCCCGGCGTCCCGCCCATAGGCGTTCCGGAAATAGTCCCAGAAGGTGTAGATCGTCGCATCCGGGTGGAACGACCGCAGCGAATCCGTCCAGCCCTGGGCGAGCAGCCGCGCGAACAGTGCCCGCACCTCGGGCGCGAACAGCGCGTCGTCGGTCCATCGCTCCGGCTTGTAGACGTCGCGCTCGGTCGGTATGACGTTGAAGTCGCCGGCGAGCACCACCGGCAATCCGCTTTCCACCAGCGTTGCCACGTGATCGATCAGGCGCTCGAACCAGGCCAGCTTATAGTCGAATTTCGGCCCGGGCCGCGGGTTGCCGTTGGGCATGTAGAGCCCCGCGACGAGGATGCCGTTCACCGCCGCCTCGATATAGCGGCTCTGCGAAGGATCGGGGTCGTCTGGCAGACCACGCCGGGTCTCCTGGATCGTGCCCACGCGGCTGAGCAGGGCGACGCCGTTCCAGCTCTTCTGGCCGTGCCACAGCACATCATAGCCCAGATCGCGGATGGGTCCTTCCGGGAATTTCTCCTGCGGCGCCTTCAGCTCCTGCAGGCAAACGATGTCGGGCGCTGCTTCCTCCAGCCAGCGGAGCAGCACCGGCAGCCGGCCGTTCACCCCATTCACATTGTACGTCGCGATCTTCACCGCCGCTGCGCTCCCTTGCTGCCCGCCGCGTCCAGGAACGAACACCGGCCGAAATCGATCAGACAGCACAGACCCGCTGCCGTGGAGGAATACGATGGAAACGCTGATCGGAACGGCGGGCTGGGCGATCCCGGCAGCGGACCGGCCCGCCTTCCCCGCCGAAGGCAGCGCGCTGCAACGCTATGCCGCACGGCTTCGCGGCGTGGAGGTGAACTCCTCCTTCTACCGCCCGCACCGGCGCTCCACCTGGCAGCGCTGGGGCGAGAGCGTGCCGGACACATTCCGGTTCGCTGCCAAGATCCCCAAGGCGATCAGCCATGACCAGCGGCTTGTCGACGCGGACGCGCGGCTGGGCCAGTTCCTGGAAGAAGCAAGCGGACTTGGCGAGAAGCTGGCGGTGCTGCTCCTCCAGCTTCCGCCAAGCTTTGTCTTCGACCCCGGGGTGCTTTCCGCCTTCGCCGAATCCGCATCGGCGCTGACCGCCGTGCCGATCACCTGCGAACCGCGACACCCGAGCTGGTTCACGCCGGAAGCCGACGCGCTGCTCGCCAGCCTGCGGGTGGCGCGGGTCGCCGCCGACCCGGCGCGGGTGCCGGAAGCGGCGGTGCCCGGTGGCTGGCGCGGCCTCTCCTACTGGCGGTTGCACGGATCGCCGGTGATGTACCGATCGGCCTATGCTGCGCGCGTCGACGACATCGCGGCGGCACTGGCGGAAGACGCCAAGGGAGATCGCACGCTATGGTGCATGTTCGACAACACCGCCTCGTCTGCCGCCATGAGCGACGCGTTGCGCCTTTCCCAGTTGCTGCACGGCGACGCGACTGGGGTCTAGCGGCTGCTTGACGCACGGATACCCCGCGCGTTCGTACTGCACGCGAGGCTTCGGGAAAGCCCATGACGGTGCCGGATCTTTCACCGATGGAAGCCCGCCTGGTAGCCGAGCTGCCAGAGGACGGGGGCTGGCAGTGCGAGCCCAAATGGGACGGCTTCCGCACGCGTGCCGGCGGTGAGTATCCAGCCGCGCCGAGGATGGCTTCGTGTTTGAAAGACCGTTCAGTGTTCGGCCAATAGATTACCGAACCCAGCAAGGGGAAAAGAGACCGGGACGCGAGGTGCCTCGCTAGGCTGCTCATGACTCGCCGAGAAGCATCCAGTATCGGTTCTTCAGATCTTGGCACGTAGCGTCGCACCATATCTGGCCGGGTGGTTGTAATTGGCCGTTCGCCCGAGATAGGCCGTCACCCCCGCCCCCGACGGCGCCGCCAACAGGGCCTGCGAGATGATGTTCCGCTCGTTCGTGGCGTTATCGGCGAAGAGCGAGATGTCGTATTTTCCGCTGTCGAGACGAAGCCCTGCGCGCAGGTTGAGGTTCGACTGGGCGGGCACCTGGGTATAGATCGATTGCGTCACGCCGGTGCCGTAATCCGTGGTGTGCGAGAGCTGGGCGTAGCTGTAGAATTCGGTCTTGGCGTTGATCGCAACATCCCAGGAGGGCGTGACCGAGAGCGCCCATTTGGGCGAATAGGGCGCGCGCTGCCCCTTGGCGTCGATATTGGCGATCCCGTTATAGCTGAGTTCGGCGGGCGCCGGCAGCGAGGGCGCGCGGGTGTAGACCGCGTCGTTGTAGTTGCCGTCGAAGGTCAGCCGAAGGCCGGATCCGAGATTGGCCGCCACGCTCCATTCGACGCCCCGCGCGCGGATATCGCCGACATTGGTCGCGCCCCGCTGCGGCGTGCCGTCCGGCAACGTGTACGAAATCGAGGTTTGAAAGCCGTCGAGCTTCTCCTGATAGGCCGAGAGCGCAAACGTCAGCTGCTTGTCGAACAGCGCCGCCTTGATCCCGGCTTCGATGTTCTTGGTCGTCGTCGGCTGGATCGCCGGTGCCGTGGGGTTGAGCGACCGGTTGTTGAGATCGAGCCCGCCGGCCTGGAACCCGGTAGCATAGGTCACATAGGCGGTGACGTCGGGCGTAATCTTGTACGAAAGGCTCGCCGTGCCGGAGAGGTTGTCGTTCGAGGTCCGCAGGTTCAGCGCATAGCCGGTGGTGGCGGGCGTCGTCGGATAGCCGGGCACGGCATAAGCGACGCCGGGATTGCGCTGTACGGCGTCGATCGCGTTGTAGAAGGCCAGCAACTGGGCGTTGGTGATGCCCGCCGGAAGCGACGTCGGCAGCTGGCTGGCGTCGACCGGGCTGGAGCCGTTCTTGCGATCATAGGTGTAGCGCAGGCCGCCGGTGAGATCGAGCTTGCGGGTGAGGTGCCATGTCGCCTGGCCATAGGCGGCGGCGGTGCGGTTCTTGACCGTGGTGTCCTCGATGATCTGCACGCCGGTCAGCTGCGAGCGGAACGACAGCGGGATCGGTGTGAAGCTCGTGCCGGCGATCGTGTTATAGGCGTTGTACCAGGGGATCACGTCCGCACCGAACTGGTGGACCACATAATCGTCACGCAGCTTCGAATAATAGAGGAACGCGCCGGCCTGCCACTCGATCGGGCTGCGCCGATTGATGGCAGCCGCGTCACCGCGCGGGAGGCAGTTGAGGCGAGCCTCGGCCGGCTCAAGGTCGAGCGTATCGACCTCTATTATCTGCACCGCGTCGATCCCGAGATCCCGGTGGAGCAATCGGTCGGCGAGCTGCGCATACTGCAGGACGAGGGCAAGATCGGCGGGATCGGCCTGTCCGAAGTCAGTGCCGAGCAACTCCGCTCCGCCCATGCCGTGACGCCGATCGCCGCGCTGCAGAGCGAATATTCCCTGTGGACGCGCGGCGTGGAGGCGGAGATCCTGCCCACCGCGCGCGACCTCGGCATCACCTTCGTCGCCTATAGCCCGCTCGGGCGCGGCTTCCTCGCCGGCGCCGGCCCGGTGGAGGAAAACGACCGCCGCAACATCCACCCGCGCTTTCAGGCGGATGCCGTCGCAGCGAACACCCGGCGGCGGCGGGCGATCGAGGACGTTGCCGAGCGGCTCCATGTCTCCCCGGCCCAGGTGAGCTTGGCCTGGGTGCTGGCGAAGCAGGTCGTGCCGATCCCCGGCACGCGGCACATCCGCCATCTCGAGGACAATTGGGCGGCGGGCGCGATCCAGCTCGACGAAGGCACGATCGAGGAACTCGAAGCCGCCTTCCCGCATGGCGCCACGGTCGGGGACCGCTATCCCGCCGAGCAGATGAAGTCGGTACCCGCCGACGCCGTGCCGGCCTGATGGCGCGAACGGCGCCTCGCTGGCCCACGGGATCGGGCACGCTGGCGGTTGTCGTTCTGGCATCCTCCGCGCTGTTGCTGGCCTTCGCGCCTGTCCGGCGCGCGGCCGAGGCGGCACCCCGCGCGGCGCTTGCCGCACCGATACCGGATCGCGTGCCGCCGGGCGTCGTCCTGCGCGTCGGCGACCCGGTAACGCGCTGGGTGTTCGAGCATAATGGCTGGGACAAGCAGTTGCCCTTCCGCATCCAATGGGCGGAGGTCACCGGCGGCCCTGACGTGACCGAGGCCTTCCATGCCGGTGTGCTCGACGTCGGCTTCGGCGCCAGCGTTCCGCCGATCCATGCGGTCTGGGCCGGCATCCCGGTCCGCATCATCGCCTTCCGCGAATATGCCGATCGCACCCGCCGCCACGCCTGGGTCTTCGGGATCGCGCCGAAGGCGGGCATCGCCAAGCTCGCCGACCTGCGCGGCAAACGCATCGCGTTCAGCCCGAGCCAGGTGCAGGGCCAGATCGTCATCGACACGCTCAAAGCCGCCGGCATCCCGCGCGACCAGGTGACGCTGGTCGAGCTGCCCTCCAGCATCGGCGGCGACGTATATACCAACGCGCTCGCCTCCGGTGCGATCGACGCGGCGCCGATCCGCAATGATCTGGTCGCCCAGCGCTATGTGCGGGATTATGGTGGCAAGGGCGCGCATCTGCTCCAGCACCCGCCCTTCCGCGACGACGGCGGCAACCTCTACGTGCCGGAAAAGGTGCTCGCGGATCCCGGCAAGGCCGCGGCGCTGCGCATCTTCATCCAATATTGGGGCCGCGGCCAGGCGTGGATCAACACCCATACCGAGGCGCTTGCCCGCGGCTACTACGCCGGCACGCGAGGCCTGCCGCTCGCCGATGCCCGCGTGCTCGCCAACTACACCGCCAATGTCGCCATTCCCGAAAAATGGGATGGCGCCATCGCCTATGAGCAGGCGGCGATCGACACGCTCTCACCCGAGACCAAACGCCCGCGCCTCGACGCGGCGACGCTTTTCGACCGGCGCTTCGAGGGAATCGCCGGCGCGGCGGCAGCAGCGAAGGGAATTGCACCATGAACGCCTATGCGGAACGCTTGTACGTGCCGACGAGGGCGCCAAGGGCTCCGGCCATTGCGCCCGCTGGCCAAGCCCGCCCGGCCCGACCCAGGCAAAGGCTGAGCCCCGGCACGCCCGCCCGCTACGGCGGCATGTTGGGGCCGGCGCTGCTGCTCTTCTACTGGTCGCTGCTGTCTGCCACCGGCTGGCTAGACCCGCGGGTCCTGCCGGCGCCCTGGACTGCCGTGACCACCGGCATCGAACTGGTCCGCGAAGGCCGGCTGCAGGAGCATCTCAGCATCTCCGCCTGGCGGGCGATGACCGGGCTCGGCTTCGGCGTGGTGGCGGGAACGACCCTCGCCTTGCTCTCGGGCCTGTCCCTGCTCGGCGGCTATGTCATCGACGGGCTGGTGCAGATCAAACGCGGCGTGCCGATCCTAGCGCTGATCCCGTTCATGATCCTGTGGCTCGGCATCGGCGAGACGATGAAGGTCACGCTGATCGCGGTCGCCGTGTTCGTGCCAATCTACATCAACACCCACAACGCCCTGCGCGCGATCGACCTGCGCCATGTCGAGCTGGCGGAGACGGTCGGCCTCAGTCGCTGGCAATTCCTCCGCCATGTCGTGGTGCCCGGGTCGCTGCCCGGCTTCCTCACCGGCCTGCGCTTCGCGGTCACCTCCTCCTGGCTCGCGCTGGTGGTGGTCGAGCAGCTCAACGCCACCAGCGGCATCGGCTATATGGTCACGCTTGCGCGCAACTATGCGCAGACCGACGTGATGCTGGTCGGCCTCGTCGTCTATGCGCTGCTCGGCTTCGGCTCGGACGCGCTGGTCCGCCTGCTCGAACGCCGCCTGCTGCGCTGGCGCCGGACGCTCGGCCGGTGAGCGTGCGCGCGGAAAGCCTGGCCGTGCAGGTCCGCGGCCTTACCCGGGCCTTCACCAGCAAGGGCGTGCTGAACGGCATCGACCTCGACGTTGCGCCGGGCGAGTTCGTCGCGCTGCTCGGCCGCAGCGGCTCGGGCAAAAGCACCTTGCTCCGTGCCCTCGCCCAGATCGACCATGAGGCTGCGGGCGAAGGCGAAATCCGGCTGCCTGAGCGGCTCTCGGTGATCTTCCAGGACGCCCGGCTGCTGCCGTGGATGCGGGTACTCGACAATGTGCTGCTCGGCGTGTCGGGCGGGCGCGACCGCGGACGCGCCGCGCTCGCCGAAGTCGGCCTGGGCGGCCGCGAAAGCGCCTGGCCGCACGAGCTTTCGGGCGGCGAGCAGCAACGCGTCGCCCTCGCCCGCGCGCTGGTGCGCGAGCCCAAGCTGCTGCTCGCCGACGAGCCGTTCGGCGCGCTCGATGCGCTGACCCGCGTTCAGATGCACACGCTGCTGCGGCGGCTGGTCGATGTCCACCAGCCCCCCGTGCTGCTGGTCACCCACGACATCGACGAGGCGATCCTGCTCGCCGACCGCATCGTCCTGCTCGAGGATGGCCGGCTGGCCGCCGACCTCACCGTCGCCCTGCCTGCTACCGGCATCGCCCGCCGCGCCCGCATCGCCGAGCTGCGCACGCTGCTCCACCGGCTGCTCGGCGTCGAGGAATTCCAAGATGGCGCGTCCGACGTCGCCATCCCGCTGCCGTTGCTCGGAGAACGCCATGGATGACCTGATCGAGACCGCCGACTGGGCGGATGTCCCGGCCGCGCGCCTGTTCGAGCGCTACCGCGAACCCCGCGAGGCACCCGTCTTCTGGAACGAGACGCTCGACGGCCTGCTCTCGCACCGCTCGGTCCGCGCCTATCTGCCCGATCCGCTTCCCGCCGGGACGGTGGAGCTGCTGGTTGCCGCTGCCCAATCGTCTGCAAGCTCGTCCAATCTCCAGCCTTGGAGCGTGATCGCCGTCGAGGATCCGGCCCGCAAAGCCAGGCTTGCAGCGCTCGCGGGGAACCAGAAGCAGATCCTCGACGCCCCGCTATTCCTGCTCTGGATCGTCGACCATCACCGGCTGACCAGCATCGGCGAAACCGTGGGAACCCCGGCGAACGCGCTCCACTTCCTCGAGAGCTTCCTGCTCGGCGCGGTCGACACCTCGCTCGCGGCGCAGAATGCCGTGGTGGCGCTGGAATCGATCGGGCTCGGCAGCTGCTATATCGGCGGCATCCGCAACAAGCCGACCGAAGTCGCAGCTGAACTCGGCCTGCCGCCCCAAAGCTTCACGCTGTTCGGGCTGACCGTCGGCTATGCCGATCCCGAAGCGCCCGCCGCGGTCAAGCCGCGCCTGCCGCAGGACGCCGTGCTCTTCCGCGAGCGCTATGGCGCGGCGGCCAGCCCGCCCGCGATCGCCGCCTATGACCGCCGTCTCCGCAGCTTCCAGCGCGAGCAGCAGATGCCCGAACGCGACTGGAGCGACCAGGCGACCCAGCGCGTCCGCGGTGCTGACTCAATCGCCGGGCGCGATGCCCTTCGCGCCGTCCTGCACGGCCTCGGCTTCCGGCTCGACTAGCCGGCGCCCCCCTTCCCCACCCATCGCAATGGAGCCTTTATGACGAACCCCACCGAGTTCCTCTGGTACATTCCCAATCAGGTCGAGGGTGGCCATCGCGGCGACGTCAGCGATCCGGAGCCCGCCAGCCTGGAAACCCTGACCAGCCATGCCCTCGCCCTCGAAGACCATGGCTGGGACGGCGCGCTGATCGGCACCGGCTGGGGGCGGCCCGACACCTTCACCGTCGCCGCTGCGCTCACCGCGCGCACCAAGACCTTCGAGCCGCTGATCGCGATCCGCCCCGGCTATTGGCGCCCGGCCAATTTCGCCTCGGCGGCGGCGACGCTGGACGCGCTGAGCGGCGGGCGGGTGCGCATCAACATCGTGTCCGGCCAGGACAATCTCGCCGCCTATGGCGACAGCAAAGGCGACCAGGCGCATCGCTATGCGCGCACCAAGGACTTCATGCGGCTGGTGCGGCGGCTTTGGACCGAGACCGAGGTCACCTTCGAGAGCGAGCATTTCCAGGTCGCCGGATCGACGGTGGTGCCCCGCATCCCGCCCCGCGGCGACCGGCTACACCCGCGGCTCTATTTTGGCGGTGCGTCCGAGGCTGCCGAGCGGGTCGCGGCGACCGAGGCGGACGTCCAACTCTTCTGGGGCGAGCCGCTGGACGGCGTGGCGGAGCGGATCGCGCGACTGAAACGGCTGAGCCGCGACCTCGACCGCGATCTGCCGCCGCTCGAATTCGGTCTCCGCATCACCACGCTGGTACGCGACACCACCGAGCGGGCCTGGGCCGATGCCGAGGCGAAGGTGGATGAAATGGCGGCGAAGCAGGCGCAGGTCGACCAGCATCGCCGCAGCCCCGCGGTCGGCCAGCAGCGGCTGCTCGACCTGCATGCGCGCGGCGAAGTGCTCGACGACAATCTCTACACTGCCCCCGGCCGCTATGGCGGTGGCGGCGCAGGGACCACCTGGCTGGTAGGATCGGCCGAGGACGTGGCCCGTTCGCTGCGCAAGTACCGCGATCTCGGCATCACCCAATTCGTCCTGTCCGACACGCCCTATCTCTCGGAGATCCGCCGCCAAGGCGACCAGCTGCTGCCGCTGCTGCGCGAGGTGCCCGTTAGGATGTCGACGGAGCCACTCCGGGCCGATGCAGTCGCCTGACGCACTCGAACGCCGATGACCGATCGATCCGAAGGATGGGAGCAGGTTGCAGGCGGTGGCCTGCTTCACCGTCGCGCGCTGCTGCTTGGCGGCGGGCTGGCGGTCGCCGGCCTCGCGTGCGGGGTGCGCGTCGCGTTGGGCGCCTGGTCCCCCGCCGCCATGCTGCGGCCGGGTGCGCCACTCTCCGGCGGAGGGACGCCCGGCAAGCCGGCCCGGCGGATCGTGCCGGACCTGCCGTTTCCGGGCACGGGATCGTCCCGCACGCCGCTAGAGCAGTTGCACGGAGTCCGAACGCCGAACGGTCTCCACTTTCAACGGCACCACAACGGCATCCCGGAGATCGACCCGGCGCAGCACGAGCTTCTGGTGCACGGATTGGTGCGCCAGCCGCTGCTGTTCCGCTACGAGGATCTGCTGCGCTACCCCCGCTACACACGCACGTTGTTCCTGGAATGCTCGGGCAACAGCGGAACGCTGGCGGCGCCGGCCCCGCACAGGCGAGCGCCGGGCAGCTGAACGGGCTGGTCTCAGGTGCGGAATGGTCCGGCGTTCGGCTCTCCACCCT
This sequence comes from Sphingomonas sp. 22176, assembly GCF_052045505.1. Lineage (NCBI taxonomy): Bacteria > Pseudomonadati > Pseudomonadota > Alphaproteobacteria > Sphingomonadales > Sphingomonadaceae > Sphingomonas > Sphingomonas sp. 22176. The sequence continues at coordinate 249,609 of NZ_JBQEPL010000002.1, read as the reverse complement.
CCTCGACGAAGCCGGGATCGCCCTGGGCGTGCGGTGGGTGCAGGCAGAGGGCGCCGATGCGGCGGCAATGACGCGCAGCGTGCCGCTGTCGCTTTGCCTCGACGACGCGATGATCGCGTTGTTCCAGAACGGCGAGCCGCTGCGGCCGGCGCAAGGCTTCCCGGTGCGGCTGCTACTTCCCGGCATCGAGGGCAATGCCTCGGTCAAATGGCTGCGGCGGCTCAAGCTGCTGGCAGCGCCCGCCTTGTCGCGCGAGGAGACTTCGAAATACACCGATCTTCTCGTCGGCGGCAAAGCCGAGATGTTCTCGCTGCGGATGGGCGTGAAATCGATCCTGCTGCGACCTTCCTTCGGGCTGGATCTGCAGCGCCCCGGCTATCACGAGATTGACGGCCTCGCCTGGTCCGGCAGGGGCCGCATCCGCAAAGTCGAAATCTCCGCCGACGGCGGTGCCAGCTGGGCGGAAGCGATGCTGGACCCGCCGGTGCTGCCCCAGGCGCTGACCGCATTTCGCATGCGCTGGCGATGGAGCGGGGCGCCGGCCGTGCTGATGAGCCGGGCCACCGATGAAACCGGTGCGGTACAGCCCCGTCGCGCCGACTGGCTGGGTAAATATGCGCCCGGACAAGGCTATCACAGCAATGCGATCCAGGCTTGGAGCATCGGTGGGGACGGCAAGGTCGCCCATGTCTATGCGTAGGCGCAGGTTGCTCATAGGCGGCATAGCTGCCGTTGCCGTTCTGCTGGTGGTGTTCCTGGTTGTCCGTGATCGCACCGTCGAGGCTGGCCCAAGGCTCGGCCGCACCGCTCCCGCCGAGGTGGTGCAGCGAATGGACCTTACGGTGCTTGCGGACGGAACCGGCCTTCCGCCCGGTTCCGGTTCGGTTGCAGCCGGACGCGCCACGTTCGACGCGAAATGCGCGGCCTGCCACGGCGCCACGGGCCGGGGCGGCCTCGCCGATCGGCTGACCGGCGGGGTCGGCTCGCTCAGCTCGGCGAAGCCGGTGCGGACGGTTGCGAGCTACTGGCCCTACGCACCGCCGCTGTTCGACTATATCCGCTGGGCCATGCCGCTCAACGCGCCGCAGTCGCTGCGCGATGATCTATGGCGTCGTTGCCTATCTGCTGTCGGTGGACGGCGTCGTGAAGGCCGATGCCAGGCTCGATGCAGCGTCTCTTCCGCGCGTTCGCATGCCGAACCGCAAGGGGTTCGCCAGCCTCGAAGACAAAGGCTTCGACGGGACGCTAGTTCGAGCGGTGCGTGGAAATTGAAGCCTGACGCGGCCGGCATGCTGCGGATCAACCATTTGATCAAACGCGCATCTATTCACCGAAGGAAACGGATGAACCGCAGAAATTGGGGAACGCGGGGGCCTCCTTGGCATTGTGTCCCGGGTGAGGTTTGCAATATGAAGTCGGTGCTGATCGTCGAGGACGAAATCTTCATTGCCATGGAGATAGAACGGATACTGCAGGATGCCGGCTATACGGTGGTCGGCACTGCCGCCGATAAACCGGAAGCGCTCGCTGCAGCGGCGGCAGCGGAAGTGGCCTTTGTCGACCTGAACCTCCGGGATGGCCCAACCGGACCGGACCTGGCGCAGCAGCTGGCGGAACGCTTCGGTGTGCGGATTGTCTACGTCACGGCCAACCCGAGCCAGATCGTGAACCCTGCGCCGACAGCGATTGGCTGTATCCGCAAGCCTTTCTCCGAAGATGCGATACTATCAGCGGCGGCGATCGCAGCGGAGTTGGAACCAATGCCCGTCGCGCATCAGGATATCATCAGGCTGTAGGGGGCGGCGGCACGCGGTTCAGCGCGGATGCCGGCAGCGCGAGGTGCAGCCGCAAGCCTCCCACGGACCAATCCCGCTCGATCTGTCCGCCCAGCTGCCGGACGGCGCTCAGCTCGATCAGCTTGGTGCCGAAGCCTTCCTGCGAGGGCACTGCGATGGGAGGCCCGCCGTGCTCGTGCCACTCGAGATAGACGTGGGTGCCATCGGCAGCGATCTTGATCTGAACCTCGCCGTCGCGCGACGAGAGCGAGCCATATTTGGCTGCATTGGTCGCAAGCTCGTGGAATAGAAGCGCCAGCGGCGTGGCGGAGCGGTCGTCGATGATCGCGTCATCGCCCAGGATCGTGATGCGGCCCGCATAGGCTTCCAACAAATCCCTCAGCATGGCCGTCAGGCTGTCCTGCACGGCGCTCGGCTTCGACGCTTCGCTGTGGGGGCGCACGAAATCATGTGCGCGACCCAGCGCCAGGATGCGCTCACGCAGATCGTTCGCAACCTCGGCCAGCTCAGGATGATGCCGGGTCGAGAAGCTGATCAAGCCGCTGATCACCGAGAAGATATTCTTGATGCGATGGCTCAACTCGTGCGCGACGATCTCGCGCTGTACCTGGATCATCTTCTGGTCGTGGATATCGGTACACGTCCCGAACCATCGCGTGACCGCGCCATCCCGATCGCGGATGGGCAGCGCCCGGCCGAGCACCCATCGATAGACGCCATCGGCATGCCTCAGCCGATATTCGATTTCGTAGGGCTTGCCGGTCTCGAGCGAGTTTCGCCACGCGGACCAGGCCTTGGACTGGTCGTCCGGATGGAACATGCCGTTCCATCCTTCCCCGTCGGTGGAGCCGGACGGCACACCCGTAAACGCATACCACTGCGCATTGTAATAATCGTGGAATCCGTCCGGCCGCGTCGACCAGACCATCTGCGGCATCGCGTCCGCCAGGATGCGGAATTTTGCTTCCCGCTCCTCCAGTTCGCGGTCGGTGCGGCGTGTAGCGCGTCGGGCGCCGAGCAATGCCATGATGTTCGCAGCCAGGACGCGCAGACCCTCATGCTGCATATCGGTCAAGCCCGCGCGCGGCGCGCGGTCGATGACGCACAGCGCGCCGAGCTGTACCCCTTCCTCCGACGCCAGGGGCGCGCCAGCGTAGAAGCGGATGCGCGGCTCTCCCGTCACCAGCGGGTTCTCGTGGAAACGCGAGTCTTGCGTCGCGTCGGGTACGACCATGACATCCTTGCCGCGCATCGCATGTGCGCAGAAGGACGTCTCGCGCGGCGTCTCTGCAACCTCCAACCCGGTTCGTACCGGAAACCACTGCCGCTCGCCTTCGACGATGCTGACCAGCGCGATAGGCGCCTCACACAATGTCGACGCGAAATCGGTAATCCGGGTCAGTTCGGCACTGCCGATCAGATCCGCCAATCCGAAACTCCGGATTGCCGCGGCCCGCACGGCCTCATCCTGGCAGAAATTACCCTCGAGGGTGTCGGTCATTCGCGGAACAATCTCTTCCAAATCTCACAACCGATAGAGCAAGGGCGTGGTTTTGCTGCCGAACAGCCTCGGACGCATGCCGCTGCAGGAATGCGCAGCGGCATGCGTCTGTGAGAATACTTCAGATATCGTCGCCCAGAGCGCCCTTGACGCTACCCTTTACGTCCTGTGCCGTGCCCTTCAGCTGCTGCGCCTCGCCTTCGGCGACCAGCTTTTCGTTGTCGGTCGCCTTGCCGATCGCTTCCTTGACGTTGCCAACGATCTTGTTGCCGGCGGCGTTGATCTTGTCGGTGAGTTCGCCCACGGTGGTTCCTTTCAGGATATCTAGCCAAAATAGCATACAATCAACGGACTGACATAGGTCAGGTTCCTCGGAGCGGGTGCATGCTTCTCGTGACTCGCGGGGTCCGCTGATCACAAATGGCTCCCCGGCCGCTTCGGCTGCGCCACATGCGCCGACGGGGGGCCGTACTTCACCTGATGGGCCGATGCCATGCCCGCGCCGTTTGCACGCGCGCTTTTGGCCACCCCATGGAGGTTGCCCGGTAGCGGCCCGCCGCGGCGACCATTGCGCATCGCCGAACTTGATCCGGTCGGACCCGAAAACCGGCTTATCGGCCAACCCGGTTCCCGGAGCGCATCTTGCGCATGTTCGATTCAGCCTTGCGCGTCCCGGCCAAGGACCCGAGGAGACGGGTAACCATGCACCTGGAGCAGCCATTGGAAGCAGTTTCGATTGTCCTCATTTTGCTGGTGGCTGTCGTAGCCAGCAGCGCGATCTCGCGCATGTTGCCTTGGGCACTTCCGACGCCGCTGGTGCAGATCGCGCTGGGGGCGATCATCGGCTCGATCGCCGATCTTCGGGTTGCGCTCGATCCAGAACTGTTCCTGCTGCTGTTCCTGCCGCCGCTGCTCTTCCTCGACGGCTGGCGCATTCCCAAGGACGAGTTGCTCAAGGACGTTTCGACGGTGTTCGAACTGGCGCTCGGCCTGGTGCTTCTGACGGTGGTGGGTGTCGGCTTCTTCATCGACTGGATGATCCCGGCCATGCCGCTCGCCGTCTGCTTTGCATTGGCGGCCGTGGTCTCGCCGACGGACCCGATCGCGGTTTCCGCCATTGCCGCGCGCGTGCCCATTCCTCGCCGCATGATGCACATCCTGGAAGGGGAATCGCTGCTCAACGACGCATCCGGCCTGGTGTGCCTGCGCTTCGCGGTCGCAGCGGCGCTGACCGGCAGCTTCTCGGCCGGCGCGGCGAGCCTGTCCTTTCTGTGGCTCGCGGCCGGCGGTCTCGCGGTCGGCGCCGCCGTGACGCTCGGGGTAACCAGGGCCAAGGCCTGGATATCGCAGCGCTTCGGCGAGGATACCGGCTCCCAGATCCTGATCAGCCTTCTGATCCCGTTCGCTGCCTATATCCTCGCCGAACATCTCCACTGCTCGGGCATCCTGGCGGCCGTTGCTGCCGGCGTGACGATGACCTTCGCCGAGATCTCGCGCCAGGCGCTGCCGGCGACCCGCATGCGGCGCAACTCGGTGTGGGACACGATCCAGTTTTCGTTGAACGGCATCATTTTCGTGCTGCTCGGCGAACAATTGCCCGGCATCGTCGCCGCTGCCGAGCAAACCGTGCGGATCACCGGCCATACCGACCCGTGGTGGCTCGGCATCTACGTCTTCTCGATCATGGCGGCGCTGGCAGCGCTCCGCTTCGCCTGGGTATGGGTATCGTTCCGACTGACCCTGCTGCGCGCCAAGGGCGACGTGGCGTATCGGCGGCCCGAGTGGCGGCTGATCGCAGCCATGTCGGTTGCCGGGGTCCGCGGTGCGATTACGCTGGCCGGCGTTCTCACCATCCCGCTTACCCTGAGCGATGGTACCGCCTTCCCGGCGCGCGATCTTGCGATTTTCCTGGCCGCGGGCGTCATCATCACGTCGCTCGTCGTGGCCAGCATCGGTCTCCCGCTCCTGCTGCGCGGCCTCGATATGCCGGCCGAACCGTCGCGCCAGGCCGAAGAGGACCGAGCACGCGTCGCCGCCGCGCATGCCGCGATCAAGGCCGTCGAAAATACCCAGCATCGCCTCGGCAAAGGGCGCAAGGACGTGGATGTCTACGCGGTCGCCGGCACGCGCATCATGGATCTTTATCGCGAACGCATCGACAGCCGGGCACAGGACGGCGGGCTCCAGAGCCAGATGCAGGTGTATACCAAGATCGACCGAGACCTCCGCCTTGCCGGCCTCAAGGCCGAACGCGATACGATTTTCCGTCTCGCCCGGGAGCGAGAGATCGGAAGTGCGGTAGCGCAGAAGCTCATCCGGGAGTTGGATCTACTGGAAATTCGCTACCGCTAGCGTGAGTCCATCAGGAGGGGATCCCACCTCCTTGCTATACGACTCCTTCAGCAGCGTGTCGCCATGCCACGAACGCCGCGGCTGGCCATCTCGTCATCTTTGAACGCGGCGCCGAAGCGCGACATCCAATCTGTCATCGGAGATCGGCCGCAAGGTCGAATGCAGATGCGGGATGAAGAAAACGCTAGGTTCCCGATAGAACGAGCAGCCAGAGCCCACCCACATCGATTCTTGAAGGGTCGGGGTGCCGGCGGAAGCGCTCGAATCTGGACCACGGCAAGCATGGGGCGACGGCTCCCGAAGCGTTTGTGGCCCATGATTCGTGGACCCTTTTGAAGGGCCGCCCACAGCGGAATAATGAGAAAGCATGGGACCGCGTTCGGCCCATTTCCCTCAGTTTTCCGAGATTTTATAGCGATGTTCACTGGACGTACTGGTGCCGCTTACAGGACTCGAACCTGTGACCCCCGCATTACGAATGCGATGCTCTACCAGCTGAGCTAAAGCGGCGCCCGGTGCCGGGCGCTGGTTTGCCCGGAGGAGGGCGCGCTTACCAGCCGTTTTCGGCGCATGCAAGCACCTCCTTGCATTGCCGCCAACTTTCTTCAGCCCGCGGCTTTTCCTGATCCGGCTTTTACGCAGCATTTACCATGGACCCTGCACAAGGCGCCGGATCAGCGTTTTCGGGCCCTTGCCCGCAGTGGAGCATCCGCATGAACATGGCTCGCGGCATCAATCGTCCGACGGAACCCGAGCCCGTGATCGTGGCGGACGAGGCGATCGACGAACGTCCCGTGGCGATCGGCGGCGACGAGCGGCGGATGCACGTGCGCGCCTATAACCACTGGGTCTCGCTGCTGCGCGGCCGCCCCTACCCCGCGATTCACGATCTCGATCCCGAGAACATCGCCGATTTCGGCCCGAACAGCGTGCTGCTCGATTTCACCGCCGGCATCGAGAACCCGGCGATCCGCTATCTCGGCACCGCGCTGCGCGAGGAATGCGGGATCGAGGGGCCGATCGCCCATGTCGGCGAAGTGCCTAGCCGCTCGCTGCTTTCGCGCCTCACCGACCATTATCTCCAGATCATCGCCAACCGCGCCCCAATCGGCTTCGAAGCCGAGTTCGTCGGCCAGCGCGGCCACCAGATGTTCTATCGCGGCATCCTGATGCCGTTCGCGTCGAACCCGGAGGCGATCGACTTCATCTACGGCGTGATCAACTGGAAGGAAGTGGTCGACGCCGAGATGCAGGCGCGACTCGATGCCGAGATCGAGGCCTCGCGCCGCGCGGTGCCGCATCCCGCACCGACCCAGTCGGTCTGGGCCGACGGCCCCAGCGCCGGCTTCGATTCGCCCGCCACGGCGGAGCTGCCGCGCACCGAACTCGCCTCGCCGCTCGCCGACCAGCTGATGCTCGCCCGCGAGTCGGCCGCCGCCGCCCGCGCCTCGGAGCTGCGCGGCCGCGTGGCGCTCTACCGCGCGCTCGATCGTGCCTATGGCTTCGCGATCGCCGCCGAGAAGGACGCGGAGGGCTATGCCGCGCTGCTCGCCGAGGCGGGGATCGCCGCCCAGGCGCGCGCGCCGATGACGCCGGTGGCCAAGCTCGTCTTCGGTGCGGATTATGACAAGACGCGGCTGGCTGAATTCGCCGCCGTGCTTACCCATGCCCGGCGGCTGGCGGTGCCGGCGGACGGGCTCGACGCGTTCCTCGAAATCACCCCCGGCGGGATCAAGGGTGTCGTCGCAGCCGAGCGCGAACTGCGCGCCTCGGTGGCCGGCGAGCGCCGCCCGGCCGCCTTCGCCCGCGCCGTCGAAGCGCTGCGCCAGCGGCCGCCGCTCGCCCGCGTGGCGATCGCGCCGGGACAGGCCGAATTCGTGCTGCTGCTGGCCCGCGCCGGCGACCAGGGCCTCGATATCATCGCCAAGCTGGAAGACGACGCACAGCTGACCGACCGCGCCGTCCGCCGCGCGGCGGCCTGAGCCTCACTGCCTGAGTCTTACGGCGGCGGAGGGCGCTTCTGCGCCTTTCCTCCCGGTTTTTCCAGACTTGAGGTGGCCTTCGCCCGGGAGCATAGCCGCATCCATGAAGAACCTAGAAAAAAAGATCATGCAGGCTTTTGAGGATCGGATCTTCGAAGGTGCCCTGCCCGGAGAGCTGGAAGGACTGGACGACGCCGAGCGCACGGAAGTGGCGCGGTTCGTCGCGGAGACGGCGGCCGAACGCCCGCCGCAGACCGTGCGGCTCAATCTAGAAACCTATCAGGACGATGCCAGCCGCAAGATGCGGCTCGCCGTGATCAACGACGACATGCCGTTCCTGGTCGATTCGATCGCGGCGGCGATCGCCTCGTTCGACCTGAGCATCTTCCGCATCATCCACCCGATCCTGCCGGTGGAGCGCGACGCCAAGGGCGTGGTGTCCGATATCGGCGAAAAGGCGAAGGATGCCTCGCCCGAGTCGATGATCTACATCGAGATGGAGCGCGCCGACGCCCGTACCCGCCGCGCGCTGACCAGCGAGATCGAGCGCGTGCTGGAGCATGTCCGCGACGTCGTCTCCGATTGGCGCCCACTCCAGCAGGCGCTGTCGATCGACGGCGCCCGCGTCCCTTCGCGCGAAGGCGAGGCGCTGCTGCGCTGGTTCGCCGACGATGCGATGACGCTGCTCGGCCATGAGAAATGGTCGGTCGGCGGCGAGAGCACCGACCAGGTCGGCCTTGCCCGCTACACGCATGAAGTGCCGCTGCTCGCCGATACCTCGCGCAAGCTGGCGGTCGATTATTTCGAGATGGGCGGCGAGATTCCGCTGCTGCTGAAGTCGAACGCCACCTCCACCGTGCATCGCCGCGTGCCGCTCGACATCGTCGTCACGCCGCTGATGACCGGGCAGGAAGTCACCGGCCTGTCGATCCATTACGGGCTGTGGACCAGCCAGGCGCTCAACACGCCCCCGGCGATGGTGCCGATGCTGCGCGGCCGGCTGGAGATGCTCGAATCGAAGTTCGGCTTCGATCCCTCGGGCCATACCGGCAAGGCGATGACGCATGCCCTGACCGGCCTGCCGCACGACCTGACCACCGCCTTCGACCTGGAAGCGCTGGAGAGCCTGGTGCTCACCGCGATGTCGGTCGCGGATCGCCCGCGTTCGAAGCTGGTGCTGGTGCGCAGCACGCTGGGCCGCCACCTGTTCGCCTTTGTCTGGCTGCCGCGCGAGCAGGTCGCCGCCGGTCACCGCGAGACGATCGGCACTATGCTGACCGAGGCCGCGCACGCCAAGATGATCAACTGGTCGATCGCGCTGGAAGACGGCGTGCTGGCGCAGCTGCGCTACACGCTCGACCTGCGCGGCGACACGACGATGCCCGACGAGGACGAGCTCGACGCGCGCATCGCCCGCATGGTGCGCGGCTGGGCCCCGGCGGTGGAAGCCTGCCTCGGCGAGATCGCCGGCAGCGGCGCCGCCCGCCTGTCGCTGCGCCTCGCCAACGCCTTCCCGGATGTCTACCGCCTCACCCACACCCCGGAGGAAGCCGCGCAGGACATGGTGCGGATCGGCGGGCTCGAAGACGAGCATGCCCGTTCGGTGCGGATCGTGCCGCTGCAGGGTGAGCCGGGCAAATACCGGATCAAGCTGTACCGACTGGGCGGTGCGCTGGCGCTGTCCGATGCGGTGCCGGCGTTCGAGAATTTCGGCTTCCGCGTGCTCGAGGAAGTACCGACCGAGCTGACCAACGGCGCCTTCATCCACGACTTCAAGGTCGAGCCGGCGACGCCCAGCACGATGCTGGACCAGGATCCAGCGACCGTCGAGGCGGCGGTGGCCGCGGTGCTCGAAGGCCGCGCCGAGAACGACCTGTTCAACCGGCTGATCGTAGAAGCGGGCCTCAGCCCGTCTGCGGTGGTGCTGCTGCGCGCCTGGTTCCGCTATCTGCGCCAGACCGGCATGCTCTACGGCCTCGGCACCGTGGTCGACGCGCTGCGCCGCGCGCCGCTGGTCGCCACGGCGCTGGTCGAGCGGTTCGAAGCCGCGCACGATCCTGCACGCGGCGGCGATGCCGAAGCAATCGAAGATGCGCACCGTGCGATCGATCTGGGCCTCGCCCAGGTCAGCGCCATCGACGACGATCGCATCCTGCGCCTGTTCAAGGGCGTGGTGCTCGCCACACTGCGCACCAACGCCTTCGCGCCCGGGGGTGCCGAAGCGCTGGCGTTCAAGCTTGATTCGGCCAAGGTACCGGGCCTCCCCGCCCCGCTCCCCTGGCGCGAGATCTGGGTGTACAGCCCGCGGGTCGAGGGCATCCACCTGCGCGCCGGTCCGGTCGCCCGCGGCGGCCTGCGCTGGTCCGATCGCCGCGACGACTTCCGCACCGAGATCCTGGGCCTGATGAAGGCGCAGCGCGTGAAGAACGCCGTCATCGTGCCGACCGGCGCCAAGGGCGGCTTCTATCCCAAGCACCTGCCCTCGCCCGCCGTCGATCGTGACGCCTGGCTGGCCGAGGGCACCGAGAGCTACCGCATCTTCATCCGTGCGCTGCTCTCGATCACCGACAACATCGTCGCGGGCGAGGTCGTCCATCCCGAGGGCGTAACGATCCTCGACGGCAACGATCCCTATTTCGTCGTCGCGGCGGACAAGGGCACGGCGACCTTCTCGGACGTCGCCAATTCGCTGGCGATCGAGCGCAATTTCTGGCTGGGCGACGCGTTCGCCTCGGGCGGCAGCGTCGGCTACGACCACAAGGCGATGGGCATCACCGCCAAGGGCGCCTGGGTCTCGGTGCGCCGCCACTTCCTGGAAATGGGCACCGACATCCAGTCGGAGCCGGTCACCGTGGCGGGCGTGGGCGACATGTCGGGCGACGTGTTCGGCAACGGCATGCTCTTGTCCAAGACGATCAAGCTGGTCGCGGCCTTCGACCATCGCCACATCTTCCTCGATCCCAACCCGGACGCGTCGAAGAGCTGGGAAGAGCGCGCACGGATGTTCGCACTGCCGCGCTCGAGCTGGGCAGACTATAACCCCGACCTCATCTCCGAGGGCGGCGGCGTGTTCCCGCGCACCGAAAAGTCGATCCCGCTCAGCCCGCAGGTCAAGGCGCTGCTCGACCTGGACGTCGACAGCATCGATCCCAACGGGCTGATGATCGCGATCCTCAAGGCGCGCGTCGGGCTGCTGTGGTTCGGCGGCATCGGCACCTATCTGAAGGCCGCGAGCGAGAGCAACGGCGAGGTGGGCGATCCCGCCAACGATCGTATCCGCATCAATGCCGAACAGGTCCGTGCGCAGGTGGTGGGCGAAGGCGCGAACTTGGGCGTGACCCAGGCGGCGCGTATCGCGTTCGCGCGCAATGGCGGCCGCCTCAACACCGACTTCATCGACAATTCGGCCGGCGTCGACTGCTCGGATAACGAGGTCAACATCAAGATCGCGCTCAACCGCGAGATGATCGAAGGCCGGCTCGGCTTCGAGGACCGCAACGCGCTGCTCGTGTCGATGACAGACGACGTGGCGCACCTGGTGCTGGAGGACAATCGTCTCCAGACGCTGGCGCTCTCCTTCATGGAGAATGACGGCGCGCTCGATCTGCCCAGCTATGTGCGGGTGATCGAGATCCTCGAAGCGAGCGGTCGCCTCGACCGCAATGTCGAGGGCCTGGGCTCGAACGAGGACCTGCTGCGCCGCGCACAGGAAGGCCGCGGGCTCACCCGGCCGGAGCTGGCGGTGCTGCTCGCCTCGGCCAAGCTGGCGCTGCAGGACGCGATCGAACAGGGCGACCTGGGCCATGACGCCGCGCTGGTCGGCGATCTCCACGCTGCCTTCCCGAAGGCGATGCAGGAGCGCTTCGGCAAGGCGATCGACGAGCATCGCCTGCGCAACGAAATCGTCGCGACCAAGCTCGCCAATCGCGTGGTGAACCGCCTCGGCGTGCTCCACCCGTTCGAGCTGGCCGAGGAAGAAGGCGCCTCGATGCGCGACATCGCCGCGATGTTCGTCGTCGCCGAACGGCTGCTCGGCCTGCCGGCGCTGTGGGAAGCGGTGGAAACCGCCGAGATCAGCGAAGGCGCCCGCGTCGCGCTGCTCGACGAGCTGGCGGTGGCGGTACGCGGCCAGATCGCCGATCTGCTGCGCATCACCCGCCCGGGCGCCAGCCCCGCCGAAGTCATTGCGCGGCTGCAGCCGGGCATCGACGCGCTGGGCCGCGAGGCCAAGGGGCTGATGCTCACCGAAGTGCGCGCCCAGGCCGACCGGATCTGCAGCAAGCTCACCACGGCGGGTGCACCGGCCGAGCTGGTCGACCGCGTGGTCCATGTGTTCGAGCTGGACGGCTGTATCGGCCTTGCCGATCTCGGCCAGCGGCGCGGCATCGACGAGGTGGTGCTCACCCGCGCCTTCACCTCGCTCGGCCAGGCGCTGGGGCTCGACTGGGCGCAGGCGACCGCGGCGCGGATCACCACCGGCGATGTGTGGGAACGCCTGCTGATCGCCGGCCTCGCCCGCGACTTCCAGCAGCTGCGGCTGGACTTCCTCGGCCGCGTCGAGGGGCAGGATCCGCAGGCGACGGTGGACGCATGGCTCGCCGAGCACCGCGCCCGCGTCGACCAGTTCAGCGCACTGGTGCGGCGTGCGCGGCAGTCGGCAGTGCCGAATGCGGCGATGCTCGCCCAGATCGCCGGCCAGGCCCGGGTACTGCTCGGTAGGGAGTAACCCTGCAGTCCCTCTGCTTCTTCTAAGTCCCCCTCCCGCTTGCGGGAGGGGTTAGGGGAGGGTGCGTGAGGGTGACAGGCGACACGCTGCAAAGAGGCTGCACCGCCGCAGCCCTCCTTCTTCCAGCAAAGCCTGCGCTTCCAGCACTCACCCTCCCGCAAGCGGGAGGGGAGAATAGAAGGCGCTACGCCTCCAGCGCTGCCAGCATCTCCAGCAAATCCTCCGGGAAGATAGCCTCGCCATGCGCGGCTATCTCCTCGCGGGTGAACCAGCGCCAGCCGCGCATCACCCGCTGCTCCAGCGCGGTATGCCCGCCGGTCTCGATCGCCTCCACCTCGGTTCGCACCAGGAAATAGCGCTCGTCGGCCCACACCGGCACGCCCTCGATTGTCACGAACTCGACGACGCGCTGCGTGACCTCCGGCCCGGGATCGGCGCGGATGCCGGTCTCCTCCCACAGCTCGCGCCGTGCAGCGGCCTCGTAGCTCTCACCCGGATCGACCGCCCCGCCCGGCGTACACCAGAAGGGCGGCCGGTCGCTGGGATCAAAGCGGAACAGCAGCACGCGCCTCGCGCCGTCGAGCAGCAGGATCCGCGCCGCGGGGCGCGCGACACGCGTGCTCATTCGCCCGGCGCGGTCGCCTTGATCGCCAGCGCGTGGATGCGCGTGGCGAGCAGGTCGGCAAGCGCGTGATTCACCTTGCGCTGGCGGGCGACGCGGTTGAGCCCGGCGAATTCGGGGCTTTCAATCGTGACGGTGAAGTGGCTTTCGCCGGTGCCGTCGTCGCCCAGATGCCCGCGATGCTGGGCGCTGTCGTTGCTGACATGGAGCTGCGACGGGGCGAGCGCGGTGCGCAGGCGATCGGCGATAAGATCGGCCAGGGGGCCAGTAGCGAGGTCGGTCATCGCGCCTATATAGGCGGTTTGTTCGAGGGAGTCGCGTGGCTAGCCGTCCGCCGAAAAAGGATCGTCCGAATGCCCGTTTCCACGGTCGCGTGGAAGCGGAGGGGAGATTGTGCGCAGAGCCGGGCTGCAATGCCGCCGGCGAATTCCGCGCGCCGCCGCTGGAAGGCGCGCGCAGCGGCTTCGACGGGCCGCCGCCATTCCGCTGGCTGTGCCTGGATCATGTCCGCGCATTCAACTCGGGCTATAATTTCTTCTCGGGGATGAGCCCCGACGAAATCCAGGAGGCACAGCGCCCGATCTCCGGCTGGGAGCGCGAGACGCGCGTGTTCAGCGCCAATCCCGACGTGCCGCCGCGCTGGGCCGATTTCGCCGACCCGCTCGACGCGATCGGCGCGCGGTTCCGGGATCGGATGAAGGATCGCGGCGAGCGCAAGGACGGGCGGCCGCTCTCCGGCGCGGATCGCGATGCGCTGAAGGTGCTCGACCTGGAGATCGACTGCGACCGCACGACGCTGCGCAAACGCTATTCGGAACTGGTGCGGAAGTTCCACCCGGACCGCAACGGCGGCGACCGCAGCCATGAGGCGCGGCTGCAACGGGTGATCGCGGCGTATCAGCAGTTGAAGGGGTCGGCGGCCTTCGCTTGAGTTTGGGCCGGGGGGAGCCCCCCTTCCACCACGCCGCTAGCGCGGCGCGGTCCCCCTCCCCCGCTATCGCGGTGGAGGAAACGCTAGTCTCCTTGCCATTTCCTCTCCCGCGAAGCGGGGGAGGGGGACCGCCGCCGAAGGCGGTGGTGGAGGGGGCCTGCCGCGAAAGTTGTTCTTTATTCGTTCTAAAAAATACGACATCCTCCGCCCGACCCCAATGGCAGGGACTCGCCCAAATGCGCCTTCGTGGAACCCCGCGCACCCGCAGCCTCGCCCGCAAGCTCCGCCGCGAGATGTCGCCCGCCGAGCGCCGCCTCTGGCGCCACCTCCGCGGCGACCCCGAAGGCCTTCATTTCCGCCGCCAGCATCAAGCCGGCCCTTATGTCCTCGACTTCTACTGCGCCCGCGCCCGTCTCGCGATCGAACTGGACGGCACAGGCCATGCCCATGGCGACCACCCCCAGGACGACGCTCGCCGCGACGCCTGGCTCGCCGCCAACGGCATCGCCACGCGCCGCATCCCCGCCGACGCCCTGCTCCACAATCTCGACGGCGTCCTCCGCCGCATCCTCGAAACCGCACGCCTTCGTTATGCGCCGGCTCCGCTCACCAGCCCGAACGTCGCGCCATCCGGATCCACCGCCTGGAGCACGCGCTCGCCGCCGGGCACGTCCATTGGCCCGTTAATCACCGTCCCGCCGGCGCTTTCGACCCGCACCTTCGCCGCGTCGACATCCTCGACCCGGATGTAGAAGCTCCAGCCCGGCTTGGCACCCGGCGGGCAGCGCATGATCGCGCCCATGGGCTCGCCGCCCTCATGGCCGATGAAGCTGTATTCGCCCATCTCCCCCATCGGCATGCCGCCCATGCGGGTAAGCCCGAACTGGCGATGGTAGAAGCCGAGTGCCGCGTCCCTATCGGGCGCGAACAGCTCGTTCCAGCCGACATGGCCCACGCCGTTCCGCTGGTAGACGGTGCTGGTCGCCCCCTCGGTCGCGCCGCGCATCACGTAGAAGGGCACGCCCTGCGGATCGGTGACCATTGCGATCCGCCCGACGCCGGCCGCGTCCCAGGCCGGCACCATCACCTTGCCGCCCTCGCCGACGATCGACGAGACGCGCGCATCGACATCGTCGACTCCGAAATAGGCGAGCCAGGTCGGGCTCGCCCCCGCTGCCAGCATCGCGACATCGAGCTGCAGCATGCCCCCGGCATTGCCGTCCGGCGCGACGATCATCCGGTAATCGGGCCCGCCCGGCGGCGGCGCGCCGACCTGCCAGCCGACCACCGCGCCATAGAAGGCCGCAGCCCTGTCCGCATCGCGCGTCATCAGTTCGTACCAGATGATTTCGCCCTGCCGATTGGTCACGTCTCGCTCTCCCCTGTCGTCAGCCCGTTCAGGCCGGCTCCGCCTGCGCCATCGCGGCGGCCGCTGCTGCCATGTCCATGTGGAACGGCTCGAAGATATGGCCGTCGGGATCGGTGAAGGTGCGGCCGTACATGAAGCCCATGTCCTGCACCGGGCGGATGTCCCCCGCGCCGCCAGCGGCGATCGCCTTCTCCACCAGCGCATCGACAGCCGCGCGATCATCGAGCGGCAGCGCGATCAGCACCTCGGTCGTGCTGGTCGCATCGGCGACGGCGCGCGGAGTGAAGGTCTGGAAGAAGTCGCGGTGGAGCAGCATGAAACTAAGCGTGTCCGAGAATACCATCGCGCTCGCGGTCGGACCGCTGAACTGGGGGTTCTTCGTACAACCGATCGCTTCGTAGAAGGCGGTCGCGCGCGGTACGTCTGTCACCGGCAGGTTCACGAACACAGCGTTCGGCATTGCTGTCTCTCCCGTTCGGGCACGACTTTCGAGTCGCGTCCTGCTTGATTCGTGCCGCGTCTGATCCTAAAAAACAACCGTGAAGTTAGAAAATATAACCAAACCCAAACGCCGCTATGACGATGCCTGCGGCACCGCCCTCGCCCTGGAGTTCGTCGGCGAGCGCTGGGCGCTGCTGATCATCCGCGAATTGCTGCTCGGGGCCCGCCGGTTCGGCGAGATCCGCGCCGGGCTGCCGGGGCTCAGCGCCAATGTGCTCACCCAGCGGCTGCAGGGGCTGGAGGCCGACGGGATCGTCGTGCGCGAGAAGCTGCCGCCGCCGGCCAGCGTACAGGTCTATGCGCTCACGCCCTGGGGCTATGAGGCGGAGCCGGTGGTGATGGCGATGGGCCGCTGGGCATTGCGATCGCCGCGGCACGATCCCTCGCTGCCCTTCTCCCGCGTCTCGCTGATGCTCGCGCTGCGCATGCTGCTGCTGCCGGACAAGGCGGCAGGCTGGGCGGGCAGGATAGGCTTCCGGCTCGGCGAGGAAACCTATCGCGTCACCGTGCACGATGGTGCGCTGGCGATCGACCGGGGCACGCTCGCCGATACCGAGGCGGTGTTCGTCGGCGAACCCAATGACTTCCTGCCGGTGCTGTTCGGCACCATGCCGCTGCCCATGGCACTCGCCGAGGGCAGGTTCGTTGTCGAAGGCGACCTGGCCCGTGCCGCCGCCTTCGCCGCCCTGTTCCTGCTGCCGCCGAAGATCGGCGGCTGAACCATCCCCTTCGGACATGCGGTTGCAGTGCGGCAAACAAGCCACTAGGTCCGGTGCGACTGAAGGATTTAATATGGCCGACATCCCCAACACCCTGCCCGACAGCCGGGACTCCACGATCCTCGACGCGCCCGACAAGATGGTGAAGGTGCGCGACCTGTTCGGGATCGACATCGACATGGAAGTCCCCGCGTTCAGCGAGGCGGACGAGCGCGTGCCCGATCTGGACCCCGCCTATGTGTTCGATCCGGACACCACCCTCGCGGTGCTGGCCGGCTTCGCCCACAATCGCCGCGTGATGATCCAGGGCTATCACGGCACCGGCAAGTCCAGCCACATCGAGCAGGTGGCGGCGCGGCTCAACTGGCCGTGCATCCGCATCAACCTCGACGCGCATATCAGCCGCATCGATCTGATCGGCCGCGACGCGATCGTGCTCAAGGATGGCCAGCAGATCACCGAGTTCCGCGAAGGCCTGCTGCCCTGGGCGCTGCAGACCCCAACCGCGCTCGTGTTCGACGAATATGACGCGGGCCGCCCGGACGTGATGTTCGTGATACAGCGCGTGCTGGAGACCGAGGGCAAGCTGACCCTGCTCGACCAGAACCGCGTGATCCGCCCGAGCCCATGGTTCCGCCTGTTCGCCACCGCCAACACGGTGGGCCTGGGCGATACCAGCGGCCTGTACCATGGCACCCAGCAGATCAACCAGGGCCAGATGGACCGCTGGAACATCGTGGTGACGCTCAATTATCTGCCGGCGGCCACCGAGGCGCGGATCGTGCTCGCCAAGTCCGGCGAGTACGACAAGCCGGGCGGCAAGGAGACGGTGGAGAACATGGTCCGCGTGGCCGAGCTCACCCGCCGAGGCTTCATCAACGGCGATATCTCGACCGTGATGAGCCCGCGTACCGTGATCACCTGGGCGCAGAACGCGCTGATCTTCGGCGATATCGGCTTCGCCTTCCGCCTGTCGTTCCTCAACAAGTGCGACGAGGCCGAGCGGGCGCAGGTGGCCGAATATTACCAGCGCGTCTTCGGCAAGGACCTGCCGGAGAGCGTGGTCGGTCGCGCCTAAACGGGATTGGTCCCGAGCCGCCAGCGCAGCGCGCGGACGAACGGCTCGGGATCGTCGAGGCGGAAGGCGATGGCCGTACGCGGGCGCCTGCCGGGTAGCGGCGCATCCAGCCGCAGCACGAGATTCGGCCAGGCGAGCAGCCCGGCGTTGAGCGTCGCCTTGTCCTTCACCAGCGCGGAATCGAAGCTGGTCTCGATGCTTGCGATCGCGCCATAGGGCACGAATCGGTCGATCAGCAGCCCGGCGCGCACCCGCACACCCTCCGGCGTCAGCAGCACCGGGCACAGGCGGAACGACTTGATCAGCGCGATCATGTAGATCAGCCCGACATCGCTCAGCACGAAGAGGACGTAGGCGGCGAACGCGCTCCATTGGGCGAGCAGCAGATGGTGGATCGCAACCTCGATCGCCTGCAGCGCCAGCAGCGTCACCGCCATCGGCGTCAGGTGCCGATGATAGGCAAAGCCCTGGCACCCGTCCGGCACGTCCGGCGCCGCGCCCCAGCGGAACAGGCCGAGATGGAGCAAGCGGAGTTCGGCGGCCGCGAGCCGGACGAGCTGCGGCGGCAACAGCTCGGACAGGGCCGCGACCCAGCGCGCCTCCGCACTCGTCCGGAGCCGGCCCCAGGCGACCCAGGCGCCCCAGCCGAGATGGACGACCAGCACGATCGCCATCGCGCCCGCCAGCACGGGCAGGCGCAGCAGCGCCTCCCGCACCACCGTCGGCGCAGCGACCAGCACCGCGAACACGGCCAGCGCGAGCCCGGCGACGATCTGCCGCGGCGCAGGGCGGCGGCGCGGCGCGCGTGCGATCAGCGACAGCAGCCGGCTGTCGCTCGCGATCCACAGGAACAGCAGCCCGGCGACCAGCGGGTGCGCCGCCGCGATGGGGCTGCGCACCGCCCATCCCGCCACGGCCAGCACCAGGATCGGCAGGAGCCGCGTCCCCAGATCCGAACGGCGGACGGCAAACGGTGCGGCGGTCATCGGCTTTCCCCAAAGCTATGGCAGCCTTGGATAGCAGGTTCCGCGCCGATCCGCAGCGCTCAGGTCTTCAGCGTGCCCGAACGGTCCTGCAGCAGCCAGAAGCGGGTGTAGCGCTGCAGCCGCGGCAGGATGATCCATTGCAGCGTCGCGGTCAGCAGCAACGAGGAGGGCAGCAGCTGCAGCGGCAGCGGCACGTCCTTCAGCACGGTGCGCACGCCCAGGCTGACGAGCAGCAGCACCGGAAACACCGTCAGCCAGGTGGTGACGAAGCGCTTCCACTTGCTGGCACTTGCATCGCTCGGCAGGTCAAAGGCGATCCGGTCGCCGGTCTGGATCTGGCGCAGCGCCGTGGACCAGCGATCGGCGACGGCGACATGCGCGCGCACCGCGTCGCTGTCATGCCATGCCTCGGCGGTCGCACCGTTATCGAAGCGGAACAGCAGATGCTGGAAGCCGGCGGTCTGGCCAAGCCGGATGGCCGCGCGATAGCCGGGCGCGGCCTCGGCCAGGTCGCCCAGCGCCGCCGCCCAGCGCTCGAAATCCTGCTCGTGCCCGGCGCGGATCGCGCGGCTGGTGACGACGGTGGCGGTTTGGGGAGGATCGGCCGGCATGGCGGCACAACGTTCGCACCGCTCTTGTCGTTGCCGGCTGACCCCTTACGCGTCCGCCCAGCGCCGCAGCAGATTGTGGTACACGCCGGTCAGCGCCACCACCTCGGCATGACCCTGCCCCAGTTCGCCGACCAGGCCCTGGATCGAGCGATCGAGGTCGAACAGGATCCGCCGGGCGCCGTCGTCGCGGACCATCGACTGGAGCCAGAAGAAGCTCGCGACGCGCGCGCCGCTGGTCACCGGCGTCACCCGGTGCAGGCTCGACGATGGATAGAGGATCGCGTGCCCCGCCGGCAGCTTCACCGATTGCGCGCCGAACAGCCCCTCGATCAGCAGTTCCCCGCCCTCATAGGCCTGCGGGTCTTCGAGGAACACGGTCATCGACAGGTCCGAACGCACGCGGAACTCGCTGCCGCGCTGGATGCGCACGGCATTGTCGACATGCAGCCCGAAATTCTGGCCGCCGGCATAACGATTGAACAAGGGCGGGAAGATCTTGAGCGGCAGCGCCGCGGCGATGAACAGGGGCGAGCGTGCCAGCGCATCCAGGATGATCGCCCCCGCCTCGCGCGCGGCCGGATGGGTCTCCGGCAGCTGCTCGTTGCGCTTGGCGAGCGCCGCCTGCGGCCCCGAGGTGACGTTGCCGTCCACCCATTCCGCCGCGTCTACCAGCGCACGCACGCGCGCAAGATCGGCGGGCGAGAGCAGGTCGGGGATCGGGATCAACATGCACACACTCCTGCGCGGGAAACATCCTGCCCTGTGATCGGCCCGCGGTCTGCGGGACATGCGCCAGATCAAGGGCGGAGAAAAGAAGCGGCCCCTCCCGGCATGCACCGGAAGGGGCCGAGGGATCGCGGCCTTCGCGATCAGAAGCGGTAGTTGAGGCTCAGCACCGCCGAGCGGCCGTCGCCCGGCATCGCCCAGCCATTGTTGCGGATACGCGTGTAGTAGAGCGAGTCGGTCGCGTTCTTCACGTTCACCTGCGCGGTCAGCGCACGGGTGATCTCGTAGGAGAGGAACGCGTTGTGCACCCAATAAGCGGGGCTGTAGAACACCTGGGGAGCGCCCGCCGCCGGCAGGGTGAGCGCCGCCTTGCCCTGATAGGTCACGCCGTAACCGAGCGTGAGGCCGATCGGCAGGCGATAGGTGGTGAACAGGCTGCCCGAATGGTCCGGCGTATATTGCAGCTCGGCATTCTTGGCATAGTCGATCGTGCCGGCCGGGCTGTTCTTCGCGATGCCGCGCAGCACCGTGCTGTCCAGATAGGTGTAGTTGGCGGTGACCGACCAGGCCTTGGTGATCTGTCCGACGGCGCCGAGCGCGATGCCATCAACGCGCGACTTGCCGTCCAGCTGCTGCTCGGGGACCAGCGGATCGCCGGTCGCCACCTTGTAGTTGGTGCGCTCGTTGCGGAACACCGCCGCGGTGAGCAGCAGGCGCCCGCCGAACACTTCGGCCTTCCCGCCGACTTCATAGTTGCGCGCGGTTTCCGGATCGACGTTGCAGGTCAGCGCGGTGCACGAGCCGTTGACCGAGGTCTTCGACGGCGTCTTCGAATTGCCATAGGCGACATAGAGGCTGATCGCCTTGACCGGCTTGTAGACCAGGCCCGCACGGTAGGAGAACAGCTTGTCGCTGTTGTAGAAGGTGGTACCCGGCGTCACCTGGCCCAGCGTCGCCGTCGTGGTGGAGACGGTGTCGGCGCGGTAGCTGCCGTCATTCGACTCCCAGCGCAGGCCGCCATTGATCTCGATGTGCTCGCCCAGCTTCATCGTGTCGAACAGATAGACGGCATAGTTGGTCAGCTCGCCGGTCTGCCGCGCGCTTTCGATGAAGTTGATCGGGCCGGTATAGACGTTGCTGCCATAGGTGCGCGCGATCCCGCTCGCTGCCGCCGGACCTGCCACCACCGCGTTCGGGTTGGTGATGCTGATCAGCGGGTAATAGAGGAACGGGCTGGTGCCGTCGGCATTGCGCAGCACGTTGCCGGTGGAGAGGTTGAACTTCTCCCAGCTCGCCGAGGTGCCGAGCGTGACCGAATGCTCAATGAAGCCGGTGTTGAACCGCGCCATCAGGTCGACCTGGTCATAGGCAAGCTGGTTGCGGGTGTTGCGAGTGTTCCCGCGCGGGCCCGAGGCATAGTAATAGCCGGCCGGCACGGTGAGCGTGCCCGTGGTCGCGCCGGTGAAGGCGACGGTGCACGGCGTGCCGGTGGGGGTCAGGCCGTTCGCCAGGCACCAGGTGCCCTGGGGCGGATCGACGATGCTGTGCTGGGTCACGTCCTGCCAGCGCGTGACGTTGCGGATCGTCACCCGGTCGTTGAAGTGATGCTCGAAGGTCGCGGTCGCCTGATCGACATTGCTCTCCTGGGTGTCGACGTTGCGGAAGCCGTAATAGCTGGAGCGGCTCACGCCCGGCAAAGAACCGCCTGCGACCGAGAAATAGGGCACGCCATATTGCGGCGTGTTGTGGTCTTCCTGGTGGAGATATTGCAGGGTCAGCTTGGTCGGGCTGTCGATGCCGATCGTCACCGCCGGAGCGACGCCCCAGCGCTTCATCTTTTCTACGTCGCGGCCGGGCACGTCGTTGTCGTGCTTCATCGCGTTGAGGCGGAAGGCGATCAGATCGTTGACGCGCACATTCGCATCGACCGTGCCGCGATAGTAATTATCGGTGCCGATGCCGCCAGAGGCGAGGATGCGGGTATTCGCCTGCGGCTTCTTGGTGACCATGTTGATCGAGCCGCCGACAGAGCCCGCACCATTTTGTGCCGAGTTCGGGCCGTTGACGACTTCGAGCTGTTCGAGGTTGAACGGGTCGGTACGGGTGTACTGCGCGCTGTCGCGGATGCCGTCGACGGTGATGTCGGTATTGGCCGAATAGCCGCGCAGGTTGATCGAGTCGCCATAGCCGCCGCCGCCTTCGCCGGCGCCGAAGGTGATGCCGGGCACGGTCGACAGCATGTCGCGCAGGGTGAGCAGGTTCTGCTGCTCGATCACTTCGTTGGTGAGAATGGTGATGGTCTGCGGCGTGTCGCGCACCGGCCGGGTCGCCTTGGGCGACTGCTGGTGGGGCGAATAGGGCTGGCCGTTGACGATGATCGTGTCGCGATCCTGCGCGGAGTCGTCGGACGTGGCGCTTGTAGTGGTGCCATCGTTCGGGTGCTTGTCGTCGGCCTGGGCCGGTGCCGAGACGAGAAAGCCCACACAGGCCAGTGCAACGAATGCCGGCGCGCTGGCCATCTTCGCGGAAGTGCGATTCACGTAAATCCCCTTTGAACGTCGTTACGGCTGCGCCTATTGCGACCAATTCGCATTGTCAATGCGATTGCGAGCGATTTGCATAAACATTGCAGCTGTGTGGCGCTTCGCGGGTTGGCCCGCACGCATGCCGCCCGGCCCGCACCTCTGGACAGAGTAATCTCGGTAACTGCAGGCAAGGACCTGCAAGGTTTCAGATGTCTCCGCTCCTCCTTTCGCCCTTATTTATCGGATATATTTCTTTAGAGGATGGCATCAATATCGCGCCGATGGCCCACTTAATTGTTGGACAAACAGCATTCGCGCGCGGATACTGGATAAAAGCAACTATTGGGGAGGATCGGATGCATTCACATCGGTTGAAGTATCGGCCCACATCTGTGCTGCGCCTGAGTCTCGCCCTGGCAGCGCTGCTCGCGGCACCGCTGCCGGCGCTTGCGCAGAACGACAAGATGGCGGTCATCGCCACGCCAGCGCAGCCGTCGGCAATCGAACTCGGCACCGGCCCGCTGCCCGGCGCCACCGCGACCGAGAGCTGGCACAGCCAATATGGCAGCGTGTTCGCCCGCAACGTGACGGTCGCGACGCTCACCCCGTTCCTGCCCGATCCCGCCAGGGCGAACGGCACCGCGGTGATCGTCGCGCCGGGCGGCGGCTTCACCTCGCTTTCGATGCAGAATGAAGGCTGGGATGTCGCCAAGGCGCTCGCCGCGCACGGGGTCGCCGCCTTCGTGCTGAAATACCGACTCAACCAGACGCCGCAGGATCTCGCCGCCTATGAGGCCGCGATGAAGGCGCGCTTCGCCGGCGGCGGCGGCGGCCCGCCGCGGGCTGCCGATCCCAAGGCGATGATGGCGGGCATTGCGACTCAGGTAACCGATGCCCGCGCCGCCTTTGCGCTGGTCCGCAAGCGCGCGGGCGAATGGCATGTCCAGCCGGACAGGATCGGCATGGTCGGCTTCTCGGCCGGCGCGATGCTCACGCTGGCGACCGCGCTTGACGGGCAGGATGCCAAGCCCGCCTTTATCGGCACTATCTACGGCCCGCTCACCACCTTCCAGGTCCCCGCCGACGCGCCGCCGCTGTTCGTGGCGCTCGCGGCCGACGATCCGCTGTTCGGCAATACCGGCTTCGGGCTGATCGACAGCTGGCGCGGCGCCAAGCGGCCGGTGGAGTTCCACCTGTTCGAGCAGGGCGGCCACGGCTTCGGCATGTACCCGAAGAAGACCACGAGCACCGGCTGGTTCGACGAATTCGTCCGCTGGATGACGATGCACGACTGGATCAAGGCCGGGGCGTAAGGACCACCCTATCCTCCCCCGCCAGGGGGAGGTGGCAGGCCGAAGGCCTGACGGAGGGGGAGGAAGCACGCCGGCCGGCGAGGTTCTGGCAACCTCCCCTTCCGACCTGCTGCGCGGGCCACCTCCCCGCCAGGGGGAGGATACGCTCATTGACGAGGGGATACCTCCGCCATCAGCCACGTACGGATCGCGCTCGCCAGGTTCGGCGGATCCTCCGCGCTGATCCGTGCATGGTCGATCGCCGCGACCAGCGCGCTCAGCGGCAGCGCGGCGTCCACTGCCGCCGCCTCCAGCGCCGCCCAGAAGATCGGCTCCAGGCTGATCGAGGTCGGGTGCCCGGCGATGGTGATCGAGCGCTTCACCGGCCCGTGAAAGCCCCCCGGCGGCGCCGTGATCTCCAGCGCCACCGCGTCACTCGGTATCGAACAAGGCGGCCAGCTGCTCGACCATCGTGCCGGCAAGCTGCTCGGCATCCATGATCGTCACCGCGCGGCTGTAATAGCGGGTCACGTCATGGCCGATGCCGATCGCCGCCAGCTCCACCGGCGAGCGCGCCTCGATCCAGCCGATCACCTGGCGCAGATGCCGCTCCAGGTACGAGCCCGAATTCACCGACAGCGTCGAATCGTCGACCGGCGCGCCGTCCGAAATCACCATCAGGATCTTGCGATCCTCGGGCCGCGCGATCAGCCGGCTATGCGCCCAGAGCAGCGCCTCGCCGTCGATATTCTCCTTCAGCAGCCCCTCGCGCATCATCAACCCGAGCGACTTCTTGGCGCGGCGCCACGGCTCGTCGGCCTGCTTGTAGATGATGTGGCGCAGATCGTTGAGCCGGCCGGGCTGCGCGATGCGCCCCTCGCCCAGCCATTTCTCGCGCGACTGGCCGCCCTTCCAGGCGCGGGTGGTGAAGCCGAGCACTTCGGTCTTCACGCCGACGCGCTCCAGCGTACGCGCCAGAATGTCCGCGCTGATCGCCGCGATCGAGATCGGCCGCCCGCGCATCGATCCGCTGTTGTCGATCAGCAGCGTCACCACCGTGTCCTTGAACTCGGTATCGCGCTCGATCTTGTAGCTGAGCGACTGCATCGGGTTCACCACCACCCGCGCCAGCCGCGCCGCATCGAGCAGCCCCTCGTCCTGGTCGAAATCCCAGCTACGGCTCTGCTGCGCCATCAGGCGGCGCTGCAGCCGGTTGGCGAGCTTGGTCACCGCACCCTGCAGATGCACCAGCTGCTGGTCGAGATAGGAGCGCAGCCGCTCCAGCTCGTCGGTGTCGCACAGATCGGTGGCGGCGACGACTTCGTCGAACTGGGTAGTGTAGGCGCGGTATTCGAAGCTCGGCGGCAGGTCGCTCCACGGGCGGTTCGGGCGGACGGGCATCATGCCTTCGTCGCCGTCGTCGCCGGGCTCACCGTCGCCGTCGTCCATGCCTTCGGACTCTTGCTCCTGGTCGCCTTCCTCGCCCTGGTCGGATTCGCGCTGCTCGCCGCGCGCCTCGGTCTGGCCCTCGCCCTGCTGCTGCTGGGACTCGCCTGCCTCTTCGCCCTGCTCCTGCTGCTCTTCCTGGCCTTCCTCCTCGCCGCCGCCTTCATCGGCTTCGTCAGGGACCATCTCGCCTTCGGTCAGCTCGAGATCCTGGAGCAGCTTGGCGGCGAGCGCGGCGAAGGCGTTCTGGTCGTCGATCGCCATCGCCATCGCGTCGAGATCGGCGCCCGCCTTCTCCTCGATCCAGTCGCGCACCAGCGCCAGGCCGAGCGCCGCGCTCGACGGCGATTCGCGGCCGGTAAGCCGCTCGCGCACCATCAGCCCCAGCGCGGTCGACAGCGGCACTTCGTCGCGGGTGCGGGCACGGCCGATCGGATCGGAGCGCAGCCGCATCGCCAGCGCATGCTCCAGATTGTCGGTGATGCCGGCATAGCCGCGCGATCCCAGCGCCTCGACCCGCGCGCCCTCGATCGCGTCGTAGACGGCGCGGGCGACCGGCTCGCGGGGTGCGGTGCGGCCGTGGAGGTTCGCATCGTGGTGCCGCATCCGCAGCGCGAAGCTGTCGGCAAAGCCGCGCGCCTCGGCGATCTGCTCGGGCGGCAGCGTGCGCGAGGGCGCGGGCACCTTGATCGTCTTGCCGCTCTGGAACGGCGCGTCGGCGGTGAAGCCGAATTCGAGTTCGTCGGCACCCGAAAGCGCGCGCGCGGTGCCCGCGAGCACGTCGCGAAGCCGGTCGAGAGGGTTGTCCTGCGCCATTTCTCCCACATGCGCCGCATCGGGCAGAAGTCAAGGAAGGCGGGCACGAGGTGGCCCAGCGGGCAGGTGCGACACTGCGGATTGGATCGGGCTGTCCCCTGCCCCGGTCCCTTTATCCGACAAATCGGCAAATCCCGCTTTGGCGGGGCGCCGGCCCGCGCTAGGGCGCAATCGTCTGTCTTTCCTGAATGAGGACGCTTGCATGAAGTTGCTTCGCTACGGCCCGCGCGGGGGCGAAAAGCCCGGCATCCTGGACGCAGAGGGCCGCATCCGCGACCT
Source organism: Sphingomonas sp. 22176 (assembly GCF_052045505.1). NCBI lineage: Bacteria > Pseudomonadati > Pseudomonadota > Alphaproteobacteria > Sphingomonadales > Sphingomonadaceae > Sphingomonas > Sphingomonas sp. 22176. Next base: position 223,351 of record NZ_JBQEPL010000002.1, on the reverse strand, counting down.
GACCGGCCTGGTGCCCGACCTGACCGTCGACGTGATCGAGCGGATCCGCGCGGTCGATCCCACCACGCTGCCGCTGGTCGAGGGCGATGTCCGCCTCGGCGTGCCCGTCGCCAATATCGGCAAGTTCCTCGCGATCGGCCTCAACTATGCCGATCACGCCCGCGAAGCTGGCCTCGAGCCGCCGCCCGAGCCGATCTTCTTCACCAAGGCGATCTCGTGCCTCACCGGCCCGAACGATCCGGTGATGATCCCCAAGGGCTCGCAGAAGAGCGACTGGGAAGTCGAGCTGGGCGTGATCATCGGCAAGACCTGCCGCCATGTCGACCAGGCCGACGCGCTGGACCATGTCGCGGGCTTCGTGCTCGCCAACGACGTGTCCGAGCGCGCCTTCCAGAAGGAGCTCGGCAGCCAGTGGGACAAGGGCAAGGGCTGCGACACCTTCGGCCCGGTCGGCCCGTGGCTGGTCACCCCGGACGAGGTGGCGGACTGCCAGGCGCTCGACATGTATCTCGACCTCAACGGCAAGCGCATGCAGACCGGCAACACGTCGACGATGATCTTCCCGGTGGCGGAATGCATCGCGTACATGAGCCGCTTCATCACGCTCCACCCCGGCGACCTGCTGATCACCGGCACGCCCCCGGGCGTCGGCGAGGGCCAGAAGCCGGAGAAGATCTTCCTCAAGCCCGGCGACGTGATGGAGCTGGGGATTACCGGCCTCGGCACCCAGCGGCAGGACGTGATCGCGTTCGATCTTGGGGCGTTCAACGACTGAGCCCCTCCCCTTCTTCTAAATCCCCCTCCCGC
>NZ_JBQEPL010000002.1:0-222494 GCF_052045505.1 Sphingomonas sp. 22176 | reverse complement strand
GCGGGAGGGGAGCGCAGGAGCGGAGAGGCTCGCTTAGATCGCCTCCACCGCCAGCACTTCGATCGCCTCCGGCCTCCCGCCAAAATCGACCTTCTCGCCTTCCTCGGCACCCAGCAGCGCGTGCGCCAGCGGTGCCTGGAAGGCGAGCCGGTCGGCCGCCGGATCGGCCTCGTCATGGCCGACGATCTCGATCACCCGCTCGCGCCCGTTCAGCCGGATCCGCACCCGCGCGCCGATGCCCGCCACCCCTTCCTCCAGGGGCGGCGCGACCTGCGCGGTGGCGGCGCGGGTGTTCCAGTAGCGGAGCTCGCGCTTCAGCACTTCCTTGGCTTCGGCATCGCCTTCGGCCTCGATCGCCGCCTCCAGCGCCGCGACCTTGCCCGCGATCAGCGCCGGCCCCGCCGCCGTGACCAGATTGGGCCCGGCCGGCAGCGGCAGCTCGAACTTCGGTTCCTTATGTTCTTCATCGCTCTCGCGACGGAAGGCGACGCTCATCGTTGCGGCAGTTCCGCAAGCGTGGACGATACCTTCCAAAGATCGATCGCGCCTTCGGTTGCGTGGGTGTCGATTTCGGCCAGCTCCTCGGCGGTGAAGCCGAGATTCTTCACGGCATCGAGCGAATCGTCGAGCTGTTGGACGGTGCGCGCGCCGACCAGCGCCGAGGTGACGCGCGGATCGCGCAGCACCCAGGCGATCGCCATCTGCGCCAGCGTCTGCCCGCGCTTCTCGGCAATGGCGTTGAGCGCGCGGATGCGGGCGATGTTCTCGTCGGAGAGCAGCCGCGTGTCGAGCGAGGTGCCGCCCTTGGCCGCGCGCGCATCCTCGGGCACGCCGTTCAGATATTTCCGCGTCAGCATCCCCTGCGCCAGCGGCGAGAAGGCGATGCAGCCGGTGCCGAGATCTTCCAGCGTGTCGAGCAGGCTCTCTTCGATCCAGCGGTTGAGCATCGAATAGCTCGGCTGGTGGATCAGCAGCGGCACCTTGTAGTCCGCCAGGATCGCCGCCGCCTGTCGCGTCAGCTCGGGCGAATAGCTGGAGATGCCCACATACAGCGCCTTGCCCTGGCGGTGGATCTGGGCGAGCGCGCCCATCGTCTCCTCCAGCGGCGTCTTGGGATCGACGCGGTGCGAATAGAAGATGTCGACATAGTCGAGCCCCATCCGCTTGAGGCTCTGGTCGCACGAGGCGATCAGGTACTTCTTGCTGCCGCCGACATCGCCATACGGTCCGGGCCACATGTCCCAGCCGGCCTTGGTCGAGATGATCAGCTCGTCGCGGTGGCTGGCGAGGTCGGTCGCCAGCACGCGGCCGAAATTCTCTTCGGCAGAGCCATAGGGCGGGCCATAATTGTTCGCGAGATCGAAGTGGGTCACGCCGCGATCGAACGCCCGGCGCAGCATCGCGCGGGCATTTTCGAACACATCGGTGCCGCCGAAATTCTGCCACAGCCCCAGGCTGATCGCCGGCAGGTCGAGCCCGCTCACGCCGCAGCGGCGATAGGGCATGCGGCCGTCATAACGGTCGGCATCGGCATGCCAGGGCTGGGGATAGGCCATCATCTCTCTCCATCGGGAAGGCTGTACGCAACGCGCCTATACGCATGGCGGGTCCGTCGCGGAACACCCGGACATGCCAACAATGACAAGCCGCCCCCAAGGACAGCTATCTTGTCCCGATCGTTGCCGCCGGGTAACGCGGGCGGCCATGCAGTATCACAGCACCCGCGGCGCCGCGCCCTCGCTGGGCTTTCGCGACGTCACCCTCACCGGACTCGCCAGCGACGGCGGCCTCTATATCCCGACCGAATGGCCGAGCTTCTCGGCCGAGGACATCGCCGCGATGCGCGGCCTCTCCTATGTCGAGACGGCGGTGCGCGTCATGCTGCCCTTCGTCACGCCGGACCTCAGCGAAGACGAACTCCGCGAGCTCTGCACCCAAGCCTATGGCCGCTTCTCGCACGCGGCGGTGACCCCACTGGTCCAGATCGACCAGCAGCACTGGCTGCTCGAGCTGTTCCACGGCCCCACCCTTGCCTTCAAGGACGTGGCGCTCCAGCTGCTCGGCCTGTTGTTCGAGAAGTTCCTGAGCGGTACCAACCAGCACCTCACCATCGTCGGCGCAACCTCGGGGGACACCGGCAGCGCCGCGATCGACGCGGTGGCGGGGCGCATCGGTGTCGACATCTTCATGCTGCACCCGCAGGGCCGCGTCTCCGACGTCCAGCGCCGGCAGATGACCACGGTGCTCGCCCCCAACGTCCACAACATCGCGATCGACGGCAGCTTCGACGATGCCCAGGCGCTGGTGAAGGCGATGTTCAACGATGCGGCCTTCTCGGGCCGCTTCCAGCTGAGCGCGGTCAATTCGATCAACTGGGCCCGGCTGATGGCGCAGGTGGTCTATTATTTCTACGCCGCCGTCCGCCTCGGCGCGCCCGAGCGGCCCGTCGCCTTCTCGGTGCCCACCGGCAATTTCGGCGACGTCTTCGCCGGCTATGTCGCCGCGCGCATGGGGCTGCCGGTGGCCAAGCTGGTGGTCGCCACCAACGTCAACGACATCCTCCACCGTGCGCTGTCGGCCGGCGACTATTCGGCGGGCACCGTCACCCCCACCGCCGCGCCCTCGATGGACATCCAGGTCAGCTCGAACTTCGAGCGGCTGCTCGCCGACCTCGCCGGCGCACCGATCGCCGAGCAGATGCGCGGCTTCGAATCGACCCGCGCGATGCAGCTCACCAACATGCAACGGGAGGGCGCCTCCAAGCTGTTCACCAGCGACGCGATCGATGCCGACGGCATGAACGAAGCGATGCGCTGGGCCTGCGCCGAGGCCGCCCAGGTGATCGACCCGCACACCGCGATCGGCCTCGCCGCCGCCCAGCGCGCCGGTCTGGCGCCGGACGTGCCGATCGTCACCCTCGCCACCGCGCATCCGGCCAAGTTCCGCGACGCGGTCGAGCGCGCCACCGGCATGCGTCCGCACGTGCCGAACCGCGTCGGCGACCTGTTCGATCGCCAGGAGCGCTACGACACCCTCCCCGCCGAATTCGGCGCGATCACCGGCTATATCGCCGAGCGGGCCCACGCGAAGGCATGAAGCTCGTCACCCTCACCGGCGAGCCCTGGGGCGATTATGGCCTGATCGATTCGGGCCATGGCCGCAAGCTCGAGCGCTACGGCGCCTATCGGTTCATCCGCCCCGAGCCCCAGGCAATGTGGGCGCCGGCCTCGGCCGAGTGGGACGCGCATGCCGAATTCGTCCCCGGCTCCGACGAAGAGGGCGGCGGCCGCTGGGACTATCTGAAGCCCACCCCGCGCGAGGGCTGGCCGCTGGCATGGCGCGAGGTGCGCTTCACCGCCCAGACCACGCCCTTCCGCCACCTCGGCTTCTTCCCGGACATGGCGCCGGTATGGGACTGGATGCGCGGCCGGATCGACGGGATGGACAGCCCTGAGTGCATGAACCTGTTCGGCTATACCGGCGTCGGCTCGCTGGCGCTGGCGGCGGCGGGCGCCAAGGTGACGCATGTCGACGCCTCCAAGAAGTCGGTGATGGAGGGCAAGGCCAACGCCCAGCTTTCCGGCATGACCGACAAGCCGATCCGCTGGATGATCGACGACGCGATGAAGTTCACCGCGCGCGAGGTACGCCGCGGCCGGCGCTATGACGGCATCATCCTCGATCCGCCGAAATGGGGCCGCGGGCCCAATGGCGAGGTGTGGAAGCTGGAAGAAGGCCTGCCGGGCCTGATCGACGACGTGGCCAAGCTGCTCGACGAAAACTCGCGCTTCCTGTTCCTGACGGTCTACGCGGTGCGGATGTCGGCACTGGCGATCGGCGAACTCGTCCGCCAGGCGATGGCGGACAAGGGCGGCACGGTCGAAGCGGGCGAGCTGACGGTGCGCGAAGAGGCGCGCGGGCTGGAGCTGCCGACGGCGATCTTCGCGCGGTGGAGCCGGTAGCCCAGGACGCCGGCAGGGACCCGCGCGGCCCTTTCACTCGGCGCGCTTGCCTGCTTGATAAGCCTTCCGCACCGATGCAGGCATATGCTGCGCCAACAGAATGGCGGCGGCTCCCGGGCAATGGCGCTCGCTCGCAAGGTGCGCATCGAACCTGGTCTCTGGGTCCAGCGGGTCGTAGACCCGGCAAAAATCTCTAGCGGCCTGCGCAACCCGCAGGGCGAGCGCGGCCCTTCCCGGCTTCGTCTCCAGGCGAAGATCGCCATAAGCAACCATCATGCGCGGTGACTCCGCTCCCGTCGCATGCGGCAAGGCGCACGCCGACAGCAGCGCGGCGCAGGGGAGCACCAGCAACTTCATCGTTTTTCTCCGTATTCAAAAGACAGGTTGCCGCCGCCACCGGTCGTTGAGCTTCCGTGACGCGGCGAAGGCGGCCCATGGACGCGGCCGCCCCGCGTGAAGGTTCTAGGGCGCGCGCTTAAAGTGGAACTCGCGGACGAAAGGCGCGCCGCTGGGGTCCACCGCAGCGGCCGACTCGATCATCTCGCGTCCATCGGCGGAGACGACATAGACCCGAACCGAGCCGAGCATCTGTTTCTTGGCCAACCCCATCACCAGCACGTTCGGCGCCGGCGAGCGGAAAGCGGCGCTGTCCGCCTCGGACAAGTCCCCCTCGCCGGGAGCGGCGGCACCGTCGCGGCGATAGCGCACCGCCATGTGGCGGATACTGCCGTCGGGCGCGGTGATGTCGACGGTCGTTCGCCATTGCTCCGCACCGACCGGCTCGAACGTGAAGCGAACCCGCTTGGGCGGGGACCGTAACTCTCCGGCATGCGGGTGAGGTCGAGCTCCCAGGCCCCGACGAACGGCGACGAGGCCGCCGCCGCCCCCGCCGACACGGGCCCTTCGGGACGAGGTGCTGCACGCGCAGTCATGCCGAGGAGGATGGTCACTGCTGCACCCACGAGGATGGGGCGCACGAAGGACGGTCGCATGGCTTCTTCTCCTCAAGTCCCGGGATCGGCCCCGGCTTTTGTCGCGATCACGTGTCGCGTCACGGCGCCGCACAGGCGCACGGTCTCGGGTTCCGGGGCGGTGCGCCCCGAAAAGGTCTCAGCGACAGAAGTCTTCCGCTCGGTCGTGGGCGCTTACTGCACCTGCGGTCGCCCGCTCGATAGCTGCACATGCCACCGCGCGACGGCCGCGATCGTGGCCAGTTCGATGGCGAGTACCGTGCCTTGCAGCACCACCTGCCGCCCATCGAGGAACAGCGCCGCCATGAACAAAATCAGGGTGATCGTCGCGGCGAGACAGATGCTGCCCCAGCGCGTCGCCCCTGCCCAGTCGCGCTCCAGCGTAAGCCAGCCCACGCGCAGATGGCCGAGCCCGATCATCACCTGCAGCAAGGCCAGCGCCGGGATCGCGGCCTGATAGACGCTCGGCAGCAGGTCCTGTCTGGGGCTGCGTTCCAGTAGCGCGCCGGCCAGCCCGTGCTGGTCCGGGTAGAGATAGGGCAGGCCAAATAGCGCACAGCCGATCTGCAGCGCTGCCATCGGCAGCACCATGCCGAGCACCAACGCATAGCTGCTGAGGAGAAAATGCCCCTGCTCGCTTGTAAACATCGCCCGCCACGCCGCCGTAAGGCAGCCGAGCGCGAAGGGCAGCGCCTCCCCGGCCGCCGCCGCCACATCGAGCTCCGCCTCCATGGCCGACGCCCAATCGGCATGGCGTTCACCGAGGCAGGCTCTGGCCAGCCGCAGCAGGGCTCGAGCGACGAAGAGTGTCATGCGAGTGCTCCCTTGAACGGCCGATCGGCAATGGTGTCGGCAAGCTCCTTCGCCAGCACGTAGCCAGCCGCTGTCAATCGGTAGGCATGGCGGGCAGGCCGTCCCGGCTGGGCGGGCTCGCGCCACTCGGCCTCTACCAGCCCCTGTTCGGTCATCCGCATCAGCAGCGGATAAAGGGTACCGGACAAGAGCCCGGTCGCCTTCATCAGCTCATAGCCATGCCGCCAGACATAGCGTTCCTCCGCAAGGACCTGCAGGAGAAGGCGCATCTGCTTCGAGGGTTGCCGCTTCCGAACCATGACACGAATACAACATATGTAGATTTAAGAGTCAAGCCTAGGGTTTGCTCCAGGTGGTCTCTTGCACCGAGCCCCGTTGTATCCAATATGTTCTTATGCCGGGTACATCCTCCGGCCGCTCTTTCAGCCTGCCGGAACCACTGCCAAAATGCACCGCTGAGGTTCAGGTTGTGAACTTCGCAAATCGCGCGCGAGCCTAAACTTCGTAAACTTTGCCGCAATCGCCAGCCGCACCTCCTTCCGCCCCAGCGGCATCGCGAATGGATCCCGACTTTCGTCAGGATGGCCGTCTCAACGATGGGAAGGAGGAAAGAGCCGCCAGCCCTCAGCCGGCGAGCACGCCCAGCCGCACCAGCTCGGCGCGGAACGGCTCGGCGCCGGTGAACACCACGCCGTGGATGCCCTGCGCCCGCGCCGCTTCGACGTTCACCGGCAGATCGTCGACGAACACCGCGTCCGGGCCCTTCAGCCCGAATCGCTCCAGCGCCAGCGCGTAGATGGCGGGATCGGGCTTCACCAGCTTCTCGTCGCCCGAGACGACGATGTCCTGGAAGCGGCCGAACAGCCAGTCCACCTGCGGCATCCAGGCCCGCCAGAACTCGCCGGAGAAATTGGTGATGCCGTACAGGGGCACGCCCGCCGAATCGAGTTCCTCGATCAGCTCGGCCATGCCGGGGATCGGCGGACCCAATTGGTCGCCGAACTGCGGCCCCCAGAGCGCGATCTTGTCGGCATGCTCGGGGTACAGCGCGCTCAGCTCCGCCGATGTCTCGGCGAAGGGACGGCCAGCGTCATGCTGGAAATGCCATTCCTTGGTGACGACCTGCGACAGAAACGCGTCGAGCGCCTGCTCGTTGTCGAACAGGCGCTCGTACAAACGCCGCGGTTCCCAAGGGAAAAGGACGTTGCCGACGTCGAAGATAACGGCGTGCGGCGCAGTCCCCACGTACGGGCTCAGCCCTGACGTGCCTTGAAACGCTTCTGCGTCTTGTTGATCACGTAGATCCGGCCACGGCGGCGGATCACGCGGTTGTCGCGGTGCCGCCCCTTGAGCGACTTCAATGAATTGACGATCTTCATGACCGATTCGCTTCTCAAATTATCTGGAATGCCGGAAAGAGCGGCTCGCCTATAAGCGCGGCGGCGGGAAGTCAAGGCCGCGTGTGCCCCGTGCTGCCGATATGCAGCCGAACGCCGTCCTCGAACGTTTCACCGCCGATGGGCTCCGCAAATCCGCTCGACCCGGCCCGTGCCGGCAGGATACACCCGCCCATGCCCACGAAACAGGAGTGCGTGTTCGTGAATCCGTATCTGCGTCTTGCCCTGCTTGCCACCCTGCCCGCGCTCGCCGCCGGCTGCACCTCCACCGGCGGCCATCCGCCGATCGACGTCACCCGCTATCATCTGAGCGAGCCGTTCGAGCGAACCACCGTATCCGTCGTGCCGATGACCGGCGCGATGGACGTCACCCCCGAATTCCGCGCCTATGCCGATGCGGTGCAGGCGGAGCTGAACAAGCTCGGCTATGTCCCCGCCACCAGCGATCGCCCGGCGGGCTATATCGCCTCGGTCTCGTTCACCCGCACCTCACGCGGCGTGGTCCGCGAGCAGTCGCCGGTATCGGTGGGCCTGGGCGGCGGCAGCTTCGGCGGCAACCGGGGCGGCGGCGGCGGCCTCGGCGGCAGCTTCTCCTTCGGCCTCGGCAAGCGCAAGACCAACGAGATCCTCGTCTCGCAGCTCTGGGTGCAGCTCCGCCGCCGCGCCGGCGAGAACGTGATCTGGGAAGGCCGCGCCGAGACCACCGGCGTGGGCATCAAGGACAACCAGCCCGCCGCTACCGCACAGCGACTCGCCGCTGCGCTGTTCAAGGACTTCCCCGGCGAGTCCGGCATCACTACGACGGTAAAATGAGCATCCAGATCAGCGCCGCGTTCGACAGCGGCAACATCCGCGTGGTCGCCATCGAAGGCGACCGGGTCGACTGCGAGATCGTCCTCGATCACCAGTCGGACTTCTTCCAGTGGTTCCACTTCCGCGTCGCCGGCGCGAAGGGGCGGACGCTGACCTTCCGCATCCTCAATGCGGGCAGCTCGGCCTACCCCTTCGGCTGGCCGGGCTACAAGGCGCGCTGGTCGGCCGACCGCGAATCGTGGCGGATGACCGATACGGACTATGCCGGCGGCATCCTCAGCTTCACCCACCACTTCCAGACGGACCTCACCTGGTTCGCCTATTTCGCGCCCTATTCGATGGAGCGGCACCACGACCTGGTCAGCGGCATCGCGCTGCAGGACGGGGTGACCCACCGCCAGCTAGGCGAGACGCTGGACGGCCAGCCGATCGACTGCCTCAGCATGGGCGAGGGCCCGAAGCAGGTCTGGCTCTATGCCCGCCAGCATCCGGGCGAGAGCATGGCCGAATGGTGGATGGAAGGCGCGCTGGAGTTCCTCACCGATGAGGACAATGCGGTGGCACAGGCGCTCCGCAGCAAGGCCACCTTCCACTGCGTGCCCAACATGAACCCGGACGGCTCGCGCCGCGGCCATCTGCGCACCAACGCGGCCGGGGTGAACCTCAATCGCGAATGGCACACGCCGACGCCGGAGCGCAGCCCGGAAGTGCTCGCGGTCCGCAATGCGATGGACGAAACCGGCGTGCATTTCGCCATGGACGTCCACGGCGACGAGGCGATCCCGGCCAACTTCCTCGCCGGCTTCGAAGGCATCCCGAGCTGGACCGACGAACTCGGCGAGAAATTCTATGAATTCGGCCGTCGCCTGGCGGCGCACACCCCCGATTTCCAGACCGAGCTCGGCTATGACAAGTCGCCGCCGGGCAAGGCCAATCTCGCCATGTCGACCAACCAGCTCGCCGAGCGGTTCGGGGCGGTGTCGATGACGCTGGAAATGCCATTCAAGGACCATGACGCGAACGCCGACCCCGAGTTCGGCTGGTCGCCGATCCGCAGCAAGCTGCTCGCCCATGCCTGCCTCGAGACGCTGGCCGGGATGATCGACACGCTGTGATCACGATCCGGGAAGGCGGGCTGGACGAGCCGCAGGTGCAGGATCTCCTGCGCCTGCACGCCTCGGGCATGCTCGCCAACTCGCCGGCCGAGAGCTGCCACTTTCTCGACCTGTCGGGCCTCCAGGCGGCGGACGTCACCTTCTGGAGCGCGTGGGAGGCCGAGGATCTGCTCGGCATGGGCGCGCTCAAGCAGCTGGATGCGACGCACGGCGAAGTGAAGTCGATGCGCACCGTGCCGGCGCAGCTCGGCAAGGGCGTCGGCGCAGCGATGCTGGAGCATATCCTCGCCACCGCCAGAGCGCGGGGGCTGACGCGGCTGAGCCTGGAGACGGGCACCGCGCCCGCGTTCGAACCGGCCCTCCGGCTCTACGCGCGCTACGGCTTCGTGCCCTGCCCGCCCTTCGGCAGTTATGCGGAAGATCCGCATAGTCGTTTTCTCACATTGGCGCTGTAACGGCGCAGGCCTCGTTCCTGCTGCCGCCGTAAACCGCACGGCATTTTTCTCTCCACCTTGAGGGAAGGCTTGTTCACGCGGCGGCAAAGTCTGAGGCTGGGACTTACCTGCCATTCCCGGCGGAGCGACGGCTGTCGGAAGGAACAGACATTACAGCCGAGCAAAGCAGCGGCCTGTCGAGCCCTCGCAGGGAAGCGGTCGTTCAACAGGATTTGGGATGCTGGCCCCGGGAGTACCCGTGCGGCTGTCCAGCTACGCGTTAAGCCTTCCGCCTTGCCAGCACGCCGAGGGCAAGGAGGCTGGCAATTGCCATAGCCGGCATGCCGATCAGCCAGAAGCGGTCATCTGCCGTCAGGTCCCACGGCGCTCCGCTGCAGCTCGTTGCACCGGGGGCGTAGCCGCAGGCTAGTTGGACGAGATACCCATAGACGAGCATCGCGCACACGCCCGTCAGCGCCGCAAGCGCGAAAAGGACATTGGATAGCACGCGCATCATCCCGTCGATCGTCCTGGCTCACCTCCGCGAGCGACATACCCTACGGGAGGCCCACGCCTCTAGCCGATCCGTAGCGACGTGCAATCGGGGCCGCCGCAAGGTATCTCGCGGCAGAGTGAGGCAAAATGGTCTGCAGGTCCGCGCCAGATGCGGTGGCGTTCGGCCTTGCCAACGGCGCAGAAACCCGCTGTCTGCCGGACCTGTCCCGCGACAAGGAGAAGGATGCTGTTCATTCGTGCAGTCTTGGTCAGCGCAGCCGCGGTGACCTTAGGCGCGGCGACGCCGCCCCATCAGGTCGCCGCCCAGGCAAGTGCGAAGCGGATGCCCCTTGTGCCGCTGAGCGACGCGGACGAGCAGTCGACGCAGGAGACAGGCTGCACGTTTACGTTCACGGGGGCAGGCCACGACTATCTCCAGCTTGTCGGCAGCGAGCTCATGCTCCGAGATCCGCAGGGCTTACGCGCGTGTCGGTTGACCGAGAAAGAGGGCGAGGGCCTGGAGACAGGACGGGGCACCGCTTCCTGTTCCGGGTACCGTCTGCACATTCAGGCCATCGGCCGCGTCACATCGAACGCAGCGACAGATAGCAGCGGCGGTCGCGCGGTTCTTACGGTGGATCACGGCGGCGTTGCCATCAGCATGCGGGGCATGTGGGGCGTTGCTTGCTGAACCCTATTGCCATCTTGCAAGACGGACGTTGTTCCGATCGCCATGTGTGATCCCACTTCATCCGCATCGGATGCTGTTCAAGAACGTTCCCTCGCCGGCCAAGGAGGTTTGAATGCGTACATGTTATCGCAAGCTCATGGTCGGGGTCGCGCTTGGAACTGCGTCTGTTGGCAGTCTGCAGGCACAGGATCTGCCTTCCGATGAACAGCTTCAAAGGGCATTTGGCGCGACCTACAATCGCTTAGGCCTTATTGAATATTGCGCTGCCAACGGCTTCGCGAACACAGGCGATGTGGCGAACGCGCGGAGGATCGTGGCTGCGACCTTGAGCGGAATGACTGCCACGCCCGCCGCGCTTGCGCAGCAAGAGGTTGGCCGGCGCGGCACCATTGTCGGTCCGCAGGTTATCGGGTTGATGAACCCGGCTGATCCTGCGCATCCCGAGGAGGTCCGCGAGGGCCAGACGATATCGCTCGCCGAGAATGCCCGGGCACAGAAACTGTCTGAACGCACGCTCTGCAAGCAGATGACCGAACAAGCATCCGCTGCCGTTGGAGCTGCCGAACGGTAGGCGACCGCCCAGCGACGCGGGGCTGATCATTCCGCCTGCCTTGAACAGCAGGCCGACCCCTGCGGTACGACGCTATGTCCCGTGTTCGGGTACGCTGCTCTGCGGATTGAGAGCGCCCATGTCGCCACTTTCTGTGCCGTCCACAGGGTCTATCCAGCACTTGACCAGCCGAGGCTTGTCGGTGTTGGCTCGCGACGGTGTCTCCCGTGCCGCGTTGGCCTGCGTTGCCGAAGCAACGCTGCACGGCTGGCCAGGCGGACCGCCGCAACGAGCCACCCTGCTCAATCGGGTTACGGCGCGACATCGCAAATTCCCGAAATCACGGTTCTACGCCTGTTTTTAGCGGTGGCTGCGCGGCTTTCGATCTACCCATGAATGCGGGAATGGCGGATGCCAGCAAGAGCAGCCGTGTGAGCGCGGATCGGCGAACGTCTCGAGGTGGTCGGCAGGCGCCTTGCCGGCGGCCCTCAAGAACCGGCAGCTTTCGCGTCTGCAGTCCAACAGCGGACGGGCCGCCCCCACGTCCGGCCGTTCGCGACGATCATCGGTCGCACCTCCGAACGCTGCAGCGCCGTCTTGCGGCATCAGCGATGTTCCCCATATGTACCCACCCCGCTTTTGGGCGGGCGCTCTTTGACCCCGCTGGCGATGCTTTCCTGCGCGCGAGGCGATGCGCCTTGCGCTCTGCCGGTTTCGGCGAGCGGTACGCGCTGAATGTTCACGGGCCTAAACTTCCTAAACTTAGCGCCCCCGCGCCAGCCCACCGAGAGACCCGCTGAAACGCGCGCAAGCCTAAACTTTCGCAACTTCGGTCGCTGGCCGCCGCCCTGGCGCGGCCGTTTTCCCCAGCTATCGGTCAGCTGAGGGGGCCTCCAAAGCAGGGGCTTGTCGATCGCCATCGGCTTCCACGCGGAATCAAGACCCGCGCAACTCCGTGGCCTTCCCGCTTAGTGCGGTCAGTGGCATAACCGGCGCATGCCGTTCCGCCCCCTGCTCGCCCTGCTGGCGCTGGTCGCCGCCCCGTTGCTTGCCACGCCAGGCAAGGAGGTCGTCCGCGAGGAGCGGCACGTTACCGTCGGCGGCGTGCAGGAAGTGTGGCGGCTGGTTTGGCGTGGCGCGCCGCGGGACGATGCGACGTGCGGTCCCCAGGATCCCGAGATGGCGATCACCTGCCCGTGCAGCGGCGTCGCCTATGCGCAGCGCGGAGACCTGGTGCTGGAACGGCAGCGCCCCGGTACAGCGCCCGAACGGATGGCGCTGGCGCCGCTGTTCGCCGGGTCCGAGATGCTTTCCAACGAGGACGGCCCCGCCGCCGTCCTGCCGCGCTGGCCGATGGGCGACGATGATGTCTCGAAGGAGGTCACGCCCAAGGCGATCCGCGCCCGCCCCGCGGTCCCGATCCTCAAGCTCGCCGACTATGACCATGACGGCGTCGCCGGCGAGTTTCTGCTGCAGATCGATGCGCTGCCTTGCGGCAAGCAGCTGATGGTGGCGGTCGGCACCTCGCGCGCCCATCCCGGCCTCCACGCGCTGACCAGCGCCGAGCATCCCGAGCGCCCGCTGGCCCTCTATCACTGGCAATGGGAGGCGCTCGCCCGCAACCCGCGCCCGGCCGAACTCGCCGACTGGCCCTGCGGCGATCATGGCGCCGAGGAGGAAACCACGCTGGCCCTCCGTGCCGACCGCGGTGCGATCCATGCGACGCGGGTCACCGCCACCTGCCCCGACGAGTCGCAAGGGAACGGCCACACCCGCTATGCGAAGAAAGTGCTCGGGCGGGAGGTCCTGTGACCGGGCGCCGCATGGCGGGACGGGCTCGGCGGGCGGGCACCGAACCCGCAGTCGACGGCACAGGCCCCGTGGCCATGACCCTTGACCAACTCGGCCCGCGCCTGTGCATCCTGGGCCCGTCGAACAGCGGCAAGTCCACCTTGGCCGTCGCGATCGCCGCCGCGCGTGGGCTAACGCCGATCCATCTCGACCAGCTCCACCATTTTCCCGACACCGACTGGGTCCCCCGCCCGGCCGACGACTTCGCCGCGCTGCACGACGCGGCGATCCCCGGCGACAGCTGGGTGATGGAGGGAAACTATACCCGGCTGCTGCCGCAACGCCTGGCGCGGGCAACCGGCGTGCTGCTGCTCGACGTGCCAACCTCGGTCAGCCTCTATCGCTATGTCCGGCGCTGCTGGTTCGAGCGCGAGCGCCGCGGTGCGCTCACTGGCGGGCGGGACAGCGTGAAATGGGACATGCTCCACCACATCGCCATCGCCACCCGCGCCAATCGCGTGCGCTATCGGCGGATGTTCGAAGACATCACGCTGCCCAAGGCCATGCTCGCCTCGCCGCGGGCCATTGCCGACTTCTACCGCCGCAACGATCTGCGCCGATAAGCCGGCCGCTCGAAGACGGACTTTTGAAGATCCGGCCCTCGAAGAACAAGCCCCCGCCCCTCAGGCGAATAGCGACAGGGTCCCGCTCTCCAGCGCTTCGGGGATGGTCAGCCGATCGCCGCGGCTGACCTCGTGGGTGGTCGGCGCCGGCACCAGGTTCCACGGCGTCACCACCGCGTCGCACCAGGCGGTGAACAGGCCCGACGACCAGGACCGCAGGCTTTCTTCCACTTCCGGCAGCACCGCTGCCATGGCGTTCGGTTCGCAGTGCATCGTCATCATTCCCGCTCCTCAGCGTGCGTGATTCCGTGTTTTTCCCGAGTCTCCCGACTATACCACCAGCGCGCCAAGGATGCACGATTGTGCAATCGTTTAATCTGCACCCATTCCCGCAGCGAAGGCGATTCTGAGCGCTTCGGACAGGCTCTTGGCGCCCAGTTTCGCCATCACATTGGCGCGGTGCACTTCAACGGTGCGCGCCGAGATGCCGAGATCATAGGCGATGGTCTTGTTCGGGTATCCCTGCGCCAGCCCCTCCAGCACCTCGCGCTCGCGCACCGTCAGCGCGCCGAGCAGCGTTTCGGCATCCGCGGCACGCGTCTTCACGTCTTCGGCCGCCTCCAGCCGCTCGAAGCCGCGGCTGATCGCGTCGATCAGCGCGGTGCCCGACATCGGCTTTTCGAGGAAGTCGATCGCCCCCGCCTTCATCGCCTTCACCGCCAGCGAGACGTCGCCGTGCCCGGTCAGCACGATCACCGGCAGCGCGATGCCGCGCGCATGGAGTTCCTGCTGCACCTCCAGCCCGTCCATCTCGGGCATGCGCACGTCGAGCAGCACGCAGCCGGGCTCGACATGCCGCACCTCCTTGAGGAAGGCGATGCCCGAGGGCCAGGTCTGCACGGCAAAGCCATGGGTCTTGAGCATGAAGCTAGCGGAACGGCGGACGCCATCCTCGTCGTCGACGATGTGGACGAGGCGCTTGTCGGTCACGGGGTATTCCCTTCTTCTACATGGACGAGGGTGAAGTGGAAGCAGCTGCCGCCGCCCTCGCGCGGCTCCAGCCAGATGCGGCCGCCATTCGCCTCGACGATGGTGCGGCAGATCGAGAGGCCGAGGCCCATCCCCTCGGCCTTGGTGCTGTGGAAGGCGCGGAACAAGTCCTCGGCGACTTCAGCGGCGACGCCGGGGCCGGTATCCGCCACCGTCACCCGCGCGAAACCGGGCGATTCGAGCCGGCTGGAGACGGTCAGCCGCCGTTCGGGCGCATCCCCCATCGCCTCGATGGCGTTGCGCATCAGGTTGATCAGCACCTGCTGGATCTGGATGCGATCCACCAGCACCGGGCTCACCGCCGGATCGAACAGAAACTCTGCCACCACACCCTTCTCGCGCGCGCCGATCAGCGCCAGCTTGCAGGCCTCGTCGACCAGATCTGGGATCTGCTCGACGCTCTTCTCCACCTCGCCCCGCGCGACGAATTCGCGCAGCCGCCGGACGATGGTGCCCGCCCGCAGCGCTTCCTGCGCGGTGTCGTCGAGCGCCTCGCGGATCATCGGCAGATCCTCGGGATCGCCCGCGTCGATCAGGTTGGAGACCCCGTTCACATAGTTCACCACCGCGGTGATCGGCTGGTTGAGCTCGTGCGCCAAGGTCGACGCCATGGTGCCCATCGCGCTCACCCGCGCGGCATGGATCAGGCCCGAGCGCAGCTCCTCGATCCGCTGCTCGGCGCGCTGCTTGTCGCTCAGATCGCGGATGAAGCCGGTGAAGACCCGCTCGCCATCGGTCATCGCCTCGCCGACCGAGAGTTCGATCGGGAAGGTCGACCCGTCGCGGCGGCGCCCGGTCACCATGCGGCCGGTGCCGATGATCCGCCGCTCGCCGGTGTCCAGATAGCGGCGGATATAGCCGTCGTGCCGCGCTCCGTCGCCCGAGGGCATCAGCAGGCTTACATTGGCGCCGACCACCTCGTCCTCGGCATAGCCGAACATTCGCTCGGCGGCAGCGCTGAACGACACGATGTTGCCGCGCTCGTCGATGATCACCATCGCGTCGAGCACCGTCGCCAGGATCGAGCGGAGATGGTTGGCGGCGGCGCTGGCCTGGCGCTCGCTGGCGCGCTGCTCGGTGATGTCGCGGATCACCTTGCCGAAGCCGCGCAGCAGCCCGTCCGGGCCGCGCAAGGGCGTGATCAGCACCTGCGCCAAGAACTCGCTGCCGTCCTTGCGCAGCCGCCAGTCCTCTTCCTCCAGTTTGCCGTCGCGCAGCGCCGTGTCGAGATCGGCGCGCGGCTTGCCCGCCGCGACGGCCGAGGCCGGGTAGAACAGGGCCATGTCGCGGCCGAGCACGTCGTCCTCGCGCCAGCCCTTCAGCCGCTCGGCGCCTTCGTTCCAGAAGGAGACGCGGCCGTTGGGATCGACGGTGTAGATCGCATAGCCGACCGCGCCGTCGATCAGCAGGTTGAGTTCGGCGGCGAGTTCGTCGGCGCGATCGGCCCGCCTGCGGGCATCGGCCTCCTCGGTGCGCAGACGGCGGCGCAGCGCGCGGCTATAGGAAGCGAGCAGGAGGATCGCCGCCGCCCAGGCGAACAGCACGCCGACCAGCACATAGCGCTCCCCGCGCGAGACCAGCGGCGCCAGCGCCAGCCCGGAGACGAGCAGGAGCAGCGTCGCCATCGCCTCGGGCATGCGCCGCCGCAGACGATCGCCCAGCGTCACCGGCACGGGCATGTCGAACGGCAGCAGCGGAACGTTCATCGCGCGAGCGCGCCGAGCAACTCGAGTCGGCCAACAGGCTTCTTCACCACGCCGGCGAACCCGGCAGCGCGGGCCTCATCGTCCAGCTCGGCGTGGCTCTGGCCGATCAGGATCGCCCGCCCCTTCCAGCCGCGCAGGGCCAGATGGCGGACGAGGTGGATGGCATCGCCGTCGGACAGTTCGCGCGCGATCAGCAGCGTGCGAATCTGGTCGATCGTGGCTTCCGCCATCGCCGCGGCAGCCGAGGCGAAGGCGCGAACCTCCATCCCGCAGCCCTGCAGCAGCAATTGCAGCGCGCGGCGCGAATCGTCCTGCGAATCGACCAGCAGCACGCGCTCGCGCACGCCCCGGGCCGGCATGGGGACGCCCTCCTTCACGCGCGCACTCCGGGCGGCGTGGGGGGCAAGGCAAGGCAGACGCTGAAACGCATGGAGCCAAAATATGCAGCGCCAACCTACAACGTCATGCGGATTGGTACGTATTGCCGCTCGGTTCAGCGCGAATAGCGTTCCTCGGCCCAGGGATCGCCGCGCAGGTGATAGCCGTTCACTTCCCAGAAGCCCGGCCGATCGCGCCCGATCACCTCGATGCGCGAGATCCACTTGGCGCTCTTCCAGAAATAAAGGTGCGGCACCACCAGCCGCGCCGGGCCGCCATGGTCGCGGTGGAGCGGCTTGCCCTCCCAGCGGTGCGCGATCAGCGCGTCGGGCGCGGCGAAATCGGCGAGCAGGAGGTTGGTGGTATAGCCGTCATAGCCGTGGAGCATCACCGCTTCGGCCTCGTCGCGCGGCTCTACCATCTCGAGCAGCCGCGCCGTGGCGATGCCCGCCCAGCGATTGTCGTAGCGCGACCAGCTGGTGACGCAGTGGATGTCGCTCGTCCGCTCGTCGGTCGCCAACGCCTCGAAGGCGGGCCAGTCGAGCGTCATCGGGCGGGCGACCATGCCGTCGATGGTGAGCCGCCAGCGCTCGGGCCGCACCTCGGGCTGGCGGCCAAGATCGAGCACCGGCCAGTTGGTGACGAGGTGCTGGCCGGGCGGCAGTCGCTCCGTCTCGGGGCGCGACGTACGGCCGGTGAGGAACTTGCCCGCCTCGGCCCAGGCGCGCTTGGATCGGGTAAGCTTGCTGTCCTCGTCCATCGGCGCTTCCCCTCTCAAGCCGGCTTCCGCTCGCCAGCGATGGTCGGCAATAGCTCGGACACGGTCGGATGGATATGCACCGCGTGCGCGAGATCGGTAGCCGTACCCTGCTTCACCATCAGGTCGAGCACGCCGTGGATCGCCTCGTCGCCGCTGGTGCCGAGGATCGCGCCGCCGAGGATCCTGCCGCTGTCCGCGTCGCTCACCAGCTTCATGAAGCCGAGCGTTTCGTCCTTCTCCACCGCCCGGCCCACCCGCGTCATCGGCCGCTTGCCAACTTCGATGCGGTGGCCCGCCTTCTTCGCTTCCACCTCGCCCATGCCGACGCGGCCGAGCGGGGGATCGATATAGAGCGCATAGGCGGGGATGCGATCGGTCACCTTGCGGTCGGCGCCGTCGAGCAGGTTGTCGGCGACGATCTCGAAATCGTTATACGCGGTATGGGTGAAGGCGCCGCGGCCGTTGCAGTCGCCCATTGCCCAGATGTGCGCGACATTGGTTCGCAGCCGATCGTCGACCTGGACATAGCCGCGCGCGTCGGTTGCCACGCCAGCCGCATCCAGCCCCAGATCGTCGGTGTTGGGCGTGCGCCCCACTGCCAGCAGCACATGGCTGCCGAGCACTTCGGGGCTGCCCTCATGGCAGTCGACCCCGACCAGCACGTCGTCGCCCTGGGATGCGAAGCGGATGCATTCGGCGCCGGTGCGGATCGCGATGCCTTCCGCCTCCAGGATATCGCGCACCGCGTCGGAGATTTCGGGATCCTCGCGGCCGATCAGCTTGGGGCCCTTCTCGACGATCGTCACCTCGGCGCCGAAGCGGCGGAACATCTGGCCGAACTCCAGCCCGATATAGCTGCCGCCGACCACCACCAGATGGCGCGGCACTGCATCGAGCTTGAGGATCGTGCTGTTGGTGAGGAACGGCACGTCCTCCACGCCCGGCATCTCCGGCACCAGCGCGCGGCCGCCCACGTTGAGGAAGATGCGGTCCGCCTCCAACACCTCATCGCCAACGCGTACGCGATGCGGCGATTCGAATTTCGCTTGGCCGAAGAAGAGCGTGCAGTGCGCCATCCCGTCAATCCAGCTTTGCAGCGACGCGCGAGAATCCGCGGAAATCTTGTCCGCCCGCGACCGCACTTTAGCGAAATCGATGCCGACCTCGCCGCCGATGGTCACGCCGAAATCGGCGGCCCGCCTTGCCATGTGCGCGGCATAGGCGCTGGCGACTAGCGTCTTGGTCGGCTTGCAACCGGTATTGACGCAGGTGCCGCCGAGCAGGTGCCGCTCGACCAGCGCCACCGACATGCCGGCGTCGCTAAGCCGCCCGGCAAGCGGTGTCCCCGCCTGCCCTGCGCCGATCACGATGGCGTCGAACTTGCGGCTCATAGCGAGGCTGCCACGAACGCCGCCACGCCGATGGCCGCGAGATCCTCGACCAGCGCGGCGGGAAGATCGGTGCCGAACGCCCGGCACAGCCCCATGCGGGCCGCATAGCCGCCGAAGGTGCCGATCACCGCGCCGATGATGCCGGCGGCAAGGCACAGCGGCAGCGAGCTCGCCGCCAATCCGATCGCCGCGCCGCACAGCGCACCCGAAATCGTCCGGCCGATGAACCCCGGCGGCGACTTGCGGCTGGGCGTGGTCGGCAGCTTGTCCGCGACATATTCACCGATGGCCAGCGCGGTGAAGATCCACGGTGTACCCCACCAGCCCAGCCAGCCGAGCCACGTCCCCTGCAGCGGCAGCCAGCCGGCATAGGCCGCCCAGGATATCGCCATCGGCGCGGTCATGGTGCGCATGCCGGCGACGATGCCGATCAACAGCGCGAGGACGAGGGGCGGCATCGGCAGGTCTCCCAGTAGCGGCACCCACCCAGCGCCTTTCTGCGCGTCTGCGCAACTGGACGAGGGTATGGTCCCGCCGCCAACGAAACGGACCGCAACGGGTTGCAAGCGGCCACCGATTGAAGGATCAGGCGACCCAACCAAGCCCTACAGGAGAACCCGGCCATGAAGACCCGCGCCGCCGTCGCCTTCGAAGCGAAGAAGCAGCTGGAGATCGTCGAACTCGATCTGGAGGGCCCCAAGCCCGGCGAAGTGCTGGTCGAGATCATGGCCACCGGCCTGTGCCACACCGATGCCTACACGCTGGACGGCCTCGATTCGGAAGGCCTGTTCCCCTCGGTGCTCGGCCATGAAGGTGCCGGCATCGTCCGCGAGGTGGGCGCCGGCGTCACCAGCGTGAAGCCGGGCGACCATGTGATCCCGCTCTACACGCCGGAATGCCGGCAGTGTAAGTCGTGCCTCTCCGGCAAGACCAACCTGTGCACCGCAATCCGCGCCACCCAGGGCAAGGGACTGATGCCCGACGGCACCACCCGCTTCAGCTACAAGGGCCAGCCGATCTTCCATTACATGGGCTGCTCGACCTTCTCCAACTTCACCGTGCTGCCCGAGATCGCGGTGGCGAAGATCCGCGAGGACGCCCCCTTCCAGACCAGCTGCTATATCGGCTGCGGCGTCACCACCGGCGTCGGCGCGGTGGTCAACACCGCCAAGGTGCAGGTGGGCGAGACGGTCGTGGTGTTCGGCCTGGGCGGCATCGGCCTCAACGTGATCCAGGGCGCACGCCTCGCGGGTGCGGGCCAGATCATCGGCATCGACGTCAACCCGGACCGCGAGGAATGGGGCCGCAAGTTCGGCATGACCCACTTCCTCAACACCAAGGGCATGTCGCGCGAACAGGTGGTCGCCAAGGTGGTGGAGCTGACCGACGGCGGCGCCGACTACAGCTTCGACGCGACCGGGAATACCGAGGTGATGCGCACCGCGCTCGAATGCTGCCATCGCGGCTGGGGCGAATCGATCATCATCGGCGTGGCCGAGGCGGGCAAGGAAATCGCCACCCGCCCGTTCCAGCTGGTCACCGGTCGCGTCTGGAAGGGCACCGCGTTCGGCGGCGCCAAGGGCCGGACCGACGTGCCGAAGATCGTCGACTGGTACATGAACGGCAAGATCGCGATCGACCCGATGATCACCCACATCCTGACGCTGGAAGAGATCAACAAGGGCTTCGACCTGATGCATGCGGGCGAGAGCATCCGCAGCGTCGTCGTCTACTGAGAAGAGGACAAGCGATGTTCACCCATGTGATGCTCGGCGCCGACGATATCGACGCTGCCAAGACCTTCTACGATGCGACGCTGGGCGTGCTTGGCGTGGGCGAAGGCCTGATCGACGAGAAGGGCCGGATCGCCTACGCCCATAGCGGCGGCCGCCTGCTGATCACCAAGCCGATCAACGGCGAGCCGGCAAGCTGCGCCAATGGCGGCACGATCGGCTTCTTCGCCGCGTCGGCCGATCTGGTCGATGCATGGCAGGCGGCTGGCGTTGCGCATGGCGGCACCGTGATCGAAGACCCGGCCGGCATCCGCAACGCTACCGGCGGGCGCCAGCTCTACCTCGCCTATCTGCGCGACCCCTCCGGCAACAAGCTCTGCGCCGTCCACCCGGTCCGTGCCTGATGGAGACGCTCTCGACCAACCAGGCGTTCGGCGGGGTGCAGGACGTGTATCGCCATGCCTCCGCCGCGACGGGCACGCCGATGACCTTCTCGGTCTTCGTCCCGCCGCATGCCGAGGGCGCGAAGCTGCCGGTGCTCTGGTATCTTTCGGGCCTCACCTGCACCCACGCCAATGTCACCGAGAAGGGCGAATATCGCCGCGCCTGCGCCGAAGCGGGGGTGATCTTCGTGGCACCCGACACCTCCCCGCGCGGCGAAGGCGTGGCCGATGTGCCGGACTATGATTTCGGCCAGGGCGCCGGCTTCTATGTCGACGCGACCGAGGCACCCTGGGCAGCGCATTTCCACATGCGGAGCTATATCGAGGACGAGCTGCCGGCGCTGCTCGCCGCCGAGTTCCCGATGGCCGACCTGACCCGACAGGGGATCACCGGCCATTCGATGGGTGGCCACGGCGCGCTGACCATCGCCTTGCGCAATCCCGAGCGTTTCCGCAGCGTCTCGGCCTTCGCGCCGATTGTCGCGCCTGCCCAGGTCGCCTGGGGGCAGAAGGCGCTGGGCGGCTATCTCGGCGATAATCCCGCGGCATGGCGCACCCATGACGCCGTCGCGCTGATCGAGGACGGCGCGCGCCTGCCCGAGCTGCTGGTCGACCAGGGTGATTCCGACAACTTCCTCGCCGAGCAGCTCCGCCCGCAGCTGCTGGCCAATGCCTGCGCCGCCACCGGCATCCCGCTGACGCTGCGGCTCCAGCCGGGCTACGACCACAGCTATTATTTCGTATCGACCTTCCTCGCCGACCATGTCGCCTGGCATGCCGCGCGGCTGAAAGCGTGATATAAGACCAGCACACCGACGCCGCACGACGCGGTGCCGGTCCATTCGGGGGAGTTTTCCGGCGTGAAGTTGAAGTCGCTGTTCGCCGTCGCCGCCGCGCCGCTTGCGCTGTTGTTCAGCCCGCTCGCCTTCGGCCAGGCGGCACCGGCGGCCGCTGCGCCCGCCGTGCAGAACCGCCCGGCCGATCCGGCACTCTGGGTGGTCAAGGATGCCGACACCACCATCTATCTGTTCGGCACCGTGCACGTCCTGCAGCCCGGGCTCAGCTGGTTCGATTCGGCAGTGAAGACGGCGTTCGACAAGAGCGACACGCTGGTGCTCGAACTGATCGAACCCGATCCCGCCGCGATGCAGGCGCTGCTGGTGAAGACCGCGATGGCGCCGGCGGGCGCCAAGCCGATCGCCGAGCAGCTGCCCGCCGACAAGCGCGACGCCTATCTGAAGGCGATGGCCGATATTGGCGTGCCCCCTGCGGCGTTCGACATGCTCCAGCCCTGGGTGGCGGGCATCACGCTCAGCGTCGCGGGCCTGCCCAAGCTCGGCTATGATCCGGCGAGCGGCGCGGAGAAGGTGCTGACCGCGGCGGCGAAGGACGCCGACAAGCCGGTGATCGGGCTGGAAACCGCCGAGCAGCAGCTCGGCTATTTCTCCAGCATGCCGCAGGCGCTGCAGCTCGCCTTCCTCACCTCGGCGGTGGACGATTACCCCAAGCTCGGCACCGAGCTCGGCAAGATGATCGACCAATGGGCCGCCGGCGATCCCGAGGCGCTAGGCGCGACGATGAACGAAGGCATGCGCGACACGCCCGAACTCGCCCGCATCTTGCTGACCGAACGCAATGCGCGCTGGGCGAAATGGATCGAGGCACGGCTCCAAACGCCCGGAACGGTGTTCTTGGCGGTAGGTGCCGGCCATCTCGCCGGCAACGACAGTGTCCAGGCGTTCCTCGCGAAGGATCAGGTCAAGGCGGAGCGCATCCGCTACTGACGATCCGCGGGGCGCGCGTCCTCTTCGAAGCGGCGCCCTGCCGCATGCATCTTGGAGCAATTCGCATGGCATCGAATCCCCGTCCCCTGATCGGCCTGCTCGCGGGCGTGACCGCCGGCCTGGTCGCCTCGGCCGCGATGGCCGCGTTCCAGAATCAGGCGAGCAAGCTGATCCCCAAGGAGGACCAGAGCGACGGCGATCCGGCAACGGTGAAGGCCGCCGATGTGGTGGTCGAGGCGACGACGGGCGACAAGGTGCCCGAGAAGTATCGCGAAGCCTCGGGCCAGGCGGTGCATTACATCGTCGGCGGCGTGCTGGGCGGCATCTACGGGCTGATCACGGAGTATCGGCCGGAAGCGGCGTCGGGCTTCGGCGGCGCATATGGCGTGGTTACCTCCGCGCTGCTGGATGAAGGTGCCGTCCCGGCGCTGGGACTGGGCAGCGGGCCCGCCGAGACGCCAGCTTCGATCCATGCCTATGGCGCAGCATCGCACCTCGTCTACGGCATGGTGCTGGAAGGCGTGCGGCGGATCATCGCCGGCGCGCGGTAACCCCCCGCCTCCCCCACGAGCCGTCGTCCCCGCATCGGCGGGGATGACATAGGTTTACCAAGGCTCGCCGTCCACTTCACGGACGGCGCAACCGCCTTGCGCGAACCCCTTATTGCTATACCCTCCCGGGTTGCGGACGAGACCGGATACACCCGGCGTGCGCCGCGACCCGCAATTGCAGGGGAGGATGTCACTCTATGACGATCGTCTATTTCGCCATCGTCTGCGGCCTGATCGCCGTGGCCTATGGCTTCATCACCAGCCAGCAGGTGCTGCGTGCGCCAGCCGGCAACGCCAAGATGCAGGATATCGCCGCCGCGATCCAGGAAGGCGCCAAGGCCTATCTGACGCGGCAATATACCGCCATCGCCGTGGTCGGCGTCGTGGTCGGAATCGTGCTGTTCCTCACGCTGGGGCTGATCCCCACCATCGGTTTCCTGATCGGCGCGATCCTGTCCGGCGTGGCCGGCTTCGTCGGCATGAACATCTCGGTCCGCGCCAATGTGCGCACCGCCGAGGCGGCGCGCGGCAGCCTGCAGGGCGGGCTCACCCTCGCCTTCCGCTCCGGTGCGATCACCGGCATGCTGGTAGCGGGCCTGGGCCTGCTCTCGATCGCGGTGCTGTTCTGGTATCTGGTGGACATGGCGCACCATGCGCCGGGCGATCGCATCGTCGTGCTCACCCTGTCGACGCTCGCCTTCGGCGCATCGCTGATCTCGATCTTCGCGCGGCTCGGCGGAGGCATCTTCACCAAGGCCGCCGATGTCGGCGCCGATCTGGTCGGCAAGGTGGAAGCCGGCATCCCGGAAGACGACCCCCGCAACCCGGCGGTGATCGCGGATAACGTCGGCGACAATGTCGGCGACTGCGCCGGCATGGCAGCCGATCTGTTCGAGACGTACGTAGTGACGCTGGGCCTCACCATGGTCACCATCGCACTGCTGCTGCGCGGCGTCGATGAGGCGCTGCTCACCCGGCTGATGGCGCTGCCGCTGCTCGTCGGCGGCGTGTGCATCATCACCTCGATCCTCGGCACCTATATGGTGCGGCTGGGCGCCAACCAGTCGATCATGGGCGCGCTCTACAAGGGCTTCTGGGCCACCGTGATCCTCTCGGTCCCGGCGATCTACGGCGTCACCCACTATGTGCTGGGCGGCCGGATGCAGGATTCGATCGCCTCGCTCGGCGAGCCCTCGGCGCTGCTCGATGGCAGTTCGGTGTCGGCCGATGCCGTGGCCGCCGCCGCCGCAATGCCGACCGTTACCGGCATGGGCCTGTTCTGGTGCATGATGATCGGCCTGGCGGTCACCGGCCTGCTGGTGTGGATCACCGAATATTACACCGGCACCAACTTCCGCCCGGTCAAATCGATCGCCAAGGCATCCGTGACCGGCCATGGCACCAACGTCATCCAGGGCCTTGCGATCAGCCTCGAGTCGACTGCGCTGCCGACACTGGTGATCGTCGTCGCGGTGATCGCGACCTATCAGATTGCGGGCATCCTCGGCGTGGCATTCGCCGCAACCTCACTGCTGGCGCTGGCCGGCATGGTGGTAGCACTCGACGCTTATGGTCCGGTGACCGACAATGCCGGCGGCATCGCCGAAATGGCCGGCCTTGACGACGAGGTCCGCCACAAGACCGACGCGCTCGACGCGGTGGGCAACACCACCAAAGCAGTGACCAAGGGCTATGCGATCGGATCGGCCGCACTCGCCGCGCTGGTGCTGTTCGGCGCCTACACCACCGATCTCGACCATTATCACGACGCGCTGGGGCTGACCGGGCCGGTCAACTTCTCGCTCTCCAACCCGTACATCATCGTCGGGCTGCTGCTCGGCGCGCTGCTCCCCTATCTGTTCGGCGCGTTCGGCATGACCGCGGTCGGCCGGGCGGCGGGATCCGTGGTGGAAGACGTCCGCGCCCAGTTCCGCGACAATCCCGGCATCATGGCAGGCACCAGCCGGCCCAACTATGCCCGCACGGTGGACATCGTCACCAAGGCAGCGATCCGCGAGATGATCATCCCCTCGCTGCTGCCGGTGCTGAGCCCGATCCTCGTCTATTTCCTGATCGCCGCAGTGGCGGGCAAGGAGCAGGGCTTCGCCACGGTGGGCGCGATGCTGCTGGGCGTGATCGTCTCCGGCCTGTTCGTCGCGATCTCGATGACCAGCGGCGGCGGCGCCTGGGACAATGCGAAAAAATACATCGAGGACGGCAATTACGGCGGTAAGGGCAGCGATGCCCACAAGGCCGCGGTTACCGGCGACACGGTCGGCGATCCGTACAAGGACACGGCGGGCCCGGCGGTGAATCCGATGATCAAGATCACCAACATCGTCGCGCTGCTGCTGCTCGCGGCGCTGGCTGGCGGCGGCACGCACTGACCTGAAATCCCCCTCCCGCTTGCGGGAGGGGTTAGGGGAGGGTGTGTAAGGTTCGCGGGCGACACCTTTGCAGAAAGAACCTCCACGTCGCCCCCTCCCCCAACCCCTCCCGCAAGCGGGAGGGGAGATTAGTGCCTCCTTGCCTTCCCGCTCCCATCTCCCCACATCCCACACGAAGACGCGCGCCCGTGCTGCGCCGCCTTCCCTTTTTCCTTCCAGCGCTGTAAGGGCGACGCACTTTTACGCGCGCTAATCCCTGAGAGGCATTTTTTGGCCAAAGAAGAACTGCTTGAAATGCGTGGACAGGTTGTGGAGCTTCTCCCCAACGCCATGTTCCGCGTCCGGCTCGAGAACGACCATGAGATTCTCGGCCACACCGCCGGCAAGATGCGCAAGAACCGCATCCGCGTGCTGGTCGGCGACGAGGTGCTCGTCGAGCTGACCCCGTACGACCTGACCAAGGGCCGCATCACCTACCGCTTCAAGTAAGCGGGTGCCGCCCATGCGGCTCGTGCTCGCTTCCACTTCGCCGCGACGGCTCGATCTGCTCACCCGGATCGGCGCCGCGCCCGATCGCGTCGCTGCGCCGGACGTGGACGAGGATGTCCGCGCCGGCGAGCTGCCGCGACCCTATGTGCTGCGCGTCGCCACCGCCAAGGCGCATGCGGTCGAGCGTGCCGCGGACGAGATCGTCCTCGCCGGCGACACCACCATCGCGGTCGGCCGCCGCATCCTCGGCAAGCCCGCGGACGAAGCCGATCTGCGCCGGATGCTGGCGCTGCTCTCCGGCCGCCGCCACCATTGCCTGTCAGCGCTCTGCGTGATCGGCACCGACGGGAAAGCGCGCACCCGCGTCTCCGACACCGTCGTCGCGTTCAAGCGCCTGAGCGACGCCGACATCGACTGGTATGTCGCCAGCGGCGAAGGCATGGGCAAAGCCGGCGGCTATGCCATCCAGGGCAAGGCCGAGGCCTTCGTGCGCTTCCTGTCCGGCAGCCATTCGGGCGTAGTCGGCCTGCCGGTGTTCGAGGCACGCGCGCTGCTCGCCGCTGCCGGCTATCCCCTTGGCTGAGTGGCTGTACGAGGCGGGGATCGGCGAGAACCGCGCCGCCCTCGTTTCGCGTGGGCTGATCTGGAAGGCGCGGATCGAGCTGGCGGGCACCCGCCCCCACGTCGGTGCGATCTGCGCGGCACGGCTCGCCGACAAGTCCACCGGCAAGGTGACGCTCGACCAGGGCGGCGAGGCGCTGTGCGACCCCCTCCCCAAGGGCATCACTCAAGGCGCGCCGCTGCGCGTGAAGATCGTCCGCGAGGCAATCCCCGAACCAGGTCGCGCCAAGCTCCCCAAGGCCGTCCCAGCGCCCCCTGAGGCGCCGCTGGGCGACGGACCGGACCTGCTCGCCCGGATCACCGCCACCGACCATCCGGTGCGCCTCTTGCGCCCCCACGAGGCCGATGCGCTGGAGGAGGCTGGCTGGTCCGAACTGCTCGACGAGGCCTATACCGGCGAGATCGTATTTCCCGGCGGCGCGCTGCGCATGTCCCCCACCCCCGCGATGACGCTGTTCGATGTCGACGGCTCCGGCCCGCTCGAGCCGCTGTCGATCGCCGCCGCCCATGCCGTCGCCCGCGCGATCGAGCGATTCGGCATCGGCGGCTCGATCGGCATCGACTTCCCGACGCTCAGCAACAAGAACGCGCGCAATGCGGTGGCCGAGGCGATCGACGCCGCGCTGCCCCAGCCGTTCGAGCGCACCGCGGTGAACGGCTTCGGCTTTCTCCAGATCGTCCGCCGCCGCACGAGACCTTCGCTGCCGGAGCTGCTCCACGCCGATCCCGTCGGCGCCGCCGCCCGCGCCGAGCTGCGCCGGCTCGAGCGCCTTCCCCAACCGGTGCCGGCCACCCATATGGTGGATGCCCGAATCGCCCGCCGCCTGGCGCGCGAGCCCGACTGGACCGAAACGCTGGCCCGCCGCATGGGTGGCGCGGTCCAGTTCGTGACCCCCAAGGAGTGACCCCCATGCCCCGCGACGCCTGCCCGATCTGCGGCAAGCCCGGCACTGCCGAGTTCAAGCCCTTCTGCAGCCGCGGCTGTAAGGATCGCGACCTGCTGCAATGGCTGGGCGAAGGCTACCGCGTGCCCGGCGAGCCGGCGCAAACAAATCTGCAATCGGGGCTGGACAGCGACGAATTCCCCGACTAACAGGCGCGCTCCCCGGCGGTTCCGCCGGTGTGCCCGGGTAGCTCAGTTGGTAGAGCATGCGACTGAAAATCGCAGTGTCGGCGGTTCGACTCCGTCCCCGGGCACCATCCACCTCTCCGCACAGATCCACGAACGTCCTGTCGCTTCGCCCATAAGAGGTGAAGTTCGCTCCCATATGTGGCCACATCCTCGCGACCTCCGGAAATTCACCATTTTCCTGACGATTCGCGTAATGACGCTCTATGGGAAAGGCGGCAAGAAGTCCGCCTGACACGGCAGAAGAATCTGCAGAACGCCCGGTCTCCGGCTCCTGAGATTCGTTCGCACCCGCCGAACCTTGCGTCAGCTGCTTTGTCCGCCACGATGGTGACGAGTATCATCTTGGCGTCCCGATCGTTGGACCGACTGCAAGCGGCAGTAGAGTACCTCGCACATACTCAGGACAAGGAGGCTGCCGTCGGCGCTACCTTCAGCCTGTGCAGATTAACGTCCGCCGATGTGTCGCGCGTGGTGACGACTGGGCCTTGCGGCTGCAGAGTGGCCGCGCGATTTGCGGCAGCGACACGCCCGGTTGCGGGGCTCACAGATTTCCGCGTGTGCTTTCGGATCGGGGGCTTGGCAGGCGGGGACGCGGTTGGGCTACGCGTAAATGCGTCCGCCACCGCAGGCACCACGCTCGTGGATTTTGCCACCCGGTCCCTAGCGCTGGGGTATACCGGCGGCTCGACACTGTTATCCGGGCTGGTGCTCGCATCGCTGTTCAGCTGGTATCGCGCCCTCGGCACGGTCGATGTCAACGCCATCGATAACGCTCGTGCTGACACCTTTATTGGGTCACGATCACCTTCCCCGGACGCTCGGCACGACCTTGATGGACTGGGTAGCCGACGGCTCGCTCGGTTATTCCGGAGCAGCGATCCTTTTCGGCTGGGCTCGGTGTGTTGGCCTTGCTCTATTTCAACAGCACTGTGATGGTGGTCTGGGCAACTTGCATCCTCACCCGCCCCTGGGGCGGTCGTCAGGGATTTCCTCGACAAGCCCGTGGAGAAGGCGGTTTGGGTGTCAGTCATCCGCTTGCCACGGCAACGCTCTCCGTCGCGATCGTCCTGTTGCTTCTGTTCGTGCCGCAGCGAGCAGGTTCCAGTCACGTCGAGGTCGCCCGCTGATCGCCGCGACCGGAGTCCGCCATCCCGGTCTTCGGGCTCGGGCCGTCGTCAAATCCAGCCGTCTGCTCCCGACCAACTTAAGCCGTTCCCATAAGCGATGGAACGACCGTTTAGGCTGGAATCGGTCGTAGGCGGACGGTTCGCTTCCCACCCAGAAGAGGAAGTTCCGTACTGCTGCCTCCCTTTCGACGGCCGCCTATGAGTCAACCGATCAGCAAAAAGGGGATCCTTCGCGGTTCCGCCCATGCTGCCCCCTCTAACAAGCGGGGTACCGCGCCGACGAGTGAACTCTCGCGATTGGTCCTCAGTGCTAGGAGTTCACCGCTACAACTCGGATTTGCTGATCGCGGCATATCCTGATCCGCATCGGTGACGCGATGAAGTAATCGTTCGCCGACGATGCATAAAGCGGCTCGCGAACACCGTCGCGAAGCGACATGGCGAGTCCGAGGCTGTCATTCCGTACGGTGAAATCGCCTAGACCCGGGATGACAAAAGTGCCTGCGAGACGTGCTGCCCGGTCGGCCGGGATCGCTACAGGGGATCATTCGATCGCGCGAAAGCTCGGCCAGTGAAAAAGGCCTGATGGCCGCTCCCTTCCGCCTCGCGCGCCAGAGGCATCAATCAGCTCTAGAGCGCACTAAGCACGCGCTCAACATTCAGGGGGTATTGCGCAGCCTTCTGCGCCGCATCGAAGTCAATGTCGACAATGGGGGAGAGCGGACTGGTGGCTTCTTACTCGTGAGCGCACGCGGTTAAGCGTCTGAAGGATCCGCCCGTCCGGTACGAGCAAGGGTGCCCACGAGGGTAGATCGAGCAATGCCGAAATTCCGGTACTCCGCGGCTTTGCTGGTGCCGGATGCCAGTGCTTCAATAGCGGCCTCCGCGTTTTGCCGCGGCAAGGCCGGCCACCACTCGCTCACGCGTCAAAGCTCGCTCGTACCGTGCCAAGGCACCGAACAAGGAGAACAGCAGCTCGCCATGGGGCGCGGTGGTGTCCATCTGCTCCGTAAGCGAGCGGAACCCCTGCGGCAATTCATGACGCCACCGCGGTGAAAGCGTCACCCGTCGGCAATCCTAGATCGATTGATCCCCTCTAGGCTGCGCGATCGAGCCTTTTCCGGAAGGGTCTGGCTGGATGGGTCACGAAGCCGCACATCATGTTTGCGTTGGGTGACTGGCAGGTTTCGCCAGAAGCCGCCGTTCACACCTTTGCTGAAGAACGACTGACTCTGGTCGACCGCCGCCGAAAGCGATAGCGCGATCTTGGCGGCAACCGATTATCCACGCCGCGCGCCAAAGCTCCTCGAAGCGGCCAACTGCACCATCACTG
Source organism: Sphingomonas sp. 22176 (assembly GCF_052045505.1). Lineage (NCBI taxonomy): Bacteria > Pseudomonadati > Pseudomonadota > Alphaproteobacteria > Sphingomonadales > Sphingomonadaceae > Sphingomonas > Sphingomonas sp. 22176. Next base: position 191,954 of record NZ_JBQEPL010000002.1, on the reverse strand, counting down.
AGCGCCATGTCTTCCTCAAACCGCGGCCATGCGGCCCCGCGCCGCTTGATCTGAGCCTTCACGTGTGCCAGCGGCAGAAGTCGCTAGCGATGGCATGGTCGAGGATCTGACGATAGGGCGCGTAAAAATCGTTTCCGACCGCGACGACGCCGAAGTGCGGGGTTTCGAACTGGTCGAGCGGGACCAGCGCGATCGGGCTGGCGACGGGCAGTAGCTGCGATCCGGGCCCGGCCTGCAGGGTTGAAAGCAAACCGAACATCCGCCGCTCGCGCGTGCCACGCCCCAACATGATCAGTCTGTACTGCCCTTCCTCGCTGGTCACCAGATAGGTGTGGCCGGAAAGGTGGGGCATCGAGACATATCCGGCCTGGGAGAAGGTCCGGTCCGCCCGCTCGCTTTCGGTGAATCTGAGATGCGCGCCCGCGCTATCCCATAAAATCTCGGTGCAATAGGCATAGATTGTGCCTGGCTCGCTGAACGCCGGGCGCAGGGTAAGGTAGGCGCCCTCGATCCAGCGCACCGCCGGGCGGCTATAGGAACCCATATGCGCTGGGGCGAGCAGCGCGTCCGGCGGTGTTGACGGGGCAGTGGTGCCGGAGCGCAGCGCCGTGGCCAGCACATCCTCGATCCGCACGACTGTCGCCAGCGAGAACGGGCGGCTGCCGGACAGCGCCTTTTCCAGTGTGGAAAGGCTGATCCGTGCCATGTCGGCAAGAGCCTGGCGCGAGATGCGCCGTCGGGCCAGTTCTTCCCGAAGCCGCACGGCGATCTGGTCGTTCTCGTCGCGCTGTAACGGCTCTTCGTCGCGCACCCTCGTCTCCCTACCGGACAACCCGACACAAATCCGCACATTTCGTCAAGGGCTCGACGGGAAATTGCCAATCTCCGCCGCTACCGGCCACCATGTGGCCAAAGCTGGCGGACCTTTCGCGTGGCGGTCCGGCATCGGCGGTGTCTACCGGAATGGCTCCACTCAATAGGGAGCCTTGTCATGGTGCCGCGTCTGTATCCCCTTCCGCCGATGTCCGCAGATACCCGCCGCCGCCTCGCCATCGGCGCGATCGGCCTTACTGGCGTGGTGCTGGGCAGCCTTGCCGCAGCGCAGGCGCAGGCGGCAGATGCAGGCGATCCCGCTGCGGGCGGCGCGCTCCTCCTCCAGGCACGCGACAGCAAGGACGGCACCCCCGCTGCACTGCCCGCCGTTCGGCTTGGCACCGATATGGACGTGATCGTCAACGGCCCGGTCATGCGAGTGCGGATGACGCAGGCGTTTCGCAACACCAGCAAGGGTTGGATGGAGGCGACCTATCTTTATCCCCTGCCCGACGATGGCGCGGTGGACACGCTGAAGATGGTTGTCGGCCAGCGCGTGATTGTCGGCCATATCAAGCGCCGCGCCGAAGCGCGCGACATCTATGAACGGGCAAAGGCGCATGGGCAGCGCAGCGGTCTGGTCGAAGCGGACCGCCCGAACCTGTTCCGCACCAATGTCGCCAATGTCGGCCCTGGCGAAACGGTGCTGATCTCGATCAAATATCAGGCCCCGCTGCGCCAGCTTGGCGGCGAATATGCGATGCGCCTGCCACTCGTCGTCGGCCCGCGCTACGTGCCGCCGCGCAGCCTGACGAGCAGTGCCGCGCTGGCCGACGCGGCGCGCATCACCGCACCGCTGGCCCCGCCGGGGGCGCCGCTAAATCCGGTGTCGATCACCATCCATCTCGCCCCCGGCTTCGTGCCGGCCAACATCATCAGTCCCTATCACCGCATCCGCGTGGTGGATGCGGGGCCGGCGGAGCGGACTATTACGCTGGCCGCAGGCGAAGAACCGGCGGACCGCGACTTCGAGCTGCGCTGGCGCTCGGCCAGTGCCGATCCCATGCTCAGCCTGTTTCGCCAGGCGCTGGGCGGCCAGAACTATGTGATGGCGACGATCACGCCGCAGACCCGGGTCGAACCCGGCAAGGTCGCTCCGCGGGAAATGATCTTCGTGATCGACAATAGCGGCTCGATGAATGGCGGCTCGATGGAAGCGGCCAAGCAGAGCTTGCTCCATGCGCTCGGCACGCTGCGGCCGGAAGATACCTTCAACGTGATCCGCTTCGACAACACGATGACCCAGTTGTTCGACCAGCCCACCCCGGCCAGCGCCGAGCAGGTGGAGATCGCGCGCAAGTTCACCACGGGGCTGGAGTCTGCGGGAGGCACCGAGATGCTGCCCGCACTGAAGGCCGCGCTGGTCGACGCGCACCCGGCAAACAAGGGCGTGCGCCAGATCGTGTTCCTGACAGACGGAGATCTTTCGGAGGAGAAGGACATGATGGCCGAGATTGCCGCGCATCGCGGGCGCAGCCGGGTGTTCATGGTCGGAATCGGCTCCGCGCCCAATAATTATCTGATGCGCCGCATGGCCGAAGCCGGGCGCGGCACCTACACCAATATCGGCGAGGGCAGCGAAGTGCTGGCGAAGATGACCGCGCTGCTAGACCGGCTGAAAACGCCCGCCTTGCATGACATCGCCGTGCGTGTGGAAGGGACGCAGCTCGATCTGACGCCGCACGATCTGCCCGATCTCTACGCCGGCGAGCCGCTGGTTCTGCTGGGCAAGGGGGACGATCTCAAGGGCACGCTCGTGGTCAGCGGGATGATCGGTGACACGCGCTGGAGCCAGCGGGTCGATCTCAGCCAGGCTACCGCCAGCCCGGCGGTTGCGCGGCTCTGGGCGAGCCGCAGCATTGCCGATGTGGAGGCGCAGCGCTGGTCGGGGCAGATCGAGGGCGCGGCGGCCGACGAGAAGGTCGCGCAGCTTGGCCTCGCTTACGATCTAGTGACGACGCAGACTAGCCTCGTCTCCGTCGATGAAACCCCGGCCCGCCCAGACGGCACGAAACTGACCAGCGACGACCTGCCGCTGCTGCTGCCCAAGGGCTGGAGTTTCGATGCGCTGCTGGGCCAAGATGCGCCTTCCGCAGCTCCCGCCGCCGGACTTCCCGAGGCAGAGCAGCAGATGGACCTGCCGCAGACCGCGACGGGCTTTCTGGGCGCGGTCTGGCGCGGGCTCGCGATGCTAGTGCTCGGCGCAGCCGGCCTCGTTGCCGCGCGTCGCCGCAGCACGAAGGGGGCGGACCAATGAAGCCGCCGGCACTCTGGGCCACCTCGCTCGCACTGTGCCTGGGCGGTGCGATCAGCCTGGGCGCTGGCGCTGCGGTTCCGATCCGCGCCGAAATCGCGCAGCACCGGCTGCGGCAGGTGTTCGCGCAGCGCTTGCAAGCAGCAACACGTGCAGCGCCAACCGCCCCGACCATTGCGCCGGAGCATCGTTCTCGGACGCCTGCGCGCGAGGCGGTGCGGGCCGTGCCCGCCCTGCCGACCGGAGGACCCATCGCGCGGATCACCGTTCCCCGCCTGGGGGTGAGCGACATCGTTCTCGCCGGAAACGGCACGCACGAGCAGCTTGCCGAGGGGCCGACGATGATCCGGCAAGGCAATGCGGCGAGCCCCGTCACCGTCCTGGCCGCCCACCGAGATACCCACTTCCTGTTTATCCGCGATCTGCGCGAGGGCGACGATATCCGCCTGCAATTCGTCAACGGCGTGGTGGAACACTATCGGGTGACAAGGTTTGAAACGGTGCACTGGGACCGCTTCACCTACCCTCTCGATCCCGTGCGCCCGCGCCTTGCGTTGACCACGTGCTTCCCCTTCGGCAGCACCGAATATGGCGGGCCTTGGCGGCGGGTGGCCTGGGCCGAGCGGCTCTAGGGACGCCTGGCCGAGTTCTGTATGCATCGCTGACAGGATCAGCATGGGCCGGCGCTCCATCGCGGCTGGGCTTTGCAATGCGCCGGAGCTCCTTGTTCGTTCGAAATTCGCGCGCCGACGATTGTTCCCGTCAATCGGCATAATCGGCGGCTTCCGCCATGACCGGACGTCGGGGCGGAAAGCCGAGCGACCAGCTCTAGTCGCTTTCTGACAAGCGGCGTTTTATCTCGTAGGGGAGCGTCAGTTCTGCTCCAGGAAGAAGCGGACCATCTCGCGCGAGGCGTCCGGCCCCGTCCTGTCCGTGTAGCTCCCTGCCGGATCGCCACCGGCCCAAGCGTGCCCAGCACCGCTGATCGTCCATTGCTCGAGGCGCGGCGTGCCGCCAACATCGCGCAGCACTCGGCGCGTGTAAGCGCGCCGGCCGCAGTCATCATCGCCTCTGACCATCTCCTCGGTAAGGGTCGGACCGCCGCTTGCCATCACCCTCTCAACGATGTGGTCGCTATTCACCTTGTCCACGGTCTGATCACGATCGCCGTGGAAAGTGATGGTCGGCACGAAGGTCGGGGCGCCTCGACGCTTCGCGGCTCGCGCGCTATTCCCGCTCATCGCCATCATCGCGCCGGGAAGATCGCTCGCGGCGCCGCAGGCGAGCCCGGAGTGTACGCCAACTGCGGAGAAGAGATCGGGATAGACCTCTCCCATGATCGTGGCCGCGGCGCCGCCGGCTGACATACCGGCGACGTAGACGCGCTTTGGATCGGTTCCGTGTCGCGCCATGATGTCCCGCGTCGCGCCAGCGATGAGCGCCGGTTCGCCCGCATCCCGCTTTTGATCACCCGGTCGAAACCAGTTCCAGCACCGAGACGCGTTGGCCGCCTTGGTTTGCTCAGGGTAGGCGACAAGGAAGCCGAATTCGTCAGCCAGATGGTTCATGCCGGTTCCCGCCGCGAAATCATCCGGGTTCTGCGTGCACCCGTGTAGCATGATGAGCAGCGGCGCACCGGACGTAGCCGACCCCGGTACGTAGAGTTTGTATGTGAGGCGGCCTTGCGGTCCTGCATGGATGTGGGCTTCGAACCTCCCGCCGGCATTTCCGGATGGTGCGGCTTCGTTCGAGGGTTGGCGACGATCGGCGCCTCGCCCGGGTAGCTGGGGGGGCTTACTGCGCAATACGGTCGGGCGCGTCGCTGGCTCTGCGGCCGTGCCGCCGAACATCGAGCGGAGCAGCGCGGTCGCATCTCCGAGCCTTCCCTCGCGAGTGAGGCGAGTCGCTTCCATGATGTTTGGGTGAAGGCGCATGTTTGATCTCCTGGAGGGCCGTCAGCGGATGCGGTCGGCGAGGGCGGTCTTCACCGCTGCGCCAGCTTGAAGGGCGCCAAGCACGGTGAGTGATGCGATCGTCTCGAGTGCAAGTTCAGGCGTGACGTCGGCATCGATCGTAGCCAAGCCCAGAACGCGGATGTCGAGCATCTCGCCACGCTCCCGCGCTCTTTCGAGTTCGGCGCTAGTTATATGACGGAGGCCAAGGTCGAGCTGCTGGCGGCGGATCGACTTGTCGGTTGCTTCGGCATGCCGCTCGAGCTGGCTGCGAATGGCAGTTCGGATGAAGTCCGTTCGGTTGCCGTAGAAGCCGTCGCGGACGAGCAGGTCGATGCGCCCGAGATCGACATAGCCAAGGTTGATCGTGATTTTTTCGCTATCGGCTCGCGTCCGCAGGTCAGTCCGCTGAGACATTATGTTCATCCCGCCATCCGTGTGGATGGTAGATGGAGGGTCACCCCTCACGACGCAAGCCTGACGGCCACGTTTCATGGAAAGAACTGCGACGTAATGAATGTCTGGGACGCCGGTCTACGGCATGATGAGCAGAAATGGTCTACTCTACATCCCGCGATTTATAGAATCAGCGTCGTCACAACCTGGCGGTAATTACCCCCATACGTTGAATGAACTTCCGCAAGTTCAAAGGTCTCAGTAGCCCTCGTCAGAATGCCACTCGGCGCGTCGGTGACAGGTGCCGCGACCACTCAAAGCGGGCACTCTGCCGCCGGACAGGATCTCGCTGCGCGAGCGGCAGGTCACAACGGAAGCGACCGTTCAGCGCGCCGCAGACGAATGATTGAACTTGGTTGGCAGGTGCCTCGGGGCATGCCTGCTTACAAGGCGCCAAAAACGTTCTTCGAACGGCCAATCTGGCCATCGAAGAATGATCATGGAGATGCCTGAGACCGAACCCACCGATAAAAGCGCCCAGTCTGAAATGCCGGACGGACCGTCGGCGCGAAGCGCGCGCCGAAACCGAAGCAAATATGGGATCCGATTGGCGTCCTGAAAAAGATGGTCTTGTGGGACTGGTGAGGAGCTCGACATCTCTTCGAAGCGTCTTCTGAGAACCTAGACGCCAAGTTTGAGGTGCGAGATACTCGCCGCCAGTGCGTCAATGAAGACCCGCACCTTTGCGGAAAGGCTGCGATGGCTGGGGTAGACGGCGTGGATCACGCTTTGCTCACGCGCGATCGTCGGCCGCAGTCTGACGAGCCGACCGTCCGCCACAAGCGAGCGGGCGAGAAAGTCGGGAAGGTGTGCGATCCCGGCACCAGCCAGCACCACGGGAAGCAGCGCTGCGGCGTCGGAGATGGCGATCGCGGGTGCCAACTCGATCCGACCCGCATCGCCGGGTGAGACATCCAGATACACGGTCGGCCGGTCATGATAGCCGATCAAAAGGTGGTCCGACAGGTCGGCGGCACCTATGGGCGTACCGCGCGTCGCAAGATAGTCGGGGCTGGCGCACAGCCATGTCTCCGATACCAGCAGTCGACGCGCGATAAGGCCACTGTCCACCAGCGGGCCCACCCGGATCATCAGGTCAGCAGGATCAGCCGGCATGTCTATGAATCGGTTCTCGACAGCCAGCACGACCCGGATCTGCGGATAACTTGCCATGAACGACGGCAGCATCGGCGCGACCAGCGCCGTCGCAATCGTGAAGGGCAGACTGATCGTGAGCGAACCGGCAGGGACGTTACCAAGGCTATCGAGCGCAGCGCCCGCCTCATCGACGTCGGCCAGAATGCGTAAGGCGTGCGGGCGGAAATGCATGCCGGCGTCGGTCAGCCGCAAGTGCCGCGTCGAGCGATCGACCAGGAGCACCCCGACATCCCGCTCCAGTCTGGCAAGCGCTCGGCTGACCCCAGATTTCGGCAAGCCGAGGGCGCGGGCTGCAGCCGATACACTCATCAGATCGGTGATGCGCGCGAATGCACGCAGGTCGGACAATTCCATGGTCGTTCCACTTTCCGCAACATCCTGTCCCGATCGGTTGGTCTAATCACACCGAAGCGCAACAGCTATTTCCGATCTCATCACACAACAGGAGGGGCGAGGCGATGGACGATGGGCAGACCCGGCCGACGGTGGCGGTCGCAGGGGCCGCAGGTGACCTCGGGTTCCGGATTGTCAACGCACTGGCCGCGAAAGGTGCTTCCGTGCGGGCGCTGGTGCGGCGTCCGGTCGATAAGCTGATCCTGGCCCGGGTCGAGCAGGTCGCGGTCGATTTCAATGACGAAACGGCGCTGACCGGCGCCGTCACCGGCGCGGCGTCGGTGGTCTCTGCGCTGAACGGCACGGGGCCGGTGATCCTGGGTATCCAGGAGCGGCTCCTCAATGCCGCCGTCGCGGCGGGGGTGCCGCATTTCATTCCGTCCGACTTCAGCCTGGATTATCGGGGGACGCGGCCGGGCGATAACCGCAACATGGACCTGCGTCGCACCTTCGCTGCCCAGATCGATGCCGCCCCGATCCGCGCCACGTCGATCCTGAACGGACCGTTCGCGGATCTGCTGGAAGGCGAAGCGCCGATCGTCCTGCATAGGCTACGCCGCGTCCTCTATTGGGGTGACGCCGACCAGCTGTTCGACTTCACGACTAAGGACGACGTGGCGGCGTTCACCGCGGACGCAGCGATGGACGCAGCAGCACCTCGCTATCTGCGTATCGCCGGCGATCAGATCAGCCCGCGTGGCCTTGCCGCGCTGCTGACCAGGATGGATGGCCGCCCGTGGAAGCTGTTGCGTGCCGGTGGCATCGGTCGGCTGAGCGCCGTCATCGCCGTCGTGCGTGCGCTGACCCCAAATACCGACGCGCCGTTCCCAGTGTGGCAGGGAATGCAATATCTCCGCGACATGTCGACCGGCCGCGGCAAGCTGCACGACCTCGACAATGCCCGCTACGGCAAGACCCACTGGTCCCGCGCGGCAGACGTCCTGGCCCCTACCCTTTGAGCTTCTGACCCCGCCGAAAGGACAAGCACGCCATGACCGACGCCATCACCCCGTATCCTATCCGGATCGCGGATACCGAGCTGGTTGACCTCGCCGACCGGTTGGCCCGCACCCGCTGGCCCGATGCCGGCACCGTCACCGACGGCAGCCAGGGGCCGACGCTCCCCGCCATCCGGAACCTCGTGGAGCGCTGGCAGGAAGGGTATGACTGGCGCACTGCCGAGGCGCTTATCAATTCCTCGGGAAGCAGCCGCACCGTCATCGACGGAATTGGTATCCACTTTCTCCACATTCGCTCGCCCGAGCCCGACGCGGTGCCATTGCTGCTTGCCCATGGCTGGCCGGGATCGATCCTCGAGTTTCGCGAGATGATCGCGCCGCTGACCGATCCCGGGGCACATGGCGGTGATCCGCGGCAGGCGTTTCACCTGGTCATCCCGTCGATGCCGGGGTTCGGCTTTTCGGATAAGCCGACCGAGCCCGGATGGAACGTCGGCCGAGTAGCTGGCGCCTATGCGGAAATGATGCGGCGGCTGGGCTATGGCGAGCAGTGGTTCGCGCAGGGCGGGGATTGGGGCGCGGCCGTCGTGTCGGCGCTGGCGCATATGCGTGCGCCCGGGCTTTCCGGCATCCACCTCAACATGGTCATGTTCCGGCCAACCGAGCAGGAAGTGGCGGAGGCGTCCCTGGAGGAACAGGCGATGCTCGCTGACATGCAGCGGTACGAGACCGAGCAATCCGGCTACATGAAGCTCCAAAACACCCGGCCGCAATCGGTCGGCTTCGCACTGGCGGACTCACCGGTTGGGCTCGCAGCCTGGATATATGCGCTTTTCCAGGACGTTAGTGATAGCGGGGGAGAGCCGGAGCGGGTGATCCCACTCGACCATATGATCGACGACATCATGCTCTACTGGCTGCCCAATGCCGCGGCTAGTTCGGCGCGGTTCTATTGGGACAATGCACGGGCGCAAGGCGGTATGCCTAGCGATCCGGTTCCGGTGCCGGCGGGCGTCAGCATGTTCCCCGGTGAGGCGCTGCGGCTTTCGCGTCGCTGGGCGGAGAAGAGATTCGCCGACCTGCGTCACTACAACCAGCCCGAACGTGGCGGCCACTTCGCTGCGATGGAAAATCCCGCAGCGCTGGTCGACGATATCCGGGCGACCTTCGCTTCGGAAAGATAACGTCATTCCCAAACGAGAATGGGGTGCGGGGCCGCCTGTTCCGGTGGGCCGAAACACCGGGATTGCAGGCTTGGCTTTCCCGAAACCTGCTCCCGACCGCGTTTGCCCGAAATGGCATGCCGGAGATGGGGAAACGGGAAGCTCGCGCATCCCCGAAACGGGCGGCTTCACGAAGCCTTGTTGATATATTGAACGGCAGTGTCTGGGCGCTCGCTGTCCGGCGGCTTCTGTCCGATCCGGACGTTCGCATCGCTTCAGGTGAACGGCAATATCTGGTCGCGAGCCGCCGGGCCTCTTCTCTCGCCACAGTCGCGCGCAACCTTTCCAAGCGCACGCCCTCACGGCGAAAACACGATGTGCGGCCTCCGCGATTCACCCAGCCATCCCCAAAGGCACGACAGCGCACTTCAAACACGCTTTCACGCTTCACAGCGAGGCGCGCCGAAAGCGGATCGCAAACACAATTGCAGTGGCCGCGCCACACCCGTGCGAAGACAGCAAGGGTAACGAGCGTGATGCGCGCATCCCGGTGCGGGTGGCGGCCCACCGCCCAAAATAGCTCGGATTAGCGCCCTGTCCGAAGGTCTTGCGTCCCGCCCAAAGCCGGTTTAATTGGCGAACCTAACGGTCCGATTTATCCTATAAATAATCGGCGTATTTTTGGAGGGGGTATCATGCGCAAGCGTCGATCTGTGTTTGTTACGTGTTCTAGCTCTGTCGCGATGGCGCTCGCCGCGTCTCCGGCCATTGCGCAGACCGACTCGCCTCCGGCCCAGGCCGCGAGCGCGCAGGCGAATGCTCCCGCCGACGAAATCGTCGTCACCGGCCTGCGCGCCTCACTGCGCGACGCGCTCCAGGCGAAGCGCGCCGCGTCGGTCGTTACCGAGACAATCTCCTCCAAGGACATCGGCGTGCTGCCGGACGTGACGATCGCCGATCAGATCGCCCGCCTGCCCGGCGTTACCGCCACCCGCGATCGTGGTAACGCCAGCCAGGCGGCGGTGCGCGGACTCGGCCCGCGCCTGGTCCTCGGACTGGTCAACGGCCGCGAAGTCGCTTCCTCGGAGCCGGACCGCAACGTCCGTTGGGAAATCTACCCCTCCGAAATCGTATCCGGCGCCACGCTGTACAAGTCCCAGTCCGCCGATCTGATCGCCGGCGGCGTCGCCGGTACGATCGACATCCGCACCGTTCGCCCGCTCGACTATTCCGGCCCTGCGCTCACGCTGCGCGCCGGCGCGCTGTACAATGACGGCGGAAAGTCGATCCCGCATTACTCCCCGTGGGGTGCGCGCGGCTCGGGCCAGCTGGTCGAAAAGCTCACCGACACGCTGGCCGTGTCGCTCGGCGGCACCTATCAGCGCCAGCGCAACGGCTTCGAATCCTTCCAGGGCTGGGGCTACAACACGCCCGACACCGGCACCCCGCCGACGCTGAACGGCAAGCCGGTCAACGCCCCCTGGGGCGCGCAAACCGAAATCAAGGCCCTCACCGAAACCCGCTGGAGCAGCACCCTCGGCGTCCAGTGGAAGCCGAGCGACCGATGGGACGTCAACGCCGACCTGCTCTATTCGAACGTCAAGATCAACGAGCGCCAGTATCAGCAATGGTACGGCCGCTCGAACGGCTGGGGCGACTGGGGCGGCACGATCGGCGCGCCGGGCGACATCTACCAGTCCGGATCCTACACGCTGACCGGCAACGACATCACCGCGGCCAAGCTCAACAACTTCTCTTCGGTCACCAACGTGCTGGCGAAATATACCGAGGACAAGACGCTGTTCGTCTCGGGCCTCAATGCACGCTATCACGGCGACGACTGGACCGCGACGTTCGACGCTTCCTATTCGGAGGCACGCCGCAACAATCTGTGGCGCAGCGTCGCGACCGAAAGCTATCCGGCGAGCACCAGCTTCTCCACCGGCGCGGGCACGGTGCCGTCGGTGACCGTGAGCAGCAACCCGGCCGACGTGACCGCACAGACGGTGCAAAGCTCCTATCCCGGCGTCTATGACGGGCCGCAGCGGTTGGCCGACAGCCTGGGCGCGGCCCAGGCCGATTTCCGCTACGATCTGCATGGCGGCTTCTTCTCCGGCATCGGCGCCGGCATGCGTTATTCGAATCGCGTGAAAAGTTTCACCGCGGGTACGGCTACGGTCGCCACCAAGACCGGCAGCGGCTTCACCGTCCCGTCGAACCTGCTCGAAAGCTTCCAGGTCGGCAGCTTCAGCGTGCCGAACATGCTGTACGGCGATTACGACGCGATAGCGCCGCTGGCGCTGGCCGCCGCCAATCCGGCCAACGACCCCACCCGCGGCTGGCGCGTGCGCGAGGATGATTTCGAAGGCTATGTGAAGGCCGATTTCGAAAGCACCATCGGCAACGTACCGCTGAACGGCAACATCGGCGTCCGTTTCGTCGACGTGACGACGCACAGCAATGCGGTTCGCGCGACCACGTCGTGGAACGGGACGGCGAACGTCACTGTGAACAGCCCAGTCGACGCCAATGCGGAATATTTCCGCGCACTGCCCAGCCTCAACCTCAACTTCGACCTAACCCGGCAGCTCAAGCTGCGCGCCGGCGTCGCCCGCGTGATGTCGCGTCCGCCGCTCGATGAACTGCGCGGCAACCAGCTGCTCAGCTTCTATCCGCCGCAGCTCACCGGTTCCGCCGGCAATCCCTATCTGCGACCGTTCATGGCGTCGCAGGGCGACCTCTCGCTGGAATGGTATTTCCGCAAGGACGCGCTCTTCGCGCTCGCCGGCTATTACAAGAAGGTCGATACCAATATCGGCTATACCCAGACCCAGCAGGTAGTGAACGGCCAGACCTACACGATCACCGGCCCGGCGAATGGCAATGGCGGCGACATCTACGGCGCCGAAGCCACCTTCCAGACGCCGTTCTGGTTTGTGCCCGCGCTCGAGCATTTCGGCGTCTATTCGAACCTAGCGCTGGTCGGCTCGAACGTTCACGAGCTGGCACCGGCCAGCAACCCGTTCAAAGCCGTCGGCCTCGCCAAGTTCACCGGCGAGTTCGACATCTATTATTCGGACAAGACCTTCGACATCCGCGTCGCGGTGAAGCACCACACGCCCTTCACGGTGATCTATGGCTGGGATGCCTCGCAGCTCACCCGCCTGGAATCGGAAACGATCCTGGGTGCCAGCATCTCGGCGAACGTGACCAAGAACGTGTCGGTCCGGTTCCAGGCAAACAACCTGACCAACCAGGCCGCCCGCTTCTACTGGAACAACGATCCGCAGCAGCTGGCGCGCTATGAGCGCTACGGCCGCAGCTTCCTGGCGGACGTGACCTTCAAATACTGATGCTGTGGGGGCGCTCCGGCGCTCCCACACCCATCGCACGCAAAAGGGGGAGCGGCGATCGCCGCTCCCCCTTTTTTGATCCCATCCGCAGTTCAGCGCGTCTTGCGATAGATCTTGCCCAGAAAATCGAGCGCTGGCAGCGCCTCGAAGTCCTTGAGATCGAACCAGGCGGCATTCTCCCAGTTCGAACCGGCGCCCCAGCGAGTCTTGCAACGGGTGGAGACCCAGTCCGGCGCCCAATAGACGACGCCGTCCCCGCCCGAATCGAGCACCGTCTGGCTCAGGTCCTCCAGGTATTTCCGCTGCCCCGCCGGCGTCGCCGGATAGCCTGGGATCAGCGAATCCTGGCCGAGCAGGTTGGTCGACTGGTCGGCCGACTCCAGCGTGAAGGGATAGGCGGTCTCCACCACCATCACGTCGGCGCCGTAGCGGCGGTGCGCTGCATCGATCACCTTGCCCAGGCCGGACAGGTTGAGCTTCGACCATTTGCTGTAATAGCTGATGCCGATGATGTCATAATCCATCACCCCGGCCACGGTGGCATCGTCGAACCAGGGGATCACGTTTTCCGGCTGGGCGATGTGGAGCATCACGCGCGGGCGACTGTGCGTGGTCTTGCCCGCCTCGCGCACCGCGGCGATGCCGGCGTTGAGCAGCCGGGCATTGCGCTTCCAGTCGATTGCCTGGCCCTTCACGCCGCCGAGCAGTTCGTTGTTGGTCTCGTTGCCCACCTGCACCAGCTCGGGCATCTGCCCGGCGGCGGCGAGCTTGAGCAGCGTGTCGCGGGTGAAATTATGCAGCGCCGCCACCTGCGCGTCGAGGTCCAGCTTGGCCCAGGCGGCGGGCGCAATCTGCTTGTCGCCATCGGCCCAGTCGTCCGAATAATGGAAGTCGAGCAGCACCTGCAGCCCGGCGGCATGGGCGCGGCGGATCGTCTTAAGCACGTCGTCATAATTGCTGTAGCGCGTCCATTGCGGGTCGTTCCACAGCCGCACGCGGACCAGATTGCCGCCCTTCTGCTTGAGCAGCACGAACGGATCGACCGGCTTCCCGCCCGCGCGAAACACGGCGCCGCACGCCTCCATCTCGTTGGTGAACGACAGGTCGGCGCCCAGGTAGAAGGGCGAAGGCGCGGGCTGGGCAAAGGCCTGTGGTGCAGCGAGCAGCGCCACCAGGCTGGCCGAGCGAAGCGAAAGCGATCGAAACATCGGTGTCCTCAAAGCAGGTGCGTGAACAGGGTGAGCGTAGCGGGTGCGAGCCCCGCAGCCTCGGCGGTGACGCGTAGCGGACCGGGCTGCTTGCCTGCACGCACGATCGCCTGGGCGAGACCGTGGAAGGTGGTGCGCCGGCTGGCGACATCGGCCTCAAGGCAGGTCGGGTCGCCATTGCCGACGCCGATCACCTGCCCCTCGCCCGCAACCGTGAAGCGCACCGGCACCGCCGCATCGGGCACCGGCACGTCAGCGGCGTCGAGCACTTCCACCTTCACCATGGCGACATCGCCGCTATCGGCCGTCAACCGGGTGCGATCGCAGCGCAGCCGAAGCTTTGCTGGCGCGCCGGCCGTCTCCCGCGCATCCTGCGCCACCGGACGGCCGCCGACGAACCCGCGCGCCTCGATTTTGCCGGGCGCGTAAGGCACCTGCCACGCCAGATGCCCGTTGCGCGGCATCGCCTTGCGGCCGAGCGAGCGCCCGTTCAACAGCAGCTCCACCTCGTCGCAATTGCCGTGGACCCACACCTCGATCGGCTTGCCCTCACGCCCCGGCCAGGTCCAGTGCGGCAGCAGATGGACCAGCGGCTGGTCGGTCCGCCACCAGGCGCGGTAGTAATAGTAATTGTCCTTCGCGAAGCCGCAGGTATCAAGCACGCCGAAATAACTCGAGATGCTGGGATAGGCTGGATAGGGGGTCGGTTCACCGCGATAGTCGAAGCCGGTCCAGATGAAACCGCCGGCGATGTACGGCCGATCGGCGGCGAGCGTCCACCAAGCCTCGGCGGTGGAGGCCCACCAGGGATGCTCGGTATCATAGGCGCGCACGACATGCGTCGCCGCGTCATTCACATAGGCACCGCGCGTCGAAACGGTGCTGCCCGTCTCGCTGCCATAGACCGGCACGTCCGGATGCGCCCGATGGAACGCCTCGATCTGGTCGGTGCGATAGTTGAAGCCGACGACATCGACGGTCTTCCCCACCCCCTTCTCCCAGCTATTGTCGAGCGCGAAGGTCGTTGGCCGCGAGGGATCGAGTGCCCGCACCCGCGCCTGCAGCGCCGCGGTGATCCGGGCGCCGCGCGCGCTGCCCTGGTGCGGCTCTTCATTGCCCAGCGACCAGGCGATCACCGACGGGTGGTTGCGGTCGCGCCGCAGCGTGCGCTCCAATTCGGCCATCGCCTCGGGATCGCTGCTGTTGCGGCGGGTCTCGACGATCATCATCATGCCCATCGCATCGGCGGCGTCGAGCAGTGCGGTCGCGGGGGGATTGTGCGCGCTCCGCCAGGCATTCGCCCCCATCGACTGAACCTGCGCGATCCGCCAGCGATGCAGCGCATCGGCAATACCGGTACCGACACCGGCATGGTCCTGGTGGTTGCACACGCCGCGCAGCTTGACCGGCTGCCCGTTGAGCAGGAAGCCGCGCGCGGCATCGAAGTGCAGGTCGCGAATGCCGAAGCGCGTCTCGTATCGGTCAACCACCACGCCGCCGACCAGCACTTCGCTCACCAGCGTGTAGAGCGCCGGATCCGCAGGCGACCAGCGCCGGGGAGCCGAAAGGAGAAGCTGCGCGTCGACGCTCCCCCGCCCGTTCGCGGCGACGGTGACCCCCTGCTCGGGCAATGTTCCGGCGGGCGTGCCGTCGGGGGCGAGCAGCGCCTGGCGGACGACAGCCTCGATCGTCGCATCGCCGCGATTGGCCACGTCCAGCGTCGCGCGCACCCGCGCGCCGCTGCCGGCGGCCTCGCTGCGAACATAGCTGCCCCATTGCGGCACGTGCACCCGGCCCACCCGCACCATATCAACATGGCGATAGATGCCCGCGCCCTCATAGAACCAGCCCTCGCCCAACGAGGCGTCGACACGGACGGTCACCACATTGGCGCCGCCATCATAATCGAGGAAGTCGCCGATCTCGACCGCGAAGGGCGCATAACCGCTGCTGCTGGTGCCGGCGACATAGCCGTTGACGAACACCGTCGCCTCGCGAAATACGCCATCGAATTCCAGCCACAGTGCCCGGTCGCGGTCGGCGGGCTCCACCGAAATCGAAGTCCGATACCAACCGATACTGTTCGCCGGGAAGTCGCGGCCGATCGCCTTAAACCCGTGCGCCGCAACGGCATCCGCACGATCCTTGGGCGCGGGCGCGGCAGGCGGGGCGAAGGGCAGTGCCACTGCCCAGTCATGCGGCACCTGCACGGCTTGCCAACCATGATCGTCGAAATCGGGCGCCGCGGCATCTGCCGTGCCGGTACCGGCCTTGGCGAAGGTCCGCTGATCGCGCCCGAAGCCGAAATCCCGCTCTACATCGGCAGCGTGGCCAAGATGGAAACGCCAGTTGCGGAGGCGTGTACGGGCCCGCGGCAGCGCAGGCGCACCCCCGTCGCCCGGTGCAGCGACGCTCGCGGCAGCGGGCGATGCGAGGGGCACCGTAGCGGCTGCCAAGGAAGCGTGCGCCAAAAACATTCGCCGATCCATCGGCATACCCAACTCCTATTAATCTGATAAACCACCTTACCCGCTCGGCAGCTCCGCGCAACTGCCGGGATGCACTGCAGGTCCTCCTGACCGGAGGGCGCTACCCGCGCCCTCGATGTCAGCCAGGTCGTTCTATGGTCACCCGGTTGCGCGAAAGATGGGGGCTGCTCGAACCGCACCCGGGCGCGCGAGCGCCAATATACTCTCAGAATGCGATCCTTGAAGGCGGCGGTCAGTCTTCGCCGCAGATGGTTACAATGCGCACGCAGCTGCCCGGCCTCTTGCGGAGACCGGCGTGAAGTGGCGCCTTTAACGCTGACCAACGGGGGAGCGGCTTCTCAATCGGAGGTGGGGCTTCCTCAATCCACTTAATTCTGGTGGAAATCACGCCAGCCCGCGCTGAGGATCTACGAACGCTTGCGAAACAACCGCGGCAACCTTCCCACGCCTGTCGGTACCTGAGATCGGTAGTCCGGGTGCTGCCGAGGCGGCAGGCTGGAGAGCGGCAGGGAGGGCTGCCACACCGCATTTACCAGGAAGGGACCTGCCGCATGCCCTCCAGGCATCGAGCCAAGAAGGCGCCGTGCGTCGGCATTTGCGACGCGGTTTCCTGATAGCCGCGCCGAAGCTGCTCCATTGCCGCGGCAACGAGATCGCTATCCAGCGCGTCGACCATGGGGGCGATGTCCTCGGGGACGAGATGCTGGCCCAAGCAGACGGAAACCCAGCTGGAGGTCGAGAAAAGTTCCGCCTCTTCGCGGAAGAGCCGTCCCTTCTGGCCGAAGAGTGCTAACCGGTGCGCCAGGCTATCCGGAACGTTCATCGTGCGACAGCGCTGCCAGAATGCGGAATCGTCGCGGTTCGTCAACTTGTAGTGCAGGATGATGAAATCGCGGACATCACCGTACAGCGCACCCATCTGGCGGTTATATTCCTCCCGCTCGATCGCATCGAACCGGTTGTCCGGAAACAGCGCGAGGAGTCGTGCGATGCCGCTCTGGATCAGATGGATGCTCGTCGACTCAAGAGGCTCGAGAAATCCGCCCGCAAGGCCAAGCGCCACGACGTTGTGCGACCAGAGCACGCGCCGCCGGCCGGTGGTGAAGCGCAGGCGGCGCGGTTCGGCCAGTGCCTGGGACTCCAGCGAATCCAGGAGTTGTCGCTCGGCGGAGTCGTCGTCGAGATATTCGCTGCAATAGACCAAGCCGTTGCCGATGCGGTGCTGCAGCGGAATGCGCCATTGCCAACCGGCCGCGCGTGCGGTGGCGCGGGTGAAGGGGGTGGGCTCTCCCATATGGGCGCAGGGGGCCGCAACCGCACGGTCGCAGGGCAGCCAGTGCCGCCAATCCTCGTAGCCGGTCCGGAGTGTTTCCTCGATCAGCAATCCGCGGAAGCCGGAGCAATCGATGAACAGGTCTCCCGCGACGACGCGCCCGTCGGCGAGCGCCACCGATTGGACGAATCCGTCCTCCGGCCGCTGCCCTACGGTGACGACCTTGCCCTCGACGCGGGTAACGCCGCGCGATTCCGCCAGTCTACGAAGAAGCTGCGCGTACAGGCCTGCGTCGAAGTGGAAGGCGTAGAACAGCTCTCGAATGGGGGATTGCGCGGTAGTGGAGGGGCGCCCGAACCGGCCCAGGGAGGCGGCCACCGCACTCATCGACCAGGCGGCGATCTCCAGCACCGGCTTGCGTGCCCGCTCGCGCAGATAGAGCTGGTGGAACGGCACCCCCTCCAAATCCTGGCCATAGTTGCCGAAGGGATGGAAGTAACGGTCGCCAAGCGCACCCCAATCGACGAACTCGATGCCCAGCTTGAAGGTGCCGCCGGTCTCCGCGAGGAACTGGTTCTCGGCGAGGCCGATCATCTGGTTGAAGCGCAGGATCGGCGGGATCGTCGCTTCTCCCACCCCCACCGTGCCGATCTCGTCGGACTCGACCAGGGTGATGCGGGTATAGCCATTGTCGAGAAACCGCGAAAACGCCGCCGCGGCCATCCAGCCGGCGGTGCCGCCGCCGACGATGACGACGTCGCGGATGCTATTTTCGTTCATGGAGATGTTCCAGTTGCAGGGCGCGGAACCGCGCGGCGGTGGGCACCCGCTCTATCGCCTGTGCGATGCTGTGCCGTAGCGAGGCCAGCGCGGCTTCCGCTTCGGCGGGCGGCACGGCATCGGTCAGCGGATCGATACGGCGGGGCAGCACCTGCTGGCCGAACAGCACGGCCAACCAGCTGTCGCGGTCGAAGGTCTCCTCCTCATAATAGGGCAGGCGGCCACGCTCACGGAACAGGCGCAGCGTATGCGCGAGCGACTCCGGCAACCCGGCTTGTGCCCGCCCCTGCCAGAACGGCGTATCGCGCCGGGCGGTGGCGTAATGCAGCACGAGGAAGTCGCGCGCGCGCCGCGCCTCGGCGAGCGCCTGCCGATTATATTCGGCGGCCTCCAGCGGATGGGGCCGACCGGCGGGCAGCATCGCGATCAGCCGGTCGATGGCGCTGTGCGCGAGATGGAGATTGCTCCACTCGAGCGGCTCTACGCTGACTGCAGCATCGCCGACGGCGACGACGTTTCCGCGCCAGGGCTCCAGCGTGGCGCCGGAGCGGATGGCAACTGCGCCCTCGTCCGTTGCGGCAGAGGCGGCGCAGTAGACGGTGCCGCGTTGGCGGGCACCTACCCAGCGCCAGCCATGCTTGATCGCCGTGACCTGCTCCATCGGCGCTGCGTCGTCGTCGCCGGCAACGTCTTCCAGCACCACCCGGTCGCAGGGCAGCCACGCCTGCCAGTCCTCGCGGGGAACCGCCATCGCCCCGTGCAGACGGGCGGCAGGGCCGGTGCAATCGCAGTAGAGATCGGCCGTGAGACGGGTACCGTCGTCCAGGACCACGGCCGCGATGTCGCCCCGCGCGTCCTGCTCGACCTGCGCCACCTCGCCGAGATGGCCCTGCACGCCGACATGGCGGGCGAACGCCATCAGCATCGCGGTGTAGCGCGGGATGTCGAGCGTGAGGCCGAAGCTGTGCTCGGCAAGGAGGCCCTCGGCCTGCGGCGTGACGAACCGCCCGGTCCGCGCCATCATTGCGGCCGCCGACAGCGTATCGAATGGCGGAGCTACACCTGCCTGGGCAGCGCGTGCCCATATCGCAGGGAAAGGCGCGCCGCCGATCGGCATGCCCGCCCGGCCATAGGCATGCACATAGTCCGGGGCGCCCTCCACCCAGTCGCGAAACAGGGTGCCGAGGCGATAGTGGCTGCCGGTGCGCAGCACCGCATCGCCGAGCCCGATCCCCAAGTCGCCGTGGAAGCCGAGGATCGAGGGCAGCGTGCTGGCGATGCGGTCCGCCAGCGCATCGGCGGGCGGCGCGACCGGCACGATCGTGATGTCCAGCTGCGGGAGACGGCGCTTGAGCGCGGCGGCGGCCGACCACCCCACCATGCCTCCGCCGACGACGAGAATACTACGCAAGCTCATGCCGCCGCCGCCATCGCGCAATATTGGTCGATGTAGCGCAGATGCTCGGGGACCTGCGCGACGGTGGCGTCGATCTCCGCCCGCAGCGCCTGCATGCCGCGCATCAGGCTGTCGGCGTCCGGCAGGTCCGCGCGTGGGTCATACCCTTCCGGAACGATCCCCTGGCCGACATAGACGGCGATCCAGCTGGCATCCAGGAACACGCCTTCGCGATACTTCACCACCCGCCCGGCCCGACGGAACAGCTCGATCTTCTCGGACAGGCTGTCGGGCACGGCCATGGTGCGGACATAGTGCCAGAAGTCCGAATCCGATCGCGTGGTCGCGTGATAGTGGAGGATCAGGAAGTCGCGGATGCGATCATATTCGAGATCGATCAGGCGATTGAACTCGCCGCGGTCAACCGGCGAGACCTTAGCCTCCGGGAACAGCTCGATCAGCGCGGTGATCGCCTGCTGGACCAGATAGATGCTGGTAGATTCGAGCGGCTCCAGAAAGCCGCTCGCCAGCCCGATCGCCACGCAGTTGTTCACCCAGCTGCGCCGGCGCCGCCCGGCCCGGAAGCGCAGGAAGCGCGGATCGGCGAGCGGCGCGCCCTCCACCGCCTGGGTCAGCGCCTGCGCCGCCGCATCGTCCGAGGTGAAGGCGCTGGCGAAGACATAGCCGTTGCCGGTGCGGTGCTGCAGCGGGATGCGCCAGCGCCACCCGGCCGGCATGGCGATCGCGCTGGTATAGGGCGTGACCGAGGTTTCGGTTCGGCACGGCATCGCCACCGCGCGGTCGGCGGGGAGCCAGTGGTTCCAGTCCTCGAACGGTTCCTCCAGCGCCTCGCCGAGCAGGAGCGAGCGGAAGCCTGAGCAATCGATGAACAGGTCGCCTTCGATTCGCTGGCCATCGTCGAGGCGGACGGCGGTGATGTCGCCGCTCGCCCCGTCGCGCAGTACCTCGACCACCTTGCCCTCGCTGCGCACCGCCCCCAGCCCCTCGGCGATGCTGCGCAGATAGGGCGCGAACAGCAGCGCATCGAACTGATAGGCATAGCCATAGGTGGAGGCGATCTGCGCGGGATCGGCCGCCGGCACGTCGAACCGGTTGGCGCGCGCGAGCATGCAGGCATAGGAAAAGGCTTCGAGCGGCGGCACGTCCGCCCCCGCACGCCGCAGCCGGGTCCAGTAATGGTGGAAGTCCACCTCCCCCTTGCCGCGCCCGAACGTGCCGAAGGGGTGGACATAGCTGTCGCCGATCTTTCCCCAGTTGCGAAATTCGATACCCAATTTGAACGTACCGCGCGTCCAGGCCATGAAATCGGCCTCGCGGATGCCGAGCTTTTCGATGAAGCCGCGGATGTGGGGCAAAGTCGCTTCCCCCACGCCGATCACGCCGATCGCCTCGGACTCTATGAGGTGCAGGCTGCAACGCGCTGGCAACAAACGCGCAATGGCAGCCGCCGTCATCCAGCCGGACGTTCCCCCTCCGACGACTACCACCCGTAGACTCTGACGCCCCAACATCGCTGCACCCTCTCTCGTTATCTACGGCGTACCAGCAATGCCCCGCCGGATGTCAAACCCTTCGTTGGTGGAGACCGCGCTACCGTTGCAAAACCGCTACACTGCCGCCGGAAACGTTTCCGACCATGGTAGCGCTCGCATTGCCAAGTTCGCGGCGATCTGGTGTAAATCCCTGACAACCTTGTCGTGACCAACGAGTCATACGCTTACTGAGGAGGGGATTATGCGAAACATTTCGCATGCGCCGATGCGCGATATCAACAAATTCGGATCTTTCCTGCGCGGGGCCTCGGTCACTGCGCTTTGTGTTGCGGGTCTGATGGGAACCGCCCACGCACAGACCACGACGCCGGACCAGCAGGTTCCGGCCGACACCGCGCCTGCCGACCAGAGCAGCGAGATCGTCGTCACCGGCATCCGCGCCAGCCTTGCCAATGCGCAGAACATCAAGCGCAATGCCGACACCGTGGTCGACGCGATCACCGCCAGCGACATCGGGGCGCTGCCGGACCGCTCGGTCACCGAAGCGCTGCAGCGCGTACCGGGCGTGACGATCAGCCGCTTCGCCGGCACCAACGATCCGGACCATTTCTCGGTCGAAGGCTCGGGCGTGAACGTCCGCGGCCTCAACTTCGTCCGCTCGGAATTCAACGGACGCGACACCTTCTCCGCCGGCATCGGCGGCCAGGCGATCAACTTCGCGGACGTGCCGGCCGAACTGCTCGGCTCGGTCGAAGTCTACAAGAACGCCACGGCCGAGATGATCGAGGGCGGCCTGGCCGGCACGGTCAACCTCAACACGCGCAAGCCCTTCGACAACAAGGGCCTGCACGTCGGTGCCGATCTCGAAGGCAATTATGGCGACATGGAGAAGAAGTGGTCGCCGACCGCCTCGCTCCTGATCAGCAACACCTGGGAGACCGGCATCGGTACGCTGGGCCTGCTCGGCGACGTGTCCTATTCGCGCATCCGCAGCCGCGCGGACGGCATCCAGGTCACCAACTTCCAGACGCGTGACAACCAGCAGGCGCTCGCCGCCAACTCGACCACCAACCTGGTCTGCCGCAATCCGCTGCCGGGCACCGGCGACAGCACGACGCTGCCTGCGGGCGGTTCGGCCTGCGGCACCGGCAGCACGCCGGGCGCGGACGGGCTGCTCGATCCCGCGAGCGTGCGCTATGCGCCGATCGGCGGCCAGTTCCGCAGCCAGGACTATGATCGCAAGCGCGACGGCGTCGCCGTGGCGGCGCAGTGGCAGAGCCGCGACAACCGCACGATCCTGACCGCGCAGTTCCTGCGCACCCACACCACCAATGCCTGGGGCGAGCATACCTTCGAGACCGCGCCGGACCTGTCGGAATACAACACCTACCCGCTCGGCTGCGCGCCCAACAGCAACGGCCCGGGCGGCACGCCGCGCGCAGAATGCGCGGTCGGCGCGACGACCAACTACAAGTTCGATTCCTCGGGCCTGTTCCAGTCCGGCTACATCACTGCGCCGGGCAATGGTGGCGTTCGGTGCGCCAGTGTCGCAGTTCAGCCGTGCTACGTACCTGCAGGCGGCACGCAGCAGTCGCTGTCGCGGCGCCAGGTGCTCGACGAGAACACTGTCTGGGATTACGGCCTCAATCTGAAGACCGAACTCAGCGATCGCCTCTCGGTCAACCTCGACGCCGACTATACCAAGGCCAAGCACAACAACACCGACTTCGCGGTGTTCGGTTCGACCTTCGCGGATTCGGAACTCGACCTCACCGGCAACCTGCCGGTCGTGACACCGCACAAGCCGACGGTGCTCGGCACCTCCAACCCGGCACTCGCGGGGCAGAGCGACGCGCAGTATTTCCAAAACCCGCAGAACCAGTTCTGGCGCGCGGCGATGGACCATCTGGAGCAGAGCGAAGGTCGCGAATATGCCTTCAAGGCGGATTTCGACTACAAGTTCGGCGAAGACAGCTTCCTGACCCACCTGAAGTTCGGCGCGCGCTATGCCGATCGTTCTTCGGACGTCCGCTACAGCACCTATAACTGGGGTGCGCTGAGCGAAGTATGGGCCGGCTCGCCGGTGTCGTTCGCGCAGTCGCCGCAGCAGACCGCCTTCTACAGCTTCCCCAACTTCTTCCGCGGGGCGACCAAGGGGCCGATCGGCGGCTATTACTATACCGGCGATCTGATCGACGGGTACAACCAGTCGGCCGCTTATTTCCAGCAGATCGGCCAGCAATGGCAGGCGAACGGCGCAAGCTCCACGCCCTGGTCGCCGCTTGCAGCACGCTCGGGTGTCGTCGCCGGCACGCCGTTCCTGCCGTCGGAAATCCAGAACGTCACGCAGCAGGACAAGAACGTCTATGCGCAGCTGAACTTCCAGTCGCCGGGCCCCGTGTTCGGCAACGTCAAGGTCAGCGGCAATGTCGGCCTGCGCTATGTCGTCAGCGATCTCACCTCGGCCGGCTCGATCGGTGCGCCGACCCAGCAGCAGACCGGCACGCAGGACAGCTTCGCCGCAACCTGCTCGAGCACCGGCACCACGGTGAGCGCGCTCTGCCGCCTCGGCGAGACCGGCTATAACGCGCTGCGCAACTTCTCCACCGGTGTCACCAACGCGGAGGTAGCGCGGGTGAACTATGGCTATTGGCTGCCCAGCGCCAACCTGAAGTTCGGCCTGACCAACAACCTGATCCTGCGCCTCGCCGCCTCCAAGGTGATGACGCGTCCAGATCTGGCCAACATCCGCAACTTCCTCTCGGTCGGCTTCGACTCGTCGAGCGGTGCGCTCACCGCGACGGCGGGCAATCCCTATCTGAAGCCGGCAACCGCATGGCAGTTCGATGCCACGATGGAATGGTATTTCGGCCGCGTCGGGCAGCTGTCGGTCGACGTGTTCTACAAGTCGATCCACAACTTCTTCTACCAGTCGCTGACCACTCGCGCGGTCACCGGCGGCGGCGTGACGCAGGACGTCATCGTCCGCGGTCCGGCCAATTACGACGGCTATGGCAAGATCAAGGGTGCCGAAGTCGCCTATCAGCAGACCTTCGACTTCCTGCCGGGCGTGCTGGGCGGCCTGGGCGCCAACCTGAACTACTCGTATATCGACAGCTCGGGCCTGCCCAATTCCTTCCTCAACGGCGGCGCTCCGACGAACACTTCCAACATCACGCCGGGCAATCTGCCGCTGGAAGGCCTGTCGAAGCACAACTTCAACGCCACCCTTTTCTACGAAAAGGGCCCGGTCTCGCTGCGCGCGGCCTATAACTGGCGGTCGAAGTATCTGCTCACCGCAGCGGACGTGATCTTCCCGTATACGTCGATCTACCAGTCGGCGGGCGGGCAGCTCGATGCCTCGGCGTTCTACAGCATCAACAAGTACGTCAAGATCGGCGTGCAGGGCGTCAACCTTGCCAACCAGGTCGTGAAGACCGAGCAGGCCTATATCAACGGATCCTCGGCCACCGCGCCGCGATCCTATTTCGTCAACGACCGCCGCTTCTCGTTCATTCTGCGCGGGAACTTCTGATAACCACGATAGCGGTTTGTGATCGACTAGCTCCGGCGCCTCGGCGTCGGAGCGCTCTTCGGGCATAGGAACGCTCAACCGTCTTCCAACGGACGATGACCGAACGTAACCCCGCTCGCGCAGGCCGTTCGGCCATGGCGAACAGCGCGGCTAAACGGATCGAAGTAGAGGCCTAGCGCAGATCGAGATTCCAGATTTCCAAATGGGCTGATCGCTGATTTCTAGGCATCCGTGTTGAGACGCGGAGCGAGAGATGGCGGCCAAGCGGTACAAACTGAGCCATGGGCAATGGCAACGAATCGCATCGCTGTTGCCGGCAAGGTGGCAGATCCGGGGCGTTCGGGCACGGATAACCGATTGTCCGTGAACGGATGTTTGTGGGTGCTGCGCTCCGGTGCGCATTGGTGTCATCTGCCGGAACGCTATGGGAAGTGGAAGAGCGAGCATCGCCGTTTCAGCCGCTGGTGCCATGCCGGTGTCTGGGACGGGTGTTCGATACGCTGACCGCCAACCGAGACAATCAATATCTGATGATCGACAGCACGATCGTCCGCGCACACCAGCAGGCGGCCACCGGAAAAGGGAGGCGTGCGACCAGGCGCTGGGGCGTTCCCGAGGCGGACTGACGACCAAGGTCCACATGCTGGCCAACGCACTCGGCCATCCGCTGCGCTTCCTCCTCACGCCCGGTAAGACCGGCGACATCGCACGGGCACTTCCGGCGCTTCGCTACACGCTATGATCGCCGAACCATCAACTTCGCCGGCTTCGGCCATCTCGCCGCCAGCATGATCTGGCTCCGGTGGATGTCGATCCCCTAGGCGTGCTGCAAGTCTCGATGACCGAGACGGCGAGGCTCGATGAGAAGGCACTCGCAGTAGGCAAGCGCTCGCCTTCAAGCAGAAACTCTGAACGGCACGACATGCGAGTCGATCGTCAAGCCGGAGGCCAATTCGCTACTCCGATCAGGGTATCGAAGGCTTTTCGCTCTACATGGCCGAAGATGGCGACGCGCTCCGGCGCGCAGCACCGCCATTGGGGTGCTCGCGCCGTTCGTGAGCACCAACCTTAGCCTTCCCTCGCGATCTATCGCAGTGAACTGCGATCACGTGGGTCACTCCCCTGCTCCACCGTTGCAAATGCCGCCAGCCGCAGAGTGATCAGAGCTTATACCTCGGCGACGATCCGCGCTATCAACGCGTGGCAGGTCGGCACGTCGTGAATCAACCCCTGAACCTGCCCTGTCCAGACCAGCCCGCCATCGAGATCGCCCGTTTCCAGCGCCGTCCGCCCCCCGCGCGCCGGAGACCAGCGGGCGGATGTCGTCGAACACCGTATCCGGTTTTTCGGAACGCGCGACCACTGCGTCCGAAACGCTGTTCTTCGCCACGCGCCCGGTATTGCCGAAGCGGCGAAAGATCAGGTTGGTCGCGCGCTCGTCATTGCCGACCAGGAAGCGCTTCACCGCGTCGTGGATCGGCGCTTCCACGGTTGCACAGAAGCGCGTGCCCATGTTGATGCCCTCGGCTCCCAGCGCCAGCGCCGCGACAAGCCCGCGTCCATCGGCAAAGCCGCCGCTCGCCAGTATCGGCACGCGCAGCTGGTCGGCCGCGGCGGGGATCAGCACCAGGCCGGGCACGTCGTCTTCGCCCGGATGGCCGGCGCATTCGAAGCCGTCGATCGAGATAACGTCCACGCCCATACGCTCGGCCGACAGCGCATGGCGGACCGCCGTGCATTTGTGGACCGACTTGCCGCGCTTTTTGACATTTCTTGCGCTGCCGACGGCAGGCGCCGGATGATCTGATACGCCACGCTTCAAAGAGCGCGGCCCATGCATCGCGTCCATGTCCAGGAGAGTGAAATGCAGTTCGACGGCACCTTTTCGATGACCATCGGCGGCCGCGCGGTCGTTGGCGAGCGTTGCCTCGACGTGGTCAATCTCGCTACCGAAACGGTATTCGCCCACGCCCCAGACGCCACGCACACGTAGCTGGACGCCGCCGTCGCGGCGGCGCGTGCCGTCTTTCCGGGCCGGACCGTCACGCCGATCGACACGCGCCGCGCGCTGCTGGTGCGACTGGCAGACGCGCTGGTGGCGGAATTCGACGGTTTCGCCCGGTTGCTCACCGCCGAGCAGGGCAAGCCGTACACCGATGCCCGCACCGAAATCCTCGCCTCGGCCTATTGGCTGAAGGGCGCCGCCACGCTCGACCTACCGGTGACAATCAACGAGGACAGCGCCGAACGCTATAGTGATACGCGCCGCGTGCCGATCGGCGTGGTCGGCGCCATCGCGCCGTGGTATTTCCCGATGGTGCTGGCGATGTTCAAGCTCGGCCCGGCGCTGCTGGCGGGCAATACGGTGCCGGGCTATTTCGTGCCGGTGACGATCCTCAACAACCCGCCCGAGGCGAGCCGGATCGTCCAGGAGGAGCAGTTCGGCCCGGTGCCGCCGCTGCTGAAGTTCCGCGGCATCGACGAGGTGATCGCCCGCCCAATGCAAGCGGCTATGGGCTGGGTGCCTCGGTCTGGGGAAGCGAGGATGCCGCGTTCGCGGTGGCCCAGCGGATTGTCAGCGGCACGGTGTGGGTCAACGAGACGCAGCATCTCAGCCCCCTCGCAGCCTTTGGCGGCATGACGCAATCGGGCCTGGGGCTGGAAGGCGGCGCAGATGGGCTGCACGAATACTCCAATGCACAGACGATCGTCCGATATCGGGGAGCAGCGTGAGTCACCTCTCTCTTGCCAGGCATGTCCTCATTGATGAGGCACGAGTAGGGTAAGGCTTTCTGCCAACTCGCTCTTGCGGAACGGCTTGATCAATCGCGGCAGGTCTGGGTCTACGCCTTCGCTTTCAGCATATCCCGACACCAGCAACACGGGCGTGCTGGGCCTGACAGCGCGGATTGCCCGCGCCAGTTCCGTGCCGGTGAGGCCCGGCATCAGGTGATCGGTGACCAGGATGTCGAAGTTGGTGCCCGTTCGGACATGGTCGAGGGCAGTTTCGGCGGAGGAAGCTTCGATCACGGTATAGCCAAGCTCGCTGAGCATGTCGGCAGTGCTGATCCGCACCAAGTCCTCGTCGTCCACCAGCAGCGCCGTGCCCCGCTTCATGCGCTGCGGCGCGCTCTCGATCGGCTTCCGGGGAGCTTCCGGACTGGCCGAGCTCTCGGGCAGCCACAGTTCGACATTGGTCCCTTCGCCGGGGGCGCTTTCGATCTTCAGCGCGCCGCCCAGCTGCGATGCCAGCCCGTGCACCATCGAAAGCCCCAGCCCCGTGCCCTTGCCGATGCCCTTGGTCGAGAAGAACGGTTCTACCGCGCGCGCGATCGTGGCCTCGCTCATGCCGGCGCCGGTATCTGCGACCGACAGACAGATATAGGTTCCGGCGGGAAGCTTGGTGGCATGGCCCGCGCCTATCTGCTCCGCCCTGGTGGAGATGCGGAGCGTACCGCCGCCGTCCGCCATCGCATCGCGGGCATTCACCGCCAGGTTCAGCAGCGCCATTTCCAGCTGGTTGGGATCCGCCTTGGCCGGCGGCAGCCCGGCCGGTGCCTCGATCAGCACCTTGATCTGCGGCCCCGTCGTGCTGGTGATCAGCGCGCCCATGCCGGACACCAGCTTGGCGACATCCACGCCCACGGGCTGGAGCGGCTGCCGGCGCGCAAAGGCAAGCAGGCGCTGGACCAATGTCTTCGCGCGCTCCGCGGACTGCATGGCGCCGGCGATCAGACGCTGCTCGCGTTGGCTGCCCAGCTGCTTGCGCTGCAGCATGTCGAGCGCGCCGACGATGGGCGTCAGCAGATTGTTGAAATCATGCGCGACGCCGCCGGTCAGCTGGCCCATCGCTTCCATCTTCTGCGACTGCCGAAGCGCCTCCTGCGCGGCGGCGAGCTGCGCCTCCTGCTGAAGCCGCGGGGTGACGTCCGTTACGAACTGCAGGATGCCGATCTGCTTACCCGCCTCGTCCCGCAAAGGCCGAAAATTCACTTCGTAATAGGCGCGGGCGAGGTCGGAATGGCCATATTTCTCGACGAAGGTGACCGGCTCTCCGCGCATCCCCTGGCTCCACCCGGCCCGCACCTGCGCCTGATGCTCGGGTTGCGCAGCGAGCAGCCCCAGCATGTTGTCACCCGTCCTTGGGCGGATGCCGTAGATGCGCTCGAACTCGTCGGCGTTGGCGGCATTGAGCGCGATGATATTATAGTCGAGGTCGACCGCCATGATCATGACGTCGGTCATCTCGACGAGGTTCGCGAGCATGTTGCGCTCGGCGATGGCCGCCGCCACGCGCTGCTCCAGCGTATCGTTCAATTCCCGAAGCTGGTCCTCCGCCCGCGCACGTTCGATCGCCGCCTTGACGCGCTCGCCCACCTCGCGGAACAACCCCTCTTCCGATGGGCTCCAGGCCCGCGGCGTCGCGCTCTGCAGCGCCAGCACGCTCACCCAATGCCGGTCTTCGAACAGCACGACATCGAGATAGGCGCCGACCTGCCGGGCGAGCAGGCCCGCGCGCGCATCCGCATTGAACCGCGGATCGGTACGGACATCGTCGACCTTCACCACCGGCTGTTCATGATAGGCGCGCAACAGGTCCGGCCCGAACGCCTCCAGATCATGCTGCCCCACGATCGAGTCGACGCCCCGCGTGTAGTCCCGCTCGACCTTCATCAGGCTGCCGAAGAATTCGGCATAGAAGACGCGGCTCAGGCCGAAGCGCTCGCCCAGTCGCTCCACGGCCGTCGAGGCGATCTCCGCGGGCGTGCGGAGCGTCCGCAACGCGTCCGACAGCGACAGCAGAAATGCCTGCCGCGCCTCGCTCTCCCGCAAATTCGCCTGTGCGGACAGGCGCTCGATCGCATCGGCCGCCTGCCGGGCGAGCACGTCGAAGATCTTCAGGTCCCGCGTCGAGGGCGTGTGCGGGTGCTTCCAGTGGGTGGAGATCATGCCGATGGGCGTTCCCGAGCGCGACAGCAGCGGCGTCGTCTGCACCGCGCGCATGCCCGTCCAGCGATAGGCCTGCAGGTCGCCGCTGTCGGGCGCGAGGCCGCTGGCCTCCACGTCATGGACGACCACCCGCTCTCCGGAGGTGAGTGCCATTCCGCAGGTGCTGTGGGAACTCGCTTCGACGGTTCGCCAATAGTCTGCCGAACGCGGATCATAGCCATAATGCGCCAGCAGCTGCAGATGCCCGGCCACGTCCAGCATCTGGATACTGGCGCATTCCGATCCCATCAGGGCGGCGGCGGCCGCCACGATCGCGTCGTAGAGCGCCTGGGGCGCCTCGTCGCCGACCAGCCGGGTGCTGATTTCCTGCAGCCGCTCCAATGCCTCGACCTCGGCGGCGAGGGCGGCCTCGGCCTCGTGCTCCGCCGTGCGGTCACGGAACATGTTCAGATAGCTGCCGCCATCGGCGTCGAGGCGCATCATCAGTCCCGAAGCCCAGAACCGGCTGCCGTCCTTGCGCATGTGCCAGCGCTCGTTCAGCGCCCGCCCTTCGCGCATGGCGCGCGCCAGCTCGTCCTCCGCCCGCCCTGCGCCCTGATCTTCGGGTGTGAACAGGATCTGCCCGGGCCGGCAGCCGATCGCATCCTGCTCGGTAAAGCCGGTGAGACGCTCCGCACCCGCGTTTCAGGTGGTAATGATGCCCCGGCCGTCGAGCCGCACGATCGCATAATCCTCCGCGCCTTCGACGATCTGCCGATACCGCGCCTCGCTTTCCCGCAGCGCCTGTTCGGCACGGCACTGGTCTTCCGCGGCACCGCGATCGCCGGTGACGTCGGCAAGCGGATGGAATATCCCTACCACGGTTCCGTCGCCGGTGCGGATCGGCTGGAAGCTGCCGGTGAAGAAACGATGCTCGATCTGCCCGGACGGGGCATTCAGCGGAACCGCATGCTCATCGACCTTTACCGTTTCACCGGCAAATACGCGGTCGAAAACGGGCGCGAGGAAGCTCGTATACGCCTCGGTCCAGCTCCGGGCTGCCGGCTGGCCGAGTGCCCCCGGATGCCGGTGCGCGGCGATGGGGATATAGGCGTCGTTATAAAGCTGGGTGCGCTCGGGGCCCCAGAGGATGGCGACCGGGCCAACGGCGGTCAGCATGATACTCACCGCGGTCTTTAGCGTCTCCGGCCAGGACTCGATGGCGCCGAGCGGCGTTGAAGACCAATCGCGCGAACGAATAAGTTCCCCTACCTCGCCTCCGCCGGCGAGGAATCCAGATGTCGAAGCCGGGGCCAGCATTGAGGCCAAGAGCCGTCCTTTTCCGGAATTGTCGAATGAACAAGGGTGGATGACAGCCCTAGCAAGCGAGCCTCAAACCGTCATGCACAAACATTGCGGCCTGCTGTGGAATGGACTGCGGCAGGGACAATCTCGTTATCATCGTCGAGGCTCTGCCGTGGACCCCCAATTCCGCCGGTGAAGCGTCTTTACCTGCGTCGGACGCACAGATCGCTGCGGGACACACGCGCCGATCCTGCGTTCGGATCGCTGCGGGCTCTCGCGGCGCGCTCGTAAGCACCCCAGGCAACACGTCCCAACCGACGCGCTGGCCACGGCCGATCAGAATCAGTCGTCCTCGGCCATGATTCGCACGGCAGCATCTGCTGGAAGCCGGGCTGCGCAATTGCTCACCCGCTGCATGCGCACCCGCTCCTCCAAACATGCGTACATGCGAATGCTATTGACTCGCAGTACCTTTAAAAGATAGGTGCGCACGTGTAACAAAAGAGGGGATCGCGTGCTACAGTATCGGCTTTTGCTCACGTCGGCCTTGGCCTCGACGTGCTGGCTTCCCGCGGTTCATGCGCAGGAGACGACGACTGCAGGAGCCGAAGAGATCATCGTCACCGGCGAGAAGAGCGACCGCACGCTCCAGCAGACGACCAGCTCGGTCGGCGTGACCACGGCGAAGCGCATCGCGCAGGAAAATATACAATCAATTCAAGATGTTTATCAGCGGACCGCCAATCTCTCCGAGACCTATGGCGCATCCGGCTTCTCGATCCGCGGGATCGACCAGCGCGGTGTCTCGGGTGGATCGGGCGCCGCCACTGCGACGGTATTCGTCGACGGCGCACCGGTGCCGCAGGACCTCCTGTCGAACGGCCCCACCGACCTGTGGGACGTGGCGCAGGTCGAGATCTTCCGCGGGCCGCAATCGACGCTGCAGGGCTTGAATGCACTGGCAGGCGCGGTGCACATCCGCACCGAGGAACCGAGTTTCGACTGGCGCCTCAAGGGGCAGTCGACGGTCGCGTCGTTCAACACCACCCAGTTCGCCGTCGCCGGCGGCGGGCCGCTGATCGCCGATCAACTGGCCTTCCGCATCTCCGCCGAGAAGCGCGATTCCGACGGCTTCATCTACAATGTCACCCGCCGTGCGCCGGAAAATCCGGTCAATTCGCTGTCGCTTCGGGGCAAGCTGCTCTGGACGCCCTCCGCGCTGCCCGGCCTCGAGGCGCGGCTGAACTACCACCATTTCCACACCAAGGGCGGCTACCGCTTCACCTATGTCGACCGAAACCGCCCTGATTACCTGGACAACCCGACCAACAGCTCCAACTTCCCCAACGACAGCGACGTCGATTCCGATCAGGGAACGCTCGATCTGCGCTATCGGCTGGGTGCGGGCCTCTCGCTAACGGCGCTCAGCACCTACACCGACACCGCCTACGTGCGCCATTACGATGGCGACGCGAGCGCCGCAGACCGCGCCTCCAGCGAACTGACCGGCACGTCGAAGACCTTCACCCAGGAGCTTCGCCTCAATTACGAGGGCGAACGGCTGAGCGGTCTGATCGGGCTGTTCTATTACAATCGCGACGAAACGGCCAATTCGCAGCAGACCACGCTGGTGCCGACGCCAGCCGCGACCATCGCCAATCTGCTCAATCGATCGCTCGGCGCGACGCTGGCGACGCAGGTGGCATCGACCTATACGCAGGCGCTGCCCTACATCACCGTCGCCTATACGTCGGACCTGCCGCAGCAGGTGCAGACCTATGCGCTGTTCGCCGATGGGCTGTACCGAGTTACCGATCGACTGTCGCTGCTCGGCGGTTTTCGCGTCGATCGCGAGCGCAACGGCAAGTCGGGGATCACCCGCGCCACCTTTGCCGGCACGCTGCCGACACCTGCCAGCTATGGATCGCTTGCACCGGTGATCACCGCCATCAACCGGGCCGTGCTGGGGCTGGTGAGCGATGCCAACGGCACCGCGCCCTTCGGCGCGCGCACCTTCAACGCCTTCCTGCCCAAGGGCGGCATCGAGATGGCATGGACGTCCGACCTCTCGACGGCGTTCGTCGCGCAGCGCGGCTATCGTTCCGGCGGCAGCAGCTTCAACACCGCGCGCTCCACGCTGTTCGCCTATGATCCCGAACATACCTGGAATTACGAGCTTTCGCTCCGCTCTGCCTGGTTCGGCGGCAAGCTGACCGCCAACGCGAACGTCTATTATATCGACTGGAAGAACCAGCAGACGACGGCCAATTTCGGCAACGGCAATTACGATACCAACACGGTCAATGCCGGCAAGTCGCACCTCTATGGCTTCGAGGTCGAGCTGAGCCACCGGGTTTCGCGCGCCTTCGACTGGTATGCGAGCGCCGGCCATACCCGCACCAAGTTCGACTCCTTCGTCACCAGCATCGGGTCGATCACCGATCTTTCCGGCAACCAATTCACCTATGCACCGCGCTGGACGCTGGCGGGCGGCGCCAATCTGCGCCTGGCGGGCGGGTTCGAGGCCAATCTCAATGCCAATTACCGCAGCGGCGTGTTCACCGACGTGTCGCGGCCGCAAAGCGCCTATCGGGTGGCTCCGCGAACGCTGGTGAACGGCCGGATCGGCTACCGGGTCGAGCGCTGGAGCGCCTCGCTGTTCGTCAACAACCTGTTCGACGAGAAGTACGACCAGTATGTCAACCCGCTGACCAACCAGGCGATCGTCGCCCCCCCCCGTACCATGGGCGCGATGCTGGGCTTCGCCTTGTGAGCGACGCCGACCTGCTTCTGTCGGGCAGCGCCGTGATCCTGGTGGCTGCTGCTGCAACATTGCTGCTCCGGAGAGCATGGCAATCTCGAACCGGCAAGGTGCCTTGGCGCGCCGCCGGGTTCGGGCTGGGGGGGCTGCTCATCCTCGCCTCCGCAGGTCTGCTGGGCACGGCGCGCGGGCCGTTCGCGACGCTGGCGCTGTCTTCGGCCGCGGCGCTCGCGGTCGTCGCTGCGGGAAGGACGCGGCGAAGCGCACGGGTGGCGCGTCCCGGACGTGACGATGGTCCCGCGCCGGAGCCGGCAGAACGCGCGTTAGCGCCATGGCGCGGACTGCTGCGCTGGCTGCTGGCCGGACCGATCGGCATGGTCGCGGCAATGGCGGTAGGCGTCTGCTATACCGTTTGGGGGGCAGGCGCAGTACAGACGCGGCTGGTCGTGGGCGGTCTGCTGGTGCCCCTCGTCTGGGGCGGGGCTATGGCGTGGACGCTGGCCGACGACAAACTGCTCCGCGCCGCCGCCGTGCTGATTGGCACGGCGCTGGTCGGCTTCGGCCTTGCGCGGCTGGGAGGCGTGGCATGAGCCGGCCGCGGGGCAATGGGGTAGGATTGGCGCCGGGCGTGGTGCGCGCGATATTGAAAGGGCACAGCAGCCTTGGGCTCGCCTTCGCTGCGGCGCTCTACCTAATATGCCTGACCGGCGCCCTCGCGGTTTTCGTGGCAGAATTCACCCGCTGGGAGAATGCTTCGGCGCCGCGCGTCGCGACGCTAGCGCCCGACGCGCTGCCGCAGGCCTATAGCGAGGCGCTGGCGCGCGCCGGCGGGCAGGTGGACCGCATCCTGATGGTGCTGCCCGACGACGACAACCCGCTGCTACGCGTGCGCACCGAGGCGCACACTGCGGGCCAGCGCGAATGGCTGGCGGACGCCCGGGGGCATCTCGTCGCGCCGCTGCGCGAGGGGTGGTCGGAACTGCTCGTGCGGCTTCACGTCAATCTGCATCTGCCGCACGCCTGGGGCGGGTTCCTCGTCGGACTGGCGGGGGTGGCGCTGCTGTCCTCGCTGATCTCCGGCATCCTCGCGCATCCGAGAATCTTCCGCGATGCCTTCCACTTGCGCCTCGGCGGATCACGCCGATTGCAGGAAGCGGACATGCACAACCGCATCGGGGTGTGGGGACTGCCCTTCCACCTGATCGTGTCGCTGACCGGGGCCCTGCTGGGGCTGTCGACGGTGGTCATCGCTACGCTGGGCATGGTCGCCTTCCAGGGGAATACCGCCAAGGTCTATGCGCTGTTCCGCACCCCGCGGCTGGCGGTGGATGCGCGGCCAATGCCGGCGCTCGACCTGCGCCCGATGCTGGCGGACGCGGCCCGGCGCGTGCCGGCGGGACGGATCGACTATCTGCGGATCGAACATCCTAGCCGGCGCGACGGCAGCGTCGAACTGCAGGTGGAGGACGGATCGCACCATATCGCGGGCACCGATGCCTATGGCTATGACCGCGACGCGCGGCTCTATCACGCCAAGCGGGCGGCGGAGAACAATATAGGCGGGCAAATTCTCGGAACGCTCGGACCGCTGCATTTCGGCTGGTTTGCCGGGCCGTTGGTGAAGGTAGCATACGGATTGCTGGGGCTGGGACTGGCCTATCTGGCGTCGGGCGGCGTGCTCCTGTGGATCGCTCGTCGGCGTGATCGCGGGCGGCCGGTGCCTGGGTGGGAGCGCATCTGGATCGCCTTCGCTTGGGGACAACCCTTGGCGCTTTCAGCCGCTGCCCTCGGCGCAGTGGCGGCGCCGGCCGAGGGAGGCGCGCCCTTGCTCACCTGGGCGGTGGCAACGCTTGCGATGTTGGCGGGAGCGCCATTGCTGTCTTCGCGACAACTTGCGCGGATCGGGCGAGGCGGCACGGGCGGGCTGCTGGTACTGGTCGCGCTAGCACATGGCGGATGGGGCGCGGCCGACTGGATGGTGCCCACCGTCAATTTCGTGCTGATCGTGGTTGGCATGGCCCTTCTGGTGAGCCTAGCGCGGTTGCCGAGCGTCCGCCGCGCGGGAGTTTGACACCTTGGTGCGGTACTCCGTCGGACACCCGCGCCGCAGCGGAACCACTCCGCCCAGCGGGAAGATCTCCGGCTGCCGGATATTCATGCCGTCCGGCCTGATAGGGTCCGGCAACAGCGGGCGGCGACGCCAGGCGCCCCGTCGAAGCGACGACTGCCGGTAACCCGCAGCTCGTTACACACCAGTTT
The DNA here is from genome assembly GCF_052045505.1 of Sphingomonas sp. 22176. Taxonomy (NCBI): domain Bacteria; kingdom Pseudomonadati; phylum Pseudomonadota; class Alphaproteobacteria; order Sphingomonadales; family Sphingomonadaceae; genus Sphingomonas; species Sphingomonas sp. 22176. The sequence goes on along the minus strand of NZ_JBQEPL010000002.1, from coordinate 155,944 downwards.
TCTCCTCGCCGGCTCCGGCGTGACGAGCGGGGCGCCACTGCTGCTCCAGCCAGGCGACGAGGCGATGCCGAGGCGCAGCCCAGCCGGGCGACAGTATCCGCGTTGCGCCGCAGCGCTGCGGCCCACCCCGCGCTTCCCCATGTCAGCCTATCGGGTACGCTCTGCGGCATGCCCGCGCCAGAGGCGGCATAGGGCGAGGTCGGATGCGCTGCGTCGCCGACCAGCATTACGCGGCCGTTCGACCATTGCGGGAGCGGCGGCCGGTAGCGGATCTCCCAGCGCTGCAGATGGGCGAGCGGGGTCGCGGCGATCCGTTCCTGCACCTTGCCCGGGCAGCGCTTTGACCGCTTACAGCAGAAGTAGACGAGGTCGGCGGGTGGCGGCACATCGGGGTCGCACGCTTTAAGTACCCCACCATTCACAACACGATTTGCCCTCTTGGCGGATCGGGTGAAGCAGCAAGGGACAACCGGCGCGAACCCATCGCGTCCGACCTCCGATATCCGTATAGAAACCGCATCTAGCGCATGTTCGGGTACCTCAAGCACCGGCGCCGCGGTGCCTATGCCCCCTCGAACGCCAACATTTTCGGGCGGACGTTCGATTTTCCGCCTACCAAGCGTTTCCGAACAAGAGACTGCAATGGGAGATGCGAGCATGAAGGCATGGAGGGCGGCGCTGGCCTGCGGGATGGCGGCTTGTGCGATTCCTGCCGCCGCGATGGCGCAGACGCGTGGGCCGATCGTGGCAACGACCGCGGGTGAGGTACAGGGCGCGGTGGAAGACGCCGTTGCCAGCTGGAAGGGCGTTCCGTTTGCCGCCCCGCCAGTGGGGCCCCTGCGCTGGCGGGCACCCCAGCCGGCGGCGCGCTGGCAGGACGTGCGTCCCGCCACCCAGTACAGCCATGACTGCATGCAGAAGCCCTTCCCCAGCGACGCCGCGCCGCTCGGCACCACGCCGGCCGAGGACTGCCTGTATCTCAACGTCTGGAAGCCCGCTGCCGCGTCGGCCACCGCCAAGCTGCCGGTGATGGTGTGGATCTACGGGGGCGGCTTCGTGAACGGGGGGGCCTCGCCGCCCACCTATGCCGGTGCCAACATGGCCAAGCAGGGCGTGCTGTTCGTCAGCTTCAACTACCGAGTCGGGCGCTTCGGCAGCTTTGCCCTGCCCCAGCTCACCAAAGAGAATCCGGACGGCGGACTGCTCGGCAACTACAATTTCATGGACCAGATCGCGGCGCTCAAATGGGTGCGGCAGAACATCGCGGCGTTCGGTGGAGATCCGTCCAACGTGACGATCATCGGCGAGAGCGCAGGCGGCATGTCGGTCCATACGCTGGTCACCTCGCCCTTGTCGCGCGGGCTGTTCAGCAAGGCGATCGTGATGTCCGGCGGCAATGCGCAGACCGCGAAGAACCCGACGCTGAAGGATGCCGAGGCGATCGGCGAGAACCTCGCCCGCGCCCACAATATCGACCCTGCCGCCCCCGATGCGCTCGCCAAGCTGCGCGCGCTCAGTGCCGACGAGGTGACCGACGGGCTCAGCATGATAGAGTTGTTCCAGCCCAAGCCGGGCCCGCGCACCTATGGCGGACCGATGCTGGACGGCAAGCTGCTGGTCGATCAGGAAAAAGCCTATCGCAACGGTGACTTCGCAAAGGTGCCGATGCTGATCGGCGCGACCAGTGCGGATATGGGCGGCAAGTCCGGTTTCATGATCGCCGGCGCACGCGAGGCGAGCGCGATGATCGCGGCCCAGAAGGTACCGGTCTGGGAATATCGCTTCTCCTATGTTGCGGATTCGATCGGCAAGCCGGGTGCCGGCCACGCCACCGACATTCCGTTCTTCTTCGACAATGCCCGCATCAAATATGGCGCGGCGACCACCACGAAGGACGAACAGGTCGGCAAGACGATCAGCGCCTATCTCGTCAATTTCGCCAAAAAGGGCGATCCCAATGGTGCGGGCCTGGCGGCCTGGCCGCGCGTCACCGCATCCGGCGACGAGATCCTCGATTTTGCGGCCGACGGGAAGCCGGTCGCAGGCCGTGACCCCTGGGGCGCGGAGATCGACGCCATGGCGACCGTGCCGGCCAAGCCGCGCTGAGGCCCCGCCCCCAGCGCGGCGCGAGACGCCCGGCATGTCCAGAAATGATCGTCATCGCAAAGTAACACCAAGTAAACACAAGTGAATTTGCAACCATCCTGGACTTGGCCGGTTAATCGGTCATGTCCAGGAGGGAAAAAATGAAGATGATATTCTTGGGCGGCGCCGTGGCGTCGCTGGCGCTGACCGCCGCCGCCGCGGCAGAGGCGCCCCGGCCGACGCTACCGCAGACCGAGCCGATGCCACCGGCGCAGATGACGATGCCGCGGGACGCGATGGGCTATGCGCGCATGGCGGGCGCCGGCGACCTGTACGAGATCGAATCCTCGCGGCTGGCGCAGCAAAAGGCCGCCACCGGCGCGGTGCGCCAATTCGGCCAGATGATGATCGAGCACCACACCCAGACGACGCAGGCGCTGATCAGCGCGGCCCGCGCCGCGGGCATGACCCCGCCGCCGCCCGCGCTCGCCCCGCGCCAGCAGAAGATGATCGACGAACTCCGTGGCCTCTCCGGCGCGCAGTTCGACGCCGTCTATCTCCGCCAGCAGCAGGCCGCGCACCAGGAAGCGCTCGCACTCCATGCCGGCTATGCCGAGAATGGTGACAACGCCGCGCTTCGCAAGGTTGCAGCCGCGGCGGTGCCGATCGTGCAGCGACATATCGATCTGCTCGCCCAACTACCCAAGGGCTGAGCGCCCCCCCTGCGTGGCGGGTCGACGTGCGTGGACTGTAAGGTTAGGAACAGGCGGCAGCCCTAAGGATGCCGATCATGCAGTCCCCGTCCGTCTCCTCGCCCGCCCTCCGCATCCTCGTCGTCGAGGATGATGCCCAGCTTCGTGCGCTTCTCGTCCGGCAACTGGGCACGCTCGGCTATACGGTCGAGGCTGTGGCCGACGGCCGGTCGGCGATCACTACATTGGGCCAGGCGCAGTTCGACGCGGTCCTGCTCGATCGCCTGCTGCCCGCGATCGAGGGCGTCGAGGTGCTCCGCCGCATCCGTGCCGAGGGGGTCGAGACGCCGGTGATCCTGCTCACCGCGCTGGGGCTCACTCAGGAACGAGTGGAAGGGCTGGAGGCCGGCGCCGACGACTATATCGTCAAGCCGTTCGAGATCGACGAGCTCAACGCCCGCATCCGCGCGGTACTCCGCCGCCGCAGCGCTCCCGCTGCCGACAATGCGACGCTCACCGCGGGCGACGTGACGGTCAGCGTGCTGCGCCACCGCGTCACCCGCGCCGGCAAGCCGATCGAGCTGCAGAAGACCGAGCTCAAGCTGCTCGCCGAGCTGGTTCGCGAGGCGGGGAGCGTGCTCTCGCGCAAGATGCTGATCGAGCGCGTCTGGGGCTATGATTTCGTGCCGACCACCAACATCGTCGACGTGCATATCCTCAAGCTGCGCCAGCGGCTGGAGATGCCCGGCCTGCCCGATCCGATCGCGACGGTGCGCGGGGTCGGCTATATGTTCCGCGCCTGATCGGTGCCGCGCCGGCGCCTCCGCTCGCTCGGCCGGATCGCGATCGCCTTCGCGCTGGCGCTGTCGGCGACGATCGGCCTCGCCGGCCTGGGCGTCTATGTCGCGCTGCTCGAAGCGATCGACCACCAGGTAGACCTGCGGTTGCAGGGTGAGGCACGCGAGCTGCTGGAGGGCCGCGCCGGCGTGCCCGAGATCGTCCGCCGCATCGCCCGCGAAAGCAGCGAGCGCGAGAGCGCCGATATCGGCTTCCTGCTGCGTGATTCGGCGGGGCGGCGGATCGCCGGCAACATCGCGCCTGCGCATCCGCTGCCGATCGGCGTTTCGACGGTCACCGATGATGCGGCGATCCCCGGCCTCAGCCGCGGGCGCGCCTGGGTGGCACGGCTTCCGGGCGGCGAAACCCTGTCGCTGGTGGCAGAGAGCGAGCCGATCGACCAGCACGACCACCGCCGCCTGCGCATTCTCGCGATCGGCTTTGGCGCGGTGGTGGCGCTGCTCCTGATCGGCACCTTCGCGCTGATCCGCGCGATCCGCATCAACATCGCTGCGATCAGCGGCACGGCGGAGGCGATCATCGACGGCGATCTGCGCGCGCGGGTGCCGGTGGAGCGCCCCGGCAGCGTGTTCGGCGGGCTGGCGGTGACCTTCAACCGCATGCTCGATCGCATCGGCGAGCTGATGACCGGCATGCGCAGCATCTCCAACGACATCGCCCACGACCTGCGCACGCCGCTGGCGCGGCTCCACGGCCGGCTGGCGGCACTGGCCGACGCGCCCGAGGCCGCCCCGGTCCGCGAAGAACTCGCAGAGGCTGTGGCCGAGAGCGAGGAGATTCTCGCGATCTTCGCGGCAATCCTGCGCATCACCGAAATCGAGGGCGGCGAGCGTCGGGCGGGCTTCGCCCGGCTGGATCTGGCGGCGCTCGCGGCCGACGTGGGCGAAGGCCTTGCGCTGCTGGTGACCGAGAATGGCCGATATTTCATGGCTCCGTCACCGACGGAATCAGTGCCGGTGGAAGGCGATCCGCGTCTTCTTACCCAGCTGATCGTCAACCTGATCGAGAATGCCGTTACGCACACGCCCCCGGGCACGACGATCCGGCTGGACGTGCGCCGCGAAGGCAACAAGGCGCTGCTCTGCATTGCGGACAACGGGACGGGCATCCCTCCGGCGGAACGCGAGCGCGCCTTGCGCCGCTTCGGCCGACTGGACGCCAGCCGCCACACACGCGGGCACGGCCTCGGGCTGCCGCTTGCGCTGGCGATCGCGCGACTCCACCACGGAACGCTGGCGCTGGAAGATGCCGAGCCGGGCCTGCGCGTCGCGCTGCGGATGACGCTCGCGGGCTGATTTTCAGGGTTTCGGGAAGAAGAAAAGGCGGCTGGTGGAGCTGAGGGGAATCGAACCCCTGACCTCTGCAGTGCGATTGCAGCGCTCTCCCATCTGAGCTACAGCCCCGCCGCCTTGGTCCCGGGCTGGGCCCGGGAGGCGCTCCCCTTAGCGAGACCAATCGGGCGATGCAACCGGCTTGTCGCATCTTGCCCCCGGATTCGTATCGCTGACGACGAAGTGCCTGTGACGCAGGTTAAAATTCGGGGAACCCATCCGCCCCTCTGCTCGCTTGAACGGAGCGTGACGGCAAGCATGCCGCAGCCGCCGAAATCTCAGCAGGAGAGATACGATGGACGACCGCAACAATCGCTACGGCCCCTATGGCCCCACCGGCTACAACGACAGTGGCACCCCCGGCGACTATGGGCGCGATTACGGCTCCGGCCGCGATTACACCTATAGCAGCGCGCGCGACTATGCCGCCGCCGGCGAACTCGGCCGCGGGCGCGACCGCAACCAGCGCGACGACTGGAACCGCGGACGCTCGGAAGGACGCAATCAGGATCGCTCGACCTATGGCGCGCAGGGCTATGGCCAACGCAGCCAGGAGCGCAGCGGCTGGGACGGCGGCGACAACGACTGGAGCGACACCGGCTCGCGCAGCTACAGCAACTATGGCGGCTATTCGGCCCAGGATCGCGACCGCGAGTACGGCCAGCGCAACTATGGCAACAGCGACTGGGGCAGCCGCGATTCGTTCGCGCGCAGCTATGGCCAGCAGGACCAGGATCGGTCGCGCTATGGCCGCCAGGACCAGGGCCGCAGCGCCTATGGCTATGACCGCGACCGCGGCGGTAACGACATGCGCGGCTATGACCGCGACCGCGGCTTTCTCGACCGCGCCGGGGACGAGGTCCGCTCGTGGTTCGGCGACGAGGAAGCGGAACGCCGCCGCCGCCAGGACCAGCGCTATGACGAGCAGCAGGCGCGAAGCGAAGGCCATTCGGACAACCACTATGGCGAATGGCGCCGCAGCCGGATCCAGGAATTCGACCGCGACTACGACGAATATCGTCGCGAGAACGCGCAGCGTTTCCACAACGAGTTCGACAGCTTCCGCACCGAGCGTACCGGCCAGCGCGACTCGCTTCGCCGTGTGACCGAGCATATGGAAGTGCTGGGTTCGGACGGCAGCCATGTCGGCACGGTCGACAAGGTGCGCGGCGACCGCATCATCCTGACCAAGAACGACACCGATGCCGAAGGTCGCCACCACTCGATCCCGTCGCGCTGGATCCAGACCGTCGACGACAAGGTAACGCTGCGCAAGACCGCCGAGGAAGCCAAGGACCATTGGCGCGACGAGGAAAAGTCGGGCGCAATGTTCGGCGAGGACAAGTCCAAGTCCACCGCCACGACCACCAATCAGACCACCACGGGCGACCGATCGCAGGATTGGAGCACGACGGGTAATCTGAATTCGAGCTTCAAGGGCACCTACTAAGCTCCGTTGAGACGAAGAAAGGGGCCGTCCGGCAGTGCCGGGCGGCCCCTTTTCTTTGCAGCGTTTCCTCTCCCGCCAAGGGAAGGTGGCGCCGAAGGCGACGGAGGGGGAGGATGCCAGAACGGAAGCCGGCGTGCTTCCTCCCCCCTGTCAGGCTGCGCCTGCCACCTCCCTCTGGAGGGGGAGGAGACGGTGGGGCAGCACCGAGCTGACCTGCTATGATTACAAGTTGACGCGGTCCGCGTGCATCACCTTGGCCCAGGCCTTGCCGAACGCCTCGACGAACGCCGCCTCGGCATCGTCGGTGGCATAGGCTTCGGCCAGTGCGCGGAGCTGCGAGTTGGAGCCGAAGATCAGATCGACGCGGGAGCCGGTCCAGGTCGCCTCGCCGGTCTTGCGATCCTTCGCCACGAAGCTGCCATCGCCCTGCGCTTCCCACTTCGCCGCGAAGCTGGTGGTCAGCAGGTTGCGGAAGAAGTCGTTGGTCAGCGTCTCCGGGCGATCGGTGAATACGCCGTGCTTGGAGTCGCCATGGTTGGCGCCGAGCACGCGCAGGCCGCCGACCAGCACGGTCATCTCCGGCGCCGTCAGTGTCAGCAGCGCGGCGCGGTCGACCAGCAGTTCCTCTTCCGACCAGCCCATCGTGTCGCCCGCATAGTTGCGGAAGCCGTCGACCTTGGGCTCGAGCGGTTCGAAGCTGTGCGCGTCGGTCTGTTCCTGGGTCGCATCGGTACGGCCCGGCACGAAGGGCAGCAACAGCGCATGCCCTGCCTTCTCGGCCGCCGCTTCCACCGCTGCCGTGCCGCCGAGCACGATCAGATCGGCGAGCGACACCTTCTTGCCGCCGCTCTGGAACTTCGCCTGGATGCCCTCCAGCACGCCCAGCGCCTTGGCAAGCTCGGCCGGCTCGTTCACCGCCCAGTCCTTCTGCGGGGCAAGGCGGATGCGCGCGCCATTGGCGCCGCCGCGCTTGTCCGATCCGCGATAAGTGCTGGCCGATGCCCAAGCGGTCTTCACCAGCCGCGCGATCGACAGGCCCGAAGCGAGGATCTCGGCCTTGAGCGCCGCGATGTCGGCCGCATCGATCAGCGGATGATCGACCGCCGGCACCGGATCCTGCCAGAGGCGCGGCTCGGCGGGGACTTCCGGCCCGAGCAGCTTGGGGTGCGGGCCGCTGTCGCGGTGGGTCAGCTTGTACCAGGCCTCAGCAAAGGCATGGGCGAACTGATCCGGATTCTCGTAGAAGCGGCGCGAGATCGGGCCATAGGCGGGGTCGAAACGCAGCGCGAGATCGGTGGTCAGCATCGTCGGGCGGTGCCTCTTCGACGGATCATGCGCGTCGGGGATCACCTCGCCCGCATCCTTCGCCACCCACTGGTGCGCGCCAGCCGGGCTCTTGGTGAGCTCGTATTCATACTCGAACAGGTTCTTGAAGAAGCCCATGCCCCACTGGGTCGGCGTCTCGGTCCAGGTGACTTCCAGGCCGCTGGTGATCGTGTCGCCGGCATTGCCCTTGCCATAGCTGTTCGACCAGCCGAGCGCCTGCATCTCGATGCCGGCACCTTCCGGCTCCGGGCCGATATACTGGCTGGGGTCCGCCGCGCCGTGCGTCTTGCCGAAGGTATGGCCGCCGGCGATCAGCGCGACGGTTTCCTCGTCGTTCATCGCCATGCGCGCGAAGGTATCGCGGATGTCGTGCGCGGCGAGCAGCGGATCGGGATTGCCGTCCGGGCCTTCCGGATTGACGTAGATGAGGCCCATCTGCACCGCCGCCAGCGGGTTCGACAGGTCGCGCTCGCCCGAATAACGGCCGCCCGGCTTCTCGCTGGTCTGCAGCCATTCGCGCTCGGGGCCCCAGTTGATGTCACGCTCCGGCTCCCACACATCGGCGCGGCCACCGCCGAAGCCGGCGGTCTTGAAGCCCATCGATTCGAGCGCGCAATTGCCGGTGAGAATCAGCAGGTCCGCCCAGGAGAGTGCCCGGCCGTACTTCTGCTTGATCGGCCAGAGCAGCATGCGCGCCTTGTCGAGGTTGGCATTGTCCGGCCAGGAGTTGAGCGGCGCGAAACGCTGCGTGCCCGACCCCGCCCCGCCGCGGCCGTCGCCGATGCGATAGGTGCCGGCACTGTGCCAGGCCATGCGGATGAACAGCGGGCCGTAATGGCCGAAGTCCGCCGGCCACCAATCCTGCGAGTCGGTCATCAGCGCGAAGATGTCCGCCTTCACGGCAGCGAGATCGAGCTTCTGGAATTCGGCGGCATAATCGAAGTCCGCACCCATCGGATCGCCGGCGGGCGGGTTCTGGTGGAGCACGGTCAGGTCAAGCTGGTTAGGCCACCAAGTCCGGTTCGTCATCTCGAACAGGACGGCGTTCCCCTCCATCTTGCCGCCATGCATCGGGCACTGGGATTCGGCATTCATTCGGGCATCTCCTTCGAAATCGGGCTATGATCTGCGCAGAGCCTCGCACGGCCAGAGCGATCGATAAAATGGATTAGTCCGCGCACACTGATCGATCCCACCGCTCATGTCAGCATATCCGAACGGATAGGCCTCTGCCATGTCGCGCACACGAAACGATGTTGCGCGATGGCGGTTACCGACTTGGCTGGTTTGCATGCCCGAACTGGTTACACTCGCAACCAACCGTAGAATACAGAACCGGAGAGCCTGCACATGACCGACGCCACCGAAGCCGATCTGACCGGCGGCACCCCCCGTCCCCGCCCCGAAGGCGAGATCGAAAAGATCGGCGATCGCAAGCTCAAGCCGGCGACGATGATGATGGGGCACGGCTATGATCCGATGCTTTCCGAAGGCGCGCTGAAGCCGCCCATCTTCCTCACCTCCACTTTCGTTTTCCCTAACGCGGCGGCGGGCAAGCGCCACTTCGAGGGCGTGACCGGCAAGCGCCCGGGCGGGGCCGAGGGCCTGGTCTATTCGCGCTTCAACGGGCCGAACCAGGAGATCCTGGAAGACCGTCTCGCGATCTGGGAAGAGGCCGAGGACGCCCTCGCCTTCTCCTCGGGCATGTCGGCGATCGCCACGCTGTTCCTGTCGATGGTCAAGCCCGGCGACACGATCGTCCATTCGGGCCCGCTCTATGCCGCGACCGAGACGCTGATTTCGCGCATCCTCGGCCGGTTCGGCGTCAACTGGCTCGACTTTCCGGCGGGCGCCACCCGCGAGGAAATCGACGCGGTGCTGACCAAGGCGGCGACCGGCAATGTCGCGCTGATCTATCTGGAAAGCCCGGCCAACCCGACCAACGCGCTGGTCGACGTGGAAGCCGTCGCCGCCAGCCGCGACGCGATCTTCACGGGGGACACCAAGCCCCCGATCGCGATCGACAATACCTTCCTGGGCCCGCTCTGGGCGCAGCCGCTCCGCCAGGGCGCGGACATCGTCGTCTATTCGCTGACCAAATATGCCGGCGGCCATTCGGACCTCGTCGCAGGCGGGGTGCTGGGCACCAAGGCGCACATCAACACCATCCGGCTGATGCGCAACACGATCGGCACGATCTGCGATCCCAACACCGCCTGGATGCTGCTCCGCTCGCTGGAGACGCTCGAGCTGCGGATGAGCCGCGCGGGCGAGAATGCCGCCAAGGTGTGCGAATTCCTGGCGAGCCACCCCAAGGTGGAGAAGGTCGGCTATCTCGGATTCCTCGAGCGCGGTGAGGACAAGCGCCAGGCCGATATCTATCGCCGCCACTGCACCGGCGCCGGCTCGACCTTCTCGCTCTATCTCAAGGGCGGCGAGAAGGAGGCGTTCGCCTTCCTCGACGCGCTCAAGATCGCCAAGCTGGCGGTGAGCCTGGGCGGGACCGAGACGCTGGCGAGCCACCCCGCGGGGATGACGCATTTGTCGGTCGCCGAGGACCGCAAGCAGGCGCTGGGGATCACCGACAATCTGGTCCGCATCTCGATCGGCGTCGAGGATGCCGACGACCTGATCGCCGATTTTGAGAATGCGCTGAAGGCGGTGTGACTTCTCGCTCCCCTCCCGCTCGCGGGAGGGGTCGGGGGAGGGACCGACGTGGAAGAAGCGCGGTTAGGTACCAGCCCCTCCCCTACCCCCTCCCGCTCGCGGGAGGGGAGCGCTTCTACTTCAGCGTCCGCGCCGCTTGCTCGACCAGATCCGCCATCTGCTGCTGATCCTTCAGCGACGGGTGGAAGTTGCAGGCGGTGAATTCCAGCTGCGGCACCGCCACCGGCGTCGTGCCCGTCGCCGCGGCGACCGCGCGTACGTCCGCGATAAAGGCGGGCGCCCCCATCAACAGGAAGCGCGCACTTGGGTTCGCCGCCTGCAGTTGGCGCACGAACGCGACATATTTCGACTGATAGTCGGCGTGCAGCGCCGCCGCGTCCTTCCACGCCTCACCGGCATGAACCGGCGTCGAGAAGTCGTTGGTGCCCAGATTGATCACGATCAGCTGCGGCTTCCAGCCATCCTGCACCGCGGCCGCCGGCTCGCCGGGGATGGCGCGCGGGTAGAGCACCGGCAGCGTCTCGCCCGGATTGCCGCCCGCATAGTTGCGCACCACCCCGCGGCCCGAAAAGGCGATCACGCGGTAGTCGGCGTCCCATTTCTTGGCGAGCAGCGGGCCGAAGGCCAGCTGGGTGTTGGTCGTGTCGTGGACCTTCTCCGGGGTGCAATTGCGCGTGGTCGCGGTGTCGCCATAGCCGACGCTGTGCGAGTCGCCGATGAACTCCACCTGGCGCGCATGTACCGGCGGTGCAAGCGGTGTGCCGTTGGTGGTGACGCCGATCATCCGGCTATAGCCGCGCTGCGTTTCGGTCAGCTTTTCGACCCGGATGACGTGCTCGCCGTCTGCCAGTCCGTCGAAGCGGCGCTGCACCTTGCCCGGCTTCTCCAGAACCGCGCGCTCGACCCCGTCGATCAGCACGGCGAGATGATCGGTATCGGCCTCTACCGAGACCGTCACCGCCGTCCCCTTGAACCGCCCCTCGAAATAGACGCCAGGCCAGCCCAAGCGGCCATCGGCGGTCACCCGGCCGCCGGCATGCAGCGGCACGGGCGTTTCGACAGGCGCGAGCATCAGCGCGGCGACAAGGGCTAGGCGAAGCATGGTGCCTGCCTAGCAACCCGCTCGCGCCGCGTCAGCCCCAGAGCCGCTCGCGATAGGCCTCGAAGCAGCGTGCGCCGCAGCGCAGCCGGATCAGCGCGCCTTCAGCCATTGCGGTTGCACGGCGCGGATCCTCTTCCACGGCAGGGCGGATCGCCTCGCGGTTCCAATCCTCGCTGTGCTTGATGTCGAGCACCGCGTGCAGCGTGAAGTAGCGCGCTTCCTTGGGGCTCAGGCCGACGCGCTTCAGCCCCTCGGCAGTCGCGGCCGAGCGGCCCGGCGCGGTCAGCTCGATCACGCCCAGCGCGCCCACCGAATGCCAGGCATAGCGACGGCTGCTCGCCATTGCGGTCATCGCATTGGCGAGGCACAGGCTTTCCCACACGGTGTTCTCGATCACCGGCGTCACCGCCAGCGTCTCGACCAACGCGTCGAGCATCGGGCCGTGCATGCCCTTCTCGGTGCCATGGCCCATCTCGTCCCAGTAATTGCGGGCGAGTTCGAGCTTGGGACGGGTCGGCAGCTTGACCTGCGTCATCGCGACCAGATCGTCGAACCCCGCTTCGCCGGCGGCTTCCTGCTCGAAGAACCATCGAAGCTGGTCTCGGTCCGCTGCGTCGGCGAGCCAGGGGAAGAGCGGATCGCCCTGCCCCGGACCGGTCGCCTTCAGCCCTTCGAACCAGTCGATGAAGCCATCGGCATCGGTGGGGGCTTCGGCGGCTTCGTCGATCACCTCGGCACGCAGTTCCTCCAGGAACGCGCCCTGCAGCCGCTCCATGCGCACGTCGCGCTCGAACAGGCGCTGCCAGTCGTCGGACGGGAAGCCGGGTTCCAGCCGCTCGCGATTCCAGTGTGCGAGGCCGCGCTGGAAGCTGTCGGTCAGAAACTGCGAACGGGGGCGTGGCGCGAAATCGCGCGCTAGCGTTGCCATGGGGAAACTCTCTCCTGCTTGGCCGCCTAAACCCCCCGGCGGAGGGGGGAGTTCCAGTCGATTCAACCAGATCAATCACTTGGCCGTCGCCGATCTGTCATGTTCGGCCCGATGCCGGGCGAGCGGACGCCCCTTCGCGGTGACGGATGCGCAGGGTGCATCCACCCATCCCAAGTAGGTAATTGCAACAATTGCATCCCACTCGTTACGGCTGCATCGCCGCCAACGATGCAGCCCCGAGAGGATCCATGAGCAGAATCGCGCACCCCGGACTAGCCGCCAAGGTCACCACCGCCGAACACGCCGCCTCGTTCATCGCCGACGGCATGACGGTGGGGATGAGCGGCTTCACCGGCTCCGGCTATCCCAAGGCGGTGCCGATCGCGCTCGCCGCACAGATCGAGGCGGAGCACGCCGCCGGCAAGCCGATGCGGCTGAAGGTGTGGACCGGCGCCTCGACCGGCCCCGAGCTGGACGGTGCACTCGCCCGCGTCGACGGCATTTCCGCCCGGCTGCCCTATAATTCGGACCCGATCGCCCGCGAGAAGATCAACGCGGGCGAGATGGACTATGTCGACCTCCACCTCAGCCAGGTCGCGCCGCTCGCCTGGGAAGGGTTTCTCGGGCAGCTCGACGTCGCGGTGATCGAAATCGCCGGCATCCGCGAGGACGGCTCGCTGATCCCTTCCTCTTCGGTCGGCAACAACAAGACCTGGCTGGATGTCGCCAAGCGCGTGATCCTGGAGGTCAACAGCTGGCAGAACCCGGCGCTGGAGGGGATGCACGACATCTATTACGGCACCGCGCTGCCGCCCAACCGCGTGCCGATCCCGCTCACCGCGCCCGACCAGCGCATCGGCCAGCCGACGCTGCGCTGCGATCCGCACAAGGTGATCGCCGTGGTGGAGACCAACGCCCCCGATCGCAACCTGCCCTTCGCCGCGCCCGATGCCAGCGCAATCGCCATCGCCCAGCATCTGATCGAGTTCTTCCGCCACGAAGTCGGCAAGGGCCGCCTGCCGCCGTCGCTGCTGCCGCTGCAATCGGGCGTGGGCAACATCGCCAATGCAGTGCTCGCCGGGCTGCTGACCGCGCCGTTCGAGAACCTCACCGCCTATACCGAGGTACTACAGGACGGGATGCTCGACCTGCTCGCCGCCGGCAAGCTGCGCATGGCGAGCTGCACCGCCTTCTCGCTGAGCCCCAGCGCCGCCGAACGGCTGAACAAGGATCTCGACCAGTTCCGCGATCGCATCTTGCTGCGCTCGCAGGAGATCAGCAACCATCCGGAGGTGGTGCGTCGCCTCGGCTGCCTGGCGATGAACGGGATGATCGAGGCCGATCTGTACGGCAACGTCAATTCCACCCACATCATGGGATCGCGCATCCAGAACGGCATCGGCGGATCGGGCGACTTCGCGCGCAACGCCTATATCTCGATCTTCATGTCGCCCTCCACTGCCAAGGGCGGCGCGATCTCCTCGATCGTGCCGCACGTCAGCCATGTCGACCACATCGCGCAGGACGTGCAGATCGTGGTGACCGAGCAGGGCCTGGCCGATCTTCGCGGCCTCGCCCCCCGCAAGCGCGCCGAGCAGGTGATCGAACGCTGCGCCCACCCGAGCTACAAGCCGATACTGCGCGACTATTACGAGCGTGCGATGGCCGGAAGCTACGGCAAGCAGACGCCGATGCTGCCCGGCGAAGCCTTGGCCTGGCACCAGCGCTTCATCGATACGGGAAGCATGCGCGCCTAGCCCATACCGCCCCCAAGCCCGGACGCCGAGAGCGTTTCGCTTCTATAATGATCTTGGACCGCCAATGGGGGCGGCAGGGTTTGGGTGAAAACACGTGCAGAATAGTGTCGCCGAGGAGGTGGCTGACCCGTACGCGGCGCAGATGGTCTGGCGTCTCAAGGCGGTGATGACGGCCATCACGGTGACCATGGTCGTACATTTCCTTCACCCGCTGCTGCCGAATCGGGATGCGAGCCTGATCTTCCGCGTCGTCGGATTTGCCAGCGGCGTCCTCGCGCTCGTGCTGCTGCTGATCGACTCGTCCCGGATCGCGCAGGCGCTGCGCGAACGCAGGAACGAGGCGAACCGCGCGCATGCCGAGCGCAAGCAGATCAACCACCTGTTCCGCATGACCGAGATGCTGCAAAGCGCCAGCGGCTATCCGGACGCGAACGCGGTCCTCGGCGCGACGATCGGATCGCTGCTCGAGGGATTCGGCGCCGCGCTGTACGTCTTCAACAATTCGCGCGACCGGCTGGAGCTGTCGGGGGCGTGGCAATGGCCGGGCGAGGACACGCTGCGTCCCACGCTGGCGCCGGCCCAATGCTGGGCGCTGAAGCGCGGCAAATGGCACCTCAACGCCGATCAGCGCGGCGCACTGCGATGCGATCACCATCTTACCGGCCCCTCGCTGCTGGAACTGCCGATGGCGGCCCATGGCGAGATCCAGGGCCTGTTGCTGATCGCGACCGCGCGGGCGGATACGGTCGCCGAACTCAAGCGCGTCCAGCCGCTGGCCGCGGCCATCGCCGATGCCATGTCGTTGGCCGTTTCCAACATTGCGCTGCGCGAGAAGCTGCGCACCCAGGCGCTGCGCGATCCGCTGACCGGGCTGTACAACCGGCGCTACATGGAAGACGCGCTCAGCCGCTATGCCAACCTGGCCGAACGCAGCGGCACGCACCTTTCGGTCGTCATGATCGATCTGGACCACTTCAAGCGCCTCAACGACGAATTCGGCCACGTGGTCGGCGATGCGGTGCTGCGAGAGGCGGCCGCGACGCTGATGGGGGGCCTCCGCACCTCCGACGTCGCCTGCCGCTACGGCGGCGAGGAGCTGCTGGTGATCCTGCCCGAATGCGGGCTGAGCGAAGCCGTCGCCAAGGCCGAGATCCTGCGGGAGCGGATCGAGGCGCTGTCCGCCATGCATGACGCGAAGATCTCGGCCTCGTTCGGCGTTGCGTCGATCCCGGAGAGCACCCGCTCGGTGGCCGATCTGCTCGGCATGGCCGATGCCGCGCTCTACCAGGCCAAGGAAGGCGGGCGGAACCGCGTGGTCGCCGCACCCAGCCGCGACACGCCGATTTTGCCGCAAGCGGCGGCGTAAGGCGCACGGGCTTCCGTCCTCCGCTTCACTCGGTTAGGCCTCGGGAATGCAGGGGACATTTCAGCGGGCCGCGCTCGCACTCGCCGCCACGTCGTTTCTCGCGACACCGCTCGCCGCCCAGACCGGCTATGAGCATGCCGATCCGCTGGTCGGCACCGGCGGCGAAGGGCATACTTTCCCCGGCGCGGTCGCGCCCTTCGGCATGGTGCAGCTGAGCCCGGACACGGACACCGGCTGCGCGATCCGCGAATGCTATGCCCATGCCGCGGGCTATCATTATGGTGATCCGACGATTCAGGGCTTCTCGCTGACCCACTTCTCGGGCGCAGGCCATTCCGACCTCGGCGACTTTCTGATCGCGCCGGTGGCGGGCGACACGGTGCCGCTGGAGCCTGGCGACCCGAAGAAGCCGGGATCGGGCTATCGCTCGCGCTTCGCCCATGCCGACGAAGTCGCACGGCCCGGCTACTACGCCGTCACGCTGCAGGACCAGGGCGTCCGCGCCGAAATGACCGCGGGCACCCGCGTCGCGGTCGAGCGCTACGCCTTCCCCACGGGCAAGGCCGCGCACCTCGTGCTCGATCTGCGCAGCTCGCTATACAATTATCCCGGCAAGATCCTCTGGTCCTCGGTGCGGGTGCGCCCCGACGGCACGATCACCGGCGCGCGCGAGACGCGCGGCTGGGCGCCGGCGCGCAAGCTGTTCTTCGCGATCCGCCCCTCGGCGCCGCTCAAGGGCCACGCCTTCGTCGACACCGAAGGCAAGGTGCCTTATCGCGGGTTCCAGGGCCCGGGCCGCGGGGACGATGGCGTCGCGCAGCTGCAGGGCCGCTCGATCGTGGCACGGCTGGACTTCGGGGTGCTCGATCGGCCGCTCGAACTGCGGGTCGCACTGTCGAACGTCGACGAGGATGCCGCGCTCGCCAATCTCGCCACCGAGGCCGGCGACTTCGATGCCGTCCATGCCCGCACCACCAGTGCGTGGAAGCAGGCACTCGGCGCGATCGAGGCGCAGGGCAGCGACACCGCGCTGCGCAACTTCTACTCGGCCTTCTACCACACGCTGATGGCGCCCAGCGTCTTCTCCGACGCCGATGGCCGCTATCGCGGGCCCGACGATCAGGTCCACCAAGCCGACGGCTTCACCTTCCACTCGACCTTATCGCTCTGGGATACCTTCCGCGCCGAGCATCCGCTGCTGCTGCTCGTCCAGCCCGAGGCGCGCAACCGCGACATCATCAAGTCGCTGATCGCCAGCCAGCAGCAAAGCCCGTTCGGCATCCTGCCCGTCTGGCAGTTCCAGGGCCGCGAGACCTGGACGATGATCGGCTATCACGCAGTCCCGGTGATCGCCGACGCGTACCTGAAGGGCCTGCGCGGTTTCGACGGCAAAGCCGCGCTCGACGCGATGGTCGCCAGCGCGACCTACGGCCCCTATGGCGGGCTCGACTGGTACCAGAAGCTTGGCTACGTGCCGATCGACAAGGAGCCGGAAGCCGCCTCCAAGACCGTCGAATATGCCTATGACGACTGGACCATCGCCCGCATGGCGCGCGCGCTGGGCAAGGACGATCTCGCCGCGACGTTCGAAAAGCGCGCCGGCAACTGGCGCAACAGCTTCGACGTGAAGACGGGCTTCCTGCGCGCCCGCAAGAGCGACGGCGCGTACCGCACGCCCTTCGATCCCACTGCGATCAACTATGGCTCGGACTATACCGAGGGCAATGCCTGGCAATATTCGTGGTTCGTGCCCCAGGATCAGGCCGGTCTGTTCCGCCTGATGGGCGGCGATGCGGCGGTGGTGCGCAAGCTGGACGCGATGTTCGATTTCGACAATTCGAAGCTCGACTACAGCCATGCCGAGGATATTGCCGGGCTGATCGGCCAATATATCCATGGCAACGAGCCGAGCCACCATGTCGCCTATCTGTACAGCTATGCCGGCCAGCCCTGGCGGACGCAGGAGCGGCTGAAGCAGATCGTCGACAGCCAGTACAAGCCGACGCCGGATGGCCTCGCGGGCAATGACGATCTCGGCCAGATGTCGGCCTGGCTGGTGTTCACGATGCTGGGTTTCTATCCGGTCGCGCCGGGCTCCAACCAATATGTGCTGGGCCGGCCGTTCCTGGAGCGGGCGACGCTGACGCTGCCCAATGGCAAGCGCTTCACGGTGACGGCACCGGGTCTGTCGGAGGCGAACCGCTATGTCGGCGGCGTGACGCTGAACGGCCGCAAGCTCGACCGGCAATTTGTTACGCATGAGGAGCTGATGCGCGGCGGCGAACTGCACTTCGCGATGCAGGCGACGCCCAACCGGGCGGCGGTGCCGGTGGCGGCGCGGCCCTATTCGATGCCCCGTTGATCCTCTCCCTCGAGGGAGAGAATAGCGCAGCTTGGGAAGGGTGAGCGGCGCGCATAGCGCCGCGCGGCTGCTCGGTAGCGGTACCCCTCTCCCTCCCACCGCCTTCGGCAGCGGGCCCTACCCGCTCCCTAACGGGGAGAGGGTGTGAAGGCTCAGCCGTCGCCGACGCGCTCGATGTCCGCGCCGACCGCCTGCAGCTTCTCTTCCAGCCGCTCATAGCCGCGGTCGAGATGGTAGACCCGGTTGACCTGGGTCTCGCCCTCGGCGGCGAGGCCGGCAAGGATCAGGCTCATCGAGGCGCGGAGGTCGGTGGCCATCACCGGCGCACCGGTGAGTTTCTTCACCCCGCGCACGATCGCGGTACGGCCATGCACCTCGATGTCCGCCCCCATCCGCGCCAGCTCGGGCACGTGCATGTAGCGATTCTCGAAGATCGTCTCGGTGAGCGTGCTGGCGCCGTCGGCCTTGCACAGCATCGCCATGAACTGCGCCTGCATGTCCGTCGCGAAGCCTGGGAACGGCGCGGTGTTGAGCGTCAGCGGGCGGATGCCGTTGTCGGCTGCGATCCGCACGCCGTTCGCGGTTTCCTCCACCGTAATGCCCGCCTCGACCAGCGCATCCAGCGTCGCGCGCATGTCCTCGGCCGAGGCGCCGACCAGCTCGACATCGCCGCCGGTGATCGCCGCGGCGCAGGCATAGCTGCCCGCCTCGATGCGATCGGGCATTACCGCATAGGTCGCGCCGTGCAGCCGATCACGACCGTCGATCTCCAGCGTCTCGGTGCCGATGCCGCGGATCACCGCGCCCATCGCGACAAGCAGGTTGCACAGGTCGACGATCTCGGGCTCGCGCGCCGCATTCTCCAGCACGGTGGTGCCGCGCGCAGTGGACGCCGCCATCAGTGCATTCTCGGTCGCGCCGACCGAGACGACCGGGAAGCGGAAGCGCCCGCCCGAAATGCGGCCGCCGGGTGCGGTCGCCTTCACATAGCCGGCGCTGATCTCGATCTCGGCGCCCATGGCTTCCAGTGCCTTGAGGTGGAGGTCGATCGGGCGGTTGCCGATCGCGCAGCCGCCGGGCAGCGACACCGTCGCCTCGCCTTCGCGGGCGAGCAGCGGGCCCAGCACCAGGATCGAGGCGCGCATCTTGCGGACGATGTCATAGGGGGCGACCGTCGAGGTCAACCGGCTGGCGCGCACCGAGAGCACCCGGCCGAATTCGTTCGGGCGCGTGCCCTCTACCGAGGTCGACGCGCCGAGTTCATTCAGTAGATGTCCGAAGCTGTCGACATCCGCCAGGCGTGGCAGGTTTCGCAGCGTGAGCGGCTCGTCGGTGAGCAGCGCGCACGGCATCAGGGTCAGGGCAGCGTTCTTCGCGCCGGAAATCGTGATCTTGCCGGCAAGTCGGTTGCCGCCACGGATGAGGATACGGTCCATGGCGAGCTTCTAGCCGCTCTGCGCGTCCGCGCAAGCGGTGGGCTGCCGACAGGCTTGATCGATTTTAATGCACTGATTCCGTTGCGCTGCTTTGCAGGGCGGACCGGGGGAAAGTGCAGAGCGTGTCATCCAGTTGTTTTGCCGATGTTTTGAGCGAGTTCATCCACCTCACGCCGAAAGAGCGCGAGGCGCTGGATGCGCTCGAGCTGCGCCAGCGTCATGTCCGGCGCGGCGCGATTCTACAGCGTGAGAACGAGCCTTGCGGCGAGTTGTTCATACTCCGCAAGGGGCTGATGATGAGCTATGTGCTGCTCGACGACGGCAGCCGGCAGATCCTGCGGTTCCTGTTCCCGGGCGACATGCTCGGTATCTCCTCGGCGATTTATCACGAGGCGCCCGAGACGCTGTGTGCCCTTTCGGACACGGTGGTCAGCCCATTCGACCGGGCAACGCTGTCGGGCATCATGCAGGAACACCCGCGGCTATCGGCGATGATTCTCGTCTACAGCCAGATCGAACGGGTGGCCCTGACCGATCGGCTCGCGGCGCTGGGGCGGACCAGCGCCAAGGCGCGCGTCGCGGCACTGCTGCTTGACCTGCGCAACCGGCTGCGCGCGACGGACAAGTCGATCGACCGCGAATACACCCTGGGGCTGACCCAGGAGGAGATCGGTGACGCGACCGGGCTGACCGCGGTGCACGTCAACCGCATGCTCCGCCAGCTCGAAGAGGAAGGCATGATCGCGCGCGAAGGCGGCCGGGTGACGCTGCTCGATCGCGGCGCGCTGGCGGGGGCGGCGAACTACGTCAATCGCTATGAAGGGCTCGACCTGCGCTGGCTGCCGCCGGCGCGGTGAGCTTCGGGGTTCTGCCCTCCCCTGCCCAAATCGTCATTCCGGCGAGCGCAGGAGCCCATTTGCCAGGACGCGAGGGAAAGAGCCGGAACTTCAGTGCCAATGGATCCCCGCCTTCGCGGGGATGACGGCGGAAGCATAGGCGGGAACCGCCTACGCCTTCTCCAGCGTGCACTGCAGCGGGTGCTGGTTCTGCCGGGCGAAGTCGATCACCTGCGAGACCTTGGTTTCGGCCACT
The DNA here is from genome assembly GCF_052045505.1 of Sphingomonas sp. 22176. Taxonomy (NCBI): domain Bacteria; kingdom Pseudomonadati; phylum Pseudomonadota; class Alphaproteobacteria; order Sphingomonadales; family Sphingomonadaceae; genus Sphingomonas; species Sphingomonas sp. 22176. Next base: position 135,492 of record NZ_JBQEPL010000002.1, on the reverse strand, counting down.
TCGTAGCTGAACACCCCGCACACGCCCACGCCGCGCTGGTGAACGTGGAGCATCACCTGGGTCGCTTCCTCGATGTTCATACGGAAGAAGCGCTGCAGGACGAGCACGACGAACTCCATCGGCGTGTAATCGTCGTTGAGCATCAGCACCCGATAGGGTGTCGGCTTCTTGGTGCGGGTGCGGGTGCGCGTAGCGATGCCGACGGCGTTGTCGTTGCCGCGATCATCCTGGTCGCCGTCCTCGGCCATCCGAATCTGTGTTGTACGAAGCTCGACCATAGGTGTCGCAAAATATGTCGCGCTGCCCCCAAGGGCAAGGCGTGCCGAGGCTTCGTTCGCATTTTGTCACCACGAAAAAGGGGCGATCGCTCAGCGACCGCCCCCAAATCGTTCCATTCCGGATCGGCAAGGCCGATCAGGCGGTGGTCTTCACCTTCTCGACCGCGACCGCGAAGCGGTTCGAGATCGGCTGCGCGGCGTCGCCGGCGAGCTTGATCATCGCTTCGGTGTGCTTCGAGGCTTCGGCGACATACGAGTCGAACGCGCTGCGCATGTAATCGCTCTGCAGCTTGAAGAAGTCGGTCGGCGACTTGACCGACGACAGGTTCTTCAGCGCGGCAGTGGCGCTCTCGAACGAGCGACGGCTGTAATCGGCAGCTTCCTGGCCCAGATGCTCGAAGCCCTTGGCAGCGATGCGGCCCGATTCGACGAGCGCTTCGATGTTGCCCTTGGCGAACTCGTTGGCTTCCTCAACCAGCTTGGTCGACTTTTCGACGGCGGCCTTGGCGCGCTCGTTCATGTCGGCGAAAGCGGTGTGGGCCTGGGTGGTCGCGTTCTCGTAGGTGGTAGCCATGGTGATCGTTTCCTTCGCGGTGCTGGTGGTGACCGCCGGCGCGACGGTCTCTGCGGCTTCGATCACCGGTTCGGCGACGGCCTGGGCCGTTTCCGCTGGGGCGGCGATCGTCTCTTCAACGTTGGTCTTCACTTCCTGCGGTGCAGCGGTTTCGACCGGCGCCGGTACCAGAGCCGCGGCCGGGACGATCGTCTCGGCCAGCGGGGGCACGGGCGGCGGCGTCACCGCGGCAGCGTCGGCCAAAATCGCGGGCTTGATAGCGCCGCGTGCCGCCGATTTGGCGGCGGGTTTGCCCGTCGTCTTAGGTCCCTTGCTGGCCATGTGACTAGCTTCCCTGCCTATTGCTGCACCGCAGCATATAACGGCATGGCGTCCGTTTTGCAAGGCGTCATTGTGCACTGCACAAAAAGTTACAAATGGCGCGTTTTCACAGCATTTTCTCAGCGCATCTTAACATAATCGCCCGGCGCTTCCGCAACTGCACAAAGGTTACCACCCCCTGGCACACGCGCGCCGTTCGCCGCGACTTTGGCACTGCTCACCGCACGCAGCCAGTCCAGCCAGTCCGGCCACCAGCTTCCGGCATGTTCCGTCGCATTTTCTACGAAGGATTCCAGCGACTCGGTAGGATTTTGATTGGTCCAGTATTGGTATTTTTTAGCAGACGGGGGGTTTATTACACCGGCGATATGACCGGAGCCGGCGAGCACGAACTTGTGGGGGCCGCGAAAATGCTCGGTCAACTTCCACACACTTCTGGCAGGCGCGATATGATCTTCGCGACCGGCCTGGATATAGCTGGGCGTCGTCACCTTGGAGAGATCGACCGGGGTACCGCCGATGCTGAGCGCACCGGGGGAGATCAGCTTGTTGTCGCGGTACAGGTCGGTCAAATAGCTGAGGTGCCAGGTCGCCGGCAGGTTGGTGACGTCCGAGTTCCAGTGGAGCAGGTCGAAGGGCGCATATTCCTGCCCCATCAGATAGTTGTTGGTGACGTAGTTCCAGATCAGGTCCCGGCCGCGCAGCAGGTTGAAGGTCGCCGCCATGTAGCGGCCGTCGAGAAACCCGTCGGCGCTGAGGCTGCGGATCATCGCCAGCTGGTCGTCGTCGATGAAGACGCGCAGGTCGCCCGCTTCGGTGAAGTCGACTTGGGCCGTGAAGAAGGTAGCGCTCGCCACCTTTGCCGCCTGGTCCCGGGCGGCGAGTACCGCCAGCGTCGCCGCCAGCGTGGTTCCGGCGACGCAATAGCCGATGGTGTGGACGCTCTCGACGCCGAGCAGGTCGCGCACCGTGTCGATCGCATCGATCTGGCCGCGCTCGACATAATCGTCCCACACCACGTCCTTCATGCTCGCGTCGGCAGAGCGCCACGAGACGACGAACACGGTGATCCCCTGCTCCACCGCCCAGCGGATGAAGCTTTTCTCGGGCGTGAGGTCGAGGATGTAGAAGCGGTTGATCCAGGGCGGGAAGATGATCAGCGGGGTTTCCAGCACCTCGTCCGTCGCCGGCGAGTACTGGATCAGCTCGTAGAGCGGCGTTCGCTTCACCACCTTGCCGGGAGTCATCGCCAGGTTGCGCCCCAGCTCGAACGCGCCCGCCGCGGTCTGCGTCATCTGGCCCTTGGCCATGTCCTGCAGCATGTGCTGCAGTCCCTTGAGCAGGTTTTCGCCCTTGGTCTCGACGATCTTCTCGATCACCTGCGGGTTGGTGGCGGGGAAATTGGTGGGACTGATCGCGTCGATAAAGCCTTGGGTCGCAAAGCGAATCTGGTCCTTCTGCCGATCGTCGACATGCTCCAGCGCCTCGACATTCTTCAGCAGATGGTCGGCGATGACGAAATAGCTCTGGCGGAGGAAGTCGAACACCGGCTCCTCGCGCCATTGCGGCGCCTTGAAGCGCTTGTCGCGTGCCTGTTCCGGCGTCTCGACGAACGGCTCGGCATGGGCGGGATCGAGGAAACGCTGCCACAGCTGCATCGTGTCCGCCCAGAAATCGGCGCTGGCGCGCATCGCGGGTGTGGGATCCATCAGCATGCCGAAGGGCGGCGCGGCCGGCACATGCTCCATCAGGTCCAGCCCGTGCTCCAGCATCATCTGCTGCGCCCGGCCGAGCACCCAGGTCCAGTGCTGCAGGTCCTCCAGGCGGGGCAGGGTCGGCGTGAGCGTGTCGGGCATTCGATCCTCTCCTTTGCCCCGCCTTAGCGCAGGCAATGCAATGCGTCATTCCCGACTTGGATATTATGGCGTAGAACGACGGCACGACACAATTTTGTGTCGCATGCCAGAACCCTTGAAAGTCGAGGAAATGTCCGAAGAATTCTACCGCATCAAGCGCTTGCCCCCCTATGTCATCGCCGAAGTGAACGCGATGCGGGCAGCGGCGCGTGCGGGCGGAGAGGACATCATCGACCTCGGCATGGGCAACCCGGACCTGCCGCCGCCCGACCATGTGATCGAGAAGCTCTGCGAAGTGGCGCGCAAGCCCGATGCCCACGGCTATTCGCAGTCCAAGGGCATTCCGGGCCTGCGCCGCGCCCAGGCGAACTATTATGGCCGCCGCTTCGGCGTGGAGCTCGATCCCGAGACCGAAGTGGTGGTCACCATGGGCTCCAAGGAGGGCCTCGCCAGCCTCGCCACCGCGATCACCGCGCCGGGCGACGTGGTGCTGGCCCCCAACCCAAGCTACCCGATCCACACCTTCGGCTTCATCATCGCGGGTGCCACGATCCGCGCGGTGCCGACCACGCCCGACGACGCCTATTTCGAGAGCCTCGAGCGCGCGATGAACTTCACCGTGCCGCGCCCTTCGATCCTCGTCGTCAACTATCCGTCGAACCCGACGGCGGAGACGGTGGACCTCGCCTTTTACGAGCGGCTGGTCGCCTGGGCGCGCGAGAACCAGGTGTGGATCCTCTCCGACCTTGCCTATTCGGAGCTGTATTTCGACGGCAAGCCGACGCCGTCGATCCTGCAGGTAAAGGGCGCCAAGGACGTCGCGGTCGAGTTCACCTCGCTCAGCAAGACCTATTCGATGGCCGGCTGGCGGATCGGCTTCGCGGTGGGCAACAAGCAGCTGATCGCCGCGATGTCGCGGGTGAAGTCGTACCTCGATTACGGCGCGTTCACGCCGATCCAGGCCGCCGCCTGCGCCGCGCTCAACGGCCCGCAGGACATCGTCGAGAAGAACCGCCTGCTCTATCACAAGCGCCGCGACGTGATGGTGGAGAGCTTCGCCCGCGCCGGCTGGGAAATCCCCTCCCCCCGCGCCTCGATGTTCGCCTGGGCGCCGCTGCCGCCGGCGCTCGCGCATCTCGGCAGCCTGGAGTTCTCCAAGCAGATGCTCACCCATGCCAAGGTCGCGGTGGCGCCGGGCGTGGGCTATGGCGAGAACGGCGAGGGCTTCGTCCGCATCGCGATGGTGGAGAACGAACAGCGCCTCCGCCAGGCCGCGCGCAACGTGAAGAAGTATCTCCAGTCGATGGGGGTCAACACGCCCGCCGCGAACGCGGGGTGATGACGCGGGCGGGGGTGTTCCACCACCCCCCGCCAAGCCGCGTCGTCCTTCCCACGAAGGCAGGCTGACGGTGCGGTTCCAGCCTTGAACGCACTGGCGAATGGATCCCCGCCTTCGCGGGGATGACGGGGAAGTGTGGGTGGAGCAGGTATCCAGAAACGGCACGCCCGCATGCGCACCCCGCACTTGCGAACCGCGCCCCGCTCGGCGCAAAGCCCGCCGCCATGTCCCGCCCCGGTTTCCCCTTCTCCACCCGCTTCCGCGTCCGCTATTCCGAAATCGACGGGCAGAAGATCGTCTTCAACTCGCGCTATCTCGAATATGCAGATGTCGGGCTCACGGAGTTCTGGCGCTGGGCGGACTTAAGCCGCCTCGGGCCGGAATGGACGGATGCCGAGTTCAACGTCGTCAGCGCCCAGGTTGACTATAAGCGCGCGTTCCGGTTCGACGATCTGGTCGAGGCGTTTGTCCGCGTCGAGCGCGTGGGCAGTTCCAGCATGACGATGCGGATCGATCTCCGCCATGCCGAGACGGGCGATCTGCACGCGGAGATCGAGATGGTCAGCGTCCATGTCGATCTGGCCGAGCGCCGCGCCAAGCCAATCCCGGAGGCGGTGCGGACTGCGCTACTGGCGATCGGCGGCTAGACGACGACGTCGGCGAAGGCGCCGCCCTGCGCGCGGCCCAGCTTGCGCTTCATCTCGTCCTCGATTTCCCTGCGGATCGCGGCCTGCTTTTCGGGGGAGAGCTGGTCGAACTGCTCCTGCGTCAGGTTGTAGCGCTTGAGCACGGCTTCCTTGGTGCGCTCGGCCGGGCTCTTGCGGGCCTCGCGCAGAAAGGCCTCGGCGGTCTCGTCGACGGGGCCATTCACGCTGCCACGGGTCGCAGCGGTCCCCGCCACGCCCTTCACCCCAGTAATCCCCACCGTCGAAATGCCGAACGTCATGCGCAAATTTCCCTGATGCACGGGGGCATTATAGAAGCATTTACGCTCTGGCGGCGAATGCGGGCAGACTTACTCGGCCGCGCGGACTTCCTCCGCGTCCTCGGGCAGCGCCCAGAGCAGGTCGCCCTTGCCCAGCACCCGGCCATCCTGCGCCTGCACCGTCACCGGCGCGATCGGCTTGCCGTCGCGGGCGTCGACCAGGATCGGCGAGGCGGGCACGCCGGTTTCCCAGCGCTCGCCCCATTGGCGCAGCGCCACCATCGTCGGCAGCAGCGCGTGGCCCTTGTCGGTCAGTCGATATTCCACCTTGCGGCGATCGTCGGCGCACGGGACGCGCGCCAGGATGCCATGCTCCACCAGCCGGGCCAGCCGGTTGGCGAGGATGTTGCGGGCGATGCCCAGCTCGCTCTGAAATTCCTCGAAATGGCGGATGCCGTTGAACGCGCCGCGCAGGATCAGGAACGACCAGCGTTCGCCCATCGCCTCCAGCGCGGCCGGCAGGCTGCATTCCCGCGCCATGGCCCGCAGCGTCTCTCGAACGGCTCCACCCATGTAGGCACCCTATCGCAAAAATGGGGGGCGGGAAACCGGCCGGGCGCAGCACTTTGGCCACAGCGTTGCCGCCAAGCCGCGATTCCACCTTCAAATCGGTTGCAAAAGCCGGGCCGGTCACGCCATCTAGGAGTGTGCTGCGTCAGTATGAACTTGTAGACCGGGTCCTCTCCTACGACCCCGAAGCCGATGAGGCATTGCTCAACCGGGCCTATGTCTTCTCGGTCAACGCCCATGGCACCCAGAAACGGGCCTCGGGCGATCCCTATTTCAGCCACCCGATCGAGGTGGCGGGCATCCTCACCGATCTGCATCTCGACGACGAGACGATCGCGACGGCGATCCTCCACGACACGATCGAGGACACGGTGGCGACGCCGGAGGAGATCCAGCGGCTGTTCGGCCCCAACGTCGCCCGCATGGTCGACGGCGTCACCAAGCTGTCCAAGATCGAGGCGCAGACCGAGAGCGAACGCGCGGCGGAGAACCTGCGCAAGTTCCTGCTCGCGATGTCCGACGACATTCGCGTGCTGCTGGTGAAGCTGGCCGATCGGCTGCACAACATGCGTACGCTCCACTTCATCAAGAAGGAGGAGAAGCGCCGCCGCATCGCCCGTGAGACGATGGACATCTATGCTCCGCTCGCCGAGCGGATCGGCATGTACGAGTTCATGAAGGAGATGCAGACGCTCGCCTTCCGCGAGCTCGAACCCGAAGCCTATGAATCGATCAGCCGCCGGATGGAGAGCTTCCGCGTCGAGGGCGAGGACCGGGTGCTCAAGATCGCCTCGGGCCTCAAGCTGCTGCTGGGGCGCGGCGGCATCGACGCCGAAGTGACGGGACGCGAGAAGCATCCCTATTCGATCTGGAAGAAGATGTCCGAGCGCCATGTGAGCCTCGAACAGCTTTCCGACATCATGGCCTTCCGCGCGATCGTCGACAGCGAGGAGGAATGCTACCGGGCCCTCGGCGCGATCCACCGCCGCTGGCCGATGGTGCCGGGTCGGTTCAAGGACTATATCTCGACGCCGAAGCGCAACGGCTATCGCTCGCTCCACACCACGATCATGCACGCGGGCGACACCCGCATCGAAATCCAGATCCGCACCCGCGACATGCACGCCCAGGCCGAATTCGGCCTCGCCGCGCACTGGGCCTACAAGCAGAGCTCGGTCCGGCCGGACACGCAGGTCAGCTGGATCCGCGACCTGATCGAGATCCTAGAACATGCCGAGAGCCCGGAAGAGCTGCTCGAACATACCCGCATGGCGATGTACCAGGATCGCATCTTCGCCTTCACCCCCAAGGGCGAGCTGATCCAGCTGCCCAAGGGCGCGACGCCGATCGACTTCGCCTATGCCGTCCACACCGATCTCGGCGACCAGGCGGTCGGTGCCAAGGTCAACGGCAAGGTGGTGCCGCTGCGTACCGAGATCGAGCAGGGCGACCAGGTACAGATCCTGCGCTCCAAGGCGCAGGAGCCGCAGCCCAACTGGCTCAACTTCGCGATCACCGGCAAGGCGCGTGCCGCGATCCGCCGGCACCTGCGCCACAAGGAGCGCGACGAGACGATCCGGCTGGGCCGCAAGCTCTACGAGGACATCGTCGCCCGCCTGCCCGTGCCGCCGGGCGAAGGCGCGCTGGGCGAGGCGCTCAAGCGACTGAAGCTCGCCGACCCGGAGGCGTTGATGGAGGCGATCGCCCGCCGCACGCTGACCGACGGCCAGGTGATGGAAGCGGTGATGCCGGGCTCTGCCAGCGGCGAGGACGACCAGCTGCCGCCGCAGCACCATGCGATCGACATCAAGGGCCTCACCCCCGGCGTCGCCTTCACCTATGCCGAGGATTGCTGCCCGGTGCCGGGCGACCGCATCCTGGGCGTGCGCCAGCCCGACCAGCCGATCGTCGTCCACCGCATCGATTGCCCGAGCCTGGCGACGGTGGAAGAGGCCGACTGGGTCGACCTGACCTGGGGCGACAAGGCCGATGGCGGCGTCGCCGAGATCGCGGTGACGCTGAAGAACGAACCCGGCGCGCTGGGCACGGTCGCGACCCTGATCGGCCAGCACAAGGCCAACATCCTCGGGCTGCGGCTGGATAACCGCGACACGACTTTCCACACCAACACGATCGATCTGGAGGTGCGCAACGCCGCGCATCTGATGAAGCTGCTCGCCGCGCTGCGCGCGGCGGATGCAGTGAGCTCCGCCGAACGGGTTTGACGGCTGCCATATCCTCCCCCGCCAGGGGGAGGATACACTCTGGACCTTGCGCAAATCCCCGCTAACCTCTCCCAAGGACATCAGAAATTGGGGGAAAAGCCTTGGATCGTCGTACCTTCCTCGCATCGTCGAGCACTGCCGCATTCGCCGCTTTGCTCACCGCCGCTGCCCGCGCCGCGGTGGCCGGCACCCGCGATGCCGAGATCAACGCCGTCTACAACCAGATCGTCGCCGAACGCATCCAGCGCTCGCCGGAGTTCGCCACCTCGCTCGGCTTCGACAAGGGTCCCAATGCCGCGCTCAAGCACAAGCTGAGCGACGACAGCCCCGCCGCCAAGGCGCGCAACCTCGCCGATACCAAGGCCGCCATCGCCAGGATCGAGGCGTTCGATCCCGCCACCCTGTCCGAGGGCGCGCGGTTGGATCGCGAAGTGGTGCTCTACTCGCTGCGCAGCGCCACCGTGTCGCAAGACAAGTTCCAGATCGATTCGGTCGGCCGCCCCTTCCCGATCACCCAGCAGGGCGGCGCCTATTTCTCGACGCCGGACTTCCTCAACTCCAGCCACACCATCGTCACCCAGGACGATGCCGAGGCCTATCTCGATCGCCTCGACGCCTTTGCCGGCGCGCTCGACCAGGACACGGCGGACCAGAAGGAAGCCGCGGGACGCGGGCTGGTGGCGCCGGTCTTCTGCCTCGAGCTGACGCTCGCGCAAATGGCGAAGTTGCGCCAGCCCGATCCCGCCGCGAACACCCTCACCCAGTCGCTGGTCCGCCGCGCCGCCGCAAAGCAGCTGCAGGGCGACTGGCAGGCGCGCGCCGCCAAGATCGTCGGCGACAAGGTCTATCCCGCGCTCGATCGCCAGTACGCGCTTATCCAGGCGCTCCACGCCAAGGGCCGCTCTTCGGCGGGCCTGTGGGATGTGCCGCGCGGCCAGGAAATCTACGCCGCAGCACTGGAGCAATGGACCACCACCAGCTTCACCCCCGATCAGGTCCACAAGATGGGCCTGGAGCAGGTGGCGGAAATCAGTGCCAAGCTCGATGCGTTGCTGAAGGCCCAGGGCATGACCCAGGGCAGCGTCGGCGCGCGGCTGACCGCGCTCAACGAACGCCCCGACCAGCTCTATCCCGACACGGCAGAGGGCCGCGCCGCGCTGATCGCCGGGCTCAATGCCGGCATCCAGAACGTCGCCACGCTGCTTCCCAAGGCGTTCCTCAACCCCAACAAGGCGCCGCTGGAGATCCGCGCGGTGCCGGTAGAGATCCAGGACGGCGCGTCGAACGGCTATTACACCCGTGCCGCGCTCGACGGCTCACGCCCCGCCATCTACTGGATCAACCTGAAGAGCGTCGCCGACTGGCCGAAATATTCGCTGCCCGCGCTCACCTTCCACGAGGGCCTGCCCGGCCACCATCTCCAGATCAGCACTGCACAGGCGGCGGAAGGCCCGCTGATCCGCAAGTTCGGCTTCTTCAGCGCCTATACCGAAGGCTGGGCGCTCTATGCCGAGCAGCTGGCCGACGAGCTGGGCGCCTATCACGGCCCGCTGGAGCGTGCCGGCTATCTCCAGTCCTTCCTGTTCCGCGCGGTGCGGCTCGTGGTCGATACCGGTATCCATACGCAGAAATGGACCCGCGACCAGGCGACCGACTATATCGTCCAGAACACCGGCTTCGCCCGGCCGCGCTCGCAGCGCGAGGTGGAGCGCTATTGCACGATGCCGGGCCAGGCCTGCGCCTACAAGCTCGGCCACATCGCCTGGACCCGGGCGCGGGCCAACGCCCAGAAGATCGCTGGCAACAAGTTCGATCTCCAGCAGTTTCATGAGGTTATCCGGTTGGGCGCGATGCCGCTCACCATGTTCGAACGACTGGTGGAGGAACGCGCCCGCGGCGTTGCCTGATCTGGCGGGAAAAGGTGCGGGACGATAGAAGCACGTCGATGTTCAAACTGCCCCGCACCGCCACCGCGCCCTTCTGTCCCTCCGAAGTCCGCGGCAGCGTGAGCGTGCCCGCGGGCCTGTCGCCGCTGGCCAAGCTGCTGCGCTATATGGGGCCGGGGCTGCTGGTTTCGGTCGGCTATATCGACCCCGGCAATTGGGCGACCGATATCGAGGCAGGCTCGCGCTACGGCTATGGCCTGTTGTTCGTCGTCCTCGCCTCCAGCGCGGCGGCGATGGTGCTGCAATCGCTGTGCGCGCGGCTGGGCATCGCGACGGGGCGAGACCTCGCCCGGCTGGTGCGCGACCGCTATTCGCCGAGCGTCGCCAGGTTCCTATGGGTGTTCGCCGAACTGGCGATCATCGCCACCGACGTGGCGGAAGTGCTCGGCAGTGCGCTCGCCTTCCAGCTGCTGCTAGGCATTCCGCTATGGATCGGCGTGCTGATCACCGCGCTGGACGTGGTGATCGTGCTCAGCCTCAAGGGCCAGGGCTTCCGTCAGATGGAGGCGATCATGCTCGGGCTGGTCGGCACGGTGGCGGCCTGCTTCGTGGTGCAGCTGTTCCTCTCGCCGCCGGACGGCGCGGCGGTGCTGGCGGGCATGATCCCCGATCCCGCCCGCCTCGCCGACCCGCACGCCCTGTACCTGGCGATCGGCATCCTCGGCGCGACGGTGATGCCGCACAATCTCTATCTGCACAGCTCGGTGGTGCAGACCCGCGTCTCGGGTACCGACGAGGCCAGCCGCAGCGAAGCGGTGCGCTACGCCCAGGTCGACATCATCGCCGCCCTGCTCGCCGCGACCTTCGTCAACGCCGCGATCCTGATCGTCGCCGCCTCCGCCTTCAACGCCAACGGCCATACCGGCGTGCGCGAGATCGAGGATGCTTATCGCCTGCTCGTTCCCGCCACCGGCGCCGCGATCGCCGCGCCCTTGTTCGGCATCGCGCTGCTCGCCTCGGGGCAGAGCGCGACCTTCACCGGCACCATCGCGGGCCAAGTGATCCTGGAGGGGTTCCTCGACCTCAAGATCCCCTGCTGGGTCCGCCGGCTGATCACCCGCGGCCTCGCGCTGATTCCGGCGCTTGCCGGCGTGCTGCTGCTGGGGGACGGCGCGGTGGGGCGGCTGCTGGTGCTGACCCAGGTGGTGCTCTCCGCCGGGCTGCCCTTCGCCATGGCGCCGCTGCTGCTGCTCACGGCCGATCGCACGCTGATGGGCCGCTTCGCCAGCCCCATGTGGCTGCAGGCGATCGGCTGGCTGCTGTTCGCCGGGATCAGCGGCGCCAATGTGTGGCTCGTTTCGAGCCTGTTCGCCTGATGCGCGCCCGCTCGACGGGCCGTTCCGGCAGCGCTACAGAGCGCGCGTCATGAAACGTCCCCAGCTTTCCGTCGTCGTCCCTTGCTACAACGAAGAAGCGTGTCTCGACATGCTCCACGGCCGCGTCAGCGCCGCCGCGCGCGCCGCGGTCGGCGAGTCGTACGAGATCGTCTTCGTCAACGATGGGTCGCGCGACCGCAGCTGGGAGGTGATGCAGCGCCTGTCCGCCGCGGACCCGCACCTCGTCGCGATTAACCTGTCGCGCAACCACGGCCACCAGCTCGCGCTCACCGCCGGCCTAGACCTCTGCGCCGGCGAGCAGATCCTGATCATCGACGCCGATCTGCAGGATCCGCCCGAGCTGCTCACCGAAATGCGCGCGACGATGGCCGCGCAGGGCGCCGACGTGGTCTATGCCGTCCGCCGCAAGCGCGAGGGCGAGAGCCTGTTCAAGAAGGCGACCGCGGCGATCTTCTACCGCATGCTCGATCGCATCACCGATACGCCGATTCCGCTCGACACCGGCGACTTCCGCCTGATGAGCCGGCGCGCGCTCGATGCGCTGCTGTCGCTGCCCGAGCAGGCGCGCTTCATCCGCGGCATGGTCGCGTGGATCGGCTTCCGCCAGGTGCCCTTCGTCTACGACCGGCACGAGCGGCATGCGGGCGAGACCAAATATCCGCTCGGCAAGATGATCCGCTTCGCGCTCGACGCGATCACCGGCTTCTCGACAGCGCCGCTGCGCTTCGCCAGCCATGTCGGGCTGCTGCTCACCGGCGCCTCGGTGCTGCTGATCCTCTACATCCTGATCGCCTGGGCGATGGGCCACGCGATCCAGGGCTGGACCTCGACCATGCTGGTCGTCGTCGTGATCGGCGCGGTGCAGATGTTCGTGCTGGGGATGATCGGCGAGTATCTCGGCCGGCTCTATGTCGAGTCGAAGCGGCGGCCTTTGTACCTGATCGCCGATGTCGCCGGGCCGGTGCAGGGCCATGCCTCGCTCGGCTATCGCCACCAGGACTCGGGCGCGATCAGCGTGTCGCCCCAAGCGCGGCACAACGACGCGGCGGAGTAATTTTCTTCTGGATCCTCCCCCGAAGGGGGAGGGGGACCGCCGCCGCAGGCGGCGGTGGAGGGGTGTCCCCGCTGAAGAGGCGTACGCCACACCAGCGTCGACACCCCCCCGTCGCGCTGCGCGCGCCACCTCCCCTTGCAGAGGAGGATCGCTTGATTACCCCTTCGGCTCGGCGATCACGATGATCGACAGCCCCGGCGGCATCGGCAACCGACCGAGCAAATGCCGCTCCAGCCCGAAGATCGTCTCGAACGCCTTGTTGAGCACGGCCGGCGGCGGCGAATCGTCGCTGTCGTCCTTGCCCATCAGCTTGCCGGCGAAGCGCGCCGCCACCGCCACCGGGAACAGCAGCGAGTTGAACCAGCGCAGCTTGCGCCACTTCAGCCCCGCTTTCTCCAGCGCGGCAAGCAGCGTGGCCTTGGAATAGCGACGCTTGTGGTGGTTCACCGTATCGTGCGCACTCCACATCCATTGATGGGCAGGCACGGTGATCAGGATCTTGCCGCCGGGCTTCAGCACCCGCGCCATCGCCTTCAGCGCGCCGACATCGTCTTCGATATGCTCGACCACGTCGAGCACCGCGACCAGATCGTAGCTGCCGGGCGCAACGCCGGTAAGGTCCGGCAATGGCGACGAACCAACCGGCTTGCCCAGCCGTTCGCTGGCGATCTCGCGGGCTGCCGGATCGATCTCGATCGCGTCGACCTCGCCGAACGCGCCGAGCATCGGCAGATTGTGCCCGGTGCCGCAGCCGATCTCCAGGATCTTGGCGTCGTTCGGCACCGCGCCGTAGCGCGCCAGATAGTCGGCGAGGATGTCGCGGCGAGCGCGGTACCACCAATGGGTGGAGTCATGCGCCGCCATGCGGTCGTAAACGATACGGTCCATTCAGCCGAAAACCCACAAGCGATTGAGTGCGAAGGTCGCGAAAGGCGTGACGAGCACCGCCGGCACCAGCGGCCACCAGGTGGGCCCATGGACCCAGGGGCCGGTGAGCAGCCAGGTGAAGCCGGCGTTGAGCAGCATGCCCGTTGCCTGCACGACGAAGAATTTCAGTTTCAGCGCCGCATTTTCCTCGGCGCCGTGCCCCTGGAAGCTCCAGCGGCTGTGCATGAAATAGCCGAACACCACCGCCACCAAGAAGCCCGCCACGGAAGCGAGCACCGGGTTGATGACATAGGTGGCGAGCGGCCAGTAGACGGCGGCATAGACCACCGTCGAGAGCCCGCCGACGATGACGAAGCGGATCAGCTGGCCCAGCACCCCGCTGGCCCGCATTGCTTCAACTCGCTGTAGTACCGCCGTCATCTCGCTTGCCCTCTGACCGGGGCTCGCCCTAATGCGCGGCAGCATCCGAGGAAAGCGATTTTGACGGCCAACATCCAGCGGCTTTTCCGCCTTCGAGACGAATTCGACCGCCACTGGCTGCTCTGGACGCTGGTCGCCTGGGCTTGCGTGACGGTGTGGTTCCTGGTCCAGCGCCAGGGCAATATCTACTGGCTGACCCTCGGCGATACCGACGACAACATGCGGCTGATGCAGGTCCGCGCGCTGCTGGCGGGCCAGGGCTGGTACGATCTGCGCCAGTACCGGATGGATCCGGCGCTGGGCGGATTCGACATCCACTGGTCGCGGATCGTCGACCTGCCGATCGCCGGGCTGATCCTGCTGCTCAAGCCCTTTGTCGGCATGGCCACGGCGGAGAAATGGGCGTGCGGGCTGGCACCCCTGCTGCCGCTGTCGATCACGATGACCGGGCTGGCGCTCACCGTACGGCGGCTCGTCTCGCCCTTCGCCTGGCCGATCGCGCTGGTGCTGCTGGTGACCGTGTGCACCACGACGCTGCCGATGTATGCGCCGCTGCGGATCGACCATCATGGCTGGCAGCTCGCCGCGCTGGCGATGACCGTTGCCGGCATCGCCGACTCGAAGGGCGCGCGCGGCGGTGCGGTGGTCGGGCTGGCCAGCGCCTTCTCGCTGTCGATCGGACTGGAGCTGCTGCCCTTCTGCGCGATGGCCGGCGCCATCCTCGCGCTGCGCTGGGTTTGGGATGCGGCCGAGCGGCCCCGGCTGATGGTCTATGGCCTTACGCTTGGCGGCGGCTCGGCGATCGGCTTCGCGGCCTTCGCCTCCTATGCCAACCAGGCGATGCGTTGCGACGCGCTGACCCCGGTATGGCTGAGCGTGCTGGTCGCCGCGGGCGCGCTGCTGGTGGCACTGACGCTGGCCAACCCCGCCTCGCGCTGGGTGCGGCTGGGGCTGGCGGTGGCTGCCGGCGGACTGATCGTCGCGGGCTTCGTCCACTTCTTCCCGCAATGCCTCGGCCGGCCCGAGCAGGTTTCGGACGAGCTCTACAAGACCTGGCTGTCGAACGTCCGCGAGGCGCGGCCGATCTACCGCCACCCGGCGGACGTCGCAGTTCCGGTCGCGATCGTCGCAGGGCTCGGACTGCTCGGCGCGCTACTCGCGGTGTGGAACGCGCGGCGCAGCCCCAAGCTGGTCGGCTGGGTCGCGATCGCGCTGTTCACCGCCTTCGCCGCCGGCATGCTGCTGTGGCAGATGCGCGCGGCGCCGGGGGCGCAGCTGCTCGCGGTGCCCGGTATCACGGCGCTGATCTGGATCCTGGTGCCGCTGCTCGTCCAGCGCGGCCCGCTCTGGGTGCGGATCGGCGTGGCGGTGCTCGCCTTTGTGGGGGTCGGCGTGGTCGCCAGCGGCGTGAAGGTGCCCTGGGCGAACAAGACCGCCTCCAGGCCCGGCAGCGACAAGGTGCGCCAGGCGAACATCGCCTGCACCCGCACCTCGCAGCTGCGCACGCTGAACGCGATCCCGGCGGCGACGATGTTCACCCAGGTCGATCTTGGGCCGCGGCTGATCGTGGTGACGCACCACAATGCGGTCGCCGGCCCCTATCACCGCAACGGCCAGGCGATCCTCGACGTCCACCACGCCTTTACCGGCACCGCCGACGGCTTCCGCCCGATCGCCGCGCGCCACAAGGCCGCCTACCTGCTGCTCTGCCCCAACATGGCGGAGACGACCGTGTACCGTTCGCACAACCCGGTCGGCTTCTACGCCCAGCTTGCCAAGGGGCAGGTGCCGGACTGGCTGGAGCCGGTGGCGCTCCCCGATGGCTCGCCCTACAAGCTGTGGAAGATCCGCTACCAGGGGCAGTGACCCCGCGTCCGGATGGACGAACGGGACATGGCGGGGCTACAGCAGCCGCCATGCCCGCAACCCCCGCCTGGCCGCCGCAATCCGCCCCTCGCCTGTTCGTCGATGGCCCGCTCGAACCTGGCCTCCGCCGCATCGACGGCCCGCAGGCGCATTATCTGGGATCGGTGATGCGGCTGAAGCCCGGCGAGGCGGTGAAGCTGTTCGACGGCGAGCATGGCGAATGGCTCGGCATCGCCCGCGATGTCGGCAAGCGCGACCTGACGCTGGAGATCACCGAGCAGCTCCGCCCGCACGAGGCCGTGCCCGACCTGTGGCTTTGCGCCGCGCCGATCAAGAAGGGCCGGATCGACTGGGTGGCCGAGAAAGCCTGCGAGCTGGGCGTGGCGCGCCTCGTCCCCGTCCTCACCCGCCGCACGGTGATCGACCGGCTCAACCTCGATCGCCTGCGCAGCCACATGATCGAGGCGGCCGAGCAATGCGGCCGCACCGCCCTGCCCGAGCTGGTCGAACCGGTGAAGCTCCCCGCGCTGCTCCGCGACTGGCCGGCAGAGCGCGCCCTGTTCTTCGCCGACGAGACCGGCGGCGTACCCGCGCTGGAGGCGATGCGCGCCCGCCCCGGCCCCGCCGCGATCCTGGTCGGGCCGGAGGGCGGATTCGATGCCGAGGAACGCGAATCGATCCGCGCCGTTCCGCAAGCCATCGGCATCGCGCTCGGCCCCCGCATCCTGCGCGCCGAGACCGCGGCGGCGGCGGCGGTGAGCCTGTGGATGGGGGCCGCAGGCGACTGGTAAACCGACCGGTACAAAAATCCGCTGGCGTCGTTTCGTCGGCATCGCTAAGGGCGCGAAAATGAGCACCAAGACCGTTTCGACCAAGACCGCGGCGGTCATCGAGGATCGCGCCCAGCTGGTGGAATATTTCGCCCAGGGCGAGAAGCCGGCGGAGCGCTGGCGCATCGGCACCGAGCATGAGAAGTTCGTCTACTGGATGGACGGCAGCCACCGCGCGCCCAGCTATGAGGAGCGCGGGGGCATCCATGCGCTGCTGATCGGCCTCACCGAATTCGGCTGGAAGCCGATTTATGAGGGCGAGCACGTCATCGCGCTCTCGGGACCCGACGGCGCGATCAGCCTCGAGCCCGCCGGCCAATTCGAGCTTTCCGGTGCGCCGCTGGAAAACCTGCACGACACCTGCGCCGAAACCGGCCGCCACCTCAAGCAGGTCAAGGCCGTGGGCGATCGGCTCGGCATCGGCTTCCTCGGCATGGGTATGTGGCCGGACAAGACCCGCGCCGAGCTGCCGATCATGCCCAAGGGCCGCTACGAGATCATGCTGCGCCACATGCCGCGCGTCGGCACGATGGGGCTCGACATGATGCTGCGCACCTGCACGATCCAGGTGAACCTGGATTATGCCAGCGAAGCCGACATGGCGAAGAAGTTCCGCGTCGGCCTGGCGCTGCAGCCGCTGGCGACCGCGCTGTTCGCCAACTCGCCCTTCACCGAGGGCAAGCCCAACGGCTTCCTTTCGTATCGCAGCCATATCTGGTCGGACACCGATCCGGCGCGCACCGGCATGCTGCCCTTCGTGTTCGAGGACGGCTTCGGCTATGAGCGCTATGCCGATTACGCCCTCGATGTGCCGATGTACTTCGTCTACCGCGACGGCAAATATATCGACGCGGCGGGCCTCAGCTTCCGCGACTTCCTGAAGGGCGAACTGTCGGTCCTGCCTGGCGAGCTGCCGACGATGGACGACTGGGCTGACCATCTCTCCACTGCGTTCCCCGAAGTGCGGATGAAGCAGTTCCTCGAGATGCGCGGCGCCGATGGCGGCCGCTGGGGCCGCATCTGCGCGCTGCCGGCGCTGTGGGTGGGCCTGCTCTACGATTCGGGCGCGCTCGATGCCGCCTGGGATCTGGTGAAGGGCTGGTCGATGGAAGGCCGCGAGGCGTTGCGCAGCGCAGTGCCCAAGCTGGCGCTCGACGCGCCGCTGCCGGGCGGCGGCAAGCTGGCCGACATCGCCGGCGAGGTGCTGGAGATCGCCGGCGCGGGGCTCAAGGCGCGCGGCCGACTCAACGGCTCGGGCGACAACGAGTCCGGCTTCCTCGATCCGCTGCGCGAGATCGTGCGCACCGGCAAGGTGCCCGCGCAGGTGCTGCTCGATCGCTACCATGGCGATTGGCAGGGGGATATCACGCGAGTCTATGGTGAGGCGAAGTTCTGAGGGCGGCCCCGAGGACTATCTGGCCTTCCTGACGCGGAAGGTCGAGCTGGCGCGCGAGTCGATCCGGCGCGGCAATGGCGCGAGCAACGAGGCTGTGGAAGCCAAATTCGCTGCATGTCGGGCTCAAACAAGACTGCGGAAGCCCGAGAGATAAAATGGCTGAAGCTCGAGACGAAGATCCTGACTGGGAAAAGATCGTTGCGAAGATGAGGGAAGCCCGCTCCATGAATCGCGGGTACGCCTCAAATTGGGAGTGGGCGCCAGATCGACAGCTTGCTGAAGCGGGGGTCGTCCAAGCCTTGGCCGACTACCTCACAGAAGCTGAAGGTGCCTCATGGACGTCCATTATACCAATCTCAGACGATCCCCCCGACGCCTTGCTTTCATCAACAGATGGGCGAAGGATTGGAGTCGAGGTAACCGAAATCGTTGATGAGAAGATGGTGAAGTGGCATCGTCACAAGAAGGCCCTTGGTCAGTCATATCCATATCACTGGGCGACTTGGAACAAATCGCTTCTAGAGACAAAGCTGTCTGACAGCGTCACGCGCAAGGACAAGAAGCTTTACTCGAAACGCTCGAATTATGATGAGCTATTTGTTATAGCGTACACCGATGAGCCGATCATCGATATTGATCTAGCACGGCTTACGATCAGCGACTTTTCAGTTGACGTCGACATAATCGACCGCGCGTTTTTGCTTCTGAGCTACACCCCGAATGCGGACGTACTAGAATTTCCGCGCGGGATTCCAGTGTTCCCTATCCCGCTCCGCCGCGCCTGGTGATGACTATCGTTCTTTAGGCCCTCCCGTTTGCGGGAGAGCCTAAAGGTACAATCAGCCCTCAGACGGTCGGCTTGCCGTCCACCCGTGCCGGCACGCCCGCACCGTCGCGCAGGTCCGCCGGCAGCAGCGCTTCCGGCAGGTCCTGGTACGACACCGGGCGCAGATAGCGGTCGATCGCCAGCGTGCCCACCGAGGTGCTGCGGCCGTCCGAGGTCGAGGGGAACGGACCGCCATGGACCATCGCGTCGGTCACTTCGACGCCGGTCGGCCAGCCATTGGCGAGAATGCGGCCGGCCAGGCGTTCCAGCGACGGCAGCAGTTCCTGCGCGATGGCGACATCGCCATCGTCCATGTGCAGCGTCGTGGTCAGCTGGCCTTCGATCAGCGACACCACCTGCTTGAGCTCGTCGACACTGGCGCAGCGCACCAGCAGCGAGGTCGCACCGAAGATCTCCTCGGCATGGCTCGGATCGGCGATGAAGTCCGAACCCTTCATGGTGAACAGCGCCGCGCGACCGCAGGTCGGGCCCTGTGCTTCGACGCCCTGCGCAAGCTGCTGCACGGTCGAGACGCCGGCGAGCTTCGCCACGCCGCTCTCATAGGCCTTGTGGATGTTCGGGGTGAGCATCACCTGCGCGGGCGCACCGAGCATGGCTTCGCTGGCCGCCGCCAGGAAGCGCTCGAGCGCCGGGCCTTCCAGTGCAAGCACCAGGCCCGGATTGGTGCAGAACTGGCCGGCACCCATCGTCACCGAGGCGACATAGCCCTTGCCCAGCGCCTCGGCGCGGGCTTCCAGCGCTGCCGGCAGCAGGAAGACGGGGTTGATGCTGCTCATCTCGGCATAAACGGGGATCGGCACCGGGCGGCTCTGCGCGATGCGAACCAGCGCCAGGCCACCGCCGCGCGAGCCGGTGAAGCCCACGGCGGTGATGCGGGGATCGCGAACCAGTGCTTCGCCGAGCTCGTTGGCGGTGCCGGCGACCATCGAGAACACGCCTGCCGGCATGCCGGTCTTCTCCGCCGCGCGGGTGATCGCGCTGGCAACCAGCTCGGCCGTGCCCGGATGTGCCGGGTGACCCTTCACCACCACCGGGCAGCCGGCGGCGAGTGCCGAGGCGGTGTCACCGCCCGCGGTCGAGAAGGCGAGCGGGAAGTTCGACGCGCCGAACACCGCGACCGGGCCCAGCGGCACCATGCGCAGGCGCAGGTCGGGCTTGGGCAGCGGCGCGCGATCGGGGATCGCATGGTCGATGCGGACGCGGAGATAGTCGCCCAGGCGCAGTTCCTTGGCGAACAGGCGCAGCTGGCCGGCGGTGCGGCCACGCTCGCCCTGCAGGCGGGCCTGCGGCAGGCCGCTTTCCTGCATCGCGCGCTCGATCAGCTCGTCGCCCAGCGCCTCGATCTCCTCGGCGATGGCTTCGAGGAACTTGGCGCGTTCCTCGCGGGAGAGGCCGGAATAGGGCAGGAACGCGGCCTCGGCGGCGGCGCAGGCGGCGTCGACATCTTCCAGCGTCGCGGTGCTGAAGCTGGGCTCGATCTCGCTGCCGGTGGCGGCGGCAACGGCGCGGAAGCCGCTGTCGCGGGCAACACGCTTCGATGCGATGAACAATTCTCCGGTCAGCGCCATGGCGAGATCTCTCCAATAGTCGAGGATGATTCTGAAAATGCAGGTTAGCGGTAACAAGCCGCCCGCGCGACTTAGGGGCCGGGCGCGCGCGGTTCAACCACGGAGTGGCGAACGCGTCAATTGTCGGAGTAAGCCGCGGCAGCGGGTGGCACCGCGCTAATGGAACGCATCTTGCCCCGACGCAGCCTAACCAGAGAAATGAACCGAGCCGTATTGGGGGCTCACTCCTGAAAGGAGGGGTCTATAACGATCGAGTCGACGAACAAGTTCGCACGCGCGTCGGGCGGATGATGCTAACACAAAAAGCATCATCCGTCCGGTCGACGCCATTGGTATCGATCGCAGCGAAGATCGGCTGCCCCGTGCAGATGCCCAACGAATGGGTGAAGAGAGAGGAACACAAAAGAAATTCATGTTCAGTATCGCTCTATGCGCGATCCTTATGCATCGAGTGAAAGGCATCACTGCAATGTCTGCGGAGTTTCTGCGGGAGACCCGTCATTTTTTCGAAACAAGTTGCCACTGCCACGCAGAGACGAATTCTCCACGCGGCAAATATCGAATGGACAATGTTTCAAGGCCTCTTTTGATTTCAAGCGTGAGCAAGCGCGTCTGATCGCCCTGAAGACCGTCCTGCGAGAACGTGTTCAGAATCTCATCGCCGTTGCGTAACCCTGCCTTCGCCGCTTCGGAGCCCGCTATCAACCCTTTCACGATCTTGGGGCGAACGGTGAGCGATGCCGGATCGAAGCCGAGGTCGAAACGACGCAGGGTTCGCCGCACGCGGTGGAATTCCGGCCCAAAGGCGTCGGAGGGTGGCGTAACGGTGCCGCCGGCAAGCATTGCATCGAGATCGGCGATTCCCCGCTCACCCAGTTCCGCCCTGACCAGCGTGCGCCAGAGCGCTTCGTTCATCGGCTTGCCCGCATTGCGAGCGGAGAGCATCGCTCGGACCAGATCGTCGAGGCTACGCCTGCCAGCCGTCGCCTTACGAACCGATGCGTTCAGCGCGGCAAAATAGAGCGAACCGCGATCATAGGGCAACACGCGAATGCGCGTGTCTTTCCAGAACCCCGCCGGGATGTCGGCGTTCGGCACGTTGATCTTGATATTGGTGTAGTAGCGAGCGGCCGTCTGGTTGAGATCGCCAAGAAACGCCTCGGCCGAGATCATCCCGGCCCGATAGGGCAGCAATCGTTGATAATATACCGCTAGCCCCTCCCCGAACCAGGACCGATCGAGACCACCTGCAGCATCCATCGAGTCATCAAGCGAGCGCACCCAGCTATGCAGCATCTCATGGGCAAGCAGCGACTTGAGCTCTTCGGGCCGGGACGTCTGATTGTAGGTGAAGGCAAAGCTGTCGGTCAGCCCGATGCCGCTGCCGGGGTTGCGAACATTGGTGCGGCCGAACACGCCGAAGCTTGGCGGCGTATTGCCGAAGAACATGCCATAATAACGGTGGAGAGCGCCTGCCCAGTCCATCAGCGGCGCCATCGCGAAGGGCGGTGCGCCCTGCCACGCGGCGAAGAAGCCCCCCTCCCCTCGGAAGACGCCCGGTCGGCCGGCCATGTAATAGACCGAATCAAGCCTTGCAGCCGGCAGCGGTTCGCTACTCGTGACGTCGCCGACGCCGAAGCTCGATACCCCGATTCCGCCCGCGCCATAGGCCGCAAAGTCCCAGTGGATGCGCGCGCGCCGAGTGATCTGGTCGGCGGGAACGATGATGAAGGCGTTTCCAGCGGCGGAAAAGCCATCCGCTTCGGTGCGAATTTCATACTGCGGCAGTGCCAGCGGCGGCGCACCGGCATCGATCGGAACACGATAGTGGATCGTCACCGTTCCATCGATCGCACGCGGCGTCTGCCAGATACGCGTACGGTTGGAGCCGTCGTCTTCGATATCCTTGATCGAAGCGGAGATCGTACCTTCACCGTCGGCGATCGAGAGGCCCTGAAGATCCCTGGCGCTCGTCACCACGGTATTTGCGACCAGCGCCAGCCTGAGCAGATCCTCGCCGGCCCGGCGGTGGACATCCTGCGCTACCACGGTCACGTCGAGATATGGGACAGCGTGCGTAGCACTCGGCGCAGCGGGCGCGAGGGTAATCGTGAGCTCAGGCACAGGCTCCGCGCGTTTCGCCGCATTGGCCGCATTGGCCGCATTGGCCGCAGTGGCCGACGCCGGTGCCAGGGTCATGGCGAGCGCCAGCACGGCATTTCGAACGAGCATAACCATGGATTCTCCTCCGCTGCTGCCTCGATCTTACCGGTCTACAGCAGGAAAAGGTCGGCGATTTGCCGTCGCAGCATGGCCGTTCCGCATGATTTATGCGCGCTTCGCGCCATTAGTTCGATGGGAGCGGCAGGCGGTGGGTGCACTTAATCTCGGACAAGGTCGCCACGGACCGGATGTCCTCGACGCCGGGAAGCCGAAGCAGCGTGCGGAAGGTGAAATTCTGATACCATGCCATGCTCGGCGCCAGCACTTTCAGCATCACGTCCATCTCGCCGAACAGCGTATAGGCCTCGGTAATTTCGGGAATGTCGTCGATGGCGCGTTGGAAGCGGTCGCGTGCGTCGTCACTCAGCCGCCCGATCTTCAACTGGGCGAAGATGTACATGCTCTCACCGAACTTTTCCCGATCGAGGATCGCCACTTGAGCCTTTATATAGCCTTCCTCGCGCAGCCGCTGGATCCTGCGCCAGCACGGCGACTGCGATAACCCGACCCGTTCGGCGATCTCGTTGGACGACTCGGAGGCGTCGATCTGCAACCGCTCGAGAATCTTGATGTCCATGCGGTCGAGACCGTCGGCCATATTTATGCGCCTCCCTAACCAGAATTGGATCAGAAATTCGCACAGGCTATGTCAGGGTGCAATCTCCGGCAAGATTTTGCCATGTGCCGGACCTATCCTGCCTCCAGGCTGCTGAAAGGGCCAGTGGTGTGAAGAGAGAGCAGCTGGCGATTTTCGACGGCCAGTATGTCCGCGATCACCTGACCTATCCCGATTGTATCCGCGTCGTCCGCGGCGCAATGGAGGCACTGTCCGCTGGCACTACCCGCCAGCTCCTCCGCACGATGATCCCCCTGGGCTCGGGTCGCACCTTTGCCCAGATGCCCGGAGCGCTCGGCGAGCGCGAGATGTTCGGCGCAAAGATGATCAGCGTCTTCGCCGATCCCCGCTCGCCGGGCCTCCGTAGGCATCGCGGCGTCGTGCTGCTGTTCGAGCCGGACGAAGGCGAGCCGGTCGCGCTCGTCGATGCCGAGGAGGTGACCCATATCCGCACCGCCGCAGCGACGGCGGTGGCCACCGATGCGCTGGCGCGGGCCGATGCCCGCACGCTGCTGATCGTCGGTACCGGGGGCCAGGCGCGCACCCACCTGCATACGCTGCCGCTGGTGCGCGACTTCGATCGTGTGTGGATCTGGGGGCGCGCGTCCGAGAAAGCAGCTGCGCTCGCGGCGGAGTTCGAAGCTCTTGGTGCAGAGGCCGTTCCGGACCTTGCAACCGCCACCGCTGAAGCGGACGTGATCTGCACGCTCACCACCGCAGCCGAGCCGGTGATCCTCGGCGCCTGGGTACGGCCCGGCACCCATGTCAACCTCGTTGGATCCAGCGGCCCGGGGCCTGTCGAAGCCGACAACGCGCTGGTGGCGATGAGCCGGTATATCGCCGATAGCCGCGCCTCCGCGCTCGATGCTGCCGCCGAGTTCCTGGCGGCCAGGCAGGCCGGTCTCGTCACCGACGCGCACATCGTCGCCGAGATCGGGGTGCTGGCGACCGACCGCCCCGGCTTCGCTGCGATGTTGGCAGCGCTCCGCAAGGGCGACACGCTCCACGTTTACGCAGTCGACCGCCTCGGGCGCGATGCCATCGACGTGCAGACCACCGTCCGTGACCTTCTGGCCAAGGGGGTGACCCTGCACGTTCATGGCATCGGGCCCATAGGTGAAGGCGTGGGCGAGATCATCATTGCCGTCCTGGCCCAGATGGCCGCCATGGAGCGCCGGAGGATCGCCGAGCGCACCGAAGCGGGCCGTATGGCAGCCCGGAAGGCACTTGCGGAGACCGGCAGGACGCACCGGGGCAAGGAGAGCCTTGGCCGTCCCTTTGCTGCCGACGCAGGAACCGTGAGGGCTTGGAGGAAGGCTGAAGGGGCTAGCATCACAGCCACTGCTCAGCGCTTCGGCTTGTCCACCGCTACAGTAAAGCGATACTGCGCAGCCGGTTAGAAGCACCTGTTCCCTGTGCCCTGCTTTTTTAGATCAACGACGGCGGTCAGATGATCGATGTACCTTGCTCAAAGAGCGGCAGGTACGCAGCGAGCTTCAACCGGGCGTGTTCGGCAGGAGACTTAGCGATGGTGGCGGGCGAGCGGTCGGCAAGCTTGTTCAAGGACTGACTGACGTCCCATACCTCACGGTCATCGATAAAGAGCAGCCGATCATGGAGCCGCGAGTCTGAAACCCAACGAGCCCGGAGTGGGCGCCTGTCGCCGTACTGCTCCACCCACGCTTGAGCGGTTGGTGTCAAGTCAGGCTTCCGGTTCCGCTCGCCGCCCAGTAGGTCCACCTGGACCCCCTCGGGTATCATTACAGCATATTTGCTGAGCGCTACGCCGGACATGTAAGGGTCGATGATTAACACGCGCTCGGTGGCCTTTTCCATGACCGCCCCCAACGTGGCGAGCGCATCAAGAACGTTCCTGGCAGCAATGAACCCGCCTTGCGCTTGTTCGGGCAGCTTGCGCTCTAGCCTCGCCAGCGTCCGATAGAGAATATTTTCAATAGTCTGGGCGCTCCTGTCAGCCAAAGCGCCGACGAGGCCGTCCGCCGCGACCGTCAAGCTGATTAGGTCGGTGCTATAGCGGTCGGCCTCTTCAATCGCGGCATACAACCTTCCGAGCCACCGCGCGCGCTCGGGAGACGCCACTTTCAAATCCGGCACATCCGAGGCAAGTTGCATCACTCTCGCGTATGTCGCTTCGTCCGTCATATCCGCGTCCTTTCAAGATCGCGCAGTGGGCCATTACCAGCGACCATTTCGCGAGACCCTCCGGCTTTTAGAACCGTCATCCCGAATAGGCGACGCCCCCGCCCCCCAGCTTTCGCCCTACCTCAGCGTGGCACGCAAAACGCCGTTGTGCGTGGCGGACCGTAGATGCGAGTGGAGGAATTTGGGGGTGGAGCAACTTGCTCGCGAACCTTGTCACGGGCTCTCTGACAAGCTGCTCCGCTCTTGTAGTGGACGCGGGTGATAGCCGTACCATCAGAAATCATGAGCGTGTGAGGACCGGAGCCAAGGCGCTCCGGCTTAGGATCAAATTGATCGAACGGATTCGGCGCCGCCTGCCCTAGTATCAGGGCCATCGCGAGCCCGATCACTGTGCATCCTCAGTCGATTCGGTGATTCTCATCATTTCCCCGCCCCTGATTGATGCGCTGTGTGAAAATGTCTGCGCCATCGCGGGAAGGCAAGTTCCGGTAGCGGCAATACGCTTAATCAGTCGCAGCTGTCGATCTGGGTACACATTGGGGGTACACAACGGGGTACAACGCCCCCGTCAGGCCCAGGCAACTCGTTGAATCGTCAACGGTTTTCGGGCGCTGAATGGTATGGCGGAGACGGAGGGATTCGATGTTAGCACATACCGCGCTGATTTTAATCGCTTTCTCCCGAGGAGCCTCTGCATCTACCCTATGTTGTGACCTGCCATATATTATTCGGCGCCGAAGCTTTTCGTTCGAGTTCCGTGCAGAATCCGATCTTCATCAACCCGGGGTCGGGTTCGACCGTGCGGTGGCCCGAGTGGTCGGATTCCGCGACTCGACAAAAAGATCGCGCAAGGGGACGTTTGGAAGGAAGAGCTCGGCCGCGCCGGACCAGGCCTGCTGGGGGATGTGTTGTTGTCGAAGTTTACGGACTACCTATCGCTAATCGCTAAACCTTGCGCGAAGGCATCGAGGTCGATCGATCGACGCTTGCAGATTGGATGGGCCAGGTCAGCTGGCTTCTGCCGCCGCCCGTCGGCCACGTTGCCGACCCAGCAGGGCACGATGTACGTTCCGGTGGGAAGCCATGACGACACGACCCTGATCGGCGGTCGGGCGAAGATGCTTAAGCGTTATGTGCGCGTGAGGGCTATCGAGTAAGGGCCGGGCCTTCGGCATCTAGCGGCTATGTAAGTGTAGGCCTGAGGCGAGCGGATACGATAACTTCGGAGGAGAAAACCTACTGGCTCGTCTGCCAGCGGCGGCTCATAGCTGAGCTTTGTTTCGGTTCCGATCCGAGGTGGTACAGGCGCCATGCAAGGGGCCTGACATCATGAAAATCGTTGAATTCGCAAAGGGTGTCGCTGCGGCGACAGGGACGACGGACACGGAGGCAGGGAAGCTTGTGGCCGCTGTGTTCGATCAGGTTACCAATGCTGTTGCAAAGGGCGATGAGGTCTCCCTCCGCTAAGGCCCTGCAGCTTGAGCGTTCGTAGTCCCAGATTGCGTTTCAGGGAGCCGAACACTGGCTTAACCCGCTGTTTTCGATGCCGCGCGCGTACATAGGCGTCGGCGCGACAAGAGCGCAAACGGTGTCGCGGGCATCCTCGTTGCCGAGGCGGGGAATGCTGCGTCTCCGGTCCCGGGGAAGGGGATGGAGCGTGCACCTGCCCGTCCAATCTCGGGAGTTCAAAAGGCTTGATGAGCTGCCTAAACAGGCGAGTGGGAGCGGGACAGCCCTTGGGTAGGTCTTCCTACGGGTGACAGCTATCGACTACCACCCTTGCCGCGCGACGCTGCGCCTCGATAGCGATCAAATCGGCGATCGGGCCCATGCTGAGCGAAGACGCATGCTCCTGAAAAAATTTGAGGCTTTTGTCGCACGTGTCCTGAAAGATGATCCTGGTTGCGGTCCAAACGGCGCTCTCCGGAAGTGCAGTGCTTAGGCGGCGGAGAGTGGCATTCTCTCCACCCTCGCGCTTGCTTTCGCAGCTAGGCACGCGCGTCTTGACCTCAACCATGCACTTCACCCCAAACCTATTCCGGACCAAGATACGGTTATCGTCCTGACAACCAGTAAACAGAGGCAGACGCGCGGGCGCGCAGGGCCATCACCGGAGAAGAGCAGTCACTGCATCAGGGCAGCGGAAGCCTCGGCAGCGAGCTGGTAGTCCAGTCCGAACTGATCCACGGCCGCGACGTGTGACAGGCGATTGTGCGGAAGTGCCGCAGCGAGAAGGATGGACGCCTTGCTTGCGCGAGCCTTGGGCTGCTTGGAAGCGGGCCGGCCAACCTCGGCCATGACACTGAAGCGGGGATCGGCGGCAGCGATACCGGCGATTGCCTTGGCAGCACGCTTAGTGATCTGCCGGACGCGTTCTGCGGTCACACCCGCTTCGGCTGCGAGTTGCTCGAGGCTCGCGCCACTGAAAAGGCGGCCCTCGACAATCTCGCGCTCGCGCGCGATCGTCGCTTCCAGCTTCTCGACGTCCGCCGCGGCGATCCCGTTCGCGCGGAGGCGCGGCAGCTCCTTGCGGAGAGCCGCCTCCTGACGCTTTGGCAGGGGGCGGCGAGCAAGTGCCTCCATCCCCACTTTGCGCAGGTGATCGACATAGACGTCGATGAGAGACGACTTCGCTCCCTCCGCAAGGTAGTCCGAGGCAGCGGATTCTGTCGTCTCCAGGGCAAATTCATCCTCGATGGTGTCGAGGAAGGAGCCCTTCTCGCTGTTGGCGTCCGCAATTGCGTCGAGGGATATCGTCGTAGCTTCAACCCTCTTCGCGGACGGCCGCTGATCGGTCATCACGCGGAACCGCAGGCTCTGGAGCTCGCCTCGGATCTGCCAATTCACAAACGTCGTGAACTGCGCCTTCCCGGGGTCATACGCTTCGACCGCACGATGCACGGCGATGGCGCAGCACTGTTCAGCATCTTCGAAGTGATAGGTAAGCCCGTACTGCCGCACGAAGTGCCGAATTCGGGGCGCGATAAGCTTCATGATCTGTGTGTGAGCCCGGTCCACGTTGACACGCTGCCGGTTGGTCGACGTTGCACCATCCTTGGGACGGTTGTCGAGGATGATTGCAACTGCCGCTTCGAGCGCAAGCGTGGTCTTGGACGTCATGACTTCCCCCTGGTTTGCGGCCGGGCATCGTGACTTCCGGGCATCAGGGAAAATGCCGTTAACCAGTTAATAAAATGGTGAACGCCCGTTTAGGTGGAATTGCGTATTGGCTCAGGGCTTTGGTGTCATAGGCGCCGTCGGCATGGACGATGCAGCGGACCGGCAGACCTTCGAGCAACGGCTCCGCTGCCCGACAGTCGGCCGCCTGCCCAGGTGTCAGGAGGAAGGCGAGCGGCTTGCCTTGGGCGTCGGCAATGGCGTGGATCTTCGTGTTGCGCCCGCCGCGGCTGATGCCGATCGCCTGGGCGTACGCCCCCCTTTTCCGCCGGCAGCCGAACGATGCGCCTTCACATGCGTGCTGTCGATCAACACCTCGGTCGGCGGTCCGCCGGCAGCGGCAAACGCTTCAAACACCGCCTGCCAGACGCCCTTTTCCGACCAACGCTTATGCCGGTTGTACAGCGTCTTGTACGGACCATAAGCGCTCGACGCGTCCTTCCAACGGCAGCCCGCCTGCAGCACATGGACGATGCCGCTGATCACCCGACGATCGTCAACCCGCGGCACGCCTCGCGGCTTGTTTGGCAGCAGCGGCCGTAGTCGCTCCCACTGCTCGTCGCTCAGCCAGAACTCTCCCGGCAATTCATCCTCCACGTCCACCTGCAGGATGAATCACATTTCTCCCGCCGAGGGAATCCGGTTTATGGGTCCCAGCCCCAGTGCGTAGACTCGCTGTCCCCTGTCGGTGGACTTAAGGACGATGCCCGCTGCTTCAATAGCTCTGCGAACCTGATCGCGCGTCGTCTCTACAGCTCCAGCCCGCTTTCGGATCAAGGCGCTTGAGCGCGGTCAGGGATTTGCCGGCCATGTTTAATTTGCATATGCGATCGAAAAGCCGAGCTCTGCAACAATGTCGGCGGTGCGGCGCAGGCAATCGGCGGCAAGGCGCATCCGCCAGCCGGTGAGATAGTCGAGGGGCGTTTGGCCGACGACATCGCGGAAGCGCTCGACGAAACTGGTTCGCGACATACCGGCGACACTCGCAAGCGCCGCCAGCGTTCAGCGGCCCTGCGGCACAGCGTGCAAGGCCCCCGAGCGAGCGCGTCAGCCTTTCGTCGGCCAGAGCTCCCAACCAGCCGGAGTGCGGGCCGAAAGCAAGCCAGATACGCAGCACCTGAAGCAGTTCCTGCGCGCGGTCGGCGTCGTAGGTCTTGCCCGCCAGCACGATGGCGTGCGGGCCGTTGGGCAGGAGCGGCTCGATTACCCGCTACTTCAAGTCGGTCAGATCGTATTGGCTCATGCCGAGGCTGAACCGGAATCTACCGCGACGGAGAGGCATCTAATTGATAGAAGAGCAGTTATGAACATCGACGAATGCCTCGCAACCTACGGCACCCTCGCACCCGACCGTCCCAATCACCACCACCTGTCCTATTTGGAGGGTAAGTGGCTGACCGGCAAAGTGCGGGGTCATCTCGTCCAACGAGGTTGGGGGGCAAAGCTTGGCTACCCCGCATTGATTCCGTCCGACAATGGGGACGAAATCGAGGTCCATCTCTTTCTGTCGCCTGATCTGCCGCAGCACTGGGCACGGCTGGACGCGTTCGAAGGAGCCGAATACCGGCGTACCCCGATACGAGTTGTGACCGAAACCGGTCCCGTGGAGGCTTGGATCTATCTTGATGCTCAGCCTTGACGCTGCCTGGCCATTTAACTGGCATCGCCACAAGGCTGTAAGGCGACGTTATTCGGCGTGAGACTACCGAGATGGTGGCGGATAGGCTGCAGACAATCGATGAATTCCCGCTATAACGTGCCGATAACGAATTCTGATTGCACCGATATCCTGTTTATATACTTTAGTAATGAATGGCAATCAAGCGCGCGACCGGTTAGCATTGCAATGAAAATCGCCAGTAGCCTATATCAAATGAAAACCGGCGACTTATCGCTTGAAAAACGTCTTCGCTACTTGAATTTTTTTCGGCAGGATTTAGATCGACGACTCCGCGCTTCCCTATGCCGATATTAGGTAAGAGTACTCCAACCGCGATGATAGAGCTGCGCCTTCTGAGAACTGGGACTCATAAAAGGCACATCAGGCTGGCGGCGAGGTGGATGCAGCCGAGGAAAATGGCCGGTGCGGTCATAGTGGGTGGCGAGGCGTCGGTAGTCCTTGTGGCTGGCAGAACATGTGCTCGATGACGTTGTGCCCCTTGTAAAAGCTACGGCTGAAGCAGCTTTTCCAGCGCCGGTTGCCCGAGGGCGTTATGTTGGGAGCGGCAGTCAGTCACTCGATATTGTCACGGATGCGGTTGGTGTCATGGGCGCGATTGGGGTGGACGATGCAGCGGGCCGGCAAACCGTTGAGCAACGCCTCTGCTGCCCGACAGTCCGCCGCCTGACCCGGCGTCAGGTGGAAGGCGAGCGGCTTACCCTGGGCGTCGGCGATGGCGTGGATCTTGTTGTTGAGCCCGCCGCAGCTGATGCCGCTGATCACCCGCCGATCGGTCCGAGACGACGGTGCGCAAGCAGTATGGCGGCGGCATTCGTCGCCTATAACAGCGTTGTCACCCCCCAGGTGACAGCGCTCAACGAACGTCGAGCGCTGGTCCAGGCGCAGCTCGACCGGCAGATGGCCTATGTCGCGCTGGTGCAGACGCCGGGCGGTGGCTGGACTCGCGATCTGGGCGAGAGGCGGCGGGCCGGCCGGAGCCAGGGGCGCCGAGCGCTGTCATCACTTCATACCAGCAATTGCCTGAGCTTTGCCGCAAAAGTTGACAGTTGCGGTAAATGGCGATCGGCCTGGGCACGAAGCTACGTCCTTGAAGAACTCACACCCCGATTGATTCTTGCGTGACGATGTTGAGGAAATTCCGGCACGGTAGGCTTGTGCCTTCGGAGAGGTGGGTCAGCCAGATGGACGTAATCGACTCCGGATCGCCGAGAGGCCGGTAGACCAGCCGCGCCGATTGCAGCGCGCAGAGCGACTCGGCGACGACGGCGACGCCCACCCCCGCCGCCGCCATCCCGAGCAAGGTGGAGACTTCGCGCACCCGGTGCTCGATCCGCGGCTCGACCCCGACGTCCCGCAGCATGCCCAGCAATTCGTCGGTAAATGTGGCTCCGTGCTCGCGCGCGTAGACGATCATCGGCTCGCCGGCGAGATCGCTTAAGGTGAGGTCCTTGTCGGCGAGCGGATGATCGGGGCGCAACGCCACGAACAGGCGCTCGCGCAGGATCGGCGTGACCGCGACGCCGTCGCCCATCTCCGGCCTGCATTTGCTGCGTACGAAGCAGGCGTCGAGCGCATGGTCGCCCAGTGCGGTCAACTGCGCCGAGCCGGCGACCTCGGTTAGGTTCAGCTTCACGTCGGGGAAGGCCTGCCGAAACGCGAAGATCGAGCGGGCGATCATCGGCACGAACGGGGCCGAGGCGTTGAAGCCGAGATTAAGCTCGCCCAATTCCCCGCGGGCCGCGCGGTGGGCAATGTTGATCGCCCGTTCAGCCTGCTCCAGCGTCGCCCGCGCGGCGGGCAGGAAAGCGAGCCCGGCGCTGGACAGCTGCACGCTGCGGCTGGTCCGGTCGAACAGGCGGACGCCGAGTTCGGCCTCGAGCTGGCCGATCTGCTGGCTGAGCGGCGGCTGCGAAATGCCAAGCCGTGCGGCGGCGCGGGCAAAGTGCAATTCCTCGGCGACGCCAACGAAATAGCGGAGGTGGCGCAGTTCCATTGTTCAATACATAGGCCGCATCGATCATGCTGCAAACAATATGAACGACGCGCCGCAACCTATGCCAGTGCGCAGATCGGTGCCTCGCTCAGCTATGAGCTGGACCTGTTCGGCCGCATCCGCAACACGGTTAAGACGAACTAGACGAATGCTGAGGCGAGCGCTTCGGACGTCGCGGACGTGCGGCTGGGGCTACAGGCGCGGCTCGCCAGCCTTTATTTTGACCTGCGCGGCCTCGACGCGCGGGTGGTGCTGCTGGGGGAGACGGTGACGGCGTTCCAGCGCACGTATGACCTCATGAGCTTTCCATTCGAAGTGCGAAAACGGCTGTAGCAGCAGGGACTGCGTGGAGCCATCCTCCTAGCGCAGCGCTGCCCCTGCTGGTGCCCCACACTCCCGGCTCCTGTCCCCGGACCCGCTGCGCATGCAGCGGGCTCGGTCACGCCGCCTCAGCCGCTGATGCTCGTGCTATCGGGTAGGACTTCGATGGCAGCTTCGGCAGAGAAAGCGGATCGGCAGCTCGCGCCCAATTGTTGCCGCTCCGGCGTGTAGATATGGTACCCTCATGTCGAACGTTCAGCGTAAGATTGTGATCGTTTCTGGTGCGCCGGGCGCTGGCAAGACAACCCTCGCAGTGCCCTTGGCGCAGCGGCTTGGTTTCCCGATCTTCTCAAAGGATTTTATCAAAGAAACGCTGACGGACGTATTTGGCGATGGGGGCGGCGATCTCGCAGCGTCCCGACGGATCGGAGGCGCGTCAATGGAGCTGATCTGGTCCTTGGCGAGGCATGCACCGCAAGCGGTATTGGAAGCGAACTTTCGGCCACGCAGCGACTACGAGCGGGCCAAACTCACCGGCCTTGGAGCGTTGATTGTCGAAGTACATTGCGATTGCGGCCGAGCAGAAACAGCCAAACGGTTTCGTGACCGCGCGGCTGCGAGCGGGCACCATGCCGCGCATCCTCTGAAGGAAATGCCTCCCGAAATGCTCGATGAATATGACGGTCCGATGGGGGTCGGGCCTATCGTTGAGGTCGATACACGAACAGCAGTCAACTTGGACCGAGTGCTCGCAGAAGTGCAGCGCTTCCTTTGAGGGTGGCGAAGGCATCTAACGTGCCTAGAAGCGGACTGGCAGCTTCCCACCACTCTCGGCCGTTCAGGCGGGCGATCGTGCCAAAAGCCGCCGTTCGGTGCTCGCCCCAGGCAAACGTCCGCTTCTAGCTCGAACCCTCCCGGCGACGACCGAGATTGGGTGGAGAGCGGTCATTGCCCCCAGCCACCCGCCAGTTGAGCTAATCCGCCCACCGCTAGAGCGAAGAGGGCCGCACCGACGAAGATCGCATAGCCCATGACTGCCTTTCGGCCATACCCGACAAGACTTTCGGAAGGTCGGAAGCCATTGAGGAACATCCGCGATGAGTCAGCCCACTTCTCTCCAAGCCCGGATCGACGCTGCCATCGGCAGTGCCATCGCCGATAATCGCCTTGTCGGCGCCGTCGTGCTCGTCGCTCAGGACGGTAAGCTCGCCTGCAACTGTGCGGCAGGCCTACTTGACCGGGAGGCGGGCACGCCGATGCGGGAAGACGCGATCTTCCGCCTCGCCTCGGTGTCCAAGCCGTTCGTCACGGTGGTGGCTCTGCGCCTCGCCGCGCGCGGCATGATCGCGCTCGACCAGCCCGTTACGAGCTGGCTGCCGGCGTTTCGCCCCGCGCTGCCGGACGGATCACGGCCCACCATCACCCTGCATCACCTCCTGACGCATTCCTCGGGCCTCAGTTACCGCTTTATCGAGCCGGACGGTAGTGCCTACCACCAACTCGACGTATCGGACGGTCTCGACCAGCCGGGTCGCACGATGGACGACAACCTTCGCCGTCTGGCGCAGGCGCCGTTGGCCTTTGCGCCGGGCACCGCGTGGCGCTATTCGCTCGGCATCGGCGTGATCGGCGCTGTGCTAGAAGCGGCAACCGGCCGAACGCTCGATGCGATCGTTCGCGATGACGTGACCGGTCCGCTAGGACTGGTGGATACCGGCTTCAGCGTCACCGACCGGACGCGGCTTGCGACACCCTTTGCCGATGGCGCCGAGGGTCCGGTACGCATGGACGGCACGATCACCGTGCCGTTGCCGCCGCAGGCCGGCGAAGGCGCGATCCCCCTCACCCCGGATCGCATCTTCGACCCCGCCTCCTTCCGTTCGGGCGGCGCCGGCATGATCGGTACGGCGCGCGATCTGCTGACCTTCCTCGAGGCCATCCGCACCGCCGGAACGGAACGAGGCGGATCGATCCTGTCACAGGACGCGGTCGCGACGATGATGCACGATCACGTCGGCCCACAGGCGCAGACGCAAGGTCCCGACTGGGGCTTCGGCTATGGCGGTGCGGTGCTAACCGCCCCCTCGGCGACCAGCACGCCGCAGGCGGCGGGCACGCTGCAATGGGGCGGCGCCTATGGGCACTACTGGTTTATCGACCCGGTCAACCGGCCGTCGGTCGTGCTGCTGACCAACACGGCCTTTGAGGGAATGGCGGGGCGCGTCGTCATTGATGTCCGGGATGCGGTCTATGGCCGAGGTTGCCGCTTTCCTGAGAGCTCCGCTGCTGGCGCTCGCCGTTGCCGCCTTCGGGATCGGCACGACCGAATTCGTGATCATGGACCTGCTGCCCGAGGTCGCGGCCGACCTGCGTGTCGGTCTGCCGGCGGCGGGGCTTCTCGTATCCGGTTACGCACTCGGCGTCGCTTTCGGCGGTCCGCTGCTTGCAATGCTGTTTTTGCGCGTCCCGGCGCGGTCGACGCTGGTCGGGTTGATGGGGCTGTTCGTCGCCGGCAATCTAGGCTGCGCCCTCGCGCCCACCTACGGCTTGTTGATGTCGGCGCGGATCGTCACCGCACTGTGCCACGCCGCCTTCTTCGGCACTGGCGCGGTGATGGCCGCGCGCCTCGCGCCCACGGGTCGCAGCGCACGGGCGATTGCCCTTATGATTAGCGGACTGACCATCGCCAATGTCGTCGGCGTGCCGCTCGGCACGTTCATCGGCCAGGCCGCAGGCTGGCGCACGACCTTCCTTGCCGTCGCCGGCATTGGTGCGCTCGCGCTGCTCGGCCTGGTTCGTTTCCTTCCATCGATCGACACAACGCGCGATTTCAAGGCCGAGATCCTTGCGCTGAAGGCGCCGTCGGTCTGGCTGACGCTGGCGGCCAGCACGCTCGCCTCCACCAGCATGTTCGCCTTCTTCACCTATGTGACGCCGATCCTCACACGGGTCGCCGGCATCGCCGAAGCCCTTGTCGGCTTCGTCCTGCTGGCCGTCGGGATTGGCCTGACAGTCGGCAATTATCTTGGCGCGCGGCTGGCGGATTGGCGGGCGGGGCCAAGCCTTGTCGCGGTGCTGATCTGCGTCGCCCTTGTGTTGCTCGCCTTCGCCGGCTTCGGGCGTACACCCTGGGCCGCATCCGTGATCGTCACCCCGTGGGGCGTGGTTGCCTTCGCGATCTGCGCGATCACGCAGGCGATGGTGGTCGCCGCCGCCCGTGAGGCGCCCAACCTCGCCTCGACCGTCAACATCAGCGCTTTCAATCTCGGCAATGCCCTCGGCGCAGGCGTAAGCGCGGCAGCCCTTTCGGCCGGGCTGGGCCTGCCTGCGATACCGCTGCTGGCCGCCGCCGTGGCGGGGCTGGCTGTCGTCGCCTCTCTGGTTTCCGTTTCAGTTACGCCCTTTCGGTCGGGTCGCAGCAAACGGAAAAAATAAAGCCTCCCGCACCCTAACCAGCATTTGAAACCTGGGGGATCCATAGCCGGAGGGCCACGGGACTTATTCCTCGCAAAAGGAGGACGTTAGAGGACTATAGCGTAGACATAGTTCTCGTCTTCACCCTGCGCGGCGCGCCAAATACCGCCTATTGCCCTCTATGGCGCAATATTGCCGCCGATCACCACATACCCACCAAACGCAACGCGAAACCGCCGATTCCACGCTAAAGCCCGATAAGACTCGACTGCCATAAAACGGCAACCCCCGACCCTTCCGAGACCTTGAGCCTACCTGTTCAGTGCGCTCGAAAGCGGACATAGCTCGCAGTGCATGAAGTCTGCGTTCAAGGCATGGCGTCCGGATTTGGTGTACGCGCCTTTTTCTCGTTCGCCTTGCCGTTGGCAAAGAAATCCAAGCCCATGGCGCTGAACGCTGCTCCGAGCCCGCAGACGCCCGTCCAGCCCACGAAGGCATAGGGAGATGCCGAGAGCGAAGCGATCGGCGAACTGGAGGGCGACCCTCAACACCTTCGCTCTGGCACTTCGATGCCGTCCACCCCAACGCTTTTGGGGTGTTCAAGCGGCCTCGAAATGTCTGAAAGTGGGCACGCGGCGACACCCCACAGGGATCTCGAGCGGGCGAGGTCCGGGCAACCGCAAGACGATCGAGGCTGGGCGGCCGATGCTGTTGATGGCGATAGGAAAATTCTCCGAAAGGGCTTTGCGCTAATCCTCCATTATGCGAGCCAACCCCCTACGACTTTGACGGACGCATGGAAGCCGCAAGGCCTTTGCTCTCGCCAGCTCGCCGCTGATCAGGCTCGTTGACGCCATCGTAATCCCTCAGACGTTGGCTGCGGGCGGGGAGCGCTACAACGCAATTGGGCCGAGGGAGATTCCAGGAAGCGCGACACAGCTTTCGTCCAGCAGGAAGTGGGCACCCGACCGCCCAGCTGGCCGGCCCCCTGCTCGTTTTGGCTCGGACCGCTCGGCGGATGAGCGGACGTGACGGTGGAGAGACGGCTAGCTAGACATTCTTCATGGATTCACCGTTCTATTCGCTTTTGCCTTGGCTCGACATGGCTGGCCTGTCTGTCTTTGCCGCCTCCGGCGCACTCGCTGCAGCGCGCAAGCGCTTGGATTTTGTTGGAGCCTGCTTCTTCGCCCTGATTACCGCAACAGGCGGCGGCACGCTGCGCGACGTGCTCATCGGCGCCCCCATCTTTTGGATGCACGCGTCCGCACCCGTTCTCCTTTGCGTGACAGTAGCGATGACAGCTTGGTTGGTCCCGCTGCGGTTCTGGGGAGAGCGCGCATTAGATTGGCTTGATGCAGCAGGGTTGGCTGCATACGCAGTCTATGGAGCGGGGAAGGCGCTGTCCTATGGCATCGTTCCGATTCCAGCCGTGGCGGCCGGAGTGGTCACGGCATGCGTCGGTGGGATCATCCGTGATGTTACTGCTGGTGCGCCCTCCGTACTTATGCGTCATGAGCTGTACGTCACTGCCGCTTTGTGCGCCGCAGGAGCATTTGTCGCAATGTCAGCTTTCGACGTACCCGCGCCGTGGCCTGCGCTCCTGGCGACCGCATTAGGGTTCGCGGTCCGGGCTGCCGCGATCAGGTGGACAATCACATTGCGACCTCATCGCGGCAGCTAACGGATACTTGCTCCAGCCTCCTTGTGCGCTGGCGGTGGGACGCGGGGCGCTTACGTCTGGTCTTGGCGGATAAGCCTGCTGAAGGGGGGGGGGGCACGCAGCTGCCCGACCAGGATCGCGACTAAGTGATCTGCCGAAGTTAGAAGTAGACTAATCCCGGCTCTTCGTTCGCGTCTTCGGAAGGTTCGACACAAGGTTACAATGATATGACAGTGCGTCAGAAATAGTAAGTGGAACCTTAGCGCATGAAATGACTTATTGCTCCGGCACAGCACGCCGTAGTGGCTGGCTGTCTGGGGGCATCGAAAGTTCTCATGACAAATTGGCTTCGATCCATCTTGCCGCGAGAAGAGAAGTTCTTCCCGCTTTTCGACAGTCACAGCGATCTCATCCAGCGCGGCGCCACGCAATTGCAGGAGATCCTCCACGATCCAGGCGCTTCGGCTCCGTTCGATCAGCTGGATCGGACGATCGAGGAGGGCGACAAGATTAGCCGCCAGGTGCTGGAGCGCCTGCGCGCTTCGTTCGTGGTGCCGTTCGATCGTGCCGACATCAAGGAGATGACGGTAGCGATGCAGGCTTCGCTGAAGGCGATGATGAGTGCCGCTACAGCTCGTCGCTCGCCCCGGCTGGACGGCGTGGCCGCCGTGCTGCCCCCCTTCGGTGCGCGCATTGTGGCGCTGGCTAGCGATATCCGTACGGCGATCCCGTTGCTGGAGGGCTTGGATCGAAACACGGAACAACTGCACCAGATCTGCCAACGTATCGGCGACGGCCATGCTGATCTGGTCGAGCAGCGCGACGCTGCGATGATGCAGCTGTTTGACGGCGGCAGCGATCCCGTTGCGATGCTGGCCGGCGTACGCCTGCTGGAACGCGTAACGTTGGTCGCCGAGCGTCTGGACGCGGTCGCCGACCGGATCGACGACCTCGTACTCGATTACGTCTGAGGGCGGACAGATGGATGCCGGACAGCTCCCCGTCGCCCTGCTGATCGCCCTAGTCGCGGTCGCGCTCCTCTTTGACATGATGAACGGCATGCACGACGCGGCCAATTCGGTTGCGACGATCGTCTCCACCAATGTTCTCTCCCCGCGCGCGGCCGTGGTGTGGGCGGCGTTCTTCAACTTCGCCGCCTTCCTCGTCTTCGGACTGGCGGTGGCCAAGACGATGGGCACCGGCATCGTTTCAGAACAGGCGATCGACGTCACCGTACTGTTCGGCGCGTTGATCGGCGCGATCGTGTGGGATGCGATCACCTGGTGGTGGGCGATGCCGTCCAGCTCGTCACATGCGCTGGTCGGCGGCATGGTCGGCGCGGGGCTTGCCAAGGGCGGCACCGCGGCGATTGTCTGGGGCGGCGTGCTCAAGACCATCGTGGCGATCATCCTCTCGCCGCTGGTCGGATTCGCGCTGGCCGTCGTGCTGACCGCGATCACCACTTGGGTGGTGCGCAGGTTCAACCCTTACAAGGTCGATCGCGGCTTCCGCGTGCTGCAATTCTGCTCGGCGTCGCTCTACTCGCTCGGCCATGGCGGCAACGACGCTCAGAAGACGATGGGGATCATTGCCGCGCTGCTGTTCACCCAGGGCTATCTGAAGGGCGGCTTCCACGTGCCGCTCTGGGTGGTGCTCGCCTGCCACGCCGCGATGGCGCTGGGCACGATGATCGGCGGCTGGCGGATCATCCGAACGATGGGCATGCGGATCACGTCGCTAAAGCCGTTCCAGGGCTTCTCCGCCGAGCTGGGCGGGGCGCTGACGATCTTCGCAGCGATCGGCTTCGGCACGCCGATCTCGACCACCCACACCATTGCCGGTGCGATCGCGGGCGTGGGCACGATGAAGAGCAGCTCGGCGGTGCGCTGGCCCATCGCCGGCGAGATGGTGTTCGCTTGGGTGCTGACTCTGCCGGCCGCTGCCGGCGTGGCGGCGCTGGTTTACTGGCTCACGCATCTGGTGACGGGATGACCCGCCTCCGCACGGCGCTCCTCGCGCTGAGCGGCACGCTGCTGCCCGCCACCGCCTGGGCCCAATCGCCGCCGGCGTCGCCTGCTTCCTCCACGGAAAAGCCCGGCAAGGAGGAAACGGCGCCCAAGCAGGACGAGACCGGCCTCATCCTCTCGCTCGCCAGCCGCGCCCGGTACGAGACGGTGAGCGGCCGGCGGCGACCCGGCTACGCGACCTCCGAGGACGCGTTCCTGCTGCGCACCGGCCTAGCGATCGAATATGGACCCGGCCCACTGGCGATCGGCGGCGAGCTGATCGACAGCCGTGCCTATGGTCTCGACCGGCGCAGCTATATCGGTCGCGACGACATCAACGCAGTCGAACTGCCCCAGCTCTACGTGAAGCTGAAGCTCGATGGCGCGCTGGGCCCGGGCGGCAAGATCGCCGCCGAGGCGGGTCGCTTTTTGCTCAATCTGGGGTCCGGCCGGCTGATCGCCACCGATGAATATCGCAACACGGTGAACGGCTTCACCGGCCTGCGCGTCGATCTCGAGCCCGATGCCGATACCGAATTCGCCTTCTTCTACGTGCTGCCCCAGGAGCATCTGCCGAGCGACGCCGACGACGTGCGCCGCAACAAGGTCGTCTTGGATCGCGAGAGCTTCGACCGCGTGCTGTTCGGCCTACACGCGCAGCGCAAAAAACTGCTCGGCGGCGCGACCGGCGAACTCGCTTATTATCGGCTGTCCGAGCGTGACGCGCCGGGCCATCCCACCGCCGACCGCCGACTTCACTATCTCGACATGCGCCTGGCGCGGGACCCCAAGCCGGGCACAGTCGATTACGATGTCGAGGCGGTCTATCAGTTCGGGCGGGCAAGTTCGGGCACGGAGCCAGGGAAGTCCCCCGCCCGCGTCTCCGCCGGCTTCGCCCATGGCGCTGTCGGCTACAGCTTCGACACCCCGCTCAAGCTGCGCCTAGGGCTGTTCTACGATTATGCCAGCGGCGACCGGCCGGGAGGCAGCTTCGGCCGGTTCGACACTCTGTTTGGGAGCCGCCGCGACGATCTCGGCCCGTCCGGCAGCTACGCCATGGTGGCGCGAGAGAATATCAGCGCCCCCGGCGTCCGTGCCGAGGTGAAACCGGGCAAGCGCTGTGAGGGGCTTCTGGACTACCGTCCGATCTGGCTCACCTCGCGATACGACCGTTTCGCCGGCATCGTCGATGCCAGCGGGCATTCGGGCAGCTTCGCCGGACACCAGGTGGAAGGTCGGGTTCGCTACTGGCTCATACCCGAGCATATCCGCCTGGAGTCAAACTTCGCGCTGCTCGCGAAGGGAGAGTTCATGAAGAACGCCTCTACGGCAACAGTCAATGGCTCGAGCACCGTGCGCTTCCTGGAAGCCAATATCCAAGTCACTTTCTGATTCCGCATGGAGTGGCGTTCGACCATCGTCAAAGAGGCGTCTTTTTGTAATCGCCGAGATGATAGAATAGGAATATCTTATTTTTGGCTCGCAGCCGCCTCGCTTCTTTTGAGCGACCCCTAGTTTCTAGACGCCTTCCGCTATCAAAACCTGCTGACGTTCGAATACGACGGACGACAGCATCCCGCTTCTGATCTGCTTGCGCACCGGGTTGTAGAGCATCTCGACGTGATCGAACACGTTCTGCCGCGCGAGGCAGATAGGACTTTTAGCCTCGTACTCAATAAGGTTGCGCGGGAAGCTAGTGGCTGATTCAAGGCATCTGCGTAGCGGAGGCTTTGTATGGCACGGCAGTTGACGTGGTTGAGCGAGACGGAGTGGGCTCGGATTGAGCCGTTGTTGCCGCGGGGTCGCAAGGAAGCGCGCCGTGTGGATGACCGGTGGGTGATCTTAGGCATCGTACATATGCTTCGGATCGGGGCGCGGTGGCGCGATTGTCCGCCCGAGTACGGCACTTACACGACGATCTACAACCGCTTCCACCGTTGGACCCGCCAAGGCGTGTGGTTCGCGGTTTTTGAGGCGCTCACCGGGCACAGCGGCGTGTGGGGATCCGTCGCGATCGATTCGACCAGCATCAAGGTCCATCGCTCGGCGGCGGGCGCGAAAGGGGGGCCTTCGCGCAAGGCATCGGCACATCGCGCGGTGGACGCACCAGCAAGATCCATGGACTGACCGACCCCGCCGGCCGCCCTCGTATCCTGCTGATCTCGCCCGGCAACACGAGCGACATGACCATGGCGTTCGCCCTGATCGAGGCGGCACGCGGCCGGTTCGACAAGCTGATCGCTGACCGCGGCTATGACAGCAACGCCATCCGCGCCTCCATTCAGACCCAAGACGCCGAGGTCGTCATCCTCGCAGCCCGAAGCCGCAAGCAACCTATCCCCTATAATTGGGATGCCTATCGCACCCGAAACCTGGTCGAACGCCTATGGTGTCGCCTTAAAGACTGGCGACGTGTCGCCACCCGATACGACAAGCTCGCCACCAACTACATGGCTGGTGTCTTCCTCGCCGCCGCCATCACCTTGTGGTGTAATTGAGTCCCGATCCTAGGCAAGAGCGCGCAAAAGACATCGCAACTCTCGAAAAGGAAGGCCCGGGGGACTGCCTGGTGCAGGATCAGCCTCTTCAGGAGCGTCGTCGACGCGCTTGCCTACTACGTGTTCTCGAACGCCGTTTCCCGAAACTGCCAGGGGAGATGGAGAAACGGGACTGGCGCGCGTGTGCGAAGTATTCGGTTTCAGCAGGCTGCCGCAATCGGCGGGACGGCAGACATTGGGATGACCGCGGGCTGCTTCATGACGCGCGGCCCGATGCCACGCCCTGAACCAGCGTGGTCGCGCAGACATTCGGTCGCCTTCGAACCAGTGATAGCGTTCGAGCTGGATGGGCTGAAACTCGCGATTGCTGCTCAACATGTGCCAGGTGCCGAACAAGTCAGCCGGGATCACCCCGGTTACGGGCAGGCCCTCCAAGCTTCCTTCGAATGGATTTGGGGCGTGCAGTCCCGACAGGAAGACCTTACAATCGAAATTCCTGTGTAGGCTCCTTCAAAGGAAAGGCGTCTATACAGGACGAGGTTTGGGTCAGAAACGGTCAGCTGTCCTGGCCGCGTCGAGGCAGTAGAAGCGCCATCCCTCCTCCAAGGCACAGCGTTACCGCCGCGGTTAGCGCGACGGCAGTCTGGAGCGAGCCCGCCAGGTCGGCTAGCACGACGACCAGGATCGGGCTGGCGAACTGACCCGCCCAGAAGCTCGACTGCCACAGGCCGGCGCCTTGCCCACGCTGGGCGAAGCTCAGCAGTGCCATCACGCTGTTGAGCAGCGTCGGCAGCGCGATTCCGCCGGCGAAACCTGTCAGGATCAGGCCGGCGACAAGCGAGGCATGCGCAGTCGCCATCGCCGCGATCATCAGCCCGGCGGCCAGCAGCATGAAGGTACTCAAGCCGGTGACCGACAGCGGATAGCGGCGGAGGACGGGGAAACACGCCGTGCCCGCGACCACTGCGATGTTCGTCATCGCCGACACCATGCCCACCGTCGAGGGCGCGACGGGCCCCAGCGCGTTCAGCAGGAAGGGCGTCTGGATCTGGGCAACGTAAAAGGCGAGCGACATCACCACAGTCGCCGCGCAGATCGCCGCCAGCGGCGCAAGCGGATGCCCTTCGCCCGTCTGCCTACCCTTGCCGGCAGAACGAACTGCCGGGCGATCGGCAGGAACGAAGACCAGAACTAGCGGCAGGACCAGCAATGCCACGGCATAGACGGCGAAGGGCGTGCGCCAGCCGAAATTGCCGAGCAATCCACCGATGATCGCGAAGACTACCGCCGCCGCGGACGCGCAGGCGGTCTGCAGCGACAAGAGGCGCTCGCGGCGCTTCCCCGCATATAGATCGCCCGTCAGCGCCGTCGAGCAGGTCATGATGATGCCTTCAGCCACGCCCATCGCTGCCCGCGACGCAATGATCGCGTCGAGGCTATGGAGGACGAGCGGGAGCAATCCGAACAGCGCATAGAGCAGGAGAGCCGCCACCAGCAGGCGGTGCCGGCCGACACGGTCTGCCAGCCACCCTGTGCCCCAGGAACACAGCGCGATGACCAGCGCTGGGATAGTGAGCGCAATCGACACGCGTGCCCGCAGATCGGGGGTTCCGGCGAAGGCAGCTTCCATTTGCGGCAGCACCTGCGCAACCAGCAGTGTGCCAGCGATGGGCAGGCATGCCAGCGCCGCTAGGATGATGCCTGGGACCAGAGGAACTTCCGTTTCCGTCCGGGTCTCGGCCCCGATCACGGTGGAGGCAATACTGTGCATGGCGCGTTTCCTATGCTGGGCGGATCATCGGACCGGGATAACGACGAGGAAGTTCAGCTGAGGACCATTGGCGTAGTTGCGACTCGTCACCGGCAGGTACAGATTGACGGTCAAGTCGAAGCGCGGCAGCCGGTTGATCTGGAAGCCAGGACCGACATAGAACGCCGAGCGCTTCGTATCGGGTAGGCGGATTCCGCTGATGCGATCGGTATCCAGCTGCTGCACCGCATAGCCGGCCACGCCGACGCTCACGGCCCGCCCGACGTCGCGCGAGACCGAATAGTTGGTGTAGAGCAGCTGACCGGCCTGACCGTCTCGGAACGTGAAGCCGGGGATCGTCGGCGCGTTGGCAATCCGCGTCGTCTTGAAGTTGTATAGATATTGCAGGCGCCCGGAAATGTCCCACCCCTTGGCGGGGAGCACTGTCCAGGCCACGAACGGGTTGAGCGACCAATAGCCGCTGCTTTGGTTCAGGTCGCGGTGGCGATTGAACCCCCCGGTCGGCGCGATCGCGTTCAGCGCAACGCGGAAGGACGCGACCGGATGCCCGTGCTTCAGGATCGGCTTGAACTGGATCGAAGGGCCGAACGTCAGGTCTCCCACGCTGGTGCCGTTGTCCACCAACTGTCGGCCGCCGGCATCGAAGCTGCCATCGATCGAGGTAATCGGCAGCATCAGGTCGAAGGCGATCCGGTTACCGTCGATTGCCCAAGGAGTGGCAATCGACACTTGGTTGATCAAGGTGGCCACCTTGATGCGCGGATTGCGGAACACCGAGGACTCGTTGCCATTCTTGTCGGTAATCGAGTTGGAATCGTTGTAGCGCAGATATTGCAGTAGGGTGACCCCTGGCTTCAGCGTGCTGAAGCCGTCGCCGAAGCTGGTGGCACCCAAATTGATCCCGTTCGGCGGGGTAACCAGATCCGGAATTTGCGAGGCTGGCAGGCCTGCGCTCGATTGTGCCGAGGCGGTGCCGTTAATGGCGGCGGAAATGCAAAGCGTAAGCACGATCCATTTGGTTCTTGAACGCATCTAGTCCTCTCCTCGATGGGGACCTTCAGGCCTCTCATGGTAGTCGGCACGACTCGCAGACTGTATTCCTTTATATCCGGAATAACGATAAAACCAACTAGTTCCAGTATATCTGGAATATGTCCTTTTATGTTGCAGCAAGCGCGGCTTGGTACGGCTGGGCGAGGCCCGCTCGCCCGAGGCCGATCGCCACAAGCTGT
Organism: Sphingomonas sp. 22176; assembly: GCF_052045505.1. Classification (NCBI taxonomy): domain Bacteria; kingdom Pseudomonadati; phylum Pseudomonadota; class Alphaproteobacteria; order Sphingomonadales; family Sphingomonadaceae; genus Sphingomonas; species Sphingomonas sp. 22176. The sequence continues at coordinate 90,497 of NZ_JBQEPL010000002.1, read as the reverse complement.
TCTGCAATCGCTTCCGCCTGAAGCGGCGTGAACGCGGCGAGCACATACCGGTCGGGGCGGACCAGCAAGATCCGGTCGGCCTTTCCTGCGCCGCCGCCAAGCGTTCCGGCAGTGTCGCGCACCCGTGCGATGGCTTCGGCGGCCGGCGCGGCGCCATTGTCGTCGACGGCTACCAGCCTTGGCGCCAGGCCCGCGAACCCGGGCAGAGTCGCGACCTCTGCCAGCCGTGCTGCGGCAGCGCCGATGCCGACCAGGGCAAATCCGTCACCCAGCAATTCGTCCAGCAGCACCTGCTTGCCGGCGACCATCTCGACAGTCGGCTGGGGCAGCAGCCGACCCACGGCGGTCTTGCGCGCGGTTGCACCGTCCGGGATCAGAAGGCCTTCGGTAAAGCGCGGTGCCGGCTTGTACTTCATCTGTGCGAAATACTCGCGCGCTGCCGGCCAGAGCGCGAGCAACCGGAACAGCGAGCGGGTAGCGAAGCCCGTGGCGTGATTACGCGGTCCCATGATGCGGCCCATGCGCAACGCCAGCTGGATCATCTCGCCGACATGACCGCGTCGTTCGCGCTCATAGGTGTCGAGCAGCTCGCGCGGTAGCGCCCCGCGCGTCACCCAAGCCAGCTTCCACGCGAGATTGTGCGCGTCGCGGATGCAGCTGTTCATGCCCTGGCCCGCGAACGGGGGCGTCAGGTGGCAAGCGTCGCCGGCGAGGAACACCCGCCCGACCGACCAGAGCGGCGCAAGCCGGGCGTGGAAGGTATAGACGGCCTTGCGGCAGATCCGGCTTCCCGGCGCGGCGCCGTGATCGACGAGCAGCCGTTCGACGAAGTCCTGGTCGGTTACGCAGTCCGGTTGCTCGCCCCGGAGCAGCTTGAATTCGAACCGCCGCGTGGTGTTCGGGCCCGGCAGAGCAATGCAGGGGCGATCGGGATCGCAAAACACGATGGTATTGCGGCTGGGCGCAGGCGAATCCTCCAGATCGACGATCAGCCATTGTTCGGAAAAGGTCTCCCCGTCGAGAGCCAGACCCAGGTGCGTGCGGATCGCGCTGCGGGCACCATCGGCTGCGACCAGATAGTCGCAGCGAATCTGCCGCTGCCCCTCCGGCCCTGCCAGTAGCAGCGTGACGCCCGCTTCATCCTGTTCGAACGATTCCAGCGCATGGCCGAACAGCGTGTCGATCGTGGCGGCACCTTCCAGCGTATCACGCAGCGTCGCTTCGAAGCGCGGTTGGCGAAAGGCATTGCGTCGCGGATAGCCATAGGGGCGAGTGGTCGGCTCCACCCTCATGAACATCCGCCCGCGCGGCGATAGATAGTCGGATCCGTAGCCGGCGACGATGTCGGGCAGCACCGCATCGATGATGCCGGCAGCCTGCATCGTGCGCAGCGCTTCGTCGTCGATCGAAACCGCGCGGGGTTCCTGCACCGTCGTCGGGTTTCGCTCGACCAGGAGCGCCCGCGTGCCGTAGCGCGCGAGCAGGTTGGCCAAAGTAAGCCCGGTCGGCCCGGCGCCGACCACGACCACCGGATAGTGATCACGGGCCACGCTATCGGGACAGTCGTGCATCACGCTTCGTCCTGGACAATATTGACGAGCAGCCCCACGCCCGGGATGTCGACTTCAACCGTGTCGCCTGCCTTCATCCAGAGCGGTGGCTGGCGCTTGGCCCCGACCCCGCCCGGCGTGCCGCTGACGATCACGTCCCCCGGAGACAGCGGCGAGAAGGCCGAGAGATATTCGATGATCGTCGGGATCGGGAACAGCATGTCGGCGGTGGGCTGCGACTGCACCATGGTGCCGTTCAGCCGCGTGGTAACCGACAGGGCACGGGGGTCAGGAATTTCGTCCGCTGTCACCAGCCAGGGACCGAAGCTGCCCGTGCCGGGGAAGTTCTTGCCTGGCGTAAACTGGCGCGTGTGCCATTGCCAGTCGCGTACCGAAGCGTCGTTATAGCAGGCATAGCCAGCGACATGGTCCAACGCTTCGGCCGCCGTTATCGCGCGGCCGCCCTTGCCGATCACCACTGCCAGCTCGCCTTCATAATCGAGCATGGTGGAGACGCGCGGCCGCACGATCGCCGCGCCATGCGCGGTCTGGCTGTCCGCGAAGCGCGTGAAGATCGAGGGGTGCTCGGTCTTGTCGCGGCCAGTCTCCTGACGGTGCATCTCGTAATTATGACCGACGCAGAAGATCTTTTGCGGATTGGGGATGACCGGCAGCAGCGTGACGTCCGGCAGCGCCAGGTGCGCGCTGGCTGCAGCCGCCGCTGCCGCCTCGCCGAGCGCATTGGCCGCGATCAGTGACTTTAGATCGGGATAGCGGCTCGCCAGTAGCGCGCCGATGTCATGGACCTGGTCGCCATCGACGATGCCATAGCTGGCACGGCCGCCGAGGTCGAAACTCGCCAACTTCATGAATTGTTCTCCGGTGAAATGGGTGTGGTTCAGCTGCGCAGCAGCCCCTGTCCCCAGCTGTTCAGCGTGCGTTGGACGTGCGGCCATTGCCCGACCGGCCGGTCGTGCCGGACGATCTCCAGCTCGGCGGAAATTTCCACCCAATTGCCGTCGGGATCGTGGACGAACAGGAACAGGTTGTTGCCCGGCCCGTGGCGGCCGGGGCCCCATTGGATCGGGATGTGAAGGGCGGCCAGGTGGTCGGCCCAGTCGCGGATCGCATTCCAGTCCGTGGTTTCATAGCAATGATGGTCAAAGCGGTCTTCGCCCGCCAAGAACACCGCGAAGCTGTGATGCTCGTCGCTGCAGCGCAGGAACGAGGTGCGCACGCCGCCTTGATCGTCGAGCACGTCGTCCGAAAGCGTGAAGCCCAGCACGTCGATGAAGAAACGGGTGATCCGCTCGGGAGCGCGACTGGCCAGCACCACGTGCTGCAGGCGGGCCGGCGGCACGGTGGCGGGAGGAAGGATGTCGTTGGCGGAGTCCGCGACACCGAACACGAAGCGGTTGCCATCCGGATCGCGCACGGCAACCGCTTCGGCGAAGCACCAGGTCGTGCCGTCGTCATACGGATTTCCAGCAGCGTCCAGTCGGCGCCGCAGGCGGTCCAACTCCTCGGCATCCGGAAGCGCGAAGCCGGCCGACAGCAATGATCTCGGCTTGCCGCGCGACAGCATCAGCATGCGGTCCGGAGCGGATGCCAGAAAACCGTCCGCAATTGCCCGCACCGAATTGCCCATTGCCTGTTGGTAGAAAACCGCGCTCACCTGCGGGTCCGCGCAGCCGATCTCCAGATAGTGCAGCCGGGCGACGAGGGTGGCGCGCGGGCGCCCCCAACGGTCGGCAGAAAATACGGGCATGACATCCTCCGATAGCGACGACGTGCGGGCCACTTCAAAAATATGCTTTATTCCTATTATGCTGGAATATTGCTGTCAACTGGAAGGTAGCGCCGCTAGACACCGCATAAGGAGTTGGACTGACAGTCCGCCTGGCTTGGAGAGGCTATATGACGGAGCTTCTCCCAGACACGCCGGATTGTACCGGTCCACTCTACACCCCGTCCGGGTTCGAAGGCGGCTCGCGCGATCTTGAGGTGGCAGGAAATCTGCGGGCGGTTCATGCAGGTACGCCGGCCCCTCTAACCGCCGATGCCGGAAGTCGACATCTTCATCAATGTCGACGGCGCCGTCACTGCGTTCCGGTTCGTTCACGGGTTCAGCGCGTCGGCAAGCATATCGGCGGGCTGGCGATGACCGGCCCCAGGCTCAAGCATCTCAGTCTCGAACTGGGCGGCAACGCGCCGGTCGTTGTGCTGGCGGATGCCGACTTCGATCTCGCGTTGCACACTGCGGCATTCGCCCGCTTCCTCCACAACGGCCAGACCTGCATGAGCGGCAACCGCATCATCTTCGACACGACGGTGCATGACGCCTCTGTCGAACGGTTCGTCACGCATGTCCGCACGCTGAAGGCTGGCAACCCGGCAAACTCGGCGACGGTGATCGGCCCGCTGATCGCTGCCCACCAACGCGATGCGGCGCTCCTACCATCGCCGTGGCGCGGGCAGCCGGCTTTACCGAGCATCTGGTCAGTGAGGCGCAAGGGTCGGTGGTGCCGCCGCATAGCTTCTCGGGCGTGGGCAATGACAGCGCCTTGGCCCAGGCGGAGCAGCTCGCCCCAGTTGCCGTCATCATCCGCGCCGAAGACGAGGCCGATGCCATCCGGTTGGCCAACGCCGCCGAATATGGTCTGTCCAGCGCGATCTTCACCCACGACGTGGCACGCGGCATGGAAGCCGGCGCGGCAGACCAAACCGGGGATGACCTATGTTGACGACATCTTGACCCAGGACAGCCCGTCCAACATGTTCGGCGGCGAGAAGAACAGCGGGCACGGCAGATTCAACGTCGACTGAACGGTCGCCGAATGCACCACGATCATTGGGTGACGGTCCAGGAAACGCCGCGCGCTATCCGTTCTGAAGCGGATCGGATGCGCCGGCTTGGCTCCTCAGGCCGTGGCAAGCGCGGCCGTTAACGTCGCCGCCGCTTCGGCCACGGCGACCCCCGCCTGCGCCAAGGCCGAGCTGCCTTCCGGATAGTCATAGGCCGGCACCACCAGGCCGATCGATCCCAGGACCTCGCCCTGCCCGTCGAACACCGGCGCCGAGATGCCCATCATGCCCGGGTCCAGTTCGCCGACCGTTACCAGCACGCCGGCCTTGCGCATTTGGCGCATCGTCCGGCGAAACGCTTCCCACCCGTCACCCAGCCCGGCGGCGGCGACGCCGATCGGGTCGGAATCGTAGAAGCGACGCAGCGTCCGGGTGCCGAGATGCGCAAGGATGGACTTGGAGGCAGCGCCACGCGTCAGCGGCATCGGGCGTCCACGTTCATAGCTGATCGACGCCGTCGGAGCATGGCGCACCGCCTGATCAACGCACATCACCCGCAGGCGATAGATCCGGCACAACAGGCCGATCGCCTCGCCCTCAATTGCTTCCACGAGCCCATGGAGCGGTCCTTGCGCCTCGTGGATCAGCGGGTCGAAGCGGCGCAGTAGCCGGTCCATTTCGATGACTGCGGGACCGATGGTATAGCGGCCGCTCTTGTCGGAGGTGAGCAGCCCTGCAGCCACCAGGCTGCCGACATATTGATAGGCCGTGCTGCCTGACAGGGCGAGGGTGGAGGCAATCGCATCCACCGTCCAGTTCGGTTGCTCCATCGTGAACAGCCCCAGGATGGAAAGTACCTTGTCCGCCGTTGCCATGCCATGCCATGCCTCGCGACGCCAAAATTGGCCGTCCGTTCGATGTTTCATAGCAGGCGCGGCTTCCCCGACAACCGGTTCGATCGCGGTGACGACTCTTTCGGTTCGCGGTGCATACCGCGCGGGCGACGTTGCTGGGCATCCTCCTCGCTTGGCTGGGCGGGCTGCATCACCTATGGTGGGCAGGGATGACGGTGTGGTTGATCGCCTCGCCGAGGCGACGGCTTGCTTGACCGCTTCGTCTCACGCCTCAGCGGGACGGTGGTCGGCGCCGCAGCGGGCGAAGCGCTGCTGCTGTGGTGGAAGGGCGAGCCGCTCCCGCCCCTGGTAGCACTGACCCCTTCGCCATTTCCGCACCTATGCGTTCGTGCTGTTGGGCTATTCGGCGGCAATCGTGGTGCTGTTCGCGCTAGCCACATCGCCGCTGTCAAGCGGCGATGTGGCGCTGAACCGGGTGCTATGCTCGATCATCGAGATATCATGTTCGTCCATCGTCGCGTTGGGACTGGTATCTGGGGACGATGTGGGCGAGCGAATTCCAAATTGAAGTGCGAAAAATAGGCAATCTTCGGTGTTCAGCCGCTTGACGGTTTCGCAGCGTGCGCCATTATCGGCAACTGAATCTGGACGAACAGCGACGTCTCTATCAGCTTCGGCAGTCCGGAAGAAGTGTCTGTGAGGCTGCCACGGAGGTTGGCCGCCACGTGTCGACCATTTATCGAAAGTTGAAGCGGAACCGGCACCTGGATGATGAGGCGATGTTCCGCGGCTATTTCACGTTGCTTGCGAACGACAAGACAACGGCTCGCCGGCGCCGACAGCTCAAGATTGCGCGGAATTTTTTATTGGCAGCCTCTGTCATGGGCCGCCTTCAGGCAGCTTGGTCTCGTGTTGAAAAACGCACCCTTGAAGTCGCGGTGACGGTCTGGTCCACTCTCGTCGGTTGGCGCGAGTGCCGATACGCAACGCCGATACCGGAGGTGCAGCACCAGCTTCACAACCGCAGCGGCTTCACTTCGGACGTGAAGCTGGGGGTTCGCAGTGGAGCCGCCGGCATGTAAAGTTGATTGCCAGGAAATGCCCAGAGCAGACCGGCTGCGGTAACTTCGCATGATCAGCATCCGTCAAAGGCGAACACAGATTTCGCCGCCCACCCGAAGTGTTTGGAAGATCTGCGCCCGGGCGGAACTTCCAGCTTACTGGAACCATTCGCCGAACGCATCTCCGCAATTGGCTGACCAGAAGGTTAAAGCTGTCTTAAGTGGACCTGTGCCTCGTGCGAGCATGATAAGAGGCTCGGCCTAATCACTATAAGCATCCGCTTTGCCAATCGCGCATGCCCACGCCGTAGAAACTTGCAGAAGCCCGGAATTCTGTTAACGCGAATGCGTCTTAATAGAGAAAGGGTGATTGTGAGTTCCTCGTACGTCCTTGCTCTGTCGGCTGCGGCTCTGGCAATTGTCCAGCCCACGCCCGGGCGCGCCCAGGCGGACCAGGCCGGGGCCGACGACGGCTCGATCGTCGTGACCGGTCAACGCACCATCGATCGAACAGCGACAAAGACGGATACGCCCCTGATCCTGACGCCGCAGATGATTTCCGTGATCGATCGATCGCAAATCCAACTGCAAAATATCCAGACCGTCACTCAGGCTTTGCGCTATGTCCCTGGCGTCCAGACCGAGCTTGGCGGCGCTGACAACCGCATCGAGGCCAACCAGTTCACGATCCGCGGCTTCGTGCCGCAAGAGTATCTCGATGGGCTGCGCCTGCAGTCGGGCTCTTGGGCGGCGCCGCAATTCGACCCTTATGCACTGGACCGGATCGATGTCCTCAAAGGACCGTCCTCGGTCCTGTACGGCCAGTCGTCGCCGGGAGGGCTTGTGGCGCTCACCAGCCGTCGCCCTTCTGCGACACCGGGAGGCGAGGTCATGTTCCAGACCGGTAACTGGAATCGCCTGCAAGGCGCTGCCGACATTACTGGGCCGCTGACCGGCGATGGGCAGCTCAGCTATCGTCTGACGGGGCTGGTGCGCGACACAGATACGCAGATTGATCACACCAAGTATCGCAAGTGGTTCGTCGCGCCGGCGATAAGCTGGCATCCCGACAGCGCTACCGAGTTTACCATCCTCGCCAATTACCAGCGCGAGCCGGATGGCGGCTTCTACAATCAGATTCCCTCGCCGGGCTCCGGCCAGTCCAGCCCTTTCGGCAAGATCCCCACATCATTCTACGGCGGCGAGCCCGATTATGACCGGCTACACCGGACCCAGGAGTCGATCGGCTACAGCTTCTCGCATCGGTTCAGCGACGTTTGGCAGTTCCGGTCAAACTTCCGCTACATGCACATTTCGACCGACTACCGCACGGTCCTGTTCGAGGCTCTCGCGGCCGATGGACACACGCTGCAGCGCTCGCCTTATCAGGCGATCGAAAAGCTGAACACGCTCGCCATCGACAATCAGATGCAGGGGGATTTCGACACCGGGCCGATCAAGCACAAGCTGCTCGTCGGCTTGGATTATCAGTATAGCAAGTGGGATCATCAAGCTTATTACGGCTTCAAGGCGGCGCCGACGCTAGATTGGCTCGACCCGGTCTACGGAAAACAGATCCCCACTGCGGCAATCTTCCAGAACGGCCTGCAGAAGCAAAACCAGACCGGCATCTACGCGCAGGACCAGCTCTCACTAGGCGGAATGAACCTCGTGCTTGGCGGGCGCGAGGACTGGGTCTCCATATCGGACCAGAACCGCCTGACCGGCAGGCTCACCGATCTCGATCAGCGGGCCTTCACCGGCCGAGCCGGGTTGATCTACCTGTTCGACTTCGGGCTCGCGCCCTATGTCAGCTACTCGACCTCGTTCCAGCCGATATTGGGGGCCGGATTCGACGGCGTCCTGTTCAGGCCAACGCGCGGCAAGCAGTACGAAGCCGGCGTCAAATATCAGCCGGTCAGCTTCCCGGGGTTTGTGACAGCGTCGGTCTACAAGCTGACCCAGAGCAACGTCACCACCGCTGATCCGGCGCACGCCGGCGCCACGGCGCAGTTGGGCGAATATGAAGCGAAGGGTATTGAGCTCGACGGCCATCTGACGCCGATAAAGGGGCTCGATCTGCGCGCCACCTATGGCCACCTCGACATCAAGGTGTCGGATGCGCCGGCCGCGTCCGGTCTCAAAGGCAAGGTTCCGCCCAGCAACGCCAAAAACACCGCGACCGTCTGGGCCGACTATGCTCCTACTGGCAGCGCACTTGCCGGCCTGACGATCGGAGGCGGCGTCCGCTATATCGGCAAATCATACGGCAATTTCGCAAACAGCTATCAGGTCGTCGACAACGTCCTGCTCGATGCGGTGATCGGCTATGATCTGGCGCATCTCTCGCCGCGGCTCGCGCACTGGTCGGTCCAGCTCAACGCTACCAACCTCCTCGACAAGACCTATGTCTCATCGTGCGGCAATCTCGGTTGCTACTACGGTCTGCGCCGCCAGATCATCGCCAATATCCGCTACGCCTGGTAGCTGCGCATGACCTCCACGCAGCTTCGCCGATGGCGCTGGATCCACAAATGGTCGAGCATCATTTGCACGGCATTACTGCTGGTGCTGTGCGTCACCGGTTTGCCGTTGATCTTCTCCGACGAGATTGATGCTGCCCTCACACCGATCACACGGCAGACTCCACCGACATCTGATGACGACGCACCGCTTGACGAGAGCGTTGCAAAGGCGCTCGCCAAACAAGCGGGTGCGGTGCCGATGTCGCTGACGTGGACGCCCGACGGCCCGCATCGTCTGATATTGTGGTCCGCGCCTCGTGCCATGGCCGCTCCCGGCGAATTCCGTGGCGCCGTGATCGACCTCAGGGATGGCGCAGTGCTGGCCGAGCGGAGGCTAGGGAGCCGAATGACCGACGTCATTCATGCGATACACGAGGACTTGATCCTGGGTCTTCCCGGCTCGCTGTTGCTCTGTCTTATGGGCTTGCTGTTCGTCCTGGCGCTCGTCTCCGGCGTCGTCTTGTATGCGCCATTCATGCGCAATCTGCCGTTCGCGACGATCCGCATCGAGGGTGCGAAGCGAACGAAGCGCCTGGACACGCACAACTTCGTTGGCGTGGTCGTTCTAGCGTGGACGTCTGTGGTCGGAATAACCGGCGTCGCCAACACCCTGGCCCGGCCGCTGTTCCAGTTATGGCAGGCCGACCAGCTCGCGGCGATGATCCGGCCGTGGCATGACAAACCGGTACCGTCGCACATCGTGAGTGCGGGCTCCGCGGTCGCAGCAGCTCAGCGCGCTGTGCCGGACATGCAGCCCGAAAGCCTCGCGTTTCCTTATTCTCGTTTCGGAAGCCCGCACCACTATATCGTCTGGTTCAAAGGTTCGACGACGCTGACATCGCGATTGGAAACGCCGGTGCTGGTCGAGGCTGCTACCGGTCGCGTCGTCGAGAAGAGGCAACTGCCCTGGTACCTCCGCGCGCTCGAGATCTCTCGGCCGTTGCACTTCGGCGATTACGGCGGATTGCCGTTAAAGCTGCTGTGGGCGGTACTCGATGTCGCCACGATCATCGTCCTCATCACCGGTATCCAACTCCTGATTCGTCCCCTCGGGAGGCCCGCGTGACCCGGGGCGGCTGGACAACGTGGCGATGGCCCGTAGCGATCGCAATCGTCACCTTCTTCGGGCTGTTCACGGCCTTGTTGATGGGTGGCACGGTCGGAGCTGTCGCCGGCTGGATCGGTTTGGGTTGTCCAGCTTTGCTCTTGCTCGCGCGAGCAGCGATAGGACAGTCAGGAAGGAATTGATCCCGACGCCAATCGGGTATGATGAGTGCCCGGATGTTCTTTTAGCGGCAGGGCAAAGCTCGTGGCAGCGCTCGTCCGCATGCGGTATCGGATACGGCGGCACGGCACCGGCTGGAAGCGCACGGCGCGGAATGACAGGCAGGAATGGGTAGTGAAGCGACGCGAGCGAACGCGCCAGCTAATCGAGCTCGGCGGCCTGGTTACCAAAGCCGGACTGGTCGAACTCGCCGACGATGATCGCGCCGTATTGTTCTGTGTGATGATCGACGCGGCTGCCACGCTAGGGCTGGGACCCATAAATGGGATTCCCTGGGCGCGAGAGATGTGATTCACGCTTGACATTGATGTGGAGGGTGAGTTGCCGGGAGAGTTCTGGCTGAACGACGAGCAGTGGGATCGGCTGCGACCGCTGCTGCCAAACAAGCCGCGAGGTGTGCCGCGGGTCGACGACCGTAGGGTGATCAGCGGCATCGTCCATGTGCTGCAGGCAGGCTGCCGTTGGAAGGACGCGTCGAGCGCCTATGGTCCGCACAAGACGCTGTACAATCGGCATAAGCGTTGGTCGGAAAAGGGCGTCTGGCAGGCGGTATTCGAAGCACTGGCCGCTGCCGGCGGGCCACCGGCTGAGGTTCTGATCGACAGCACGCATGTGAAGGCCCACCGTTCGGCTGCCGGCGGAAAAGGGGGGCGTACGTCCAGGCAATCGGCATCAGTCGAGGCGGGCGCAACACGAAGATCCATGCCATCGCCGACGCCCAAGGCAAGCCGCTCGCCTTCCTCCTGACGCCTGGCCAGGCAGCAGACTGTCGGGCAGCAGAGGCATTGCTCGACGGCCTGCCGGCCCGCTGCATTGTCCATGCCGACCGCGCCTATGACACCAACCGCATCCGCGACCTCATCGAGCGGCAGGGTGCTGTTCCCAACATCCCGCCCAAGGCCAACCGACGCTGGGAAAGCTGCTTCAGCCGCAGCCTCTACAAGGGCCGCAACGCCATCGAACGCATGTTTTGCCGCCTCAAGGACTGCCGACGCCTCGCCACGCGCTATGACCACACCGCCGCCGTCTTCCTCGGCAGCATACGCCTCGCTGCCACCGTTATGTGGTTTTGTGAGTCCGGGCCCTAAAACGAACAACAGGATCAGGCTCTGACATTATGGCAATGGCATGGGCGTCGCGCGTTCGAGCAGCTGCAAAATGCGTAATGCCGCCGCATCTTCCAACATATTTTGGCAGACGGAGCACCCACGCTCCTATAATCATAAGGTCGGCAGCATGCCGAAAAACAAGGAGCAGGGACTCAGAATGTCTGAGCAGAGCAATACCGACCCCGTTGAACTCGCAAGCGACCTCACCATTGCCTGGTTATCGAACCCGAACAATCGCGCGTCTATGGAGGATGTCTCCACCTTTCTGCGCACGATGCACGCAGATGTGATTGCACTTTCAGGCGGCATCGCGAGCATGGAAGGCGCGAGCGAAGAACCTGCGTCGGAAGGGTTCACGCCCGCCGTCTCGGTCCGCAAATCGCTGGCTTCGAAAGACCACATTATTTCGCTGATCGACGGCAAGCCGTATCGGACGCTCCGCCGGCATCTGAGCACGCACGGTCTGACGCCCGAGGAATATCGCGCGCGCTACAATCTGAAGGCCGATTATCCGATGGTGGCGCCGACCTATTCGGAGCAGCGCCGCGCGATGGCGCACAAGATCGGCCTCGGTGCCAAGGGCCGCGCAGCGCGCAACGCACCCGCCGAAGCGCCCGCCCCGAAACCCGCGCGCAAGCCGCGCGCGAAGGCGGCACCCACTGCCTGAATCCAATCGCGCGCCGAGGCTGCATGCCTCGCCGCGCGACGATCATGCGGCGGCAGCTTGCTCCAGCGCCCCGATGCGTTCTTCGCAGATCACCTGCACCGCCTGCCCCAGCATTTCGACGCGCTCGCCCAGCCACGCCAGTTCCTCGTCGCTGATCCGGTAGTGCTTGGAATAGCGCGCCTTCACATAGGCCTCCTTCAGCTTCTCGAACCGCGAACGGTCGATGCGCTGATCGCGCGGCCAAGCGTCAATCAACCGCGGGTCGATGCGCTCTGCCTGGGTGCGCAGGAAACCAAGATTGTGAACGTGCGGGGTGTAGAATGTGCAGACCAGAAGCACACAGTGATAGAGGCGCTCGGCCGCCTGATGTAGGTCGAAAGCAGCTTTCTTCAGCTTACCTCTCGCGACCGCATCCTTGCACCCATCGAAGAAGTCTTGGGCGCTCGGCATCCACTCGCCATAATACTCTTGCGCCATCGCCAGCGCCTGCGGAGGCGTCTTCGGCTTAGGCTGGTGCAGTTCGGTGGGTTCGCTCTCGTAGAGCGCGATGCCATCGCGGGCGACGTCCATGAAGAAATAACGCCCGTGCGCCAGGCCATCATTCACCTCATGCAGGGTGTGCACGATGAAATTGACTGGGGTGCGCAGCGTCTTCGTGATCGCCAGTTCGCGGTTGAGCCTATCCTCGGCGGTCGCCCAGAACTCCACCCGGTCGGTGAGCTTGTCGCTGTTGACGATGACCAGCAGGTCGAAGTCCGACTGATAGCCCTTGGCGGTATGCGGTTCGTCGACCCAACCGCCGCGCGCATAGCTGCCGTAGAGGATCACCTTGAGAATGCGCGCCTGCTTCTTCCAGTCGGAGGTGGCAATGGCGATCGCGTCGCCAAACTCCTCGAACAGGATCTGGACGACGCGCTCCAGCTCGCGCTGCTTGGCTGGGGGCAGATGGTCGAGGCTGGTCCTCATGGATCGATCCTAACGCGATGATGCCGCGGCGTACACCTCGCCCGGTTTGACCGGGCGAGGTGTCGCATCGCTCATGGCTGTTCGCCCTGCTCTGCCCGACCGAGCGCAATCAGCACGCGGGCAACGGTTTGCTCGACCTCTTCCACGGTGCAGCCATGCCGCTGGGCCGCTTCGATGTAGTCCAAATCTTCGAACCGCACCGATCCGAAGATCGCGCGATCGCGCTCCGGCAACGCGCGAAAGGCACGGCGCATCCGCCGCAGTCGAAGCCAGCGCGTCATTGGCCCGTCTCCCCGTCCGAGACGAACCCAAGCAGGTAATCGGCCGCCTTGCTGGCCGCACTCGCCGCCCGGAAGATCGCCTTTTCATCCTCGCGCAGCACGGCCAGCCAGCTGCCGACATAATCAGCGTGCCGAACGGTTGGACGGATTGCCAGCGACGCGCAGGTGAACGCGCTCGCCATCTCCGCAACCAGCTCCTCGCGAGCGTAGGCGGCACTCCCGAACGCGCCCGACTGCTCGCGATTCAGCCGTGAGCCATGCCCGGTCCAGTGCCCCAGTTCGTGGAGCGCTGTCCGGTACCAGTTGATCCGGCTGTAGAATGCCAACTGCGGTGGCACCGCGACATAGTCGCCACCGGGGCTGTAATAGGCCTCTCCGCCGCCAATCCGGATATCGGCCCCACATGCTTCCATCAGCGCGTGCGCAGCAGGAATGCGGTCCGCCTCGGCAACCGGCGCGTCCTGCGCCACCGTCGCCAGCCGCTCGGGGAGCCCCTCGCATTGATCGACGTTGAACACGGTAAACCGCTTGAGGAACGCCAGCTGCCGCGCCTCGCGGTCCTCGTCCCGCGCCCGCTCAGCCTCGTCCTTGGGCGTGAAACGATCCGCATAACAGATCGTCGTCCCCCGCTCGCCGCGCCGCACGCTCCCACCCGCCGCCTGCGCCTGCCGAAAGGTCAGCCAGCGCTGTGACGCATACCGCCCCTCGATCACCGCCGCCCAGAGGATCAGCACATTGATCCCCGAATAGCGCCGCCCGGTCACGGCATTGGCCGGCATCGCACAGCCACACGCCGCAGCATCCCAAGGCTGCACCCAGGGCAGCCGCCCCTGCTCCAGTTCGGCAATCACCCGTCCTGTCACCTCGGCATAGAGGCTCGCGCGGTTCTCGTGTCCAACACCCATGGTCCCTTCTCCTTTTCAAAACACCGCAACCGGCGCCGGAAGGGCGGGGGGAGCGGCAGGAGCGAACCGGCAGTCCTGCCGTCAGAGGCAGGCCGCACCGAAGGCCGAAACAACGTGGAGGAGCCGGGCAAAGCCCGGCTTGCGGCATGCCGCGGCAGGACTAAAGGCGAGCGACGCTCCCCCTGCCCGTCCGCGTGCCGGATGCACAACGCCGCCGCGCCGCAGCGCGGCGTCGATCTTGTCAGCGCAACCGCGCTGCCGGGCGCCACCGGCGCCCGGACAAGAACCGCACCCTTGCAACCGGGCGGGCCGCGCGGGCGGCGTGCGCGCGCCAGCACGTGCGCCAACCGCCGCCCGTGCCTCCCGCCCGGGCAAGTGTGCCACGCGGGCACCAGCAACATGCGCGCCCTGGTGTCGCCGAAGGCGTGCGCCAGCGCGCACACCGCACCCGCGTTCCGCTGCCGGCACCTGCCGGCCCGATCCACAGGAACGGCAGCGTCCGCGATTAAAACCCGAAGGGCCGAGGCGACTCAGCCGACTCGGCGCCGCGCCAGCGGCGTGCAAGCGCGGTCACGCCAAAGGCGTGAGACGCCCTGGCACGCCCGCATTGAACTTCAGGCGCTTCCTGCTCTACGACAGGTGCCCGAAAGTCCCCACGTCATCCCATCTGGCCCCAACCAGGCTCTTTTCACGACCAGCCGCGCAGCGCAAACTTGGCCCGGAGCGCTCCACCAACCCCCGAACGATTCTAAGGTGATAGAAGTGCCGACCTGCTCCCCGTTTTCAGTCCGCGGATGACTTAGCTCGGGTGTCCTTATGCCCCTGACGGGGGCGGCTCGTAAACTCAGCGGATGCCAATCCGCCAAGGCTGCTGTGCGGACGCACGGTGTTGTAGTCCATCCGCCATGCTTCGATGATCCGTCTGGCTGCCGCCAGCGATGGGAACAGGTGTTCCTTCAGGCACTCGTCGCGCGAGCGACCATTAAAGCTTCGCCGAAGCCGTTCTGCTGCGGCTTGCCCGGCGCGATGTAGTGCCACTCGACCCCAGTATCCTGGCACTAGGCCAGGACGGCGTGACTGGTCAGTTCAGTACCGTTGTCGCTGACCACATGCACGGCAGCCCGCGACGTTCGGCGATAGCGGCCAGTTCACGAACGCCCCGCCGGCCCGACAGCGACGTGTCGACGATACAGGCCAGGCATTCCCGGCTGTAATCGTCGATGACGTTCAGCATGCGGAACCGCCGGCCGCAGGCCAATGCGTCCGAGCGCGTTGTCGAGCGACCTGCGCTGATTGGGTTCCTGCGGAATCGCCATCGGTGCCCGCGTGCCGAGCGCCCGCTTGCGGCCGCCACGCTTGCGCACCGTCAGCCGCTCCTCGCGATACAGCCGGTACACCTTTCAGGTTCATGCCCTTGCCCTCACGTCGCAGCAGGATCGCCAGCCGTCGGTAGCCGAACCGACGACGCTCGTTCGCGATCTCGCCCATCCGCTGGCGGACAGCATCGTCCTTCGCGCGAAGCGGGTCATATTGCCACGCCGACCGATTGACCCCGATCAGCCTACAGGCACGACGCTCGGAGAAACCGTGATCGGCCATCAGCTTCTCCACCGCAGCGTAGCGCTCCACAGGCCGCGTCAGTTTTTCCCAGCAAATCCTTCAGCGCCGACACGTCGAGCATCGACTCCGCCAGCAGCTTCTTCAGCTGGCGGTTCTCGTCCTCCAGCGCCCGCAACCGCGCGGCGTCGGAAACTGTCAGGCCGCCATATTTCGACTTCCAGGTGTAAAAGGTCGCATCGCTGATCCCGTGCTTCCGGCACAGGTCGGCGGTCTTCACGCCAGCCTCATGCTCCCGCAGCACCCCAATGATCTGATCCTCGGTAAATCGGCTTCGCCGCATCACTCGTCTCCATCTGACGAGCTAACTTACCAGTGGCATGATTTCTGGGGAGCAGGTCATCGGTCCCGAGACATTGGCGGCCATCATCCGATCAAAGGAATCAGCATCGACCTCTTCAGGCCTGCCGAGCGCGGCATAGGCGGGGTTTAGCCACAATCCGTCGAGCCCACCTGCCCCGATCGCCGCCTCGACGAGCAATGCAACCTTGGAAGGATCGCCGGCGTCACTCGCGATGACATGCCCACCATCGCCGAGGGCGCGTTGCGTGCTGCTGACTCGATCCGGGTTCAACCCCGTGGCTATAACAATGCCGCCTCCCTGACGCTACGCTTCGCGCCAGCCACCCCCATGACGCGTGTTCCGCCCGTTATGAGGACGTGCTTATTCTCAGACCTGACAATTACGCAAAAATATAGCAGACGACGGAGTTGGCCGCATCCGCTGCTCCGAAAACGATCCTTTTCGAGAATGCTAGCTATTGCCAGTTATGTAAATGTCAGCGTTGATAGGCACACTTTCGTCAGCGCTAAATGGCGTCCGGTTGCGGCGGGAAACACCTGTTTGTCATACATCGCCTTCACGAGTAGGGCCAGGGGGTGGACCGGCTGCTTTTGGCTCGGTTGCCGATCGCCCGACCGAGATGATGAATAGGTGGTCACCGCCGTTCACTTACGTCGTGAGATTAATGGCATCTTCGAAGGGTACCGAGAGGAGGACCTTACCAGCTTCGTCTTCCACATCGACCTGTATTTGAGGTTCAGTTTCCCCTGTCGGACGGAAGTGGCTGGGAGTTCTCTGGCAGCGTCGATCGCGACGAGGTCAACCATAGCTAGACTGGTAAGCTCCCGGCCTTCCTCATCGGGGACATTAATGTCGTTGACTACGTGAAACAAGAACCTAGGCATTTCCCTAAACGCGTGTTGCAAACCTCGGTTCCAAAACCGGGATCCGATGGGCCGCTTCCGGCAGAAGCCGGCCCATCGCTGGCAGATCCCCAAGGAGACGAGACATAGTCGACCGCTTTCAGGAGGAAACAAATGACTGGGGCAGAATTTGGCGTGCATGAATGGTCTCCCGAGCAACTTCGGCGGGCCGTCATGGCCGCGGGGGTGGCGCTGTGGGCCTGGGATTTCGAGAGCGACGCCTTCACGATGGATGCGCAGGGGTTCGACCTCTGGGGGCTGGAGTGGCGTAAGGTCGTCACGTTCGAAGAGCTGTCTGCAAAGATCCACCCTGCCGATCGGTATCGCGTCCGATCGGCGTTCATGGCGACCCGCGCGATGCTGGGACCGCATGAGACCGATTTCCGGATCGTGGTCGATGGTACGGTCCGCTGGGTTGCAGCTCGCGGGCAGGGCGGAGGCGGAAGGCCAATCGACCGTACTGTGTTCGGCATTTTTCTGGATGTGACGGGCCGCAAACAGGCGGAAGAGGGTAATGAGTTGCTCGCGGGTGAGATGAGTCACCGCGTGAAGAACCTGCTTTCGATAGCGACTAGCCTTACGTCCCTTTCTTCTCGATCCGCCGCTAGCGCCGAGGAGATGGCCAACGAGCTGATCGGGAGGTTGACCGCCCTTGGCCGCGCACACGACCTGGTTCGGCCCCTTCCGGGAGGACAGGGCAACGCAGCGCTCTTGGGAGATCTGATAACGGTACTCTTGGCGCCTTATGACGATCTGGGAGCCTTCAAGGGCCGCATCCGTGTCGCGGTCGAGCGAATGGGCGTGGGTAAAACCGCCTCAACAGCGCTCGCCCTGGTGGTCCATGAGCTTGCAACCAACTCGATGAAGTATGGCGCGTTGGCTTCGCCAATAGGGACACTCGACGTATCCAGCATCTCGGAAGGGGAAATGCTTGTCATCACCTGGCTTGAACGCGGCGGCCCTCAGGTCGAAGTGCCTGATCGCACCCTCGGCTTCGGTAGCCAGCTCGTTCAGCGCAGCGTGGCCGGTCAGCTCGGCGGCACAATCGACTATGATTGGAACCGAGACGGCTTGATCGTAACGCTGAAAGTCAGTCGGGCCCGGTTGGCGCTCTGACCTCAGCCCACACACAGGCAACTCACCCCGAACGTGCGGCCTGCTTTACCACGAGAGCTGCGAGGTCGGCGGGCCGATACGGCTTTGGCAGGAATACGCTGTCGTCAGGAAGCGCTTCCGGCGGAAGCCATTGCCTTCCAGAGGTGACAATCACTTTCACGTGGGGGTAGCGCACCGCGACGATGTCGGCGAGCTGCAAGCCATCAATGGATCCCGGCATGTTGATGTCGGTGAAGACTACGGCGACCTGGTGTTGAGCGAGAATGTCCAGTGCCTCCAGGGCATTCGGAGCCTCAATCACGCGAAACCCGCTCTCTTCAAGTGTATCGGCCGCGATCATCCGCACGAAGGTCTCATCGTCAACGACGAGGACCGTTGAGGCTTTTTTGGTGGCCATTAGCAACTCCCGTCATCGACAGCGCGGCGGCCCGCTTGATGTTCCTGAGAATTGATATGAATCAACGGTTTAGAACGGGCGAGCCACTCGCTCCACCAAGGCGCATTTGCATCGAACGCCTCTGGCATGTCGCTGATGAACGCGAGCAGGTCACGGCAGCACTCAGCGATGCCATGAAGGTCGCGCGTTAAAGCTGCACTCGGCATTTGCGGCGCGAGGCTGTCAATTTCGGCGATATAGGCCGCGATGCGTTCCAACGCCTCGGTTCTGTGAGTCATGGGTTCCACCGATTGCGATTAGGCATTGCAGACCAGAGCGCGCCCCTCTGGCCTGGTTGGGAAGTCCTGCTGCTCCAGAGTATGCGGCCGCAGGGCAGCGGACCAATCAACCGATCTTAGAAGCTGGACCAATCCTCGGTTTCGAGGGCGAGGCTGCGCACCGCGGCGACCGACCGCTGGGGTCGGACCAAGTTGGTGCTTGCAGCTGCTCGCGCCGGTTGCGGCTTATGGTTGTAGCTCCGGCTACCGGTCTGGAAGTGCGAGGCGCGCTCCTTCAGTGACACAACCTCAGAGTTTAGATTGCGCGCGGCAGCCGAGGTCTGCTCGACCATTGCGGCATTCTGCTGCGTCATCTGATCGATGCTGTTCACGGCAGTGGAGACCTGGGTGACCGTAGTGGCCTGCGCCTGATTGTCCGTCGCCATGGTCTCCAGAAGGCCATGCACCTGGTTCACGTCCGAGACGATCTCGCCAAGGGCGCTGTCCACCCGGCGCACCATATCCACAGCGGCATTCACGTCAGACTGGGTAGCGGTGAGTTGGTCGCGCGCACGGCCAGCCTCTTCCTCCGCGCGCATCGCAAGCGCGGAGACGAGATCTGCCACGACTGCGAAGCCGCGGCCCGCTTCGCCGGCTCGGCCTGCCTCAACCGCAGCGTTCATAGCGAGAACCCGGGTCTGGAAGGCGATCTTGTCGGGGCCCTCGATGACGGTATCGATGCCCTTGGCGCTCTCCGACACACGGTTCATTGCCTGCATCGCTTCATCCGCTACGCTACGTCCCGATCCTACGACCTGAATGTCGCCAGTTCCCCGCGTGACCGTCTGTGTCGCCGCGGCGGCGGTTGCCCTGATGCGGGCGCCCCGTGTCGGTGTAGAACGGACGCAACTGCTCGCCCAGGTCCGACAGGTCGACAAAGCGGTCGATCAAGCGAAGCAGGTGGTCCGCCGGCACGTACCGCTCCAGGCTGAAGCTGTAGAACAGCGACTCCTGCGACACGGTTCGCCCATCATCCGCACGTCTCCCGCCGTCCAACGAGAGTGAATCAGACCGTCACAACGACTTCAAGGCGGCGTCTTGCAACACAATCAGGTGGCTAGCGGCCCTTCCGGCGCCGCTTAACGCGAATCTACCCGTAGACCATAACCGCGGGCTGCTCGCGCTCGTTGGGAAGCAGGGCGCTGGCCACTTTTCTGGTGCCGCACCACAACTCCCATGCGCTCCTGCCACTTTGCGAGACCTTCTCCACCGCTTCATCATCGTGCGCGGCTTCAACATCATCGCCGGAGACGATGTGGTCGTTTCGGCTCAAGCGATAAAAACGGTAATGCATAGCCCTACCTTTCTTTTCGCTTCTTTAACCGATGCCTGAACGACAAGTCAGTACGTAATATTACGCTGAGCCGACATGCACTTACCAACAAGGATACAATTTAGCTCATATTGGGTATGACACCGATAGTCGCCAGAGGTTACTGTAGCTTACATACCGAGTATTCAAAGCAATACCCTCCTTGGGTGGTCGCCTGAGCACGAACGCCCCGAAAGATGCCGAACGAGCCTTGGCTGTGCTCGGCGAGACACTAACCATTGGTCGAGTTGACGCTTCAGATACTCGCCCACATCGTTCACCCGATCGCCAGCGGCGTTCACTGCCTCGACTAGCCTCTCCATCGAGACGCCGAAGGACACCATTCAGGCCCGGACCTCATAGTCCTCGTTGAGCGAGATCCGCTGGCGGCGCCGCCCACCTATTTTGGATTTATCGTCTGCCACTTCATCTCCTTTCAGCAGGTTAGAACGCCGCGCGGTTCCATGATCGGTAGGTCTGCGAGAGCATTCACGACGTTATACATCGTGGGCAGGTCGGACCAGGTCGCGCGGCGAATACGCACGGGCCCGATGCCTTCCTGTCGGCGCTCGACCGTTCTGTCCGCATTGCTCGCTGGGGTGAGCGTGACCTGGTGCAGGTCGGACTCGCCAATGTGCCCGTGCGCGGCACATATTTTAGAATCAGTGTTCCATCGGAACGGAGCAAAGCTGACGCAGCTGTTTCATCGCGCAATGGGTGGCTGTCAGGTCGAGGAAGCGAAAGCCCACACAGGCCGGCTGCGCATATTTGTGCGCCATCCCACAGACATGGTTCGGCAATCTCGGCATAGAGCTTGGGATGCCCGATCTCGTCTCGCCCAGTGATGATCGGGTCGGCAAGGCTCTCCCACTACGGCAAGGAATCAGCCGGTCGACGCGTCCTGCTAGGTGGTGTTGACAAATTGGGCTCCCAAACGTCCTGATCTCTGATTGGAAGCGGCTCTTTGCGCGGAGCGGCAACGGCGCGTGG
The DNA here is from genome assembly GCF_052045505.1 of Sphingomonas sp. 22176. NCBI lineage: Bacteria > Pseudomonadati > Pseudomonadota > Alphaproteobacteria > Sphingomonadales > Sphingomonadaceae > Sphingomonas > Sphingomonas sp. 22176. Next base: position 69,534 of record NZ_JBQEPL010000002.1, on the reverse strand, counting down.
CGATCTGACGGGCGAGGAAATGGGCGGTGCTCGAAAGCCTGCTGCCGTCCGAGCGCGGCCGGAAGGCGCCCCCCATGACAACCGGCGATTTCTGAACGGCATGCTGCATGTGCTGCGGGTCGGTTTCCACCGGCGGGACATGCACGAGTGCTACGGCAAGTGGAACTCAGTCTATGTGCGGTTCCGGCGTTGGGCGGAACAAGGCGTCTGGGATGCGATGCTGGCCACGCTGGTCGAGTTCGGGTTGACCGACGACTGGCAGCACATGATCGACGGCACCACGGTTCGCGGCCATGTTTCGGCAGCGGGCGCGAAAGGAGGATTCATAAGGAGGCTTTTGGTCGATCACGCGGCGGCTTTACGTGCATAGCCCACGCCCGCTGTGACAATCAGGGACGCCCTCTCGGCTTCCTCCTGACCGGCGGCGAAGCGTCGGATTACGGCGCTGTCGATGACCTCATGACGCTGCCGGTCAACAAACCCAAGGCGCTGCTGGCCGACAAAGGCTATGATGGCGATGCGGTGCGGGCGAAGCTGTTGATCCGCGGCATCCTGCCGATCATCCCGCCAAAGGCCTACCGGCGCTGCCCCATCGCCTGCGACTTCCATCGATACCGGGACCGCAATCGCATCGAGCGCATGTTCGGGCACCTCAAGCATCAACGCCGCATCGCCACCCGCTAGGACAAAACTACGCTGTCGTTCGCCAGCTTCCTCAAGCTCGCCGCCATCCGACGGTGGTTATTCAACTTTGTCAACAGGACCTAGTCTCAACGAAGCGAAAAATTCAGCACGAAACTTCGACGTTCAAACACTCGAGGCATTCGAAGCACACTCAAAAGTCGAGAGAGACAATGGTGCCCGCGACCCCAGAAAACACCGATTACACCGTCTGGCGACGCTTGATTCCTGGCTCACGCTACGCCCACTTGTCGCCGGTCGGCAAACCCCTGCATCGTCAGGTCCACCTGAGGGCGTGCCTGTTGGCAATATGATGCCGATGATGCAGACAATCGACGATATGACGGATTCCAATGACGTTTATCCTGATGCAGCGGTCGCTCCGGGCTATCTTGCCAACCATGCGGCTCGGCTGTTCAATCGACAGGTGGATACGGCATTGCGTCCGTATGGATTGACGATGGCTCTCATCAGCCCGCTTCTTCTCCTTTCATGGAAGGGGCCACTTCTCCAACGCGATCTCGTGCGCTGGTCTGCTGTAAAGCAACCGGCGATGGCCGCCCTGCTCGACAAGCTGGAGGCAATGGATTTCGTCACACGCACGACCTCAACAACTGATCGACGCGCGGCCTCGGTACGGCTGACCGAAGCAGGCCACGATGCCGCGCGCATTGGCGGCGATGCTCTGATCGCTGCAAACCAAAGGGGTCTAGCGGGTTTTTCCGACAGCGAGGCAACTGGGCTGGTGACCCTGCTTCAGAGGTTCATCGCCAATTACGAAGCAGCAGACGGAACAATACATCACGCGTGATGTTTCTGAGGTGGTAAGGAGGTTCCTACCGCATGTCTCATCGCATTCTGATCTCTGGTGCCAGTATCGCAGGCAATGCCACCGCCTCGTGGCTGGGGCGTTATGGCCATGACGTGATGGTGGTCGAGCGCGCGCCGAAGTTCCGCGACGGCGGGCAGAACATTGATGTCCGTGGTGTCGGCCGCGAGGTGCTCGAGCGCATGGGCCTTGATCGCAAGGCCCTTGATCGTGGGACCGGCGAGGAGGGCACAGCCTGGGTCAACGCCGACAACAGCATCGCCGCCCGGTTTGCCAACAAGGAGCTGGATGGTGATGGCCCTACGGCTGAGCTTGAAATCCTCCGCGGCGATCTGGCCGGACTACTCTACGAAGACGCGAAATCGCAGGTCACCTATCGCTTCGGTACGACCATCAAATGCATTACTGGCAGCGCTCACGACACGGATCGTGTCGACGTCACGTTCGATGACGGCGAGACGGAAGCCTTTGATCTGGTGGTTGTCGCGGAAGGGGTCGGTTCCAGCACGCGCGAACTGATGTTCGCCGGGGAGAACAAGCCCCGCTGGATGAATCTAACTATCGCCTATTTCACCATTCCACGAGAACCCGGCGACGATCGGCTATGGCGCTGGTACAATGCGCCCGGCGGTCGCAGCATTTCGTTACGCCCCGACAATCATGGCACCATGCGGGCCAATCTTGCGATACAAGAAGTCGCCCACGGCGAGCACGAATGGGGCCGGGAAAAGCAGAAGGCGTATATGCGTGACCGTTTCGCGGATGCGGGGTGGCAGGCCGATCGCATCCTCGCCGGGATGGACACCATTGACGACTTCTATTTCGACGTGCTGCGTCAAGTGAGGATGGACCGCTGGTCCAGTGGTCGCGTCGTCTTGACCGGTGACGCGGCCTGGTGCGCGACGCCGCTTGCCGGCATCGGCGCCACTCTTTCGCTGACCGGCGCATGTGTGCTCGCCGGCGAGCTGCAACGCACAGACGACATCGGGACGGCGCTCACTGCCTACGAGGCGGCGATGCGGCCGATGGTAGATGACGGACAGGGAGTGCCGAAGTTCGGAACGCGTCTGATGCACCCGCGCTCGAACATCGGCATAAAACTCCTGCACGGCACGCTGAACGTCGCAAGCAAGCCCCCCCTCCGGAACCTGGGCGCCAAGCTACTCTCCAACCCACCGAAATCGCCTAACCTGTCCCGCTACCCGGCCCCGACTAACTGATACCTGCGATGCGCTTGCAGGTGGATGGCTGCGTGCGGTCCCGACGGCTTGGGACCGTTACGAAATCGGCTAACTGCCGTCTTTCACGTATCCCTTGGACCGCGGGGTTGCTGGCGCTCGGCCAGCATAGAGCTGCGAGCCGCCGGCGTTGCTGATAGGGACGTTGTTTGAGGAATAAGCAGGTTCAGCGGTTACCACGTCCTGATCGACCGGACACGATGCTGAGGCGTTTTATCAAGGCTAAGTTTTAGAAAAGGCGATCGCTTCCATGACATTGTTGGAGCAGTACATAGCTGGATGGCATGCACACGACGCAAAGGCGATACTCGCGACGCTCATCCCAGATTGCGTCGTCATCGAGAGCTTTGGGCCAGTATACCGAGGGCATGATTGGGTAGCACGATGGGTGTCGACGTGGTTGGCACAGGACGGACGGGTTATAGATTGGTCTATCCGCGATCTACGATGCTCGTCCGAGGAGGAAACGGCGGAATGGACCTTCCATTACACATGGCGTGGTGAGGAACAGTGTTTCGATGGTGCAACCATCGCGAAGCTGCGGGATGGTAAACTCTCGTATCTGCGTGAATATGCCACGACGGCAATGCTTTACGATTGGCGAGGCGAGTTCAGGTGACGCTGCAATATCTATCTCGGAAATCGTCCCCGTCGGGGGGGGGGCAGGGCGTCTACGTTCGCCCAAGCCCTCCCTGCGCGTGCCGACCGGTCGCGCCATTAAACGATCTTCTACTGCTTCCTATTCAGTATGCTTGTAGCCGACTGGACGATCAGGCTATCTCGAGCAGGATGGAAAACTGAAATCGTCGGAAAGTCCAAGGCTCTAGTTGCGGGATAGTTTTTACGAGACGGCCAGCTGCCGGTGCAGCGTTTCGTGATCCTCGACGTGCCAGTTCTCGACAATCAGCCCGTCAACGACCCGCATGATGTCGGTCGCCAAGTAATCGATCGCCTGCCCGGCCCCTTCCGCACCTTTGCGGCTCCCCGTGAAAGTGCCCGTGACGCGAAGATGGCTGACAATACGATCCCCCACCAGCATCTGTTGGAGGACCTTCACCCGGCCATCAGGGAACGCTGCAAAAAAGGCCGCCCTGGCATCGGCGAGACCTGACGGGCCTTGCCGTCGACCAGCAGGCAACGTGCGATCTTCGTAGCCGGAGGAAACGGTCGCCTCGAACAGCGCGGCGCTGCCGTTGTTCCAGAAGCCGTAATAGGTCGCCGCGATGTTCGCGAGAATGGAAGCAGCCCCGTCGGGGCTGACCAGCACGTCAGGACGCGCGAAGGCCACCGCCGCGGCATCATTCAATCTCGTGGGATATACAGATCCAAAACGTCCCATCTTAGGCGCCTTTCCGCTGCTTCAACCACCTCGACACGTCGGTGAGATCGATGCCCTGCGCGACATTGAAGCTCCGGTCCTTGTCCCAGGCGACGCCGGTGTCGCGGGCAAAGGCAAGGCGGTACTTTCGCATCCCGTCGTCCGGGTGTGACGCGACTTCGGACCGCAGTTGGTCCATATCCAATAGCACCCGTTCCGCATCGCGACCCAAATGCCCTTCGACCATGTCGGCAAGCTGGGCGTAGGAGAACGTATCCCCTGCGACGTACACCACCTCATCTCGGATGCGCGGTTCATGCGCGAGGATCGCGGCGGTGAGCCGCCCGATATCGTTCGAGGTGGTCACCGTCAGCCGGTTGTCCCAACTACCGAGCGCATGCACCCTGGGTCGTTCGAGATCGACCAGGCCGAAGGCCGGCTTGAAAAGGAAGCTGGTGAACATGCCCGTCGAAACGATGACCCATTCCGTGGCGGATTGCCCGCGCAGCAGGTCGCGTACGTCCGACTGCTCATCGAACACCGGTTGCCCGCTGCCGTGCCCGACCACATCGTAATCGACGCCGAACTGCCAAGGCACATAGCGTTCGACCCCGGCTTGAATAACGGCCTTGGTGATCTTCCGTTGGGTGCCGGGGCCGCCGACGAACCCGGTGCAGCAGATGATCGTCGTGAAGGGCGCGAAGATGGCGGCAAGGCCTTCGACCGTCTCCGTCGCAAGATCTGCGCGAACGATGTGGAGTGCCTTGTCCTGCAACTGGCGAGCAAGTTGCTCCTGCACTGCGTCGACGGATGGCCGGAGAAGGACGCTGATCGATCCCACGTTCTCGGGATGCCGCTCCAACAGGCCGTTGATGACGGCTAGTCCCAGTTCTCCTGCACCGACGACAAGGGTAGTGGGGGTGGTGATCTTTGTTTCTGGCATCAGGAGCTCCTTGTGATCCTGATGCAAAAATGGAAGCACGGTCGGTAATAAGAAGAAGGCACACGCGTGATACCGCTTGACGACTTGGACTTCGATGCCGTGATTGCGCACTCGCAAGCGGCCTGCGATGCGCTCAGCGACGATGATGACGGGCTGAAGCGGCAGGTGCTGGCCCATGCCGGCAACCGATGGGCGCTCGGTATCGTCCATGCCCTGGGAGTTGCCGGTACGCTGCGCCATGCAGAACTGGCACGCCGGCTCGAAGGGGTCACGCAGCGCATGTTGACCCGGTCCTTGCGTCACCTGGAACGCGATGGGCTCATTCTCCGCCGTGACTATGGGGAAGTGCCACCGCGGGTCGATTACACGCTTACCCCCCTTGGACGGGGATTGCTCGTCGGAATGATGCCGCTTTGGACCTGGATCATCGACAATGCGCCGAAGTTCAGGGCGGCACGCACTCGATTCGATCTAGGTGGTGTTGACAAAGTGGGCTCCCAAACGTCCTGATCTCTGATTGAAAGCGGCTCTTTGCGCGGAGCGGCAATGGCGCGTGGCGATCTGACGGACGAGGAATGGGCGGTGCTCGAAGGCCTGCTGCCGTCCGAGCGCGGCAAGGCGCGGCCCTCCCATGACAACCGGCGATTTCTGAACGGCATGCTGCATGTGCTGCGGGTCGGTTGCCCCTGGCGGGACATGCACGAGCGCTACGGCAAGTGGAACTTGGTCTATGTGCGGTTCCGGCGGTGAGCAGACTGGCGGCCCTATGCGCTATTGACCGGATGGCTTGCGATCGGTGGCGTTTTCCGGTGGACGGGACACTACCGGACCAGCATCCGCACGCGATGATCGATTCCGTTGCCGAGATACGTATCCTGTGGAGCCGCAGATCAGTAACCAAACAGGAGGCATTCCGGCTCTCAAAGCGCTTGCCGATATATCGCACGCGATGCGCAGTGAGGCTGGAATCCACTCCGATTGGTGATTAGGCTTAACTTCGTGAAGTGATACTGAACCAAGCCGGGATTATCGGAGGCCCAACTTCTGAGAGGAGGAATCTATGACGAGCAAGACGACGAACAAGTTCTCCCCTGAGGTGCGCGCCCGCGCGGTTCGAATGGTGCTGGAACACGAGAAGGATCACCCGCGCGGTGGGCGGCGGTATTATCGATCGCGGCGAAGATCGGCTGTTCCGGGCAGACGCTCAACGAATGGGTGAAGAAAGCCGAGGTGGACAGCGGCATGCGCGGTGGTGCGCCGAGTGACGTCGCGGAGCGGATGAAAGCCTAGGAACGCGAGAACCGCGAGTTGCGCCAGGCGAACGATATCCTTCGCAAGGCGTCCGCTTATTTTGCGATGGCGGAGCTCGACCGCCGAGCGAAGTGATGGTGTCGTTCATTGACGCGCACCGCGCGGTGTACGGGGTCGAGCCGATCTGCCGGGTACTGCCGATCGCCCGATCCACCTACCATGCCCATGCTGCCAGAAGGATAGAGCCGACCAGGCGGTCGGCTCTGGCTCGGCGGGACGACTTGCTCCGACCGGAGGTGCGCCGCGTGTTCGAGGAGAATTTCCGCGTCTATGGCGTCCGCAAGCTTTGGCGGCAGCTGCGCCGCGAGGGGTTCGACCTCGCCCGATGTACCGTTGCCCAGCTGATGCGGGGGACGGGCCTGGCAGGCATGATCCGCGGCAAGCCGGTGCGCACCACCGTCAGCGACAAAGCGGCACCATGCCCGCCCGATCGGGTGAACCGCCAGTTCCGCGCTCCGGCGCCCAACATGCTGTGGGTGTCGGACTTTAACTTCCTCGGCGCCATCCATCTCGCCGCCGCCGTCATGTGGTGGCTGTGGATCCCAGCCGTAAAGAACATCGGCATGTCCGTTGTCGCCCCCTCAGCCGACGAAAGTCCGATAGCCAGCCGCTAGAAGCCAGAAACCAAGGGTTGCGGCGGAGAACCAAAAGCCAACTGGTGGGTCAGAGCGACTTCAGGAGAAAAACCCAAGCGTTACCGTCACCGTTAAAGGCGCCTCAATCAGCAAAATTCTCGCGATGATTGCAACGGCTACGAACGGCAGTTCGTCTTCCATGAGGCCAAGCTGGTAAATTCGTCTCAGGTCTGCAACAGCTGGTCGCTCGACGATCTCTGAACGGCCTCGCGCACACGCGCTGGACTCCAGCCGTTTCATTTGTCTGCATGCGGCATTTGTAGTACATATGGGTCGACTCAGGAGGAACGCGTTAAGTTTCCTGGCACCTTACGCTGTTATATGTCGTACTAGTTTGGCGGTTCGTTGGAGTTCGCCCTGTCGCCTGCCTTGGCGCCAACTTCTTGATCGTAGCGGATCGAACTCCCGGACGATCCGCCATAAACGGAGAGGTTTGATGAAGGGACTATCGTTCCGCGCACGGACCGCCATCCGCAGGATGCGCGCGCTCGCGCTCGCGCCCGCCATGGTGACGGGGCTGTTTCCCGGCGTGGCGGAGGCCCAGCTGGTGACGGTACAAAACAAGCTCGCCAATCACTACGCCTATGACCCGCTGCCGGATGCTTGCCCGAACGGTCATCGGATCGCCAACATTCCCGAAGGCTATCGCACCGAGCGCGACCATGTGATCTACAATGATTCCACCCACAAATGGGTGATGTGGGCACATTATGAAGCGTCCGGCTATGGCACGGCCCAAGCACTGGTGGCGCAGAGCGACACCGAATGCGGGCCCTACACGATCGTCAAGACCTTCCGCCCCCTCGATCGCGAGATCCGCGACGACTATGTGTGGAAGGATAACGATGGCACGGCGTATTTTCTTGCCGCCTCGCGCAAGAACGGAGGCGCGAACGACACCATGGCGATCTTCCGGCTGACCGCCAACTATCTCGATGTTGACGTCAGCGCAGGCACCACCTGGGCTTTCGAGAATCAGTATCGCGAAGCCCCGATTGTGATGAAGAAGGGGAACATCTACTTCCTGCTCACCTCCGCGGCGGCTGGATGGTATCCCAGCCAGGGGGCCTATGCCACGGCGACCTCAATGCTCGGGCCCTGGTCTCCGCTCGCCAATTTCGGCAATGCCTCGACCTTCGGCGGCCAGAATGCGGACGTACGCATCATCCGGGGCAGCGGGTCGACCGCCAACATCTTGGTGCTCGACCATCTTGGCGGCGCCATCGCACGTGATGACGGTCGGATGTGGCTGCCGGTGCTGCTCGACGATCAGGCGCGCACCGCGACGCTCGACTATTATTCGACCTTCTATGTCGACAAGACAACCGGCGCGCTGACGCTGCCTTCAACCGATAGCGTTGCCGCCACCCGACCCGCGACGGCGAGTGCGACGGCATCCGGCAGTTCGCCGCAATATGGAAACGACCGCAGCTACCAAACGAAATGGTCGGCGGTCTCCAGCGCCAATTGGCCCGCCTGGTGGCGCGTCGATCTCGGTTCAGCACGCCATGTCGGTGAAATCCAGATTTCCTGGCCAATGACAAAGGGATCGGAGGCCTATTACAAGTACAAGATTGAGTTCAGTTCCGATGGAACGACTTGGCAGACGTATGATTTCACCAACAACACGCTCTATGGCTTCACGGTCGACAGCTTCAACGTGACCGCGCGCTTTATCCGCGTGCAGTTGGTGACGGCAGTGCTCTCCAACAACCCGAACAACTGGTACACTCCCGCCCTGTGGAATGTGCGCGTACTGAACTGAGCGACATGCGGGGGCGGCGCGCGCCCTGCATCCACGATCGAAAAGGAGCGCGCGCCGTGCCAAACACCGGCCGCAACCAACCAGGCAGGCTGATCCCGCTGGTGTCCATTCTGACGGTGGCGGCAGCGGCCGTGATCGGCCTTGTGCTCGGCACCACCGGACGCCGCCCCCGGCAGAGCGGGGTCGTACGGATCGTCAACCCGCCCCGCCTCGCCGTGCCTCCTGCGCTAGCCCTAGAGACGCCCGGCGCGAGGTCTGGGCCGCCCCCGGCCGCCCTTCTGGCGGAAGCGCCGAGTGTATTGCGGAGCCTGCATGCCAGCATCGCGAGCGATTCGGTGGCGGATGCCGATGCGGCAGCACAGGTTCGAGCGCTATTCGCCGCCGCCGCCGGCCTCTCGATCTGGTCGGTTTCCTGCGGCCGCAGCCGGTGCGAGGTGCAAGGCGACGCCGCTGCGGACGAGAGCGTGACCCGGCTGCGGCTGCGGGACCCGACCATCCTCGACGCCCTGTCTGCCCACGGCATGACTGCCGGCATGGACATCGTGCGCGAGGCGAACGGCCGCAGCAGCTTTATCCTGTTCGTCGATCGCGCACCCGGCGATTGACGCCCCGCCGGTCATCGCCGATCAGCGCTTCGGCACATCGCGCTCGGCCATGCGATTGGGCGCTGTAGGCAGCCCGAATGGCCAAGGGCCGCCCTTAGCAAGGTGGCTACCGCCTGGGTCAGTTCCAGATTGCCTCCCTCCGACAAGTCGCCCGCGTCATAGTCCACGTCCATATCGGACCGCACGCCCGTTTCCACCACAAACGTGCCGTGCGTATCGCGAGGGCGAGTTGCGGCACCTGCGTCGCGGGGCCGGATGCGCGCGCGCTTTAGCGAGGAGAAGAACCTCTCGGCGGTGGCGTTGTCATCGCAGTTGCCGCGACGGCTCTTCGAGTGCTCAAGATTGCGTGCGCGTAGGAAGATAACCATCCCCGGCTTCAACCCGATCGCTGTCACCGCGATAGTTGCGCTCGCGTTGCCGGTAGAGGCCTTTACCGAGAGCGGTCGTTTCGCCGCCTAACTCGAACTCGAGCCGCACCCAGTATTCGGCAGGAGGCAAGAAGATTGGCCAGATTTCGAAAATGGGAGGCCGCACCATTCGACGGTGCTCATCATCGGCGGCAGTTCGGTCGTCAGGCAGGCCACCATCACCGCGCCGCCAAATTTGTGGCTGGAGCGGATACTGGCGCGCAAACCGCGCATGCTCGTCTCAGTGCGCCGGCCAACAAGATGGCGCGCATCGCCTAGACGGGCGGGACCAAAAACGAGGAGCACAAACTCCGGCAGCGGTTGCTGCCTAAGCTGGGACAGAAGCCCGAGATGTCGGGGACATTGGGGTCGAAGGGGGATCGCCCGACTCTCGGCGAGGCGGGGAACCAGGGGACAGGCGGAGCGCTAGCTAAGCGCGGAACGCTCATGTGGTTCCGGTCCGCGTACTCCCATGCTGGACCGCAACTATGGCGCCGCCGATGGGGGCCGGAAAGATGACAGCATCCAACTAGGTGCGGGCTACCCGATTTACCGCCTGCGCCCGTAACGGCGTCAACAGACACCATTCCGCTCGACAGGCTGATGTTACGGTGAGAGATTGCAACTAGAGTGGTGTGATCGCCAGCGCGAACAAGGGATCTGCGCTCAACTGCGACAGTTTGTCACCCCGACGAAAGAAGGGATGGCACGGCGTCGGACGCTATCAAGGCAAAAGCGTTGCGGTGCAATCTGTCGCGGCCAGAACATTCCCAGAACCTCAGATCGTGAAGAAATACGAAGTTAACTGAGTTTTAAAAAAAAGGCCGCGCTTTTCCTAAAATACGTATGCTTGAGAGGGTATCTCGTCAACCAACCTTCCATATCGATTGCGGGAGTTGCCAACGTGGAAATACAAGGAGCTTTCGATGGAATGGTTCAAGGCGGAGGCGCCGATTAGGAAGAAGCTTCAGGTCGCCTTCGGAGCCATGGTTGGCGTCATGTTGGTGCTGGAGCTTCTGTCCTTCTTCGATGCGGGCTGGATCAGAGTGGCCGTTGATCTCGCAGCGATTGGCATTGCGGCACTCGTCGGGGCCAAGTTTCGCGCGGCCATCGCCGACCCTTATGTTACGACGGTTGTGCGCATGGAGGGACTGGCCGACGGTGACCTCCAAAGCCCAATCGCGTTCACCGATTACAAGGACTGCGTTGGCCGGATGACCAAGGCCATGCTCACGTTCCGCGATGCAGCCGTGGAACAGCAACGGCAGGCAGCTGAGCAAGCCGATGTGGTAAAAACACTGGGCACCCTTCTCCGCCGCCTCCGAGCAGGAGACTTGACGGCAACCATCGCCGGCGATTTCCCAACCGCCTATGCCGCGCTGCGTGATGACTACAACCTTACGGTAGAAGGTTTGCGGGAGCTGGTCGGCGCGGTGTCGCAGAGCGCGACTACAATCGAGAGCGGCGCGAACGAGATCGCGACAGCTTCGGAGGACCTCGCCCGTCGAACCGAGGCGAACGCGGCCAATCTGGAAGAAACCACTGCAGCGATTACGCAGATGGATGGGCGCCTCAAGCAAACCGCGGCAGCAGCTGCGAAAACCGTCTCACGCGCGGACACCGCAATCAAGACCGTGTCAAGCGGACGCGTGATCGCCGATGATGCGGTCTACGCCATGGGCAAGGTCTCGGAAAGCGCTAAGGGCATCGACAGCGTCATCGAAGGCCTCGACAAGATCGCTTTTCAAACTCGCGTCCTTGCGATGAACGCTGCCGTGGAGGCCGGACGGGCCGGCGAGGCAGGCCGCGGCTTTGCCGTCGTTGCTGACCTTGTGTCCGCACTTGCGATGCGGGCTGAGGAAGAAGCTGGTCGAGCCCGCGATCAGCTCACCACCACCCAGTCAGAAATCATGTCCGCCGTGGAAATGGTGCGAAAGGTAGACGGAGCGTTCGCAGGGATTTCGGCAGACGTTGCTGAAGTCCACGACCTCCTTGGTGATATTGCGAGGGACAACAGCGCGCAGGCCAGCGCTGTCAGCGAGATCAGCGAGACGGTCAACGCAATGGACCATACGACACAGCAGAATGCGGCGATGGTTGAACAGACCTCGGCTGCCGCACGCAACCTCGCCAGCGAGGTTGGCCAGCTTACGCAAGCGGCGTCGCGCTTCGATATCGGGCATCAGCATGAGCACGAGGCAAGCCGATCTGGGTGGAACAAGGCTGAAGCTTATACCGCGCAATCTGCACCACGATCACGGGCGCCCGCTCCTAGCGCGGAAGAAGGGTCCTCTTTCTAAACTTTGAATTCGGACACACGACATGGGTCGCGTGCCTGGTTCTGCCCCAAGCGAACGCCGTAGGTGCTCTCCGTCTTCCGGGACCAGGCGCGCAGGAAGCCAACCACTTCCAACCCCGCCTGGCTCGTCGAGATTCGCACGGCACCTTTCGCTTCTGGGTGGGCGTGATCGAACTCTGACTATCGGAGGTTTGTGATTAGTAGACGCGGACTTTAGCGATAGATGACCGAGGAATAACCTCGAGCGAGACGTTGGAGCACGAGATCCTGGCCGGCGAGCTTCGGCGCGTTGGGCGTATTTACGAGGGTCTTCTCGGACGAGACACAGCGCCTCAGCCTGTCAGCTAGCTCAAAACCCAGCGCAAGCTTACCCTGATTGTGAATGCGACGAACTAACTGCGAACGCTGCATCATAACTATGTCAAATACCCACGGCACCCCTCGACGAACGGTGGGAGGCAAACCTTTATCGGCCGGGATCTGTTCACTCCTAGCGACGACAGCGTGCCCTTGCCGTTTGCCACCACGTGCTGGAGCGGTGCATGAGCAAAGCGGACATGGTCAGAGCAGATCGGGTTACGCCATCGGGGTGGCGGACGATGATATGTGACACCACGCAAATTTGAAACGATCCAAGTGTAGGACACCTTCATGAGCAGCACTCAAATTTCCATAAGGCCGCGGGCTGCCCTTTGTTTGTTGCCGATGCTCTTGTGCGGTTGCGGGGGAAATGACAGCAATGGGTCGGTGAAATCACCCTCTATCGTATTGCCTACGCCTGTGCCAAGTTCTAGCCCCGCGCCGACACCTGCTTCCACAGCCTGCACTACTACCTCGACGTGGCGGCCCTGGGGAGCGCTAGGTCCGCTGCGCCGCTGGACGCCACTCGACAGCGATTCGACCGCTGGTCAGGCGTCTGATCCAGGCCGTTCCGCCGGAGCGCCCTTCGAGGCTCGAATGGTGGTGGCGTTCGGGCGCGACGCCGAGTTTTCCCGCCGAACGGTCGTGCTCGAACTGCCAGACGGCTGTCGCCGCTCATTTCAGAGCCGCTCGTTTTCGCCGTCCGATGTCGCCGAGATCGACCGGCGCGTTGCGGAGCATCCACTCACAGCCGATTCACGCACGTACGCAACTGATTATCAGTCTGGCCGCGCCACCGAGGCAGCGGTGGAAGACGGCCGGCTTGGGCTCTTCAATACCCAGCATTTCAGTATCTGGTATGGGACTGATCATTCTGCCTTCAGCTATATCTATCAGAAAGGCCGTGGCGCTGCATGGGACGACATGGTACGCGACACTGGTGCCTGGGCAGAGCAGATCTGGCTTCTCAACCAATACTTCCTGAATTCACCGCTTCCCTATTTGAATGATCCTTCACCCAAGCGAATCAACATCTACATCTGTGGCACTGGGCTGCCTTGGATCTCGGATGGAGACCGAGGTGACTGCGGCGCCAGCGCGTCGGACGCGCTTTGGTTGAGCAGCGTGTATCTGCAGCCCGGATCAACCACACTCGTCCACGAATATTCGCACGTCATATCTACGTACACCGGAGGATTTCGTGACCGACCTTCGGCGGGGCCCGCGTGGGAAACTTTTGCCGAATGGAACAGTGTCTCGCTTTCGATGAACGGGGGGGCTCAAGTCGCGGCATATCTGGGGCAGCTTGAAAAGGGTCCGACCTTTTCCGACCTGCGATATGCGGCATGGCCTTGGCTAGTCGCCTTGCAGGAAGGTGACTCTACGCGCCCACTCCTCTGGCAAGTCTGGACTGACAATTTGCGCGAAGCCGACGGGCGGAGTCGTGAGGATCAAATGGAAGCATTTGTTCGGATTGGGCAGAAGACGGGCGCATTTCCGAACGGATGGCGTAGCTTCGCCGATTTCATGGGCATGTTCGGTGCCAGGTTAGCGGCCGGCGATTTCGAGATGCAGAAGGCGCTCCTAGATTATGCTCGAGATGTGCCCATGGCCCAACGCTATGCAGAGCTGTCGCCGGCAAGTGTGGCTGGCACTTATCATTCGTCGTACGACCGACCACTCCTACAGTTCGGCACGCATTTGATTCGCCTCACGCCTGAGCTGGACTCTTCGAAAATAACGGTACAGTTGACCGGCGAGCCGAAGATTCCAAAATCGGCGTGGCGCTTCCGCTTAGTTGCGATCGATGCTCAAGGCAGAGCAATGTACAGCCCTCTGGCAGCGGTTGATGATGCGGAGAGCGCCAGCTCACAAATACCGGTAAGCACAGGGGTAACTTATATTCTTGCAGTCACCGCGACTCCTTATGTTTATCAGACTTTAGGTTGGAACGGCGACGCCCAATTCCCAACGCCCGACATATTCCCTTATCAGCTCAAACTCACTGGAGCAGTGGCAAGGTAGCGCCGATCGCGCGCGCCCTTCCACCGTTAAGGGCTGTGAACTTGGTCGAGAAGGAATGAACGGAACTCGACACTAGCGCGACTTCCTCCGAAATTTACGCAACATAGTTGTATATACAAATGTGTTAACCAGTTGCGCCGCTAAAGGCGTAAACATCTAAAGAAGCTGTAATGCGAATGAGTCGACCAAATCCACGTGTCCGTACCATCGGAGAGGCGGCTTTGCATGGGCGGATTCCGCTCGGTCCCGAACGTGTGGAAGTCATGCAGCGGGGATACACTCGGTCGTAGAAGGCCGCGAAGAACCGCCTCCGTCTGCGCATTTATTGTTCCCATTGGAGAGGGTCGGTGAGACGGTCGAGGTATTCGCATAGCGATGATGTTTCGGGAATCCCTCATCAGTGATTATGAGTCGCTACCCGCTCCAGAACCTGGACTAGCGCATCGACGTCGCCCGCTGTGCTGAAAACATGAGGCGCGATCCGAATAATGCTGGTTAGGCCCCGCGCATCCATGTCTAGCGGCGCGTAGGTGCGCCCCGGACTGCTGATTGTGATGCCGGCACGGGCCAGCGCGGCGGCGGTCTTAGGCACATCCAGACCGGTCACCGTCACGAAACCCGCGAGGTCATCCCCTGCTCGATGATCGCCGCGCCCGACACCGCCAGAATGCGAGTGCGAAGCCTATCTGCGATGTTGGCGAGTTGTCGCGCGATAGCGTCTACGCCGATTGCCTGCGCGCCGCTTAGCGCGACGGACAGGCCGACCCGACCGGCCACGTTCGATTCCCCTGTCTCATAGCGCCGTGCATCGGTTCGGCCTTGCCGAACTGGTCAGCCATGAATGCCCGGGTGGCGGTCAAGTATTCTCGGGAAGCATAAAGCAGCGCAGTGCCACGCGGCCCTCTAAGCCACTTGCGTCCGCTCGCAGCGAGGCCGTGACAGCGCAGATCGCGGACGTCGATCGGGCGTTGACCCGCCACTTGGCACGCATCGACGATGTAAAAAGCACCCAACTCCTCCGCGAGCACGCCCACCGCCTCCGCCGGTTTAAAGATCGCGCAGGTGGCGGGGCACCATGTCAGCACGACAAGCCTGGTTGCGGGGTGCGCCCGCGCCTTGGCCGCATCCACATCGACCCGACCGTGCTGATCGACCGGCATCACGTCAACGATGACGCCGGGATAGCTGGACAACATGTGGAGTGTGCCGCCCCAGCACGTGCGGTCGACCAGCACGTGATCTCCTGGTTGAAGGGCCGCGGATTGGATCAAGGCCGCGAGCGCCCGGTTGCCGCTCCCGACGAAAGCCACCTCATCGATCTCGGCTCCGATCAGGTCGGCTGCCGCAGCATAGCCCGCCGCAATGACGTCTGATGCTTCCGCTGCGGCAGGAACTGCGCCGATTTCAGCTTCGCGGCGAAGATGCCTCACAGTCGCCTCGACGACGTCGGGCAGCATGACGCCGGCCGCCGCATTCGCGAAGTAGAGAGATGCCTTCGGCTGAAGTGATTGATCGTCCGTCACGTTTTCGCTCCCTGCACATTTTGGAGACGACGCGTGACACAGTCCGTTTTGTTGCCGGCTCGGCCACATCCTCCTCGCGGAGAGCCACCTTGCCCGGATTGGCAGGTTGGCGTTGGCGTCGTTCCAACTCTTGATGCGCAATCACCTTACGTCGCGCTTCCTGCGCCCGCAAGCTCGGGATGAAGCCCGCCGACATTCGGCACTCCATCGACGTCTGCTGTTTCTCGATTGGGATCGAGTTTTGGGAATGGCCGCGCGGTAGCTCTTTGGGCAATCTGACGTTCCATAATGGGCGCTGATTGTGCAAATTTTGCCTATGAACAGTCCAGGGATGATCGAGGGCGGGTGCCTCTGTGGCGCTTGTCGCTAAAGCACGAACGCTGCGCTGTTTGATCCCACGGTTTGATGGTGCGATCCTTTCGTTGGAATGGAAGGAAGCGATGTGGGACAGGTTCGTCACGGGAGCGCCACGACCACGCACGCCGTCCGAGCAGCAATACAGCGATCGCAGGCTTCGCTCGCGACGCTGAGCCGGGAACTGGGGATCAACCCAAAGACGGTCGCGAAGTGGCGGAAACGGGCGACGGTCGATGATTTGAAGACCGGGCCGAAAGCCCCCCATTCAACGACCCTGACCGAGGCCGAGGAGGCGATGGTTGTGGCGTTCCGGCGCCACACACTGCTGCCACTCGACGACTGCCTCTACGCCCTGCAACCGTCGCTCCCGCATCTGACGCGCTCAGCGCTGCATCGGTGCCTTCAGCGACACGGCATGTCGCGCTTGCCGGACATTGAGGGCGACAAGCCGAAGCGGCCGCGCTTCAAGCGCTACCCCATCGGCTTCTTCCACATCGATATTGCCGAGGTGCAGACCGCCGAAGGCAAACTCTACCTGCTCGTCGGCATCGACCGCACCAGCAAGCTCGCGGTCACGCAGCTGGTTGACAAGGCTGATCGACGGACAGCGTGGGAGTTCCTCGAACACCTGCTGACAGCCGTCCCCTACCGCATCCAAACCATCCTGACCGACAATGGCATTCAGTTCGCCGAGCAGCCCCGCAACCGGAATACCGCCTGCTCCCGCCAGATGCACTTCGACATGATCTGCGAGGCAAACGGCATCGAGCACCGGCTCACCGGACCGAACCATCCGTGGACCAACGGACAAGTCGAGCGGATGAACCGCACCATCAAGGAGGCGACCGTCAAACGCTTCCACTACGACAGCCACGACCAGCTGCGGACGCACCTCGCTGACTTCATGGCCGCCTATAATTTTGCCCGCCGGCTCAAGACGCTCAGCGGGCTCACACCCTAGGAATACATCGCCAAGATCTGGACGTCAGAGCCAGACCGGTTCATCGTCAATCCGATCCACAAGATGCCGGACTAAACAACTAGTATACAACATGACAGTTCGGCTGCTTGCTGGCGATGTCGATTAGAGCCACCTCGCGTAAAAGTCACATCTTAGGAACATATTCGACATTAAGTTGCTCCAATCCCAAACGATTTGCGATGTCGCATATTATTTACTAGAATGACCCTTTAGCGGTTCGCAGGGCTGATTGTCGAGTTCCGCCCGAAACGCCCTGTCGCCGACCGCCGAAGCCGTCGAAACGCGCAACATCGGAAATATACGTATCTGCACATTCATCGTTTGAAGAAAACAACGAACCATCTGTCCGACATCAAACAAGTCTCGGACATATTCGAAAAGGATGAAGCTGTGCACACTTATGCAGAATCTGTTCGGTTGAATGCACTTCATCAACTGACGATTCTCCAGGCACCTGCGAGCAAGCACCTTGATCGAATAACGCGAACGGCTGCACAGGTTTTTCAACTCCCATATGCCGCGATTTCCCTAACTGCGGAACACGAGCAAATTTTCAAATCAAAATATGGATTTGACGTCTGGAGCATGCCTCGTGAAGGAGCTCCTTGTTCTGAGGTAACTCTCTCGAAAAAGTCATTAGTTATCGAAGATCTTTTGGACAGCCCATTTTATTTCCGCTCTTCCCTTGCAAGGAATGGGAAGCGTTTTTATGCCGGCGCACCTCTTATAACGACGGACGGTCACAGTCTCGGCTCGCTCTGTGTCCTCGGCGACCAGCCGCGTATGACGACGCCTGGGGAATTAGAAGCTCTCACTGACTTGGCTGCTATGGTTATGGCGCAGATGGAATTGCAATACGCCTATGGCCACATCGATCCAATAAGCGGGATGCCTACTCGAGCGAGATTTCTGGAGGATTTGGCAGACCTGCGGCAAGCCAATCCGGGTACGAAGTACGTACTAGTCTTTCTAGATCTTGCACGGGGCGAGCAAATCTCAAAGATCGCCAGCGCTATGGGAGTGCACCGGGTCGACGAGATGATACGCGAAATCGCCGCAGGGTTCGATATGGCGTTAGGAGAACAGCGAACAGCTTATCACGTTGGGGCTACACAATTTGCGTTTCTCTCCCCTGCTGACGTTGAAGTGTCGTCGTATATGAATTTGGTGGAACGCACGTTTCGGGATCTTTGTGCAGGTGGCCCCCTCCCCTTCGTGACAACAGTGGCATTTGGTGCTCGCGACTTTGAGGTTGGAATGGTCGAACCTGAGGACTTGCTACGTGGCGCGGCTTTGGCTGCGCACGAAGCTCGTCGCACAAAAACTCTGACTGCCGTATATTGTAGTGATCTGGATGCGGCAGTGCAGCGTCGATACCGACTGCTTCGTGATTGCGGCGCCGCCCTGCGAGGTGGCAATCAGTTTTACCTTGTCTTTCAGCCGCGGGTTGAACTGAGTAGTGGGGCATGCCTGGGCGCCGAGGCCCTGCTCCGTTGGCGTCATCCGGAACTCGGTGAGATACCGCCATCTGAGTTCATCCCTATGATCGAGCAGACGTCGCTCGCGCGCCCATTGACTCAGTGGGTGCTCGACGAAGCATTGGATCAGGCTGTTCGTCTACGCTCAGCCGGGATCCTGCTCAAACTGTCGATTAACATATCTGCGATGAATCTCATGGAAGCAGATCTAGTAGATCGGGTATACGGCGGCTTACTTGCCCGCGATTTGTCCGCGCAATGCCTGGAGATTGAATTGACGGAAAGTGCAATGATGGAACATCCTAGCTCATCCCTCGATGTACTCAAAAATCTCGTAGCGGGCGGCGTCACTTTGTCTATTGACGACTTTGGTACAGGCCATAGTAGCTTCGCATATTTACAAAATCTTCCGGCTAGAGTCGTAAAAATCGACCAGTCGTTCATAAAAAATTTGATGTCTCGCGATGACCGCTGCATTCTTCTTGTAGATACGATTATTAATCTCCTCAAGAAGCTTGGTTATCGAGTTGTTGCAGAAGGGGTTGAAGATCAGGCGTGCTTTGATATTCTTGAGTCTTTGCATTGTGACGAAGTTCAAGGATATTATTACGCGAGACCAATGCCGTCGCAACGTTTCGTTGATTGGTTAAAGGAATATAATGCCAGAAGGAAGTTTTGATTTCAGCTGACCGCCTCAACTTACGCTGATCAGTTCATCGTATTATTGTGGCAACTTCGGAAAATTTTGATCGGTTTCACAACTTTAATATTTAGTGGCTTTTGTTCGATTTTTTGATCCGCCCGGAATGTGTAGCACCGAATAAATACTAGATCTTTGCGATTCGCGAAGAGTACCATGATTTCCGAATATAGTAAGATAATTTATATTTTAGCGTTTGTGCTATCTTGGTAATACGGGCCGCGCGTCGTGAAATTTGTTGGCAAAATAATTAAGAGTGCTCATCAGCAGGGTAACATGTGAATAATCGACGCGTGGCTGGTGATACTTCACTCAGCTCTGACTGCAGTAAATTTCTCATGTCTAGAGCTGCAACATGTAACATGAGTATCATTAGTGCAACAAACTCGCCGACGGCAAAATTTGTAGCGCGTAGACTTTCAATCAAAGTAGTTGCGGCAGCGCTTGGCGCATGATCATAAGTTCCACTCCGGCGTCGATCCCCAGCCAAACCGCTACGTTGCGGAGCGCCCAGCGAACCGAACCAAGTTGCGAAGCTTCGTACATTCGAATGCGGAAGCTTCATCTCAAAATTGGTGTGTCGGAGACGAACCCGGCCATTAGCTAGTTCGGCCTGTCAGCATCATCGACACTGGGTCTCCAGAGCCGCTTGCAGCTGCCATAGTGACGCGCCCACGTTCCCATCGCGGTAGATCCGCCGCAGTTTCTTTTGGTTGGGCGTTTCCCTGTCGCGCTAAAAGATGGCCGGCGACGATAGCGGAGTCGGCGGCGTTCCGCCCGCGGTGCGCGCAATCGCTCATCCGCGGGCACACCGCCAGAATCGCAGAGAACCAGTGTTTGTTCGCTGTCAGTTCATACTCGTCAGGCGATGAACGCGGTGCACAACGGCAGCATGGCGGCACCGATTGCCGCGGCATCGGGACCGATCGCCGATGGTGCGATTCTGGGCGCGGGGCGTTGACGGCCGCGCCGCTCGGGGTTGGTGAACCGGACGCGTGCTATTATCCGGTCGGCGAGTATGGACGGCAAGCGCCCCCCGAGCACGATCAGTTCGGGATCGAGCGCAGCTGAGATGACCGAAGCGACGAGGTTGAACGACGGCGTGCAGATATCCAGCCAGCCGTCGATCAGCGGATCGGCGGGATCGAACGCGGCCAACATCGCATGGAGGTCGTCATAGGGCTGCCCCCTGGCCGCGAGATAGCGGCGTAGATTCTCGAGATTGGGCTGTGGCCAGCCCTCTGGCAAGACCGAGGCGAACTCGCCGGCATTGCCGTGGCTACCGCGCAGCTGCGCGCCGCCTGCAATGACTCCGCCGCCAAACCCGGCCGCGAAATATAGATAGGCGAAGTCTTGCGTGGTTCGCCCCGCGCCCAGCATCGCTTCACCGACCGCGGCGACGTTGCCGTCATTGTCGACCCAGACCGGCCCTCCAAGCCGTTCGGCCAGCATCGTGTCGAGCGGGATAAGCGCCCATGGGTCGAGCTGGGCGGGCGGGTTCAGCCGCGCCCCGTCGCCGATGAAATAGCCGGTCACGCCGACACCGATACCGATCCGTCGCGCCGGATCGAGCGCCGCCTTGATCATCGTCGCGTCGATCAGCGAAGCGATTTGCGAAGCCGCCCGGGCGAAGTCGACGCTGCGCAGCGGTGCGTCAGCGCGCGCCCGGATCGCGCCGGTTAGGTCCATCAGCACCAGCGACACCGCGTCGGTCATCACCGACACACCGACCGCGAAGGCGGCATCAGCGACGAGGCGGAGTTTGGCGCTCGGTTTGCCGCGGCCCGCGATCTGGGGTGCGCCCTCGACCAGCAGGCCGCGTTCGATCAACGGGTCGACAAGACGGGTGATCGATTGCGCAGTCAGGCGAGTCGCGCGGGCTAGGTCGGCGCGTGAGGCTGTGCCGGTACGATGGAGGAGCCCCATCACAAGGCGTTCGTTGTCGGTCGCGGTGCGGCGTCCATCCTCCCGTAGAAATGCGGGCGCGAACTGGCCCGCGAAACCATGACTCATGGGTGGAAGTCCCTCGGATCGATCGGTGCGATACGCTGCTGCGGCCAAACGCACCAGGCGGCGACCGCACATGCGACCAGCAGCACGGCAACGAATGTCGCAAAAGCATCAGGCGCGAAAGTGGTGTGATCACCAAGTGCGGCGGTCATTGCCAGCCCGGCTCCGCCGAGCGCGAACTTGGCGGCCATGGTGTAGAAGCCATAACTGCCTGCGCCGCGTGCGAGCAGCGGCAACAGCGTCCAGTCGACGAGGTTGGTGCAGCCAAGCAAAAGACCGAGGGCGAGGATCATCGGCCATCCCTCTAGCCGGAGCAGCATGGTCATGACGGGGGTAGCGAGCACGTATAGCGACGCCAGCAAGATTAGGCCGCGGCGGGCATCCCGGACGTCCAACGGGACCAGCGCGGCCAGCATCCGGCCGCCCGTCAGCAGCAGGACGGTCGTCCCGGCGTCGGGATGAGCGACCGTGGTCGGCAATTGCAGCATCGCCTTGGTCAGCGCACCGAGCGCGACGATGCCGATCAGGCTACCGACCAGGAATCCACGCGGAAGCCCCGGACCGGTTGGTACCGCTGCCACTGCCTGCATGGCCGTGGCGCGTGGCAGCAGCGGTAACAGGGCGGCGCCGAGGATCAGCGCGGCCCCCGCAAGCAACCAGAGCATCACCGGCAGCGACGCGGCGTCGCGCCACCGTGATAAAGCGAGCCCGACCAAGCCTGCGGCGATCCCGGTGCCAATCGTTCGCCCGCGCGACAGGCGCGTCGCCGTGCCGGCCGCAGTCGCCGCGAGCCGGGTCAGCATCGCGTTGTGCGGCACATCATAGGCAGCATAGCAGCTACGGAAGGCCAATGTCGTCGCGACGAGCGCCGCGCTGCCATAGGTTGCGGCGAGAATCGTCATCGGGAATATCATCGCGGCCGCGGTGAGGCCGCCGCCGGCGACCCGTCGCGTTTGCTGCGGATAACGGTCAAGCCATGCGCCGACGCACAGGTCCGCGAGTGCATTCGCTGCGAGCCCAACCAAGAACAGCCAACCGGCGAGCACCGGATCGACCGCAAACAGGCTGACCAGCGCGTAGATCGTGACGAGGTCGCTCGCCGTCCATAACAGGCTCTTGCCGATGTGGGCCGCGTAGTAGGCGCCATGCGAGGCGTGCGGGGACAGCGTCATCGGATCCATCGGACCTTGTAAAGATGAAGGTCGTCGACCAGGATGCGGCGCGGCTCGGCACCTTGCGCGGTCATAACGGTGAAGCCGTGCGCCCACCAGCTCTCCTCAGCCTGCACCCAGGCGATGCGGTCGCCCATCGCGCTCACGGCTTTGACGCGCAGCTTGGGGTTGAGCGGCGCGATGGGGTGGAAGCTGCCGTCATCGGGGTTGAAGGACCAGGCACCATCATCGGTGGTGACGGTATAGTCACCATTTGGCGCCAGCGAAAGGTCATGCCCGTCGCGCCGACCCGGCAGCGGCCAATGTGCGGTCTCGACAAGCCGGGGGCCTTGCCCGGTCGGGTCGAGCTGGAAGCCTTGGACCAGATCGTGCGACAACGTAAACAGTCGCGCACGCTTGGGATCCCAGACTGCGCCATGCCCGGACGGCAGCGGCAGGCTCTGCAGCGGCCTCTCGTTGCGGTGGACATCGTAAAGTTCGAGCCGATTCCCCGCCGGATCGATCGATAGTGCGACCGCGACCAGCCCGCCCGGCAGCAGCGCCGCCGAGTGTGCCATCGGCGTCTTCGCGCGGAACAGTACCCTGCCGGTCGCACGATTGATCAGCACCGTTGCGCCGGTCGAGGCGGTGACGAGTAGCGCGCGACCATCGTCCACCGGCTTGCAGTCATCAATATGGGCCAGCAGCGTCGCCCGATACTCGGCGGGCAGATCGGATGCCTCGCTCGCCGTCCAATGCCACGACTCGGTCGACCCATCGCTGTCGATCCGGAGTTCGCGGACTTGATCGTCACCGCAGGCATATAGGCGATCCGGTGTCGCCGTCGCTGCGTACAAAGCCAGGAAACTCATCAAAAACATGGATATACTCCTCAGATAGAGCTTCTGCCGCATCAACCTCGATGCAACCGTCACGTTTATGTCACCTATAGTGATTAAATGACGTGGTTATGTCATCCAAAGGGGGATTCGCCATGTCGTCTCGATCCAGTTTTCGTTTACTGTTGCTTCTGTCCGCATCGTTGCCGTGCAGCGCCTTTGCGCAGAGCGTCGCCGCGCCCACCCAGACGGCTAACCCCGAAGCGTCGCCCCTCGCCGGTTCCGAGAAGGAAGGCGACATCGTCGTGACCGGCGCGCGGCTGCAGGCGAAAAAGGACATCGCGGCCAAGCGCGAGATCTCGGTCATCTCCGACAGCATCAGCTCGGACGAGGTCGGCACATTGCCGGACTTCGGTCTGGGCGAGGCGTTGACCCGCGTGCCGGGTATCTCCACCATCCAGAATAACGGTCGCGGCGAAGCGCAATTCCTATCGATCCGCGGTCTCAATGCCGACTATAACCTCGTCGAGATCGATGGCGTGCCGCTGCCGGCCAACGAAATCTCGCGCCGCAATGTCTCGCTGGACGTCATCCCATCGTCGCTGGCCGCGCGGGTCGACGTCTACAAGTCGATGGATGCGGCAATGAACGCCAATGCGATCGGCGGCATCGCCAACCTCCGGACGCGCAGTGCGTTCGACAATGGCGGCAGGCCCTATCTGGGCGGTCGTGCGGACATGGGCCGCTGGAATTTCCAGCACGTGCGCGGCGGCAACACCCCATCGGGCCAGGCCGAGCTGGTCGGCGCGACCACCTTCGGTCCCGACCACAAGTTCGGCGTGGTCGTCGCGGGCAGCTATTTCCGGCGCGTCAGCGCGTCGCTTGATTCCGCGAGCACGGCGCCGCTCTACGTCGATCCGACCACCGGCCAGAAATTGAGCTCGGCAACGAACGATGTCAGCAACGCCGCTGTCGTGCCTTCAGTCCGGCGCTGGCTGCACTACGACAATCTGCGTCAGCGCTACGGTGGCCTCGCCAAGTTTGAGTTTGACGATCATGTGATGTTCAAAGGCATGCTGACCTATGCAGATTTTTATCACACCAATGACGAGGACCGGCAAGCCAACAGTGTGACCCCCAACACCGCGGTAAATGCAGCGACCAATAAATACACTTATATCACGGGCGTCACCGCGGCTGGTGGCACGGTCACCAGCGGCACCTATGCGCAAGATGACGATTCGCATTACTTCCAGAAGCGCGGCATAAAATATGCCGACTTTCACGGTGAGCTGAGTCCCGGCAATCATATCGCGGCCGATCTGGGCGTGAACTACGCGATTGCCACCTATCATCAGGATGCAACGACATCGGTCTTTCGCATACCGGCCGGGGCAAACCTCGCTTATAACTATACGATCAAGCCGGGACAGTTTCCCCAGTTCAATTTCATCAACCCGAGCTATGTGTTCAACCCAGCAAACTACTATTTCTATGATTATCAGATCGCACCCGATGACCAGCAAGAAAAGGCGCTGACCGGACGGGCGAACCTGCGGATCAACATGGCCGGAGAAGATCGCGGCATTGGCGTTGCGACGGGACTTTACGGCCGCTTCGTCGATCGCCGGTACGATCGCACCGTTAGCGATTATACGCCGATCGGCGGGGCTGCGCCGCTGTCGACCTTTGCCGCACCCCAGCGCTATACGCCCTATAACAGCGGCGGCCAGAGCGTGATGTTTTTCGATCCCGCCGCGGTCACCGCGTTCTTCAACGCGAACCCCGCCAAGTTCGTTGCGAATGCGACGAACGCGCAAGCCAGCCTGCAATCCGATTATACGCTGACCGAAGACATCAAGGCGGGCTATGCCATGGGCCGATATGCGCTCGACGATCTGCGGCTCACCGCCGGCATCCGGTACGAGGGCACAGATCTGACCACCGGGTCCTATAATTTCACCACCGTCGGCAAAACAACGACGCTAGCCTATGGGCAGCAGGCTGAGCACTATCAGGATTGGCTGCCGTCGGCGGAACTCGACTGGAACGTGACGAGCAAGGTCCGCGCCCGTGCAGCGTTCAGCCGGACACTCGCGCGGCCGAATTATAGCGATTTGGCGGGTCGGCAGACCATCGCCATCAATTCCGGGACCAATTTTGTCACAATCATGAGCGGCAATGCGCGGTTGCAGCCGCGGCGTAGCGACAATTACGACGCGAGCCTTGAATATTATGCCAACCGGGACGTGCTGTTTTCGGTGGCAGGCTTCATCAAGAACGTTCGGAACGAAATCCTGACGGTCAGCAACACTGCGCTCCAACCCTATAACGGGGTCATGACGCAGGTCACCACCACCCAACCGATCAACGCCGCCGGCACGGAGATCCGTGGCGTCGAACTGAACGCGGTGGTCACCCGCTTCTCGTTCCTGCCGCGTCCCTTGGACGGACTGGGCATTGCTGCCAACGTCACCCTGCTGAACCCGACGCCGCCGTCGGTGATGATGACGAATGGCACACGTCGTCAATTATCGAGCCTGGTCGAAAGCGCGAACGTCGTCGGTAACGTTCGCGCCTTCTACACCATCGGGTCGGTCACGGTGCAGGGGGCGTGGAACCACCTCGCACCACTGCTGCTGACCGTGTCGACAACCGATCCGACCCAGGACGTTCGGTACAAGGCCAGCGATGTCTTCGATGCACAGGTCCGCGTCCAATTGTCGCGGACCATCACCGTGGTGGCACAGGGCAAAAACCTGTCCGACAATCGCCCCATGCGCGTGACCGGGCCAGGCTTTGGCTTGTTGAGCGAAGAACTGGAAAACGGCCGTGCATATTATATCGGAGGGATGTTTCGGTTTTGAGGCACGGTACAGCATTGCCGCGCGGGCGACTCGGCTCTCCAGTGCACCACTTGTGAGGTAGACGTGCATCCGGATTGGACAAACACCCACTTCCACTAAGCCGCCATACGTCGCCGAGCAGCCGAATCACGGCTTTATTGTCTAGCTAATTCCTGCGTTGTTCTTCCTGTTCCCCGTTCGCCAATAGCTGCCTTCGAGGTCGTCGGGCGGTTGCGGCAGCTTTACGCCCGAGCCTTCATGACAGTAGCCGAGCGAAATAGGTGGAAATTTCTGAGTCTTAAATGAGGTTGGCGAATTACCGGTAGCATTCTGGCTGAACGACGAGCAGTGGGCTCAATTACGGCCGCTGCTGCCAAACAAGCCGTGAGGTGTGCCGCGGGCCGACAATCGTCGGACGATCAGCGGCATCATCCATGTGCTGCAGGCGGGCTGCCGTTGGAAGGACGCGTCGAGCGCCTATGGTCCGTACAAGGAGCTGTACAGCCGGCATAAGCGTTGATCGGAAAAAGGGTGCCCGGCCGACCGTGTTTGAAGCGTTGGCAGCTGCCGGCCGTCCACCGGCTGAGGCCATGCTCGACAGCACGAATGTGACGGCGCAACGTTCGGCTGCCGGGGGAAACTGGGGGGCGTGCGAGACGTTCGGCATCAGTCGCGGCGGGTACAACACCAAGATTCACGCCATCGCCGACGCCCAAGCAAGCCGCTCGCCTTCCTTCTGACACTAGGTCCGGCGACCGGCTGTCGGGCAGCGGAGGCGTTGCTCAACGGTCCGCCGGCCCGCTGTATCGTCTACGCCGATCGCCCCTACGACACCAACCGGAACGGGCCTTATCGAGCGGCAGGGTGCTGTTCCCACCATCTCGCCCAAGACTAACGGGCGCTGGGAAGCTGCTTCAACCGCAGCCTCCAAAAATGCGATCGAGCACATGTTCTGCTGCTTCAAGGGCTGCCGGCGCCTCGCCACCCGCTTTGACCGCACGGCCGCCGTCTTCCTGGGCAGCATCCATCTCGCCGCCAGCGTCATGTGGTTTTTGTGAGTCCGAGTCCTAGGTGTTTAGTCCCGGCATCTGGTGGATCGGATTGACGATGAACCGGTCTGGCTCTGACGTCCAGATCTTGGCGATGTATTCGTAGGGTGTGAGCCCGCTGAGCGTCTTGAGCCGGCGAGTAAAATTATAGGCGGCCATGAAGTCAGCGAGGTGCGTCCGCAGCTGGTCGTGGCTGTCGTAGTGGAAGCGTTTGACGATCGCCTCCTTGATGGTGCGGTTCATCCGCTCGACCTGCCTGTTGGTCCGCGGGTGGTTCGGCTTCGTCAGTCGGTGCTCGATATCCTTTGCTTCGCAGATCATGTCGAAGCGCATCTGGCGGGACTAAGCGGTGTTGCGGCTGCGCGGCTGCTCGGCGAATTGAATGCCATTATCGGTCAGGATCGTGTGAATGCGGTTAGGCGCGGCCTTCAGCAGGTGTTCGAGGAACTCCCACGCTGTCCGTCGATCAGCCTTGTCGACAAGTTGGCTGACCGCGAATTTACTCGTGCGATCGATGCCGACGAACAGGTAGAGCTTGGCCGACGAACAGGTAGAGCTTGGCCGACGAACAGGTAGAGCTTGCCTTCGGCAGTCTGCACCTCGGCAATATCGATGTGGAAGAAGCCAATCGGGTAGCGCTTGAAGGGTTGTCGCTTTGGTTTGTCGCCTTCGATATCCGGCAAGCCGGAGATGCCGTAGCGCTGGAGGCACCGGTGCAGCGCTGACCGGGTCAGGTGCGGGATCGCCGGCTGCAACGCATATAGGCAGTCGTCGAGAGGCAGCAGGGTGTGCCGTCGGAATGCGACAACCATTGCCTCTTCAGCCTCGGACAAGGTTGTTGAATGAGGGGTCTTCGGCCCGGTCTTCAGATCCTCGACGGTTGGCCGTTTCCGTCACTTCGCGACTGTCTTCGGATTGATCCCCAGTTCACGGCTCAGCGTCGCGAGCGAAGCCTGCGATCGCTGTATTGCTGCTCGGACGGCGTGCGTGGTCGTGGCGCTCCCGTAACGAACCTGCGCATATGGCTTCCTTCCATTCCAACGAAAGGATCGCACCATCAAACCGTGGGATCAAACACCTAATCTATTTGCCAGGTCGATCACTGCAATGGTTACGCTTGTCTTGCCAGCGGTGCGCGGCGCCCAATTCTTTAACGGAAGCGCAGGAAAGACGGTACTGTTAACCGGCAAGCGGATGCCGATGGCTTGAACGCGACGATGTCGATTGCGCAGATGCTCAAGGCCGGCCTGGACGTGTCGTGGCTATTTGAACCGATTGTGGCCGAACATTTCATTCCGCAAGAAGATCAGCTGTCGAGGGCGAAGACGGTGGGAAACTTGGCGGACGTGGCGCGGACGCAAGGGCTCGATCAGCGTTCGGATGTTCGGTCCGCCCTGCGCGCTGTCGATACGATCGTACTGGCGGAGGCGGCCAGCCGCAGCCTGACCGATGCAATCCCCATGTCAGATGCCGTAGTGTCGGCGTAGATAGCCGCCAATCCGGGTCGATATGACGAATACCGGCTGATCCATATCTTCGTCGCCGTCGGCACCACGCCGAACGGAAAGACGCGGAGCGACGCCGATGCACTCAAGCTTGCCCAAGGCTTGCGTCTTCGCCTGGCTCGCGGTGAATCGTTCGAAGATCTGGCCGCAGCGGCCTCCGAAGATCGTAGCACCTCGTCGAACGGAGGTCATCTGCCGGCAACGGTGGGAGTATCGATGAACGACGCATTCTTTCCGTACGCTCGCCGCCTGGCGGACCTTGCCGTGACAGAGCCTGTGCGAGGGCCCCGAGGGCATCATCTCATCCGGCTGGACCAGCGTATACCGGCGACCGTCGCGGCCTCTCGCTACTGGGTCGAGCAGGACGTCATCAACGGGAGATTGCCAGAGGAGATCCGAAAAGCCGTTGCCGCGCTGCCAGCCTATGTCAATGAGTAATGATCCGGGCCCATCGCTTGCGCAAAGCCCATTGTCGGCGGGGCCGGTCATCCTGCGCCGTCGGGCTGGATATCCGCCGATCCTTCGCAAAAGCATGCACAATATCAGGACGTCACCTCCTCTTCATCACTCGAGCTTAAGGGGCGAGATAAGGATCTGGAGTGTGAGAGATGGTGGCAGTCCCCTCGCGGGATTGGCAAGCCGATGCGATATCCCATTTGTGCGACAGCCGGCTGTGGCATGCGAGCGGCCTGCTGTTCGCCTTTTTCCTGACGGATTCATGTGGCCTTCCTCCGCTCGCGATGGGTGCCGCGATAGCCGCTTCACCGCTCATCCACGCGCTGGGCGACCTGGGCGCCTGCGCGAGCATGCAACGCCGGCCGACGTGGACCTGGATGGCAGTGCAAGCTTGAGCGCGCTGGGTACCGCACACGGCGCAGTTCTTCGTAGTGTTGCCGTGCCGTGAGGCTACCTCCGTCAGCGGCGCAGATGCGCCGCAGTCGAAATGGCTTCAAGGAATTGAACGCCTTCGTCAGCCGACAGAATAACTGAGAATGTGCACGGCTTGCGCGCACACGGGATCCGCTCGGGCACATCATTTTAGCACAACGTGACGCCATAAAGACACCCAGAGCTCAGACGATCTGGTTCAGCAATACTCAGGAGACCTCTGTCGAGACCAGATAAACCTGAAAGGCGTGACCAGCTTCAAGCTCAAGCCACTCCGGCGATCCACGGGAATAACGGCTGAACTTCTGGACGGCGTTGATATAGGATACATCTGGACCTCCTGTCTGAAGGGCGAGTTGCAACACCACCATCCCATCAGCCAGGAGGATCCGATCAAAGTTTTCTCCAATTGCCGCGATAGCAGCTTAGTTCAATCCTGTTAATGAATCACAGCGCTAGTTTTGTCTGGGCTTTCAAGAGCCAAAGCACGAACTTTCGCGACGGCCCCCATCGTCGGCTGAGATGAGGTGGATGCTCGATCTGTGCGCTCCAACTTCGGTGCAAGATGCGAGCGAGTTCCACCTACATTGAATCGCAATGCTTGCGCCTTGAGCTCCGCTACTTCCGTGTTCAGATTGCGAACTGCCGCCGAGGTCTGTTCGACCATCGCTGCGTTTTGCTGCGTCACTTGGTCGATGCTGTTCACTGCAGTTGAGACCTGGGTGACCGTGGTTGCCTGTGCCTGGTTGTCGGTGGCCATGGTTTCGAGGAGGCCGTGCACCTCGTTCACATCCCCGACGATCGCGCCGAGCGCCGCGTCGACACGCTTGACCATTTCGGCCGCAGCCGTGACGTCGGCCTGCGTTGTCGTCAGCTGGTCGCGCGCGCGCCCCGCTTCCTCTTCGGCGCGCATCGCGAGCGCAGAGACCAGATCGGCAACGACGGCAAAGCCACGTCCCGCCTCGCCTGCGCGGCCAGCTTCGACGGCGGCGTTCATCGCAAGAACACGCGTCTGGAAGGCAATCTTGTCGAGGCCCTCGATGACGGTATCGATGCCCTTGGCGCTATCGGAAACGCGCGACATCGCCTGCATCGCCTCGTCTGCCACGCTGCGGCCCGAGGCCACGACCCCGATGGCACCGGTGGCCCGGTCCACCGTCTGCGTCGCCGCGGTCGCGGTGTTCCGGATGCGCTGATTCATCTCCATGACCGCCGCCGAAGTCTCTTCCAGGCTGGCTGCGGCGGCCTCTGTACGACGCGCGAGATCCTCGCTGGCCTGCGCGATCTCGGCCGATCCCGTCGAGATGGTCTCTGCTCTCTGCATTACCGAGGCGATCAGATCCCGCAGCGCCGTGACGGCGGCGTTGAAGTTGGTCTTCACGCCTTCATATTCGACAGCGAAAGGCTCGTTGATCGAGGCCGTGAGGTCGCCGCCGGCGAGCTTGCTCAAGCGCTCTTGCAGCGTATTGACGACATGCTTCTGCGCGACGTCGCTCACTGCCTTGGCCTTGGCGGCGGCAGCCTGTTGAATGGCGGCCTCCTTGAAGACGAGCACGGACTTCGCCATCGCGCCCACTTCGTCACGCCGATCGGTGCCGGGAACCTCGGCGGCATTGTTGCCGCCAGCAAGAGCGCGCATCGCATCCTGCAATCGCTCAAGCGGCTTCGCGATTTGGCTTTTAGAAAGAAGGGCGGCCGCACCGATCGTCGCAACAAGCGCTATGAGGGCAACCACCAGAAGGGTCATGCGATTGGTGACGGAGGTGGCCGTCAGATCGTCGGAGGTCTTGTTTGCGTCCTTCACACGAGCATCATTGATCGCAGTGAGTGCTGTGTTTAGCTGCGCGGCAGTTGCATCCGCGCCAAAGAGTGCCTGTTGCGCGGCCGGTTTGTCGTTTCGAAGGCCAAAGACAATGGCGGTTTGCACCTGATCGTGCAGCTTCGCAGTGAGGTCTCGAATGGGGCTAAGCTTGGCGGTTTGGCTTGGCTCAGCCTTCACAACCTCATCGATATACTTCAAGGCTTTTGCAAACGCGGCCTTTTCATCATCTGCGGCATCACGAGCCGTCGACGATGCGCCGTCCGACGCCATGACTTTGTAGCCGGCATAGACCATCTCGCTCGCGACGCGATTGGCGCGCACGAGCTGCACCGTGTCGGGCATTGTTACAGCGATGATGTCGCTGTAGCTATCGTCCGCCGTTTTGATAGCGCTGCCACTATACCAAGCAATCCCCAGCGTAACGAGGCCAAAACTAGCAAGCAACATAATTATTTTGAGCTGAATCTTCAAATTTGAAAAAGCTGTCATTGTTAGTTTCCCTATCAAAATCATGCGCTTGCGCACACCGATCCTAAAAGATTTAAAGCTAAATTTATGCAGAGGTTCTTATCTCACTTGCAAATCATTATACAACCTACGTTCACGTGAGACCTACAGCGCATGTCCAGTGAGCATATTTATCGACGTGCTTTCCGCACAGAAACTCTGGTGATATTTCGATCGACCCAGGCTTCATATCCGGGCACGGGCAGCAAATTGCCAATATATATCACCATCACCCATGAACTTAAAGTCAATGGCTGAGCCCATTTTTCGAGCACTCTTGTCTGAAAGCGTCGAAATATCTAATAACGATTTGACATTTTACGTTTTTACAGTTTTTCCGTTGGTTATTTCTCCCTTTGGCTATCCAGAGTAAAAGGATAGCAGTATAACTCTATCTAGATCATCCAGATAGAACTCAATCGCAGTGATGAGCAGCAAGAATGTTCATTCAAGCTCAACACTTTGCTGGCTCAGAATCACTACAGCCGCTCGTAACTTTGACGAGGATGCTTGCGATTGATACCACTCCACCCCAATGCGTGAGGCGGAGATCGTTCCCGCGCAAGGCGCGGCGGTCGTCGACGCCTGTTCTTGGATTGGTGTGACCGAGTAGAGTTACGGAGTGCTACGGCCTGAAGATGGATCAGGCCCGGCGCATGAAGGAGTTGGAGCGCGAGCATGGGCAACTACGCCAGGCGGTGTCGGCTCTAATGTTGAGACGTTCGGCGATATACTGCTTCAATATGCGGTGTCGCAGTAAATCACCACGTCAGCATCCGGTACCCTGCGGCGCCTTTCGCTCCCTCAGCTTACGGCATCGAGCTCCAGCGGCTCGTGGACGACGGCACGCCCGGACCCCCGCTCTTTCAGAATGCCGGCATCATGAACGCTGATGTCGACCGTGAATGAGCGGAACAATGGACCGAGCGCTGCGTCGAGACTGCCGCTGTCGAGATTGATCACCCTGACCTTCTGCCAAAGTAGTACTGGCTCGGCAGTGCCGCAGATCAGACCGTATTTGACGCTGTACCAATAGAGGCGCCACAGCTCCTGCATCATGCCGAGTTTGGCGGCGCGCAGGCCGCCTTAGCCATAGGCTCTCATATCGTTGGCCAAGGCGGGTAATCGAGCAGTGGCTCTTGGTCGAACACGTCGTGAAAGATATCGCGCTCCTGCAGACAATCGAGCTGCTCGGGCGTACGGATGAAGCGCCCGCAACGGAGCGGCATGGGCGAGGTGTTCGAAGAGGAACCGCATTCTCGGCCGGAAACCCTGTTCGATATCCTGCTCTCCATAGCCGCACGCCAAGCCAGCGAGGCTCGACGCGCGCCCGAAGAATGCGCCTGTTGCCGCCGCCGGCGAGCGGTGCCGAGCGGCGGCGTGCCTTTGTCGTCAGAAGCGGAAACGGACGCCGGCCGACAGCAGGCTGGCTTCCCACCGCACGTCGCGTGGATAGCGGGGGTCCTTCACATAGCTGTGGTAGGGCGTCCGCAGCAGATTGGTGGCATCCACCGTCAGCGTCAGCCTGTCGTTCAGGTTGTAGCTGGCCGAGAGGTCGAGACGGCCCACCGCGTCCGAATAGACCGTGGTGAACACGCCAGGCGCACCGAAGCTGTCCACATTGGCGCTGCGATAATTATAGGCCAGCCGCACGCTGGTCGGCCCCAGTTCGTATAGGCCGATGACGTTGAAGCTGTATTTGGACACGCCCGGCAGAGTCTGTTGGCCGCCGACGAAATTAGCGGCCGAGGGAACCACCTGCTTGCCGTCGATATAGGTGAAGTTGGCTTGTGCGCCGAGCCCGCGCAACGTGCCCGACAAAAAGTCGAAGAAGGTGGTGCCGGCCACTTCGATGCCTTTGATCGTCCCAGAGCCCGCATTGGAAGGACGATAGACCAGAATGTCGCCGAACGGCTGCACGTTCACAACCTGGGGCAGCGAATTGATGAAGCCGTCGATCTTGCGATAGAAGCCGGCGAGCGAGACCGATCCGGTGCGCGAGAAATAATATTCAAGCGAGGCGTCGTAATTATCTGAGCGGATCGGCTGGAGGTTCGGATTGCCGCCATTGCCGGTGTAGGAGATGTTGCCGCCGATCGTTCCCTGCTGGACGGTGAGCGTGGGATTGATCTGGTTGAAGCCGGGACGCGACAGCGCTTGAGTCCGCGACAGGCGTAGCTTCAGCTTGTCAGTAAAGTGCAGCTGGGCGCTGATGTTGGGCAGGATGTCGACATATTGGCTGGACGAGTCGATCGGTACCAGCACCGTGCCGGTGGCGGTCGGCAGCTGATTGGTGCCGTTCAACTTGTTGCGCGTGACGATGACGCGGCTGCCGATCGAGCCATCGACGGGGATGCCGATGTCGAACGCGTAGTTCACCTGAGCATAGCTGGTGAACACCTGCTCGCGCGCGGTGAAAGCGTTGAGCGGGTTGAGCGCGGGGCGTTCCGGCGACCAGGCCTGCTCGGTGCCTGCGTCCGCGCCGCTGCGAACCAGCGCTTGGCGGACGTAGCCACGCACGTCGTTGATCCGATCGTTCAGGATGTCGGGATCCGGGGCGAACCAGGAGCGGAACTGCTGGACGGCGTCGCCGTGGAAACCCGCTTCGATGAGGCGCCCGTCCGATACGCCGGGCACGACGCTGATCGGATCACGCAGGCTGTTCAGCGACGCATAGCGATCGCCATATACCGAACTTGCGCTGCGATCCCCGTAGCGCAGGCCGAACAGGAACTTGGGGAAAAGCCGCGATCCGGTGTCCAGCGCCAGGTTGCCCTGCCATTGCCACTGGCCACCCTCTGCCCGGTTCCTGTTCTCATAGAGACCGCGTACATAATAGCTGGCAGGATTGTTGAAATCGACGCCGCTCGGCGCGAAATTGACACCGCGCTGATCGTTCAGCTTCACTGCCAGCGACAGCGGACTGGCCAGCGTGGTCTGGAATTCGTAATAGGTGTTGTCGACAATCGACTTGGTATAGGCGAGGTCGGTGGTGAAGACGGCGTTGCCCACCTCCCATTTCGCGCCCAGCGCGCCCTGATAGGTGTCGGTCTTCTGCCGTCCCGCCTGCTTGGTCGGGCCGTTGACGATGCCCAGATCGACGTCGAAGGAGTCCAGCGTCGTGCCGTCCTTGGTCAGCACGGCGTTGCGGATCGTCGGCGGGGCGCCGTTGGGGCTCGACTGGATGGAAATGCCGAAAAAGTCGTTGGCGATTTTGTTGCGATAGCCCTGATACATGCCGTCGGCGTAGATCATCAGGTTGGGTGCGGGCTGCCACTGCAGCGAGGCGTTTACCGAAGGGCGCTGGCGGGTGCCGCGGCCGTAGAACAGGCCAATGTCCTGCGGGAAGGTGATGTTGCGGCTGACCGATGCGGGCAGGATCTGCTGGTTGGCGGGCACATTATCCTGGAAGCCCTGATAGCGGATCGAGTTGAGAAAGCGTGTCTGGGTGAAGGACGCGTTGACCAGCGCGCCGATCTCACCGATGCCAGTCTGCCAGCGATCGCTGATCAGCAGGCTGCCGATCGGATCGAGCTTCCGCGATTCGGTATTGTAGACACCGCGCGCTGCGCCGGCGAGCTGAAAGCCCTTGAAGTCGAAGGGGCGGCGCAGACCTACGTCGATCAGCCCGGCAATGCCGCCTTCCAGATTATCGGCGGTGGTCGCCTTGTAGACCTCCACGCGCGACAGTGCCTGGGCCGGGAAGTCCTGGATCGCCACCGATCTGCCGTCCGCGGTGAAGATCTCGCGCCCCTGCACCGTCGTCTGCACATTGGGGAGGCCGCGGATCAGCACGCCGTTGGCCTCGTCGGCATAGCGGGTGACCTGGACGCCGGTGATGCGGGCAATTGCCTCAGAGGCGTTGTTGTCCGGGAATTTGCCGATGTCCTCGGCGACTAGCGCGTCGACGATCGCATCCGAACTGCGCTTGATGTTCTGCGCGCTGCTTAGGCTCTGGCGCAGACCGGTGACCACGATCTCATCGGCGCTATCCGGAGTCTGAGCGGCGGCCGTGCTCGGCGTGGTCGTCGGATCCTGCTGCGGCGACGGCTGTTGCTGCGCGTTAGCGGGGGCGGCGAGCGCCACCCCCATCATCGCGGACACCGATCCCAGAAGCATGCAGATGGTATTCGGTTTCATAATCCCCTCCCTATTTTTCGTAAACGTTTACGGTTGATCGTGCGTGGAAGGCCTGCGGACCCCTTCCAAGGGGGTATGGTCACGGCATCGCAGTGACGGTGATACGGTCGATGTTGGGGGCGAAGCGGGAACGCAGCTGGATCCCGGGCCAGCGCTGCGACGCAAAGGTACGGCCATCCCAATCGGGCTGTGCCTCGCCCGAGAAGCGAATGCTGTTGCCACCTGCCTTCAGTGTCACCGGCACCGTCATTTCCCACCAGTTGTTGGCATTGAAGCTGTGCGGGAAGCTGGCGAGCACTGGCTTGCCGTCGTTGATCGAGATCCACGCGATCCGGGCGAGTGGATCGGGATTATAGTGGGTCGCCTTGGCCTGTTCCTCGTTCGAGTAGCGGATCGTCAACGCATAGGTGCCGGCGCGCGCGACCGTTACCTCGGGAAAGGTCAGGGTGTTGCCGTTGCCGGGCGCACCGCCGATGTCGAACACGGCGGCGCCCTTGCTCGCGAGCGACGCCGCACCGATCCGGGCGGTGCCGGCGAGCTGCGCATCCTCCGCCTCATAGACAGTTCCGGCGTGCCCCGCCTCGGGCACGACCGAGAGCCCGCGTAGTTGCGATGCACCGGTGGTTGCGGTCAACACCACCTTGTTGATGCCGCCGAGCAGGAAGGCGGTGCCCATCGTATCGCGGCCGTTCGCAGCGATGCGCACCGATCCGCTGCGCACCTCCGGCGCCAGTTGCGCTAGCCCGTCCTGGGCTGCATAGACCCAGAAGGTGGCGCTGCTGCCCTGGGCGAGCACTACCGCGCTACCTGCGGGCGTGGACGTGCCTTTCAGCACCGCATCCTGCACGTCGTACGTGGTGCAGTCGCCTGCGGGATCGATGGCGGCGAGGGTGATGCGGTCTATCAGTGCATTGCCTTGCGTCCGCCCCGCGCCATCCAGGCTGCGCGTCGACAAGGTAAGCGTGTGGCGGCCGCGCGTTAGGGAGACAACCGTGTCGCTATGGTCGAGCACCGCAGGCTTGTAGCCGAGCGGCAGGAACAGTTCGATCGTTTCCCTGCCGTCGATCTGGAGGAAGACGTTGGTCGGCCCTTGCGTGGCGGCCAGCGGGTCCTTGTTGAAGGTGCTCGCTAGGACGGACAGATCGTAGCGCCCGTCGTGCGGCACATCGACGGTGAAGTCGAGCGCGGCATCCGCGTCCGTCTTGAATCCCTCAACCGCATAGCCGCCCGAGACGTGAAAGCGATCGACATGCTCGGGTGAGCCTTCAGGGCCGCGCACCCTGAGGCCGGTTCCGCGCCGGGCCGCCAGTTCGGCCTCATAGTCCTGCCGCCAGCGGGACGCGGCGGCCGCGGAATGCACACCCTTTCCGGGCGTCAGCAGCAGCTCATAGGCGGCTTCCTCCCGCAGGTTCGGCCATCCGTCCTGCCCGAACGCCACGGCGACCTGTCCTTCCCGCACCGGCACGACCCGGTCGCCGACCACCACTGGCGGCGCGGAATCGCCGAGCTGTCCGGTCCAGCCGATCTCGCGCACGCGTACGCGCACCGTGTCACCGAACCGGTCGGAAACATGCGTCAGCGCGACCGTCGCCGCGCCCGATGTTCCGCCAAAAAGCATCCGCATCTGCGCACGCGCCGGATCCAGCGTCGCTACGCCCTGCAGCGTATAGCTCTCGTCGGGATGCGGCGGCGTGACCGCCAGCGTGTGGCCACCCATCGTCGCATAGGCGTTGAACATCCACCATTGCCCGTTGCCGCGATTGGCCTGGACGGCGGAGTCGCTCAAATTGCCGTCGATGTTCCAATAGGCGATGTCGGCATCGATCTTGGACTGTTCGATCGCGGCGACCCACTGCACCATCTGGCCGGGAACCGAAGTGTGGTAGTTGTGGGCATATTCGTTGATGTTGATCGGCAGGTGGCGGCTCTCCCATTTCGTTCCGGCGAACAGCCGATCCTCCCATGCCCGAAAGGTACGCACGCTGGTGCTGACCGTAGCCGGGTTGCTGAGTTCGTGCCAGGTGATCACGTCGGGCACGGTATCGGCGGCGATGGTGTGCCGCAGAAAGCCCTCGACTTCCGGAAACAGAACGCTGGTGTTGGGACCCGCGATTCGGGCGCCTGGCGCTTCCTGGCGGATCATGCGTACCGCGCGGTCCCAAGCGTCGTTGAAGGCGGTCGGGTCCTTGCGCCACGAGACGCCGTTGCAGCTTTTCGGGCCTTCGGCGAACATGTTGCCGTCGGGCTCGTTATAGGGGATGAACACGATCCGGTTGCGATAGCGCGGCGCCATGGCCCAGGCTTGGCGGACCTGTGCGCGCAGCTTCTCGATATAATTAGTTATCGATTGCGCGCAGTCCCCGGTCTTCCAGTCATATGGAAATTCGCGGTTGATGTCGGTCATGTAGATATAGGTGTCGCCGCCCGAGGCGTCGGTTAGCAGCTTCGAGACCTCCAAAGCGTCGGCGCCAGGATGCTGCGGGCCGTCCTGTGCCTTGGTCGATACGGTGCGCAGCCCCATGCCCTCGACCAGATTGGGGTGCGGCAGCCGCGCATCGTACAGGCCGTAGAGCGTGCCTGCCGCGCCACCATGAAAGGCGCCGGTATCGCTGGCGAGATCGACGGTGATCCGCTCCTGCGCCAAGGCGGGCAGCGATACCGAACCGAGAAGTGCGCTGACCGCCAGCGGCGTCGAGCGGCGGAGGGA
The DNA here is from genome assembly GCF_052045505.1 of Sphingomonas sp. 22176. Classification (NCBI taxonomy): domain Bacteria; kingdom Pseudomonadati; phylum Pseudomonadota; class Alphaproteobacteria; order Sphingomonadales; family Sphingomonadaceae; genus Sphingomonas; species Sphingomonas sp. 22176. Next base: position 30,614 of record NZ_JBQEPL010000002.1, on the reverse strand, counting down.
AAGCGTCATAGGGCAGGGCTCCGGGTAGCGGGGGATGCCGCACGATGGGCGGTCATGCGCGCGATCGTCGCGCGGTTGAGGATCAGGCGGGAGATCGTGATCGCCAGCACCAGGTGCATCAGGCCGGGGATGATCGTGGACAGCAGGCGGATGCCGGTCAGCGACAGCGGAGTCTGGTTGCTCGCGCCGGCCTTGTAGGAGACGAGGACGAGCACGCCGCTGATCAGGGCACCGGCGACTGCCCAGGCCAGTTTCACGAAGAACTGGTTGAAGGCGAAGCTCATGCCCGACGAGCGCATGCCCAGCTTCCACTCGCCATATTGGTCGGCGAGCTGGATCAGGGTGAAGTGCAATGGCAGCGTGCAGCCGAGCACGATGCAGCAAAGCCCCACCAGCACCAGCCACAGCGTGGGATAGTCGCCCGGCACGAAGAAGGCGGCGAAATGCCCCGCGACTAGGATCAGGTTCACCCAGATATAGACCGTGCGCACGTCGAACCGCCGGGTGAAGGCCTGCACCACGATCGACCCCAGAAAGCCGCCGGCGGTGGCGGTGCCGAAGAACAGCGCTTGATAAGTCGCGTCACCCTTCAGCACATAGGTGATGAAATAGAGGGCGGCGCCGCCCTTGGTATTGAAGATCGCGATCAGCAACAGGGTCATGAAGAAGGTGAGGCGAAGCTGATCGTTCTTCAGCGTGTTGGCGACGGCGACCTTCATCGGCACATCGGCGGCATCAGCGGCCGCCACCCGTTCGCGCACGAACAGGAAGCAGATCATGAACATGACGACGGCCGCGGCGCTCAGAATCGCCGCGCCGTCGCGATAGCCACGCGCAACGTCTCCACCGCCCAGATGGCGCACCAGGATCGGCAGCCCCACTGACACGCAGAACGACGCGACCGCCACCAAGGCGAAGCGCACCGACTGGCAGGATACGCCTTCGCGTTCGCTGTCGGTCATCCGGGTGATCAGCGCGCAATAGGGGACGTTGTTGAGCGAATAGAAGAGGGCGAGCAGGAAATAGGTGATCGCCGCATAGAAGACTTTGCCGTCATAGCTGAAATCGGGCGCTTGGAAGGTGAGAAAACAGCTGAGCCCCACGGGAATCGCCGTCCAGAGCAGATAGGGACGGAAGCGACCCCAGCGGGTGGAGGTGCGATCGGCCATGATGCCGATGAGCGGATCGGACACCGCGTCGAAGATGCGCAGCGACAGAAACAGGATGCCGACAATCCCGGGCGCGAGCCCGAACACGTCGGTGTAGTAGAAGGTCAGGAAGTTGGCGATCAGCCCGGTGACGATCGTCCCGCCAGCGTCGCCAAGGCCATAGCAGACCTTCTCGAAAAACGGGATGGGAGCGGCGGGTGCGGCCGTGCCGGCCTCTCGCCTGAATCGTGGGAGATCTCTCGTGATCGACGACACCATCCCGTTCTCTCCTTCTACCTTGGGCCGCCTGTCTCGACGATTTCCCAATTTTCTATCTCGTCGGGTTAGTCCTGTTCGTTGAAGACTGCGCCAACCGCGGCCTCGTCGCGCACGAACACCGGCAATTGCTCGAGCGGCGCGGCGCAGACGATGGTCTGTCCGCCAGTGACTGTCGTGCCGGTCCAGGCATCGCGCCATTGGCCGGCGGGCAAATACACCGGCCGTTCGATGACCCCGGCCGCCGTCACCGGCGCGATCAGAAGGTGGGGGCCGAACATATATTGATCGTCCACCGCCCAGCATTCCGGATCGTCGGGGTGGTCGTAGAACATCGGTCGCATCAGCGGATCGCCATCTGTGTGTGCGGTGCGCATCAGGTCTGCGACATAGGGCCGCAGGCGCTCGCGCAGCGCGGCATATCGGCGCAGAACCTCGAACACGGGCTCGCCGAAGCTCCATAGCTCGTTGCCCGCGCCGGTATCGCATTGTGCAACACCGTCGCGGAATGGCTCGGTCGGCGGAGTGATCGGATCGCGATGGCCGTGCATCCGCAGGATCGGTGTGAACACCGCCCATTGAAACCAGCGTACCATCAGCTCGTGAAAGGCCGGATCATCGACATGGCCGCCATGGAATCCGCCGACATCGGTGGTCCACCACGGGATGCCCGCCATCCCCATGTTCAGCCCGGCGCTCAGCTGGTTGCGCATCGCCTCGAACGAGCTGTGGATGTCGCCGGACCAAACCAGCGCGCCGTAGCGCTGGCTGCCTGCCCAGGCGCAGCGGATTAAGCTGACGATCTCGCTTTCGCCCTCGGCGCGTAGCCCATCGTGCAGCGCCTGCGCATAATGGAGCGGATAAGCGTTGCCGATTTCGAGCGTGCTGCCGCCATGATAGCGATAATTGTCAAAATCATAGACGCTGAACTCGGGCTCGGCCTCGTCGAGCCAGAACAGGCGGACGCCCTTATCGCGATAGTTGTGCTTGAGCGTGTCCCACAGGAAGCTGCGGGCGCCAGGGTGGGTCACGTCGATGAAACGGGTATTGCCCAGAAATTCCTGCTGCACGTCCAGCCCCCGGCGGGCGCGGACGAGATAGCCCTTTTCTGCCAGCGCCGGATAATTTTCCGATCGCGGATCGACCGTCGGCCATACCGATACCAGCAATTCGGTGCCCATTGCCTTGAGTTCGGCGGTCATGGCGGCGGGATCGGGCCATTCGCGCTCGTCGAACCGCCAGTCGCCCTGCACCGGCCAGTGGAAGAAATCGGCAACGATCACCGCCAGCGGAATGCCCCGGCGCTGATAGTCGCGCGCGACCGACAGCAGCTCATCCTGCGTGCGGTAACGCAATTTGCTCTGCCACAGGCCCAGCGCATAGTCAGGCATCATCGGCGCGGTGCCGGTAACGCTGGCATAGTTGCGCACGATCTCGGCAGGAGTGTCTGCCGCGGTGATCCAATAATCGATTTCGCGTGTCGCCTCAGCCGTCCAAGTCGCGCCGTTCGTCGCGAAATGCGCCTCGCCGATGGCGGGGATGTTCCACAACAGCCCATAGCCGTGGCTCGATACGACGAAGGGCACGCTCGCCTGCGAGTTGCGCTGGGCGAGTTCGAGCGTGCAGCCGGCCAGATCGAGATGCGGCTGCTGATACTGGCCCATGCCATACAGACGCTCGCCCGATTTCGGTTCGAACCGCGCGGTGATACGGGCGGTCTCGCCGGTCAGCGGCTTGAACTCGCGTCCCGCCAATCCGAGCGCGCTGATCGTCCGCACCTCGTCGGTGCCCACCGTCCAGAACTTGCTGATCGTATCGCGCTGCCGCCATTTCTCGGCAAGCAACAGGGTGCCGCGCGCGTCCCGAAAGCGGACGCGCCCTTGCAGGTCGACTTCGGCGGTGATGCGGCCATGGGTGATGCGGGCAGTCGCGCCTTCGCGCGTCACCACCGGCCGGGCAGTGGAACCGCCTCGATCGTCAAGCAGAGCGCCGGCACGTGGGCCGCGATCCGAGAAGGGAGAGGCGCGCAGACGCAATCCGTCCGGCCCATGCGCTTCGATCCGAAGCCAATCCCCGTTATAAGCCCACATTATCGCGTGGTTTTCCAGGACGAGCGTGTCCAATCCTTCGATCCTCTCATCGCCATTCTAGGACGGCCGTAAACGTTTACGGTTTTGTTGCTGGAATGCCGGTCGCTGTCAACGGGTCTTGTGCTAAACGCGCCGGGCCGCGATCACATGCGAATGGACATACGCGAACTCGCCAGTCACCTGGGCTTGTCGATCGGCACGGTGTCGCGTGCGCTGAACGACCGGAAAGATGTCAGCCCGGCCACTCGCCAGCGGGTGATCGAGGCGGCGCAGGCCTTCGGCTATGCGCCCAACCAGTCCGGGCGCACGCTGCGCCGCGGCCGCACGGGCACGGTGGGCTTCATGCTCACGCTGGAGCATGACAGCGCCATCCATGGCGATCCGTTCTTCATGGCGCTGCTCGAAGGGTTGCAGAACGGGCTGAGCGAGCAGGATCTGGACCTTGCCGTGCTGCTGGCCCGCAAGGGGGAGGACGGGCTGACCTTTTTGCGGCGCCACGTTTCGCGCAGCACGGTAGATGGCTGGGTGCTGTCCGGCACCCAGCAAAACGATCCGCGCATTACTTTCCTGCTCGACCACAAGATCCCGTTCGTCGCGCTCGGCCGCACCGCGCTCGATCGCGATTATGCCTGGATCGATCTTGATTTCGAAGGTCTGGTGGCGCAGGCCATGGCACTGCTGCTGACCGACGGCCACCGGCGCATCGGGCTCGTCGCGCCGCCAGCGACGATCAACAACAGCCATATCGTTGTTGCCGAGTATCGCGCCGCGCTGGCCAATGCCGGCATCCCCATAGATGAAGCGCTGGTCCATCGCGGCGATTCCGATGAGCACGACGGGGAAGCCGCGACGCGCGAGCTGATGGCGCTGGACCAGCCGCCGACGGCCTTGTTGCTCATGGGTGAAACCTCGCCGGTGGGGGCCTATCGCGCCTTGCGCGGGTTGGGCCGCGAGCCGGGGCGGGACATCGCGGTGATCGGTTTGCGCGACAATCCCACCTGCCAGGCGCTTTCGCCGGATCTCACTTGCTTCACGCTCGACCTCAATGCCCTAGGGCTGGCGCTCGCACAGGGATTGATCGCTATTCTCGAAAGCAAGGACGGAAAGCCGCTTGATCTGGTGCAGCGTCGTTGGCCCATGGTCCTTCGAGTGCGGGAAAGCCATCAGCTGCCGGTCCACGCGAGCGCCTGACGATCGTCGCGGATACGGGAGACGCGAAACCTCGGCGCCTTGAAAGTGGGCGCACTGTGTTGAAAACAGCCTTTGAAGGCGCGGTGACCGTCTGATTCACTCCCAGCGGTCGGCGGGATACATGCGGATGATGGCCGACTGAACCGTGTCGCAGGAGCGCTGTTCTACAGCTTCAAGCTGGAAGGGCACGTGTGGCGGACCACCTGCTCCACTTGATCGACCGCTCGGTCGACCTGTCGAACCTGCGCGATCAGCTGCGTCCCTTCTAGAGCCAGACGGGGCCCCCCTCGATCGATCCCGAACTGATGCTGTGGATGCTGATCGGCTACTGACGATGCCGTACTCCGCCAAGTGCGCCCGCAACGCGTTGATCAATGGGGTTCGCTGTCCCACGAGCAGATCACGGCTCTTATGGAGCATCAGCACCGCCTGCTGATCGACACCCTTGACCGGCACGAACCGTATCGTTGGCCGGGTCAATGCCTCGCAAATAGCTTCGGAATCTGCGGCATAGGTCTTCCCGCGCTTCAGGTATGGGACACATAGGCAGCCGGCATCACCCGGACACCATGGCTCAGCGCCAGAAGCCCTCGACTCCAGTGGTGCACCGATGCACACGCCCACCCCAACCATGCACGGTGGCAACGATGAGAAGAAATTCACCCCCATGCCCCGCCGGAGCTGCCGGCGCACCAACACCTTGCCATCGGCCCCGATTGCATGAACTTGAACAACGTTCTTCGCCAGTTCGGCACCACGATCACAAATCCTGCTGCACGGATCATCACCTAGACGTGGCTCAACGACCACATCATTGCGCAGCTACGCTGGTGCAGGGGCCGTGCACTCATCACCTTAGCCTCAGCCGAACTCAATGAGATTCTCTAATGCACTTGATAGAGTTCAACATCTGAGAGCGCCACTGCAATCAGGGCTACTTGACGTATTGATAACCATGCTTCAACGAGGTCTTTGTCACCTTGCTCGTGAGCTTCGGTAATCTTCCCATCGACAATTTTCCCCACCCGGGAGCCATATAGCTGACATAGTTCAAATGCCAAAATGAATCTCTTAGCTCGTTCTTCGAAAACCATAATACCTCCTGAGATGAAACGGAAAACCAGGAACGCGGTTTTACCGACATATTCGGCTTGGCGGGGCGTAGTTTATTTGCCAACCGTCAAGATCACACCCGATCATTGCGAGAACAACAGTATGAATGATCGGTCACAAATTTTTATACATTACGCCGTCCAACCTTCATATTTGGCCAAATAGCTTATGCTTACCTTTATTGACGATTTTCAATAGTATCAAAATCCACGTTTAGACATACCTCGTTGCACCAACAGTTGAAAATATCTTGCGCCATTGGTTTCGAATAATAATAACCCTGAATCTCGTCACAGCCTAATTTCTTAAGTATCTCGAAGCAGCTTTTACTCTCTACGCCTTCCACAACGGCACGATAGCCGAGTTTTTTTACAAGACGCACTATCGTCTCGAGCAATAATATTCGCTTGCTGTCTCCTGCCTCCAAATCTTTTATGAACGACCGGTCCACTTTAACTACACTTGCCGGAATGTTTTGTAGATACGCAAAGCTACTATGCCCTACTCCAAAGTCATCGATAGCCAATGCAATACCGGCCGTCGCGAGCTCTCTGAGTATGTTGAGGGCTGAGGCAGGATGCTCCATCACCGCGCTCTCAGTCAGCTCAATCTCTAAACATTGGGCCGGCAAGTCTCGGACGAGCAACCCACCATAAACTCGTTCTGCAAAATCCGACTCCATTAAGTTTGCCGCAGATATGTTAACCGATAACTTAAGATGGATTCCTGCTGCGCGTAAACGAACAGCTTCGTCCAACGCTGTATCGAGCACCCACTGGGTCAGCGGACGCGCGAGCGACGTCTGCTCGATCATGGGGATGAACTCAGATGGGGATATCTCCCCGAGTTCCGGATGGCGCCAACGAAGAAGGGCCTCCGCCCCAAGGCATGCCCCGCTACTCAGTTCAACCCGCGGCTGGTACACAAGGTAAAACTGATCGCCGCCTCGCAGTGCGGCGCCAAAATCGCGGAGCAGTCGGTACTGACGCTGCACCGCTGCATCTAGCTCACTGCAATAAATAGCGGTCAGCTTTTTTGTGCGGCGAGCTTCGTGCGCAGCCAAGGCCGCACCACGCAGCAAGTCCTCCGATCCTACCATCCCAACTTGGAACTCACGAGCACCAAACGCAACTGTCGTTACGAAAGGTAGCGGACTGCCAGCACAAAGCTCCTTGAATGTTCGTTCAACCAAATCCATGTACGACGAGACTTCAACATCAGGAGGTGAAATAAAGGCAAATTGCGTCGCCCCGACGTGATATGCTGTCCGCCCGCTCCCTAGCACCCGATCAAACCCGACAGCAATTTCGCGGATCAACTCGTCCACCCGGCGCACCCCCATGGCGCTGGCAATCTTTGATATTTGTTCTCCTCTTGCCAGATCTAAGAATACGAGCACGTACTTAGTACGCGCATTGACATGCTCAAGATACGCCATGTCCTCGCGAAAACGTGCTCGACTGGGCATGCCGCTTACTGGGTCGATGTGACCATAGGCATACCGCAATTCTATCTGCGCCATAACCATTGCAGCCAAGTCGGTTAGGGCTTCTAACTCACCGCGAGTAGCGACACGCGGTCGGTCGCCGAGAACACAGAGCGAACCAAGGCCATAACCGTCAGCCGTTACAAGAGGCACGCCGGCGTAAAATCGTTTACCATTCCTTGCAAGCGAAGTATCTCGGTAAAGGGGGTCGCTCAAAATATCTTCGATTACCACCGGCTTTCTATAAACAGTAACTTCGGCGCATGGAGCACCTTTCCGTGGCGCGCTATGAACATCGAACCCGTATCGCGATTTGAATATCTGCTTATCTTTATCCGTGAGCGAGATTGCTGCAAATGGAAGTTGAAAAATTTGAGCCGCCGTTCGCGTGATCCGATCAAAGTGCGTGCTTACTGGCGTGTCAATAATGTTCAATTGATGAAGAACGTTTAATCTAGCAATTTCGGCAGCATCGGACACACGTCACCCTTTCATTGAATTGAATTTTACTCGATAGAGGTCGACATCCGCAGAGCCTGTCAGCCACTTTTATCCAACAGCATATGTGATTCTACTAGTAACCGTAGATGGTCGCCGCTGAGGCCGCCGTAAACCGTCAGAGATCTGGCGGCATCGAGATGGTCAGGTATAACGATTTTGGTTTTGCCTGAGCTTCAATTCTGTTGGATATACGTCAATCTCACTGGAGACGTTTCCAGGACAGGAAAGGAACTAAAGGTCATTAACAGGTTTGGGCCCGCCACGTCGGACGCGCTACGATCGACCACGGATGCGTCGTCAGATCGATCAACTGGGAGATACAACAGTCAAAACGCCGCTACATACCGCGCGCATTTACAGGTTCTTGTAAACGCAGCCTTTATGGACCGCGACGAAGCCGCTTGCCTGACAGAGCTATAGACGCACCAAGTCCATGCGCGTCAAGAGTTGCCCAACCTGCGTTATACGGACGGGAAAGGTGGTCTGAATCATCGCAAGCGCATCTTCCAGGTTCCCGAGATCGAACACTCCACTGACCCGCAGCGCGGCTGCCCGTGAAGCTATGGAGAGAATACCAGCTTGGTACGGACGGTATGCATCTATGAGGTCGCCGAGGGTCCGGTCGTGAAGGATCAGACGACCATCCAGCCAACTTACCGCGTCGAGTGTCTCGTTTGGCGGAAGGGGGCGGAGCGTGCTACCGGCTAGAGACAGGCCAGCACCGCCCGCGACGCGAACATCAGGACCGCCACCTAGTGCCATCACTACGGGCTTGTTCAAGGCGATTGCCTGAAGCCGCCCCTTGCGATTGGAGACGAGCAGGTCACCCGACATCATGGTAATGCGTAGCTGTGCTACCATGACCCGGAACGGCAGCGCAGCGGGTGATACCGAAATCCACGCTTTGCCCTCACTGAGCGCCAGGCCCCGCGGATGAGACGGGGAGATAAGATCCGCACCGCTGCGCGCGTCGAGTGCGAGCGCAGTCCCGTCCGGCAGCATGAAACGCCGCCGTTCAGCAGTCCGTGTGCCATAATCGGAGGTCATAGTCGCAAGCGGAAAGAAGCGATTGAGGACGGGTAAGGTAACCATCCCAACCGCCGTTACTCCAAAGATCTTACTCACCGCTGCCCTGCGCGAAATGTGATCGCGTTCGAATGAAGCAATTAGCCCCGTTGCCGACAGACGGTCCTGGACGACGCGGAAGGGGTGGAGCGATCCTTTAAGACGGGTCCACGCCTGAAGATGCACTTCGTCCTCATTCAACCAATCATCAAGCGCTACACGGTCCTCGGCGCTCAGCGCATCTTCGCGGACTGCTATCATCCAGGCGATGGCCTCGTCGATCACCTGGTTGGGGATCGCTTCGTTTTCAACGGTCATCGGAGGCGTCCAGATAACACGCGCGTAAAGCCTGAGCGATGTATTTGCGTACCATGCTGCTCGACACGCCGAGCAACTCCGCGATTTCGGCTTGGCGCATGCCTTCAATCTGGCTCAGTAGGAAGGCGGAGCGCGCTTTCATGGACAATCGTTGAAGGACTCGATCAATCTGGCGAAGCGCCTCCCTGACGATCAACTGCTCCTCCGGCGAAGGTTCCAATGCCGCCGGGAGCAACGCCATGGCCTCCTCGTAAGCGCAATGTAGATCATTCCTCACGCGTAAGTCGTATAGGATCCGCCGCGCGATGATCGTCATGATCGCGCGAGGTTCGCGGATTTGCTGATTGGCCGCGATACTCGTCAGGCGAAGCATGGTCTCCGCGGCAACGTCTTCCGCTAAGTGATTGGCGGCCGTTCGTCTTTTCACCCAGCTTTGCAGCCAAGCGTAGTCGGAACGAAAAATCGCATCTAGCGCCGAGTTCGAGGTAGACGCCGTTGTCATCACTGGCTGATTACCCGCAACACGACTGCCGGCGCTGCGGGCGCAGTTCCCCGCCGACATCTATCTCGCCGTGGCGATGCAGACGATTGATCAACAGACATGTCGAACGCTCCGAAGTCTAATTTTTCAGCCGCCCTCTCCTGTACGCACCTTCAGCGACATGCAGCCAAGTCTGGCGAGCAGAGGACCATGCGGGGTCCGACAGGTTTACGACAAAACAACTACTAAAATCTTGTCTGAAGCGAGAATTCGATCGGAACCGTGAGCGTCAGATCACTGTCCGAGAGATCTTTGGGCGGTGGCGGCAGATGAACTCGTCGCAGGAGCGACAACACCTCGTCGTCCAGATCATCCATGCCGCTGCGCTTGACCAATGCGGACCGGGTTACCCGCCCTGTACGATCAACGGTGAAGCGCACGAGAATCGTCGCTTCCTCATGCGCGAAACGCGCAGACGCGGGATAGCGTTTGCTGCCTTCGAGCCTTGCGACGACAAATGACTCCCATGTCATTTGTAAGTTAGGATCGGCGTGAGAAGCCGTCGCTATCCGGTCCTCAACGGCCTTCACCGCGGCCGCAGCCTGTTGCATCTGTTGTATCTGTTGCGGAGCTGCAGACGGGCGCGATGGGGGTATCGGCTTGGACGCCTGAGTCACTGGCGGCGGCAGAACGAAATCGTTGTGCGCGCGCGTCTTCGACACTTTGATATCCTTCAACGAGATCGGCGGCTGCGTGGAGCGTTGCGGTTCGGGTGTCGGCGGCTGTGCTTGGGGCATTGCGGCCGGGGGCGCAGGCACGACCTCAACGGAAAGGCTCGGCGGCTCGGAAGGGATCGGTTCGCGAACCCGGATGATGAGCATCAGAAAGATGGCGCCGTGCAGGAGCGCGGCGACGCCCAGCCCCAGGCGCCACCGTTGCCACGTCGCCGCGGCTTCCCGTCCGACCATCACCGCGACTGCCGGTCCCGGCCGACCAGAGCGACATGGGTGAACCCTGCGTCACGCAAGTCGTCCAGAGTGTCCATAACGCCTTCGTAGGTCATGGTCCGATCCGCCAACAGTAGCACCCGGTCGTCTGGTTTCGCGCCGGCTCTCAAAAGTGCGTCGTGGAGCCTGTCCCGCGACACCGGCCGGTCGTCGACCTGGAGCGACCGATCGGGCCGAAGCGTCACAACGATGGGCTTGTCCTGCGGCTCAAGCGGTTTCGCCGCGGAACTCGGCAGGTCCACCGATTGCGAGACGCTGGATGCCTGCGCGGCGATCATGAAGATGATTAGCAGAACAAGGATGACGTCGATGAAGGGCGTCAGATTGATCTCGCTGCATTCGGTCAGCTCGTCGTTTAGCTTGGGCGATATGGCCACGATCAAACACTCCTTGCCGAGGCGCGCGCAGAAGCGGCGACAGCTGCCTCCCCCGTCATCGCAATGAACTCCATCTCGCGGCTCGCCAATCCGGCGATCATTGTCGCGCTCATCTCAAGAGTTTCGCGATAGGCGGCGAGCCGTTGCAGCAGGTAATTGTACATGATCGTAGCTGGGATCGCCGCGACCAGGCCCAGCGCGGTAGCGAGCAGCGCCTCGGAGATACCCGGCGCCACTACCGCTAAGCTGGTAGATTTCGCCGCGGAGATGCCGATGAAGCTGTGCATGATCCCCCAGACCGTGCCGAACAGTCCCACGAAGGGACCAACCGAGCTGATCGACGCGAAGACTGGCAGCCCACGCCGCATGGCCAACACCGAATGTGCCTCGATCCGGGCGACCTTATCCTCGACGCGCTGTGACGCGCCATCGACACGGTTCTGCCGGATGAGGTCGCCCGATTGCGCGATCTCGCCGCGTGCAGCGTCCAGCATCGCGGTGGTGGCCGCATCGAGCGCGTCGAGTTCGCCCAGGCGCCGGGCGGCCTTCAGACGTGCGGTCGACTCGCGTACCGCCCGAACGCCGGCGGAGATCTCCCGTGCCTTCACCACGCACAGCGCCCAACTCACGAAGGAGGTGCCCACCAGAACAATCATCACTAGCTTCACGACCGGCTCGGCGTTGAGAAACATCGCAAAGGCATCGAAATTCACCTTGGCGGCAAGCGGACGGCACCACGCCGTCATCGGCAGCAGGCACAGCGCCATCGCTGCGGGGACGAAAAGGATCTTTTGGCGTCTCGTCATTTGAGCAGCTCCGGCAACGAAGATCGATCGGGAGGAATGGTCGGATTGTCATCGCCCGCCACCATTTTGCTGGAAACGGGATTCAGTGACCAGCCGTCCGCGCGCAGGTCGAGTATAAAATCGTGAAAGGGAATGATGCTGGCACGATGCGCAACGCTGACCACCGTCACGCCGGCCTCCGTCAGCAGCTGATAGAGATGCTTTTCCATCTCGAGGTCGACCGCGCTCGTGGCCTCGTCCAGGAACACGTGGTCTGGACGGTTCACGAGAAACCTTGCGAAGCCGATCCGCTGCTGCTCTCCCAGTGACAGGATCCGGCCCCAATCGCGTTCGACGTCCAACCCGCCGTGCCGGTCGGCCAAATCGCGCAGCTGCACGCGGCGCAACGCGTCCAGCAGGAACGCATCGTCGACGTCGGGGCTGCTGTAACCCGGGTAGAGGAGCTGGACACGCAGGCTTCCCAGCAGCATGTAGGGTTTCTGCGGCATGAACAGCGAGCGTTCGAGCGGAGGCGCGTCTACGCGTCCCTCGCCACGGGTCCATAGCCCGGCAAGTACACGCAAAAGGGAGCTTTTGCCCACGCCGGTCTGGCCCACCACGATCATCCGCTGGCCGTGGCGCAGCTCGAGCGAGATATCTCGTGCGAGACTGCGTTCGCCGCCCGGGGTTTGATACGTCACGCCCGACAGGCGGATCATGTCGTCGTGCCGCCGCATGTCGATCGAATGCTGCCCCGGCTTATCGGCATGCGTACGGGTCCGTCCGCGGATTTCATCCGATTTCTCGACGATTTGTGCGAGTCGAACTACATTTGGCGCGATCGCGGTTAGCGTCGGGATGATGTTCGAAACCTGACTTAGGCTGTCTTCGATCAATCTAGCCGCCATGGCTGCGGCGGCAATTGCGCCGTATTCGATCCGACCCGCGAAGAATAGCGGAACGACGAAGAGCAGCGGCAGGAAGAACTGTCCAATCTGAAGGGCCTGCAGGCACGCGTTGACATAGACATTGTTCAAAACCTGCCGAGTGGCCTGTCGCAACGCATGGCGCAATCGCGCCTGGATCTGGGTACGCTCGGCGGATTCACCCCGGTAGAAGGCGATGGTTTCCGCATTATCGCGTACGTGCAATATGCCGTACCGCAAATCGGCCTCGGCGATTTTGATGTCCCAGGCGATACCGATGCCCGGACGATAGATGTAGATCATCGAGATGGCGCGTAAAATGACGAACGCAAAGACAGCCTTCGTCATATCGGGCGATATCCTGCTAAGGATCACCGTCTGTATGGAAATGGAGAACACGATATTTACCACCGTCTGGGGTAGCGCGATCAGCGCCTTGACCAGCGGACCAACTTCTTCCTGAATCCTTTGATCAGGGTTGTCGATGTCGTTATCGACGGCGATATCGTAATAGGTGCGGTCGTTCAAATAACGGTCGGTTAGCCTCTCCGTTAGCCAGCGTCGCCACCGGATTTCGATGAGATCCCGACCGGCCCCGCTGACCCAGCCAACCATCGCCGACCCGATCATCAAACCGACCAGCCAATAGGTCAGCGGCCAGAAGCTCGCGACCTGCTTTGCAACGAGCGCGTTGGTTTGCTGTTGTGTGACGAGGGTCTGCATCCCACCGATGAGACCGCTCGCGGTGCTTTGCCCGATCATGACGGCGAAGAGTAGCCACGACAGCCGCGCATCCCTGCTGAGCCAATATGGCGCAGCAAGTGCCCACAAGCGACGGAAGAACCGTCCGTCTATGCGCTTGTCCCTGGCCGCGATAACGATCCGCGAGCGGACTGTACCGGTCTTTTCCCGCTCCGTCTTCGCCTTCATTCGACGATCGCCGAATCGAATCCGGCGCGTTCGAGCGACGCGCGGATCGCCGCGGCGTTGCCCATCACGACGCAGACGATTTCGGTGGGAGCAGGCAGCAGCGTTCCGATGCGCGCTTGGATGGTGTCGCACGACAGCCGATCGACGTTCGTGCGATAGGTCTGCCAGTCCGCTGTGCCAAGATACCCGTGTTGAAGCATGAACTGCATGGCATCGACCGCATCCGCCGCCTTTTCGTTGAGACCGGCAAGCCGTTGGCGCTCGGACCGGCGAAAGGCCTCCACCTCGTTCTCCGTGATCGGGCTATCGCTCCGTAGCTCCGCGACGAGGCGACGAAGCTCGCCGACCGTTTCGCCAGCCAGTTCCGGGGCGATCTCGGTTGAAACGGAAGCGAATAGCGGCCCGATGCCGGGCACCAACTCGCCCGCCTGCCCGCCAACGCCGTAGGTCCAAGCCTTTTCCTCGCGCAGCCGGCGGTTGGCGCGCGAAGCGAAGCCGCCACACAGCGAATCGTGGAGACATCGAACCATGAGATACGCCTCCCCGCCTTGCGCCTCGGGTCGCCAGCCCATCACGAGCCGCGCCGCCTCACGTTCGGGCGCGTCGACGATGCGGATTCCGGCGGTGGCGTCTTCAAGTGTCAGTCGCGGCGGGGGTAGATGCTCGTCACCCATTTGCCAGTCATCGAACATCGCGTTGAACAGCGTCTCCGCATCGGCGATGGCTATGTCGCCTGCGAGCAGCAGATCGACCTTGTCGGCTCGCCAGCCGCCTCGATGGAACGCGCGGACCTCGTCCCCCCACAGCGCCTTCGATGGCGACGGCGTGGCGGGCAAAGGCGCGCAGATACGATGATCTGAGCCGAACAATGCCCTATACAATATCGTGTTAAACCGCTCGTTCGGCATCCCTGCCTGCGCGGAGGCGCTCCCGGCAATCGCCTCCGCACGGCGGCGGCAGTCAGGCGATTCGAAGTTTGGCCGGATCAGCATGTCGGACATGAGGGCAACGCCAGCGGGCAGCGCGATCGCCAGTCCGCTGACGTTAGCTACACCCACCTGCATGCCGGCCGCCATGCTAACCGACAGTCCGGCCCGCGCGATTCTGCCCGACAGGCCGGCCGCATCGTCGGGACCCGCTCCGATCATGGGAACGGACGCCGCCAGTTCGGCGAGCCCTTCCATTCCGGGTCGTTCGCGGGAGCGGCCGCCATGGCCCAGCGCCCGGAGGTGGAACGTCGTGTCGCTCGGACGCTGGGACACCAGCAGCCGTGCTCCGCATCGCAGGCGCGTCGTGCTCCAGGCCGGCGGGCATACCGGCATCGCCGCAGCATCGCCGATCGCCGGAACGCTTTTTGGCGCGGTAGCCCCAGACGTTCGTGTGGAGATCTGGTCCACCGACAGCCGGAAGCCCTCACGCGCGAGCCAGTGGGCAGCCGTTTCGCGAATTTCCGCGCCATCGAGATCAGCGATCACCCCCGCTTCCTCGCGGTACCAGCTGGCGTCGCCATGGAAGACCTCGCCTTCGACGAGCAACGTCGCACGACGCTGCAGATCGACCATGTCGCGGGCCGTCCTGGAAAGCCGCTGCAGACGGACTTCTTCCAGCCGCTCGGCGTCAATCGGCATTTCGAGGAAGGCCTTCACGGCGTCATCAACCGCGCGCTGCACACGCAGGTCGGCCGCCGCCTTCAACCGCGCGCGGATGACGAACATGCCCGTCCCCCGCCCCGCCAGCGCCGTTGCGCTGACGCCGGCGGCAAGGCCGTCCTGCGCCACCAGCCTGCGATGAAGAGGGCTTGCCTGCCCGTTAGCGAACAATTCCGCCGCCATCGTCAGAGCCAGATGAGCGCGGGGCGTCCCCACATAGGACGGCGTGTTCCACCCTTGAAGGTAGATACCGGGGTCACCGATCCGATCGGCGACCCGCATTATGCTTTGTTGCGGCATGGAGGGTACATGCGCAAGGATTCGGCGCGGCGGATTGCGCGGCGGAATGGCTCCGAAATACATCTCGACCATCGCAAGCGTCCGGTCCGGATCGATCGCGCCCGCAACAACGATCACGGCATTGCTCGGGCCGTAATGCTCGCCATGCCAAGCCAGGATGTCGTCGAGCGTGTAATTGGCGATATCATGCTCGTATCCGATGGTCGGATGATGGTACGGGTGCCCCGGCGGTGTCAGGCCGCGCGACAGCCAGTCGTGGAGCTTGCCGAGCGGCTGCGCTTCGATCTGACGCTTCTCTTCGAGCACCACCTTGCGTTCGCGCTCAACAATCCCGGTATCGAGGCTTGCGGCGAAATCGCCCATCCGGTCGGCCTCGGCGAACAGCACATGTTCGAGCATATATGCCGGAATGGTCTGCACGTAGCGGGTCATGTCCCGCATCGTCACGGCGTTCACGTCGATTGCGCCAGCGTCGATCATCCGGGTGACGTAGCTGCCCGGCAGAGTACGCGTACCGCCAAACATCAAATGTTCGAAGAAGTGGGCGAGACCCGTCTGGCGCGGCCCCTCGTCCATCGATCCGACACGATAGGCGATGCTGACGTGCACCAGCGCGGTGGCGGCGGCGGGCTGCAGTATCACCGTCAGCCCGTTCGGCAGCACGTGTCGAGACCAATCCATGGTAATCATGGATAGGAGTTTCTCCTTGCCGAGCCGCCAGTTACGAACCGCGCCTACGCCAGCTGCCGCCTCGGACATGGCGACACATTCCACCTCGTTCATAGCGCCTGCCGGAGGGTGAAGAGCGCAGCGCGCGGCTGACCGTAGAAGTCGACCGTGGGCGGCGTGACCACAGCGTAATAGGTTCGGTCGAAGATGTTGGTAATATTGACTTGCGCACTTAGTTTGGGCGTGATCGCAAAACGGAGCAGCGCGTCCGCCGTCACGTAACCGGGCCGATGTGTAAGCAGGGAGGTGACGGCGAAGATGCCGTTGGTGAGACGACGTGGCCCCGGGTAGACTGAAGTAACCCCGGTGTCCCCTTGACCGCCCAGGCCGACGGTCATCCGGTGATCCAATACTGGAAGCTGCCACGTTCCAAAGATTTTAACCAGATGTTTCGGCTGGGCAAGTGGCAGCTCGAGCGAAAACAGGTCGCTGAGTTGGGCCGTCGGCCCCTCATGCTTGCTGAAGTTGGTGTACGTATAGGATACGTCGGCTTGGACGCGGCGGGTGATGGCACCCTGCGCCTGAAATTCGAAGCCCCTACTGATATACTTGGTTCCATCGTCAAGATAGCAGCAGCCGGAACCGTTTATTGAATTGGATGCGACCAGCGGCACCGACCGGTCGCGTGCCGGCACATTCCGTTGCTCGATATAAAATACTGATCCCGACAGGTTCAGCGTGCCATGAGCAAGCGCCGCCTTCGCACCGCCCTCGATGTTGACCCCGGTGGTCGGCTTCACCACCGAGCCGTCTTTTTGATACAGGTTCTGCTGGTCGAAGATGCTGTTGTAATTCGCGAACAGCGAGACTTCCTTGCTCAGATCGGCGACCAGCCCTGCGTTCGGAGGCGAGAAGTTGCTATAACTCGTGGTCTTGAGGGTCGTGCGACCGCCACTGATGCTAATCACCTTAAAATCGTAAGCAGTAAATCGATCCGCGATGGTCAAATGTAGCCATGACGATGGTGATATCCGGATCGTGCCATAGACGCCGTACTGCCGCTGATAGCTGAGAGGGGAGTAGATGCCGCCGCTCGTGCTGAAGGCGCTGTCGGGCAGACGCGGAAAATTAGCGGCATCGAACGGAATAACCACGTAATTGGAATAGGAAGCGCTGCCGGTCAGGTCGGGTAGACGTTGCGTCACCTTTTGGAAGTTTCCGCCGACCGTCAGCTCAATTCCTGCACCAAGCACATCGAACTTGCCCGCGATGTACGCGTCCGCGACATACTGGTTCGATCGCCGTGTTGAACGATAGGCGCCGGCCGAGCCCTGATTGGTCGCGCCTGGCTGGACGCCGTATTTGCCGAACGGCACGTTGAAGACGAAGCTGTCGTCATCCCCGTCCTGATAGGTCGCGCCCGTATTGAGCCGCAGCGTCCAGTCGTCGCCGATCGCCTGACGAAGCTGGACGAACACTTCCTTCGTATTGGTGATTGACCGGCTCCACGGCGTGCACAGGCAGGTTGCACGTGGCACGTAAAGCAGGTTCCCGTTGGGGTCGACGGGGATCCCCTGGAAGGGGGTGTTCCGCTCATGGCTGATCTTGCCGCCGATGTTGATCGTAGTGTCGGCCGCGGGTGCGATCTCAACGTTTATATAGCCTTGCGCGAAAGCGCGCTTGGCATAGTCGTAGAAGAAGCCGTTCCGCTCAACCGTGGCAACCGCACGCGCCTTGACAAGGCCGTTCAGTAGAACCGGCGACGACACATCGACAACGCCGCGGTAACGGTCCCACGAGCCGACCTGAGCTGTGACGTCCAACATCTCGTGATCCAGCGGACGTTTCCGTTCCAGGCTGAGCGTGCCGCCTGGGTTGCCGACCCCGGTGAAGGTCCCGGCGGCGCCGCGTTCGATCGTTACGCTGTCATAGATGGAAAGATCATCGAGCTGCCGGTACTGCGACGAATAGTTGCTGTTGCTGCCCGTGAAGATCGGCGATCCACCGTCGATCTGGATGCTGTTGATCACAAACCCGCGCGAGCTGAGCACAGCATTACCGGAGGAATCGACCGACGTCGTCACTCCGGGCAGCGCCTTCATGGCATCACTGAAGCTGTTGATCGACCGGTCGTCGAGCTGCTGACGGGTCAGGACAGAGATGGCCTGCGGCGTGTCTTTGAGCGCCAACGGCATCTTCGACGCGACGATGGCACCATTGGTCGTATAGCTTCTGGTCCCCTCAGTTGAGACCGGATCGGTGCTACCGTTCGCGCCAAACTCGGTCCCGCCATAGCTCCCTGCATGGCCGACGGAACTCGTCACGCGGACCGTCGACAGGGTTCGGCCGCCCGTCACGCTCGCGTCCGACGGTGCCTGGCCAGCGATGATCCATTGACCATCGCTAGTGACGCGCAGGGTCAACCCGCTCGTCGAGAGCGCCAGCCGCACCGCTGCCTCTGGCAGCATCCGTCCCTCAACCGGTGGCGCGGTCTTGCCGGCTACGAGGACCGGATCGAACACTATTCGATGTCCCGACTGCGCGGCGATCCGGGTCAGCGTCGTGTCGAGCGCGCCACTACTAACGTGAAAGACTACCTCGTCGCCCTCGGCCTGAGCCCAGGCCGCGGAGGGCGTGACAGCCGCGGCCACTGCCACCGCCATCAGGATCGAATTCCAGCCACTGTTCCGTTCCATACCCCGCCCCACGACATGCTGCTGCCGAAGCAATTCCCTTATTACTTTGACTGGTAAGGGCCAAAAAGTGTCACCACCGGGCAAAAAAAATTCAGAGGCGATGCTGAGAACATGCTTAACCGTGCCCGCCCGAGGCCGGGGTGGTGGCAACTGTGTTAATCAGACGACAGCGATAGGCTGTCGTTTCGCAATCATGGCGTTGAGGATGACGAGGAGTCGTGTGGCGACGGCGACGAGAATGGCTTTGAGTGCCTCGCCCTTGGCGTGAATGCTGTCACGCATCGCGGTTAACACCGGAATGCGGCACGCAACGATGCGTAGTGCTTCGTCGACCTCGGGAGCGCTGACCTATGTGGGCGGCCGCCGGGCGAGGTTTTGCTTCCCCATGCATGAGCAGGAAAGCTGACGGGGGAAGCGATTCGGCGACGGCGGTGCCTAGCGCGGGAAGGTCGCCGAGCAGCGTGGCCAGGACGGTAGTCCGGTGCCGGGGACGAGGGGGTGGATCGCGGCAAGCGTCTGATCCTCGGCGAGGAAGGCGGCAATCTGGCGATCGAGATCGACAATCTGTTCGTGGAGCAGGGATATCATGGTTTCGATTGTCTGCGTGACCTTGAGCTGACCGGCGCTGTGACAATGCAGCTTTTTGGCTTTGCGCATGTCAACCAAATCACTGGGATGACGCAGAGGATCGGCATGCACCGTCGCGAGGGGCGAGCGAGATTGTGGACGGCAGGTCGAGGGCCGCACCCGTCCGGGCAAGAACGCGCGCATCGGCGCAGTCGGTCTTGGCGAGCGCGCGGGTGTACCGGGCAAATTCGCGGGCGCGACGCGGATTGACGCGAGAGGAAGGATGTCCGCGCCTTGCCAATGCGGCGATCTGGCTGCCATCGCAGCCGTTGATGGCCTCGAAGATGAGGCGAATGTCATGATCGAGCCTGTCAAGCCAGGCAGCGATGATATCTGGAGTACTAACGCTCTCTCCATTTTTTAGCGTTGATAGCTCGCGGTGGTCCATGACGGCACGGGAGAGATCGCAGCCGATGGGTGGCTTTTGGCGTGGGTATGCCTCCTGTCCATGTCGTGCGGGATCGACTGTCCAAGCAACTATTCAGAGTTGTAACTACGTGGGAGGAAGACTGAAATTGATCTTAAGTATTCCAATTCGCAGCTAAATGCATGATCCTGCGAGAGGCGCCCCCACATTTTTCCCCACACTTCTTGTGAGATTGCCAGGAACAATCTGGCACGACTGCGACCGCTACGCGTCCAACCTCACTCATTCCGAACCCGTCGGCTCAAACCTGAAAGCCGTCGTTCGCTGATGCGACAGGGGGGGGGCATGGCTGAGTTTGGGACGAAGCAGGCAATCCAAAACAGCTCGCCGAAGGACAGCTCTTGCCACCAGCGGAAGTTCGCGCACCCCGCTCGTGAGGATCACCGCTACGCTACGCGCGCGGAGCTAAGGTAGTGTCTCCTTGAGCTATTGGAGGAGCTGGCGGAGCGCCTCACCGGTAGATGCCGTCCAACGCGAGCTCTCCCTCCTGGAGCGTGCTAAGGCCCACCTTGTTCCCCGTGTTCCTGAATAGCACACGGAAGGCGTCCAAGTCTGCCTCCTGCGGAAGCGGGGGCGCGTTCGCCTCAGTTGCGAGGAACTGCCTGAAACGCCGCTGCATCGGCGCGTCCGCTCGGCGTTGATGCCGTTCCGTCAACAGGTCCGATGCCGCTTGAGATCGAGTTTGGCCGGCCAGCTCCAGCGGCCCGAATACAGGTTGGCCGCGCTCGGCCGCACGAGCAATTAAGATCGTCCGGACGCACCATAATATACGCTTCGCCACGAGCTGCGACGGCAGCGCATCGGCGTGCCGTTCCAAGAGCCATCCAAGGTCAGAGGCGTGCGACACCTCAAACGCATAGCTCCGCCGAAGTGTGAACTTAGCGCGCAGCTTTTCGAGGTACCCTTGAGGGTCGAAGATCGGCTTCGCCTCTGTAGTCACGTGGTAGAGGAAGAGGTCACCCTCGGCGGCCTCGGCGAGCAGCTTTTCCCAAGGGTAGAAGAACATGGAGAGGCGGCCGATGGACCTGTGCCTCGGCTCCCCCGCAGGGGTCACAAGGAGCAGGTCCGTATCCGAGCCGCGTTCGTTGTCCCCGCGCGCGCGGCTGCCAAACAGCAGCATCGAGGCGATGCCGTCAAAGGGGGCGACCACAGCCGTCAGCGGCCCGCTCGCGCGATCGCAGCCACGGACAGCTTGCGTGCCGCTACCCGCGCCGCGACCACCTCCTCGCGATTGAGCAGGACGAGCTGCTGCTTGCCAGCCACCAGCACTCCGGGCTCCACGTCAAGGTTATGCTCCGTCATGACGTAGAAGGCTTGGCTTAGCCGCACCGTGACCATCAGCCGGTTGTTGGTCATGCCGTACTCCATGGCTACCGCGGCCCGCTGAGTCTCGTTCAAAGCGGAGTTGGGCGAGATCTCGAGGTCAACGCGATGCGCCCACTCGTAGTCGAGCGCTGAATCCGCGGCGGTGGGCTTGATCGCACCCGCGCTGTCGATCCTAAACAAGTTGTAATCGCGAAAGTCGCCATGCTCAGCCGACCAAGCCCGAACATACCAGCGCCCGATGGCATGGAAAAGGGCATGCGGGGCGATTAGCCGCCTCGGCTCGGGCGAGCCGGTGATGGACTTGTACTGTATCTCGATTTGTCCGTTGCAGTTGATTGCTTCCAAAATTCGCAGGAGTATGGCGGAATCCGTTCGCTTTCGCAGGAGTGCGACGTTCTCGATCGGCGGCGGCTCGTCAAACCAGGTGTCCTCCTTCCTCATCCAGCGATTCTCGATGGCAACCAACTGTAAGAGGTACCTTTCCGATGAGGCTGCCATCAGTGCCGGTCTGTACTCCGGGGTTCTGACATAAGCGCGCGACGCGCCATCGTAGACCAGATTATGCGGTGCCATCGCCGAGTATTGTGCGATGTCTGCAGATGCCTGCTGGGAGGAGATGCCAAACGTTTCCGCGAGGTCGCGCCGGTTCACCTTACTGTCCCAGAAGAGCCGGAAGTCGATAAATTCGAGACGGCGGCGCACGCCCCAGCGCACCGCGCTAGCTTGTTCGTCACTCATTGCACCTCCTGTAACCCGATGATCCTGCACATCATACGTCGACTTTCTTGACGGACGGTTGAAATGTTATCATATTCTATGGACGGTTTCGATTCGCCCGGCAACGCCCCGGCTACCCGAACCCGCAGGGATGGAGACGATGATGGCGAAGAATACGGGGTCAGACTTTCGTCGCGGGGCGGTTACGGCTCGCACGCAGTTCCAGCGGCCGGACGGCAATTGGCAGAAGCGCGATGAGCGCACCGGCCGGCTCATGGGCGTGAAGGATGACGGCACACCTTTTAAGGGCGTGGCCCGCGAGCCTGACGGCCGCGACACACCAGGAGCCTGATGATGGTCGACTTCTCTGACCGAGAGATAGCCGGATTCCTGAAGCGCTTTTTGGCCGAGATTGAAGCCGGCAATGCAGCAATTTTCGCTGGTGCTGGTCTCTCTGCGCCGGCAGGGTTCGTAAACTGGAAGGAACTGCTGCGTGAGATCGCACATGATCTAGATCTGGTAATCGACCGCGAGGACGACCTAATCTCCGTCGCGCAATGGCACGTTAACAAGGCGCAGAGCCGATATCGGCTCAATAAGGAAATCATTGATCACCTTTCGCCAGACACCCCGCCGACCGCGAATCATCGCCTGCTCGCGCGAATGCCGATCGCCACGTGGTGGACGACGAACTACGACACCCTTGCCGAAGAAGCGCTAAAGGCGGCTGGGAAGGTCGTCGATGTCAAGTCTGACCACCGCCAGCTGGCCGACACGAAGGCGCGGCGCGACACAATCCTCTATAAGATGCACGGCGACGTGAGCCGTCCAAATGAGGCGGTGGTCACCCGCGACGACTACGAGAGCTACGCTCGTGATCGCGCACCCTTCGTAAGCGCGCTCGCTGGTGATCTCGTTTCGAAGACCTTCTTGTTTATCGGCTTCAGCTTTACGGATCCGAACCTCGAGCAAGTGCTGGCGAGGGTTCGGCTCAGCCTGCGCGACAACACGCGCGAGCACTTCGCGTTTTTTAAGCGGCGGCAGCGCGGCGACGCCGACACGGATGAGTCCTACGCACACGATCTTGCCCGCCAGAAGCACATCGTCGCAGACTTGAAGCGCTACGGCGTCAATGCAATTTTGGTCGACGACTACGCCGACATTGACGAGATCCTGCAGGAGTTGGAGCGGCGGTATCGCCGCCAGTCGGTCTTCGTCGCCGCCAGCGCCGACGATTTTGGACCCTGGGGCCAGCCGGCGGTTGAGAAGTTCATGCGAGCGCTCGGGAGCGCTCTCGTTGGCCGCCGGATCCGGATCGTCACCGGCCTTGGACTGGGCGTTGGAAACGCGCTGTTTACAGGTGCCATTGAGCGGGTACTGGAGAGTCGGGCCGGCCATATCGAAGACTCTCTAATCATCCGACCCTTTCCCCAGCACATTCTCGATCCTGACGAAAGGCAGAGGGTATGGGCCGAGTACCGGTTGCGCATCCTCAGTGAGGCGGGTGTGGCGTTGTTCCTGTTCGGCAATAAGCGCATTGGGGACGCTGTGGTGCCCGCCGACGGGATCGAGAAAGAGTGGGAGATCGCGTGCGAGAAGGGCCTTGCCTTGCTGCCCATCGCGGCGACCGGATCAATGGCACGGACACTTGCCGAGCAGGCCGCGTCCGAACCCGACGTTTACCTGACGGCGCTCGACGACGCCGAACGCGGCCTTCTTTGGGAAATTCCCGATAATGTCGACGACCTCATGTTGCTCGTCGAGCCCATCGCCAACCTGATTGCTCGCCTGCGGCGCGGCCGCTGAATTTGAGGGGATAGTTATGGCCAAGAAGAAGTGCTTCCTGAGCTTCCACTATAAGCTTGACAGCTGGCGAGTGCAGCAAGTCAAGCAGATGGGCGCCATCGACGAGCAGCCGCTACTCAGCTCCAACAAATGGGAAGATGTCAAGAAGGGCGGAGATGATGGGATCCGCAGGTGGATCGACGACAACATGAAGGACAAGGACTGCTTGGTCGTTCTGGTCGGCGAGAAAACTGCGGGACGCCGCTGGGTGAATTACGAGATTAAGAAAGCCTGGGGAAAAGGGATGGGCATTCTCGCCATCCACATTCACAATCTCGAGAACAGTTCGGGCGAGCAGGCGAAGAAGGGCGGCAACCCGTTCGCCGGACTGACGGTCGACGGCGTGGCGGTAGAGGGTAAGGTGTATGACCCGCCTTACTCAGTGGGCAAGGACGTCTACAATCACATTGCCGCGAACATCGAAGATTGGGTGAAGGTGGCGATCGACGTCCGCAAGTGATGATGAGACATGTTTGGCGCACTTGATGGAGTGGAAAGTTCATGGCGAGGCGAGTGTTCTTCAGCTTTCATTACGCGCGCGACGTACGTCGCGTCGTGCAGGTGCGTAACTCGTGGGTGATGCGTCCGGGAGATGAGGCGCAGCCGTTTTATGATAAGGCCGAGTTCGAGCAGGCGAAGCGACGGGCGGGTGGCATCGAGAAGTGGATCGAGGACCAGCTCGCGGGTACGTCGGTAACGGTAGTCCTGTTTGGCGCCGAGACCTATCACCGGCCGTGGGTGCGCCATGAGATCAAGCGCAGCTTCGAGCTTGGGAAGGGGCTGCTGGCGGTCGACCTGTATGGGGTCAAGGATCCCCAGCTCGGAGTGGACGTTCCCGGCGCCAATCCGCTTTCGTACTGGTCTATCAAACAAGGGGGCGTGGATGTGCCGTTCACGCAGCTGTACAACACTTATTCTTGGGTGAACGGCCGCGGATATGCCAACATGCCCGCTTGGATCGAGGCGGCCGCGAAGAAGGCGGGGCGCTGACGAATGCCGATTGCCCTTTCTACGCTCTCCGCAGCAGCGCGCCGCGCTAGTCAGACCACCGCCGCCACGCGAGAGATGGCGCTCGAGAGCGCTCGTGCGGCAGGTAGGAAGACCGTTTTCCTATGTCATAGCCACGCCGACCGTGACTACGTCGTCGGTTTCGTTGAGTTGCTTCGGGAGGCCGGATGGGACGCGTATGTCGACTGGTTGGATGACACGATGCCGCCGCGTCCTAACAGGACGACCGCTCAGCGGATCAAAATGCGTATCAAGCAGGCCGACTACTTTATGTTCCTGGCCACGCCGAACTCGACCGCGTCGCGCTGGTGCCCCTGGGAGATCGGGTTCGCCGACGGTGTGAAGCCGATCGACACGATCATGGTGGTGCAAACCCAGGATGCGCAAGGCAACAATTACGGTAACGAGTACCTCGACCTCTATCGTAAGGTGGATGTGAGCCAACAAGGGCCTCTCGCGACCTGGCGTCCGGGCGAAACCTCCGGGGCGTTCGTCAGATCCCTGTGAAAACTTGATCCAGCCTTCATTGCTCGAGGTTTGTGTACTGCTCCGTCGCCCTGTTGAATTGGTTGCCGGCCCACGTTGCGAGTCTTCCAGCTGCAATCGAGTCGGCTAAGCTGCTTTCCCGACCCGCCGCTTCGTGCAGCCTGACCGGCAGCTTTTGGCGTATACCTTGCTGGTGCGGCGGGAGCATAGAGCCGGAGCACACGCTCGACCGACGGAGGAGGCGAATGGATTTGCAGGCGAAGGATTGGCTGCCCGCCATCATCGGTCTCGCTGGCGGCTCACTCGCCGGCTTGATCGCGGCGATGACCGCTGTCATCGGCAAAGAGAATAAGATCAGCGAGTTTCGGCAA
Source organism: Sphingomonas sp. 22176 (assembly GCF_052045505.1). Taxonomy (NCBI): domain Bacteria; kingdom Pseudomonadati; phylum Pseudomonadota; class Alphaproteobacteria; order Sphingomonadales; family Sphingomonadaceae; genus Sphingomonas; species Sphingomonas sp. 22176. Next base: position 4,799 of record NZ_JBQEPL010000002.1, on the reverse strand, counting down.
GCCTGGATCGACGCACAGCGCGCGGATCTAGCCTCTATCTGCTCCCAAGCAGAGGCCTATGTGGCAGAAACCGATATAGCCAAGAAGGTCGAAAGGCTAGCGACATTCGACGCAGCACGCGCGCGGGTCGAGCTGCGCGAGAATCCACGCGAGTCCGAATGGGCGCCTATAAGAGCTGAGATCGGATCACTGCGCGACGAAATGATCAAATCTCTCCCGGATAAGGCCGCGATGAAGACCCATTGCACCGCGATCCTCGACGGCGCGCGGTGGCCGCTCAAGGCAAACTGGTCCATCGTGAAAACGGGTGAACCCTGGTACCGCAGATTCAAAGCCAGCATTCTGGTAGCGGTCGTTGCGGCCGTGACGCTCGGTGTGACCGTCGCACTCTGGATCGGCCCAACTGGACCCTATCTGCATCCACGCGTGCCATCACCCGACCCTAAGGCTGCCGCCGCTTCGCCGGTGAAACCAGTCACCAATTGATGCTCGACGCCGATACGCCGCCGCTGCCGGCCGCGATTCCAGCACGAAGAGCAGCTGTTGCCGATTCGACGACCAAAAGCGGAAAGGCTGCAAGCGGCGGGGAGCCAGCCCCAGCGCGTCAATCGATCTTTGCTTGGTGGATCTCGACGGAGCACCTTACTGGAGCATTGAGCTGCTCTGCACGTTTCCGGCATCCTGTAAGCACTTCCGCATTGTCCTTCGCGAGCCGAGCGGCGTCGGCCAGTGCCCGCGCCTGCTGTGGATCGGCAACCTGCATGAGCCGCACGCCCGCGTCCCAAGGTGCCCGCCTGAGTATTGTTGCAGCCCGTTCTTCTGGCCAATGCCAGCTCTCCGGCGCGAGCTGAGCGATAACCGGGGGGACAACAGTGCCAAACGCGAAGCCTACCAGTAGTGCCAAAGCGGCCGCCCCCGTGATCCACAGCTGCTGGGTTTCCGCGGAATGCGCGGACGCAACCATCCCCTTCAATTCCTGGACTGCGCCGGCAAGGGCATGGCTGGCGGCGGTCCAGGCACGATGATCGTCCGCGCGACCCTGCCTGTCAGCCGCCGCGATCTGCTTCGCTACATCCTACGGCGTCAACGTCATAGCCGGGCCGTCAAAAGATTTCATCTTCTTCGCGACGTGCTCATCCCAAGATGTTTCACGACATTTGCGCTAATCGATGCAGTTCCTAAATTATCAAACATGATCCATCAACTTCAGAGGGCAAAATGCGAAAACCACGTGACTTCGATTCGGAACTGAAGGCGCTCGACAGCAAGGCGCGACACCTCAAATAGGCCAAGCTCCAGCAGCTCGGCGAACTGGTGGTCGCGACCGGTGCCGATGCACTGCCGGTGGAGCAACTGGCGGGCGCGTTGTTCGCCGCAGTCAGCTTGTCCGATATGATCGCGCGGGAGGACTGGCGCCAGTGCGGCGCGGCCTTCTTTCAGCGACAGGGGAAAGCTCGCGGCGACGCTCGTCCGCGTGCGGCATCGGCTGCGGCAGCTGACAGCGGCACCGCACCGGCTGGAAGGGCAGCGGGCGCGGAATGACACGCGAGCCTGGGTGGTGAAACGCCGCGAGCGAACGCGTCAGCTGATCGAACTTGGCGGGTTGGTTGCGGAAGCCGGATTGGTCGAACTCACCGACGATGATCGCGCGGTGCTGTTCGGGCTGATGGTCGAAGCCGCCGTGACGCTACGGGGCGATGATAGCGAACACGCGCTGACACTCTGGCGACGGCGCGGGCGGCGTGCTTTCGCCGACAACGACGCAGAACTTTGAAGGTGGCGAACAGAGATAGGCCCAGGTTGCGCCCACCAGATCCGCAAGCCGCTCGGGCGTCATCCGCACCGACGCGGTGCGCGACCCGGCCGCGGGATAGACGGTGTCGAACTGGCGTAGCGAAATGTCGCAATAGATCGGCAACCGCGTCGGCAATCCGAATTGGCAGACGCCGCCAACCGGATGGTCTGTCAGCTGCTCGACGTCTTCGGCCGTGAGCATGCGCGAACGACCGCCGAGCGCGTCCTTCACCTTGCAATTGTCGAGGCGTATTTCGCCCCGCTGCCGGTAATCGCCGGCCGCCACAACCAGCACCACCGCATCGCCGACGCGCAGTGACAGCGTTTGGCGATCTGCCCCGGCAGCACATCAAGCGTGGCGGCAGCTTCGAGCACCGTTGCGGTGCTCGAAGCCTGTTCGATGATTGGAATGTCGGGTGCACGCGCCTCCAGAAAGGCGCGGACCGCCTCGATACCCATCAGCTGTTGAGCTTGTCCTTCACGGCCTTGGCGGGCGTGAAGGCGAGCTTCTTCGACGCGGCAATCTGGATCGCCTCGCCGGTGGAAGGATTGCGGCCTTCACGCGCGGCACTTTCCTTGACCTTGAACTTACCGAAGCCGTTCAGCGACACTTCCTCGCCGGCCGCTGCCGCCTCGGTGATGGCCGCGAAAATGCCGTCGACCAGCTTGCGCGCGTCGGCCTTGCTAAGGCTATGCTCTTCGGAAACGCGGTCGGCGAGATCGGCATTGTTCATGGACGTGTTCTCCGTGTGAAAAGAGGCGTGCCCTCTAGGTGCGGGCCATCAACCTGTCCAGCGACGCGCGCCATCATGCGGCAGCGGCACGCTCCAGCGCGGCAATGCGTTCTTCACAGATCACCTGTACCGCCTGTCCCAGCAATTCGACGCGTTCGCCCAGCCACGCCAGTTCCTCGGCGCTGATCCGATAATGCTTGGAATAGCGCGCCTTCACATAAGCTTCCTTCAGCTTCTCGAACCGCGAACGGTCGACGCGCTGGTCGCGCGGCCACGCATCGACCAATCGCGGGTCGATGCGCTCTGCCTGTGTGCGCAGGAAGGCCAGGTTGTGAACATGTGGCGTGTAGAAGGTGCAGACGAGCAGCACGCAGTGATAGAGGCTTTCCGTCGCCTGATGGGTGAGGAAAGCGGCGTCCTTCAGATATCCTTTGCGTCGAGCATCGCCGGCCAGGTCCAGCTTGCTCGCCCCGCTGGGAAACCACTCGACGAAATATTCCTGTGCCATAGCCACCGCTTGTGCCGGTGTCTTTGGTTTTGGCTGATGGAGTTCGCTCGGGTCGCTCTCGTACAGCGCGATGCCGTCGCGGGCGACATCCATGAAGAAGTACCGCCCGTGCGCCAGCCCGTCGTTTACCTCCTGCAGGGTGTGCACGATGAAATTGACCGGCGTGCGCAACGTCTTGGTGATCCCCAGTTCGCGGTTGAGCCGATCCTCAGCGGTTGCCCAGAACTCGACCCGATCGGTCAGCTTCGGGCTGTTGACGATCACCAGCAGGTCGAAGTCCGACTGATAGCCCTTGGCGGTATGCGGTTCGTCGACCCAGCCGCCTCGCGCATAGCTGCCGTACAGGATCACCTTGAGGATGCGCGCCTGCTTCTTCCAGTCCGACGTGGCGATAGCGATCGCGTCGCCAAACTCCTCAAACAGGATCTGGACGACACGCTCCAGCTCGCGCTGCTTGGCTGGGGGCAAATGGTCGAGGCTGGTCCTCATGGATCGATCCTAACGCGCTGAAGCGACGACGTACACCTCGCCCGGGTTCGCCGGGCGAGGTGTACGTCGTCGCTCATGGCTGGTCGCCCCGCTCCGCTCGACCGAGTGCTATCAGCACGCGGGCGACGGTTTGCTCGACTTCCGCCACCGTGCAGCCGTGCCGCCGGGCCGTCTCAATGTAATCCAAATCGTCGAACCGCACCGATCCAAAGATTGTCCGATCGCGCTCTGGGAGGGCACGGAAAGCACGGCGCATCCGCCGCAGGCGAAGCCAGCGCATCATTGCCCCGCCTCCCCGTCCGCGACGAACCCGAGCAGGTAATCGGCCGCCTTGCTGGCAGCACTCGCCGCCCGGAAGATCGCCTTTTCATCCTCGCGCAGCACCGCCAGCCAACTGCCGATGTAATCGGCGTGCCGAACCGTCGGCCGGATCGCCAGCGACGCGCAGGTGAACGCGCTCGCCATTTCAGCGACCAGCTCTTCCCGGCTATAGGCGGCGCTGCCGAATGCGCCCGACTGGTCGCGGTCGAGCCGAGAGCCATGCCCGGTCCAGTGCCCCAGTTCATGCAGCACAGTGCGATACCAGTTGATGCGGCTGTAGAATGCCAACTGCGGTGGCACCGCCACATAATCGCCACCGGGGTTGTAATAGGCCTCTCCGCCGCCAATCCGGATATCGGCACCGCACGCTTCCATCAGCGCATGCGCGGCGGGAATGCGGTCCGCCTCCGCCACCCGGGCGTCCTGCTCGACCGTAGCCAACCGCTCGGCCAGCCCCTCACACTGGTCGACATTGAACACGGTGAAGCGCTTCAGAAACGCCAGCTGCCGCGCCTCCCGGTCCTCATCCCGCGCCCGCTCGGCCTCGTCCTTCGGTGTAAAGCGATCGGCATAACAGATCGTCGTGCCCCGCTCGCCGCGCCGTACGCTCCCGCCCGCCGCCTGCGCCTGCCGAAAGGTCAGCCAGCGCTGCGCGGCATAGCGCCCCTCGATCACCGCAGCCCAGAGGATCAGCACATTGATCCCCGAATAGCGCCGCCCAGTCACGGCATTGGCCGGCATCGCACAGCCACACGCCGCCGCATCCCAAAGCTGAACCCAGGGCAGCCGTCCCTGCTCCAGCTCGGCAATCACCCGTCCCGTCACCTCGGCATAGAGGCTCACCCGGTTCTCGTGTCCAACACCCATGATCCTTGCTCCTTCCAAAACACCGCAACCGGCGCCGGAAGGGCGGGGGGAGCGGCAGGAGCGAACCGGCAGTCCTGCCGTCAGAG
>NZ_JBQEPL010000001.1:1354182-1615838 GCF_052045505.1 Sphingomonas sp. 22176 | reverse complement strand
GGCAGGACGACGACACCGTCGTCGCGGCGCACCAGGGTGCGGACGAACTGGCGGCGCCAGCGCATGCCGACCGCGGGGGGCTCCTCGCTCGCCGTCTCGGCAAGCGTCGCCACCTCGTGGACCTTGTCGGTGCGGATGCCGATCTGGAGCGGCTCGTCGCCGAGCGCGATCTCGATCACGACGATGCGGCTGTCGAGCGTCGCGCTTTCTGCCGGCGCCATCGAGAAGGCCTGGCGCAGATCGGCGATCGGGATGATCTTGCCGCGGAAATTGACCACGCTGTGGACCAAGGGTGCCGCGCCCGGCACCCGGGTTTCGGGCAGCAGGTCGAGGATCTCGCGGACCAGCACGGCCTCCAGCGCGAAGGTCTCGTCGCCGAGATCGAAGGTGAGGACCTCGAGATGGCCGGTCTCGTCCCAGGGGACGGTTTGGATATGGGCTTCCTGCATGGGCTCAACCGGCGGCACGCAGCCGCTCCTCCTGCTGCTGGCCGGCCAGCACGAGCTGGACGACGTCGAGGATCAGCGCGACGCCGCCGTCACCCAGGATCGTCGCGCCGGCAAAGGCGGCGACGTCCTGGTGCAAGGGCGACATCGACTTGATCACGGTCTGGTGGCTGCCGATGATCTGGTCGACGACCAGCCCGACGCGCTCGGCGCCGGTGGCGATGACGACGATCTTCTGGTGCGGATCGGGCCGCGTGCCGGTCTCGAACATCTCGCGCAGGCGCAGGAACGGCACCAGCCGGTCGCGCAGCGTGATGAAGCTGCGGCCGCGCGAGCGCAGATCCTCCTCCAGACTCAGCTCGAGGCACTCTTCCACCGCCGCCAGCGGGATGACGTAGCGGCCCTCGCCGACGCGGACGAGCAGCCCGTCGATGATCGCGAGGGTCAGCGGGATGCGCAGCACCACCTTCGATCCCTCACCGGGATTGGAGGTGATGTCGATCGCGCCGCGCAGGCTCTCGATCGTGCGCTTGACCACGTCCATGCCGACGCCGCGGCCGGACAGGTTGGTCACCGCCGCCGCGGTCGAGAAGCCGGGGTGGAAGATCAGGTGGAGCAGCTCGCTGTCGCTGAACACCTGCCCAGGCTGGATCAGCCCCTGCGATTCCGCCTTGGCGCGGACGCGCTCGCGGTTGATGCCGCGGCCGTCGTCCTGGATGGTGATCAGCACTTCGCCGCCGGCCTGGTGGGCGGACAAGCGGACATGGCCGGTGGCGGGCTTGCCTGCGGCCACGCGCTCGTCCTCGGGCTCGAGGCCATGGTCGCAGGCATTGCGGATCAGGTGGACCATCGGATCGGCCAATCGCTCGATCACGGTCTTGTCGACTTCGGTCGCCTCGCCTTCGGTGGAGAGCTCGATCGCCTTGCCGGTTTCGCGGGCGAGATCGTGGATCAGGCGGCGGAAGCGGCCGAACAGCGTGGCGACCGGCACCATGCGCAGCACCATCATCGTGTCGCGCAGCTCGCTGACCAGCCGCTCGATTTCCTCGGAGATCGAGCGCAGCACCATGTCGCCGCCCTGGCCGTTGGCGAGCTGCGACAAGCGGCTATGGACGATGACCAGCTCGCCCACCCGGTCCATCAGCTCGTCGAGCCGCTCGGCGGGGACGCGGACGCTCTCGCCGGTTTTGGTCGCGGCTTTGGCCGGACCGGTGGCTTCGGGCGTGGCGACGGCGGTTGCGGTTGCGACCGGCGCCTCGACGATCTCGGCAGGGGCTTCGGCCTCGCCGCCCAGTTCCTCAATCGTCAGGTCCATGTCGTCCATCACGAACAGGAACACGTCGTCGATATCGTCGCGCGACACGTCGCCGAACAGCGTGACGTCCCACCCGATATGGCATTCGACCGGGTTGAGCTCGGCGAACGGCGGCAGCCGGTCGGTGCGCGCGGCGATGGTGCATTCGCCCAGCTCGCGCAGCTCGTCGAGCAGCATCAGCGGGTTGGTGCCGTTCGCCATCGATTCCGGCGGCAGATAGAAGGTCAGGCGCCAGCCCTTGCGGACGGGTGCGGCAGGTGCCGCGGGCGGCGCGCCGGCGGCGGCATCGACCTCGCGCTGCAGTTCGGCGAGGATCGCGGCGCCCGTGGCTTCGAGCCCGGTGCCGTCGCCGTCGACCAGCGCGCGCATATGGTCCTTGGCGGACAGGATCACCGCGACCAGCCCCTGCGTGGCGGGGGCCAGGCCCTTGCGCACGCGGTCGAAGGCGGTCTCGCAGTGATGGGTGAAGCTGGCCAGCGCGTCGAAGCCGAACATCGCGCCCGAGCCCTTGAGCGTGTGCAAGCCCCGGAACACCGCGTCGATCAGGTCGCGATCGTCGAGCCGGTGGATCAGGTCGAGCAGGCCCTGTTCGACCTGGTCGAGCAGGTCGCCCGCCTCGACCCGGAAGGCCGCGATCGGATCGCTGCCGCTCACCGGCCGAGCACCTTGCGCGACACCTTGAGCAGCTGTTCGGGGACGAAGGGCTTAACCAGCCAGCCGGTGGCACCGGCGGCCTTGGCCTGCTGCTTCATCGCATCGTCGCTCTCGGTGGTGAGGAACAGGATCGGCGTCCCGCACTGGGCGGGATCCTTGCGCAGCTCGCGGATCATCGTCAGCCCGTCCATGTTGGGCATGTTCAGGTCGGTGATGATCAGGTCGAACTTCGCGCCCTTGGCCTTGCTCAGGCCCTCCACGCCGTCCCCGGCCTCCGTGACGGCATAGCCCGCGCCGGTCAGCGCGATCTTGATCGCCATGCGCAAGCTGGGCGAATCATCGACGGTGAGGATCGAGGCGGTCATTGGGCACGTTCTCCGTGAAACCAGAAGTCGAGATCTTGGGCGCTCGGCGCGGCCAGAAAGCCCGCACGCTCGAGCAGCGCCGCAACCGGCGCTGGCGCAGGACTGCGCAGCCGTACTTCCCTGCCCGCGTCCGCCGCAGCAGCGCGCAAGGCAAGCACAAGCTGAACAAAGCTAAGGTCGGCATCCACGACGTCACCGACATCGAGAACGATCGACCCTTCCGCTTCCAGTGCAGTCATACACCTCTCGCGAATACCCATGGCACCGCTCAAGGTTACGGAAGCTCCGCAATGGATTTCTGTGTCCATTCACCCCCCGGTAATTTGTGTTAGTGCGCAATTAATAATTTGCGCTTCCAGCATGGATCCAACCACGATAGGGAATTTATAGAAGGAGCACGGACAAATCTCCCGGTTCGGGGGTGAAAATTGCGGTGAAAAACCTCCGTGTATTTGCGGAGGGCGTCCGGGAATGTGGCAGCGTGGCTTGCCGGCAGCGCATGCCGGAGCGCCGCAGACCAGATCGGGGGCTGTCCTTCGCGCGCCGCCCTGCCCGTGCGCGGCCGATTGACGGCTTGCCATAACCCGGTAAGCTTTTGATCCAGCAGTCGGTCGGGGGATTTCTCATGCGTACCTCACTTCGCGTCGCCATGGTGGCGTTCGCGTTCGCGTGCAGCGCCGGGATCGCGCATGCCCAGCAGCATCCGCAGGCAGAGGCGCAGGCGCTCGATCTGCTGAAGCGCGGGATCGCCTTCCGCACCGTGGCCGGTCCGGGCAACCAGACCCCCGCTTATGCCGCCTTCCTGAAGCAGACGCTGGTGGCCGGCGGCTTCGCCGAGGGCGATGTCGAGATCGTGCCGGTGGGCGATACCGCCTATCTGGTCGCCCGCTACCGCGGCACCGGCAAGGCCAAGGGCGGCGCCAAGCCGCTCCTCATCTCCGGGCATATGGACGTGGTCGAAGCCAAGCCGGCCGACTGGACGCGGGACCCGTTCACCCCGGTAATCGAGAACGGCTTCATCTACGGCCGCGGCGCCGCCGACATGAAGTACGACCTGTCGACGATGGTCGCGACGCTGATCGACCTCAAGCGCACCGGCTTCCGCCCCGCCCGGGACATCGTCCTGCTGCTCTCCGGCGACGAGGAGACGGCGATGAAGACGACCGCGCTGATGGCCGATCGCTTCCCCGATGCCGAGCTGCTGCTCAACGTCGATGGCGGCGGCGGGGCGCTCGATGCCGCCGGCAAGCCGACCTATTTCGGCATCGACGGCGCCGAGAAGACCTATGCCGATTTCGAGCTGACCGTGACCAACCCCGGCGGCCATTCGAGCGCCCCGCGCCGCGACAATGCGATCTACGCCCTCGCCCATGCGCTCACCCGCATCGAGGCGCATGAATTTCCCGGCCAGATCAACGAGATCACCCGCGGCAGCTGGGAAGCCGAGGCGGCCAAGGCCGAGCCTGCCCGCGCCGCGATGATCCGCCGTTTCCTCGCCAACCCGAACGACACCGAAGCGCTTGCGGCGCTGCGTGCGGAGCCCAGCCTGGTCGGCCAGACGGGCACGACCTGCGTCGCCACGATGATCAACGGCGGCCATGCGACCAACGCCCTGCCCCAGCGCGCGACCGCCAACATCAATTGCCGAATCTTCCCCGGCACACCGGTGGAAGCGGTGCGGCAGACGCTCGCTACCGCTGCCGCCGACCCGGCGCTCACCATCCGCACGCTCGACAGCGGCTCGGTCGCCAGCCCCGCCTCGCCGCTGCGCCCGGATCTGATCGCGGCCGTGACGAGCGCGATCCATGCCCGCTTCCCCGGGGTCGCGGTGGTGCCGGGCATGAGCACGGGCGCCAGCGATTCGATGTGGTTCCGCGCCAAGGGCGTGCCGAGCTACGGCATCAGCCCGATGTTCACCACGCCGGGCGAAAGCTTCGCGCACGGACTGAACGAGAAGTCGCCGCTCAGCGAGATCGCCCCCTCGATCACCTATTATCGCAGCGTGCTGACGACGCTCGCGCGCTAGAGCCAGCCCAGCGAGCGGAAGCTCGCCGTGCCGTGGCGGGCGAGCACGAGGTGATCGACCAGCCGCACCTCGATCGGTTCGAGCGCGACGAGGAGCCGGCGGGTCGCCGCGCGGTCGGCGGCGCTGGGGGTCGGGTCGCCGCTGGGGTGGTTGTGCGCCATCACCACCGCCGCGGCGCCGAACGTCAGCGCGTCGGCGACCACCCAGCGCACCGGGATGTCGACCATGTCGGCATGCGCGCCGTGCATGTGCCGCATGCCGAGCAGCCGGCCGTCTCGCGCCAGATAGGCGGCCGCCGCGATTTCGGTACGCGCCTCGGCCAGCCCGCCGAACAGCGCGCGCGCGGCTGGCAGGTCGAGGATGTACGGGTCCGGAGACGCTAGCACCATGTCCCGGCATGCCACCCGGCGTGCGCCCCATGAACCGCAACCCGATCCGCACCGGACCTCCGAAATGGCGCAAAGCCGGATGACTCGGAGGGCGGGCCCCGCTAGGTTCCAGCCATGCATCAATATCTCGACCTGATGGCCCGCGCGCTGAACGACGGCGTGGAGGTGATGGACCGCACCGGCACCGGCACGCGCAGCGTGTTCGGCGCGCAGATGCGCTTCGACCTGCGCAAGGGCTTCCCGCTGCTGACCACCAAGAAGCTCCACCTTCGCTCGATCCTGATCGAGCTGCTGTGGTTCCTGCGCGGCGACACCAATGTCCGCTGGCTGCAGGAGCGCAAGGTGAGCATCTGGGACGAATGGGCGGACGAGAACGGCGATCTCGGCCCGGTCTACGGCAAGCAGTGGCGCGACTGGGAGGCCGCCGACGGCCGCCATATCGACCAGATCGCCGAGCTGATCGAGACGCTGAAGACCAATCCTGCCTCGCGCCGCATGGTCGTCTCCGCCTGGAACCCGGGCGAGCTGGGCGCGATGGCGCTGGCGCCGTGCCATTGCCTGTTCCAGTGCCATGTCGCCAATGGCCGGCTGAGCCTGCAGCTCTACCAGCGCTCGGCCGATATCTTCCTCGGCGTGCCGTTCAACATCGCCAGCTATGCGCTGCTCACCCATCTGCTCGCGCAGCAGGCGGGGCTCGAGGTAGGCGACTTCATCTGGACCGGCGGCGACTGCCACCTCTACCTCAACCATCTCGAACAGGCGCAGGAACAGCTGAGCCGCACGCCCGGCCCGCTGCCGCGGCTGGAGATCCTCCGCAAGGCGCCGTCGATCGACGCCTATGAATATGAGGATTTCGCGATCCACGATTATGTCGCGCAGCCGCACATCAAGGCGCCCGTGGCGGTATGATCAGCTTCCACCTTGCCCGGGCGGACAATGGCGTGATCGGCCGCGACGGCCAGCTGCCCTGGCGGCTGCCCGCCGACCTCAAGCGCTTCAAGGCACAGACGCTGGGACGGCCGATGATCATGGGCCGAAAGACCTTCGAGTCCTTCCCCGCCCCCCTGCCGGGCCGGCGCCATATCGTGCTGACCCGCGACACCGGCTGGAAGGCCGACGGCGCCGAGGTGGCGCATCACGTCGACCAGGCGCTGGCGCTGGCGGGCGAGGACGTAGCAGTGATCGGCGGCGCGGAAGTGTTCGCGCTGTTCCTGGACCGCGCCGATCGGATTGAGCTGACCGAGGTCCACCTTGATGCAGAGGGCGACGCCCACGTCCCCGCCTTCGATCCCGCCGATTGGGAAGAAGCCGCACGCGAACCCCATGCGGCGGACGGCGAGCGTCCCGCCTATGATTTCGTGACGCTTCTCCGGCGGCGATGAAGCGCCCGATCCTGATCGGCGTCGCGGCGGTGCTCGCCATCGCGGCGTTCGGCTTTTTCGGGATCGCCCCGGCGGCGGTGGAGGCGGGGATGAACCGCGTCGTGCCGACGCCGCTCCCCCATGTCACGCCGCAGACCCGCGCGCTGCATGCCGGCCTCGCCATCGCCGACATGCACGCCGATACGCTGCTGTGGCGGCGCAACCTGCTCGATCGCGCCAATCGCGGCCAGATCGACCTGCCGCGGCTGCAGGCGGGCAATGTCGCGCTCCAGGTCTTCTCCTCGGTCACCAAGACGCCCCGGCACCAGAATTACGACGCCAACGGCGCGGACAGCGACAACATCACGCTGCTCGCCATCGCGCAGTTGCAGCCGCCGCGGACCTGGGGCTCGCTGCTCCAGCGCTCGCTCTGGCATGCGGAGAAGCTGGAGCGTGCCGCCGCCGCCTCGGGCGGCGCGCTGCGGGTGATCCGCACGCCCGCCGAGCTCGACCGGCTGCTCGCCGATCGCGCCGCCGGGCGGAAGGTGACCGGCGGGCTGCTCTCGATCGAGGGGCTGCAGGATCTGGAGGGCAACCCGGCCAATCTCGATCGGCTCTACGCGGCCGGCTTCCGCATGGCCGGGTTCGCGCATTTCTTCGACAATGAAGTGGCAGGCTCGATGCATGGTGTCGCCAAGGGCGGGCTGACGCCGCTCGGCCGGCAGGTGCTGCGCCGGATGGAGGCGCTCGGCATGGTCGTCGATGTCGCCCATGCCAGCCACGCCGCGGTCGCCGACATTCTTGCGATGGCGCGTCGGCCGGTCGTCTCTAGCCATGGCGGGGTGCAGGCGACCTGCAAGGTCAACCGCAACCTCACCGACGACGAGATCCGCGGCATCGCCCGCACCGGCGGCGTTGTCGGGATAGGCTATTGGGAGGCCGCGGTCTGCTCGACCAGTCCCAAGGCAGTCGCGGCGGCGATCGCGCATGTGCGGGACCTGGTGGGGATCGACCATGTCGGGCTCGGCTCGGATTTCGACGGCGCGGTGACCACGGGGTTCGATGCGTCGCAGCTGGTGGTGGTGACCCAGGCGCTGGTCGATCGCGGCTTTTCCGAGCAGGAGATCGCCAAGGTGATGGGCGGTAACGTGCTGCGGGTGCTGCGGGCGGGGATGAACAGCACTTCTTAGCCCAACCTCCTTGGAGGAGGGGCTTAAGTGTTTGCGCGCTCCCCCACCCCATTGGCATCGCGCCGGCCAATCCCTATAGCCACCGCATGCAGCGGCTGGACGGCGGCTCGACGGTTCCGCTTCCTCTCCGGGGCGCGATCGTCGCGCTCGGGAATTTCGATGGCTTCCATCTTGGGCACCAGGCGGTCGTAGGCCGTGCGGTGGCGCGTGCCCGCGACGAAGGCCGCCCCGCGATCGTCGCGACCTTCGATCCGCATCCACGGCGCTTCTTCCAGCCCGACGCCCCGCCCTTCCGGCTGACCACGCTCGACCAGCGCGAGCAGCTGTTCGCCGGCGCGGGTGCAGACGGCATGCTGGTGTTCCATTTCGACGCCACCCTCGCCCGCCTCACCGCGCGGCAATTCGCCGAGCAGCTGGTGGACACGGCCGGCGCGGCCGGCGTCGTCACCGGCGAAGATTTCACCTTCGGCAAGGGCCGCGAAGGCAATGTCGCGACACTCGCGACGCTCGGCAGCGAACTCGGCTTCACCGCCGAGACGGTGGGCGCGGTGGCGCTGGACGGCCAGATCGTCTCCTCCAGCCGGATCCGCGAGCTTCTCAAGGCCGGTGATCCGCGCGGTGCCGCGACGCTGCTCACTCGCCCCTTCGCGATCGCGGCGGAAGTGGAAGGCGGCGCCAAGCTGGGCCGCCAGCTAGGCTATCCCACTGCCAATATGCGGCTCGGCACCTATCTTCGCCCGAAATACGGCATCTATGCCGTGCGCGGGCGGCTGCCCGATGGCCGCGTGCTGGATGGTGTCGCCAATCTCGGCATCCGCCCCAGCTTCGATCCGCCGATCGAGCTGCTGGAAAGCTTCTTCTTCGATTTCAGCGGCGACCTGTACGGCCAGCAGCTCGAAGTCGAGCTGATCGAGTATCTGCGGCCCGAGGCGAAGTTCGACAATCTCGACGCGCTGATCGTGCAGATGGACAAGGATTCGGCGCGGGCGCGGGAGCTGCTCGCGCGGGGCGTCTGACGGCGCTTCGCTAGATCCCGCCGTCGACCGCCGCAAAGCCGCGCGTTTCCAGCCCGTCAGCAATTACCGCGACGACCCGGTCGACGACCGCCGCATCGGTCGCGCGCACCACGAAATTGGCCCCCACGCGCCCTTCCCGGAAAAACGGATAGCTGCCGATAGACACGCCCTCGTGTGCGCGCTCGGTATCGCCCAGCAGGTCGGCGATCTCGCTCTCCGCGACCCAGCAGCCGATCGTGCGCGAGACGACCGGCAGTCCGCCTTCCAGCGTGCCGGTCAGCGCATCGAGCATGCCCGCCGCGATGTGCGGCACGCCGGCCAGGATGAAGATGTTGCCCCAGCGGATCCCCGGCGCACCGGACATGCGGTTGACGATCAGCTCGGCGCCTTCGGGCACCCGCGCCATCCGCAGCCGCGCCTCGCTGAGCCCGCCCTTGCTGGCGTAATAAGCCTCCAGCAGCGCGCGCGCCTGCGGGTGGACGATCACCGGCACGCCGAGCGCCGCGGCGATCGCGTCCACCGTGATGTCGTCATGCGTCGGCCCGATGCCGCCGGTGGTGAAGCAATAATCGTTGCGGGCGCGCAGCGTGTTGACGGCTTCCACGATCGCGTCCTGCTTGTCGGGCACCACCCGCACCTCGGCGAGGCGGATGCCCTGCGCATTCGCCCAGGTGGCGAGCTGCGCAATGTTCTTGTCCTGGGTTCGGCCCGACAGGATTTCGTCGCCGATCACCACCAGGGCCGCTGTCCAGATCCGCTCGTGCATGTGCTTAGCGCTACGCTCTCGCAAAGGCGGGTGCAAACGCCTATATGGACAGGATGACCGAATATGTGACCGTCACCGCGGATATGCCGCAGGCGCGCAGCCATGCGATCAAGCTCCATGGGCCCGAAGGCTTTGAAGGCATGCGCAAGGCCGGCCGCCTCGCCGCCGAGATCCTCGACGCGCTGGTGCCGCACGTCGTCCCCGGCGTGACCACCCAGGAGCTGGACGACATCGTCCGGTCGATGACCGTCGCCGGCGGCGGCGTGCCCGCGACGCTCGGCTATCGCGGCTATACGCACAGCTGCTGCATCTCGATCAACCATGTCGTCTGCCACGGGATTCCGGGCGACCGCGTCCTCAAGGACGGCGACATCGTCAATATCGACGTGACCCCGCTGCTCGGCGGCTGGCATGGGGACACCAGCCGCATGTACCTGGTCGGTGACGTGCCGATCAAGGCGCGCCGGCTGGTCGACGTGACCTATGAATGCCTGATGCTGGGCATCGAGCAGGCCAAGCCGGGCAACCATCTGGGCGACATCAGCCACGCCATCCAGCGACATGCCGAGAAGCATCGCTACGGCGTGGTCCGCGATTTCTGCGGGCACGGGCTCGGCCAGGTGTTCCACGACGCGCCTGAAGTGGTCCATGTCGGCCGCCCCGGCACCGGCCCCGAGCTGCGCCCGGGCATGTTCTTCACGATCGAGCCGATGATCAACATCGGCCGGCCGGACGTGAAGCTGCTCGACGACGGCTGGACGGCGGTGACGCGCGATCGCTCGCTTTCGGCGCAGTTCGAGCACTCGATCGGCATCACCGAAACCGGCTGCGAGATCTTCACCACCAGCCCCAAGGGCCTGCACCAGCCGCCGTACTGAGGGGCTCGCGCGCCTGAGACCCTAAACTTCCTAAACTTCGCGGTCCTGCGGGAGGGCGTACGCAACAATCTTGCGCCCTCCCACAACTTCCGCTAACACCCTCGCCAGCATCAAGAGTCGGGCCGACGCCCGGCACCAACCTGCCCCGTGCAAGGTGGTGCCTCCACGCCGAGTGGGGGGATGTGGCCGAACCCGGCAACACGGTGTCCACGCCACATTTCCTGTCGTCGCCCGCCTCCTGGAACAGGAAGAAGGCAGTAGAGCGTGACCACCGAAGCCCAGCAATTCGCCAGCGACAATTATGCCGGAATCTGCCCCGAGGCCTGGGCAGCAATGGAAGCCGCCAACACCGGTCACGCCCCGGCCTATGGCGACGACCATTGGACCCACAGCGCCGCCGACGCCTTCCGCACCCTGTTCGAAACCGATTGCGAGGTGTTCTTCGCCTTCAACGGCACCGCGGCCAATTCGCTGGCGCTGGCCGCACTCTGCCAATCCTATCACAGCGTGATCTGCTCGGCCGCGGCGCATGTTGAAACCGACGAATGCGGTGCGCCAGAATTCTTCTCGAACGGCTCGAAGCTGCTCGTCGCGCAGAGCGAGGACGGCAAGCTGACCCCCGCCGCCGTGCGCGCCGTGGCGACCAGCCGCTCCGACATCCACTTTCCCAAGCCGCGCGTCGTGACGATCACCCAGCCCACCGAGACCGGGCAGGTCTACACGGTGGATGAAGTGAAGGCGCTCTCAGCCGTGTGCCGCGAGCTGGGCCTCAAGCTGCACATGGACGGCGCGCGCTTCGCCCATGCCGTTGCGACGCTCGGCTGCGATCCGGCCGAGATCACCTGGCGTGCCGGCGTCGACGTGCTCTGCTTCGGCGGCACCAAGAACGGCATGGCGGTGGGCGAAGCCGTCCTGTTCTTCGACCGCGCACTGGCGCAGGACTTCGATTATCGCTGCAAACAGGCCGGGCAGCTCGCCTCCAAGATGCGCTTCCTGGCCGCTCCCTGGGTCGGCATGCTGGAAAACGGCGCCTGGCTGCGCAATGCGCGCCATGCCAACGCTTGCGCGCAGCAGCTGGCGGGGCAGCTCGCGGAGCTGCCGGGAATCGAGCTGATGTTCCCGGTGGAGGCCAACGGCGTGTTCGTCCGCGCGCCCGAACCGGTGCTGGAGGGCCTGCGCGCGCGCGGCTGGCGCTTCTATACCTTCATCGGCGGCGGCGCGCGGTTCATGTTCGCGTGGGACGCCGATCCGGCACGGGTGGACCAACTGGCCGCCGATATCCGCGCGGTCAGCGGAACGACGGCGCTCGCCGCCTGAGTGTTTCCTCCCTCGGAGCGCAGCTCCGGGGGAGGGGGACCATTTGCGCAGCAAATGGTGGAGGGGGCTTGCCGGCGGCGGGAGGGTTCTCCCCCTCCACCACCGCCTTCGGCGGCGGTCCCCCTCCCCCGGCTTTGCCGAGGGAGGAGACGCTAACTAGGTACGCCAGCTCAGCCGACGAAGGCGCGCTCGATCACGAAATCGCCCGGCGCGTTGTTCGAGCCTTCCTTGAAGCCCTTGCCCTCGAGCAGCGAGGCGAAATCGCGGATCATGTCCATCGATCCGCACAGCATCACGCGGTCGGTCTCCGGATGGAGCACCGCGTCGCCCGGCACGCCTTCGAACAGCTTGCCGTTCTCCAGCAGCGTGCCGATCCGGTCGCTGGTGTGGAACGGCTCGCGGGTCACCGTCGGCACATAGTGGAACTGGGCCGCGGCCTGCTCGCCGATCAGCGGATCGTCCGCCAGCTTGGCGGCGAGTTCGTCATGATAGGCAAGGTCGCTCACCCGGCGCACGCTGTGCACCGCGATCACCTGCTCGAACCGCTCATAGATCTCGGGGTCGCGCGCGACGCTGAGGAACGGCGCCAGGCCGGTGCCGGTGGAGAGCAGGAACAGGCGGCGACCCGGCAGCAGCGCGTCGGCGACCAGCGTGCCCGTGGACTTCTTGCCCAGATAAATGTCGTCGCCCGGCAATATCTTCTGCAGCTTGGAGGTCAGCGGACCATCCTGCACCTTGATCGAGAGGAATTCGAGCTCCTCGGCCCAAGACGGGCTGGCGACCGAATAGGCCCGCATCAGCGGCTTGCCGCCCTCGCCTTCGAGGCCGATCATCACGAACTCGCCCGAGCGGAAGCGGAAGCTGGCCGGCCGCGCGATCGCGAAGCTGAACAGATGCTCGTTCCAATGGCGGACCCACAGCACCTTGGCGGTGGCGAAGGCGGGATGTTCGGGGAGCAGCGCGGGCGCGCGCGTGTCGACGGTCATGAAAGCGGATCCTCGTAACGCTCTGGTCGCCCCGGTCGCCCGCTTGGCGGGACCGGGATAGCAATAAATGAAGGCGGCCCTCTGCCACCAGAAGCCGCCTGCGTCCAGAAAGTAGCGCTTCGGCGGCCTAAACGCGTTGTGCCATCGGCGCGCCCGTCGTCCAGTGCAGCAGCAGCGCCATCGTGTCCTCGGCTGTCAGTGTCTCGCCGTTCGTTTCGATCCAGCAGTCGCCGCGCTGCTCGGGCTGCACCGCCGAGAGCCCGTGCGCCAGCAGCACCAGCGAGCCCCGCGCCACCACCACCGAACGCGCCCCCGCCGACGCCACCCCATCGGCGATCCGCCGTCGCAGCTCGGCCGGCGCATTCATCGGCGGCGATCGCATCGAAGCTTCCCCTGTCCAGCCCGTGATCGTGCAGCCAGTTAACGTTCACAGACAGCTTCAGCCGCAAATATGCGAAAATTTCATGGGGGAATGTCGTAAACCTGTAATCAAACACTAATCGCTCGTTTACCGGCCTGCCGTACCGGGGCGTCGATGCTCGACATGCCCGCCCATCTCCGTTTCCTGTTCGCGTGGCTCACCGAGGCCGAACGCGCTCCGCCCTGGCTGACGCTGGAGACGCCGCTCAGCGAGGCAGTGCGCTGCTTCCAGGACGATCCCTCGCTGCGCCTGCTGCCGGTGCTCGATGCCCGCCACCAGCCGCTGGGCGCCGTGTTCGAGAAGGACGTGCGCCGGCTGCTGCTCAATCCCTATGGCCATGCGCTGCTGCGCAACCCTGCCTATGGACGGCGGCTGGAATCGATGGTGCGCCCCTGCCCCGTCGCCGATTACGCCCAGTCGCCGCGCGCGCTGGTCGACGCCTATTCGGCCGCCGACGGGCAGGAAGGCATGATCCTCACCCGCGGTGGGCAATTGTTCGCCGCGATCAGCAACCGCCGCATCATCCAGCTCGCCGCCGAGGACCGGGTGCGCGAGGCCGCCGAGCAGACCGCCCGCGCCCGCCGCATCGAGGCCGCGAGCGCGCGGATCGAGGCGGAGGTCGGCGCGATGGCCGGGCAGTTGCGCGACCTTGCGGGGACGCTGCGCTCCAGCGCCGCCGCCACGGTCGAACGCGCGGGCGCCAACAGCGCCTCGGCTGCCGCACTCGCCGCTGCGGTCGCGCAGAGCCACGACAATCTCGCTGCCATCGCCCGGGAATCGGAAGCGCTCGCGGCGACGCTCGACGCGATCGGCCGCGATACGGTCACTGCCCGCGCCTCCGCCGCCGAAGCCGTCGCGCTGGTCGACGACAGCCGGGTCGGCACCGCCGAACTCGATGCTTTTGCCGAGAATGTCGGCGCTGTCACCGCCACGATCGGCGAGATCGCTGGGCAGGTGAACCTGCTTGCGCTCAATGCCGCGATCGAGGCGGCGCGTGCCGGTGAGGCCGGGCGCGGCTTCACCGTGGTGGCGAACGAGATCAAGGCGCTCGCCAGCCAGGTCCGCCAGGCGGCGCAGAGCGTGAGCACCAAGGTGGTGGGCATCCGAACCGTGGTAGACCGCGTGACCACCAACCACGGTCGGGTCGAGCAGGCGATCACCGGCATTGCCGGCCTGTCGTCCAGCATCGAATGCGCGGTGCGCGACCAGCATCACGCGACCCGCAGCATCGCCCGCAACGTCGCCGAAAGCGTCTCCGGAACGCGCGCGGTGCAAACGGATATCGAGCAGGTCCGCGCCGCGGCGCAGGCTGCCTCGGGCAACGCCCACGGCATCGCAGATCTCTCGACCGACCTACTGAACGGCGCGGAAGCCTTGTCCGACGCGGTGGATCGCTTCCTGCTGAAGGTTCGTGCCGCCTGATCTGCCACGGGATTGGGCACGCGCTGCCCGATTATGAGGCAGATTCTTGCGCCGAAATCCGTTCGGCGCGTGTAGGCACGCTGGCTATTCCCGTTCTGGCATGCAGGTTGCTAAACACACTCCAGATCAGACCTGTCGCGGCCCGAAACCGCTGCCTGGGGGACAATGTGAAAAAGATCGAAGCCATCATCAAGCCGTTCAAGCTGGATGAAGTGAAGGAGGCGCTGCACGACGTGGGCGTCTCGGGGATCACCGTCACCGAAGCCAAGGGCTTCGGCCGCCAGAAGGGCCATACCGAGCTCTATCGCGGCGCCGAGTATGTCGTGGACTTCCTGCCCAAGGTGAAGCTGGAAGTGGTGGTGGAAGACACGCTGGCCGAGCGCGTGGTCGAGGCGATCGCCGCGGCCGCACAGACCGGCCGGATCGGCGACGGCAAGATCTTCGTGATCCCCGTCGAGACGGCGCTGCGCATCCGCACCGGGGAGCGGAACGAAAACGCCGTTTGACGTAGCGGTAGGCGGCAGCGATGAGGCCGCCGAGCGAGTAATTTTATTGCCCGATTCGTCGGGTACACGAAAGAGAGCGAAAGGGCACTACGATGGCGAATTCGGCCAGTGACATCCTGAAGATGGTGAAGGAACAGGAGATCGAGTGGATCGATCTGCGCTTCACCGACCCCAAGGGCAAGTGGCAGCACCTGACCATGGTCGCGTCGATCCTGGGTGAAGACGAGCTGACCGACGGTCTGATGTTCGACGGCTCCTCGATCGAGGGCTGGAAGGCGATCAACGAGTCCGACATGATCCTGAAGCCGGATCTGGACGCGGTGTGGATCGATCCGTTCTCGGCCACCCCGATGCTGATCCTGGTCTGCGACATCGTCGAACCCTCGACCGGCGAACTCTATGCCCGCGATCCGCGCTCGACCGCGAAACGTGCCGAGAGCTACCTCAAGACCACCGGCATCGGCGACACCATCTATGTCGGCCCCGAAGCCGAGTTCTTCATGTTCGATGACGTGCGCTTCGAGAACAGCTACTCGACCAGCTACTACAAGATCGACGATATCGAGCTGCCGGGCAATTCGGGCCGTGAGTACGAAGCCGGCAACCTCGGCCACCGTCCGCGCGCCAAGGGCGGCTATTTCCCGGTCGCGCCGGTCGACTCGGCCGTCGACATCCGCGGCGAGATGGTTTCGACCATGCTCGAGATGGGCCTGCCCTGCGACAAGCACCACCACGAAGTCGCCGCCGCGCAGCACGAGCTGGGTCTGACTTTCGGCACGCTGGTGACCACCGCCGATCGCATGCAGATCTACAAGTATGTCGTGCACCAGGTCGCGCAGGCCTATGGCAAGACCGCGACCTTCATGCCGAAGCCGATCAAGGAAGATAACGGCTCGGGCATGCACACCCACATGTCGATCTGGGAAAAGGGCCAGCCCCTGTTCGCCGGCAACGGCTATGCGGGCCTCAGCGACACCTGCCTCTACTTCATCGGCGGCGTGATCAAGCACGCCAAGGCGCTCAACGCCTTCACCAACCCGTCGACCAACAGCTACAAGCGTCTGGTTCCGGGCTATGAGGCACCGGTGCTGCTCGCCTATTCGAGCCGCAACCGTTCGGCCTCGTGCCGCATCCCGTACGGCACGGGCAGCAAGGCGAAGCGCGTCGAGTTCCGCTTCCCGGACGCGCTGGCCAACCCCTATCTCTGCTATTCGGCGCTGCTGATGGCGGGCTTGGACGGCATCCAGAACAAGATCCACCCGGGCGACCCGATGGACAAGAACCTGTACGATCTGCCCCCGGCCGAGCTGGCCGAAGTGCCGACCGTATGCGGTTCGCTCCGCGAGGCGCTGGACAGCCTAGAAGCCGATTTCGACTTCCTGCTGAAGGGCGACGTGTTCTCGAAGGACCAGATCGAGGCCTATATCGAGATCAAGCGCGCCGACGTGGCCCGTTGGGAAATGACCCCGAGCCCCGTCGAGTACGACATGTACTATTCGAGCTGATCCTTTTCGGGATCGGTTTCAGAAAGGGGCGTCCGGAGCGATTCGGGCGCCCTTTTCTTTTGACACCTGACTTCTCAGCGAAGCGATTGAGCGCAACCTGCCACCGTGCTAGCCAGCTACATCACCCAGAAGGACTCCGCCTCCATGCGTCTCCCGCGTCTCGCAGCCCTGCTGCTCGGCACTTCCCTGCTCGCTTCCCCCGCCCTCGCCCAGACCGCCGCAACGGCCAAATACGGCTCCTGGGGTGTCGACCTCACCACCATGGATCGCGGCGTGAAGCCGGGCGACGATTTCTACGCCTATGCGCTGGGCAGCTGGTTGCGCGACGCGCCGATCGCGCCTGACAAGGCGCGGATCGGCTATAATTACGACCTTCCCGACGAAACCGAGGTCGAGGTGCGCAAGCTGATCGAGGATGCCGGCCCCTCGCCCAGCGATCCGGTGCTCCGCCAGGTCGCCACCTACTACCGCGCCTATATGGACGAGGCAGGCATCGAGGCGCGCGGCACCGCGCCACTCAAGCCCTATCTCGCCCGCATCGATGCGGTGCAGGATCGCCATGCGCTGGAACTGCTGATGGCGGATCACGGCTATGCCAGCCCGATCGGCATCGGCATCTCGGCCGACGAGAAGGATCCGACCCGCTATACGGTGATGGCCGGCCAGGCCGGGCTGGGCCTGCCGAGCCGCGATTACTATCTGCTGCCGGGCGAGAAGTACGAGACGATCCGCAAGGCCTATCGCACCTATATCGTCAAGATCCAGCAGTTGGCCGGCATCCCCGATGCCGAAGCCAAGGCCGATGCGATCCTCGCGCTCGAGACCAGCCTGGCCAAGGACCAGTGGACGCCCGAGGCGCGCCGCGATCCGCAGAAGACCTACAACCCGATGAACCGCGCCCAGCTCGCCAAGCTGGCACCCGAGTTCGACTGGGATGCGGTGCTCGCCAATCAGGGCCTGGGCAAGATGCCGACCGTGATCGTGCGCGAGACGACCGCCGTTACCGCCGCCGCCAAGCGACTGGGCGACGTGCCGCTCGCCACCTGGAAGGACTGGCTGCGCTTCCGCTTCATCAGCGACCATGCTTCGGTGCTGCCCAAGGCGTTCGATGCCGCACAGTTCGATTTCTACGGCCACACGCTGCGCGACGTGCAGGCGCAGTCGGAGCGCTGGAAGCGCGGGGTTCGCGTGGTGAACGGCGCACTGGGTGAGGCGATCGGCAAGATCTACGCCGAGCGCCATTGGGGCCCGGCCGCCGAGGCGCTCTCGAAGGAGCTGGTCGAGGATCTGCGCGCCGCCTATGCGGACAAGATCAAGGCCGCGGCCTGGATGGATGATGCGACCCGCAAGGAAGCGCTGGCCAAGCTCGCCGCGTTTGATCCGCGGATCGGCCATCCGGAGAAGTATATCGATTATGCCTCGATGCAGGTCAGCGCCACCGATCCGCTGGCCAACGATCTCGCCTCGGACGAATTCGAGTGGAAGCTGCAGCTGTCGCGGCTCGGCAAGCCGGTCGATCGCACGCTGTGGGAAATGACCCCGCAGACGGTGAACGCCTATTACGATCCGGTGATGAACCAGGTGACCTTCCCGGCCGCCCAGCTCCAGCCGCCCTTCTTCGACCCCGCCGCCGATCCGGCGGTGAACTATGGCGAGACGGGTGCCACGATCGGCCATGAAATGGGCCATGGCTTCGACGACGAGGGCCGCCAGTTCGATGCCAGCGGCAAGCTGGGCGACTGGTGGACAGCGCAGTCGGCGGAGCGCTACACCGCGCATGCCCAGGCGCTGGTCAAGCAGTTCGACGCCTATGAGCCGATCCCCGGCGTGCACATCAAGGGCCAGCTGACCCTGGGTGAGAACCTCGCCGATCTCGGCGGCCTGGAAGTCGCCTATGCCGCCTATCGCCGCTATGTCGCCCGCCACGGCGAACCCAAGGTGCTGGACGGTCTGACCGGCGACCAGCGCTTCTTCCTCGCCTACGCCGCCAGCTGGCAGGGCAAGGCGCGCGAAGGCGCGGTGCGGGCGCAGCTGCTCTCCGATCCGCATAGCCCGGACAAGTACCGAGTGAACGGCATCGTTCGGAACATGGACGCATGGTACAAGGCGTTCAGCGTGAAGCCGGGCGACGCGCTGTATCTCGCGCCCGAAGCCCGGGTGCACGTCTGGTAAGGAAACGCCGGGGGCGCCCTGCCCCCGGCCTCACCCGGCGCGATAGGCGAATACCCCCGCTGGCTTGGTCACGCCGGTTTCGGCGACGTCGTAGCGGGCCAGCAAGCGTAGCCGTTCGACCGGCAGCGGCGAGCGCCACGGGTCGCCGACCAGCACCGTGGTGCCAGCCGCCACGCAGCGATCGAGAAAGGCAGTGACGCGCGTCGCCACCTCGGGCGCGTAGAACACGTCGCCGACCAGCAGCAGGTCGGCATCGGGCGCCGGCCCGTCCGTGATGTCGCCGATAATCTCCGCCAGCGTGACCTGGTTCAGCGCCGCATTGAGCGCGATGGCGGCGCGCGCGTGGGGATCGATCTCGGAAGCGGTGACCTCGGCCGCGCCCGCACGCGCGGCGGCGATCCCGACCAGCCCCGAGCCTGCGCCGAGATCCAGCACGCGGCGCCCTGCAACGTCCTCGCGATGGTCCAGCACGTATCGCGCCAGCGCCAGCCCACCGCCCCACCAATAGGCCCAATAGGGTGCCGTATCGCCCAGCCGACCCACACCGCTCGACGGCCCGGCCTTGTGCAGCCGCAGCTCGGGCACGCCGGGCACCGCCACGACCGGCAGATGCTCCCGAATGAACAGGGCGAGGTCCGCGTCTTCGCTCACAGCGCACGCCCGAGCCAGGCCACGCGCCCGATCAGCTGGAACTGCCCCGAACGCGCAAGCCGCACCGGATAGGCCGGATTGTCGCTCACCAGCTCGACGCCGCCCACCGCCGCCCGCAGCCGCTTGACCAGCAGCTCGCCCTCCACCCGCAGCACGAAGATACCCCGCGCATCGATCCGGCAGCGATCGCGGTCGACCAGGATCTCGTCGCCGTCGCTCAGCGTCGGCGCCATCGAATCGCCCGCCACGCGCACCATCGACGCCGCCTCGGGCCGCACGCCGAGCTGGCGCAGCAGGAACGGCGGAAAGGCAAATGGCGCCTGCACGATCTCTTCCTCCGCCCAGCCGCCCGGCCCCGCCGAGGCGCCCAGATCGATTCGCGGGACCGTCACCAGCGCCGCCTGCGGCCGGCCGCCCAGCAGCGTCTCGTCGACGCCGAGATATTCCGCCAACCGCGCCCGGTCGCGCTCGTGCAGCTCACGCGGCGAACCGCGCATCAGATATTGCTGCAGATAGGCCGGGTTGCGCCCGAGGACGCGCGACAGCGTGGCAAGCCGCACCCCCTTGGCCGCCACAAGCTTCGCAAAATTTGCCCGTTGTACATCGGCTTCCATACCCCCTTTCCTACACATAGGATTTTTCCTACGCAAGGCTCAGATGAGAACATATCGTGATCATCCGAGTCGGAGGAGGAGGACATGGATGTCCTTGCATGGGGAAATCGAAGCGTTCTTGGAACGGACGCGGATGCCGGCGACACGGTTCGGGCGCTTGGCGGCGGGCGATCCGCGACTGGTCGGCGATCTGCGGCAGGGCCGCATGCCGGGACCGGCGTTGACGGCGCGGGTGCGCGCCTTCCTCGCCGCCCCGCCGGCCTGGAAGCCCGGGCGGCGCGGCGGCGCGATATCGGCGCGCGGCTCGAACGGGCGCTGATCGCCGCGGCGGCGGTGGAGGGATGCGTGCTCCGGATTCTGGAGGCGCATTGGGTGCCATGGGCCAGTGTTACGTTCACCGGCGCGCGGCATCAGTTGGTAGTGGAATTAGACGCGAGCACCGTCGGCCAGGCGTGGCTCGTCGCGCTGCCCGAGCTGGAGCTGCCGCTCGGCGGACATCTCCTCGCCGATCTGCAGGTGGTGACGGTGGAAACGGGGGACGGCGTGCTGCGGGCGGCGATCGAGGCGCTGACCGTCGAGGAGTGCTGACGCGGCGCTCAGGCCTGGCGGGCGAGGCTGCGCAGGGCGGCGAGCGCGTCGTCCAGGCCGCGATCGGCACGCCCCCGGCCGCGCGCCTGCACGGTCTGGTTGCGCCGGACGACGCCGCGCTCCAGCCGCTCGAGCAGGGCATGCACGGTGGCATCGGTTTCGGGGCGAACGAGCCGGTCTGCTGCGTCGCGGCTGGGCATCGCGCGCAGCGCTGCGTTCGCCGCCCGCTCGCGGCGCGGCGGCACGGGGGGCGGCAGCGGCACTGCCGGGATCGCCAGCGGATCGAAAGCGGCGAGCGGCTGATCGAGATCGGCGGGAAGGTCGCGCTCGTCGGTCTCGGCAACGATGCCACCTTCAACGCCCTGCTCCGCCGCTATCTCGGGCGCGGCCCAGGCGGGCGAGTCCAGCTCCTGCGTTGCGCGCAGCGGCGGTCGCGGGCGCGCATCGGGATGCGCGTCGGCACGGCGGATGATCGGGGTCGGCAGCGGATCGAGGTGGAAAGACGTCGCCTCGGCCGGCGCCTCTCCGACGAACCAGCGGGTGGCAAGCGCGCCCGTTGCTGCCCCCAAGGCGCCGGCAGCGAGCATGAGCAGCGGTTGTGAGATGCCGCTAAGGTGCGGCAGCGCCTCGGCGCTATCGCCGCCGAACAACGCGACGTCCAGACCCGTCGCCGGAAGGGCGACGACGGCCAGTGCCGATACGCCGCCCATCAAAAGGGCGGCCAGGGGTACGAGCGGCATCTTCATGCGTTCACCCGGTACGTGTGCGACCACGTGGTTTTCATGCCATCTTTATGGCAAGGTTTTCACACAAACCGTCATACACGGCAATATTTACAAACCAGTTGCGCTCGGCCTCGATATATGCGCGGGCCCGCTTTCTGCGCACATCCCATTGATTGCGCATGCAAAACATATTTTCTAGCGCGTTCGCAAGCGCCACCGGGTCATCCGCGGAAAACAAAGTGCCGGTGACACCGTCTTCGATCAGTTCGCGGTGTCCGCCCACGTCGGACGCGGCGACCAGCCGTTGCTGTGCCATTGCTTCCAGAGGCTTGAGCGGCGTGACGAGGTCGGTCAGCCGCATTTTCTTGCGCGGATAGACCAGGATGTCGATCAGGCTGTAGTAGCGCTCCACCGCCTCGTGCGGCACGCGGCCAAGGAAATGGATGCGGCCCGCGACCGGGGATGCCGCCGCCTGCGCCCGCAGCGCCGGCTCGGCCGGGCCGCCGCCGACGAGCAGCAGTTGCATCGCGGGCCGCGCGGCGACGAGCGCGGGCATGGCGGCGATCAGCACGTCCAGCCCTTCATAATCATAGAAGCTGCCGATGAAGCCGATGGTTTCGGCGCCCGTCAGCCCCAGCTGCACGGCCAGCGCCGCATCCGGGGGCACGGGCTCACCGAACAACGCCATGTCGACTCCGTTGGGGGATACCGCGATCTTCGCGGGATCGATGCCCCGCGCAATCAGGTCACCGCGGAGGCCCTCGCAGATCACCGCCACTGCATCGGCCTGGCGGACGGCATGCGTCTCCAGCGCCTTGGTGAGGCGGTAGCGGAGGCTCCCCTCGCGTCCGGTACCGTTGCCGACCGCGGCATCTTCCCAGAAGGCGCGGATCTCGTAGAGCAGCGGCACCCCGCTCCAGCGCCGTACCCGCAGCCCGGCAAGCGCGCAGAGCACGGGCGAATGGGCATGGAGCACATCCGGCCGAAAGCTTTTCACCACCTGGCGCACCCGCTGCGCAAAGGCGTCGATCTCGCGCCACTCGCTCAGGCCGGGCAGCCGGGACGCGACCGGGCGGGTGCGGAAGAAGCGCAGCCCATCGACCACCTCCTCGTCGGCGGGCGCGGGTCCGTGGCGCGGGCCGGTGACCGCCGCCACCTCCCAGCCGCGCGCCAGCTCCGCCTTCAGGATCGCGCGAGTGCGGAACGCATAGCCGCTGTGCAGCGGCAGGCCATGATCCAGAAGGTGCAGGACTCGCATGCCCGCCTGCATGCCATGCCGCGCTTAACGGCACGTCAACTGCACCTGCGCTAGGGAGGGCGCGGAAGGAACGGCCCGCCCGATGATCGACAATCTCTCGCTTGCGCTCACCCATGGGCTGATGCTGCTCGCGGCCTTCCTCCTGCTCCGCCGCCCGGACCTCGATCGCGAGGACGCTGCACCCAGGGAGAAGAAGCGTGGGCGCTGGGGCAAGCGCGGTGCGTGACTATGTCTTCGTGCTGTTCCTGGCGGCGTTGTTCGGCAGCGGCTTTCGCAAGCCGTTCCTGTTCGTGCTGGTCTACGCCTATATCGACATCGTCGCGCCGCAGCGGCTGACCTATCTGCTGCTCAACTCCCTGCCGATCTCGGCCATGGCGGCGGCGCTGGCGCTGGCCGGGTTCCTGTTGTTCGACGACAAGCGCGACGTCCGCGTGGCGCCGCGCCAGCTGCTGATCGTGGCGCTGATCGGCTATTGCGGGTTCACCACGCTGCATGCCGACTTTCCGGTGGAAGCCAGGGACAAATGGGACTGGGTATGGAAGGCGCTCGCCTTCGCCGCCTTCCTGCCCCTGACCCTGCGCACCCGGCTGCGGATCGAGGCGCTGCTGCTGTTCATGATCCTCTCGGCAAGCTCGATCATCATCGTCGGCGCGATCAAGACGATTATTTCCGGCGGCGGCTATGGCGAGCTCAACCTGATGGTCTCGAACAATTCGGGGCTGTACGAGGGCAGCACCATCTCCACCGTCGCCATCGCGATCCTGCCGCTGATCCTGTGGTTCACCCGGCACGGCACGATCTTCGCCCCCGACTGGCGGGTGAAAACCTTTGCGTACGCGCTGTGCTTCGCCTGCCTCCTGATCCCGATCGGTACCTCGACGCGCACCGGGCTGCTCTGCATCGGGCTGGTCGCGCTGCTGATGCTGCGGGATAGCCAGAAGAAATTGCTCTACCTCGGCTGCGTGGCCGCGATGGCGCTGGCCGCCCTGCCCTTCCTCCCCTCGGCCTTCACCGAGCGGATGGGGACGATCAAGACCTATCAGGGCGACGCCTCCGCCTCCACACGCCTCGCCGTGTGGCAATGGACGATGGACTATGCCCGCGAGCACCCGCTGGGCGGCGGGTTCGAGGCCTATCGCCAGAACCAGATCCGCTACGAAAAGGTCGCGGTGGAGGACCAGGGCGGCGTCGCGGTGGTCGACCGCTCGCTGGAGGTCGACAAGGCGCGGGCCTATCACAGCGCCTATTTCGAGATGCTGGGCGAGCAGGGCTATCCTGGGCTCGCGCTGTGGCTGACGATCAACTTTGCCGGGCTGTTCCGCATGGAGGTGCTGCGCCGCCGTTATGCGCGCGCGGAAGGCGACCAGGCCTGGATCGCGCCGCTGGCTGCCGCGCTGCAGAACGGGCACATCGTCTATCTGCTCGGCGCGGCGTTCGTGGCGATCGCCTTCCAGCCCTTTATCTACATGCTGATCGGCGCGCAGATCGGGCTCGACACCTATTGCGCCCGCAAGCGCGCCGCGGCGGACTGGCGGCCGCTGCGCAAGGCGCGCGCCGCCGCCGTATGAGCGGTCGCGCCGAACTGCGCGCGCTGACCTCGGTGCGCGGGATAGCGGCGTGGTGGGTGGTGCTGTACCATCTGCGCGGATCGCTCGCCGGGCTGCCGGGCACGGCCGAAGCTGTGCTCGCCAAGGGCTATCTCGCCGTCGACTTTTTCTTCCTGCTGTCGGGCTTCGTGCTGGCGCTCAGCCACGGCGAGCGGCTCCGGTTCGCGGGCCTCGCCGTGGTGCCCGATTTCCTCCGCCGGCGCATCGCGCGGATCTGGCCGCTGCACGCGGTGATGCTCGGTTTTGCGGTGCTGTTGCTGCTGGTCCTTCACGCCAGCGGCCGCGCTGCGACCGAATTTCCCCTGGCCGAGCTGCCGGCCCATCTGCTGCTCGTCCAGGCGTGGGGGTTCGCCGATCCACTGCGCTGGAACGATCCCGCCTGGTCGATCTCGTGCGAACTGGCGGCCTATCTGCTGTTCCCGCTCTGGGCGATGGCGATCGACGGGCGCCACCGCGGCACGCCCTTCCTTCTCGGCGCGATCGGGGTGCTGCTGCTGGCGCTGAGCGCGGCGTTCGCGCTGCGCGGTGCCGACACGCTGGGGCAGGACATCCCGCGTCTCGGGGTCGTGCGCTGCCTGCTGGAGTTCGCGACCGGCACGCTGCTCCACGCCCTTTGGCAGCGCTGGCGCGAACGCCGCGTCGCGCTTGCCAGCTTCGGCATCGCGGCGTTGTTCGGCATGGCATGGCTCGATGCACCGGAAACGCTGGTCGTTCCCGCGGCCCTTGCGGCGCTGCTGTTGGGGCTGGCGCTATCTGCCGGCCGAGCGGGCAATCCGCTGGAAGGCGCGCTGCTCCACCGCCTCGGCGAGATCAGCTACGCCACCTATCTCAGCCACTTCCTGCTGTGGTTCGCCTTCAAGCTCGCCTTCGTCCGTACCGCGACGATCGGCTGGCCGCTCGCGGCGCTGTATCTGCTGCTGGTCCTCGCCGCGTCGGTGGCACTCCACCGCTGGGTAGAGCGCCCCGCGCAGCGCTGGATCAACGCCCTCGCGTTCAGGCCGGGGCGGTCACGTCTTCCAGCGCGGCGATCACCGCGCGGTTGAACGCGGGGATGTCGTCGGGCTTGCGGCTGGTGATCAGGTTGCCGTCGCTCACCACTTCCTCGTCGACCACATCGGCGCCGGCATTGGCCAGATCAGTGCGGATCGATGGCCAGCTGGTCAGCCGGCGGCCGGCGACCACATCGGCCTCGGCGAGCAGCCACGGCGCATGGCAGATCGCCGCGACGAGCCGCTTAGAATCCATGAAGGTGCGGGCAATCTCCACCGCCTTCGCGTTCATCCGCAGCTTGTCCGGATTGCCGACGCCGCCCGGCAGCACCAGCGCGTCGAACTGATCGAGCTCGACCGCATCCAGCGTTGTGTCCGGCGTGATGCTCTTGCCCTTCTCGCCGCCGCTTTCGCCGGTGATCGGATCGGTCTTGATCGAGGCGAGCGTCACCTGTGCGCCGGCATCGAGCAGCGCCTGGCGCGGTTCGAACAGCTCCGATTCCTCGAAGCCGTCGGTCGCGAGCATCAGCACGCGCGCGTTCTGCAGATTGGCCATGGGGGCATCCTTTCCCGTTGTTCGGAAGATGCCGGGCCAACCCGGAGCCCCCGCGCCTTGTTCCGGAACGAATTGTTGCTGCGGCGCATTTGCCTAGCCTCTGCCCCAAGGAACCGCGATGGATAGCGCCGAGATCGTCTATGTCGAAGACCAGGCCCCCGGCATCACCCGGCGCAAGATGCGCCACGGCTGGGGCTATTTCGACGCCGACGGCACCCGTATCACCGACCGCGACGCAATCGACCGGCTGAACGCCATCGGCCTGCCCCCGGCCTATGAGAATGCGTGGTTCTGCCCCGATCCCAACGGCCATATCCAGGCGACCGGCTATGACGTGAAGGGCCGGAAGCAATATCGCTACCATAACGGCTTCCGCGAAGCGCAGGAGGCGGCGAAATACGATCGCTGCGGCACGTTCGGCGAGCGCCTGCCGCGCCTGCGCCGCAAGGTCGAGGCCGATCTGCGGCTGCGCGGGCTGTGCAAGGACAAGGCCGTGGCCGCCGTCGTCCGGCTGCTCGACCTCGGCTCGATCCGCGTCGGCAACGAGACCTATGCGCAGGAGAACAAGAGCTTTGGCGCCACCACGCTGCGCAAGCGCCACGTCAAGGTCGCCGGCGGCACGCTCAAGCTCCAGTTCCGCGCCAAGTCCGGCAAGCTGCGGGTGATGACGGTGACCGACAAGTCGCTCAGCCGCTTCGTCAAGCGCTGCCAGGATCTGCCCGGCCAGAACCTGTTCCGCTGGATCGACGATGCCGGCGAGGCGCACCCGGTCACCTCCAGCGACGTCAACGCCTATATCCGCGAGGCGATGGGCGAGCATTTCAGCGCCAAGCATTTCCGCACTTGGGGCGCGAGCGTCATCGCTTATCGCACGCTGGCGGAGGCGCCCGAGCCGATCGGCCTCAAGACCCTGCTGGAGCCCGTCACCGAAGCGCTGGGCAACACCCCCGCCATCGCCCGCAAATCCTATGTCCATCCGCGGCTGATCGAGCTGGCGCGCGACAAGCCGAGCCAGGCGCTGTTTCGCGCCGGGTTGCGCCTGCCCCGCACGACACAGTACCTCGACCGCTACGAACGCGGCCTGATCGTCTTCCTGGAGAGCGATCCGGCCGAACAGCCCGCCAAGGCAGCCTGACGAGACCCGATGCTGATCACCGCACGCACCAAGCCCACCCATTTCGAACGCCAGCTCCAGGCATTCATCGGCGACACGCCCGATTGGATCGCCGACCATTGGCTGAGCATCCTGGTCGCGATCGGGATCGCGGTCGGCATCGCGCTGTTCCTCCACACGCTGCGCTCCTGGGGCATGCGGCTGTGCCGCAACAGCGATGGGGCGAGCGCCAACTGGTACACGATCTTCGGCCGCACGATCGCGCGGACCAACAACTTCTTCATCGTCACGCTGGCGATCCGGCTGGTGGTGAACGTCGCCGAAACGCCGCCGCTGCTCGACAAGACGATCACCTTCCTGTTCACTATCGCGGTGACGTTCCAGGTCGCGATCTGGGTGCGGGAGGTCATCTTCGGGCTAATCGAGCACCGCACCCGCGGCGACAGCCCCAGCGAGAGCCTGGCGAGCGCCGTCGGCATCATCCGGCTGCTGATCTCGATCGCGCTGTTCGCGATCGCGCTGGTGATGGTGCTCGGCAATATCGGGGTGAACGTCACCGGCCTGGTCGCCGGTCTCGGTGTCGGCGGCATCGCCATCGGTCTGGCGGCCCAAGGCATCTTCGGCGACCTGATCGCGGCGCTGTCGATCCTGTTCACCCGCCCCTTCCGTGTCGGCGACAACATCAAGTTCGACCAGACCAGCGGCACGGTGGCCGAAATCGGCCTCAAGTCCACCCGCGTCCGCTCGTTCGACGGCGAGATGCACATCATCTCGAACCGCCAGCTGCTCGACAAGGAGCTGCAGAACCTCACTGATCGCACGCGCATCCGGCTGCCGTTCAAGATCGGCGTGGCGTACGAAACGCCCCCCGAGAAGCTCGAGCGGCTGCCGGAAATGTTCAAGGAGATCGTCGAGGCGAACGGCGCAACGGCGGTGCGTAACGGCTTTTCCGGCTTCGGCGCGAGCTCGATTGACTATGACCTGATCGCCGAAGTGGCGAGCGGGGACTGGAACATAGCCCACCCGACGCGCGACCGCATCCTGATCGCGATCGTGCGCAAGCTGGCGGAAGAGGGCATCTCGATCCCCTACCCGACCCAGACGACGTTCACAGCGGCGCCGGACGGCAAGATCATCATGCCGTATCCAGACGTGCAGCCGGTGATGCGGGTCGATAAGGAAGACGGCGAGCGTTAAGCGCCCGCCCCTTCTCAGCCGTCATCCCGGCGAAAGCCGAGATCCATTCGCCACTCGGCCACGCCGGGAATCGATGCGCGGCCCCAATGGATTCCGGCTTTCGCCGGAATGACGGAGGTTGGGTGGAGGGACGCAGCCCTCAGTCGTACTTCGTTACCAGCCAGCTCCACACGCCCCAGGCGAGCAGCGCCCACACGCCCAGCACGATGGCGATCCCGCCCCAACTCACCGGCCGATGGCTGGCTTCTTCCGCCGCCGCGCGGTGCTCGGCGAACTGCTCAGCTGGGATCAGCCGCTCGAACAGCCAGACGCCGAGCGGGATCAGGATGGCGTCGTCCACCAGCCCGAGCACGGGGATGAAATCCGGGATCAGGTCGATCGGCGACAGCGCATAGGCCGCGACCAGAATGCCAACGATCCGCGCAGCCAGGGGCGTACGCGGATCGCGGATGGCGAGCCATACGGCATGCGCCTCGGTGCGGACGCGGTGCGCGAGAGAAGGACCCATGGCCCGTGAATCGCCCAGCCGCGCGCGCCGGTCAATGCGGGTTAGCGCTCGGCCGTGGTCTCGACCTTGGCGTGGCTGCCGGTCTCGTCCGACTTGATCTTGCCGCCGAACAGCATCTTCACCTTGCCGGTGATCGACATGTCCGTTTCCCACAGCTCGGCATCGTCGATGTCGACGCGGAGCAGGGCGAGGTTCGGGTCCTGCTTGCCGCCCGGAAACCAGGCTTCGACCTGGCTGTTCCACAGCTTGTCGATCATCGCGAAGTCGTTGTCGACGCGCGCGGTGCCCGAAAGGCAGGCGAAGAAGTCGTGCCCCTTGGACACGAACTGGAGCATCGCCGGGCCGCCCTTGGCCATGCGATTGTCCTTGCCGATGAAGAAGAAGATCGTGTCGACCTGGTCCTCGTCGAGCTGCGCGGTCAGCGGCTCGCTGTGCTGGCCGTCCTGCAGGCCCGCCATCATGAAGGGGCTGTCCGCCAGCTTGGACCAGAAATGCTTCTTCAGTTCGACCGTATCGGCCATGATCGTCTCCCGGAGTTTGGATACTCTCGGGTAACGTGCAGGTCCGCTCAGGCGTTCCGGATCGCCGCGGCGGCGCCGATCAGTTCGAGGTCGGCACGGTTGACCAGCGCCACCGGCGTTTCGGCGAGCTGGCGGCGAAAGGCGGTGCGCGCCTCCATCCGGCGGCGGAAGCCCGGCTGCTTGAGCTGCGTCTCGAGCGCACGCGCGATCGCGCCGGTGAGGAACACCCCGTCCCACGCGTCGAAGGTCAGGACGAGGTCGCCGACAAACGCGCCGAGATGCTCGACGAACATCCGCACCACCGCGGCGGCGATGGGATCGCGGCCAACGTTGCGGGTCACGTCCTCCGGCGCAGGCAGCCGCTTGCCGCCGGACAGCGCCTCATAGGCAAGCAGCAGCCCGTTGGCGCTGAGCAGGGTCTCGACCTCGACCACCCCGCCGCGCGCCTTGCAGAACGTCGCGAACCGCTCCTCGTCGCCATTTTGCGGCGCGAAGCCGATATGCCCCGCCTCGCTTTGCACCGGCACGTGGCGGCCGTCGGCACTGATCAGGGCGGCGACGCCGAGCCCGGTACCGACGCCGATCACCGCATAATTGCCGCCGGGCGCGATCGGTTTGGGCGCGGCGCCGGGGAGTGCAGTAAACGTTGTCGGCGGAAGCCGGGTGAGCGCCAGCGCATTGGCCGCGCACTCGTTCATCGCCACGGGCTTCTGGCGCAGCACGGCCTCGACCCCCGCCAGCGAGATATACCAGCGGCTGCCGGTGAGGTTGATGAGGTCGCCGCGCACTGCGCCCGCGACGGCGAGCACGCTCGGCAGCCGCGCATCGCGCAGGCCCACGCTGGCAAGATAGGCTATCAGGGCGCTAGTGAAAGTCTGATGGTCGGCGTTCGAAAAACGCTTGATCTCGCGCGGCTCGACATCGCCGCCGCCGGTCAGCCCGAAGCGAACCGATTGTCGGCCGATATCCGCCACCAGCGCCACGCCATTGTCCATCGAGAATTCTCTCCCCCTGCCGACTTCTTCTCGAAGCTCGGACAGGCGATATCGCTAACAATGGTCACGGGAGCAATAAATAAGCGACGATTAGTGTAGTTCCTGCGCGATGTTCAGGCCGCGCGCGGATCCCCACCGAAACGATTGGCGCCGATCGCCGGCGACCAGTAGAGCGCCACCGCAAGGATCGCGAGCGCGACGTGTCCCGCCAGCGGCAGCATCGGTACGCCGGGATGCAGGCCGATCGCCACCTGGGTGCGGTCCAGATCGCCCGCCACCCCGATCGCGGCAAGCAGCAGCCCGGGGATGGCGGGCAGCCCGACATCGTGCAGCCGCCGCACGATCAGCCCGATCAGCGGCACGAACAGCAGCAGCGCCAGCCCCTCTTCCACCGCGACGCGTCGCCAGAAGACGGTGACGTTCAGTGGCGTCGGCGGATGGAAGAAATGGAAGCCGAGGAACAGCAGCAGCTCGCCGATCGCGATCAGGATCAGCGCGCTGGTCAGTTCGCTGC
Source organism: Sphingomonas sp. 22176 (assembly GCF_052045505.1). Taxonomy (NCBI): domain Bacteria; kingdom Pseudomonadati; phylum Pseudomonadota; class Alphaproteobacteria; order Sphingomonadales; family Sphingomonadaceae; genus Sphingomonas; species Sphingomonas sp. 22176. The sequence goes on along the minus strand of NZ_JBQEPL010000001.1, from coordinate 1,585,266 downwards.
GCGTCGAGCGCCCCTGGAACACGAAGCTCTGTCCGATGGCGCGGAGGCCGTTCCGCAGCGACACCCCGTCGCGATAGCTGGCTGCTGTCATGATACGGAGGGTGCAGCGTGCTGCACCCTCCGGTCAAGTGATTACAGCGTCTCGAAAAGACCCGCTGCGCCCATGCCGCCGCCGATGCACATGGTGACGACGACATATTTGGCGCCGCGGCGCTTGCCTTCGATCAGCGCATGGCCGGTCATGCGGGCGCCCGACATGCCGTACGGGTGGCCGATCGAGATCGCGCCGCCGTTCACGTTGAGCAGTTCGTTGGGAATGCCCAGCTTGTCGCGGCAGTAGAGCACCTGCACCGCGAACGCCTCGTTGAGCTCCCACAGGCCGATATCGTCCATCTTCAGGTTGAAGCGCTCAAGCAGCTTGGGGATGGCATAGACCGGGCCGATGCCCATCTCGTCGGGCTTGGTGCCCGCCACCGCCATGCCGATATAGCGGCCGAGCGGGGCAAGCCCGCGCTTCTCGGCGAGCTTCTCCTCCATCAGCACCGCGGCCGAGGAGCCGTCGGACAGCTGGCTGGCATTGCCTGCAGTGACGGTGCCGTTCGGCAGGACGGTCTGCAGCGCCTGCAGGCCCTCCAGCGTCGTCTCCGGGCGATTGCCCTCGTCCTTGGAAAGCGTGATTTCCTTCTGCGAGACTTCCTTGGTCTCCTTGTTGACCAGGTTCATCGTCGCGGTGACGGGCACGATCTCGTCGTCGAACTTGCCCGCGGCCTGCGCGGCGGCGGTGCGCTGCTGCGACTGGAAGGCATAGGCGTCGCACACGTCGCGGCCAATGCCGTAACGCGCGGCGACCACTTCGGCGGTCTGGAGCATCGGCATGTAGGTGTCGTTGTGCATCGCGATCAGCTCGCGGTCGGGCTCGACGCGCATCTGCGGGGTCTGGACGAGGCTGATCGATTCGACACCGCCGCCCAGCGTGATGTCCATATTGTCGACGATGATCTGCTTGGCCGCCGTCGCGATCGCCATCAGGCCCGAGGCGCACTGGCGGTCGATCGACATGCCCGGCACTTCCACCGGCAGGCCGGCCCGCATCAGCGCGAGGCGAGCGATGTTGGGCGCCTGGCTGCCCTGCTGGAGCGCGGCGCCGAACACGACGTCGTCGACCTGGCCCGGCTCGATGCCCGCGCGCTCGACCGCGGCACGGATGGCATGCGCGCCCAGCGTCGGCGCCGGCGTGGCGTTGAACGCCCCGCGATAGGCCCGGCCGATGCCCGTACGGGCGGTGGAAACGATGACTGCGGAGCGCATTTCCTGTCCTTCCTTCTTCGCTCCCCTCCCGCTTGCGGGAGGGGCTGGGGGAGAGGCTGAGCCCCTCCGGTTCCGTTGTTTCGAGGCTAGACCAGCCCCTCCCCTAACCCCTCCCGCAAGCGGGAGGGAAATTTAGACGTAAATCAGCGCGATCCACTCGGCGATCACCGCCGGCTTCTCCTCGCCCTCGATCTCGAGCTGATACTCCTGCACCTGTTCCCAGACACCGGGCTTGCGCTCGACGAACTTCTTGAGCGTGAACCGCCCCCGCACCCGCTTGCCGGAGCGCACCGGGGTGACGAACCGCACCTTGTTCCCCCCGTAATTCACCCCCATCCGCGCGCCTTCGATTGCGGGCGCATCGGTGCGCGCGGCGAGCATCGGCATCAGCGAGAGCGAGAGGAAGCCATGCGCGATCGTCCCGCCAAACGGGGTCTCCGCCGCGCGGGCCGGATCGACATGGATGAACTGGTGGTCGCCGGTCGCTTCCGCGAACTGGTCGATCATCGTCTGGGTGACTTCCACCCAGTCCGAGACATGCTCGGCGCCGATCCGTTCGGCCATCGCGTGCGGGGTAACGGTCGTCGCCAAGACTATCCTCTCGCGTAATTATCTTTCATAGGCACGCCATATCTAGTGGGGCCGCCCGCCTCCCTGCAAGCTTTAGCCGACCGGAAACTGGAAAATGCCGACTGCCGTACCGTCACACCACCGCGAATTGATGGCCAAGCTACACCGTGCGGCCGAACCCGATGTTCTAAAACCGCTTCTGGACCGCGCGCGACTCACGCCCGATTCGCGCGAGCGGGTGATGGATCATGCGCTGGCGCTGCTGGCGGACCTGCGCGCCGCGCAGACCCGCGGCTGGGTGAACCAGTTCCTCCAGGAATATCGGCTGAACTCGTCCGAGGGCGTCGCGCTGCTCAGCCTGGCCGAGGCGTTCCTGCGCGTGCCGGACCCTGAAACCGCCGACCTGCTGATCGCCGACAAGATCGGCGATGCCGACTGGAAGGCGCATTCGGGCAAGTCCAACTCGGTACTGGTCAATTCGGCGACCTGGGGCCTGATGCTCGGCCGCGCGCTGGTCGGCGACGAGAAGACCGGGGCGCTCCGCCGCCTGATCTCGCGCGCCGGCGAGCCCTTCGTCCGCCAGGCGGTAGGTGCCGCGATGAAGCGGATGGGCGAAGTCTTCGTCATGGGCCGCACCATCGACGAGGCGATGAAGCGGATGAAGAAGCCCGAGAACAAGGGCTTCACCGCCAGCTTCGACATGCTGGGCGAGGCCGCGCGCACCAAGGCCGACGCCGAGCGCTATTTCCAGGCCTATTTCGAGGCAATCCGCGCGGTCGGCCGCGATCCCAAGGCGGGCCATTCGATCTCGGTGAAGCTCTCCGCGCTCCATCCGCGCTACGAAGTCGCGCAATATGATCGCTGCGTGCCTGAGCTGACCGACATGCTGGCCCAGCTCGCTTCGGAATCGGCGGCGCAGGGCATCCCGCTCACCGTGGACGCCGAGGAGAGCGAGCGGCTGGAGATGAGCCTCGACATCATCGGTTCGGTCGCACGCCGGCCAGAACTGAAAGGCTGGAACGGCTTCGGCATGGCGGTGCAGGCCTATGGCAAGCGCGCCCGCGCGGTGATCGGCTGGGCCGACGATCTCGGCCGCCCGATGCACGTCCGCCTGGTCAAGGGCGCCTATTGGGACAGCGAGATCAAGCGCACCCAGGTGGAAGGCCTGTCGGATTACCCCCTGTTCACCCGCAAGGCGGCGACCGACGTGTCGTACCTCGCCTGCGCCCGCGACATGCTGGCGGCCCGGAATATCGTGCCCGCCTTCGCCAGCCATAACGCGCTGACCGTCGCCACGATTCTCGATTGGGCCGGCGATGCCCGTGACTTCGAATTCCAGCGCCTCCACGGCATGGGCGAAGGGCTGTACGAGCGGCTGGTCAACGAGCAGGGCTATCACTGCCGCATCTACGCGCCGGTCGGCGGCCACCGCGACCTGCTGGCCTATCTGGTCCGCCGCCTGCTGGAGAATGGCGCGAACTCAAGCTTCGTCCACCAGCTCGCCGACGAGCAGCTGAGCGAAGCCGAACTGCTCGCCGATCCGGTGGAGAAGATCGCGGCGGTGGGCGGTACGCGGCACCCGAGCATTCCGTTGCCGGTCGAACTGTTCGGCGCGTGGAAGAATTCGGGCGGCATCGATCTGGCCGAACGCACCATCCTGGCGGAAACCGCGATCGCAATTGCTTCCAAGCCGCTACCAGCCGCCGGGACGAGCGCCCCCACCGATGTGCGCGTCGCTATCGACCGCGCCACGGCCGCCTTCCCCGGCTGGGCAGCCACCCCGCTCGCCACCCGCGCCGCGATTCTCGAGCGTCTCGCCGACCTGCTCGAGGAAAACCGCATCGAGCTGATGGCGCTGGCCGTGAAGGAAGCCTTCAAGACCATTCCCGACGCGCTCGGTGAGGTCCGCGAGGCGGCCGATTTCTGCCGCTACTATGCCCTCCAGGCCCGCACTGGCCTCGCGCCCATCGCCCTTCCGGGGCCAACGGGCGAGCGCAACGAGCTGCGCATGGAAGGGCGCGGCGTGTGGGCGACGATCGCGCCGTGGAACTTCCCGCTGGCGATCTTCCTCGGCCAGACCGCGGCGGCGCTGGTGGCCGGTAACGCCGTCGTCGCCAAGCCCGCCCCGCAGACGCCGGAGATCGCCCGCGCCGCGGTGCGCCTCGCGCATCAGGCGGGCGTGCCGGAGGACGCACTGGTGCTGGTGACCGGCGGCCCGGAGGTGGGCGCCGCGCTCACGTCCGATCCGCGCATCGCCGGCGTCGCCTTCACCGGCTCGACGCCGACCGCCAAGAAGATCGCGGCATCGCTGCTCGAAGGCGACGATCGCCCGCTGGTGCCGCTGATCGCCGAGACCGGCGGCATCAACGCGATGATCGTCGATTCGACCGCGCTGCCCGAGCAGGTGGTGGCCGATGTGCTGACCTCGGCCTTCCGTTCGGCCGGGCAGCGCTGCTCGGCGCTGCGCCTGCTGCTGCTGCAGGAAGAGATCGCCGAGGGCGTGATCGAGATGCTGCGCGGCGCGATAGAGCTGCTGATCCTGGGCGACCCCGCCGATCCGCGCACCGATATCGGCCCGGTGATCGACCAAGCGGCGTACGACAAGCTGATGGCCTATCGCGACAGCGCCAAGGCTCAGTGGATCAAGACGGTGCCGGTCCCCGCCACCGGCCTGTTCGTGCCGCCAACGATGATCCGCATCGATCGCCCCGAGGACCTGACCCGCGAATGGTTCGGGCCGATCCTGCATGTTGCTACCTGGAAGGCGGGCCAGCTCGCCGAGACGGTGGCGCGGGTCAACGCCAAGGGCTTCGGCCTGACCATGGGCCTGCACAGCCGCATCGCCCGCTCGGCCGAGTTGGTCGAGGCGGAAGCGCGGGTGGGCAATCTCTACATCAATCGCTCGATGATCGGCGCCGTGGTGGGGTCGCAGCCCTTTGGCGGCGAGGGCCTCTCGGGCACCGGCCCCAAGGCGGGCGGCCCGCACTATCTGCACCGCTTCTGCGCGGAGCGGGCGGTGTCGGTGGATACCACCAGCGCCGGCGGCAACGCGACGCTGCTCAGCCTGGACGAAGGGGGGATTTGATCAGAGCCTGCTATCCTCTCCCTCGAGGGAGAGGATAGCGTAGCTTGGCGGCTTGCCGCCTAGCGAAGCTTGGAGAGGGTGAGCGGCGCGGAAGCGCCGCTCGGCTGCTCGGTCGTCGAAGTGCCCCTCTCCCTCCCACTGCCTTCGGCAGCGGGCTCCTCCCTCTCCCCGGTGGGGAGAGGGATAAAAGGCTCACCCGCTATGCGTGGCCATCCACTGCTCGACGACCGGCGCGATGCGGTTGCGCCACTTCGAGCCGTTGAAGATACCATAATGGCCGACGCCTTCGGCCAGATGGTACTGCTTGTGCGATTCCGGTAGGTTGGTCGCGATGGTCAGCGCCGCCTTGGTCTGGCCGATGCCCGAGATGTCGTCGCGCTCGCCTTCAATCGCGAGGATGCCGATGTCCGTGATCGCAGCCGGATCGACCTTGCGGCCGCGGTGCAGCATCTCGCCCTTGGGCAGCGCGTGCGTCTGGAACACCGTGGCGATCGTCTGGAGGTAGAATTCGGCGGTCATGTCGCAGACCGAGCGATATTCCTCGTAGAACTTCATCGTCGAATCGGCGCTCTCGTCGTCACCCTGGACGAGATGCTTGAACATCTCCCAGTGCGAGATGAGGTGGTTGCCGAGGTTCATCGTCATGAAGCCGGCGAGCTGCAGGAAGCCGGGATACACCTTCCGCCCCGCACCCGAATAGGTCATCGGCACGGTCGCGATCACATTGTGCTCGAACCAGCTGTACGGCCGCTCGGTCGCCAGCGTGTTGACCGCGGTGGGTGCTTCGCGCGTGTCGATCGGGCCACCCATCATGGTAAGCGTCGCCGGGCGGTTGGGATGGTTGTCCGCGCTCATCACCGCCGCGGCGGCGTAGCAGGGAACCGAGGGCTGGCACACCGCCAGCATGTGCGGCCGCGGCGCACCCTCGGCACCGATATGCGCGAGGAAATCGATGATGTAATCGACATAGTCGTCGAGGTCGAAGCGGCCCTCGCTGGTCGGCACCAGCTTGGCGTCGCGCCAGTCGGTGATGTACACGTCGGCGACTGGCAGCATCCGCTGCACCGTGCCGCGGAGCAGCGTGGCGTAGTGGCCGGACATCGGAGCGACGATCAGCAGCTTCGGGCCGCCCTCGACACCCTCGCGCACGAAGCGCTTGAGCTGGCCGAACGGCTTGCGCAGCACGATTTCCTCATGCACCGCCACCTGGCGACCGTCGATCTCGGTGAAGTCGAGCGCGAAATCCGGCTTGCCACGCGGCGCCGAGGCATGCGCGAACACCTCCAGCGCCGAGGCCATCACCGGGCCGCCGCCGAAATAGGCGAACGGGTTGGCCGGATTGTTGAGCAGCCCCGCGCCGAAATTGGCCAGAGCACTCGCGCCGGCGAGCATTGATCGTTGGAATTCGTAAGCGTCGTACAGCATAAAATTCCTTCCCCGTGCCCCGATCCCTGCAGCGGGGGTTGTCTTACCACTCATATAGACGGCGGCGTTGTGCGTCGCAACGTCGTACCTATGCGGAACAGAGACAAACGGAGGTAGTTCCCCTGCCCCGCGAACCGCGCTACGCGCTTGCACCATGGCCGACACGACCCCGCCGCCGGCGCCGCGCCGCAAGCTCAGCAGCCTGCTCGTCATCTGGCAGTTCACCCGCCGCTATCCGCTGCAGATCGCCATCTCCTTGGTATCGCTGCTCACCTCGTCCGCCGCGACGCTGTGGATTCCGCGCACCTTCAAGCAGATCGTCGACAACGGCTTCTCGGCCGGCGCCGATACCAGCCGGATCGGAGTCTATTTCGAGGGTCTGCTGGCGGTGATCCTCGTGCTGTCGATCGCGACGGCAATCCGCTTCTTCTTCATCTCCTGGGTTGCGGAGCGGACCGTGGCGGATCTGCGCGTTGCGGTGCACCGCAATCTGCTGCGCCTGCCGCCGAAATGGTTCGAGGAAAATCGCCCCTCGGAGATCGCCTCGCGCCTCACCTCGGACACCGCGCTGGTCGAGCAGGTGGTCGGCTCCACCGTGTCGATCGCGCTGCGCAACCTGCTGACCGGTATCGGCGGGGTGATCTACCTCTTCGTGCTGTCGCCCAAGATCGCCGCCTATCTGATCGTCGGCATGCCGCTCACCGTGCTGCCGATCGTGTGGCTGGGCGGGCGCGTGCGGCAATATTCGCGCGCCAGCCAGGATCGCGTGGCCGATATCGGCGCGATTGCCTCCGAAACGCTGGGCGCGATGCGGATCGTCCAGGCCTTCGGGCAGGAGCGGCGCGAGAGCCAGCGCTTCCAGGACGCCGTCGTGCGCAGCTTCGCCGCCGCACAGAAGCGCTTCGCCCTGCGCGCGATCATGACCGCGCTGGTGATCGGGCTGCTGTTCACCGCGATCACGCTGATCATGTGGGATGCGGTGTCGGGTGTCGCCGCCGGGCAGATCAGCGGCGGCGCGATCACCGCCTTCGTGATCACCGCGGGCCTCGTCACCGGCTCGTTCGGGGCGCTGACCGAAGTGTATGGCGACCTGCTGCGCGCGTCCGGCGCCGCCAGCCGGCTTGCCGAGCTGCTCCAGCAGGAGCCGGACATCGCCGCGCCCGCCCATCCGGTCGCGCTGCCCAGCCCGGCCGAAGGCGCGATCGCGTTCGACGCGGTGACCTTCCGCTACCCGACGCGTCCCGAAGTCTCGGCGCTGCAGGACTTCTCGCTGTTCGTGGCCCCTGGCGAGACGGTGGCGGTGGTCGGCCCCTCGGGCGCCGGCAAGTCGACCTTGTTCCAGCTGCTCCAGCGCTTCTACGATCCCGAAAGCGGCGAGATCCGCATCGACGGCGTCGCTATCCCCAAGGCGGATCCCGGCGACGTGCGCGCCCGTATCGCGATGGTCCCGCAGGAAACGGTGATCTTCGCGGCAAGCGCGCGCGACAATCTCCGCTATGGTGCCTGGGAGGCCAGCGACGACGCGATCTGGGCTGCCGCCGAGGCCGCCAACGCCGCCGAGTTCCTGCGCAGCTTGCCGGACGGGCTCGACACCTTCCTCGGCGAGGGCGGCGCACGGCTTTCCGGCGGGCAGCGCCAGCGTCTGGCCATCGCCCGCGCACTGCTCCGCGATGCGCCCATCCTGCTGCTCGACGAGGCGACCAGCGCGCTCGACGCCGAGAGCGAGAAGCTGGTGCAGGATGCCCTCGAGCATCTGATGCAGGGCCGCACCACGCTGGTGATCGCCCACCGCCTGGCGACGGTGCGCGCGGCGGGACGGATCATCGTGATGGACGGCGGCCGGATCGTCGAGACCGGCACCCATGCCGAACTGGTCGCCCAGGGTGGGCTCTATGCGAGGCTCGCGGCGCTGCAGTTCAACGAGGCGGCGTAGCACTCAAACAAAAGCGTTTCCTCCCCCGGCCTGCCGGGGGAAGAAACGCTTACGCCGCCAGCGCCTTTCGCGCCTCGATCCAGTGCGCGAAGGCCGCCACTTCCAGCGGCCGTGCGAACCAATATCCCTGGGCTTCCTCGCACCCCATGCTGGCCAGTAGCGCGGCGGCGTTCGCCGTCTCCACGCCTTCCGCCACGACGCGGCGGCCGAGCTTGTGGAGCAAGCCGACCATCGTCTCGACCAGCACATAATCGGCGCCCCACGCAGCGTTGAGGCCACGCACGAATGCCTGGTCGATCTTCACGACATGCGCGGGCACCTGCTGCAGATAGGCGAGACTGCTGTGCCCGGTTCCGAAATCGTCGATCGCCAGCGCGATTCCCGCCTCGGCCAGCTCGCGCAGCATCGCCAGCGCCTTTTCCGGTTGCGCCATCATCGCGCTTTCGGTGAGCTCGATCTCCAGCTGCGAGGGGCGCAGCTGGCGTGCGATCAGCGCCAGCTGGATGCGCTGGATCAGGTCCGCTTCCATCAGGTTGGCGGCCGAGATATTGACCGACAGCGTCAGGTCGAGACCCGCCGCCTGCCAGACGGCGAGCTGGTCGAGCGCATGCTCCAGCACCCATTGGGTGGCAGGGCGCGCCAGCGCAGTCTGTTCGATGATCGGGATGAACTCGGCGGGCGACACGTCGCCGAGTTCGGGATGGCGCCAGCGCAGCAGCGTTTCCGCGCCGAGGCAGCGCCCGGTCGCCAGGTCGACGCGCGGCTGATAGACCAGCCGCAGCTGGTCGTCCGCTTCCAGTGCGGCACCGAAATCCTGCAGCAGGTCGTAATGGCGCCGCATCTCGGTATCCCGGGCGGCGGAATAGAGCGCGATGGCGCCGTCGTTACGGCGCGCATCCTGCGCCGCGCTGGCCGCGCCGCGCAGCACGTCCTCCGGCACCACTTCCCCAAGCCGGAACGGCCGCATGCCGATCGCGACATTGGTTACGAACCGCACGCTGGAGGTTGCGCGGATCGCCTGGAAGCCCTGCTCGAGCAGGGCGACATAGGCCTGCACGTCGACATCCGGCGGCGAGAGGAAGGCGAACTGGGTGGTGCCGACGTGATAGGCGGTGCGGTCCGCGCCCAGTGCGCCCTGGATCGCATGCGCCGCTTCGCGCACCATCTCGTCCAGCCGCGGCGCGCCCATCGCGCCGACAATCTTGGCGATCTGATCGTCGCGCGCGAGATCGGCAACTACCGCGATCCGCGCCTGGCCAGGGCAGTCTAGCGCGAGATCGGCCAGATCGTCGCGAAACTGCGCGCGCGTCGGCAGCCCGCTGATCGGGTCGATTCGACCGAAGGCGTGTTGCAGCTCGATCTGCTCCATCACCATCGCAGCGAGGTCGGTGAGCGCCGCCAATTCCTCCGGCGTGGCCACGCGCGGCTCGGTGCCCAGCACGCACAGCGCGCCGAGCCCATAGCCGTCCTTGGTCACGAGCGGCGCGCCCGCATAGAAACGCGTGCCATGCTCGGCGAGGGTGCTGTCGGCATAGCCGGGATCGGTCGCGAAATCCTCGATCACCACCACGTCTCGCGTCTCGGCCACTTGCGAACAGGGCGCCTTGTCGCGCGGGATGGCGCAATGCGACACGCCGACGCGCGACTTGAACCATTGCCGGTCCTTGTCCGTCAGCGACACGGCCGCGATCGGCAGCTGAAAGATCTGCGCCGCCATCCGCGTGATGCGGTCGAAATGCTCGCTCGGGGGCGTGTCGAGCAGCTTCAGCTGATGCAGCGCGTCGAGCCGCGCCGCTTCCCGGTAATCCTGCACAATCGTTCCCTTCGCCACCCATTATAGAGGTGGCGCGGTTACGATTTCTTATATCGGCAAAATGCTATGGTTAATCGGCAGTGATGCTTTTCGCGACCGCCTCGGCGACCTTGATGCCGTCGATCGCCGCCGAGAGAATGCCGCCGGCATAGCCCGCGCCCTCGCCCGCCGGGAACAGCCGCGGCGTGTTGAGGCTCTGCAGATCCGCCCCGCGGGTGATCCGCAGCGGCGAGGAGGTGCGAGTCTCCACCCCAGTCATCACCGCCTCGGGATGGTCGTAGCGGGCGATCTCGCGGCCGAATACCGGCAGCGCCTCGCGGAAGGCCTCGATCACGAAGTCCGGCAGGCAGGCGGAGAGATCGGTGGGCGTCACGCCGGGCTTGTAGCTCGGCACCACCTGACCCAGCGCGGTCGACGGACGACCGGCGAGCAGGTCGCCGACCAGCTGGCCGGGCGCATTGTAGTTGGAGCCGCCGGCGATGAAGGCCGCGTCCTCCCATTTCCGCTGCAGCTCGATGCCGGCGAGCGGACCTCCTGGATAGTCGCGCGCGGGGTCGATCGCCACGACCAGCCCCGAATTGGCGTTGAACTCGGCGCGCGAATACTGACTCATGCCGTTGGTGACGACGCGCCCTTCCTCGGAGGTCGCCGCCACCACGCGCCCGCCCGGGCACATGCAGAAGCTGTAGACGGTGCGGCCATTGGCACAGTGGTGCGACAGCGCATAGGCGGCCGCACCGAGGTCCGGATGCTTGGCGCAGTTGCCGAAGCGCGCCTGGTCGATCCAGCTCTGCGGATGCTCAATCCGCACGCCGATCGAGAAGGGCTTGGCCTCAAGGTGGACGCCCATGCGGTGGAGCATCTCGAAGGTCGGACGCGCGCTGTGGCCCACTGCGAGCACGACATGGTCGGCCTCCAGGAAGCTGCCGTCGTGCAGGTGCAGGCCGCGCATCTTGCGCTCGCCATCGAGTTCGATCGCATCGACACGGGTCTGCCAGCGATATTCGCCGCCCAGTTCCTCGATGGTGCGGCGCATGCTCTCCACCATCGTGACGAGGCGGAAGGTGCCGATATGCGGGTGCGCTTGCCAGAGGATGTCGTCCGGCGCGCCCGCCTTGACGAACTCGTCCAGCACCTTGCGGCCCAGGAAGCGCGGATCCTTCACCCGGCAATAGAGCTTGCCGTCCGAGAAGGTCCCTGCCCCGCCCTCGCCGAACTGGACGTTCGAATCCGGGTTGAGCTCGGAACGGCGCCACAGGCCCCAGGTGTCCTTGGTCCGCTCGCGCACGATCTTGCCGCGATCGACGATGATCGGGCGGAAGCCCATTTGCGCGAGGATCAGCCCGGCGAACAGACCGCACGGTCCCGCCCCAATTACCACCGGGCGCAGGCCCTGCCATCCGTCGGGCGCATGGACCGGCGGGCGGTAGGTCATGTCGGGCGTCGGACGCACGTCCTTGTCGCCGGCGAGGCGCGCCAGTACCTCGGCCTCGTCGGTCAGGTCGACGTCGACCGTGTAGACCAGCAGGATGGCATTGCGCCGCCGGGCATCGTTGCCGCGCTTGAACACGGTGAAGCCGCGCACCTCGGCCGGCGCCACGCCCAGCCGCGCCGCGATCGCCGGGGCCAGCGCATCGGCGGGATGGTCGAGAGGCAGGGAAAGTCCGGACAGGCGCAGCATCGAAACGTGGGTTCCAGCAGATGTGGGGGGCGGGATACTTCCCCTTAGCCGCATGGGCCCGCGCGGCAAACCGGGGATTGGTGCGTAGCGTTCAGTCGCGCGCCAGCGAGTCGCGCAGCGCCTGCGCCTCGCGGTTGAGTGCCGCCAGCCGCTCCAGCGTCAGGTCGGTCTTCTCCAGCACCGCTTCGCCCAGGCAGCCGCATTCCTCGCGGATCGCCTGGCCCTGGTCGGTGAGGAACACCTGCACCTGGCGCTCATCCTCCGGATTGCGCCTGCGCTGAACCAGCCCTGCCGCCTCCAGCCGCTTCACCAGCGGGGTGATCGTGCTCGATTCGAGCGCCAGCCGCTCGGCGACCCCGCCCACCGTGCGGCCGTCCTTTTCCCACAGCGCGTGGAGCACCAGATATTGCGGATAGGTGATCCCCAGCCGATCGAGGATCGGCTTGTAGATGCGCGTGATCGCCATGCTCGCGCTGTAGAGTGAGAAGCAGAGCTGGCCGTCGAGCGGAAGCGGGGCAGGCATGGGCAAAAACTCCTCCCCGCGGATAGCGGCGGGACAAAACATATATCGCGATAAAGAATTCTCTGGACAAGAGGTGCCAGCACGGCTACCTACTAATTATCGCGATAACGATTATCGCAGCACTGAAGGAGACACCCGATGTCGGTCGATGTGAAGTACACCACCAAGGCAACTGCAACCGGCGGCCGTGACGGCAGCGCGCTTTCGGAAGACGGCGTTCTCGACGTCAAGCTCTCGACTCCGAAGGCACTGGGCGGCGCCGGCGGCGATGGCACCAATCCGGAGCAGCTGTTCGCCGCAGGCTATTCGGCGTGCTTCATCGGCGCGCTGAAGGCAGTGGGTGCCGGCATGAAGATCAAGGTTCCGGCCGAGACGACGGTCACTGCGACGGTGGGCATCGGCCCGCGGTCGGAAGGCGGCTTCGGCATCACCGCCGATCTGCTGGTCAACCTGCCGGGCCTCGACCGCGAGGAAGCACAGAAGCTGGTCGACGCCGCGCACCAGGTGTGCCCGTACTCGAACGCGACCCGCGGCAACGTGAATGTCGGCCTGACGCTGGCGTAAAGAACGACGCCCTTCCCCTTTTCGGAGGGGAAGCAGGGCGTTCGATGAGAATGGCGTGAAGAACCCTCTTCCGGCTCGGAGGAGGGTTTTCGTTTGTGAGCTAGACCCGCATGTCCAGCAGCGAACCCATCATCTGGTCATCGGTCTTGATCACCGAGAGGTTCGCGCGGAACGAGAAAAGCGCCTTGCGCTGTTCGACATCCTCCGTCGCGTAATCGACGTCGGGCGCCTCGATGTTCCCATCTTCATCGGCATCCTGCGATTCGGGATCGTAGCGCTGACCGGTGCCCGGCACTTCCGACACCGGCTTGGCGTTGACGCCGCCCGCGGCCGCGGCCGCCTGGTAGATCGCGATCGGCTGATAGGCGTGATTGACCGTCTTGCCGATCGCCGTCGCCGCCGTCACCGCCTTGGCGGTCTCGCCGGTCGTATTGGCGTTGGCGACGTTCTGCGCGCTCGCGTTGATCCGCGCGACGCTGGCCTGCACCCCCGTAAGGGCAATGTTGGTGGCGATCATGGCGCTACTCCGATACGCCAGTGTCGCAGCCATCCGTAAACGAGCGGTTGCGAAACATGCCTAACCGCCCGCACACGCAAAAAGGGCCGCGTCTGCCGTCAACGCAGTCGCGGCCCTTTTGTCAGTGCATCACTTGCGGATGAATGCCAGCAGATCGGGGTTCAGCACGTCGGCGTGCGTGGTCAGCATGCCGTGCGGATAGCCCTTGTAGACCTTCAGCTCGCCATTCTTGACCAGCTTGACGCCCAGCATCGCCGAATCCGCGATCGGCACGATCTGATCGTCGTCACCGTGCATGAACAGCACCGGCACCTGGATCTTCTTCAGATCCTCGGTCTGGTCGGTCTCGGAAAAGGCCTTGATGCAGTCATACTGCGCCTTGGCACCGCCGATCATGCCCTGGCGCCACCAATTCTGGATGATGCCCTGCGAGACCTTCGCACCCGGACGGTTGAAGCCGTAAAACGGGCCAGACGGCACATCGAGGTAGAATTGCGCGCGGTTCGCGGCGAGCTCTGCACGGAAGCCGTCGAACACCTCGATCGGCAGGCCGCCGGGGTTGCTGGCGGTCTTGAGCATGATCGGCGGAATCGCACCGACCAGCACCGCCTTGGCGACACGGCCCGGCTTGGACCGCGCGACATAGGCCGCAACTTCGCCGCCCCCGGTCGAGTGGCCGATATGCACGGCATTCTTCAGGTCCAGCGCCTCAGCCAGTTCCAGCACGTCCGACGCATAGGTCGCCATGTCGTTGCCGGTATCGGTCTGCGTCGAGCGGCCATGGCCGCGGCGATCGTGCGCGATCACGCGGAACCCGTTCTCGAGGAAGTACAGCATCTGCGCGTCCCAGTCGTCCGACGAGAGCGGCCAGCCATGGTGGAACACGATCGGCTGGGCGGTCTTGAGCCCCCAGTCCTTGTAGAAGATCGTCGTGCCGTCCCTGAGCGTGATGCTAGCCATGTTCGCTTCTCCGTGATGTGCATGGCCCTGGGCCGTCGCCTGCGCCACCGGGGCAAGCGCTGCGACGGCACCCACCGCCAGCGCGCCCTCGAGCAATTCGCGGCGCGTTACGTGCGCCACGTCTCCGAACCTGCTCATCCCTGCGCTCCTGTCTTTTTGAAGTCCGTGCCGATCCAGCAAGGGCGCGTGAGCCACGCTCGATCGGCTGCGATGGCCATGGCAGCAGTGTAGCGGCGGCGAAATCGAACGGTGGTATAGGGGGAACCACCCCCGCGGGTGGAGGTGCGCGCAGAGCGCAGACGCGAAAAAGGGCGCACGGCAGCGCGGGGAAAAACCCCGCGGAGCCCTACGCCGCGATCACAAACAAGGATGTCGCGAAGGGGGAAATGGTGGAGCCGAGGGGGATCGAACCCCTGACCTTTCGCATGCCATGCGAACGCTCTCCCAGCTGAGCTACGGCCCCATTCCCCGGGAAGGCGGCCCCTCTATAAGGGCCTCGCGGGGTTGGCAAGCGCCTTTTTCGCGCCTGCCAAATTTTTTCGAACTTACTGCTCGTCGTCGTCCTTGCCGGTCTCGACGCCCAGGTCGTCGTCGCCGCCCAGATCGACGTCGTCGTCCGGCGAGGGCTCCTCGTCGTCCGCGCCGATATCCAGATCGTCGTCACCCACCAGATCGGAATCTTCCGCTTCCGGCTTGTCGGTATTGGCCTTCACTGCCTCGAACGGCAGCGGCTGCTTCGACTTCAGGATGGGCTCGGGCTCCCAGGCGAAACCGCAATTGATGCAGGTGACCGGCTCGTCCTTGGTCAGATCGTAGAAGCGCGTACCGCACTTCGGGCAGCTGCGCTTGGTGCCCCATTCCGGCTTCACCATGTGTTGCCTCTTCGCCTTTCGCTGTGTTCGGAGATTTCGGGATGTGATCCCGGAAAGTGGGGGGCGCCTTGCCATGCTGCAAGCCGCCTGTCAAAGCCGCGCCCATGTCGAACACCGATCCCCGCCCTCTCACCCTCGCCGCGCGCGGTCCGTTGCGTGGCACCGTTACCGTTCCCGGCGACAAGTCGATCAGCCACCGCGCGATCATGTTTTCCGCGCTTGCCGTCGGCGAAAGCCGCATCGAAGGCCTGCTCGAAGGCGAGGACGTGCTCGCCACCGCCGCGGCGATGCGGGCGATGGGCGCGCAGGTGGAACGCGGCGAGGACGGCACCTGGCGGGTCCACGGCGTGGGCGTCGGGGGTCTGCAGCAGCCCGCCCAGGCACTCGACATGGGCAATAGCGGCACCTCGACCCGCCTGCTGATGGGTCTGGTCGCCAGCCATGGCATCACCGCGACCTTCACCGGCGACGCGTCGCTTTCGGGCCGCCCGATGGGCCGGGTGATCGAGCCGCTGAGCCAGATGGGCGCCGAGATCACCGCCAGCCCCGGCGGCCGCCTGCCGCTGATGCTGCGGGGCATGTGCCCGGCGGTGCCGATCGAATACACCCTGCCCGTCGCCTCGGCACAGGTGAAGTCGGCGGTGCTGCTCGCCGGCCTCAACACGCCCGGCATCACCCGCGTGATCGAGCCCGTACCTACCCGCGACCATAGCGAGCGGATGCTGCGCGGCTTCGGCGCCGAACTGACCGTCGAGGACGGCCCCGACGGCAAGATCATCTCGATCACCGGCGAGGCCGAGCTCAAGCCTCAGCACATCGTCGTGCCGGGCGATCCTTCGTCGGCCGGTTTCTGGATGGTCGCGGCGTCGATCGTGCCGGGCTCGGAGATCACCATCGCCAATGTCTGCATGAACCCGACGCGCACCGGGCTGATCACCGCGCTGCGGATGATGGGCGCCGACATTTCCGAGACCAACGCCCGCACCGTCGGCGGCGAGCCGGTCGCCGATCTCGTCGTCCGCCACGCGCCGCTCAAGGCGATCGAGGTGCCCGCCGATCTCGCGCCGAGCATGATCGACGAATATCCGGTGCTGTTCGTGGCCGCCTCGCTGGCCGAGGGCCGCACCGTCGCCCGCGGCGCGCACGAATTGCGCGTGAAGGAATCGGACCGGATCGCCGCGATGCATACCGCGCTGGAAGCCTGCGGCGTGGTGACAGAGGAGTATGAGGACGGCCTCGCCATCCAGGGCTCGGCCGGCGCGCCGCTGGCCGGCGGCGGCAAGGTCGCGACGCTGCTCGATCACCGCATCGCGATGAGCATGACCGTCGCCGCACTCGCTGCCGAACAGCCGATCGCGATCGACGATGTCGCCCCGGTGGCGACCAGCTATCCGAACTTCTTCGCTACGCTGGACGCGCTGACTGCCGGCTAATGCAACAAGTTCACGGCAACTCCCTTGACGCGCGGCGCCGACCTCGCAAGGGAACCGCATGATTATCGCAGTCGACGGCCCGGCAGCTTCGGGCAAGGGCACCATCGCGCGCGCCCTCGCCCGCCAGTACAACTTGCCGCACCTTGATACCGGCCTGCTCTATCGTGCCGTTGCCGCAACGGTACTGCGCGAGGGGCTGGATCCGAGCAAGGAAGCCGACGCGGTTGCCGCCTGCGGCTTCGACGATTCGCTGCTCGCGGATCCGTTCCTGCGCACCGACGAAGTCGGCCAGACCGCGTCGATCGTCTCGGCGCACCCGCTGGTGCGCGCGGCGCTGCTCGCCCGCCAGAAGCGCTTCGCCCAACAGTCTGGCGGCGCGCTGCTCGACGGCCGCGACATCGGTACGGTGATCGCGCCCGAGGCCGAGGTGAAGCTGTTCGTGAAGGCGACGCCGATGATCCGCGCCCAGCGCCGGCACCTCGAGCTGCGCAAGAACGGCATCAACGTCAGCCTCGACAAGGTGCTGGCCGACATCCGCGCCCGCGACGAGCGCGACTCGCAGCGCAGCGAGGCGCCGCTGGTGCAGGCCCCTGACGCGGTGACGCTGGATACCAGCTTCCTGTCGATCGACGCGGCCGTGCAGCGCGCGATCGAGATCGTCGAGAAGAAGCGGGTAGCGAACTGCTAACTCCTCCCCTGCTCCGGGAGGAGCTGGAGCCCCCGAAAACCTTGCTTTCCCGCCCCATCCGCAGTAAGGCGCGCGCATCCTGCGGACGGGTGCTCGTGGGGGATGGCGCTGGAGCTTCGCTTCCACGCGCCCTTTTCGCGTTTAGACGCGTCTGGCCGTCCCCCGCCTGAACCCGTGCGAAGGATGTCGCGACCGGCATTCGGCCGCCGCGGCGATTCTGGCCCTCAAGACCGCCGGATCCAACCGGCTGGCCGGAAAAACGAACGTTAGGAACCTCTTTTTTATGGCCACTACGGCAACCCCATCCCGCGACGATTTCGCGGCACTGCTCGACGAAACCTTCGGTCAGGCGGACGGCTTTGAAGGCCGCGTCGTGATCGGCACCGTCACCGGCATCGAGAACGACCTCGCCGTCATCGACGTGGGCCTCAAGTCCGAAGGCCGCGTGCCGCTGCGCGAATTCGCAGCGCCGGGCCAGAAGGCTGACCTCAAGGTCGGCGACGAAGTCGAAGTCTATGTCGACCGCGTCGAAAACGCGAACGGCGAAGCAATGCTCAGCCGCGACCGCGCCCGCCGCGAAGCCGCCTGGGACAAGCTCGAGGCAGAATTCGCCCAGAACACCCGCGTCGAAGGCGTCATCTTCGGCCGCGTCAAGGGCGGCTTCACCGTCGACCTCAACGGCGCCGTGGCCTTCCTGCCGGGCAGCCAGGTCGACATCCGTCCGGTGCGCGACGTCACGCCGCTGATGGACATCGCCCAGCCCTTCCAGATCCTCAAGATGGACCGCAAGCGCGGCAACATCGTCGTGTCGCGTCGCGCGGTGCTCGAGGAAACCCGCGCCGAGCAGCGCTCGGGCCTGATCCAGAGCCTCGCCGAGGGCCAGGTGATCGACGGCGTCGTCAAGAACATCACCGATTACGGTGCGTTCGTCGACCTGGGCGGCATCGACGGCCTGCTGCACGTCACCGACCTGAGCTACAAGCGCGTCAACCACCCGTCGGAAGTCCTGAACATCGGCGACACCGTCCGCGTTCAGATCATCCGCATCAACCGTGACACGCAGCGCATCTCGCTGGGCATGAAGCAGCTCGAGAGCGATCCGTGGGATGGCGCGAGCGCGAAGTACCCGGTCGGCGCCAAGCTGTCGGGCCGCGTCACGAACATCACCGAGTACGGTGCGTTCGTCGAGCTGGAAGCCGGCATCGAGGGCCTGGTCCACGTTTCGGAAATGAGCTGGACCAAGAAGAACGTCCATCCGGGCAAGATCGTCTCGACCTCGCAGGAAGTCGAAGTCGTCGTGCTCGAGGTCGATCAGGAAAAGCGCCGCATCTCGCTCGGCCTCAAGCAGGCCCAGCAGAACCCGTGGGAGCGCTTCGCCGAAGAGCACCCGGTCGGTTCGACCGTCGAGGGCGAAGTCAAGAACGCTACCGAGTTCGGCCTGTTCATCGGCCTGGACAACGACGTCGACGGCATGGTCCACATGTCCGACATCGCCTGGGGCATCTCGGGTGAAGACGCGCTGGCCCTGCACCGCAAGGGTGAGACCGTCACCGCGATCGTTCTGGCCGTCGAAGCCGACAAGGAGCGCATCTCGCTCGGCATGAAGCAGCTCGAGCGTGGCGGCGTCGCCGCTGCCGGTTCGACCGGTGGTGCCGATCGTCTGGGCAAGAACTCGGTCGTCACCGTCACCGTCCTCGAAGTCCGCGACGCGGGCCTCGAAGTGCAGGTTGGCGACGACGGCGCGACCGGCTTCATCAAGCGCACCGATCTCGGCCGCGACCGCGACGAGCAGCGTCCGGAGCGTTTCCAGGTCGGCCAGAAGTTCGACGCGATGGTCACCGGCTTCGATCGTTCGAAGAAGCCGACCTTCTCGGTCAAGGCGATGCAGATCGCCGAAGAGAAGCAGGCCGTGCAGCAGTATGGCTCGTCCGACTCGGGCGCGTCGCTGGGCGACATTCTGGGTGAGGCCCTCAAGGCCCGCAGCCAGAACAACTAATTTTGCGACCTGAAGAGGGGCTCGGGCACCGCGAAAGCGGTTCCCGGGCCCTTCTTTTTTGATTTTAGGATCCCGTCAACCACATCTTCTGGTTGATGCAGATTGGAAAAAAGCGCTAAGGTTTCCTTGGGGATAGCCGTTGCGCGGCCATTGGGGGGCGCGTTTCGCCAAGGGAGGGGCCCGGATGATCCGGTCTGAGTTGGTTCAATTGCTGGTACAGGAAAACCCGGGACTTTCGGTCCGGGAAGTCGAAAAGATCGTCTCGATCTTCTTCGACGAGATTGTCGGCCGGCTGAGTGAAGATGGGCGCGTGGAGCTTCGCGGCTTCGGCGCATTCTCGACGCGGGCGCGCGATGCGCGCACGGGTCGCAATCCGCGGACCGGCGAATCCGTGGAAGTGGACGCCAAGCGCGTCCCCTATTTCAAGCCGGGCAAGGAGATGCGCATCCGCCTCAACATGTGATGTGCGCTTGACACGCGGCGTGCGGCAGCGTCTTGCCTGCCGTCCATCGCGGACGTGGCGGAACCGGTAGACGCCGGAGACTTAAAATCTTCTGCCTTTCGAGGCTTGCGGGTTCGAGTCCCGCCGTCCGCACCAGCATCGTGCTGATTCGACGCTGAAAAGGCCCGGGGTCGGCATCGCAGCCGATTCCCGGGCCTTGTCGTATCCGGGCCCCGCTGTCGGGCGCCTGCGCTTACCAGTCCTTGGCCACAGCGCGCCCCTCCCGCCATTCGGCGAGGCGACGGACGGTGCCGGCGGTGACCTCCACGGGCAGCGCATCGAGATCGAAGGCACCTGCCTCGACGATCTCCAGCGAGGGGCGAAAGGCGAACTCGACCTGCTCGACCAGCGCGATCGTCACCGTATCGCGGCGGAAATTCGGCCGGTGCTGCAGCGTGCCGCGCACGTGCACCGCGCCGTGGGATACCATGCCGGCTTCCTCGCGAAGTTCGCGCAGCACCGCCTGCTCGGCGGTTTCGCCGGCTTCCTGGCCGCCGCCCGGCAAGTGCCAGCCCGGGATATAGCTGTGGCGGACGAGGATCACCTGGCCCGCCGGTGTCAGCGCGATAGCCCGCACCCCGCGCGTCTGCGGCCGAGTGACGAACCATCCCACCGTCCGCACCGCCAGATAGCCGCGCAGCGCCAGCGTGATCGCCAGCGCGGTTACCGGATGCGAATGGAGCCGATTCGATGCCATAACCGCGTGATAGGCCTCAGAACCCCCGCGCGGAACCCACCGGGGTTGGCAGCACGGGCGCGCTCCCATAGAGCTTGGGTTTCGCCGCCAGGGACCCGCCGATGCCACGCCTGCGCCTGCCCGTGATCGCCCTGCTGCTCACCGCCACTGCGTGCGGCGGGCCGGCGGGGCAGCGCAAGGACACGACGCCGGTGGTGGTCAGCGCGATCGGCAGCGACGCGCTGCTCGTCGACCCCAGCACCACCGCGATCGACACCGCGCAGGCCGTCGCGCTCGCCGCGACGGCGCAGGGGCTGGTACGCTTCGACCGCACCGGCCAAATTGAACCCGCCTTGGCCGAGCGCTGGGCGGTGTTCGACGATGCCCGCAGCTATATCTTCCGCCTGGGCGAGGCGACCTGGCCGGATGGCCAGCCGGTGACCGCCGGCGAGATCGTCCGCGTGCTGCGCCGCGCGGTCGCGGCCAATACGAAGAGCCGGCTCGCACCCTATCTCGCTGTAATCGACGAGATCGTCGAGATGACGCCGCAGGTGATCGAGGTGCGGCTGAAGAGCCCCCGCCCCGATCTGCTTAACCTGTTCGCCCAGCCCGAAATGGCGGTATTTCGCGGGCGCAGCTTCGCCGGATCCGGCCCCTTCCGCATCGTCGCAGGCAAGCGCGAGGGGCTGCTGCTGCGCCCCGCCGAGGAGCCCGGCGACGATCCCAAGGCGGCACCGTCGCCGCAGGACTATGTGCGGCTGCGCGGCGAACGTGCGGCGGCCGCCGTCGCCCGGTTCCGGGCAGGCGCCTCCGACCTGGTGCTGGGCGGGTCGCTGGTCGACTGGCCGATCATCGACGCGGCCGGGATTGCGCCGGAGAATGTTCGGGTGGACGCCGCCACCGGGCTGTTCGGGCTGGCGGTGCTGCACCGCGACGGCTTCCTCTCCACCCCGCAGAACCGTGCAGCCATCGCCATGGCGATCGATCGCAGCGCGCTCACCAAAGCGATCGCCTCCGATTGGGCCCCCGCGGAAACGATCCTGCCCGCGCAGATGGACTCTGCCGCCCCCCCTGCCCCCGGCAGCTGGATGACGGTCGCGCCCGACCAGCGCCGCGCGCTCGCCAGCCAGCGCGTGCGCGAATGGCAGGCCGTGCATCGCGGGCCGATCGACATCACCCTCGCCTTGCCCTCCGGCGCCGGCGCGACGCTGCTCTGGGGCCATCTCGCCGCCTCGCTGATCGCCATCGGGATCACGCCCCACCGGGTGGGCCTGGGCGATCCGCAGGCCGATCTCGTGCTGGTCGACGAAGTGGCGCCCTATGACAGCGGCCGCTGGTATCTGGCGAACGCCTGTCGCGCCTGTTCGGACGACACCGCGACGCTGATCGCCGCAGCCCGCGACGCGCCCGATCTCTACAACCGCACCCACCGCATTGCGGAGGCCGACGCGATGCTGGCGAGCGACGTTGCCTTCATCCCGCTCGCACAGCCGCTGCGCTGGTCGATCGTCGCGCTGCGCCTCTCCAACTGGCAGGGGAACGCGCGCGCCTGGCACCCGTTGAACCACCTGCGCAAGCAGTGAGGGTCAGGGAATGGCACGGGCGACAAGGCTGAATGAGGGATTCGCACAGCGGCTGCCGATCGGCACCGATGCCGTGGCAGTGCGCCAGCGGATCGAAGCGATGGAGCATCTGCTGGAAGGCATGGTGACCATCCCCGGCACCCGCCGCAAGGTGGGGCTGGACGTGCTGCTCGATTTCGTGCCGGCGGTAGGCCCCAGCATCGCCGCGGCGATGGGCGCCTATCTGGCCTGGGAAGCCCGCAACCTGGGTATGCCCAAGCGGACGATCGCACGCATGGCGGGCAATATCGGCGTCGACTGGGCGCTGGGGATGATCCCGTTCGTCGGCGCGGTGCCCGACTTCTTCTTCCGATCGAACACCCGCAACGTGCGGCTGATCAAGCGCTATCTGGACAAGCACCACCCGGCGAGCGTGGTGATCGACGCATCTTCCTAAGCCCCTCCTCCTCGGAGGAGGGGTTGGGGTGGAGGGATGCCAGAACAGGGGTTGGTCTCCTTGAGCCCCCCCCCCCTGAAGGGGAGGGGCTTAGCGGTATCGTCTACCGCCCGCGCCAGATCTTCAGCGTCGCATCGTCCGCGGCACCGCCCGTCCCGGCCTCACATCGCCGGTAGCGGAAACGCGTGTCCAGGCAGAGCCACAGCTCGTCCAGCCAGCCTTCGCGCGTGGTCGTCACGCGGATGGCGTTCGCCGGAATCGCGCGGTTCTTCGCGGCGAAGGCCTGCTTGAACGCGCCCACCGTCAGCGTTCCCTGCGACAGGGCCTCCATGTCCGGGGTGCGGATCGCCCGGTACAGGCTGGTCGAGCGCCGGAAATAGCCATCGGGCGTCGTCTGCATGCAGGTGCCGTGCTTGGCCCATTCGTGCTGGATCAGCTGCTCGGAGGGAGTCGCGCACATCGTCTTGCGGATCAGGGCGGGCGGCAGGATCGGGGTCGCCTTGCAATATTGCGGCCACAGCTTGCCGCGTCCGTCCGGCCACAGCCCGTGCAGGGTGAAGCCGAAGCGGTTCTGGCCGCCGCACTGGAAGGCCTTGCCCGGCTCGTCGCCATGCGCGCGGCAGAAGCCCGGCGCCCAGGTGAGCGCCAGCGTATAGCTGCCGATCGGCAGGACGCGCTGCGGCTCCTTGGCGCTCGGCAGTTCGGGCAACGGGCGCTCGACCTTGTTCGGCGCCATGCACATCTGCGCCTGCGCCAGCGCCGCCCCCGGCAACAGCGCCGCAATCACGCCCAGGCCTCCCACAATCGCCTTCATGCCCATCTCCATCACACGTTCCCGAAATCGAGGCCGATATCAGCCGCCGGCGCCGACTGGGTCAGCCGGCCGACGCTGACATAGGTGACGCCGCTCTGGGCAATCGCCCGGATCGTATCGAGCCGCACCCCGCCCGAGGCCTCGGTCGGCACCCGGCCGGCGACCAGCGCCACCGCCTCGCGCAGCATGGCCGGGTCCATATTGTCGAGCAGCAGATGCGTCGCGCCAGCGCCGAGCGCGGGCTCGATCTGGTCCAGCCGGTCGACCTCGACGATGATCCGCGCGATCCCCGCCGCGACCGCGCGCGCCACCGCCGCTTCGACCGAGCCGGCGACCGCGACATGGTTGTCCTTGATCATCGCCGCGTCCCACAGGCCCATGCGATGGTTGGTCGCGCCACCCATGCGAGTCGCGTATTTCTCCAGCACGCGCAGCCCCGGCAGGGTCTTGCGGGTGTCGAGCAGCGTCGCGCCGGTGCCGGCGATCGCATCGACATAGGTGCGCGTCATCGTCGCGATGCCGCTGAGATGCTGGACGGTGTTGAGTGCCGAGCGCTCGGCGGTGAGCATCGCCCGCGCCTTGCCGCGCAGCCGCAGCAGCGCCGTACCCGGCGCCACCTGCGCGCCGTCTTCGACCAGGCGTTCGAGTTCGACCCCGGGATCGAGCGCGCGGAAGAATGCCTCGGCAATGGGCAGCCCGGCGACGGTGATCGGATCCCGGCTGTCCATCACGCCCGCGAAGCGTGCCTCTGCGGGGATCACCGCCGCGGCAGTGATGTCGCCGCCGCTGCCGAGATCCTCGGCCAGCGTGGCGCGGACGAACGAGTCGCAATCGAAACCGGGGAGCACGAAGGTCATGCCGGGGCTGTAGAATCCCCGGCCGCGCGCGTCTACGCGATCTGCAGCGGCGCCGGGCGACCGTCGAGATAATTGGCCGCGGGCTCGTCGAAACGGAAGCCGCCGGCAGCAAGGCGGATCAGGATCTGGCGGACGTGGAGCATGCTCGTCCGGCTCTCCTCGATCCGCTCGGGATCGGTCAGCGCCTTTTCGGTGAGCACCACGCCGCGCGCCCGGCGGGCAAGGCAGCCGCTTTCGATCATCGCGGCGACACGGCGGTGCGCGGTCGACGGCGGCAGGCCCAGCGACCGCGCGACCGATCCCGTCGAAACCGGCTGGCACAGGGCGTCGGGCGGCAATGCGCTGAATTCGGTATAGGCGAATGCCAGGTCGCGATTTTCGGTGAATGGGCGTGCATTGGCGCACAGGATCGCGTTGGCCAGCACCAGATCGGTCCAGGACTGAAAGCGGTGGGCGTGAAACTCGATGCCGGTCAGCAGCACGTCATGCGCGGCGGCGAGCCCGGTGTGCCAGTCATAGCCGAGATGCGCGCGCGTCTCCGGCAGCGCCACGCCGAAGCTGCGCATGTCCTCGATCATCGCGACCAGCGCATCGTGGTTGCCGCGGAACAGCGCGATGATCTCGGGGCGCGCGTGCACCGCCTCGGGCACCGTCACCCCCGCGGGGCCGCGCTCGCACAGGCCCGCCGCGCACAGTGCATGGATATGCCGCCGCATCGTCTCGAAGGGGCGGCCCAGCGAGGCGGCGAGCGCGTTGATGCTGATCGCCTTGGCGCCGCGCCCATCGCCGCGGGCATGGCCAGCGCCGTGCGGCGACAGCATCTCGCTCGCGCGTGCCACCACCATGAAGATGATCGCCCGATCCAGATCGCCGTCCAGCGCGCGCACGCCCGCTGCGACCATCGTCGTCTCCAGCGCCGCGATCAGCCGCACGATCAGCCGGCCGTGCGGCATCGGCACGTGCTTGCGATCGACCACTGGCGCGGATCGGATCATATCCTGCATCGACAACATCGGCCCCAGAGGAGAAAATAACACAAGTCCTCATTCGTCCCGCCCAGAATGAGTGCCCCTAAAGTAGCGAATCGTTACTAGCCCAGATCAATGCGCTGGTCGACGTAGCTGAGGTCGCTGTATCAAAATGAAACAGGGAATGCTGCCGGAAAATGGGCCTGGAAACTGGCCGGAAAGCTGGACTGCCGCCGCAGCCGCGCTGCAGGATCGGCGCGAGGCCTTGGGCTTGTCACTGGAACACCTCGCCGACTGCACCTGTATTGGCCGCACGCATCTGATCGCACTCGAAGCCGCCCGGTTCGATCGCCGCGGCGCCCTGGTCCATGCGATCGGCTTTGCCCGCTCGGTGGCGCGGGCGACGGACCTGGCGGAGGCCCCGATCCTCGTCGCCATCCGAAACAGCCACGCCGAACGCCGGCCCGCCGCCGCCGCGCCGATTACCAAGGGGGAGGCGCCGCCGGATCCCCAACCTCGGCATTGCCACCACCGCGGCGCGCCATGGCGCGCTGCTCTCCGACGGACGCAGCCAGGCGATCAGGCGCGCACCGGCCCCAGATCGCCCTGCCCCACCGTGCCGCTTGCCAGGTCGAGCATGCGGTCGAGGCTCTTCTTCGCCTGCACCCGCAGCCCCTCTTCGATCTCGATCCTGGGGCTGAGGTCGCGCAGCGCGAGGTAGAGCTTCTCCATCGTATTGAGCGCCATGTACGGGCAGATATTGCAGTTGCAGTTGCCGTCGGCACCCGGCGCACCGATGAAATTCTTCTCCGGCATCGCCTTCTGCATCTGGTGGATGATATGCGGCTCGGTGGCGACGATCAGCGTGGCGCCTGGCATCGTCTTGGAGAAATCGAGGATGCCCTTGGTCGAGCCGACATAATCGGCGTGATCGAGGATATAAGCCGGGCATTCGGGGTGCGCGGCGATCGGGGCGCCGGGATGCTCGGCTTTGAGCTTCAGCAGCTCGGTCTCGCTGAACGCCTCATGGACGATGCACACGCCCGGCCACAGCAGAAGCTCGCGCCCGGTCTTGCGCTGGAGATAGCCGCCCAGATTGCGGTCCGGACCGAAGATGATCTTCTGGTCCGCCGGGATCTGCGCGAGGATCTTTTCGGCCGAACTGCTGGTGACGATGATGTCGCTCAGCGCCTTCACCTCGGTCGAGCAGTTGATATAGGTCAGCGCGATATGGTCCGGGTGCTTGGCGCGGAAGGCGGCGAACTGGTCGGGCGGGCAGCTGTCTTCCAGGCTGCAGCCGGCGTCCATGTCGGGCAGCACGACGATCTTGTCGGGCGAGAGGATCTTGGCGGTCTCCGCCATGAAGCGCACGCCGCAGAACGCGATCACGTCCGCATCGGTCTCCGCGGCCTTGCGGCTGAGGTCGAGGCTGTCACCGACGAAATCCGCGAGATCCTGCAGCTCGGGCTTCTGGTAGTAGTGCGCGAGGATTACCGCATTCCGCTCCTTGCGGAGCCGCTCGATCTCGGCGCGGAGATCCAGTCCGTTGAGGCTGCCGCCGATGCCGTTGCGCGCGTCCATTCCCAAACTCCCGTGGTTCGCCCGCCACATGGCCCGGTCGGGCCGCAGGATCAAGGGAAGGCAGGCGTGATCGGACGATGGCTGCCGGCGGTACCCGCCGCGATGCTGCGGGCAAGGGCGGTGCCTGCCGGGCTGAACGCGATCGCGTCGGCGGCCAGCTGCACTGCCAGCGTCATCCCGATTCCCCAGAGCCAGGCGGGATGGACGCGGCCCGCGCGGCGCTGGTCGGCGATCGCGCCGATCACCGGCAGCACCAGCACCGCAGCGACCGTCACCCACCAGGCATAGGGCATGAACAGGGGCATCGGCAGCAGCCGCCCGAGGCCGGGGCCGCAGAGAATGGCCATGCCGCAATACATCAAGCGGCGGTGCCAGCTGGTCTGCCGCCGCTTCACCAGCGCGGCGCCGACGAAACCGCCGAACAACAGCAATTGCAGCGGATTGCTGATCAGAAACTCACGGACGTCGAAGAAAAAGGGCGCGCCATGCTGGACCGACAGCACGGTCATCAGCGTGCCGAGAAATATCATCAGCGGCACCCAGAACAGCGCCACCCAGCCCAGCCGGCGATGCAGCGCCACCGATCCGCCGTCGACCAGCAGAGTCTGCGCGATGTACAGCGCGATCCAGCTGAAAAAGACGAAGGCGTGGACGTGGAAGATCAGCGGCACCGCGAAGCTCGACCGCCCCGCCGCGAGATTGAGGGAGAAGCCCGCAACGTCGATGGCGCCCATCACGAACGCCATCACCAGAAAGAAACGCGTGTCTCCGGCGCGCACGCGTAGCGGCGCCTGCACAATCGTTGCCATTTCCCACCCCTCCAATTTGGGCAGGGTATACCTCTACTTTGGAGATTCTACAATCACAGGCACTTCTACTATACCCGTTTCGGAGGGTTACTCGGGGAGCAGCCGCCAGCTGTCGCCTGCAGCCTCTACCCGGCCGCGCGCCTGAAGATCGAGCAGATGGGCGAGCACCGATCGCCCCGCCGCGCCGTGCAGCTGCGGATCGAGCCCGACATACATGCGCGCCACCATCGCCGGCACCGCGCCGATTCCTTCCGCCAGCAGCCGCAGGATCTGTCCCTCTCGCTGCTTGCGGTGCCCCGCCAGCCCGCGCACGAAGCGCTGCGGCCGCTCGATCGGATCGCCATGCGCCGGATAGTAGATGCGGTCCTGCTCGCGGGCCAACAGCCTCTCGAGGCTGGCCATATATGCCGCCATATTGCCGTCGGGGGGCCCCACCACCGTGGTCGACCAGCCCATCACATGGTCGCCGGTGAACAGCGCGCCGCTTTCCTCCAGCGCGAAGCAGAGATGGTTGGAGGTGTGCCCCGGCGTCGCCACCGCGGTGAGCGTCCAGCCCTGCCCGGCCACCTGCTCCCCATCGGCGAGCACGGCATCCGGCGCATAGCCGGTATCGAACGACGCGTCCGCCCGCGGACCGGCATCGTCGAGCACCAGCGGCGCACAGCCGATGATCGGCGCACCCGTCGCCGCCTTGAGCGCGGGCGCGGCGGGGCTGTGGTCGCGGTGGGTATGGGTGCACAGGATCGCCCGCACCGGCCGCCCGTCGATCGCCGTCAGCAGCGCGGCAAGATGCTCGGCATTGTCGGGGCCGGGATCGATCACCGCGAGATCGGCAGTGCCGACCAGATAGGTCTGGGTGCCGGTATTGGTGAAGGGCGAGGGATTGTTCGCCAGCACCCGCGTCACCAGCGGTTCGAGCGTCATCGCGAGGCCCGTGGGCGCGTCATCGGTCATGCCCCCGCATTTGGGCATTCGCCGGCCAAGAGCAAGGCGCCGATGGCAAGGTGAGGGGGAGCGGGACCGGCCCCGAAGGAGTAGGCCGGCCCCGCCGAGCACGCCGCTGCGGGGCAATTGCCGCGGCGCGCTACACTCAGTCGTTGTCCGTGGCGTCGCTGCGCAGTTCGGCGAGCGCCTCGTCGATGCCGGCGAGCGCGTCCGCGCGCTGCTCGGCGCTGAGATTGCGCTGCATCTCGATCGTGCGGCGGGCGTGCTGCAGGCTCGTCAGCGCGCTGCGCATCGCCACCTGCTTGTTCATCGCCGCCATCTGTTCGGCATGCGCGGCGCCGGCACTCGCACTAGCAGCGCTGGCGCTCATCGCAGCGATGCGGTCGCTGCAGACGATCATGATCTGCTTGTTGCCTTCGCGGCGATGCTCGACGGTGGACGTGTTGCCCTTGCCGCAGGTGCCGTTGCGGATTTCCGGAATGCTCGCCTGGATCGCCACCATGTCGGGCATGGTGATTTCCTGCCGCTCACCGTCGCGCTGGACGATGACCATCTTCTGGATGGCGTGCCCGTCGGTCACCGAGCGGTCGATGCGGACGACACGGGGCTTGCCGGCCGGACCTTCGCGGACCGCTGGTGCAGCCGGCGCCGGCGGCACGACCGGTGCGCGCGGCGCAGCGGCAGCGGCAGGCGCGATCGGCTCCACGGGTGCAACCGGGGCGATGGGCGCGACAGGTGCCACCGGCATGTTCTGCGCCTGGATGGCCCCGCTCACCTTGTCGCGGATTCGTTCGGCGGCTTGGCTGCCCGAAGCGGTCAGCGCCAGCGCGGCGAGCGAAACGGTGGTGATCCCGGCCAGCCCCGCGCCGATGCGGATGGGGGAAAGCTTCCGGTGGATCGAGAGCATGCGTAATCTCCCTTTGACGTCGTTTATGGTGTGGAGGTGACAAGCCGCCGAGACCGCGCCCCCATGCGCGGACTTGACGATTGCACGGCCATAAGCATGGCGCAGTGCCTGAGCGCGGCCGGCGAGCACCAAGGCGTCGCAGGCCATTTCCTGGTCGGCACGGAAGGCGCGAAACGCCCGCCATGCGACCGGATTGAACCAATGGGCGGCCAGCACGATCAGCGCGACCCAATTGGCGATCAGGTCGCCGCGCAGATGGTGGCCGAGTTCGTGGGCCAGCGCGAGATCGCGTTCGACCTCGTCGTAGCGCTCGGAAAAATCGCGCGGGAAGGCGACATATTTGCGGAAGATGCCGAAGGCGAGCGGCCCGTGCGCGGCATCGGTCTCGATCACCCGCACCCGGCCCTGCGCCACCGTCCGATCAACCCGCGCCCGCGACAGCAGGTGCCGGCAGAAGCGGCGATGCGCGATCAGGTGATAGGCGAGGAACAGCAGCGCGCCGATCACCCAGAGGCCAAGCAGCAGCATGGCGACACTGGGCCCACCGGGTGCGTGGGTCGGGGCCACCAGCGCGGCCGGCACATGATGCCCCGCCGCGCTCAGGTCGATCTCGATCACCGCGCTCTTGTCGATCGTCGTCGGCAGCACGTCCGGGTTCATCACCCCCATCACCACGCCCTGCCCCTGCTCTGCCGAGCGGGTGAGCGGCGCGAGCCACTGGCTCAGATGCCACTGTCCCGGCAACGGCGGCAGCAGCATCCGCACCACGGGAAGCACCCACAGCGCATAGGCGAGCTGCGGCCCGAACGCCTTGCGCACCGGTCCGCGCAGCGCGAGCGCGAGCAGCATCAGCAGCGTGCTTGCGAGCACGGTCTCGATCCACCAGCTGGTCATTGCTTCAGCTCCTTCAGGAGAGCCTCGATTTCGGCGATGTCCTGGTCGGTGATGGCATCGCGCTCGGCGAGATGCGCCACCAGCGGCGTCAGCCGGCCGCCGAACAGCCGGTCGATCAGCTTGCGCGATTCGCCCACGACATAATCGCCGCGCGCGACGAGCGGGCGATAGCGATAGCGCCGCCCCTCTTCCTCATGCGCGATCACGTTCTTGGCGAGCAGCCGCCCGAGCAACGTCTTGACCGTGTTGGCGCTCCAGTCGCGATCGACGGGTACGCGCTCGGCCACCTCCTGCGCAGTGAGCGGCGACTCTTCCCAGAGCACTTCCATCACTGCATGTTCGGCTTCGCTGATTCGTTCGGTCATACACCCTCACTGACTACGTATGTAATCGCTCCGATTACGTCTGTAGTCAAGGCAATGAATACCGGATGAACCGGATATCGCGCCGGCAAAGCGTCGGGGGAATTTACACTCGGGCGCGGTGGTTAACGGCGCTTCACCATCGGACCCCGCGGAACACCGTGCATCCCGAAAACTGGCACGCGCCCTGCAACGTGATAGGCACCCGGAGCATTCCCCAAAAATGCTCCAGCGTCCCCCAAAGACGCTTCAGGGCGGGCCGATGGTTCACCGGCATGGCCATCGACCCGCCCGCACCGGGGCCGAACCGGTGAAGACTGTATACCGACAAACGAAAAGGGCCCCCGCCATCGGCGAGAGCCCTTCCCTTGTACCCGTACGAAACCGCGTCAGGCCGAAGCCGCGACGCCCTTGTCGGCCATCAGCTGGGTCAGCTCGCCGCTCTCGTACATTTCCATCATGATGTCCGAACCGCCGACGAACTCGCCCTTCACATAGAGCTGGGGGATGGTCGGCCAGTCGGAAAACGCCTTGATGCCCTGGCGGACGCCCTGGTCCTGCAACACGTCGACGCTGTCGAACTCGACGCCGAGATGGTTGAGGATCGCCACGGCACGGCTGGAAAAGCCGCACTGCGGAAACAGGGGGCTGCCCTTCATGAACAGCAGCACGTCGCTGCCGTCGACCAGCTGCTGGATGCGGGCCTGGGTATCGTCGGTCATTGCTTACTCCTCGGGCGTCGCTTCGGTGGTCAGCTGGAGCGCGTGGAGCACGCCGCCCATCCGTCCACCCAGCGCCGCATAGACGGCCTGATGCTGCCGCACGCGCGGCATGCCCCGGAACATGGGGGCGACGACGCGCGCTGCATAGTGGTCGCCATCCCCGGCCAAATCGGTGATCTCGATCTGGGCGTCGGGGATCCCGGCGCGGATCAGCGCCTCGATCTCGGCAGCGGGCATCGGCATGTTACTTGGATTCCATCAGCTGGCGGCGCGCCTCGACGGTCTGCTGCTCGATCGCGCGACGCACGGTGGCGTCGTCGATCTCGATATTGGCGGCGAGCATGTCGCCGAGCAGCTTGCGGATCACGTCCTCGTCGCCGGCTTCCTCGAAATCGGCCTGGACGACGGCCTTGGCATAGGCGTCGGTCTCTTCGGGCGTGAGGCCCATCTTGGCGGCGGCCCACTGGCCGAGCAGCTTGTTGCGGCGCGCGGTGATGCGGAACGCCATATCCTCGTCGCGCGCGAACTTCGCCTCGAACGCCCGTTCGCGATCGTCGAATGCGGTCATCATATGCCCCTTACCTAAACTCGGGCCCGAGATAGGAGGGCCGGGCCGCGCTGGCAACGGGGGTGGTTCCGGATGGTGGGGTTGTCGTGTCTCCGTCCTCTCCCGCCATCGCAGGGCGACCGCACCGGACACCAAGGTACTGCGGTATCTCAAAAACCTTCGTCATTCCCGCGAAGGCGGGAATCCATTGCCCTGTGCGCTGGGGGAAAGAACCTCGACATCCGCGCCAATGGATCCCCGCCTTCGCGGGGATGACGCTGTAGGCGCGGGTTCGAGCGCGCCGAGTTTTGGCAGTAGAATAGAGGCGTGGATGCTCGCGGAAGTCAGATGTTCAGCGCGATCGCGATCACCCCAGCAGAAATCAGAAACGGCGCGAGGAACGCCGCAACGCCGCCGAACCAGCCCCATTTCCGGTAGGCCCACTCGATCCCGAACTCCCAGCAGAATTCAAAAGCGGCTCCAACGACCTCTGCCATGCCCACGCCCTGCACCGGAATGAGTCGAACCCCAGCCCCGACTACTTTAACCGAATACAATCATAGCAACGCCGAACAGCGCAAGCCCGCTCCAAAACACGCTAGCAACCCAGAAGGCAATTGGAGCCGATTGCCTTCTGGTGTCGATCGCCGGCCCTGCTCCATTGCTGAGATACATGTTACCGGACAAAAATCCGGCTGCCAAAATCATCGCGGAGAGAAGGAGAATTGCGGCACCAGCGATGGCGGACATAGACATGCCGGATCATCGCGCGCCCATGTTATGCTGGCAAGCTGGCGGCTGAAAATTGGGCGCTGATACGCCCTACCCTCCTACCCGCACCACCACCTTCCCGATGACCGCCCGCGCTGCCATCTTGGCGATCGCCGCGCCTCCCTCGGCAAAGGGAAACACCTCGGTCACCCGCGGCGCGATCTTGCCTTCGCTCCACAGCCGGAACAGCGTGTCGACATGCGCGCGATTGGCCTGCGGATCGCGCGCGGCGAAGGCGCCCCAGAACACGCCGCACACGTCGCAGCTCTTGAGCAGCGTCAGGTTCAGCGGCAGCTTCGGGATGCCCGCCGGGAAGCCCACCACCAGATAGCGCCCTTCCCAGCCGATCGCGCGCAGCGCCGACTCGGCATAGTCGCCGCCTACGGGGTCGTAGATCACGTCCGCGCCCTTGGGGCCGACCGCCGCCTTGAACGCCTCGGCCAGCGCCTTCGACGCTTCCTTGTCGAGCGGCCCACGCGGATAGACCAGGGTCGCATCCGCCCCCGCCGCGCGCGCGGCCTCGGCCTTTTCCTCGGAGGAGACTGCCGCCACCACCGTCGCGCCGTATGCCTTGCCCAGCTCGATCGCCGCGAGCCCTACGCCCCCGGCCGCACCCAGCACCAGCAGCGTCTGGCCGGCGCTCAACCGGCCGCGATCGAGCAGCGCATGGAGCGTCGTCGCATAGGTGAGCAGCAGCGCCGCGCCGTCCTCGAAGCTGCGACCTTCGGGCAGGCGGTAGAGCTGCGCCGGGCTCAGCACCAGCTTCTCGACCAGCCCGCCATGGCCCGGCACCGCGATCACCCGGTCGCCCGGCGCCCAGTCGGTGACGCCCTCGCCTACCGCTTCGACCACGCCTGCGATCTCGCCGCCCGGCGCGAACGGCCGGGGCGGCTTGAACTGGTAGCGGTCCTCGATGATCAGCACGTCGGGATAGTTGATCGCGCAGGCGTGCACCGCGACCAGCACCTGGCCCTTCGCCACTACGGGATCGGGCAGTTCTTCCAGGCTTAGAGTATCAGGTCCGCCCGATGCCTTCGACAGCAACGCCTTCATGTCCGCCTCCTACAGCGATCCACGGGCGTTCGTGCGCAGCCGCGGATTCGAATTTCGAAATCGCGGTATCTTGTGCCAGCGTCATGCCGATCTCGTCCAGCCCCTGCATCAGGCAGTCGCGGCGGAACGGGTCGAGCTCGAAGGCGAAGCGGTCCTGGAAGTCCGTCGTGACGGTCATCGTCTCCAGGTCGACGGTGATGTTGTTGGCGGTCGCCACCTGCACCAGCCGGTCGATCGCTTCCTGCGGCAGCACCACGGTGACGATGCCGTTCTTGAAGGCGTTGCCCGAGAAGATGTCCGAAAAGCTCGGCGCGATCACCGCCTTGATACCCATATCGGCCAGCGCCCAGGCGGCATGCTCACGGCTGGAGCCGCAGCCGAAATTCTCGCCCGCGACCAGGATCGGTGCCCCTGCATAGCGGGGATCGTCGAACAGATTGCCCGGCTCTGCGCGCACGCTCTCGAAGGCACCTTTGCCCAGCCCCTCGCGCGTCGTGGTCTTCAGCCAGTGCGCGGGGATGATGATATCCGTATCGATGTTCTTGGCGCCCCAAGGATAGGCCCGGCCCGAAACCTGCTGGATCGGCTCCATCAGCGGCGCTCCGCCGATACGGTGTTCAGATGCATGGACACAGCTTTCCTAACGAATGGCCGGCGGCCATCCCGAATTTCCGGCAATCGGCCGCCCGCGTCAGCGCGGTGCGACGACAGTCCGCTCGAGCGCCGGTATGGTCTTGATCGGCGTCTCCGGCCGCGGATAGGCACCCGCATAGGCAGCGGCGACACCGCTCAGGATCGTTCCGGCAATCAATGCGACGAGCGCCTTTTTCACGGCGTCTCTCCCCTTAACTATTACGCCTGGTTCGCCATCAACTCGCGAACGTCCGTCAGGTGCCCGGTCACCGCCGCCGCCGCCGCCATTGCGGGCGAGACGAGGTGCGTGCGCGAGCCCGGACCCTGCCGCCCTACGAAATTGCGATTCGAAGTGGAAGCACAACGTTCTCCGGCGGGAACCTTGTCCGGGTTCATCGCCAGGCACATCGAGCAGCCCGGCTCGCGCCACTGGAAGCCCGCCTCCAGGAAGATGCGGTCGAGCCCCTCTTCCTCGGCCTGGCGCTTGACCAGCCCCGAGCCCGGCACGATCAGCGCCTGGCGGATGCGGTCGGCGACCTTGCGGCCCTGCACCACAGCTGCGGCGGCGCGCAGATCCTCGATGCGGCTGTTGGTGCACGATCCGATGAAGATGTGCTCCACCGGGATGTCCTGCATGGCGGTGCCGGGGGTGAGCCCCATATAGTCGAGCCAGCGCTGCGCGGCGGCGCGCTTCGAGGGATCGGCGAAGCTCTCCGGATCGGGCACGACGCCGGTGATCGGCACCACGTCCTCGGGGCTGGTGCCCCAGGTGAGCGACGGCGCGATGTCCGCCGCGTCCAGCGTCACCACCTTGTCGTACACCGCGCCCTTGTCGGTCGGCAGCGTCTTCCAATAGGCGACGGCGCGGTCCCACGCCTCGCCGGTGGGGGCCATCGGACGGCCCTTGAGATAGGCGAAGGTCTTCTCGTCCGGCGCGATCAGGCCCGAGCGTGCGCCGCCCTCGATCGACATGTTGGAGATCGTGAGCCGCCCCTCGATCGAGAGGTCGCGGATCACCTCGCCGGTGAACTCGATGACATAGCCGGTCCCGCCGGCCGCGCCGATCTTGCCGATGATCGCCAGCACCACATCCTTGGCGCTGACCCCGTGACCAAGCTTGCCGTCGACGCGGACTTCCATCGTCTTCGACTGCTTGAGCAGTAGCGTTTGCGTGGCGAGCACATGCTCGACCTCGCTGGTGCCGATGCCGAAGGCCAGCGCCCCCAGCGCGCCATGCGCCGAGGTGTGGCTGTCGCCGCAGACTAATGTGGTGCCAGGCAGTGTGAAGCCCTGTTCGGGCCCGACGACGTGCACGATCCCCTGCCGCGCATCGAGTGCGTCGATATAGGGCACGCCGAACTCGGCGACGTTGCCGCGGAGCGCCGAGAGTTGGCCGGCGCTGGCCGGGTCGGCGATCGGCAGCGGGTTGCCGGCGGTGTCGACGCGCGGGGTGGTCGGCAGATTGTGATCGGGCACCGCGAGGGTAAGGTCGGGACGGCGCACCTTGCGGTCGGCGGCGCGAAGGCCGGCAAAGGCCTGCGGGCTGGTGACTTCGTGGACGAGGTGCCGATCGATATAGATCAGGCAGGTGCCATCGTCCCGGCGCTCGACGACATGGTCGGCCCAGATCTTCTCGTACAGGGTGCGCGGTTCACTCGACATGCGCGCGCTTTAATCGAATCGTGCGCGGATGCAAGGTTGAGAGACATTTTCTGCCGCGCAGATCATCGCATGCCCATGCGGTGGCAGGGCGAACCCGGCAGCCAGCACCGCGCAATTTCGGTCCTTTGCCCGGTTCCAGGCCAAAAAATATAACTTTAATTTCCGTCAAATTCTCACTTAATTATCTCAGCGGTTCAAATCTGTTAACCACCGCTGTTCAGCAAAGCAGCGATCAGCAGTAGTAAACGACAAGTTAGAATTTCAGCTCCGGCACAATACTAATTTCATGATCACCGATTCATGAACCTGCATATTATGATATTCTTTGAAATATTTTGCAACTTGTTCGTTTTGCTGATTTTCTTTCCACAATGAGCTTGCCGGACGCAGGGACGCCCGGTCGCGGGTCGGCGTTTCCGACCCAAGGCCGCAGAAGCGGCTGCAGTACCTAGAAGGAAATCATCATGGCTTTTTCGGTTAACACCAATGTCGGCGCAATGGCGGCTCTCCAGAGCCTGACTGCGACCCAGAAGGACCTGGCCACCACCCAGAGCCGCATCAACACCGGCCTGGACGTGTCCTCGACCAAGGACGACTCGGCTTCCTACACGATCGCGCAGGGCCTCCGTGGTGACCTGGGCGGCCTGAAGGCGGTTTCGTCGTCGCTCAGCCGTGCAAAGAGTGTGACGGATGTGGCCGTTGCCGGTGCCGAGCAGATCTCCGACATCGTCAACGACATGAAGTCGAAGGCCACCCAGGCGGCGGACGCCGGCATCGACAGCTCGACCCGTGACGCCCTGAACAAGGACTTCACCGCGCTTCGTGACCAGATCACCACGATCGTGAACGGTTCGGACTTCAACGGCACGAACCTGCTCAAGGCTTCGGGTGGTCAGGTGACCGCGCTGCAGTCTCTGCAGGACTCGAACACGTCGACCAGCCAGTGGAACCCGGACTCGCTCACCGTGGCGAACCAGGGTCTCGACCTCGGCGGCTCGACGATCACCGTCGCGTCGACCGGCCAGATCGACACCCAGGCAAATGCCCAGGCGATGGTCGACACGCTGACCACCACCCAGAACAACCTGAAGACCACGCTCAGCACGCTTGGTGCCGCTTCGCGCAAGATCGACGCGCAGCAGACCTTCACCAGCAAGCTGTCGGACGTGATCGACGCCGGCATCGGCAACCTCGTCGACGCCGATCTGGCGAAGGAATCGGCGAAGCTGCAGGCGCTGCAGGTCAAGCAGCAGCTCGGTGTGCAGGCGCTGTCGATCGCCAACCAGGCGCCGCAGACGATCACCTCGCTGTTCCGCTAACAGCCCGACGCCCCACGTCCCGCGGGGCCGAAGGGTTGCAGGGGCCGGGATGGTTCGCCATCCCGGCCCTTGTTCCTTGGGCGCCAGGCGTGTGTGCCAGCCTTGCTCAGAACTTGAACCGCATGCCGGCGCGATACACCCGGCCGATCTGATCATAGAGCGCCGGGTTGTTGAAGATGGTCGAGCGGGCCGGATCCCGGTCCAGCAGATTGTCGACCTTGCCGTACAGCGTCACGTCCTTCACCACGTCGAAGGTGGCGCCGACGTCGAGATAGAAGGATCCCGGCATATAGGCGTTGTCGATCGTCGGGCGCGCTGCGGTCGAGGCCGGACAGTTGCTCTGGCAGACGACATATTGGTTGCCGATCGTCCCCGAGCTGAACCAGCGCTCCTGCACCAGCAGCGAGAAACGGCCGCTGTCATAGGTCTGCACCGCCAGCCACTTCCAGTGCGGCGTGGCGCCCAGATTGTTGCCGGCATTGTCGACCGAGATCGTGCCCGGCAGCCCGGTATCGGTGATGTTGTTGATCACATGCGTCGCCAGCGCACGCAGCGTGAAATTGCCGGGCAACCCCAGCGGCCGGGCCCAGCGATAGCTCGCCTCAATGTCGAAGCCCTCGGTGCGGATCGACGCCAGGTTGAACGCCTGGACGTTGATGAAATTGGGCCCTGCGGTGTTGGCCAGGTTGAACGCGCCGCAGGTCTCCGGCAGCACCTTCTGGTAGCAGAGCTGGACGATGTCGGTCGCCGCGAGGCTGGAGATCACTTCGTCGACCTTGATCTTGTACCAGTCGAACGAGAGGTTGAGCCCCGGCGCCCAGCCCGGATTGGCAAGCGTGATGCCGGCGGTGGTGTTGCGCGCGATCTCCGGCTTGAGCGCGGTGTTGCCGATCGCATTCTGGATCACCAGCACGTTGGTGTTGGTGAAGGGGTCGAAGAAATTGGGCAGCGTCGTCGTCACCGGTGCCGCGAACAGTTCGGACAGGTTGGGCGCCCGCACGTCGCGCGAGGTGACGCCGCGGATGCGGAAGCCGTCGATCGGCAGGTCCCAGGTGCCGCCGATCTTCCACGCCCAGACCGTGCCCGAGGTGCTGTAGTCGGTGACGCGCACCGCGCCGTTGAGGTTGGCGCGGCCCAGCTTCTCCGAATTGAGGAAGGGCAGGTTCGCCTCGAAAAACGCTTCCTTGACGCTGTAGGCGCCCTGCCCGTTCTTGTAGTTGCCGGCATACCAGTTGTTGCCGCTCGCCAGCAGCACCGGATCGTTGGGATAGTCGCCGCCCGGCGCGGTGGCGTCGAAGCCGGCACCATAGGCGTCGGCAGTCACCTTGTAATATTCGTGGCGATACTCGCCACCGAATGCGATCGACAGCGGTCCGGCCCAGAGATCGACCGGCGAACCGGAGATGTTGATGCTCGCCACATCCTGGGTCTGGCGAGTGCGCTGGAACGGCCCGTGCTCGGGCATGATGTAGGACAGCGCCGCCGCCGACGGATTGCCGCCGATGATGTTGAGCGGCTGGCAGCCGTTCGCCCGCGCGGTGGCATCCCGGCAGACGATCGTGCCGTTCAGCGTCGTCGCGTCGATCGCCTGGTTGAAGCGGCGCGACAGCAGGATGTTGCGCACGTCGATATCGGTATAGTTGGTGCCGTGCTCGCCATAGACGTCATAGGTCCAGGGCGTACCGGCGACGTCCAGCTTGCCCTTGCCACCCACCACGAAGCGATATTGGCGGCGATCGGTGTAGACGCGGGTGTTGCCCAGCGCCGCGTTGCTGGTGCCGTACTGGAAGCTGGTGATGCCCGCGGTCGCGCAAGCCTGCTGGATCAGCGCGGGCACATAGGGGTTGGCGCATTGCAGCGTCAGGCCGGGCCGGTTCTGGCCGTTGACCGGCTGGTTGTTGGTCTTCACCTGGCCGATATTGACGCTGAAATAGAGCTCGTTGTCGGGCGCGATGTCGAAGCCCGCCCGGCCATAGCCATTGATCCGCTCGATCGCCGACTTGAGCGAGCGCCCGGCATCGACATTGCCCGAAAGATCCCCGCCCTCGCAGAAGCCGGGATAGCAGCCGAGGATGGTGCCGGCGGCATTCTTCGCAGGCACGCCGTTCGAGCCATACTGGAACTGGAAGGGCTGGCCGCTCTGATCGAAGGCGATGCCCTGCAGCGGTCCGGCGGTGATCAGGCCATATTTGGTGAAGGTGGTCGATTGCGCCCAATCGCGCACCAGATATTGCGGCTGCCCATCATTGAGCACGCCGCGATTGACCAAGGTGCGCTGGGTGAACCAGGTGCGGCCGTTCGCCAGCTTGGTGCCGAACTCGCCCCCGCCGATGCCCTCTTCCTTGTCATATTCGGCGCTGCCAACCAGGTGGAGCCGGTCGCCCAGCGCGCTGGTGCCCGCCGCGAGCTGGAACAGCCCCGTCGCGTCGTCGCCATAGGTGGTGATGCCGCCCTGGATGTTGCCGCGAATGCCCTTGAAGTGGGTGTCCGTGATGAAGTTCACCACGCCGCCCACCGCGTCCGAGCCATAGGAGGCCGAGGCACCGCCGTTGACGATGTCGACGCGCTTGACCAGCAGCTGCGGGAACAGGCTGACGTCCGGCACGCCGGTGACGTTGGCGCCGACCACACGCTGGCCGTCGAGCAGCGTCAGCGTGCGGATCGTACCCAGGCCGCGCAGCGAGAAGGAGCTGAGCCCCTGCTGCCCGCTCGAGGTGCTGAAGGTGTTGACCTGGGTGCCCGACGAGCCCTGGAGCGACGGCAGCTGCGATATGGTAGTGAAGACGTTGGGCTGGGCATTGGCGGCGATCTGTTCTTCGCCGAGCACTGTGGTCGGCGTGGGCGCGTTGAAGCCGCTCACCGCGATGCGCGAGCCGGTGACGATGATCTCGCTATCCTGCGAGTCCGTCCGCGTCTGCGGGACGCTATCCTCGCTCGGCTGCGACTGCGGCGCGGTCTGCGCCAGCGCCGACAGCGGCGCGAGTCCAAGCCCAGCGGCGATCAGCCCCAGCGACGTGGTGCGCAGCAACGCGCGGCGGCGATCCCTCTTCTCGTAGAACATCCTCACCTCCCTGTTTCGGCGTCCGTTGTTCGGACCAGCGGGGAGGCGGCGGCAAATGCGCGGCGCGACGCGCCGAACATGCCGACAACGCCAAGACGCACCACTCCTGTCGCGGTGCAACAAGTGCATCGCGGCTGCCGTCCTCTCCAGTCCAACGCCTTGGTTATCTTACAATGCGCGCGAAAGAGCTGCTCGAGACACGCTAGTGCGCGCCACGAGACCGCCCCTTTCGAGCGATGTTCACGTTAACATAGGCACGCTATTGTTGGCCGGAGACGAAGTCAATAGTCCGTGTACATGGGGTTGCCCCGTTTGGGTGGCGGCGAAAACTCAGACCAGCAGCGCGCCATCTTCGCGGGCGTTCAGCCGCGCACTTCCTTCGGCGAGACGTAGCCGGGGTCGTGCGCGAAGGGCAGCGGCGCGCCCTCGCGCAGTGCCGCCAGCACCGCGGCGAAGTCGGTCTCGCAGCGGAAGCCCAGCACTCGTTCGGCGAGGCTCGAATCATAGACGCGGCCGATGGTGGCGGGCGGCGTCCAGCCGCGCGCCGCGTAGAGCGCCGAGGCATGCGGGAAGGCGCGCGCGATGACCGCAGCGGCATCCTGCTTGAGCGCGACACAATCGGCGCGGACGAAGGGCGTCGGCGCGGAGATCACGAACACGCCATGGCCGATAGCCGGCGCGCGCTCCAGCGCCACCAGATGCGCGCGCGCCGCGTCCTCCACCGTCAGTCGGCGGTGGAGCAGTTCGTTGGCCTTGAGATTCTCGCCCGAAGGCGTCGCGTGGGTGTCGTCGTCCTCGGGGAAGAAACGGCTGGTGCGCAGCACGATCGTGGCGAGGCCCTGCTCTGCCCAGGCGATCCGGCACAGCCCTTCGGCCGCGAGCTTGGTGACGCCGTAGATGTTGCGCGGCGCGATCGGGCCGCTCGCCTCGTCGAGCCACACTGCCGACCCACCCGCCTCGTCGCGGATCGCCTGGCTGATCATCAGCGACGTCGTGGAGGTAAAGACGAACCGGTCGTGTCCCGCCGCCGCCGCGCATTCGAGCAGGTTGAGCGTGCCCGCGACGTTGACGTCGATGAACACCTGGGCCGGGTACCGCACGATGTCCGGCTTGTGCAGCCCGCCGGCATGGATCACCGCCTCGATGCCGTGCTCGGCAAAGACCTGCTCGACCAGCGCGCGATCGGCGACCGAACCCAGCACGTCGGTATCCGTACCGGGCGCAACGTCGAGCCCGACGACCTGATGCCCTGCCCCCCGCAACATCGGCGCCAGGAAGCGCCCCAGCCAGCCCGATGATCCGGTGAGCAGGATCCGCATCATTCGCGCGCTCCATATTTGCGTGCCAGCACCGCACAGACGAACAGCTGGAGTTGGTGGAAGATCATCAGCGGCAGCACGATCAGGCTCACCGCCCCGCCGGGAAACAGGATCGTCGCCATCGGGATGCCGCTGGCCATGCTCTTCTTCGATCCGCAGAAGACGATGGCGATCTCGTCCTCCTTGCTGAAGCCGAGCTTGCGGCTGCCGAACATCGTCGTCGCGATGACGATACCGAGCAGTACCGCGTTAAACGCCAGCACCAGCGCCAGGTCGGCGAGCGACACCCGGCCCCACACGCCCGCGACCATGCCCTCGCTGAACGCGGTGTAGACGACCAGCAGGATCGAGCCGCGATCGACCACCATGGTGAGCACGCGATGCTTGAGGATGAAGCCGCCGATCAGCGGCCGCGCCGCCTGCCCCGCCGCGAAGGGCAGCAGGATCTGCATCGCGATCGACTCCAGCTGCGAGAGCGAGAATCCGGCACCGCTGTTGCTAGGCAATAGCAACGCCACGAGCAGCGGGGTGATAATCACGCCGATGAGATTGGAGAGCGATGCGCTGCACAAGGCGGCGGGCACATTGCCGCGCGCGATCGACGTGAAGGCGATCGACGACTGCACGGTGGAGGGCAGCAGGCAGAGGAACAGCAGCCCCAGCGCGATCCCGCCCGGCAGCATATGCCCGGCAACCGCATAAACACCCAGCCCGAGGATCGGGAAGAACAGGAAGGTGCTGAGGAACACGGTCAGCTGCAGCCGCCAGTTGGTCAGCCCCGCCCAGATCGCCGCGGGCGCCAGTCGCGCGCCGTAAAGGAAGAACAGCAGCGCCACCGCGATCGTCACCGCTTCGTCGGCGATGCTCGCCCACATGCCCCGCGCGGGGAACAGCGCGGCAAGGCCGACCGTGCCGAGCAGCATCAACAGATAAGGATCGATCCAGCGACGAAGGGCAGCCATGCGGGTACTCGCACCATGGAAACTGCCGCGCCCCATGCGCGCGCCTGCACGCTGGCGCAAGCGCTCAGGCGGCCGCTGGCACCTGCACCGGATGCAAGCGTTCGCCCGCATCCGCCCAGTCGGTGCGGCGCCGCACGAACGGGTTGAGGAACAGGAAGGGCAGCTTCACGAACAGCAGCTCGGAGTGGATGAAGGTGTCGACCGCCCGCTCCCACCAACGGGGCTCGCGCTTGCCATGCGCGCGCAGCCAGCCGTCATACGGCGCCCAGTGGCTCGGCTCGTCCTTCTCGATGATGCGGAAAATGCGGGTCAGCACCTTGTCGCTCAGCACCGCGGGATGGTTGAGCAGGATGTGGACCTGGCGATGGCCGCGCTGTTCGGTGAGCGAGATCACCCGGCACAGCTTCTCGAACTGGGCGTCGTCCTCGATCAGCTTCTGTGTATCGAGCGCATCGATGGGCCGACGGAACATGATCTCGACGAAGCGATCGATATGCCCGCAGGTGCGATCGACCGTAAGCGGCATCCGCCCCTGCAGCTCGAACCAGCGCTTGAACATCTGATAATGCTTGCGCTCGTCGGCGCGGTGCTTTTCGACCGCGGCGATCAGCGCATGGTCGTGCGGGGCGCGCGCCCGTACCGCCTCGAGCACCCGGTCGATGCTCGTATAGCCGCGATGCTCGTTGTAGATGTAGATCGACCCCAGCAGGTCTAGATAGCGGCGGCGGAACGCGGACAACATCGCCGGACGCTATGCGTCCGCCATGTTTCCGTCAATCGGCGCCTTTGACGAAGAAATGGTCGATCACGTCCTTGGCGAGCCGGGCGGGACGCTTGGTCTCGGCATCGAGGCAGCACCAGCTGGATTTCACCTCGGCCAGCACCTCGGACCCGCGGCGGATGATGGTCTCGTAGAACGCGCGGGCGCCCTGCACTTTTTCCAGCAGAACGGTCGCGACGACGTCGTCCTCCAGGAAGGCCGGGCGGCGATAGGTAATCTCGTGCTTGAGCGCGACCCAGAGGTGCTCGGCGACCGCCTCGACCGGCGCCAGCGCCTGCCAATGGCTCACCACCGCCGCCTGCACCCACTTCAGGTAGGACGCGTTGTTCACATGTCCCATGAAGTCGATGTCGTCCTGTTCGACGTCGACCCGGAATTCGAAAGGAATCGCAGCGTTGCTCACCCGAGCATCATAGACCAAAGGTGCCCGACAAGCGACCCGGCAGACGCGGAAATTCCTCCGAAGGGCACCGGCGTGCGCCGAACGCGCTTGCCGTAGCGGCAGTCGGTCAGGCCGGGCCGATTTCCAGCCGCTTCGCCAGCGTGTCGCGGCGCGCGTCGAGTTCGTGGCGGGCGCGCTCGAGCAGCTCCAGCTCGGTCGCCTCGAGCAGGTCGTCGACCACGCCGCGCAGGTGTCGGCGCATCGCCGCGCGGGCGCCGTGCGGATCGCGGGCATGGAGCGCGTCGAGGATCGGGCGATGCTCGTCATAGCGCGGGTTGACGCCGTTGCGGCGCGCGCGATCGAACATGTTGGCGCAGAGCGGCGAGCGGGTGCGCAGCTCCCACAGATATTCCACCACGCTGCGGATCGCCGCATTGCCCGTCGCATTGGCCACCGCGATATGGAAGCGGTGATCGGCGTCGAACAACGTCGCGTTGCCGGTAGCGGGATCGGCCATTTCCTGCGCGATGTGATCGAGTTCGGCCAGCTG
This sequence comes from Sphingomonas sp. 22176, assembly GCF_052045505.1. Lineage (NCBI taxonomy): Bacteria > Pseudomonadati > Pseudomonadota > Alphaproteobacteria > Sphingomonadales > Sphingomonadaceae > Sphingomonas > Sphingomonas sp. 22176. The sequence continues at coordinate 1,540,802 of NZ_JBQEPL010000001.1, read as the reverse complement.
CTCGGCGGTGATCGACACCGCCGCCAGCGCCGCCGCCTCGCCCTCGAACAGGATCCGCGCCTCCGTCAGGTCGAACGCGCCGATATCGAGGTTGAGCGCATCCTCGCGCAGCCCGCCCGAGCTGTCGCGATGGGTGACGTAGAGGCCCGAGCCGTGGCGCGCCTCGATCCAGCCCTTCATCTCCAGCGCGATCATCGCTTCGCGGATCGTCGGACGGCTGACCTTATACTCTTCCGCCAGGTCACGTTCGCCCGGCAGGCGGGTGCCGGGGGCCCAGCGCCCGCCTTCGATACCGTCGGCGATCGACGCGGCCACGCGCTGGTAGAGCTTGGTTCGGTTCAGTTTCATCACCGACTCTCATAGGCGAGCGATGGATTTTCGCAAAGCCTTTGGCCTTACCAATCAATCCCGAAAACGATCGGGCAAGTAACGTTCTGGATCGAGCGTGGGGATCTCGCCCAGCAGCAGCTGGCAGGCCAATCGGCTCGCCGCGGGCGCGGTCTGGATGCCGAAGCCCCCCTGCCCCGCACACCAGAACAGGCCGGGCAATGATGGATCGAAGCCATAGACCGGCCGCCGATCGGGCGCAAAGCTGCGCAGGCCCGCCCAGCGATGCTCCAGCGCGGCGACGCGCCAGTCGACCACTTGCTCGAAGCGATGGATCGCCGTCGCGATGTCGATCTCCTCGGGCGCGGCATCGCAAGGTGGGCTGTCCACTTCGTCATGCGGCGTCAGCCACAGGCGCCCCCCCGCCTCGGGCTTGAAGTAGAAACTTCCGCCAAGATCGCTGACCAGGGGGCAGCCCATGGGCGGCGCCGGATCGGTGCGCAGCTGGACCATGGTCCGGCGATAGGCGCGGATGCCGATCGGTGCCGCGCCTGCCAGCGCGGCGACTTCGTCCGCCCAGGCGCCGGCGGCGTTGACCAGCAGATCGGCGGCGAAGGCTCCGGCTTGCGTCTCCAGCCGCCAGGCGTTGCCCTCGCGTGCCGCACCGGTCAGCCCGGCTGAGCAGTGCAGCACCGCCCCCGCCGCCCTTGCGCGCGACAGAAAATGCTGATGCAGCGCGGCCACGTCGATATATGCGCAGCCCGGTTCATGGACGCCGAGCGCCCAGTCGTCGCGCAGGCCGGACACGATGCTGCGCGGATCGACCGCATGGAGCGCCACGCCGCTGCCCTCGAACGACGCGAGGAAGGCATCGACTCGCTCCTGGCCGCCGGCCTGCGCCAGATGGAGTTCGCCGAGTGGATCGAGGAAGCCGCCCTCGCGCAGCATCGCCCCCGAGGCGGTGGTGAGCGGCTGGATATCCGGCCCGCCATAGGTTTCGGACCAGAAGGCAGCAGAGCGCCCGGTCGCGTGATAGCCGGGCCGCTCCTCCGCTTCGAGCAGCAGCACCCGCGCGTGGGGGGCGAGTTCGGCGGCGAGGCTCGCGCCCGCAATGCCTGCCCCAACGATCGCGACGTCGAACTTGGTCATCGGCGCGGCGCCCGCGCATCGAGAAAGCCATCGATCGTCGCCAGCGCGCGGTCGCGCACCGTATCGGCTTCGCGCAGGATCTCATGTGCGCTTTCCCGCCCGAAGCGCAGCAGCTCGGCATCCGGCAGCCGCGGCGCGATCCGCAGCGCCGCGCGGGCGTCGACCAGCCCGTCCGCCTCGGCGATGACGAACAGCAGGGGCGTGCGCACCGACTCCAGCGGCGCAGCCTCCAGCGCCGCCATCGAGCGGAACGCTGCGACCAGCCATTGCCAGCTCGGCGCGCCGGTCAGCAGCGTGCGATCCTTCGCCTGCCACCAGAGCTCGTCGGCATAACGGGCGGGGTCGTGGGTGAGCAGGTTCGCGCGGGTCTCGGTGGTATAGGGCTTCTCGTTGCCCTTCCACGCCGGCCGCCGCGGATCGCCGAGCCGTGCCAGCACCCGCGCAAGCGGCGGCGCCAGCTTGCCCAAGGCACTGCGCACCCCCAGCATCGGCGCCACCAGCACCGCGGCGTCGGGCGCGATGGCGCCCTCGGCCACCCCGCGCAGCACGAGATGCCCGCCCATGGAATGGCCCATCACCGCATGCGGCCCCGGCGTCTCCGCTTGCCACTGCCCCGCGAAGGCGCGGAGATCGTCGATATAGGTCGCGAAATCGTCGATATGGCCGCAATCAGCCTTGGGGGTCAGTCGCCCCGATCCGCCCTGCCCGCGCCAGTCGAAGGCGGTGATCGTCCAGCCCTGCCCGTGCCAATGCGCGAAGCTTTCCAGATACTTCTCGAACACATCGCCGCGGCCGGTCTGGAACAGGATGCTGCCGCGCGGGGTGCCCTCGGCCGGCCAGTGGAAGCGGCGGAGCGACCAGCCATCGGGGGCTTGCCAGCGATCCACCACCGCACCTTCGGGTATTGTACGCGCCACATTCCGGGAAACTGCCATGCGCCGTGGTTACGGTTTCGTAAGCCGGTCCGTCTACCCATTTGGGCCATGGGGGCGATCATCCAGGCCTGTCTGCTCGGCGCGCTGGCGCTGCTCCTGCTCTCCGCAGGGGTGGAGGACGTGCGCTTCCGCACCATCGCCAACGCCAAGAACGCCGCCATCGCGCTCGCCGCGCCGCTCTGGTGGTGGGCGAGCGGCATGGCGTTCTGGCCGGACATCGTCGTCCAGATCGGATGCGCCGCGATCGTCTTCGCGCTGTTCATCGGCGTGTTCGCCGCGGGCGCGATGGGCGGCGGCGACGTCAAGCTGATCGGTGCGCTCGCGCTGTGGCTGCCGCTGGTGCCGCTGCTGCGGATGCTCGTCCTGATGTCGCTGCTCGGCGGCGCGCTGACCCTGGCGATGCTGCTGTACCAGAGATTCCGCCGTCGCAGCATCGGCGCGATCGAGGTGCCGTACGGCGTGGCGATCACGCTGGGCGCCGGGATTGTCCTCTACGAACCGATTCTTAACCGGATTGGGTGATGCTTAACGCCGCCACAACCGGGTCGGCCAAAGAATACGAAAAGGCGTAGTTCAACATGGACGCACGTAGGCTATTGCTGCTCGTCGGCGCGTTGCTGGTCGCCGGCATCACCGCGTTCATGGCGCGCACGCTGGTGCTCGGCTCCGCCGCACCCGCTGCCGGGGCGATGGCGCCGGGAGCGCCTGCAGCCGCTGCCGCGCCGGTCAACACCACCGAAGTGCTGGTCGCCAAGCGCGCGCTGCCGGTGGGCACGATCCTCGATGCCACTGCGCTGGAATTCCGCCCCTGGCCCAAGGACCTCGTCGAGGGTGCCTATTATGTCCGCGGCCAGAGCGAGCCCGCCAAGCTGCAGGGCGCCGTCGTCCGCTTCGCGGTGCCCGCCGGCCAGCCGGTCACGCAGGGCGCGCTGGTCAAGCCCGGCGATCGCGGCTTCCTCGCCGCAGCCCTCGGCCCCGGCATGCGCGCCGTCACCGTCCCCGTCTCCGCCCAGAGCGCGGTTGCCGGATTCGTCTTCCCGGGCGACCATATCGACCTGATCCTCACCCAGACGGTGAGCGGCGACGGCCCGCCGCTGCGCGCCTCCGAAACCGTCCTGCGCAACCTGCGCGTGCTCGCCACCGACCAGCGCACCGACAAGCAGACCGACGACAAGGGCAAGACCGTGGTCACCGCCTATTCGACTGTCACCGTCGAGGCGACGCCCAAGATCGCCGAGAAGATCGCCGTGGCGCAGACCGTCGGCACGTTGTCGCTGTCGCTGCGCTCGCTCGCCGACACGCAGACCGATCTCGACGAGGCGATCGCCAGCGGCGCGGTGAACGTGCCCGACGATCCCAAGAAGGAAAAGGCGTTCCTCGCCCGCGCGACCAGCCGGCCGCAGGACGATGGCGATTCCTATGTCACCGGCGCCGACGTGTCGCGCTTCCAGCGCCGCACCGTGCCGGCCACGCAAGGCCCCTCGGGCGGCATGGCCGCGCCCGCACCCACCACCCCGGGCGCGCCGGTCGCGGTACCATCGGTCGGGCCGGTGGTACGCGTCGTGCGCGGCAGCGATGCCAGCCTTGTCCCCGTTAGCGGAAAGAACTGAGATGCGGCGTTCCTTCCCCCTTTGCGCCGCGACCGTCGCGGTCCTGTTCGCCGGCCAGCCTGCGCTGGCGCAGAACCGTGCCGCCAAGCCGGTCGCCCGGATGGCGCAGCTGCCCGCCGGCAGCCAGCGCCCCACGCGGGATGTGGTGCTGTCGATCGGTGAAGGCGAGTTGGTCACGCTACCCGCCGCCGCCGCCAATGTCTGGACCTCGAACCCCGGGGTCGCCGACGTCTATGTCGCGAGCGCGCGGCAGATCCATCTCTATGGCAAGGCGTTCGGCGAGGCGACGGTGTTCGCCACCAATGCGGCCGGAGCGGTGGTCTATTCGGCGAACATCCGCGTCAGCCAGAACATCAGCAGCATCGATGCGATGATGAGGGCGGCGATGCCCGATGCGGACATCACCGTCACCACCGTCGGCCAGATCGCCGTGCTCAACGGCACCGTTCGCTCGCCGCAGGATAGCGAGCAGGCGCAGCGGCTGGTCACCGGCCTGCTCAATCCGGGCGTGAAGCTCGACGACGCCAATGCGTCGCTCAAGATCGGCGTGGTCAACCGGCTGCGCACCGCGACGCCGCTGCAGGTGCAGTTGCAGGTCCGCTTCGCCGAAGTGAGCCGCAGCTTCGTCAAGAACCTCAACGTCAACCTGACCAACCGCGACCGCGGCAGCTTCCTGTTCGGCATCAGCCAGGGCAAGGCTGGCACGATCACCACCAATACCGGCACGACAGTGGACCCGGCAACCGGGGCCCCACCGGGCGCCAACATCTTCACCTTCCCCGCGCCCAGCACCGGCAACACCATGCTTGGCGCGGCCGGCCGCTTCCTCGGCACCGATCTGCTCGCCAGCCTCGATTTCGGCGAGACGATCGGCCAGGTCTCCACCCTCGCCTCGCCCAGCCTCGTCGCGCTGTCGGGCGAGACCGCGAACTTCCTGGCGGGCGGCGAGATCCCGATCCCGATCGCGCAGGCGCTCGGCACGACGACGGTGGAATATAAGCAATACGGCGTCAGCCTCGCCTTCACGCCGACGGTGCTGGCGGACGGGCGCATCTCGCTCCACGTCCGCCCCGAAGTGTCGCAGCTCTCCTCCTCGGGCGCAGTTACGCTGGCCAACACCACCATCCCCGCGCTCACCACCCGCCGCAGCGAAACGACGGTGGAGATGGGTTCGGGCGAGAGCATGGTGATCGGCGGGCTGCTCCAGAACAGCCACAACAACTCGATCACCAAAACGCCGGGCCTCGGCGACATGCCGATACTGGGTGCGCTGTTCCGCTCCAACGCCTTCCAGCGCAACGAGACCGAGCTGGTGATCGTGATCACGCCGTACCTCGTCCGCCCGGTCAACGCGAACCAGATCCGCCTGCCGACCGACGGCTACAAGGCGCCGAACGATTTCGACCGCATCTTCATGGGCTCGCTGGCCGAGGGCACGTCGGGCGGCGAACGGCCGATGCCGAGCATGGCGCCGCCAAGCGCTGCACCTGCCACCGGTGCGCTCACTCCCGCCCCGGTCGCGCCCGCCAGTGCGTCCCGCAAATCCAAGAACGCCGCCGCTGCGCCGGGCTTCGGCCTGTGATGCGCCCGCCGAGGAGAACCGCCTTGTTGCCGCGTCCCGCTCTCGCTTTGCTCGCCCCTGGGCTGCTGCTCGCCGGTTGCGCGGGCTATAATGGCAGCCTTGATTCGGTCCATCAGCCGATCGTCAGCCGCCAGGATCTGACCCTCGACCTCCAGGCAGACGGCGGCCGGCTCGCCCCCGGCGAAGACCGCCGCCTCGCCGAATGGATGGGCGCGATGAACCTGCGCTATGGCGACCGCATCGCGATCGACGACGGCGCGGACGGCAGCACCGGCCGCAGCGACATCGCCGCCGCCGCCGGGCGCTACGGCCTGTTGCTCGCCGACCGCGCCCCCGCCACCGGCCGACCGGATTCGCCGGGCACGGTCCGCGTGGTGATCACCCGCACCAGTGCCGCGGTGCCGGGCTGCCCCGACTATCGCCACTGGAGCGCCGCGACCGCGGATGCCAGCACCAGCTCGAACTTCGGCTGCGCGACCGCCTCCAATCTCGCTGCGATGGTCGCGGATCCGGCCGATCTGGTCCGCGGCGCCCCCGGCGCGCCCACCGCCGATCCGATGACCGTCAGCAAGGCGATCGGCGCCTATCGCGCGGCCGCGCCCAGCGGCGGCGGCGGTGCGACGGTGAAGGCGGAATCGAGCGGGGCCCCGAAGTGAACGCGCCTTTCAACCCAGGCCGCGCGACGAGCCGCGATCCGTTTACCGCCTTTGTCTGCGACGAGGCCACGGCAGAGCTCATGCGCCCGATCGCCGTCGAGCTCGGATGGTCGCCGGAGAAGGTCAACAAGGGCGGGCTGCGCAATGCGGTGCAGACGCTGGCCGTCTCCGCCAGCCCGCACGTGCTGTTCGTCGACCTGTCCGAATCGGGCGACCCGCTCAACGACATAAACGCGCTCGCCGAAGTGTGCGAGCCGGGCACGATCGTGCTCACCGCCGGCGCGGTGAACGACGTGCGGCTGTACCGCGACCTGATCGCCAGCGGCATCCACGATTATCTGCTCAAACCCATCAACCCGGACATGCTGCGCGACGCCTTCCTCCAGGCGCAGACCGCGCTGGCGGCGCCCAAGCAGAGCGATGCGAGCGCCGGCCGGCCGCACTCCGCCACCGCGGTGATCGGCACCCGCGGCGGCTGCGGCGCGACCAGCATTGCGACCTCGATCGCCTGGCTGATGGGCGAACGGCAGGGCCGCACCACCGCGCTGCTCGACCTCGACGTCCATTTCGGCACCGGCGCACTGGCGCTCGACCTGGAGCCCGGCCGCGGCCTGACCGATGCGATCGAGAATCCCAGCCGCATCGACGGGCTGTTCATCGAACGCGCGATGGTCCGCGCCTCCGAACGGCTCGCGGTGCTCTCCGCCGAGGCGCCGATCAACGCGCCGATGACCGGCGACGGCGCCGCCTTCTACCAGCTGCAGGAAGAGATTCGCGGCGCGTTCGAATGCACCATCACCGATCTGCCGCGGCAGATGCTGGTGCAGCACCCGCATCTGATCGCCGACATGCAGGTGGCGGTGCTGGTGACCGAGCTGACCTTGGCCGCCGCCCGCGATACGATCCGCATCCTCAGCTGGTTCAAGTCGAACGCGCCGCAGACCCAGATCTTCCTCCTCGCCAACAAGATGCCGCAGCCTGCGCTGCTCGAGATCAGCCGCAAGGAATTCGAAGGCTCGATCGAGCGTCCGATCGATTTCGTCGTGCCGTTCGAACCCAAGCTCGCCGCCCAGGCCGCCAAGCTCGGCAAGCCGATGGCAGAGGTGGGCCGCAGCAATCGCGCCATGGCCCCGATCGGCGAGCTCGCCGGCCGCATCCTCGAGATTACCGATGCCGGCGCCGAAGGCGAGCGCAAGCAAGCGGCCAAGGGCGGCTCGCTGCTCAGCAAGCTCGGCGACCTCAAGGCGCTGATGGCGAGCAAGAAGAAGTAAGCCGCCGATGCCGCTGCTGCCGCTCCTGATGCTGGGCCTGGGTGCCGCCGCGGTGCTGGTGCTGCTGGTGCTGGCGCTGTCCGGCCCCTCGGCGCAGCGGGCGAGCGCGCGGCGGCTGACCTCGCTGCGCGACCGGCACATGGTGAGCGCCACCGGCGCCAATGCGATGGAAGCGCAGCTCCGCCGCATCTCGACGACGCAGGCGAGCGGCGTCGACCTCACCTTCGCGCGGCTGCTGCCCAACCAGGAGCAGCTCGAAAAGCGGCTGGCGATGACCGGCAAGAGCTGGACGCTCGGCCAATACGGTCTCGCCACGCTGGGGCTTGCGGTGACGGTGGCGCTGCTGCTGTTCCTCAAGGGCGCGCCGCTGCTGCTCTCGATCGGGTTCGGGCTGTTCGTCGGGCTCGGTCTCCCCCACTTCGTCGTCGGCTTCCTGATCAAGCGCCGCGTCGCCAAGTTCACCACCACCTTCCCCGATGCGATCGACCTGCTGGTGCGCGGCCTGCGCTCGGGCCTGCCGATCACCGAGACGATCGGCGTGGTCGGCTTCGAGATGCCCGGGCCGGTGGGCGAGGAATTCCGCGCGATCAGCGACAAGATGAAGATCGGCCGCACGCTGGACTCGGCGCTGCAGGAAACCGCCGACCGGCTCGGCACGCCGGAGTTCCAGTTCTTCACCATCACCATCCAGATCCAGCGCGAGACCGGCGGCAACCTGGCCGAGACGCTGAGCAACCTGTCCGAGGTGCTGCGCAAGCGCGCGCAGATGAAGCTGAAGATCAAGGCGATGTCGTCCGAAGCGAAGGCCTCGGCGATCATCGTCGGCGCGCTGCCCTTCATCGTGTTCGGGCTGATATGGTCGATCAACAACGAATATATGATGCACTTCTTCACCGATCAGCGGCTGATCGTGACCGGCGGCGGCGGGCTGATCTGGATGGCGCTGGGCGCCTTCATCATGGCCAAAATGGTCAATTTCGAGATCTGATGGCGATGGAACCCAGCCAAGGCCCCACCCTGCTCGGCATCGACGTTCTCTGGGTCGCGACGATCCTGTCGGCGGTTGCCGCCGTCGCGGTGCTCGTCGCCATCTATGCCGCCACCACCGTACGCAACCCGATGGCGCGCCGGGTGAAGATGCTCAACGAACGCCGCGAGCAGCTGAAGGCCGGCATCGTCACCACGCCCTCCAAGCGCCGCGCCAAGCTGGTCCAGCGCAGCGACACCACCGATCGAATCCGCAGCTTCCTCAGCTCGCTCAAGGTGCTGCAGGACGAGCAGGTCAAGGTAGCGCAGGTCAAGCTGCTCCAGGCCGGCATCCGCAGGCGGGAATGGGCCGTGGGGGTGATCCTCGGCCGGCTGGTGCTGCCGATCCTGTTCGGCGGGCCGATGCTCTATTTCGTGTACGGCACCGACATGTTCGCCGACTGGAGCCCGCTCAAGGCCTATGGCCTGGTCGCCGGCAGTTTCGTGCTCAGCTACAAGGCGCCCGATCTCTACCTCAAGAATCGCATCCAGAAGCGCACCGACGCGATCCGCAAGGGTCTGCCCGATGCACTCGACCTGCTGGTGATCTGCGCCGAGGCCGGCCTGACCGTCGACGCCGCTTTCGGTCGTGTCGCCAAGGAGCTTGGCCGCGCCTATCCGGAACTGGGCGAGGAATTCTCGCTGACCGCGATCGAGCTCGGCTTCCTTACCGATCGTCGCTCCGCGTTCGAAAACATGGCAATGCGCATCAATCTGGAGGCCATCCGCGGGGTCGTCACCACGATGATCCAGACCGAGAAATATGGCACGCCGCTCGCGTCTGCGCTCCGCGTGCTTTCCGCAGAATTTCGGAACGAGCGCATGATGCGCGCCGAAGAAAAAGCCGCGCGGCTACCGGCGATCATGACCGTTCCATTGATCCTCTTCATTCTGCCGGTACTGTTCATCGTCATTCTCGGGCCCGCCGCATGTTCGATCAACGACTCGCTGATGCATTGACGCTTACGGAACCGAACGCCGAATGACAGGTTATTGGCGGGTTGCCGGGAGCCCGACTGATGACCGACCTGCCCTATACCACCCCCTTGCAGTTCATCGGGCTCGCGCTCGCGCTGGTCGCGGGCTGGCTACTGGGGCTGGCGAGCAGCAGCAGCGGACGCCGCTGGCGCGAACGCTATGAGGCCGAACGCGATGCCCACCAGGCATTGCGCGACGAACTCGCCACCGCCAACACCCGCACTCGGGATCTGGAAGCGGCCAATTCGCGCCTGGAGCGCACCATCGCGGACAGCCGCCCCGCCGTTCCGCTCGCGGACCCCACACCCACCAAACGCGACTCCGCCGTGCGCAGCTGGTTCTACGGCGGCACCGACGTGCTCGCCCGCATTCACGGCATCGACGACCATCGCGAGCGCCAGCTCAACCAGCTCGGCATCCAGCATTTCCGCGACATCGAGGAACTGCCCCGCGGCGACGAGCTGCCGCTGGAAGAGCGACTCGGTCTGCCCCAGGGCACCATCGTCGACGAGCGCTGGCGCGAACAGGCCGCCTTGCTGCGGGCCGGCGAGACCGACGAACATGCCCGCAGGTTCGGCCACCCCGCCTGAACTTGTCTTACAATAAAAATTGACTGTCGCCCGGGCGCCACGCTCGGGCGTTTATTTTTGCGCGCCTTCTGGGCGTTAGGGCCCTGCTGCGAGATTGGCGGAGCGGCGCGATAATGCCTGCTTTTCCGTCCTTTAGCACCGCCGCTTTGCAAGAATGAAAAGAGGCGGGCACCAATAAAATCGGCTCAAAAACCAGGACCGATGCCCTACCTTTCAACATAACGTCTCAAATAGGTCATGCTTGTGTCGGCGACTGGCTTGACAACTGGTCAGGCCTCTAGGACATTTATCGGACCACGAGCAGCAAGCTCGGGATTGAAAAACAGAGCACCGCAGCAGGGTTCGCCAGTTCAGATGAGGGGTGGTTTGATGTTGAGTCCTTCGACGACCGAGGCGCGTCGCGCCTTTTCCGGTACCAAGTTGGTATTGCTTTCCGCAGGTTGTGTGGCAGCGTTGGCGCTCGGCGATCCCGCCTTCGCCCAGACCGATACCGCGCCCGCCGCCCAGGGCCAGGACGATACCGGCGGCGACATCGTCGTTACCGGCTTCCGCTCCAGCCTCGCCTCCGCGCTCGACGCGAAGCGCAAGGACATCCGCATCACCGACGGCATCTCGGCCGAGGATATCGGCAAGTTCCCGGCGCAGAACATCACCGAGGCAATCCAGCGCATCGCCGGCGTCCAGATGTCCAATATCAACGGCCGCGGCTCGACGATCAGCATCCGTGGCCTCGGTGCGCAGTACGCCCGCACCACGATCAACGGCCAGACCTTCGCCAGCGCCGACTTCAAGGACGGCTTCCGCTACGACATCATCCAGACCGATCTCGCCAGCGCGATCCAGGTGGTGAAGTCGCCCACCGCGGACATGGACACCGGCGGTCTGTCGGGCACCGTCAACATCGATACGGTCAAGCCACTTGCCTATAAGGGCCCACGCTTCATCGTCGGCGTGAAGGGCTACAACTCCGAATATCGCGGCAAGGAAGTCACGCCCAAGGTCAGCGGCGCCTATATCGACAGCTTCGCCGGCGGCACGCTCGGCGTGATGGCGAACGTCAGCTACCAGAAGCTGAAGGATCGTGGCGATTACGTCTTCATCAAGAACTGGTACAATGCCGGGGTGATCGATCCCGATGTGCGGGTGCCGGGCAATTTCCGCTACCGCCGCATCGATCGCGATACCGAGCAGCTGATGGCCAGCGGCGCGATCCAGTGGAAGCCGAGCGACAATTTCGAGGCGCTGCTCCAGGGCGAATATTCGCGCGACCACACCCGCTACACTACGCGCCAATATGTGTTCGGCCGCTGGGATTCGAGCGCGGTGACGGTGAACGGCAAGGCGAACGGCATCGCCAACAACATCAGCATCAGCAACTTTAACGTCGACAACAACACCCAGCCCGAACTGCGCAACCTGAAGACCCAGGCCTATACCGGCACGATCAACTGGCAGCCGGGCGACACCTGGAAGGTGCACGCCGTCGCGCACTACACCAAGGGTGACGCGGCGCTGTATGAATGGGCGTCGATCGACGAGGTCAAGTTCGCCCAGGGCGGCACGCTGGACATCTCGAACCCGAACAACATCAAGTGGACAACGCAGAGCCTCACCGATGGCTCGGTGTGGAACAACGCCAACCGCACCTGGTTCGCGTTTGTCGATGGCGCGACGCATATCCAGACCGCTAAGGACAAGGCCGCGCAGGTCGACGTGACCAAGGATCTGGGCTGGCACGGCCTCCAGTCGCTGGTGCTCGGCGCCAAATTCCACCACGAAAGCTTCGCCACCAACGCCTACCGCCACGATCGTGACGGCGACGTTACCGATCCGGTGAAGTATCCCGAGTTCAACTACATCCCGAACCTCGGCACCACCGGCCAGCTGGTGACCAACTTCCTCGACGGCGCGATGTCGATCCCGCATGCGTTCCTGTCTACCAATGCAGACGTGTGGCAGAGCCTGCTCGCATCGAAGGGCATCACCGTGCCCGACGTGCCCGACTGGCCCAGCACCTATCGCGTCGATCGCTACGTCCCCGCGGTCTATGCGATGGCCAATGTCGACACGACCGTGGGCGGCATGACGCTGCGCGGCAACCTGGGCGTGCGCTACGAGCATACCCACCAGAACGTCACCGCCAGCCTGACCGACGGCACCGGCAGCGATGCCGCACTGCTCGGCCAGCAGCACATCATCCAGGACTACGGCAACGTCCTGCCGAGCGCGAGCTTCGCCCTCGACCTGACGCCGAAACTGGTTGCCCGCTTCGCCGCGGCCAAGGTGCTGGTGCGGCCGCTGCTCAACAGCCAGACGCAGATGGCGGACACGATCAGCACCGGCATCTCGCAGCAGAAGCGTGCCTTCACCAGCGTTGCCGCAGGCGAATCGCGCCTCAAGCCGCTGACCGCGAACCAGCTCGACATCAGCCTGGAATTCTACCATGGCCGCGGCAACTCGATCAGCGTTGCCGGCTTCTACAAGGCGGTGAAGAACGGCACCTTCACCCAGTTCTACTGCCCGACCTCGTACAACGGCGTGGCGCTGAACGGCGTCACCACGGACTGCCAGTCGGCGGACCTGAAGAGCGACTACAGCTTCAGCCGCGTGCTGAACGACAACCGCACCATCAACATCAAGGGTGTGGAATTCGCCGCTTCCGAGAACTTCGACGGCATCCTGCCGATCAAGGGCTTCGGCGCGACGGGCAACATCACGCTGGTCGATACCGATGCCAGCGCGCTGGGCACCGGCTTCAACCTACGCGATCTGTCGAAGTTCACCGCCAACATCACGCCCTATTGGGAAAACGAGATGTTCAGCGTGCGCTTCTCGGTCAACCACCGCAGCTCGTACAAGCAGGACGCCGCCAGCAGCTTCTTCGTCAACGGCGGCGAGATCCACACGGTGCGCGCGCGCACCCAGATGGACCTGGCGCTGGGCTTCACGCCGAACAAGTGGCTGAGCTTCACGGGCGGCATCATCAACCTGAACAACACCCACGAAGACGCCTACCAGACCACCGCGGACACCTTCCAGATGGCCAGCCGCACCGGTCGCACCTTTTATCTGTCGGCCACGACCAAGTTCTGACCGACGGACACCGGGCTATCCCCGGAAGCGCCCCTCTTCCGCAAGGAAGGGGGCGTTTCTCGTTTGGGGCTCAGCGGAGGTTGGTGGCCGGCGCCCCGGCCGCGCCCGCAGCCGGGGCGGGGCGGTTCAGATCGTGGATCTCCCACCGAAAGGGCTTACGGGATTCCGCCTGTGTCGGACGCCCGGACGCGTCCTGTGCCGGCACAAAGACTGCGCGACGAACCGCGAGCGCGCACGACGTTCGATCCAGCGCATCGCTACCGCTGGAAACCTCCACGTCACAGCGGCTCACCTTGCCCGCAGCAGAAACCATCATCACCATTTGCGTCACACCGACCTCGCCATTGCGCGCCGCAATGGCCGGATAGTCATCGTCGCTGATCGGCAGGGAGATCAGCTTGGGCGCTTCGACGGCGGGCTCGCCCGACCCGGGTGCGACCTGCTGCCGCTCTATCTGGCATTGCCGCACGAATGCGGTTCCGCTGCCGATGGCATCCCTGCGGATCGCGGCCACCGGCGCCTGGGAGCCCGCGACGAAAAAGGAGACGAGCCTATATTCGTAGGAGGCCGTTTGACCCAATGCCTCCGGATCGACCTGGAAGCCCGATTTGTCCCCCCCGATAGGCTGCACCGGGATCACCGCCTTCTTCTCGGGCAGTGCATAGGTCCGGTTCCAGACCACTTGCAGGGTCGCGGGCACAGCCGCAGGCTGCCACTGCGCCGGTTCGACGACCAGTATCGGCTTGGCAGTGCCCGCTGCGACGAGGGCGAAGCGCGTCGTGCCGGCGGTGAGCATGGCGCTGCACGTGCCTTCGCCACGGACGAGCGACCAAGGCCCGTCGACCGGCTCGGCGGTAGAAAGCAGAAGCGGTACGAAGATCACGCGCATTCCCCCATGCAATGAATCAGATGGAGCGCGTAGGTAGACCTCGGAAACTTAAGCAGATGCTACGAGCGCGAAGAAGCGTCCCGCTTAGCGCAACACCGCCGCAGTATAATTCTCCACCACTTCCGCCAGCGCCCGCCCCTCGCCATCCAGCACCAGCGCGCGGTGGCGGAGCACGTACGGTGCGACGCCTGCCAGCACCTGCTCCAGTGGCTTGCGGTGCGGCTTGAGCGGCCGGATCACCGCGCCGAACGGGGTATCCCCCTGCTCCAGCGCGGCGTTCATTTCCGGGGAGAGGCGCGACGGCACGTACCAGTTCTCGGCGACCGACAAGGCGACGCCCGCGCAGCTGAGCACCACGCTGCGATATACGACGCGCTCGTCCGGCCCGATGCCCAGCCGCTTGCGCTGCTCCGGCGTCGGATCCTTGTGCGCCGCACGGTCCACCTCCGCCCGGATCGGGCCGCCGCAGCGGCGTTCCAGCACGGCGGTGGCGGTAGGGCTGGCGAGAAGGTCACGGCTGAGTGCCGTCGCATCGTCCGTCGCTACCGCTACCGCCACTACCAGCATCACTTTCCTCGAATTGCCGCCTGCGCTGCCGCAAGCCGCGCGATCGGCACGCGATAGGGCGAAGCCGAGACATAATCGAGCCCCGTCTTCTCGCAGAACGCGATCGACGCCGGATCGCCGCCATGTTCGCCGCAGATGCCGAGCTTGATGTCGGGCCGGGTCACACGGCCGCGCTCGGCGGCGAGCGCGATCAGCTGGCCGACACCCTCCACGTCGAGGCTCACGAACGGATCCTTGGCGTAGATGCCCTTCTCGACATAAGTCGTCAGGAAGCGCGAGGCGTCATCGCGGCTCACGCCCAGCGTAGTCTGGGTGAGGTCGTTGGTGCCGAACGAGAAGAAGGCACCCACCTCGGCGATCTCGCCCGCCATCAGCGCCGCGCGCGGCAGCTCGATCATCGTGCCGACCAGATAGTCGATCGTGCGCCCCTTCTCGGCGAACACCGCCTGTGCGGCCTTGTCGACCACCGCCTTCATCAGCTCCAGCTCGCGCCGGGTGCCGACCAGCGGGATCATCACTTCGGGTACCGGCGCGGCGCCGGACTTCTCCGCAACCGCAATCGCCGCCTCAAAGATGGCGCGCGCCTGCATCTCGTAGATTTCGGGATAGGTCACACCCAGACGACAGCCGCGATGGCCGAGCATCGGGTTGAACTCGTGCAGCTCGGCCGCGCGGCGCTTGAGCGTGTCGACGTCCACGCCCGCCGCGGTCGCGACTTCGGCGAACTCCGCCTCTTCGTGCGGCAGGAACTCGTGCAGCGGCGGATCGAGCAGGCGGATCGTCACCGGCAGGCCCGCCATCACCTCGAAGATCTCGAGAAAGTCGCTGCGCTGTTCGGGCAGCAGCTTCTCCAGCGCGGCGCGACGGCCGGCCTCGTTCTCGGCGAGGATCATCTGGCGCACCGCGGTGATGCGCGCCGAATCGAAGAACATATGCTCGGTGCGGCACAGGCCAACGCCCTCGGCGCCGAACTCGCGCGCGGTGCGGCAGTCGAGCGGCGTCTCGGCATTGGCGCGCACCTTGAGGCGGCGGACTTCGTCGGCCCAGGTCATCAGCGTGCCGAAATCGCCCGACAGCTCGGGCTGCACGGTCGGCACCTGGCCGGCCATCACTTCGCCGGTGGCGCCGTCGATCGTCACCATGTCGCCCTCGCGGACCTCACGGCTGCCGACGCGCATCACCTTCTCGCGCGCGTTGATCGAGAGGCTGCCTGCGCCAGAGACGCAAGGCCGGCCCATGCCGCGCGCGACGACCGCCGCGTGGCTGGTCATGCCGCCGCGCGCCGTCAGGATGCCGCGCGCCGCGTGCATGCCGTGAATGTCCTCGGGGCTGGTCTCGACGCGGATCAGGATTACCGAGTCACCGGCATTGGCGCGCTTTTCGGCGGTGTCGCTGTCGAACACCGCGAGGCCCGAAGCCGCGCCTGGCGAGGCCGGCAGCCCCTTGGTCAGCACGTCGCGCGGGGCCTTGGGGTCGAGCGTCGGGTGGAGCAACTGGTCCAGCGCCTGCGGATCGACGCGAAGGATCGCCTCTTCGCGGGTGATCAGGCCTTCATTGGCCATGTCGACCGCGATCTTGAGCGCCGCCTTGGCGGTGCGCTTGCCGCTGCGGGTCTGCAGCATCCACAGCTTGGCGCGCTCGACGGTGAACTCGATGTCCTGCATGTCGCGGTAATGGGTCTCGAGCCGGTCGAACACCGCCGCCAGCTCGCCATAGACCTCGGGCATCGCCTCTTCCATCGAGGCGGGCTTGGCGCCTGCCGTCTCGCGCGCGGTCCGGGTCAGATACTGCGGTGTGCGGATACCTGCGACGACGTCCTCGCCCTGCGCGTTGATCAGGAACTCGCCATAATAAGCGCGCTCGCCGGTGGAAGGGTCGCGGGTGAAGGCCACGCCCGTCGCCGAGGTGTCGCCCATGTTGCCGAACACCATCGCCTGCACGTTCACCGCCGTGCCCCAATCGGCCGGAATGTCGTTGAGCCGGCGATAGACCTTGGCGCGCTCCGACTGCCACGAGCCGAACACCGCGCCGATCGCACCCCAGAGCTGGTCGTGCACGTCCTGCGGGAACGGCTTGTTCCACAGCTCCTCGACGATGCTCTTATACTCGGCGACCAGCGCCTGGAGATCGGTGGCCGACAGCTCGGTATCGAGCGTGAAGCCGCGATCTTCCTTGGCGATCTCCAGCGCTTCCTCGAACCGGCCATGGTCGAGGCCCAGCACCACATCCGCATACATCTGGATGAAGCGGCGATAGCTGTCCCAGGCGAAGCGATCGTCGCCGCTGGTCGCGGCCAGGCCCTGCACCGTCTGGTCGTTGAGGCCGAGGTTGAGGACCGTGTCCATCATCCCCGGCATCGACACGCGCGCGCCCGAGCGGACAGAGACGAGCAGCGGATCGCCCGCATCGCCGAACTGCTTGCCGGTGATCGCGGCGATATGCGCGATGCCGCCCGCGACTTCGGCCTTCACGCTCTCGGGGAAGGTCTCGCCTTCCTCATAATAACGCGTGCACATCGCCGTGGAGATGGTGAAGCCCGGCGGCACCGGCAGTCCGATCGAGGCCATCTCGGCGAGGTTCGCACCCTTGCCGCCGAGCAGATTCTTGTCGCCCGCACCACCGTCCGAAACACCACCGCCGAAGCGGTACACATATTGCGTCATTCTGATCCCCTTCCGATCGAAGCGCCCTATCAAGACAGAAAGGGCGCTACCGCAGGTGCGAAGAAGGCGGAACCGCTGACTACGTTGTCGGTATCCGATTATTTCGGGACCGTGGCAGTTTCAGGCCAATTTACGGGATATTAATCGTACAATTAAGCCCCTCAACCTTCGATCTTGGCGAAGTCCGCCACCTTGTGCACTGCATCACGCATCCGTGCGAGCAGGCCGAGGCGTGCGGCGCGCTTGGCCGGATCGGCGTCGTTGACCGTCACCTGGTCGAAGAACGCGTCGATCGGCGCGCGCAGGATGGCGAGCGCGGCCATGGCATCCTCGAACTGCTCGGCTTCGATCGCGGCCGTCGCCTTGGGCTCGGCGGCGTCGAGGGTTGCGGCGAGTGCGGCCTCGGCGGGTTCGGGCGAAGGGTTGGTGGCGCCGGCTTCCCACTCCTCCTTCTTGAGGATGTTCGCCGCGCGCTTGTAGCCGGCGAGCAGGTTGGCGCCGTCCTCGGTGGTAACGAACGCCTGCAGCGCCTTCACCCGCGCGAGCAGGCGGACGAGATCGTCCTCGCCGCCGAGCGCGAACACCGCATCGATCAGGTCATGGCGAACACCCGCTTCGCGCTGCTGGACCTTGAGGCGGTCCGCGAAGAAGTCGAGCACGTCCTGGCTCACCGAGCGGAGCAGCGGGAAGCGCAGGCCATTGTCGAGCAGAATCGCCAGCACGCCCAGTGCCGAGCGCCGCAATGCGAACGGGTCCTTGGAGCCGCTCGGCTTGAGGTCGACGCCAAAAAACTGGGTGATGCCGTCCAGCTTATCCGCCAGCGCAACCGCCACCGTCACCGGATCGGTCGGGACGTCATCGCCCTGCCCGACCGGCTTGTAGTGGTCGCGGATCGCCGCGGCGACCGCCGGGTCTTCGCCCTGCGCGGCGGCGTAATAGCCGCCCATCAGGCCCTGCAGCTCGGGGAACTCGCCGACCATGCCGGTGACGAGGTCCGCCTTGGCGAGCTCGGCCGCGCGGCGCGCCAGCGCCGGATCGCAGTTCGGCACGATCTTCTCGGTCGCCAGCCACTCCGCCAGCTTGGCGACGCGCTCGACCTTGTCGGCCACCGTGCCCAGCTTCTCGTGGAAGACGATCTTCTCGAGCTTCCCCGCCTGATCGGCGAGCGGCACCTTGAGATCGGTCTCGTAGAAGAAGCGCGCGTCGCTCAGCCGGGCCGCCAGCACCTTCTGGTTGCCCGCGACGATCTTTTCGCCGCCATCGGCCGCGTCGATGTTTGCCACACAGACGAACGCATTGGCCAGCTTGCCCTCGGAATCGCGGCAGACGAAATATTTCTGGTTCACCCGCGCGGTGAGCTGGATCACCTCGGGCGGCACCGCCAGGAAAGCCTCGTCGAAGCGGCCGAGCAGCGGCATCGGCCATTCGGTCAGCCCGGCATTCTCGAACAGCAGCCCCTCGTCCTCGATCAGGCTGAGCCCGGCCTTCTGCGCTGCCATCTTCGCGCCCAGCGCGATGATGTTGCGCCGCTCGGCGCCGTCGACGATGACATGGCAGGCGCGCAGCTTCTCGACATAATCGTCCGCCGAGCCGATGGTGATCACGCCGGGATGGTGGAAGCGATGCCCCACCGTCGCCGCGCCGCTGGTGACGCCGGCGATCTCGCACGGCACCACGTCGCTGCCGAACAGCGCGACGATGCCCTGCAGCGGGCGCACCCAGCGCGGGCTTTCGGTGGAGAGTGATGGCGCACCCCAGCGCATCGACTTGGGCCAGGGGAAGGCGCGGATCACCGCGGGAATTGCGGCGGCGAGCACCTCGGCCGTCGCGCGACCGGGCTTGTCGACGATCGCGAACAGCACGCCATCCCGCTCGACCAACTGATCGGCGGTGAGGCCGGTTTTGCGCAGAAAGCCTTCCAGCGCCTGGGGCGGCGCGCCGACACGCGGGCCCTTGGTCTCTTCGGAGACGGTGGCGGTCTCGGCGGGCAGGCCCTTGAGGATCAGCGTCAGCCGGCGCGGCGTCGCGTAGGACACCACCTCGGCGGCCTTCAGCCCGGCCTTGTCCAACTCGGCGGCGAACAAACGGGCGAGATCCTCCCGCGCCTTTTCCTGCATGCGCGCCGGGATTTCCTCCGAGCGGAGTTCGAGAAGAAAGTCAGTCATGGGCAATTCCAAGTGCACCTGCGAAAGCATGTGCCCAGTGTTGGAGAGCGAGTCGCTTAGGGCTCTGGGCTCCTGCTTCCGCAGGAGCACGAAGGGGGAAGCGGCGGCTACGCATCACGCCGTCCAGCCGGGGTACGCGGCTTCCCATTCGGGGCTCTTCTTCTCGATCCATGCCGCACACGCCCCCTTCGCCAGATCGCGCACCCGGCCGATATAGGCCTGGCGCTCCGCCACCGAGATCACGCCGCGCGCGTTCAGCAGGTTGAAGATGTGGCTCGCCTCGATCGCCTGCTCATAGGCCGGGATCGGCAGCTTGGCCTCCAGCGACCGCTCGCACTCGGCCGCGGCCTTGCGGAACAGGTCGAACAGCGCGTCGGTATCGGCGATCTCGAAGTTCCACTTCGACATCTCGCGTTCGTTCTCCAGGAACACGTCGCCATAGGTCACGCCCGCGTCGTTGAAGGCGAGATCGTAGACGCTGTCCTTGTTCTGGATGTACATGGCGAGGCGCTCGAGCCCGTAGGTGAGCTCGCCAGCCACCGGCTTGCAGTCATAGCCGCCCATCTGCTGGAAATAGGTGAACTGGGTGACTTCCATCCCGTCGCACCACACTTCCCAGCCCAGCCCCCAGGCGCCGAGCGTCGGCGATTCCCAGTCGTCCTCGACGAAGCGGATGTCGTGCTTGGTGAAATCGATGCCGATCGCGGCCAGCGAGCCAAGATACAGCTCCTGCAGGTCGGGCGGGCTCGGCTTCAGGATCACCTGGTACTGGTAATAATGCTGGAGCCGGTTGGGGTTCTCGCCATAGCGGCCGTCGGTCGGGCGGCGGCAGGGCTGGACGAAGGCGGCGTTCCACGGCTCCGGCCCCAGCGCGCGCAGCGTGGTGGCGGGGTGGAAAGTACCGGCGCCCATGCGCATGTCATAGGGCTGCAGGATCAGGCAGCCGCGCGTGCTCCAATAGTCATGGAGCGTCAGGATCATGCGCTGGAAGCTGAGAGGTTCGGACAAGTTGGTCACCCTGTAAGGTTTGGAGAGCGCTTTGGCGCAGGGCGCCGAGGGGGTCAACCGGGAGGGGAAGCTGGCCGCTTCCCCGCAGCCGTCGTCACCCTACCTCTCCACTGTCATCCCAGCGCAAGCCTCCTTCGTCATCCCGGCGAAAGCCGGGATCCATTGGGGTCGCCAGTTCGGCTCCATCTTCAATGGAGTGGCGAATGGATCCCGACTTTCGTCGGGATGACGGCTTAAGGGATCGGGATGTCGACGTATTGGAGCCGTAGCGCCCCGTTGACTTCCCCGCCCTCGCGCCGCCAAGCCGCGCCCATGTTCCGCGCGCTCCTCCTCGCTACCCTGTTCCTCCTCGGTAGCTGCGGCGCCGCGCCGCGCGAGGCCAAGCCGGCGCTGTGGGCGTTGCGCGACGGCGACACCACCGTCTATCTGTTCGGCACCGTCCATTTGCTCCGCCCGGAGCTGCGCTGGTTCGACGGCCCGGTGCGCTCCGCCTTCGATGCCAGCGACACGCTCGTCCTCGAACTGGTGATGCCGCCGGAGGCCCAGACCCAGGCGCTGCTCGACAAGCTCGGCCGCACGCCGGGCGACCCGACCGTCGCCGCCCTGCCCGCGCCCGAACATGCGAAGCTCGAAGGCGCGCTCCGCCAGGCAGGGCTCTCGCCGCAGTCGCTCGACCGCGACGAGCCGTGGCTGGCCGCGCTCACCCTGTCGCTGCTGCCGCTCCAGAAGCTCGGCTATGACGATGCGAACGGCGTCGAGCAGGTGCTGCAGACCGCCGCGACGAAGGCGGGCAAGCAGGTGACGGGGCTGGAGACCGCCGAGGAGCAGTTCGGCTATTTCGACCATCTCTCCGCCGCCGCGCAAGGCCGCCTGCTCGGCGACACGCTGACCGGGCTGCCAGAAACCGGCGCGAATATCGATGCGGCGGTCGCCGCCTGGAGCAAGGGGGATGCCGATGCGCTGGCCCGCCTGCTCAACGCCGACCTCGCGCCCAATCCGGA
Organism: Sphingomonas sp. 22176; assembly: GCF_052045505.1. Classification (NCBI taxonomy): domain Bacteria; kingdom Pseudomonadati; phylum Pseudomonadota; class Alphaproteobacteria; order Sphingomonadales; family Sphingomonadaceae; genus Sphingomonas; species Sphingomonas sp. 22176. The sequence continues at coordinate 1,519,292 of NZ_JBQEPL010000001.1, read as the reverse complement.
GCTGCGCGACACGCTGCTGCTTCGCCGCAACCAGCGCTGGGCGGCGTGGGTCCAGGGCCGCATGCAGCGCCCCGGCACGGTGTTCGTCGCGGTAGGCGCAGGCCATCTCGCCGGCAGCGAGAGCGTGCTGGCGATGCTCGCCAAGGCCGGGCTAAAGGTCGAGCGGCTCCAGTAAGCAGCCGCCCGCCTGCTATTCAGTCCTGGCGCTCAGTCCTGCGGCGCGTCGATCACCACGATGCGGGTTAGCGAGGTCAGGAAGTCGATCCCGTCCCAGATCGCGTTGAAGTTCAGCGCGTGGCCGAACGGCACGATCCGGTCGATCCCCTGCGGCTGGGCGTTCAGCAGGAACGCCTGCCAGTCGCCCTTGGGCACGCCGAAGCTGGCGACCGTCTGCCAGTTGCGGCGCGCGCTGACCCCGAGTTCCTCCAGCGCCTCGACATGGAATTCGCGGAAGAAGCCGCCACCGGTGCCGTTGGGTTCGCCGAGCAGCGAAATCGGGCAGCGGACGACGCTGATGAAGTTGGTCTCCAGCGGCACCACGCTGGCGTGGACGCTGACCGCATTGTCCTGCTCGGCGAGCAGCTTGGCGACCGCACCGGCATCTTCCCAGCCCAGATTCGCCTCGCGCGCGCCGGCTTCGACATGGTGCCAGAAATCGGTGCTCGCCGCCGCGATATCGTCGGCAGACCCGCGCCACACCAGCGCGCGCGGGCTCGAACACGCCATCTGGCCGAACCACAGCGAGTCGTTGACGAAGTCGCGGGCAACCGGCGTCTTGGTATCGCTGGCCAGCCAGGCCTTGGCGTCGACCACTGCGAGCGAATATTTGTTCGGGAAGGTGAGTTCGGTGCCTCCCGGCGAGAGCGGGCTCTTGCGGATCAGTTCCACCGTGCCGTCGCCGCCCCAGACGACGCGGACGTCGCAGTGGCGCGAAAAGGCATCGGTGATCGACTGGTCATGCTCGTAGCGGACGATGCCGATGATCCCGCGCAGCCGCTCGCTCGACGCCTCGACCACCTGCTTGAGGATGTCGTTGAGCAGGTCCGACTGCTGCGCCGCGCGCGACGACATGCGTACCAGGTTCACATTGCCGGCAAGCATCGACAGCAGCAGCGAATAGACGAAGATCGTGTCGACGTTGGACGGCGCGATGTGGAACGCGAGGCCCCGGGCGAGCCGAAGCGCGTCCGGATATTGCGCGTCGAACCGGTCCTTCATTCGCTTGATGTTGGCGCCGCGCGCCCAGAAGCCGAGCGCGACCAGCTCCGGATGGCGGCGGGCCTGCGGGCTGGCCATCAGCGCCTTGCCCAGCCGCTCGATGAACTCGATCACAGCCGGATCGAACGGGGCGAGCGGGCGCTGCGCCAGCAAAGCGTCGATGTTCGCGCCCTCGGGGACGACGAACCGCACCTTGTCGAGACTGTTCATAGCTTGGCACTCACTCGCATGGTTCGATCGGGTCACTGGTTGCTGGCGAAGGTGTCGCTGCAGCCGCGCACTTCGGCCTTGGGCAGACGGCCATGGACCGCGAAATACTTGCCCTTGCGGCCGCAGGCGCAATCGTCCTCGCCGAGCAGCGTGCCCTGGTCCTCGGTCAGCAGCGAATGGCCGGGATAGCTGCGCGGCAGTACCGACACGACCTGGATCACCCCGGTCTCGCCGATGTCGCACTCGCTCCAGTCGACCGGGCGGCGGATCACCACGTCGGCGAACACCGGGGCGTGGAGATGCCCCGCCTCACACTCGACGAAGATCGAGCCGGTCTGCTCGACCATGCCGTAGAAATTATGGACGCGGCCGAAGCCGGCCAGGTCGCTGGCGCGCTGCTTGAAATGCTCGTTGGAGACCTTCTCGGCCTCCAGCTTCTTCCAGCCGCCCGAATGGATCAGGATCGCATTGTCGAACGGCAGCTTGCGGCCCGACTGCTCGAGCTGCTGAATGAAATAGCGCCACACCATGAAGGTGAAGCCGAAGGCGAAGATCGGCTGGCCGGCATTGGCCGCGGCGAAGGTCTCCAGCGCCTCCCAGTCGAGCTCCATCGTCTCGTCCTTCAGCGCGAAGACGTGCTGGCGGCCGAAGGTCATCATGCCGAGGATGCCGGCGCCGCGCGCGCTGAAGGTGCGGCGGTCCTTCACCACGCTGGGATGATCGATGATCAACATCGGCAGCCGCTTGGGGCCGATGAACGAGGTCATGATCTTGGTCAGCGCGCGGGTCTGCAGCCGGGCGGTGTCGGCGTCGAGGAAGATGCGCGACGGGCGCTGGCCGGTGGTGCCCGACGAGGTCATCGTCTTGAACACCTGGTCCTGCGGCACCGAGGACAGGTCGTGCAGCTTGAACATGCTGACCGGGATCAGCGGCGCGTCGGCCCCGCCCGGCAGGTCGCCCGGGCCATAGGCATCGAGGATCGCGCGATAGCCTTCGCATTCGGTGCCGTGGAACGCCGTCAGCTCGCGCAGCTCGGCCTGGAGCATTGCGTGCTTCTCCGCCTTGGGCAGATCGTAGACGGGAACCTCGAAAAAGGATTCAATCATCGCTTCAACTCCTTTTTCCGCGCCGACAACGCTATCGGCCCCGGCACCCGGCCGATATCTGGCATCGGCCAGGGCTGTTCAAGTCACGCAGGCTTGGAGGCCTGCTCCCACGCCGCCTGCAGCGCCGCCGCCGTCACCTTGCCGGAGGCGGTGCGCTCGACCGGACCGCCGCTGCGCACCTCGATGCCGCGCGGGGGCAGCGAGAAGGCATCGACGATCGCCTTGCGCACTTCGACCGGATCGAGGCTGCCATGGATCAGCACCTGCAACTTGTCGTCGGCGCCGAAGCAGAACACCTCAGCCTCGGGCGTGGCGATGCGGCGCTCGACCTCGTCGAGGTTCACGCGCAGGCCGAATACCTTGAGGATCCGCGAGCTGCGCCCGACGATGCGCAACAGCCCGTCCTCGCCCAGCTGCGCCAGGTCGCCGGTGGACAGCGTGCCGCCCAGTTCGTCGCCCTTGGCGAGATCGGCGCGCTCCAGCGCATAGCCCATCATCACCGCAGGGCTGTGGATCCGCATCTCGCCGGTCTCACCCGGTGCAGCCGAGGTGCCGTCCTCCTTGACCAGCGCGATCGTCACGCCCGGAATCGCGACGCCGATCGCGTCCGGATGCGCCGCGGCATGCTCGGGCGGCAGATAGGCGACGCGCGGGCCGGCCTCGGTCTGGCCGTACATCACGAAGAACTTGCGATCGGTCCGCGCCGCCCAGTCGCCGAAGAAGGAGACGATGCGCGGATCGAGCCGCCCGCCCGCCTGGGTGAGCGTCTTGAGGCTCGGCAGGCTCAGCTTGTCCTCGCCGAAGCGGCGGAGCGTCGTATAGTGGAACGGCACCCCGGCGATCGAGGTCGCGGCGTGCTGGCGCAGATCGTCCCAATAGCCCGGCTCCATCACCGTCTTGCGGGTGACGCAGATGCACGCGCCCACCGCGAGGTGCGAATGGATCACCGACAAGCCGTAGGAATAGCTCATCGGCAGATGGAGCAGCGGCCGCTCGTCGGCGGTCAGCGCCAGATACTCGGCGATGCTCTCGGCATTGGCGGTAATGCCGGCGAGGCGCTGGCGCACCAGCTTGGGCGAGCCGGTGCTGCCCGAGGTGGTGAGCAGCAGCGCCAGATCGCCATGGAGTTCGGCCGGAGGCGCATCGGTGACGGTCACGCTGCCCGCCACCGGATCGACGATCGCGTTGGGCTGATAGGCGGCATAGAGCTGCTCCGAGAGCAGCTCGGACAGATCGGCTTCCAGGAGCAGCGGCACATGGCCTGCCTGCAGCAGCGCCACATAGGCGGCGATCGATTCGGCCGAGACGCTGCACCGAAGAACGACCAGCGACCGCGTCGCCGGCAGGCCGGCGATCAGCCGCTGCCCGAGCGCCAGCGTGTCGGCATAGCTCAGCACCCGATCGCCATCGGCGATGCAGGGGTTGCTGGCGAATTCCTGGAAGACCCGGTCGAACATCCGCTTAGACCATCATCCCGCCGTCGACGCCGATCACCTGGCCGGTGATGTAGCTGGCGGTATCGCTGGCGAGGAAGACGCTGAGCCCGGCAACGTCCTCGGGGGTGCCGAGGCGACCCATGCCGATCGACGACACGGTTTCCTGCCGCTTCTCCTCCGACAGCCCCTCGATCAGCGCCGTGTCGATCGCGCCCGGCGCGATGGCATTGACGCGGATCTGGCGGGCGGCGAATTCCTTGGCGAGGCTCTTGGTCACGCCGATCACGCCGGCCTTGCTGGCAGCATAGACCGCCTGTCCGGCAAAGCCCTGCGCGCCCATGATCGAGGTCAGGTTGATGATCGACCCGCCGCCGTTCCGCGCCATCAGCCGCGCCGCATATTGCGAAGCGACCAGCACCGAACGCAGGTTCACCTGATAGGTCTCGTCCATCATCTCGACCGAGGCCATCTCGATCATCGACGCCTTCAGGATGCCGGCATTGTTGACCAGCACGTCGAGGCGACGATCGGCCTTCTGGATGGTCCCGAAAGCCTGCTTGATCGCCGCCGGATCGGCGACGTCGAAGTAGAGCGCGCGCGCTTCCCCCGCGCCGAGCGCGTTGAGCGTGGCGAGGGTCGCGTCCAGCGATCCTTCGGTCCGCGCGGCGAGCCAGACGGTGGCGCCGGCCTCGACCAGCCCCTTGGCGATCGCCGCACCGATGCCGCGCGACGCCCCGGTTACCAGGGCGACGCGGCCGGCGAGAAGGTCAGGCCTCGACATCATACTTCTTGAGGAGTTCGCGGATCGTGCCGACGCTCGACATCGCGACGATGTCGTCGGTGTCCAGCATCACGTCATAGGCAGCTTCCAGCTCGGCGATCAGCGCCATGTGCGCGACCGAATCCCATTCGGGGATCGAGTTGTACTTCAGATCGTCCGTGATGGCGGAACGATCGAGCATGAGGGCGCGCGCTACGATTTCGTGCAGGTCTTCGGCCATGTGTAGATCCTTGATGGGGAGAGAAAGAGATTATGCCGCGTCGGCGGGCGTGGAGGCGGCAGCCGGCGCTGCCGCAGCAGCCGCCGCCGCATCGGCGCTGGCGCGCGAAAGAATGAGGCCCCACTGCCCGGTGACGATGCCCTTTTCCATCACGCGCGCGGGGTTGCCGCCAGCGAGGCAGCCATCGGGAATGTCGCGCATCACCACGCTGCCGGCGGCGATGATGCAGCTGTCGCCGATCTTCACGCCCGGAAAGATGATCGAATGCGCGCCGATCTGGCAGCGTTCGCCGATGATCGTCTTCAGGTGCATCCGGCGCACATAGTCGTGCGTCAGGATGGCCGCGCCGAAGCTGACCGCCGTGTCCTTGCCGATCCAGACGCCGTCCGGGTGTGCCTTGTCCAGCTTCGAAGAGAGCGAGATGGCGCAACCTTCGGCGATATGCATGCCCCAGAACCTGTTGAGATACTGCCGATAGATCTCAACCGCATAGCGCCTGAGCTTCCGCCGGATGAGAGCCGCAGCTCCGAATTTCGCCATCTTAATCCCCCGAGCGCAATTTCAACCAATCAATACTTCGTTTCCGCCGATCGATTAGCTCAGACCACTACATCACCGTTCAAGCCGCCCCCTACGCCATAACGCACATGCACAAGGGCCACAGGATACCGCGCTTCGTCGTCCTTTTAGTCGGCGATCTTCCACCGCCGCAAGCGTCGATGTTCATCAATTATTATCTAATTGCACCGCCTACCCTCGGAATGCGGCCGTTCGTCGTCGACAATCGGCGCAATGCCGGAAGACCGGGCAGCGGCGAGGTATAACACTCGAAACCGGCTTCGGCTCCCAAAAAAATGTTGCGTCGCACCATGCTGGCCAACGGGGCAGTGCGCGTCTTGCGATTTCGCGGCGCTTCGGCTATAGGCGCGCGCTTGCCGTGGCAGGGTCATCCCTGGAGGCCTGCCGCTGCATGCACGTTGAAACATTTAGCGCATTGGAAATCGACACATGAGCGACACGCTTACGCTGTCGGCCGAAACGCGCGACCGGGCTGGCAAGGGAGCCTCCCGGGCGCTGCGTCGTGAAGGCCGCGTCCCCGCCGTGATCTATGGCAACAAGCAGGATCCGCAGAGCATCCACCTCAACGAGCGTGAGCTGCAGAAGCTGCTGAACACCGGCCACTTCTTCAACTCGGTGATCATGGTCAACGGCGAGCGCACGCTGGCCAAGGACGTCGCTTTCGACGTCGTGACCGAGCGTCCGCTGCACGTCGACTTCCTGCGCATCTCCGAGCACGCGACGGTCCACGTCGAAGTGCCGATCGTGTTCGTCGACGAAGAGCTGGCCCCCGGCCTGAAGCGCGGCGGCGTGCTCAACATCGTCCGCCACGAGCTGGAGCTGGTGGTCGACGCAGCCGAGATCCCCGAGCAGATCGAAATCTCGCTCGAGGGCCTCGAAGTCGGCGATTCGCTGCACATCTCGGCCGTGACCCTGCCCAAGGGCGCGACCCCTGCGATCACCGATCGCGACTTCACCATCGCCACGGTCGTCGCACCGTCGGCGCTGAAGTCGGCGGACGGCGAAGCGGAAGCCGAGTCGGCCGAGGGCTGATCGGCCTTCCCTTCACGGGTTCAAAAGATCGCCTCCGCACCCTAGGTGCGGGGGCGATTTTCTTTTCGGGAGTGTTAGGTGATGCAGCTATGGGTGGGTCTCGGCAATCCGGGGCCGCAATATGCGATGCACCGCCACAATGTCGGGTTCATGGTCCTGGATGCGCTGGCCGAGGTGCACGGCTTCTCCGCGCCCAAGAAGCAGTTCCAGGGCTGGACCCAGGAAGGCCGCATCGGCACCGAGAAGATCGTGCTGCTCAAGCCCGGCACCTTCATGAACGAGAGCGGCCGCGCCGTGCGCGCCGCGATGGACTTCTACAAGCTCAGCCCGGAGGACGTGACCGTCTTCCACGACGAGCTCGACCTGCTGCCGATGAAGGTGAAGGTGAAGCGCGGCGGCGGCACGGCGGGGCATAACGGCCTGCGCTCCACCGACGCGCATCTGGGGCCGGAGTTCCGCCGGGTGCGGCTGGGCATCGGCCATCCCGGGCACAAGGATCGGGTGACCGGCTATGTGCTGGGCAATTACGCCAAGACCGAGATCGAGCCGCTCAGCGACATGCTCGGCGCGATCGCGGCCGAGGCCTCCTGGCTGGCAGCGGGGGACGACGTCCGCTTCATGAACGAGGTGGCGCGGCGGATGCAGGACTGAGCGCCGGCCAGATTTCTCTGCACGTTCAGCGCCGTACCGCTTGCTACGGGCGACAGTCGTGGCATCCTGCCCGTCGACCTCGATGAAGGGATGCCCGATGCGCCTCGCCCTGCCCGCCCTGCTCGCTCTCCTGCCGCTCGCCGCACCCGCTTTGGCACAGACCGCCACCGCCCAGGCGCCGCAGCCGGTCTATGAGCTGCGCATCTATTATCCTGCCCCAGGCAAGGCCGAAGCGCTCAATGCCCGCTTCCGCAACCACACGCTCAAGCTATTCGCCAGGCACGGCATGCACAATGTCGCCTATTGGAACGAGCTGCCCCGCCCGGACGCGCCGGAGGGCCGGGTGGTCTACATCCTCTCCTACCCCAGCCGCGAGGCGCGCGAGGCGGACTGGAAGGCGTTCGGCGCCGATCCCGAATGGCAGAAAGTGGTCGCCGAGTCCGAGGCGAACGGCAAGATCGTCACCAAGGTCGAGAGCATCTTCATGACGATGACCGACTATTCGCCCGCACTCGCACCGGTCCGGTAAGCGGCAGGCGCTGAAGAAGGGCATCGGCTGCCTGCTCGTGCTCGGCCTGATCGCCTTGCCGTTCCTGCTCCTGCTCCGCTGACCGTCCAAAGAAAAAGGGGCCCGGTTGCCCGAGCCCCTTTCTTCATCTCTGCGGGCGAAGCGCGTTACTGCTTCAGGCCGACCAACTCGCCGACGATGCGGGTATCCGCGCCGTTGATCGTGCCGACCGCACCGAACACGATGCCGATGTTCACGCCCTTCGAGCCATAGAAGCTGCCGGCGATCGTGCCGGTCGCCGGGCTGCCGCTGGCGAAGCTGCCGGTGAACTGGTTGCCGGAGATCGGCAGTGCGCCCTGGGCGTTCAGCGTCACATACGGCGTCTCGGCACCGCTCGTCGGCACCGTCGTCATGTTGAGCGCGGTGGTAACCAGGCCGGTGGCGAAGTTCACCGTCACCGTCGCGGTGCCGCCCACGCGGTTGATCGTCGTCGCATTGTTGGCGACGCCCACCGCGCGGCCGACGATGCGGGCGTTGTAAGTGGCGGTGCCCGTAAGCGGCATGTCGTACGTAGCCGTCTGGTAGCCCCAGATCGAATAGGTCAGCCGCTTCTGGCCGGTGGTGGAATCGCCGCGCCACCAGTTGGCATAGCTCAACACGCTCAGCTTGCCGAGCAGGCTGTCCGTGGTCTCCAGGCTCGCTGCGGTGATGTTGTTGAGCACTTCCAGCTGGCTGAAATTGCCCGGCAGCGCGCCGGTGGCGGTGCTGACCAACCGGTACACGAACTCGTTGACCGTGGGTGCCGCGGTGACCGTCACGTTGGTGCCGGTGAAGCGCGATTCCTCGCTGCCCTCGTCGATGACGAAAATGCCGTTGGTCAGGTCCGCGGTGGCGGCGAGGTTGACGCGCGCACCGATCGTCTCGGTCGTGGTCAGGCCCAGCGTGACGGCACCGGCCGTGTCGTCGCCGGTATAGTTGGTCGTCGCGTCCAGCGTGTTGAAGTTCGCCGCCGCGGCCAGCGGGAACGCGGTGTAGGTCGCGCTGGGCGTCGGGGTGGGAGTCGCCGAGCCGGACGCCGTCGGCGTCGGCGTCGGGGTGGACGAGGAGCTTCCGCCACCGCAGCTGGCCAGCGCCGCCGCGGCCGCAGCCGTGCCCAGAATGACGATACGGCGAATCATACGAAAACTCCTCGTGAACCTGCGCCTGCAGGAAAGACCTTGCGGCCCCTGTACCCCAGATGAACGGCCCCACGTCAAGGCTAGACGCAAGGCGCACGCGTCGCACTGGAAAAAGCCGCGGCATGCGCCTATCGAGCGGGCAACCTTGCCGGCGCCTCCGCCGGCCCTTCATCACAGGATTGAACACCCATGGGTTTCCGTTGCGGCATCGTCGGCCTGCCCAATGTCGGCAAGTCCACGCTTTTCAACGCGCTGACCGAGACGGCCGCAGCGCAGGCAGCCAATTATCCGTTCTGCACGATCGAGCCGAACGTCGGCAACGTCGCGGTCCCCGATCCGCGGCTGAACAAGCTGGCCGAGATTGCCGGCTCGCAGAAGATCATCGAGACGCAGCTCGGCTTCGTCGACATCGCTGGTCTGGTGCGCGGCGCCAGCAAGGGCGAAGGCCTGGGCAACCAGTTCCTCGGCAACATCCGCGAGGTGGACGCGGTCGTCCACGTGCTGCGCTGCTTCGAGAATGACGACATCCAGCATGTCGACAACCGCGTCGATCCGATCGCCGATGCCGAGACGGTCGAGACCGAGCTGATGCTCTCCGACCTCGAGAGCCTGGAGAAGCGCGTGCCGAACCTCGCCAAGAAGGCGGCGCAGGGCGACAAGGAGGCCAAGGCCGCCGCATCGGTGCTCGGCCAGGCGCTGGACCTGCTGCGCGACGGCAAGCCCGCGCGTCTCACCCAGCCCAAGGACGAGGACGAGGCCCGCCACCTGCGCCTCGCCCAGCTGCTCACCGCCAAGCCGGTGCTCTACGTCTGCAACGTCAACGAGGAAGACGCGGCGAACGGCAACGAGCTCTCGGCCAAGGTCTTCGCTAAGGCGGCGGCCGAAGGCGCGCAGGCGGTGGTCGTCTCGGCGGCGATCGAGGCCGAGATCGCGACCATGCCGATCGAGGAGCGCGGCGAGTTCCTCGGCGAGCTGGGGCTGGAGGAAACCGGCCTCGCCCGCGTGATCCGCGCCGGCTACACGCTGCTCGACCTGCTGACCTTCTTCACCGTCGGCCCCAAAGAAGCACGTGCCTGGACCGTCCATCGCGGCGCCACCGCGCCCAATGCGGCCGGCGAGATCCACAGCGATTTCGAAAAGGGCTTCATCCGCGCCGAAACCATCGCGTTCGACGATTTTGTCGCGCTGGGCGGCGAAGCCAAGGCGCGCGAGGCCGGCAAGCTGCGCGCGGAAGGCAAGGCGTACATCGTCAACGACGGCGACGTGATGCACTTCCTGCACAGCTGAGCTTCTAAGCCCCTCTCCTTCAGGCGCATCAGGTCGGCGCTGCCCCCGGCAGCGCCTGAACAGCGCGGGGCGCTGTTCACCTGATGCGGGGTTGGGGTGGCGCAGTGTCTCACCGAGACCAACTTGCGTTCTGGAATCCCTCCACTTCCAACCCCTCCTCCCAGGAGGAGGGGCTTAAGAATTTACCCGCACGCCTTCACGATCAGCGCCGCGAGATGCTCGCGCAGGAACGGCTTGGCCAGCACAGGGCGCTCGCGATAGGCACCCTCCAGTCCCAGCGCGCCATAGCCGGTGGCGAAGGCATAGGGGATCGCGCGTTCGGCGAGGATGTCCGCGACCGGAAACGAGCGATGGCCGTCGAGATTGACGTCGAGGATAGCCAGGTCCGCCTCCACGCGCCGCGCCGCTTCCAGCGCCTCCGGCAGCCGCATCGCGATCTCCACCACTTCATGGCCGAGATCGGTGAGCATGTCCTCGATGAGGAAAGCGATCGTCATCTCATCTTCGACGATCAGGACACGCACGGCAACAATCCTACTCTACGGTCACAGCGGCGAGCGGCGCCTCGACGGTGCAGCGCAACCCCTCGGGCTCGAAGTAAAGCGTCACCTTGCCGCCAAGTTCCCCCGCCAGGCCACGTTCGATCAGCCGCGATCCGAACCCGCGCCGCGCCGGCGCCGCTACAATCGGCCCATCGCGTTCGCGCCATTCGAGCAGCAATTGGCCATTTGCCACCGACCAGGCGACCGCCACCCGGCCCGTTTCGTTCGACCAGGCACCATATTTCACTGCGTTGGTGGAAAGTTCGTGCATCGCCAGCGCCAGCGCCAGCGCGGTCTTGGGCGAGATGCGCACGTCCGGCCCCTGCAGCGTGCAACGCGCGGGATCATGCTGGTGCGGCCGCACCGCCTGGCCGATCGCCTCCTTCAGCGACGCGCCGGCCCAGCGCTCGCCGGTGAGCAGGTCGTTGGCCTGGGCGAGCGCAACCAGCCGCGCGGCGAACTGCTCCTGCGCCGCCGCCAGATCGGGTGCATCGCGGAAGGTGCGCATCGCGATCGCCTGCACCATCGCCAGCGTGTTCTTCACGCGGTGGTTGAGCTCGTTGATCACCAGCCGGAGATGCTCGTTGGTCCGCCGCTGCTCGGTGATGTCGGACGCGGCGCCGAACCATTCGACCAGATTACCCGCCTCATCGGTGAGCGGCACCGCGCGCGACGCCACCCAGCCGACGCTGCCATCCGCCTGGCGGACGCGGTGTTCGAGTTCGAGCGGCTGGCGGGTCGCCACCGCGGCGTCGATCGCCGCCTGCACGCGGTCTCGATCCTCGGGGTGGAGATAGGTTTGCACCCAGTCCGGCATCGCGGCATCGGTATCGGTAAGGAACGTGCCGCCGTCCATGTGAAGAAGTTCGGACCAGTCCGGGCTCATGCGATAGATCGCGTCCGACGTCGCCTCGACAAAGGCGCGCAGGCGGCGCTCACTTTCGCGCAGCTGGCGCTGGGCCAGCACCTTCTGGGTGGTTTCCACCACGATCGCGATCACGCCCGCCGGCGTGCCGGTCTCGTCGAGCACCGGCGAGTAATCCAGGTCCATCCACACCGGCTCCAGCTTGCCCCGCCGCTGCAGCGCCAGCTCCTGATCACGATAGGCCAGCGTGCCGCCGCCCAGGCCCACGCGCATCACGTTGTCGTTGAAATCGGCGACCTCCGCCCAGCCCTCCCGGACCTTGGAGCCCAGCAACGCCGGGTGCCGGCTGCCGGCGAATTCGGAATAGGCGTCGTTGTAGATCATCACGCCGTCCTCGCCCCACAGCAGCACGATCGGCACCGGCGAAAGCAGCAGCATCTGGGTGACGGACTTGAGGCTCTGCGGCCACTGCGACAATGGGCCGATCGCGGTGGCGGCCCAGTCGAAATCCCGGATCAACTGCCCTAGCTGCCCCCCGCCGATCGGGTAGCCTTCGTCGCCCATCCTAATCCCTCCCTGCAGCACACGCACCTTGCCCCGGTGGCGAGCACAATGTCTCTGCTCCGCAATCGTTCAATCCCTGATCCGGCGGCGCTAATTTGGGTCAGGCGCTCGGGCGGCAGCGCCATGCCGTACCGCGGCGTTCGGCAGGCTGGCAACAAATCTTCGCGTCGGTCGGCAACGCGCGAGAAATGTTTCTACAATGGGCCTGGGTCGGGGGACCTGCCGATCAAGGGGATCACATGACGATTACCGCGCGAGTTCGCAGCGGCGCGATTGCGCTCATCCTGCTTTTGGCCGTCGCCTTCGCGGTTTCGGCCTGGCGAATCCACGCCATCCGGATGGGCGGGCCGATGCACCGCGCGTCGATGGAAATCGCCGACCTCAACGCCGACATCCTGCCGCCGCCCGAATATATCATCGAGCCCTATCTGGAAGCGACGCTGCTGCTGGATCACCCCGAGCGGGTCGACGCCACCCGCACCCGCCTCGCCGAACTGCGCAAGGCCTATGACGAGCGCCACGCGGTATGGGAGCAATCGGAACTGCCCGATCGGCTGAAGCGCGCGATCCTGGCCGACACGCACACCCCGGCGATGCGGTTCTGGCAGGAGGCGCAAGGCGCGTTCCTCGACGCCATTGCCGCGAAAGACATGGTCACCGCCCGCGCCCGCTATGCCGTGCTCACGCAAGCCTATGAAGCCCACCGCAAGGCGATCGATGCGCTGGTCCGCGCCACCGCCGAAGAACAGGCCGCGTTCGGCGATCGCTCCGCCCAGTCGCTGGGCGTCTCGATCGGCGTGCTGACGCTGCTCGCGCTGGCGCTGTTCGGCACAATCGGCTGGTTTGCCTGGTGGCTCACCCGCCGCGTCGCCCAGCCGCTGGCCCAGGTCGCCCAGGCGACCACCACGCTGTCGCGCGGGCAGGACACCGCCATTCCCTATCGCGACCGCACCGACGAGCTGGGCGACATCGCCCAGGCCGTGGCCCGCTTCCACGCCGCTGCGCGCAGCCGCGCCGAGATGGACGCCGCACACCTCGCCGAACAGGAAAATGTCGGAGAGATGCTGGGCGCCGCGCTCGCCGCGCTCGAAAAGGGCGATCTGCGCCACCGCATCACCACCGCCTTCCCCGGCATCTACGAACCCGTTCGCCTGAATTTCAATCGCGCCGCCGCCGCGCTTTCGGAGATGCTGCGCACGGCGATCCACAGCGCGCGCAACATCGGCACCGGCTCCAGCGAGATCGCCACCGCCTCGGAGGACTTGGCACGCCGCACCGAAATGACCGCGAACACGCTGCAGGAAACCAGCGCCGCGATCCAGCTGATCGAAAACCGGCTGAAGAGCAGCAGCCTCTCGGCCGAGACCACGATGGAGCGCGCAGAGCATGCCGGCGCGATGGTCCATTCGGGCCGCAGCACCGCGCGGAACGCGGCGATGGCCATGAACAGCGTCTCCGAACGCGCCAATGCGATCGACACGGTGGTGGAAGGCCTGGACAAGATCGCATTCCAGACGCGCGTCCTGGCGATGAACGCCGCCGTGGAGGCCGGGCGCGCCGGTGAGGCCGGGCGCGGTTTCGCAGTGGTCGCCGATCTCGTCTCGGCACTCGCACTGCGTTCGGAGGAAGAGGCCAAGCGCGGCCGCGATCTGATCAACGAGACGCAGGTGGACGTCGCCACCGCCGCCAGCGAGGTCCGCGCGGTCGATACGGCGCTGGGCGAGATCGTCGAGAATTTCGACAGCGTGCAGGCGCTGCTCCAGGCGCTGCGCGAGGACAATCGCTCCCAGGCCAGCGCGATCTCCGGCATCACCCGCTCGGTGGTCGAGATGGAGACGGCCACCCAGCAGAACGCCGCGATGGTGGAACAGACCTCGGCGGCTGCCCGCTCGCTCGATCGCGAAGCAGCCACGCTGCTTGGCAATGCCGAGGCGTTCCGCGTGGTGGAGGAGGAGGCCCCCGCCTACCGCCATGCCGCCGCCGAACCCGCCTACGCGATGCTGGATTGAGCGGAGTCCCGGCCCGACACGCACGGCGGGCGTAGGGCGGCGGGGCCACCCCGCCCTTCCCCCCGCAACGAATCCGGCGCAAGGAGCCGCCATGCGCTGGACCAGCAGAATCGCCGCCGCCGCCCTCCTCGCGGTCCTTCAGGCCTGTGCCACCCCAGCGGCACCTACCCCGCCCCCGCCAGCCGCGCGCAACGAAGCTCGGCCGCCGGTGACGATCCTGATCTCGATCGACGGTTTCCGCGCCGATTATCTCCAGCGCGGCGTAACGCCCAACCTCACCCGCCTCGCCGCGCAGGGCATTACCGGGCCGATGCGGCCGAGCTTTCCGAGCAAGACCTTCCCCAATCACTGGACGCTCGTCACGGGCATGGTGCCGGACCATCACGGCATCGTCGGCAACCGGATGGAAGATGCTGCCCACCCGAACGAGACCTTCACCACCGCCAGCGACGCCCCCTATTGGTGGAACGCCGCCGCGCCGATCTGGGTGGAAGCGGAAGAGGCCGGCATCCGTTCCGGCACCGTGTTCTGGCCGGGCGCGAACGTCGCTTGGGGCAGCCTGGTCACCAAGCCCGATCACGGCGACTATGCCGGCGGCATCCGCCCGCGCGACTGGCTCCAGTACAACCAGGCGGTGAACGACACCCAGCGCGTCGATACCGTGCTCGACTGGCTGCGTCGCCCCGCCGCCAGCCGCCCGCGCTTCGTCACCCTCTATTTCGACCGCGTCGACGTGGTCGGCCACGAACATGGGCCGGACTCGCCCGAGGTCACCCGGGCCGCCGCCGCGGTCGACACGCAGATCGGCGCGCTGGTCGCGGGGCTCGCCGCGCTCCACCAGCCGGCCAACCTGGTCGTGGTCTCCGATCATGGCATGTCGGAGACCAGCGACACCCGCGTCATTCCGCTGGGTCTGCCCAAGGACAGCTACCACCTGATCGAAGCCGGCCCGTTCGCCGCGCTCAATCCCCTGTCCGGCAAGGAAAGGGAGGTCGAACAGGCATTGCTTCGCCCCCATCCGCACATGGAATGCTGGCGCAAGGCGGAGATTCCGGCGCGCTTCCACTACGGCAGCAACCCGCGGATCGCCGCGCTCTTCTGCCTCGCCGAACCGCGCTGGTTGATCGTCGAGAAGCTGCCCGACGCGCCCTTCACCCACGGCGAGCATGGCTATGACAATCAGGCGGCGGACATGGCCGCGCTGTTCATCGCCGCCGGCCCCGCCTTCCGCCACGGCAACGTGTCGGCGTTCGACAATGTCGACATCACCCCGCTGCTCCGCGACTTGCTCGGCCTGCCGCCGAAGTCGGCTCTCGACGGCGACGACGCGCCCTTCCGCGCGCTGCTCCAGCCCCGCTGAATCCGCTTGCCACCCTCCAGTTTCTGATTGAAACTCGTCGCCATGCGCTATTTCGACGATATCCAGCCCGGCGACCGCGCAAGCTTCGGTCGCTACGCCGTCACCCGCGAGGAAGTGCTCGCCTTCGCGCAAAAATATGATCCGCAGCCCTTCCACCTCTCCGACGAGGCGGCAGCGAAGACCCATTTCGGCCGGCTCGCGGCGAGCGGTTGGCACACCAGCGCGATGACGATGGCGATGCTGGTCGCGCACTATGAAGAGAACCCGATCGCCAGCCTAGGCGCGGCCGGCGTCGACGAATTGCGCTGGCTGAAGCCGGTCTATCCGGGCGACGTGCTGCGTTGCGAGACCGAGGTGCTGGAGGCCCGCGCCTCGCAGAGCCGCCCAACCATGGGCATCGTCCGCAGCCGGCTGACGACGTTCAACCAGCAGGACGAACCAGTACTCACCTTCATCGCCAACGCCCTGATCGCGCGCCGCACGACGGGGTGACCGAGCCGTCAGGCAACGGCAAACATGGGTGGAAAAATGCCGCTCCCGGGCGGCCGCCCGCGACCGAAGTTGTGGAAGTTTAGGCGTGCGCGCAATTCAGCGCGTTTCTCGATGCGCAGGCGCGGGTACGCTAAGTTTAGGAAGTTTAGGCTCGTGAACATTCGGCGTGTGCCGCGCGCCGAGACAGCAGATCGCAAAAAGCGCATCGCCTCGCCTCGCGCAGGAAAGCAGTACCAGCGGGGTCAAAGAGCCACCCGCCTAAAAGCGGGTTAGTACATATAGGGAACATTGCCGATGCTGCAAGACGTTCTTGCAGCGTTCGGGGTACGACCGATTATGGTGGGAAGCTGCCATTCGTCATCTCGCAGAGCGTGATCACCGAAAGGTCATGGCAGCGGCGAGATAGGCAAGGTGCAAAATCCCTACCAATAAAGACCACCCGTAACGCTTCGTTCGGAATAGGTAGACCACAACGGACGGAACGACAATCATCGCTACAATTTTCAAAATTATGAAGATTGCGTTAGGTTCTTCCAATATGAAGACGTTGAATACGGCCAATACGAGCAAGGCATAAGCTGCTAAAATGACATTTGCCAACGTCGATACGTTAGCTAAAACGAATAGGATGCGAGCCCTCATACCGCTCTTCAAACGTCAAACCGAACGAGCAACTCTTCACGTTGGGGCGATGCAACGATGCTAGTTCCAGTCCTGAGGGCGGAGCTTGGGCACATGGTGCCAGTGATCCAGGCAACCAGAGGCGCCGACGTTAGCGAACCGTGCTTCATGGAAGGCATCTTGAGCGAAATCGCGAAACGTCCGCAAGTGGGGCGATAGCGGACGTTCGGCCAATTGAAATTTCGTAAGCCGCATTGGCAAATGCGGCCGTTTTGAAGCGTGTTGCGCGAACCTCCGCGATGATCGGCACCGCGATCTTCCCAGGCGTGGGCACGGTGGTCGGGGGCCTGCTGAGGTGCATCGGCGGCGCGCTGGGCCGCGACAAGCTGGCGGGCGGTGCCTTTGATATGGTCAAAAGCCCATTCTGAGCCTGACGGCGCGCGCCCAGATGCGATAGGGTCCCGGCATGACAGGTTTGTGGAACAAGCTGCGCGGCAAGGGCGCGGAGTCGCAGGACGGCGCGGCGGCGCTGCAGCGCCGCTGCTCGCCCCTGGGACCGACGGCGCCGCAGCGGCGGCCGCGATCGATGGCTGGCTGAGCAGCACGCTGCCCCGCCGCAGCTTCTCACCGGTTTCGGGCGATCCGCAGCCGAACCCGGACTAGCGTGACTTTCGCGTCAGCGCGCGCACGGGCGCGGATCGCTACTATGCCTTTCTCGACGATCTCGGCTTGCTGGAAACCGAAGCGATCCGCCGCCGCGACCCCCGCTTTACCTGGACGGTCATCCGCTTGCCCGCGCTGGACGGGGACGGCCGCATCTGCCTGATCAAGCCCGGCACGACAGGCTGGGCACCGCTGGCGCTGGACATCGCGGCGCATCTGCTGACGGTCTGCCACGCCAGGATGGCGCCGGGCGGAGATAGCACCGGCCACCATTTAGGCGAACTGCTGGCCGCATCTCGCCGCGGCGACTTCGATCCCCGCGGCGTGGCAGGGTTGAGCATGCCGCTGCCGGTGCGCTGAGGGCTGGGCGCAGCGCAGCCGGACGCCGTCGCTCAGGCAGCCTCCAGCATCGCCGCGCGCCGCTTCGCCGCCCCGCGCTCGAGCTTGAAGGCACCGGTCTGGCCGCTCAGCACTTCCACTTCGCGGAGGAGGTGCGTCGTCGCCGCCGAGGTTTCCTCCACCATCGCGGCGTTCTGCTGGATGCCCGCTTCGATCGAGCCGAGCGCGCCGGAGACCGCCTTGGTGGCATCCGCCTGTTCGCGGCTGGCGCGGGCGATTTCGTCGGCGCGCCGCGCGCTGTCCTCGGTCGAGGTTTCGATCGTTCGGAACGCCTCATCGATCAGCCCGACCGCAGCCACGGCGGTGCCGATCTCGTCGCGCGCGCGGGTCAGCTGATCCTTGGCGCTGGCCGATTCGGTCTCGGCCCGCAGCGCGAGCGCGCTCACCAGATCGGCGACGACCGCAAAGCCACGGCCTGCCTCGCCGGCGCGCCCCGCCTCGACCGCGGCGTTCATCGCGAGCACCCGCGTCTGGAAGGCGATCTTCTCGAGGCCTTCGATCACCCCGTCGATTGCCGCCGAGCTTTCGGTCACCGCCTCCATCGCAACGGTGGCGGCGGTAGTGCGGTTTCGGCCCTCGGTCACTGCCGAGCGCGCCGAGTGGCTGGCGGCAAGCGACTGGTCGGCCGCGGCCGCCGTCTCGCGCACGCTGCCGGTAATCTGCTTCACGGCAACCGCAGTGTGGCTCAATTCGGCCGAAGCCTGTTCGGTCCGGCGGGCAAGGTTGCCCGAGGCCTGGGCGATCTCGCGGCTGCCGGTCTCGATCGACTGGGTACTGTCCATCAGTGCGTCGATCAGGTCGCGCAGCCGGTCGATCGCGCCGTTATAGCCGTCCTTGAGGTTGCTGAATTCTTCGGGATAGTGTTCGCCGATCTTGGCGCTGAGGTCGCCGTCGGAGAGCCGCTGGAAATAGACGCCCATGCCGCGGACCACCGCCGCATGTTCCTTGGCGAGCAGATTCTGCGCGATCTGCTCCTCGGCGGCCTGCTTGAAGCTGGCCATGGCGCGGGTGAGCCGCCCGACGCAATCGGTGAACTCGGTATAGCCGATCGGGCTTTGGAGATCCCCCGCCGCGAGCGCCTCCATGCGGACCACCGTGGTAACATAGGGTATCGCGATCGCCTCGCGCAGCCACCAGGCGGATACGATGGCAGCCAAGGTCAGTGCGGCATCGATTTCGAGCGACAGGGCCCAGGGCAGAATTGCGTCCACGGCAGTAACCACCAGCATGAACCCGACGAACAGCCCAAAGGCAATCAGCAGCTTCAGCCGAATCGGCGCGTTTGCCTTGAACCACCGCATACCCGCACACCTATTCCTTGATTTACGTCAAACCCATCATAGACGGATTAGCAGCAGCATCATGTGTCGGGGGCGCAAGTGGAAATTACGTATACCCCGGTGGGATGTCATTGTTCTCTCGAAACATTCTGGCGCTCGCGAAGTCGCGGCGCGGCCTTCCCGGGCGCCTTGACTTGCCCTCGTCTCATCAACTTTGACAGATGAAAACTACTTGCTGGATGCATACCAGCGCCGCTTGACCGCGCTTTCTCGGTTGCCACGGGATCACGCGGTCGCTTGCCGACGAATTGCAGGGGGTGCTTAGAGGCGCGCCGGTCAGCGCCGGCGCCATCCGCCCGGACGCACCCGGAAATCGCGCCAGTTGTTGCGCCAGCGCTGTTCGCCCCGCCAACCGCCGCGGCGCTGCTCCCAATAGGCGCGCTGACCATCGTTCCAGGCGTGACGATGCCGGTAGCGGTCGTACACATAGACGCCGGTGCCGGGATAATAATAGTCGTCGTACCAGCCCCAGTAGGGGCTGCCATAGCCCGCGCCATAGCCGACCGCGACACGCGATCCGCCATAGCCATAGCCGTCATCCATGCAGCCGCCGAGCGCCGCCGCCCCACCGAGCAGAGCTGCGCCGAGAATGGATTTCAAACCGATATGCATGGGTCACGCTCCTCTACCGGAGGCGCGCGGTGGGGCGATGCCCCATGGCCGCGCCCCTCGGGCGGAGAAGCGCACAACTGCCGGCCGGAGTTCCGTCAGTGCCCTTCGAACGCGACGAGCGACGCGACCTGGATGCCGTCGCCGCGCAGCGCATCGGCGCCGCCCAGATCCGGCAGGTCGACGACGAACGAGGCCTGGACGACCTCGGCCCCCGCCTTGCGCAGCAGCCGCACCGCCGCGCGCGCCGTGCCGCCGGTGGCGACCAGGTCGTCGACCAGCAGCACGCGGGCGCCGGGCACCAGCGCATCGGCATGGATGGCGATCCGGTCGGTGCCATATTCGAGGGCATAATCCTCGGCGATCGTCGCGCCCGGCAGCTTGCCGTCCTTGCGGATCAGCAGCACGCCGGTACCGAGCCGCACCGCCAACGCCGCGCCGAACACGAAGCCGCGTGCCTCGACGCCGGCGACAAGGTCGATCTTGCCGTCGACCTGCGCCGCCATCTTCTCGATCGTCAGCCGCAGCCCCTCGGGATCGAGCAGCAGCGTGGTAATGTCGCGAAACAGGATCCCCGGCTTCGGAAAGTCGGGGATCGTGCGAATGCGACTACGGATGTCTTCGTTCTGCTGGGTGTCCATCAATGCTTCATGCCGCGCCAAACCGTGAGGTACGCGCCATAGGCGAGCCCGGTGGCAAACAGCAAGAAGATCACGACCGCCACGCCCGCCTGGTGGCGCGTCTGCAGCGTCGGTTCGGCGGTCCAGACGAGGAAGGCGGAGACGTCCTTCGCCATCTGGTCGACGGTGGCGAGCTTGCCGTCGTCATACTGGACCTGCCCGTCGCTCACCAGCGGCGGCGGCATCGCGATGTTGAGATTGGCGAAATAGGGGTTGAAGTGCATGCCCTCGGGCGTCTTCATCGCCTCCGGGAAGCGCGCCGCCACTGCAGGATCGGGCTTCTCGCCATAGCCGGTCAGCAGCGAATGGACATAGGCTGCGCCGTCATGCCGCGCCTTGGTGATCAGGCTGAGGTCCGGCGGGTTGCCGGTGCCGGCATAATAGACCTTGGGGATGCGATCCGACGGAATGTTGTCGCGCTCGCCCCAGGTGCCGGCCTTCTCGTCGAACACCGGCTGCTTGTTCGCCCATTCCTTGGCGATCTTCTTCACCTGGGCATCGCTGTACCCCAGGTCCTTGAGGTTGCGGAAGGCGATCATGTGCAGCGAGTGGCACGCCGCGCAGACTTCCTTGTACACCTTGAAGCCGCGCTGGAGTTGCGCCGTATCGAACTTGCCGAGCGGCCCGTTCGAGGGGAGGCTCAGTTCCTTCGGATGCTTGTGCAGCGCCTGCTCGGCGGTTTCCTTCGCCGGCTCCTTGATCACGCCGGTGATGCTGCCGATCAGGGCGAGCAGCAGCACGAAGACGAAGCCGGCACCGATCAGGAACTTGATCGAGCGGAAAAAGATCGACGTCATGGTCCCCGGCCCCCTTATGCCGTCGCCGCGGTGGCGGTGATGCGCGATCCGCCTTCATTCCCGAGCACCGCTTCGGTGATCGAGTTGGGCAGCGGGCGCGGCGTCTCGATCCGCGAGATGATCGGCACGATGATCAGGAAGTGCGCGAAATAATAGGCAGCGGCGATCTGGCTGATGATCACATACTTCGCCTCCGCCGGAGACCCGCCGCACCAGCCGAGGATCAGCACGTCGGCGACCAGCACCCAGAAGGCGATGCGGTACATCGGCCGGTAATTGGCCGAGCGCACCGGCGAGCGATCGAGCCAGGGCAGGAAGAACAGCAGCAGGATCGAGCCGAACATCGCCAGCACGCCCCACAGCTTCGCCGGCAGGATGAAGTCCGCGGTGAAGGCACGCAGGATCGCGTAGAAGGGCCAGAAATACCATTCGGGCACGATATGCGCCGGGGTCGAGAGCGGGTTGGCGACGATGTAGTTGTCCGGGTGGCCCAGATAATCCGGATAGAAGAAGATCAGGATCGAGAACAGGATCAGGAACACGCCCACCCCGAACCCGTCCTTGGCGGTGTAATAGGGGTGGAACGGGATCGTGTCCTGCTCGCCCTTCACCTCCACCCCGGTCGGGTTGTTCGAACCCGGGATGTGCAGCGCCCAGATGTGCAGGATGATCACGCCCGCGATCACGAAGGGCAGCAGATAGTGGAGCGAGAAGAAGCGGTTGAGCGTCGCATCGTCCGGCGCATAGCCGCCGAGCAGCCACACGCGGATCCAGTCGCCGACCACCGGGATCGCCGAGAAGAAGCCGGTGATCACCTGCGCCCCCCAGAAGCTCATCTGCCCCCAGGGGAGCACATAGCCCATGAAGGCGGTGGCCATCATCAGCAGGAAGATCACCACACCGAGCAGCCACACCATCTCGCGCGGCGCCTTGTACGAACCGTAGTGCAGGCCGCGGAAGATGTGGATGTACACCACGATGAAGAACATGCTGGCGCCGTTGGCGTGGGCGAAGCGCAGGAACCAGCCCGCGTTCACGTCCCGCATGATCGTGCCGTTCACCGATTCGAAGGCGCCGGCGGCCGAGCTGTGAAAGTGCATCGCCAGCACGATGCCGGTGACGATCTGGATTACTAGCGAAAGCCCGGCAAGGATGCCGAAATTCCAGAAGTAATTCAGGTTGCGCGGCACCGGATAGCCGGCGCCGATCGCGTTATAGACGAACCGCGGCAGCGGCAGCCGATCGTCCACCCATTTCATCACCGGGTTTTTCGGCTCGTAATGGCGCGCCCAGGGAAAGCTCATCCAGGTCTCTCCTCACCCGACTGTGACAACCGTGTCGGACGTGAAATTATATTTTGGTACTTCGAGATTCTTCGGTGCCGGCCCCTGGCGGATACGGCCGGCGGTATCATAGGCCGAGCCGTGGCACGGGCAGAAATAGCCGCCGAACGGTCCGCGATTCTCGCCCTCGCCCGCGCCCAGCGGCACGCAGCCGAGATGGGTGCACACGCCGAGCGTGATCAGCCAGTTCTTGTGGCCTTCCTTGGTGCGCTGGTCGAGCGTCTGCGGGTCGCGCAGGCTCGAGACCGGCACCGCATCCGCCTCGGCGATTTCCTTCGGGGTGAGGTTGCGCACGAACAGCGGCTGCTTGCGGAAGCTGGCCTTGATCGCCTGGCCGGGTTCGATCGCGGCGAGATTCACCTCGGTGGTCGACTGCGCCAGCACGTCGGCCGACGGATTCATCGAATTGACGAGCGGGAGCACCACCACGCCTGCGCCAACGGCCGCGACGGCCGGGGCGGCGTACAGCAGATAATCGCGACGGCGGGGATTCTCGAGGATTTCGCCGCCTGGGCCTACGGTCTGATCGGGAGTAACGCCTTCTTCAAACGTTGCCATGCTCTAGCCCTTGCACTTCGGGAACTCTTCCGCGCGAAAAACCGCGGAGAGGAACGCGGACGAAACGAAGCTCAGTGCCGGCCGGATTTCCGGTGGCGTTACAAGTTTGATAGACGGCACACTGCAGCTTTGCCAACAGGGTTTTTCATCTTCTCGTCTGCAAGGCCTTAATGTTGCACTGCAAAATGACTTCGCCTTCCACAATTCGCGTTGCGTTGTTCCAGCCTGAAATGGCTGGAAATGTCGGCACTATCTTGCGGCTGGCGGCATGCATGGGGGTGGCGGTGGACCTGATCGAACCTATGGGTTTTCCCTGGGGCGATCGCGCCCGCAAGCGCGCGGCGATGGACTATGAACCCGATACGGTCCGTCATGCCGACTGGAGCGCGTTCGCGGCGCGAATCCCCGGCCGGCTGGTGCTGTTCACCACCCGCGGCGGCACGCGCCTGCCCGAGGCGCGGTTCGCGCCCGGCGACACGCTGCTGTTCGGCGCCGAGAGCAGCGGCGTACCCGATTTCGTGCACGACCGCGCCGATACTACAGTGCGGATACCGCTCCGACCCGAACTCCGCTCCTTGAACCTCGCCGTCGCAACGGGCATCGGGCTGGCCGAGGCGCTACGCCAGACGGAGGGATTCCCGCAGTGATTGAGCTCGACGAACAGCAGCAGCGCGCCCGAACCTGGTTCGAAGGCCTGCGCGATTCGATCTGCGCCGAGTTCGAGGCGATCGAACGCGAGGCCGGCTCCGATGCGTCGTTCGAATACCTCGCCTGGGACCGCGTCGACGCGAGCGGCGCCCCCGGCGGCGGCGGCGTGCGCGGGGTGATGAAGGGTCGCGTGTTCGAGAAGGTGGGCGTCAACGTCTCCACCGTCGGCGGCGCCTTCGAGGGCGATTTCGCCAAGACTATCCACGGCGCGGGCGAGGACCCCAGCTTTTTCGCCACCGGCATCAGCCTGGTCGCGCACATGGCCAATCCGCATGTGCCCGCGGTCCATATGAACACGCGCTTCCTAACAACCACCAAGCGCTGGTTCGGCGGCGGCGCCGATCTCAATCCGCCCTTGCCCTACGACGAAGACACTGCCGACTTCCACGCCCGGCTGCAGGCCGCCTGCGACGCGCACGACCCTGCTTATTATCCGCGCTTCAAGGCTTGGGCCGACGACTATTTCTACATCCCCCACCGCAAGGTGCATCGCGGCGTGGGCGGCATCTTCTACGATCACCTCGAAGGCGATTGGGAGGCGGATTTCGCCTTTACCCAGGATGTCGGCCGCGCGTTCCTCGACATCTACCCCGCGCTGGTGCGGCGGCGGATGGACCAGCCGTTCGACGATGCCGATCGCCAGCGCCAGCTCGAATGGCGCGGCCGCTATGCCGAGTTCAACCTGATCTACGATCGCGGCACGCTGTTCGGCCTCAAGACCGGCGGCAATGTCGACGCGATCCTGATGAGCCTGCCGCCGATGGCCGCCTGGAGCTGACCCCATGGGCCTGCTGCCCGTCGCGAACGACCACCTCGCCACCATCGTCACCACGCTGGAGATGTGCGAACGGCCCAAGCCCGGGCCGGTGCCGCCCTCTCCGTTCCGGCTGGTCCATTGGCCGGCACCCGAGAGCGAGAAATATCGCGCGCTGTTCCGCCGGGTGGGTGGGCCGTGGCTGTGGTTCTCGCGGCTGGTGATGGACGAGGCGCGGCTGCGGTCGATTCTCGACGATCCGCAGGTCGCGGTCTACGCGGTGGTGGATCGCGCGGGCGTCGAGGTCGGCATGCTGGAGCTCGATTTCCGTGACAAGGCCACCTGCGAGCTTTCCTATGTCGGACTGGTGCCGGAGATCACCGGCAAGGGCCATGGCAGCTGGCTGATGGCGCAGGCGCTGGCCTTTGCCTGGCGCAAGGACGTGACCCGCGTCTGGGTGCACACCTGCACGCTGGACCACCCCGCCGCGCTCGGCTTCTACCGCCGCCACGGCTTCGTGCCGACCAAGCGCACGATCGAGACCTTTCCCGATCCGCGCCTGCTCGGCGCGCTACCCGCGGAGGCGGCGCCTCACATCCCCTGCCTCGGCTCGGTCGCGCGATAGGCGGCGACGCGCAGGATCACCAGCGCCGTCCACACGCCCGCGCCGATCACCGACAACAGTAGATAGCCGAGGAACTCCGGCACCGCGCCGCCGCCCGCCGCGGTCGCGAGCAGCCCGGTGAAGACGCTTACAACCGCCATCGCGCCAATGCCCCCGGCAAAGACCATCGCCGCGACCAGCAGGAAGAGCAGCCCGGCAAGGCCGCTGCTGCGCACCCAACCCTGCTTGAACGCCTCGCCCAGCCCCGCCTCGGGCTTGGCGGCATAGGCCGGCGCCGCCAGCCAGGTTCGCGCGAACAGGAAGAGCCCCGGCGCGACAAACAACGAGAAGCCGAGCTGGAAGCCGATGCTCACTGCCACTTCCAGCACCAGGAACGGGAACAGCCGCCGCAGCGCCGCCTTCATCACTTGCCCCAGCGTCTGCCCCTGCCCGCGCAGATAGAGGCTGAACAGCGCCAGGATGCCGTAATCGACCGCCAGATAGGCCAGCGCGATCGGCACGATATTGGCCTCGACGAACTTCTGGTAGAAGGCGAGCAGCACCGCCTGATCGGAAAGCGACTCCAGATCGGGTGCGCCCTGCACCATCAGCAGCAGGATGCCGAGGCTCGGCAGCAGGAAGAACAGCCCCGCGACCGGCAGCACCAGCGTCCGCTCACGCTGCCAGAGGGTCTTTGCATCGGCGAACAGGCCGGCCAGGCGCAGCGTCATGCCGCCCACACCGAATCACGCGTCGTCAGCGCGACGTAGAGCCGGCCCTGGAATGCCGCGAGCAGCAGCATCACCACGGCCTGCACGCTGGCGGTAACGATGGTGGTGAGCACCATCGCGGTGGTGAGGCCCGGCGCATTGCCGAAGAACAGGGCAAAGACGCTGCCGAACACCAGCTTCGCGGCGAGCTGCGCGACCCCGCCGATCAGCGCGAACAGCAGCAACAGGCCGAAGATCCGCCAGCCATGCCCGCGGGTGAGCGCCCAGGAACGACCGATCGCGCCGAACAGCGCGCCCTCGCGCAGCACCACCGTGCTGACCAGCAACAGCCGCGTGAACAGGAAAAAGAAGGCAAGGATCAGCACCAGCCCCCATAGCGCGACCATGCTCGAGGTCTGCGGGTCGACGACGATGTTCGCCCCCTGCCCCGCGGCGATCGCCAACACGTTATAGCCACGCGCGGCGAGGATCAGCGGCACGGGCAGCGTGGCAATCGCCGCGGCAATACCGATCACGATCGCGACAAGCAGCGCCGCCGGCAAGCGCCGCGCCGCCACCCGCCCCGCATCCGCCAGGCTCCCCGCGCCGGTCGCCAGCGCGATCACGGTGAGCGAGCCCCAGAAGGAGAGGATCGACAGCAGGACGGCCAGCGCCCCGGCCGAGAGGCGCACGCCCGGGCTCGCCGTCACGGCTGCGGCGGAGGCGCAGCTGCTGAGCACGCTCGGCACGACGAACGCCGCCAGCGCCAGCGGCACCAGCGCGCCGAGATGCTCCCCGACGAACGCCGTCGTTCGATCCCAGACGATGCTCATTTTTGCCATGCGGCGAAGTCCTTGCGTGAGGGACCCGGGGTGTTAGCCGGGGGGCACCGCCTTGCCAATGCTTGCCTTGGGGCACGGAAGGGCGCAAGCGGCGGCGATCATGCACGAAACCATCGAATGGCGGGTCGAGCCCCGGCCGATCGACTATGCCGAAGCCCATGCCGCAATGGAGGCGCGCGCCGCCGCCGTAACCGCGCACACGGCGCCGGAACTGGTCTGGCTGCTCGAGCATCCGCCCGTCTACACCGCCGGCACCAGCGCCGATCCCGCCGAGATGCTGGATCCGCGCTTCCCGGTCCACCGCACCGGACGCGGCGGCCGCTACACCTATCACGGCCCCGGCCAGCGCATCGGCTATGTCGTGCTCGATCTGCGCGAGCGGCTGCGCGACGTGCGCAACTATGTCCATGCGATCGAAGGATGGGTAATCGCGGCGCTCGGCGAATGCGACATCGAGGCGTTCCGCGCGCCCGGGCGGATCGGCATCTGGACGCTCGATCGCGGGGTGGAGGCAAAGATCGGGGCGATCGGCGTGCGAATCCGCCAGTGGGTGACCCTGCACGGATTCGCGATCAACCTCGATCCCGATCTGACCCACTTTACCGGCATCGTACCCTGCGGAATCGCCGAATTCCCGGTCACCAGCGCCGCCAAACTGGGCAAACCGATTGCGACGGACCGCTTCGATCAGGCCCTACAGGCCACATTTTTGCCATTTTTGGACGCTCTGGATCGCGCGGGATAAATTCGAGTCTTGAGGGTGTCCCCCGAACCGTCTAATGTCCAGCACGGTTTGGGTATTAACGGCGCACAAGCGTCGTCCAAATCCATTATCTAGGGAGCTATTACATGCGTGCAGTCCTTTCGAAGATCGTTGCTGGCTCGATGATCGCCGGCGCGGCCCTCCTGGCTTCGGCTTGCAGCAGCAACACCGAGACCAACGTCAACAACACCACCGAAGTCGTGGCTCCGGAAAACACCACCGACGCTTCGGTCACCAACGTTGACGTCGCTGCTCCGGCTGACAACGGCGCGATGGTCGACAACGGCACGATGAACGCTTCGAACGCGATGTAATCATCGCGCTTCGGCGTACGTTACGAAAGGGCCGCCCGGGCAACCGGGCGGCCCTTCTCGTTTCGGCGCCGGCCCCGCCCTGCACCCCACGGATCGTCGTGTTTGGAAAAAAGGGGCTTGGGCGACGAATCGAAACGCCCTAACGAACATCTCTCATAGCGGTATCAAGAGGATGGGATGCTCGGTCGGCGTATCACTTTGGGCATGGCTGCCCTCGCGGCAATGTGCGTTTCGGCGCCTGCTTCGGCGCAATTCTTCTTCAAACCGGTGGACCTGTCCGGTCCGCCCGTAACCGGCGCCGAGCCCGGCATGATCGCCCAGGCACTGCCCGGCGCCACGCCTGCGGAATATCGGGCGGCGTTGGTGTGGAGCCTCCGCGCCGCGCTCAACGTTGCTGCACTGCAATGCAAGTTCGAGCCGACGCTGCTTGCGGACGACAACTATGTCGCAGCCCGCAAAGATCACGAGGAAGAGTTCAATAAAGCATATGATACGCTTGAGAAATATTTCCTAAAAACGACGAAGACGAAAAAGGCCGCACAGAACGCGCTCGACGTGTTTTCAACCCGCGTCTATTCGAGCTTTTCGACTGTCTCCGGACAGCTGTCTTTCTGCCAGACGACTGCCTCAATCGGCCAAGACGTGGTGTTCGCGCCGCGCGGCACCGTGGGCGACGTGGCGGTGAAGCGGATGCGCGAGCTGCGCGAGAGCCTCAAGGCTTGGGGCGAGCAGCATTTCCGCACCCGCCGCGTGGTCTTCGTCTGGCCGGTCCTGCGCCCGCTGCCGCAGTTCGGCAACGAGAAATGTTGGCGCAAGGGCGAGTATCAGGCCCGCAAATGCGGTTCCTTGGGCTGAATCAATCCTCAACGGATTTAAATGACGAGGGGTGGCCGCCGCGCCACCCCTTCTTTTTTGCTCAGCGCAGGCCGAGCAGCTTGTGCGTCTGGAGGGTGAGCCGCCAGCGCGGCCGCTCCATCGCCACCGCGATCGCGGCGCGGGTGTTCGCCTCCGCCTCGGCGCTGTCCATCGGCTGGATCAGGAAATGGGCGAAGTCCCAGCCTTCGATCGCCTCCAGGTCGGTACCCGCCTGCGGCCAGACCAGCTTGAGCTCGTCGCCGCGTCGCTGGACGACTTCGCTACCGGCCTTGGGGCTGATGCACACCCAGTCGATGCCGGGATGCACCGGCAGCGTGCCGTTGCTCTCGATCGCGATGCGGAAGCCGCGGGCATGCAGCGCCTCGACCAGCGCATCGTCGATCTGGAGCATCGGCTCCCCACCGGTCAGCACCACGAAGCGCTTGTCGTGGCCGGGTCCCCAATGGCCCTCGACTGCCGACACCAGCGCCCCGGCATCCGCGAAGCGCCCGCCGCCAAGCCCATCGATCCCGACGAAATCGGTGTCGCAGAAGCGGCACACCGCCGTCGCGCGATCCTCCTCGCGGCCGGACCAGAGGTTGCAGCCGGCGAAGCGGACGAACACCGCCCGCGCGCCGGCATTGACGCCCTCTCCCTGCAGGGTGAGGAACATCTCCTTGACGGCATAGCTCATGGGTGGGTGGCGTAGCGGGTCGGATCGGGCAGCCCGGCTTCCTCGAACCCGCGCGAGCGCAGCCGGCAACTGTCGCACAGCCCGCAGTGCAGCCCCTCGGGCGTCGGATCGTAGCAGGACCAGCTGAGCCCGGCATCGAGCCCCAGCCGCGCCGCCTCGCGAACGATATCGGCCTTGCTCATGTTCTGGAGCGGCGCCTGGATGCGGAAGGGCTCGCCCTCCACGCCCGCCTTGGTCGCCAGCTCGGCCAGTTTCTCGAAGCCGGCGATGAATTCGGGCCGGCAGTCCGGATAGCCCGAATAGTCGAGCGCGTTGACGCCGATATACAGGTCGCGCGCCCCCGCCGCCTCGGCCCAGCCGAGCGCGAGGCTGAGGAAGATCGTGTTGCGCGCCGGCACATAGGTGACCGGGATGTCGCTGCCGACACCGGTTTTGGGCACGTCGATATCGGCGGTGAGCGCCGAACCGCCGAACGCGCGCAGGTCCAGCGGCAGCACGACATGGCGCTCGGCGCCGAGCAGCGCGGCGATCTTGGCAGCGGCTTCCAGCTCGACCTTGTGGCGCTGGTTATAGTCGATCGACAGGGCGAGCAGGCGGTGGCCGTCCTCGCGGGCACGCGCGGCGGAGACCATGGAATCGAGTCCGCCCGATACCAGGGCGATGGCAATGCTTTGAGTCATCGGCGGCATGTAGGCGCTTTCGCCGGCAAAAAAATGGCCGCCCCCGAAGGGACGGCCGGAAAGGATAGAAATGGGAAAACCAAACCAGGGAGAGACACCTCCCTGGGGACCTCATCTTTCTATCCGCAACCGGTTAACGAATGGTAACCAAGCCGATCAGGAACAGTCCCCGATACGCTTGGCGTCATAGGTTTCCGCAAAGGGCTGGCCGTCGATCACGCCCTGCATCTCCACGGTCACCTGGCGCGGCGTGTCGGTAGTGATGCGGGTGAGCATCGTGCCATGGCCGGTGCAGACGCTGCGCACCGTCGCGCGGCTGGCAGCGCTTTCCATCACCACATTCTGGCACGGCGTGGTGACCTTTTCGGGGCGGAGAATCTGATACGGATCGCGCACGCACATCACGCGCTCGCTACCCTCGCTATCGCGCACCGCCCATTTGCCTTTCTGGATGAGGTTGATAGCCGGCACGTCCACCGGCCGCGCCGTCGCCCCGGCCCCCGGCCGCTGCTGGGCCGACGCACCCGTCGTCACCAGCGCCAACCCGGCCACCGCCATCCACACCACGCGTTTGTTCACCCGTTTCAACTCCCGTTCGGGGACGTCACCGCTCCCGCGGCACCGTCCACCGATTGCCATATCATAGGAGGATTACGGCTTTACAACGACGGCGGAACGAAATCGGCGAGCGCCACCGGGAACTGCTTGGAGCAGAAGGCGCAGTCGACCTTGATCACGCCGCCGTCGTCGGCCATCGCCGCGCGCTCTTCCTCGGGGAATTTGGCGAGCACCTGCTGGATATAGTCCGCCCCGCAGCGGCAGCCGCGCGACAGATCATGCCCGGCGAGCATGCGCACCTCGCTCTCCTCGTTGAACAGGCGCCACACCAGCCCTTCCAGCGAAATCGCCGGATCGGCCAGTTCGTCGGCGCCCATCGTGCCGCCCAGCGCCTCGACATGCTGCCATTCGGGATGGTCGAGCCGCACGTGCAGCCGCTCGCGCCCCACCTCGCCTTCGGGCAGATGCTGGAGGAACAGGCCGCCGGCGACGATCTTGCCGGTTTCCTTGTCCTTGTGCACGCCCAGGCGCACCAGCGTCGGGATCTGTTCGGACTGAAGGAAGTAGCTTTGTGCCGCCTCGGCGATCGAGGTGCCTTCCAGCGGGACGATGCCCTGATAGCGTTCGTTGGTGAGCGCCTGGTCGAAGGTCACCGCCAGATAGCCGCCGTTGAACAGCGCGCTGAGCGACGGGTTCTTGCCGAGCCGGCTCAGCCGCGTGGCATCGAACTGCACATAGCCGCGCAGCTCGCCATTCTTGTAGTCGCACACCATCAGGCTGACGATGCCGCGCTGGGTCTGCGCCTGCAGCGTCATCTGCCCCTCGGCATCCTTGAGCGTGCTGCCGAGTAGCGCGGTGAGGGTCAGCGCCTCGGCCAGCAGCTTCTCGATCGGCGCGGGATAGGCGTGGGCCGAGAGGATCTCGTTCAGCACCGGCCCCAGCCGCGTGACGCGGCCGCGGACATGGCGCTCTGGGATGGCAAAGCCGGTCACGCGATCGAGATCGGCGGCGGGAACGGGGTGAGTCACGATACGTCTCCGGCATTCGTTTGCGGCCGCGAGAAGTCCGGGTGACTCCGCGCGTTCCGACGAACGCATTTTCTGGGTTCGGAGGTGTAAATAGGGGTTTGGCGGCCGGAAACAATGTGGGCCGTGCCGGCAGGCCGTCGCCGCAGCGAGGCCGCGCGCGGGCGACGCGCAGCAAAGGGTTGCGCGCATCGCTGGATACGACAAGGGGAACGCCTGCGCGCTCCCCTGTTCGTCAGGACTTCAGCGTGGTCATCTCGACCGGCTTGCCCTTGGTGCTGGGATTGGACGCGTTCTGCTTCGGTGCCTTTTCGGCCTTCGGCTTGCGCGCTTCCTTGTTCGACTTCTTCTGGCTCTTGGCCATAGCTACTCCTGTGGCTTGCGCCGTCGCGACCCTAGGGCCGCGATCGGATCAGCGGGCGCGCTTGTTGGCCTTGCGGGCTGCGTAGCGCGCATCGCGTGCCGCCTTGCGATCCGCCTCGGTGGGTGCCGGGACGGCGGCCGCGGCTTCTAGCGCGCGGATCGCTTCCGCCTTGCTCTCGCGCTTGGCAGCAGCGAGGGCCTCGCGCTCGGCGAGGGCCGCTGCGCGCTTTTCGGCGTTGGCCATTTCGGCCGCCAGACGACGCTCCTTGGCTGCTGCCAGGGCATCGGCATCGGCGACGGGCCTTGCCCGCAGCATCGCCAGCGCCCGGCTCTTCGCCGTAGCCGACGCGCTCGCGCGCTCCTGAAATCCTGGTGCTGTGTATGCTACCATGGTCTTACAGACTCCCCATACGCGTCGGCACGCGAACGACGGCGCCGGTGATCACCTTGCGGCCATAGGCCTTGGCGATGATCGCCGTATCGGCGGCGCTGTTCATCACAACGCGCGTGCCGCCGGACTGCAGCGTCTCGATCGCGCTGATGACGATGCTGCGCTTGGCGCAGGTCGCGACGACATGCTCTTTCGCGGCGCTGACGTTGATTGCTCTGGACATGACGTCCTCCATTTCCTGAAGCAGGGGGTTCCCGCTCGATCCAAATGGAAACGGGCGAGCATGTGCATGCCCGCCCGATCCGCGGTGCTTCAGGCCGACTGAAGATTGACGGCCGAGGTCTTGCCCCGACGGTCCGTCTCCAGCTCGTAGGAAACGCGCTGGTCCTTATCGAGCGTGTGCATGCCTGCGCGCTCGACGGCCGAGATGTGAACGAAGGCGTCGCCGCCGCCGGTTTCCGGCGCGATAAAGCCATAGCCCTTGTCGTTATTGAAGAATTTTACGGTTCCGGTGATCATATGGGCATCCTTTGTCCCAGGCATGACGGGCATGCGCCAACAGCGGCGCATCCCGGCTTCGGTGAGGCTAGAAAGGGACAAAGGGAGGAGCCTAAGCGGCCCAATATCCGTCGCATGCGACGTCAGCGCTATTCATATGGGGTGCCCGACAAGGATTGTTAGGGTCTGCACCACATTTTTTGCAGGACCCCGTCGATTATTTGGCAGTTCGAGCGGATACGGGCGGCTGCGCCGTTCATCTCGACATCCGGCGCGCGCCAATATTTGAAGATTTACGTAGTTTAACGGCTGCGTGCGAACCACGGCGCGCATCTCCTTCTATGAAGGGAAGATGAAGCTCCCTGCCGTCTCCTTCTCCGCCCTGGCGTCGATGGCGCCGCCGCGCAGCACCGGCGCCGGCGCCCCGACCGGCGCCTCGGCCGATACAGTCTCTTCCAAGCAGGAGGAGATGGCCGCGCGCAAGTTGCAGCAGGCGAAGGACGCCGTCGCAACCCTCAAGGCGGTCAAGACCAAGACGGACGACGACCAGAAAGCGCGCGCGGCGCAGAAGGTGAAGGAGCTGAAGGCGCGGCTCCAAGCGCTGAAAATGATCTACGCGGGCGACCCCAAGAAGCTGGCCCGCGCCGCCGCGCAGATCGCGCGCGAACTGGCCGGGGCGGTGAAGAGCTATACCAGCGCCGGCGGCAGCCCCGCAGAGCTGGGCGGCACGGACTCGGGCGATGCTTCGTCCGCCGGGGCGGCGCCGGCAGGCGAGACCAAGGCGGAAGGCGCGGATGCCGGCGAAGCGACGCCCGCTGTCGAGACCGCCGAGAAGGACAAGGCGGCGGCCGACGGCGACGCGGCCAAGCCCGAAGCAGCGACAGCGGGCGCGACCCAGTCGGTCGACGCCAAGCGCGCCGCCGATGCCGAGCGCGCCAAGGCCGAGGACGAGTTCAAGAACGATGCCCGCGCGCTCGCCCGCGAGCTCAAGGCTGCACTCCGCCGCAAGGACCACAAGCATCGCGACGACAGCCCCGGCGATGCCAGCGACAAGCAATCGGGGGAGCAGGCGCTGGCCTCGGTCGAGCAGGCGGTCGGCGCGCTGCCGATGGCCGATGTCGCCGCAGTGAGCGCGCTGGCGGGTATTTGAACCAGCACCCCCCCCCGCCAGGGGGAGGTGGCGCGCACCGCGCGACGGAAGGGGAGGTCAGCGACCAACCAGCCGCCGTGCTTCCTCCCCCTCCGTCAGGCTGCGCCTGACACCTCCCTTGGCGGGGGAGGATCAGGCTTGCTTCAAAGCTGCCCGAAGCACCAGCGCAGGACGGACTTCTGCGCGTGCAGCCGGTTCTCGGCCTCGGGCCAGATCAGCGATTGCGGGCCGTCGATCACCGCATCGGTCACTTCCTCGCCGCGGTGCGCGGGCAGGCAGTGGAGGAAGCGGGCGTCGGGCTTGGCCGCGGCCATCAGCGCCTCGTCGACCTGGAAGGGCATCATCGCCTTGAGTTTGGTCTCGGCATGGGCCTGGCCCATCGAGATCCAGGTATCGGTGACGATGATGTCGGCGCCTTCCACCGCTTCGCGCGCGGTACCGACCACGCGGGCGCGGCCACGCCCACGGGCGACGTCGGCGTCGCTCGGCTGATAGCCCTGCGGGCAGGCGGCGACGACGTCGAACTGCATCAGCCCGCCGGCTTCCATGATCGAGGCGAGCACGTTGTTGCCGTCGCCCAGCCAGGCGACCTTCAGGCCGGGCAGCGCCTTGCCGTTCTCGAGGATGGTCAGCAGGTCCGCCATGATCTGGCAGGGGTGCGAGGCATCGGTGAGGCCGTTGATCACCGGCACGCTGGCGTGCTTTGCCATGTCGAGCACCTTCTGGTGATCGTCGGTGCGGATCATGATCGCGTCGACATAGCCCGAGAGCACGCGCGCGGTGTCGGCGATGCTCTCGCCGCGGCCGAGCTGCATCGAGCCGGCGTCCATCACGATGCTGGTGCCGCCGAGCTGGCGGATCGCCATATCGAACGACACGCGGGTGCGGGTGCTGTTCTTCTCGAAGATCATCGCGAGCACGTGGCCGGCGAGCGGCGCGTCGGCATCCGGCTTGCCCTTGGGCCAGCCGGCGCGCGCGGTCTTGCGGGCCATCGCGTCGTTGAGCATCGCCGCGATCGCGTCGGGGCCGGCATCGGTGAGATCGATAAAGTGGCGCATCTTGGTAGCTCCGCAATTCGGCAGGGCGGGTGCGAGGAAAACGGTCTTCAATTCCTCCCCTGGAAGGGGAGGTGGCAGGCCGCAGGCCTGACGGAGGGGTGTCCCCGCTGGAGAAGCTGGTCCGCCGTCACCGGCCGGGACACCCCTCCACCGCCCTGCGGGCGGTCCCCCTCCCCCTCCGGGGGAGGATCTGCGGGTTGCCCTCCCCCGCTGCCGCGGGGGAGGAAACGCTTAGTTGGCCGGGGCGAAGCTGCGCGCGCCGGCGCTCAGCTTGTCGACGGCTTCGGCGATGTGGCTCTCGTCGATCACCAGCGGCGGCAGCACGCGGAACACATTCTCGCCCGCCGCCACGGTCAGCAGCCCGTGATGGTCGCGCAGATGGGCGACAAATTCGCGGCTCACCACGCTGTCCTTCATCTTGATGCCGAGCATCAGGCCCTTGCCCCGGATCTCCTCGAACAAATGATCATGGTTGGGGATCATCTGCTCGAACGCCTGGCGGAGCCGCTCGCCCATGCGGGTGACATGCTCGAGGAAGCCGGGCTCCTCCATCACGTCGAGCACCGCCATGCCCGCCGCCATCGCCAGCGGGTTGCCGCCATAGGTGGAGCCATGGGTACCGGCGACCATGCCCTTTGCCGCCTCTTCGGTCGCGAGGCAGGCGCCGAGCGGGAAGCCCGCGCCGATGCCCTTGGCCGAAGTCATGATGTCCGGCGTGATGCCGTAATGCTCATAGGCCCACATCTTGCCGGTACGGCCATAGCCGCACTGGATCTCGTCGAGGATCAGCAGCAGGCCGTGCTCGTCCGCGGCCTTGCGGAGGCCCTGGATGAACTCGGGCCGGCCGGCGGTCATGCCGCCTTCGCCCTGGATCGTCTCGACCAGGAAGCCCGCGGTCTCACCGTCGATCTTGGCGATCGCACCTTCGAGATCGTTGAACGGCACATAGTCAAAGCCCGGCAGCAGCGGCTCGAACCCGTCGCGCATCTTGCCCTGGTCGGTCGCCGAGATCGCGCCCAGCGAACGGCCGTGGAAGGCGTTCTTGAAGGTGATCAGCTTGTGCCGCTGCGGGTTGCCATTGGCATAGTGATAGCGGCGCGCGGTCTTGATCGCGCACTCGATCGCCTCGACGCCCGAATTGGTGAAGAACACCGTATCGGCGAAGCTGTGCTTCAGGATCCGTTCGGCCAGCGCCTCGCCTTGGGGGCTGCCGTAGAGGTTCGAGACGTGCATCAGCGTGGCCGCCTGGTCGGCGATCGCCTTCACCAGATGCGGGTGGCCATGGCCCAGCGCGTTGACGGCGATACCGGCGGCGAAATCGAGATAGCGTTCCCCTCGTTCTCCGATCAGGTAGCAGCCCTCGCCTCGCACCGGCCGCACACCGCACCGCGGGTAGACGGGCATGAGCGGGGTGATGGTCATGGGAACGATACTCCTTGACGAAAAAGGGTTGGGAAAACTCCAGAAACGCAAAAGGGCGACCTATCCGGGCCGCCCTCTCTCATATCTAGGGCCGCTTGGGGCCACAGGTCAACCTGCCTTTATGCCCGTCCTATGGCTGTGCCGCCACGCGGTGGTTCCACTGCGCGATCGTGCCGCGCGAACGGCCGTAATCCGCGGTGCACGCCATGTACCGGGGATAGAATTGGATCGGCTTGGCCGCGGCATCGATCGCCTGCCACTGGCTGCAGCTCTTCCCGTCGAACGCATGTGCCTCGGGCGGTTCGCCGCCGGGGATGCCGCCATTGCTCAGCACCGCCATGTTCAGCCCGCCCTTCGCGACCCCCAGATCCGCCACCGCCGCGGCCGAGAAGACATAGACCTGCGTCTCCATCAGATCGACCGCGCGCAGCGCCGCGCTGACCACCGACCAGCGCTGCATCGGCGCGCCGTCGGCGCTCCACGGCCCGGCGGCCATCGAGGTGTTGACCACCAGCGTGACCTCGGCCGGGCGGTCCTCCCCCGCCGCGCGCCGCGCCGCCAGCACCGGCTCCAGGAACATGCCGAAGCGCGCGCCGCCGTCCATGTACATGCTGGTGCTGCGATCGGTCTGCAGCGTCACCGGCGGCACACCCGGCGGCACCGAGGCGGAGGCGAGCAGCGCATCGACATAGCAGCCCTGGATGCGCGCGAGATCGCCCGCCGCGCTCGTCGACAGCGTCCGCGAGGCCAGCTCGGTCATGTCGATGCCATAGCCGTCCCCATCGTCGAGATTGCTGACGCCGACGAACAGCTGGCGCTTGTTCGCCACCCATTCCTGCCCGACCGCGCGCAGTGTGCCGATCGTCATGATCTGCAGCAGCCGGTCACGCAGCGGCGCGAAGCTGGCGCTCGATCCCTTGAGCAGCGCGCCCGTTACCGCCCCGCCCCGGCGGACCCGCATCAGATCGGCTTCCTTGGCGATCGAATAGGCGAGCACGAGATCGCCGACATTGGATTCGCCCGGCGGCACCACCAGCCCGGTGGCCCCGTCCTTGCCGGACATCGGCCCGTCCACCCAGCCGTAGCTGCGGTCGCTCGGCACCGGCTGGTTGGCGAGGAACAGCAAGGTGCTCTGCAGCGAGCCGGTGCTGACGCCGGTAACGATGTCCCAGGTCGGCAGCGACTCCTGCTTCGCCCGCGCCGCAGCCTGCATGCCGTAGAAGAAGCCCGCGCCGAACGCGCCGTGCTGGCCGCCGCCGCTGAGCGCAAGGAACTGGTCGCGCGGCCCGCCCTCGCTCGCCACGCGCCGTACTCCCGCCTTGAGCAGGCGGCGCGCCTGCAGCGCCCGGCCCAGCGCCGCCGCTTCGGGATCCTCGGCCTGTTCGAGCACGGCCGCGGCGGTGGCATCGGCCCCGCGCCACGGCTGCTTCCACTTCGGGCCGACGGTGAGCGGGATGACCTTGTAGTTGCAGCCGGCAATCGGCTTGGGCCGCGGCTGGCTGCAGCCGGCCAGCAACGATCCCGCAGCCGCGAACAGCAGCAGCAGCGAACGAACCATGCGCATCAATATCCCCTCGCATCGAGCCCGCCCCCCGGCGGGATCTTTCCCGATGCGCCTTATGCGTCGATTCGTTGGTTTTTCGTAACGGTGTCGCTCAGCTCTTGATCTTCCATCCGCGGCGCAGCAGCCCGTAGCAGAACAGCCCCAGCACCACATCGAGCCCCAGGATCACCCCGGTGCCGAGCAGGATGGGCGAATCGGCGACGCCGAGGAAGCCGTAGCGGAAGCCCGAGATGATGTAGAAGAACGGGTTGGCATGGCTGATCGCGCGGAACACCGGCGACAGGTTCTCGACCGAATAGAAGGTGCCCGAGAGCAGCGACAGCGGCGCCACGACGAAGTTGGTGATCGCCGCGGCATGATCGAACTTCTCCGCCCAGATCGAAGTCAGCACGCCCATCAGCGCGAGGAACAGCGAGCCGAGGAAGCCGAACCACAGCACCGCCCACAGGTGCGCCGGGAAGACGTGGACGCCCCACAGCGCCATCGCCAGCCACACCGTGCCGCCGACGCAGAAGGCCCGCGTCACCGATCCGCCGGCCAGCGCCGCCAGCATCTCGCCGGTGGAGAGCGGCGGCATCAGATAGTCGACGATCGTCCCCTGAATCTTTCCAACCAGCAGCGAGAAGCTGGCATTGGCGAAGGCATTCTGCAGCATGCCCATCACGATCAGGCCGGGGGCGATGAAATCGGCGTAGTGAATCGGGACACCGTCGAGTGTCACGGTCCGCCCGCCGCCCCCCAGCGCGACCGTGAAGATCACCAGATATAGCAAGGTGGTGACGGCCGGTGCCCACACCGTCTGGAGCTGCACCTTGAAGAAACGGCGCACCTCCTTGATATAGAGGGTGCGCAAGCCTCCCCAGTTGACGTTGCGAATCACCGGAACGCCCGGCTCGGGAAGCTGTGAACCGATTTCGGGGTGGCTGCTCATGACGCGATCGCGTACCCGCTGACGCTGCCGCCCGCAAGACGAAGGAACCGAAGTGAGCTGGACCGACGAGCGTATCGAAACGCTGAAGAAGATGTGGGACAGCGGCCTGACCGCGACGCAGATCGCCGAGGAGCTGGGCGGCGTGTCGCGCAACGCGGTGATCGGCAAGGCCCATCGCCTCGGCCTGCCCTCGCGCCCCTCGCCGGTGAAGTCCAACGAAGCCAAGGCGGCCGCGGCGGCGGCGGCACCTGCTGCTGCAGCACCGGCCGAGCCCAAGCCGGCACCCGCACCCAAGCCGGCGCCCGCGCCAGCAGCACCGCGGCCCCAGGCGGCGGCGCCCGCACCGGCACCGCGCCCGGCGCCCCCCGCGCCTGCGGCACCCGCGCCCGTCGACGACGCCGATTTCGACAGCGACTCCGAGGCTGCCGAGCCCGCAGCGCCGCGTGCGCCGCAGCCGGTGCTCCGGTCGGTCGGCCCGGGCGGCTTCATCCGCCAGAATCCGGGCGAGCAGGCCCCGCCGAGCACCCCCGCCCCGCCCCGCCGCCTCGTCCCCGCCAAGCCGAGCGAGGCGATCGCGGGCAAGACGACGCTGCTCGATCTGAACGACAAGATCTGCAAATGGCCGCTCGGTCACCCGGGGGAGCCGGACTTCCACTTCTGCGGCGACAAGGTGAACCCGGGCTTCCCCTATTGCGTCGCGCATTGCGGCCACGCCTATCAGGCGCAGCTGCCCCGCCGCGACCGTCGCCCGGCCCCGACCATGCCCTTCGGCGGCACGCCCCGCCCTCGCTGAGCGGCGCAGCAGCCTGAGCGCGAAAGGCGCGGCAACCCCGGTTGCCACGCCTTTTTTCACGTTTTCAGCAGAAAGGCTCAGGCGGCGGCGATGGCCTCGCCGCCGAGCACCGCCGCCTCGGCCAAGCGGTAGCCGGCCTGCTGCTCGAAGCCCAGTTCGCGCAGGCTTGCTGCCTCTACCTGGAGCAATTCAATGTCCTCCGGGAAGCGGATGCGGCCAGCCGCACAGAGCGCTACCCGGCGGGAGGGATCTGCGCCCGCGTCGCGAATGGCCTCGCGCAGTGCCTCCCGGCTATAGCCCGTCCCCAAAGCGTCCGATGGCAGCACCGTTTCGAATGCGAGCGTCCGCAGGCTGGCGACGTCGTAGAGATGCGCAACCGGATCGCCCAGCGCCGGATGCCGAAGCGTTTCGAGGAACGCGGTGTACAAGACGTGCCCCGGATCGCCGACGTTCTTGCGGGTGAAGTGCGGTGCAAGATGGCCGCCGGTGTTCTGCATCATGTACATCCGCATCGAATCCGCCGACAGCCGCTTGGTCAAGGCCACCAAGGCCGGCATCTCGTGGTAATTGTCGAGCTGGATGGTCGCGTTGAGATGAAATTCGCAGAATTCCCCCTTTACGCGCTTCGCTGCAATAAATTCGAGGTTCGGGAGCAGCTTGTCCCATTTGCCCGGCCGGCGAACGACGTCATATACCCAGGGCGTGCAGGAATCGATCGATACGTCGACCAGCGGTCGATAGCGGTCGAGACCTTCATATTGCGCCCAGCGCTTCTCGCCCATGAGCAGCGCATTGGAGTGGATGTGCAACTCCACGTCCAGCGCGTTGTCGGCAAGGTAGCGCAGGATTGAGCGGTAATGCGGACTCGACCACGGATCGCCTTGGCCGGAGATCGAAATACGGGTGCGGCCTTCGGCGTTCAGCATCGGCTGAAACACCTTCTGTTCTATGATCTCGAAACGGCGTTCCTGCGCTTCGTCCGCGACCTCGATACCGCCGCGGCAGGACGGACAGGCGAGATTGCAGGTGACGTCGTGCGCCAGGAACAGCCAGCGTGGCGGCTCGGCCAAATGCGTACGGTGCTCATCAATCGCGGAGCGGAGAAGCGGATCGACGACGTCAGTCGTCAGCGGCAGCGTGTCCTCGTTGATATAGGTGCAGCGAAGCTTGTTACAGTAGCGATAGGAACCGTCGAGAATGCTTTCGCGCATTGCCTGAGCGTTGGGGCTGTTCCAGATCTCCTCGAAGGTCTCCCCTTCGAGATGCCCGAGCCGTTGCTGTGTCCAGATTGAACAACACGGTGCAACCGCACCGTCCATCAGCGTTTCGAACTTGACGAACGGCTTTTCGCAAAATCGCGCCGACAGATCGGCGGACTTGTCGGTCCCGAAGCGCTCCACGAAGAAAATCGCGCCGGCGGTCAGCGCGCAGTGCGGCGACTGCGCCAGCAACTCGCGCAGGAAGGTAATCCCGCGGGTGCGACCGACCGACAAGGCGTGCAGCACGCCGCCGATCACGTTCAGGACCTTGCGGACGCCGCCCTCCTGCACCGGTTCCAGCACCTCTACGAGGCTGCGCAGCTCCGCGACATCGTCATACTGGCAGGCATCGGCGAGCAGTGGCCATACTTCGGGATGGTCCAGTTCGTCCTGAAGTCGATCAACCAGGTTGCTGATGACCGGATAAAAGCGGCTTTCGCTCGGTTGAATGGCTGTGGCGGCAGCCTGCTCTTGCTGCTGTTCGGTACCGCCAGGCAAGTAAGACATGAGTTTCTCCGCTATACTTGCCTCATTTTAGGAAGCGGCGGATGCGACGGTGAAAACATAGGCAATATTTTCCTACTAACGGCAGGCTTTGCCGGGTGGGCAGCAGCACCGCCTGGACGCGAGCCGCACCGCATTCCGACGCACGCTCCCCGCCTTGCGCGCGCCCCCCCGCACCCCCTATACGTTCCGCATGTCCGAAGACCTCTTCGCTGCGCCCTCCGTCCCCGCCGGCACCTATGACGCCTCGTCGATCGAGGTGCTCGAGGGGCTGGAGCCGGTGCGGCGGCGGCCGGGCATGTATATCGGCGGCACCGACGAGCGCGCGCTGCACCATCTCGCCGCCGAAGTGCTCGACAATGCGATGGACGAGGCGGTCGCGGGCCACGCCAACCGCATCGAGGTGACGCTCTCCGCCCCCAACCGCATCACCATCGTCGACAATGGCCGCGGCATGCCGGTCGATCCGCACCCTCGATTCCCGGACAAGTCGGCACTCGAGGTGATTCTCTCGATGCTCCACTCGGGCGGCAAATTCTCGGGCAAGGCCTATGCCACCTCGGGCGGCCTGCACGGCGTCGGCATCTCGGTGGTCAATGCGCTGTCGGTGGACACGGTGGTCGAGGTCGCGCGCGACAAGCAGCTCTATCGCCAGCGCTTCAGCCAGGGCCAGACGCTGGGCCCGCTGGAGAAGCTCGGCGGCACGCCCAACCGGCGCGGTACCAGCGTCGCCTTCACCCCCGATCCCGAGATTTTCGGCGAGATGCTGTTCAAGCCCGCGCGGCTGTACAAGCTCGCCCGCTCCAAGGCCTATCTGTTCGCCGGCGTCGAGATTCGCTGGAAGTGCGATCCCGCGCTGATCACCGACGATACGCCGGCCGAGGCGGTGTTCCAGTTCCCCGGCGGCCTCGCCGATCACCTCAAGGAACAGGTCGGCACGCGCGAATGCGCCACCGCCGATTTCTTCGCGGGCACCCAGGAGTTTCCGGATTCGCAGGGCCGCGTCGAATGGGCGGTCGCCTGGCCGCTGTGGAGCGACGGCAGCTTCAGCTGGTATTGCAACACCATCCCCACGCCCGATGGCGGCACCCATGAGCAGGGCCTGCGCCAGGCGCTGGTGCGGAGCCTGCGCAGCTTCGCCGATCTGGTACACAACAAGAAGGCCAAGGACCTCAGCCCCGACGACGTCGTCACCGGCTCCGAGGTGATGCTCTCGGTGTTCATCCGTGAGCCGCAATTCCAGAGCCAGACCAAGGACCGCCTGACCAGCCCCGAGGCGACCGCGCTCGTCGAAAAGGCGGTGCGCGACCATTTCGACCATTATCTCACCGACAATATGGAACGCGGCAAGGCGCTGCTCGGCTATGTGCTGGAGCGGATGGACGATCGCCTGCGCCGCAAGCAGGAGCGCGAGGTCAAGCGCAAGTCGGCCACTACCGGCCGCAAGCTGCGCCTGCCGGGCAAGCTCACCGACTGTTCGACCGACAGCCCCGAGGGCACCGAGCTGTTCATCGTCGAGGGCGATTCGGCCGGCGGCTCGGCCAAGCAGGCGCGCGACCGCAAGACGCAAGCGATCCTGCCGATCCGCGGCAAGATCCTCAACGTCGCCAGCGCCACCTCGGCCAAGATCCTGGCCAACCAGGAAATCGCCGACCTGATCCAGGCGCTGGGCTGCGGCACCCGCAAGGACTGCGACGCCGCCCATCTGCGCTACGAGCGCGTCATCATCATGACCGACGCAGACGTCGACGGCGCCCACATCGCGACGCTGCTGATGACCTTCTTCTTCCAGGAAATGCCGGATCTGGTGCGCAAGGGGCATCTCTACCTCGCCCAGCCGCCGCTCTACCGGCTGACCGTCGGCTCCAAGAGCCTCTATGCCCGCGACGACGCGCACCGCATCGAGATCGAGAAGACGGCGTTCAAGGGCAAGAAGGTGGAAGTCAGCCGGTTCAAGGGTCTCGGCGAGATGAACCCGAACCAGCTCAAGGAAACCACCATGGACCCCAAGACGCGCGGCATGCTGCGCGTGACGCTGCCCCAGGAATATGAGGAGCGCGCGGGGGTGAAGGATCTGGTCGACCGGCTGATGGGCAACAACCCCGCCCACCGCTTCGCGTTCATCCAGGAAAATGCGGCGCGGCTCGACGAAGAGGTGATCGACGCCTGAGGCGCATCGGCGCATTGCGCGCCGCCATGCTACGTGTACCATCCTCCTACGACAGGGGGAGATACCGTTCATGCGTGCCGTCGCCTTTCTCGCGCCGCTGCTTGCCTGCGCCACGCCGTCTTTGGCGCAGACCACGCCCGTCGCTCCCGCTGCTCCCGCCGCCGCCGTGCAGCCGGCCAAGGAATTCCGCGATCGCGTCAACCAGCTGCCGGACCTGCTGCAGGGCAAGGGCGATTATGACGCCGCCTTTTCCGACGTGTTCCGCACACAGGTGCCCAAGGCCAAGTTCGATGCGGTGCTCCAGCAGATCGCGGCTGCTGCCGGCCCCTATTCCGACCTGCAGACGCTGGATGCGAAGACGCCGTGGAGCGGCACGCTGACGGTGGAGTATCGCGACGCGATCGCCACCGTCGCCATCGACGTCGATCCGGCCGGCGACCACCGCATCACCGGGTTGCTGGTGCAAGGCCTCACCGCCCGCGAGGCGAGCCTCGACGCCGTCGAAGCGGCGCTCAAGGGGCTGCACGGTCGCACCGGCTATGCGCTGGCAAGGCTGGGAGACGGCAAGCCGCAGCTGCTTCGCCAGCACAATGCCGACCAGGCCTTCGCGATCGGTTCCGAGTTCAAGCTGGTGATCCTGGCCGAGCTGATCCGTGCGACCAATGCCGGTGAGCGCAGCTGGGACGACATGGTCACGCTCGACGGCAGCGAACTGCCCGGCGGCGGCTATACGACCAAGCCGGCAGGCACCAAGGTGTCCCTGCGCGAACTGGCCACGCAAATGATCTCGATCAGCGACAACAGCGCGACCGACATCGTCCTCAAGACGCTGGGCCGCGCAAAGGTGGAGGCGATGATGCCCGTGCTCGGCATCGCCGATCCCGCGCGCAACCGGCCCTTTCTCGGCACGGGCGA
Organism: Sphingomonas sp. 22176; assembly: GCF_052045505.1. Classification (NCBI taxonomy): domain Bacteria; kingdom Pseudomonadati; phylum Pseudomonadota; class Alphaproteobacteria; order Sphingomonadales; family Sphingomonadaceae; genus Sphingomonas; species Sphingomonas sp. 22176. The sequence continues at coordinate 1,474,719 of NZ_JBQEPL010000001.1, read as the reverse complement.
GCTCTTCAAGCTGAAGACCATCCCGGCGTTGCGCGACCGCTATCTTGCCGCGAACGAGGCCGGGCGCCGCGCACTGCTCGCCGGCGAGGTGGCCGCGACGCCGCTTACCAAGGTGGATGTCGGCCTGTTCGCGGCCGGCAAGCCGCTGTCGATCGACACGCTCGAATGGTTCGAGACACCCGCCGATCTCGTCCGGGTGATGGACTGGATTCGCCGCAACACCGAAGGCCCCAAGGGCAAGGACGCGCGCGCGGTGCTGTCCAAGAACCCCGGCATCCCGCCGCTGGCCGCCGGCAAATGGAGCTATGTCGGCTACAAGGGCGGGTCCGAGCCGGGCGTAATCGCAATGACGCTGCTGCTGCAGAGCAAGGACGGCGGCTGGACCGTCCTCTCCGCCAGCTGGAACGACCCCGCGCAAGAGGTCGAGCAAGGCCGCTTCGCCGGGCTGATCGGCAAGGCGGCCGAGCTCGCCGCCCCGCCTCAATAAGCGATCCGCACCGATCCGCGCACCGTGCGCGGGGCGCCGGGATAGACCCACAGGCTGCTGTACGAGCTCATCGAATAGCGCGCGTCGAACAGATTGTCCGCCTCCAGTCGGACGGTCACGCGGCGCGAGAAGGCGTATTCCGCCGCTGCCTTGGCCTTGACGTAGCCCGGCAGCACCAGCCCGCTGCCGTCGATCGCGCCGATACGGTCGCCGACATAGGCGAGGCCGCCGCTCACCGAGGGGCCCTTCCCGTCCGCATCGAGGAAGCGGCCGAGCAGGAAGACGGTGCCGGCATGGGTCGGCACGTCGAGCACCCGGTCGGTGGCGAAGCTGCGGTCGAGCGTGCGGGCATGCGTCCAGGCATAGTTGGCGACGAGCTGCCAGTGGCGGCCGAGCTTGGCCGATCCGTCGAACTCGATGCCGTGGCTGCGCAACCGCCCGACGGGCGCGTTGAAATTGGGGTCGACGGGATCGTTGGTCAGGATGTTGCGCTTCTCGATGGAGAACCAGCTGGCCGATAGGTCCACGCCTGGCAGCCGCGCCGAGGCGCCCAGCTCATAGCCCTTGCCCGTCTCCGGCGCGAAGCCGCTGCCGTCGCGGCCGGTGCCGGAGTTGAGCACGAAGTTCTCGCCCCAGTTCGCGTGCAGGGCGAAGCGCGGGTCGAGCCGATACTGCGCGCCGACGCGGAAGTTCACCGGATCGTCCACCGCCCGGCCCACCGCACCGGTGCGGTTGTTGGCGATGCGCTGGCGATAGGGATCGTAGCGGACCGCGCCGCTCAGCGTCAGCCGATCGGTCACTTCCCACAGATACTGGAGATAGGCGGTCGCCGCCCAGCGCTTCTCGCGATTGTCGGTGAAGGGCGTGAGCGGCAGCGCGGTGCCACCGTACACGGGGGCGAACACGTCGATCGCATAGGGCGCGACGGGGCTCGGGTTCCGGCGCAGCAGCCCCTCGCGATAGTCGAGCACCGTGCCCTTGAGGCCGACGCTGAGCTGGTGGCGGGCGATCCGCCCGGTCAGCTCCATCCGGGCGGAAAGATCGTCGACCGTATAGTCGCGCTGCCGCCGCTGCCGCCACAGGCTGCCCCCCACCAGCCGGGACTGGTCCGCCGAGAAGCCGTTCAGCGATCCCGTGCGCCACGCCACCCCGCCATTGAGCGCCCAGCCGCCGCCGAGCGCGAGCTCGCCGGTCAGCTGGTGACGCTCGTTGCGGAAGCGGGTGACGCCGTTGCTCGGCTCGCCGAAATAGCGATTGCGCGGCAGCGCGTTGGCGTCGCCGGCGATGGCCGGCATGCCGCGATCGAACGGCGTGTCGAAGCGCGTGATCTCGCCGACATAGGTGAGTTGCACACCCGCGGTCGGCCGCCAGGTGACCGAGGGTGCGAGCGTACGGCGCTTGAGCGTCACGAAATCGCGCCAGCCGTCGCTATCCTCCACCGCGCCCACGACACGCACTGCCAGCGTGGCCGTAATCGGCTGGTTGACGTCCAGCTCGGCGCGCTTGGTGTTGAACGAGCCATAGGTGAGCGTGGCACTGCCCGTTGCGACCGTTCCCGGCGTCTTGCTCACCAGGTTCACCCGCCCGCCGGGATCGGCATCGCCGAACAGCGCGCCCATCGGCCCCTTGAGCAGCTCGATCCGCTCGGTCGTCGCCGGATCGCGCGGCGGGGCCATGCCGCGATTAGCGAGGAATCCGTCGACATAATATTCGCCGCCGCCGTCGGGCGTGCCGAGAAAGCCGCGGATCGCGAAATTGTCCATCACGCCGCCGCGGTTGTTCTGGTTGCTGACGCCGCTGACCAGCTCCAGCGCATCGGACAGGCGATAGCTGCCGGCGGCGGTGAGCAGGTCGCGCTCCAGCACCCGGCTGGATTGCGACATGCGCTCGGTCGCCGGGTCGGCGGACAGCGTGCGGTCCGTGTGCTGCTCGCGGGTGCCGAGCACGACGATTTCCTGAGCGGCGGGATCGGTGTTCGGATCGCGCTCGTCGGCAGCAGCGGGAGCGATCGCGCCGAGCGAAAACAAGGCGGCCGTGGCGAGTGTCACGCGCAAAATAGGTTGCCCTTTGTGTGATGTTGTATCATTGCGCTGCAATATGTTGCAGCGCTTGTCAACCATTGCCCCGGACGTGTCCGCCCGCCCCCGCATCCGCTCGATCGACGCCCTGCGCGGGCTGGTGATGCTGCTGATGCTGGTCGATCACACCCGCGAGACCTTCTACTCCACCGTGCCGGTCGCCGACCCGCTGGGGCCCGAGACGCCGACCGCGCTGTTTCTCACCCGGCTCACCGCGCATTTCTGTGCGCCGGTGTTCGTGTTCCTCACCGGGCTGGCGGCGTGGCTCTATGCGCAGTCGCGGGGTGGGGCGGCGGCGGCGTCCGACTTTCTGTGGAAGCGCGGGCTGTTCCTGGTCGTGCTCGAGCTGACCGTGGTCAACTTCGCCTGGGGCTTCGATCTCACCCCGCCGATGCTGTATCTGCAGATGATCTGGGTGATCGGGTTGTCGATGCTGGCGCTGGCGGTGCTGGTCCACATGCCCCGCCCCGCGTTGATCGCGCTGGGGCTGGCGATCGTGCTGGGGCACAATCTGCTCGACGGCGTGCATGTCGCGGGTGCGCCCGGCCCTGCGGTGTGGGCGGTGCTGCACGAGCGCAGCATCTTCGACCTGCCCTGGGGCGGGCGGCTGCGGATCAGCTATCCGCTGCTGCCGTGGATCGGGGTGATCGCGCTCGGCTATGCGCTGGGGCCGTGGTTCGCCGCCGCGGCCGACGCAACGACCCGCCGGCGCAAGCTGGTGGCGACGGGGCTCGCCGCGCTGGCGCTGTTCGTGCTGCTGCGCGCGACCAACGTCTATGGCGACCTGCATCCGTGGCAGGCGGGCGCGGACGCGCTCCGCACCGCGCTGCAGTTCGTCAACCTCACCAAATATCCGCCCTCGGCCGATTTCGTGCTGGCGACGCTGGGCGTGGGGCTGATCGTGCTGGCCGCGTTCGAACACCTGCCCCAGCGGGCGGCGCGGCTGCTGGTGGTTCTGGGCGGCGCGCCGCTGTTCTTCTACCTGTTCCACCTCTACCTGCTGCGGGCGCTGAACCTTGCGGCGGGTGCGGCGCTGGGCGTGGCGGGGCCGGTGAGCGTGCCCAACGTCGCCGCGCTCTGGCTGCTGGCGGCAACGGTCGCGGTGCCGTGCTGGTTCGCTACCCGCGCCTTTGGCAGCCTCAAGCGCCGGAGCGACGCCTGGTGGATGCGCTATCTATAGGTCGCCGCGCATCCGCCGCTGGTGGTATTTTACCCGCACGGTGATGCCGAGCACCATCAGGAAGAAGGCAAGCCCCAGCACCGCCGCCGGTACCGCGATCGGCATCGGCCAGACCTTCGCCCGCAGCGCCGCGAGCAGCGCGCCGAGCACCGCCAGCCACACCGCCCCCATCCGCAGCGGCCGCGCGATCTGCTTCAGCTCGGCCTTGTAGGCGGCGCGCTCGGCCGGATCGTTCAGGTTTGGCGGGGTCGGCATGTCCAGTCTTCCTTCAACAGCCCGTAGAGCGTGGTGTCACGCACGCCGATATGGGTCTCCCACTCGGCGCGCAGCACGCCCTCCAGCCGGAAGCCCAGCCGTTCGAGCAGCCGGCGCGAATACACATTGTCCGGGTCCGTGTCCGCAAAAACCCGCCGGTGCGCCTCGGCGAGGAAGAGCTGGTCGAGCACTGCGCCGATCGCCTCCTCGGCGATCCCCTGCCCCCAATGCGGCCGGGCGAGCAGATAGCCGATCTCGCTGACCGCCGGCCGCTTCTCGCCCACCGCGACATAGCCGATGGCGGTGTCGTCACCGGCATGCGTGATCGCCCAGACGCGCCAGGCCGGGTCGCCGCGCGACAGGCTGGCGCGGGTCTGCTCGACGGTTTGGTGGGGCGCGTGGCTCCACCAGGTCATCAGCTCGGCGTCGGAGAGGCTGGGGAACAGCGCCTCGGCATCGTCCACCGTCCGCGGCCGCAGGCGCAGCCGCGCGGTGGTAAGCACGGGCGTGTCCGCCATCTCAGCGATTGCCGCCGATGAAGTCGCCCAGGCCGCCCAGCACCGAACCCTCGCCGCGATTATGCCCGCCGCCATTGGCCGCGGCGAGCATGCGGCCCGCCAGCCGCGCGAAGGGCAGCGACTGGATCCACACCTTGCCCGGCCCGCGCAGCCGGGCGAAGAACACGCCCTCGCCGCCGAACAACATGCTGCGCACGCCCCCGACCGAGACGAGGTCGAAGTCCACCGATGGCGTCAACGCAGCGAGGCAGCCGGTATCGACATGGAGTTCCTCGCCCGGCGCCAGCTCGCGCTCGACGATCGCGCCGCCCATCTGGACGAACACCCAGCCGTCGCCGTCGAGCCGCTGCATGATGAAGCCCTCGCCGCCGAACAGCCCGGTCATCACCCGGCGCTGGAAGGCGATGCCCATCTGCACGCCCTTGGCGGCGGCGAGGAACGCGTCCTTCTGGCAGATCAGCGTGCCGCCGATATCGGCCAGCCGCAGCGGCACGATCGCGCCGGGCACCGGCGAGGCGAAGGAGACGCGTGCCTTGCCGCTGCCCTGGTGGGTGAAGACGGTGGTGAATAGGCCTTCACCCGTGACCAACCGCTTTCCCGCGCCGAGCAGCTTGTCCATGATTCCGCCGCCGGCGTTGCTGCCGTCGCCGAACACGGTCTGCATGGTGATCGCGGCGTCCTTCCACACCATCGCGCCGGCCTCGGCCACCGCGCTTTCGCCGGGATCGAGCTCGATCTCGACGAACTGCAGCTCCTGGCCCTTGATCTCGAAATCGATGTCGTCGGCATAGCCTTCGCGGCGCGTGTGCGACCAGGGGCTGATCGGCGGCATGGCAGTCTCTCCGTCACGTGTTGCAGCGGCATACTACACCAACTGCAGCGTGGCGCGAAGCCGGATCAGCCGCCCTTCGCACGCTCGGCGAGCAGATCCTGGGTCAGCACCTGGGGCAGCACCTCGGGGGCGTCCTGCCCCGGCTCGTACCAGAGGTAGAGCGGCACGCCGGCGCGGTTATGCGCCTCGATGAATCGGCCCAGCGTCGCATCACCATTGGTCCAGTCGCCGACCAGCACCGCGACCTTGCCGTCCCGCAGCGCCTGCTCGACGGCGGAGGTCTCGATCACCGCCTTCTCGTTGACCTTGCAGGTGAGGCACCAGTCGGCGGTGAAATAGGCGAAGACCGGCCGCCCCTGCGCGCGCAGCGCGGCGAGCCGGGCCTCGCTGAACGGCTCGGCCTCGGCCATGGCGGCCGGCGTTCCACCCGCCGCCCCCGGACGGACCAGCGCAACGCCGCCGAGCGCCAGCAGCACCAGCGGCAGCGCCGGCAGCCAGGCGCCGCTCCGCCCCTTGGCCTGGCGCACACCCGCCCACCACAGGCCGAGCGTCGCCAGCAACGTCGCCGCCAGCCCGATGGTCATCCCGTCCACCCCGGCCTGCTTGCCCAGCACCCAGGCAAGCGCCAGCGCGGTGAGGAACATCGGGATGGAGAGGATGTGCCGCATCGTCGCCATCCAGGCGCCAGGCTTGGGCAGCTTGCGCCGGAACGCCGGCACGAAGCCGAGCAGCAGGAAGGGCAGCGCGATGCCGAGGCCCAGCCCGCCGAAGATCGCCAGCCCGGCAAACCAGGGCAGCACCAGCGCCGCGCCCAGTGCCGAGGCCATGAACGGCCCGGTGCACGGCGTGGCGATGAACGCCGCCAGCGCGCCGGTCGCGAACGCGCCGCCATGCCCGTTGCTCGCCGCGCGGTTGACGAAGGCTGGGGTGGTGATCTCGAACAGCCCGGCAAGATTGAAGGCGATGCTCGCGACCAGCAGCAGCAGCACCAGGATGACGCGCGGATCCTGCAGCTGGAACGCCCAGCCCACCGTTGCCCCCGCCGCCCGCAGCCCGAGCAGCAGTCCGCCGAGGGCGAGGCACACCGCCACCACGCCCGCGGTATAGGCGAGCGCCTCGGCCCGCGGGCTACCGGCCTCGTTATTGGCCTTGGCGAGGCTCAGCGCCTTGAGGCTGAGGATCGGGAAGACGCAGGGCATAACGTTGAGGATCAGCCCGCCCAGCACCGCCGCGAAGAACGCGCCGATCGCCGCCAGCCACGGGGTCGCGGCCGGCTTGACCGCCGCTACGGCACCCGGCTTGGCGGTGACGATCAGCCCCTGCCCGTCGATGGCCAGCACGCCTTCCAGCGCCGCCGGTGCGGTGCGGGCCTTGATCTCCAGCACCAGCCGGTCGCCGTCGCGGGTGACGGTCTGCGGCGCGGCATAGTCGACCGCATTGGCCGTCAACGGGTAGAAATACACGTCCTTCGCCGCCGCACCCGCCGGATAGGGCACCGCGATCCGCAGCGTGCCGCCAGCCGCCTGGAAGGTCGCCGGGGTGCTCAGCGGCTTGGGCAGCTTGGCCCGCCAGCCGTCGAACTTGGCCCGTGCCGCGGGATCGATCGCGCCGTCGCCGATGGTGAGGCTCGTCTCCAGCTCAGCCTTTTCGGGCACGCACAGCGTGTCGGTGCAGACGAGGTAATCGAGCTTGAGCTTCACCGGCAGCACGCCCTTGGCGTCGGCGGGGATGTGCAGCGTGGTCAGCCGGACGAAGGTGCCTTCGTAGACATAGTTCATCAGCCCGGCGATCAGCAGCCGCTGCGGGAGCGGATAGCGGAAGGCATCGGCGGTGGCGCCGGCCCGCAGCGTCCAGTGCGCCTCGGCGGGCAGCCCGGCATCGCCCGGGTTCTGCCAATAGGCGTGCCATTTCGGATCGGGGGTGGAGACCAGCGCCAGCGTCACGTCGCTGCCCGGCTTCGGGGTCGCCGTCTCCGCCACCAGTTCGCTGTGGACATGCGGCCCCTTGGCGAACCCCTGCGCCATCGCGGACGCGCCGCCCATGAGGAAGATCAGGAGCGACATCAAAGCGAAACGAAGCTGGGCCATGGCGCCGTCCTTGCCCAGTTCGCCGCGTTCGACAATAGCTGGGTGTACCAACGTCCACCCGTGCCTGGAGCCGGCCCCGAATGAAATTGCTTGCCCCCCTCGCCGCCCTCGCGCTGGCCGCCACCCCCGCACTCGCCCAGCAGAGCGCACCGGCCCCCGCGGCCGCGCTGCCCGCGACGCCGCCCAAGCTGGTGGTGGTGATCTCGGTCGACCAGTTCTCGGCCGACCTGTTCGCAGAATATCGCAGCCAGTTCAGCAGCGGCTTCGCCCGGCTGATGACCGGCGCGGTGTTCCCGGCGGGCTATCAGAGCCACGCCGCGACCGAGACCTGCCCGGGCCACTCGACGATCCTCACCGGCGACCATCCGTCGCGCACCGGCATCATCGCCAATGACTGGACGGATTTCGCCGCGCCGCGCGCCGACAAGACCGTCTACTGCGCCGAGGACGAGACCTTGCCGGGCTCGGATTCGACCCACTACACCGTCTCCGACAAGCATCTGAAGGTGCCGACGCTCGGCGAGTGGATGAAGCAGGCCGATCCGCAGTCGCGCGTCGTCTCGGTTGCGGGCAAGGACCGCGCGGCGGTGATGATGGGCGGCCATAAGGTCGACGAGCTCTGGTGGTGGGACGGCAAGGCCTTCGTGTCCTATGCCGGCCGCACCGCCCCCGAGGCGGTGACCAGGATCAACGCCGCGACCACCGCCCGCATCGCCGAGGCGCAGCCCGCGCTGGACCTGCCGGGCTTCTGCAAGCTCCGCAGCCGCGCGATCCCGGTCGGCGGCAACAAGACGGTGGGCGACGGCCGCTTTGCGCGCGCTGCGGGCGACGCCAAGGCGTTCCGCGCCTCGCCCGAGATCGACGACGCGGTGCTGGCGCTGGGCGCCAAGCTCGCCACCGACATGAAGCTCGGCCAGCAAGGCCATACCGACCTGCTGATCCTCGGTGCCTCGGCCACCGACTATGTCGGCCACAGCTATGGCACCGAAGGCAGCGAGATGTGCCTGCAACTGCTCTCCCTAGACCAGACGCTGGGCCGGTTGTTCGAGGCGCTCGATCGCACGGGCGTGGGCTATCAGGTGGTGCTGACCGCCGACCATGGCGGCCATGACCTGCCCGAACGCCACCGCGAACATGGTGCGCCGACCGAGCAACGCGTCACCCCCGAGGTGACCACCACCAGCATCAGCCGCGCGCTCGCGGGCAAGCTGGGGCTGACCGGCCCGGTGCTGGTCGGCGGTCCGGGCGGCGACGTGTATGTCACGCCGTCGGTGCCGCAGGCCAAGCGCGCGGCGGTGCTCGCCGAGGCAGCGAAGCTCTACGCGGCCAACGCCCAGGTGCAGGCGGTGTTCACCCGCGCCCAGATCGAGGCGACGCCGATCGTCCATACCCCGCCCGAGACCTGGAGCCTGCTGGAGCGCGCCCGCGCCTCGTACGATCCGCAGCGTTCGGGCGATCTGGTCATCGCGCTCAAGCCGCGGGTGACGCCGATCCTCGATCCGGTGGGCGGCTATGTCGCGACCCATGGCAGCTTCTGGGACTATGACCGCCGCGTGCCGATCCTGTTCTGGCGCAAGGGCATGACCGGCTTCGAACAGCCGCTGTCGGTGGAGACGGTGGACATTGCGCCGACGCTGGCCGCGCTGATCAAGGTGCCGGTGCCGGTGCAGATCGACGGGCGCTGCCTGGATATCGACGCGGGCGCGGGCGACAGCTGCAAGTAAGCGGTCTCCAATTCCCCCTCCCGCTTGCGGGAGGGGTTAGGGGAGGGTGTGACGTGGAAGTTCCTGCCGCGAGGTCTTCCCAAGCGGCAACCATCCCCTCCCGCAAGCGGGAGGGGAGCGCAGGTGGAGAGGCTTACCGCTTCTCGAACGCGCGCATGCCCGTCAGCCGGTTGTTCGCCAACGTGATCCGCCCGCCAGACACATCCGCCACGAACGCCGGATCGGCCGGCGCGCCCGGCGCGAGACCGGCGGTATTCCCCTCCACCCGCAGCCCGTCGGTCGGATAGGTCCGCGCCTCCGCCGCGACGACGATCAGCCCCGAACGGTTCTCCTTCGCCGCCCCCTGCACGAACATGTTCTGCGCGATCGTCCCCGTGCCGCCTTCCGACAGGTCGATCATATAGTTGGTCTTGCGTCCCGCGCTGTCGTCGAAGCTGTTGCCGGTGATCGCCACCCGGCGCGCGCGCAGCTTCACATAGTGCCCACCGGTACCGCGCTCGAAACGGCTATGGGTGATCGTCACCAGCCCGTCGACCGACAGATAGACCGAATGCGAACAGTTCGGCGATTCGTCGCACTGGCCGAGCCCGGCGAAGCTCGAGCGATCGATGGTGATGCTGCGCACCGTCGAATGCCCGCCGCCGAGGATTCCCTCCTGGCTGTCGAGGAAGGTCGAGCGGGTGACGGTCAGGTCGCCCATCTCGATGCGGATGCCCGCACCGTTGCCGTCGCGCACGCGGAACTTGCGGAACACGAGGCCGTCCACTGCCGCGCCGCGCCCGCGCAGCACGAACGCCGCCTTGTCCTCGCACACAGTATGCTCGAAGATCGCGGTGCCCGGCTGCACCGCCTTGTAGGTGATCCGCCCCCCCGCCTGCACCGCACACTGGTGATAGGTGCCGGGTGCGATCAGGATCGTCGCGGTCCCGTCGCGCACCGACTCCACCGCGGCGGCAAGGGTCGGAAACCCCTGCCCCGTCTCGGCGATAGTGAAGGGCGCAGCGGCGGCGGCGAGAGCCAGGAGCAGGATCGACATGCCCGCACCCTGCCACGCCCGCCGTTAAAAATCCGCCGATGCGCAAACGTCCACATTCGCCGCTTGTGCAGCGCAACGAAGCATTGCAGCATGCAGCCATTCGGTCACACGGGCGTTTGGGAGCTTCGATGGGATCACTGGGGGCGTTCGACGAGATTTGGGGGCATGGCGGCCCGGAGGCGCCGCGCGAGGCGTTCACCGCGCTGTCGCAATGGATTGCGGACACGCCCCCCGACGAGCTGCAACGCCGGCAGCAATCGGCCGAAGCCGCGTTTCGCCAGCTGGGCATTACCTTCGCCGTCTATGGCGACAGTGACGCCGCCGAGCGCATCATCCCCTTCGACATCGTCCCCCGCATGTTCCTGCAGCGCGAATGGGAGAAGCTGAGCGAGGGCCTTGTCCAGCGTGTCGAGGCGATCAACGCCTTTCTCGAAGACATCTACGGCGCGCGCCGCATCCTCGACGAAGGGATCATCCCCCCCGAGTTGATCCTCCACAACGAGCAGTTCCGCCCCGAAGTCGCCGGCATCCGCCCGCCGCATGGGGTTTGGGCGCATATCTGCGGGATCGACCTGGTCCGCACCGGCGCTGACGAATTCTACGTGCTGGAAGACAATGCCCGCACGCCCTCGGGCGTCTCCTACATGCTGGAAAATCGCGAGGCGATGATCCGGCTCTGCCCCGAACTGTTCCGCGATTTCCGCGTGGCACCGGTCGACAGCTATCCGGACATGCTGCTGGAGACGATGCGCTCGGTGGCGCCGCTCGGCCGCGCGCGGCCGGTGTGCGTCGTGCTGACGCCGGGGCATTTCAACTCGGCCTATTACGAGCACAGCTTCCTCGCCGATTCGATGGGGGTCGAGCTGGTCGAGGCCGCCGACCTCGTGGTCGACGACGACATCGTCTACATGGAGACGATCGCCGGCCGCGTGCGGGTGGACGTGATCTACCGCCGCATCGACGACGATTTCCTGGATCCCTTGGTCTTCCGCCCGGACTCGCTGCTTGGCGTGCCGGGGCTGATCGCCGCCTATCGCGCGGGCAATGTCGCGCTGCTCAACGCGCCGGGCAACGGCATCGCCGACGACAAGGCGATCTACAGCTACATGCCGGAGATCGTCCGCTTCTATTCGGGCGGCGAAGCCAAGCTGCCCAATGTCGAGACCTGGCGCTGCCGCGAACCGCAGGCGCTGAAATACGTCCTCGAGCATCTGCCCGAGCTGGTGGTGAAGCTGGTCGATGGCTCGGGCGGCTACGGCATGCTGGTCGGGCCGACCGCCACGACCGAGCAGATCGAGACCTTCCGCGCCGCGCTGATCGCCGAGCCGCATCGCTATATCGCGCAGCCGACGCTGGCGCTGTCGACCGTCCCGACGCTGACCGAAAAGGGCCTGGCCCCGCGGCATGTCGACTTCCGCCCCTTCGTGCTGACCGGCAGCGACAAGGTGCGCGTCGTCCCCGGCGGGCTGACCCGGGTGGCGCTGCGCGAGGGATCGCTGGTGGTGAACTCCAGCCAGGGCGGCGGCACCAAGGACAGCTTCGTGCTGCTGGGGGACGCGGCATGATGATGCTCTCCCGCACCGCCGCGGCGCTCTACTGGCTCGGCCGCTATGTCGAGCGCGCGGACTTCATCGCGCGGCTGGTGGAGGCGACCATCCGCCTCGACGCGCTCTCCGCTCGCCCGGCCGGCGAAGCCGCGTGGCAGAGCGCGCTCACCGTCAGCTATACCGACGAGCTCTTCGCCGAAACCGGCCACCCGGCCACCCAGGCGCATGTCGCCCGCTTCCTGACGCTGGAGGCCGACAACCCCGGATCGATCACCCGCTGCCTGGAAATGGCGCGCAACAACGCCCGCGCGGTGCGCACCGCGCTGACCCGCGAGGCATGGACCGCGATCAACCGCGCCTGGTGGCTGTTCGCCAACCGCGCCTCTACCGGCGGCGCCACCGAGACGCTCAACCTGGTCGAGCAGGTCAAGGGCGAGACGCGCGGCTTCGAAGGCGCGATTCACCGGATGATGCGCAACGAGGCGACGCTGCTGATCCAGCTCGGCGCCGCGATCGAGCGCGCGGACAACACCGCGCGGCTGGTCGACGTGAAATACCACCTACTGCTGCCCGCCGGCGAGAGCGTCGGCGGCGCGGTCGATCGCGACCAGTGGACGACGATCCTGCAGACGGTCTCCGCCGTCACTGCCTATCGCTGGCTCTATTCGGAGGGGCTGCGGCCGGACAATGTCATCGACCTGCTGGTCAGCCGTACCGAGCTGCCGCGCAGCGTCGCCGCCTGTGTGGAGGAGAGCGTAACGCTGCTCAGCCAGCTGGCCAAGCGCACGGGGCTCCAGGGCGAGGCCGATCGCATGGCCCGCGCCCGGCTCGCCCGCGTCCAGAAGGCGCGCACCCCCGACATCATCGTCGGGGGCTTGCACGAATATCTGGAGAATTTCATCGCCGAGAACGCGCTGCTCGATGCCGCGATCGCTCGCCAGTTCCGGTTTCTCTGATGCGCATCGCCGTCGAACACCGCTCGGTCTACCGCTTCACCCAGCCCCAGGCGCGGATCGTGCAGATGCTGCGGCTGACGCCGTGCGACACCCAGCACCAGACGGTGGTGAGCTGGATGGTCGGCGTCGATTGCGACGCGCGGCTGCGCGACGCGGTCGACGGCTATGGCAACGCCGTGACCATGCTGTACGCCGAAGGGCCGATCGAGGCGATCGAGATCGCGGTCACCGGCGAGGTACTCACGCAGGACAATGCCGGGGTGCTGCGCGGCACGCCGGAGCCGCTGCCCCCTGCCCTGTTCCTGCGGACGACGCCGCGCACTGCGCCGAGCCCGCAGCTGACGGCGTTCGCGGCGGATGTCAGCGCCGGCACCAGCGACCCGATCGAGCGGCTGCACCGGCTCAACCAAGCGCTCCACGCCCGCTCCCGCTGCGTGCCCGACGTGCCCGATACCGGGCTGACCGCGGCCGAGGCCTTTGCCGGCAAGGCAGAGGCCTCGCGCGACGTGGCGCAGATGTTCGTTTCCGCCGCGCGCACGCTGGAGGCACCGGCGCGCTATGTCTCGGGCTACCACCTCGATGGCGACGCCCAATGCGCGCCGCACGCCTGGTGCGAGGCCTGGGTGCAGGGGCTCGGCTGGGTGGCGTTCGATCCGGTCACCGGGCTGTCGCCCAACGACGGCTATGTGCGGGTGGCGGTCGGCCTCGATTCCGAAGGTGCCGCGGCGGTCGCCGGGCACCGCATAGGGCATGGCGAAGAACAGCTCGCCGTGGACCTGCATGTCGATCGGCTGGGCAACGAGGAATAGCCGAGCCGCGGTAGCGCCGCGGCTTCCGTAACAACGTCATCCCGGCGAAAGCCGGGATCCATTGAGGTCTCCGTCTGGACGCTTGCTGCTGCCGAGAGGCGACTGGATCCCGGCTTTCGCCGGGATGACGGTTGCTACTGTCTACCAGCCCCTCAGGCCAGCGCCGCCGCGACCGCGTTCGGCATCGCGCCCACCGCATCCTCGTCGGTCAGCAGCGACCAGCCCGTGGGCCCGAGCACTTCGATCGGTCGATAGCGGGTCTTGTAGGCCATCCGCGCGCTGCCCTTCACCCAATAGCCGAGATAGACATAGGGCAGCCCCGCCGCGCGGGCGCGCAGGATGTGGTCCATGATGATATAGTTGCCCATGCCGGACCGCGTCTCGTCATCGGTGACGAAGAAGCTGTAGATCATCGACAGGCCATCGCCCTGCTGGTCGGTGATGCACGCGCCCACCAGCCGGCCACGCTGGCCGTCGACCGACTGCTCGCGATATTCGACGACATAGGAGCTGACCGGCGACTGCTCGACCATGTCGGCATAGTCGCTCTCGTCCATCGCCGCCATGCCGCCGCCGGGGTGCCGCGAATCGAGATAGCGCTTGAGCAGCTCATATTGCTCGCCAGTCGCCCAGGGCTTGCAGGCGGTGACTTCGAGGTCGCCATAGCGCTTGAGCAGCTTGCGCTGGGTACCATTGGGCTCGAACCCGTCGGCGACCACGCGCACCGAGGCGCAGGCGGTGCAGCCCGCGCAGCTCGGCCGATAGGCGACCGACTGACTGCGACGGAAGCCGATGCGGCTCAGCGCGTCGTTGAGTTCGCCGGCATGCTCGCCGGAGAGTTCGGTGAAGATTTTGCGTTCCTGCCGGCCGGGCAGATATGGACAGGGCGACGGGCTGGTCACGAAGAAACGCGGGAAACGTGATAATGCGGTCACCGCTCAGCCGTCCTCTGCTCCATCGGGCCGTCCCGATCGGCCCCTCTTACGCCGTTATGGGGTCGGATTTGGATGATGAAAAGCGCGTTTACCATCAATCAGGGCCATTCCCGCGCCATCGGCTTTCCCGTGTGACGCGGAACGGGACGATTCGGTTCCGTAGTAACCATGCTTCGCGGCAAAGCGGGATCGGGCGGGGACTGAACAGCCCCGACTCCGCGGGCGTCTGCGTGCCTGAGCGAATCGAGTCGCGGGCGCGTTCAGCCGATTCCCAGCGCGTCGAGCGCCCGGCCGACGCCGTCCTCCGCAGCGATCACTGCGCCTGCCTGCCGTGCCCTGTCCGCCATCGCAGCGTTGGCCAGCAGGCGATCGATGGCGGCCGCCGCGCGCGCGGCGGTGTAGCGGCGTTTGGCCAGCGACAGGCCCAGCCCGGCGCGCTCGATCCGCGCGGCATTGTCGAACTGGTCGCCGAAGATCGGGCAGACGAGCTGCGGCACGCCCGCGCGGATCGCCTGGGCGGTGGTGCCGATGCCACCATGCCCGATCACCGCCGCCGCGCGCGGGAAGATCTGCGAATGCGGCGCATAGCCCTCCACAAGCACCGTATCGCTCGCGAGGTGCCGGTACTGCGCCAGCAGGTCGTCGCCGACCAGCAGCACTGCCCGCCGCCCCAGCCGCCGGGCCGCCTCGGCGCTCGCCGCGTAGAAGCCGTCCTCGGCATAGACGGCCATGCTGCCCAGGGTGAAAACGAGCGGCGGCGGCCCCGCCTCCAGAAACGCCGCGACCTCGGCAGAGAGCCCCTCGCCCGCGAACCCGCCGTCGTAGAAGACGAATCCGGTCTGCGCGAAGCTCGGCGGCACGTCGCTGGGCGCAGGGGAAAAGACGGAGGACCACAGCCCGATCGCGCGGTCTACGGCCAGCGGCCCGGCCAGCACCTCGTTGCCGGCAAAAGGCGGCGCACCCGTGGCTTCACGCATTGCCGCGAACGGCTCGAGCCCCTTGGCATAGCGCCGCTCGGCCAGCCGGAGCAGCGGCCGAACCGCGCCCGCGCCGAACCAGCGGCGCAGCGCCACCAGCACGGTCTCACCGCGCGTCAGCACCGGCGGGTCCTCGGCCGAAAGCAGCGTGATCGGCTGGAGCAGCGCGGAGGCAAGCGGCACCCCCGCCGCCTGCGCCGCGATCCGCGCATGGATTGAGAAGCTGCTGGCGAGCACCAGATCCGCCCCGGCGACCACGGGCATCAGGTCCGCCAGCGTAACCTCGGCATAGGGCACCAGGACCCGGTTGATGATGAAATCGAAATCGGTGGCGATCGCCCGCGCGATCGCGCCTTCGTCCATGCCTGTATCGGCGATCAGCTGCGGACCGTCCGGGCGAATGGGGTGGAATTCGATGCCGTGCCGCTCGGCGATGGGCCGTACCGATTCTGCGCCGGCAAACACGGGCACGTGCCCTCGCGCCTGCATCCCCAGCGCGAGCGCGATGAATGGGTGCACGTCGCCCAACGTGCCCAATGTCGCCAGCACCACCCGCATGCGCTTGTCCCCCTAGGGGAGCAGGGTGGTTGCAGGGGGCTGGCGCCACGTCAATCAAGATCCTCCCCGCATGGGGAGAATCTTAGAACTCAGTACGCGCGGGCGACCAGAATCCGCTCGACCGCCGGCTTGCCGGTGAACAGGCAGCTGCCCTCCGCCGGCGCCGCGTCGACGGCTACGTTGCGGAAGGTGAGCTTGAGCGCCTTGAGCCGCTCGACCACCGCGTCCAGCTCGGCGCCGGTCGGCTTGGCCCAGTTCACCTCGGCCCAGCCGGGGAACTTCACCGAATCCGCGAACATCGCCGCCAGCGTGTCGAAATCGGTCACGTCGCGGCGGATATTGCTGTCCAGCCGGTCGCGCGCGTCGAGATACAGGCCCTGCTGGATGCTCTCGAGGATCGCCGCGGCTTCCGCCACGAAATCCCCGCGCGGCATGATCTGCGAATCGAGCTTGCCGTCTTCGCGGTAGAGCTTGTTGCGCTGGATCACCGAGACATTGCCGCCGGCGACGTCGCGCCCGCCGACCTCGATAACGATCGGCGCGCCCTTCTTCACCCAGCCCCAGCGCTTGGTCTGCGCCTTCACCGCCTTCAGGTCGAGCAGCGCACGCACCGGCTCGCCCAGCGCGCTCAGCTTGGCCAGTTCGGCCTGGAGCGACTTGCAGTATTCGATGGTCGCCGCGTCTTCGGGCTGGTCGCGCAGCATCGGCACGATCACGATCTGCCACGGCGCCACCATCGGCGGCACGCGCAGGCCATCGTCGTCGCCATGCACCATGATCAGCCCGCCGATCATGCGGGTCGAGACGCCCCAGCTGGTCGTCTGCGCCAGCTCGAACTGGCCTTCGCTGTTCTGGAACTTGATGTCCTGCGCCGAGGAGAAGGTGGTGCCCAGGAAGTGCGAGGTGCCGGCCTGCAGCGCCTTGCCGTCCTGCATCATCGCCTCGATCGAGAAGGTCGAGACCGCGCCCGGGAAACGCTCATTCTCCGGCTTCTCGCCTGCTACCACCGGCATCGCCAGGCAATCCTCGGCGAAGCTGCGATAGACTTCGAGCATCTTGAGGGTTTCTTCCTGCGCCTCGTCGACGGTGGCGTGGGCGGTATGCCCTTCCTGCCACAGGAATTCGGCGGTGCGCAGGAACATGCGGGTGCGCATTTCCCAGCGGACGACGTTCGCCCACTGGTTGATCAGCACCGGCAGGTCGCGCCAGCTCTGCACCCACCGCGACATTGCCGCGCCGATCACCGTCTCCGACGTGGGGCGGACGACCAGCGGCTCTTCGAGCTTCGCCTCGGGATCGGGCACCAGCCGGCCGTCCTTCTGGACGAGGCGGTGATGGGTGACGACGGCCATTTCCTTGGCGAAGCCGTCGACATGCTCGGCTTCCTTCTCGAAATAGGAAAGCGGGATGAACAGCGGGAAATAGCAATTCTCGTGCCCGGTCGCCTTGATGCGATCGTCGAGCAGGCGCTGGATGCGCTCCCAGATCCCATAGCCCCATGGCCGGATGACCATGCAGCCGCGCACGCCCGAATCCTCGGCCATGTCGGCTTCGCTGATGACGGTCTGGTACCATTGCGCGAAATCGCCATCGCGCGTGACGGAAAGGGCGTGCTTGATCATGGGTCCAGCGCTTAGCGCTTGGACGCGCCGACGCAAGGGCCGGCGCGCCCCGACCTCATACGGAGAGCGACCCCACCGGCGAATCGGCATCGACCGGATTGCCGAAGCTGTCGAACGGAATCAGCGGCTTGCGCCCGATCCGCAGGATCTCGCGGCTCGGCTGGTAGCGCTGCTGCGCGCCGAAGCTCAGCGATACCGGGCGCAGTCGAGAGAATTTGCCGCGCGGCTTGCCGGCCAGCAGATGGACATGCTCGATCCGCAGCCCCACGCTGGGCAGCTCGGGCAGGTCCGCGTCGATCCGCGTGCAGAGATTGAACAGTTGGACATGGTTGCGATGGCCGTGCCCCGGCGCCTTGCTGCGGAACGTCAGGCAATTGGGCTCGCTGATGAAGGTGTTCTGCGCGAGCAGGAAATTGCGATGGCCATGCTGGAACTGGCCCATCTCCCACCCATGCCCGGTCTTGCGGAGAGTCGACAGCGCCATCACGAAATCGGTCATCGTCTTGGCACGCGCAACCGGCGCGTCGGTCTGGTCCCGGCTGAACGGCTCCAGCAACACGCCCGATCCGGTGGCTGCGTCGAAGCTCTTCACAAAGCGATACTCGCCGGGCAGCGCGCCCCCCTGCAGCTGCAGGATATCGTCGGGCAGGATCTCGTTCTGCCCCGACGGGCTGGTGATCCGGAACGCGGTGCCGTTGGTGGTGATCACCGAATTCGGCAGCAGCGAGACGGCGCCCTGGGTAAGGAACAGCTGCGCCGTCGGCCCTTCGGCATGGTAGCGGAAGACCGTCGTGTTGCGCATGCCGCGCTGGTTCGCCCGCTGCACGCCGCCCTGCTGCATGAAATCCACGTGGAAGATCGCGTAGCACATGATCTCGTCGCCGGGCGACAGCGTGCCGGCCAGGTCGCCCTCGACGACAATTCGGCGGGTGGCGGGATCGGCCAGGAAGAGCTGATACGGCTTGGGCCCCGCCCCGGCACCGGTCACGATGCGGACCTGGAGATCCCAGATCCGCTTCATCGGCGACAGGTCTGCTGCGTCGCGCACGATGATGGCGGTGTGGCCCTGCCCTTCTCGGGCGACGGACTCCACGACCAGCGTCGGGGGCAGATGGAGCCGAATGGGCGCCGGCTCACCGATCGTCGCGTCATAGCCGTCGATGACGACACCGTCATAGCCCGGGCCGCCCTGGAAGGCGTCTGTCGTCAACTTCGCGGTCACGTTCCGGTACAGGCGGGGCGCCATCGGCGCCGCCCCTTCGAACAAGCTTTCCAGCAGATAGAAGCCATGGCCGAGATAGGGCAGCGGCGGCAGGATGTCGCGCTGGCGCGGATCGCCCTTGAAGAAATTGAGCCCGAGGCTCCGCCCGGCTGCATTCTTTTGGCCGTACATCCGCTCGCGATCGAGCAGCTGGCACCCAAAAAAGCCCACCTGCGTGCCGGGGACCCCCATGATCCTGGGGAATTTCGACATGTCGATGGTTACGCCGTGGAAATGCACGCGCCGCGCCAGAATGCCCCAGCGCGGTTCGGGCAGATAGCGATCGGTGCGCGTGATCACCACCTGGTCCGGGCGCAGCCCGTCGGCCGGCTTCACTTCGATGACGCGTGCATTGTCGATTGTGCCGATGCCGGGGCCGCTGTTGCGGTCTTCCACATAGCGGCCGGCACGCGTGAGGATCAGCAGCCCGCCATCCCCCACGCCGCGCTTGCTCAGCCCTTGGGCGATCGTCTTCCACGGCGCGTCTTGGGTACCGGCCGCGCCGTCGTCGCCCTCGACCGGATCGATGTAACGGGTCGGCCGCTTGGCATCCAGGCTGCGATCGACATTGATCACCAGCGGCAATTCGATCCGCCGTTCCAACCCGTGTTCGCCGCGCAGATAGCAATAGAGGATCGCATCGCCCGCCGTGACCGGCCCCTCGCCCGCGCCGATCTCCACCGAGAAGCCGATCGAGCCCTGCGGCGCCATGCGCCCGTCATACATCCGCACCGGCGTCTGGTTGACGCTCCAGTCGGTGACGGTGACCGTGTTCCCCTCCAGGTAGAACACCGCTTCCTTGAAGTAGTTTATCTCGCTGCTGTTGGCGGATTGGGGCGGAAGGCCCAGCGCCGTGATGCGAATGCCCTCGCCGTGGATCCACTGGCCGGGAGCCGCCGAAAAGCCGCCGATGAAGCGCTCGTCGGGCACCAGCGTGCCCAGCGGCACATCGCTCTGCGCCGGGGCGGTGCCGCCGCTGCCCGCCGTGCCGTTCCAAGCGCGCCCGGGCCGCAGCCCGTTGCCGCGTCCGCCCGGGGCGACCTGCTTTGCCGAACTCGAAGCACTGGAGCACGCCGCAGCCGCAAAAGAACCGACCAGCAGCCCACCGACCGCGGTCCTACGCGTGACATCGCTCACAAGCTTCTCCCTATGTTGGGCAGAGACGGTCAGTGCATAGCACTGCCGGCAGCACTCGTTCCACCTGGGATACGATCTCCCCGATCGCGCAGGCGCGCCCTGTAGAGCGTCGCCAGGGACAGGCCGAACAGGATCACGAACAGCGGATCATTGTCCGCCTGTGCCAGCACCAGTCGCGTCGAAATCAGCACCGCCAGCGAAACCGCGATCGCGAATTCGGGCGGGAATGGCGACGTCACATCCCGCAAGCCTGCGCGGAACAGGCTGACGATCGACAGCAGCAACGTCCCCATCCAGGCGAGGAAGCCGAACACGCCGACATCGGCGCAAAGCGCGACAAGGCCCAGATCGATCGTCAGCGTACCGTCCGGGGTGCGCCAGTTGATCGCGCCACCGCCCTGGCCGGGGCCGTAGCCGAGCAGCGGCCGACGCGCGATCACCGGAATCGCCATGTGGAACTGCTCACCGCGCGCGTTGGTGCTCGCCTGCGCGGCGCCGCCGCCCAGCACGCGGATGTGGATCGCCGGCACGAACATCACCGCCAGCATCAGCGCCACCATCAGCGCGGGGTAGATCATCGTTGCCGAAATGCCGAGCATGTCGCCGCGCGCGTTGCGCCAGCGGTGGATGCCCCAGCACAGCCCGAACAATGCATGCGCCGCGATGAACCCGACGAGCGACAGCCGCGCCGTCGACAGCACCGCCGAGTAGAGGATGAAGGCGTCGAATCCGACCCACATCAGCCGCATCGGCCAGGTCTTCGCATTGACCATCCGGAACAGGATGAAGGGCGTCGTCAGCGCGAGCAACTCACCATAGGCCAGCGGCGTCGTGTAGGTGGTGACGACACGGTATCCGCCGCGGATGTGCGGCTGGATCAGGTCCTGCAGCACCGCATCCTCGATCCGCAGGAAGCTGGGAATATGTTCCAGCCACAGCACATGCTGGGTGCGCGCCTCGAACACGCCGATGACCATCAGCAGGAACACCACCAGGGCGAGCCGATTGACCAGCCACGGCACGCTCTTGCCGCCCGGCCCGAACAGCCAGATGGTGGCGAAGCACACCGCCGTGGAGGTGAAGGTGGCGTGGACCCAGCGCCCGATCGTGTCCGTCGGCGAGACCGAGAAGATCGTGGCCAGGAACTGGATGATGAAGAAGCCGATCAGCAGCCGCGCCAGCCAGGGCGAGGCGCGGAAGACGTCCGCCATCTGCTGGCGGAACGCCCGCGAGATCGACAGGCAGATCATCAGGATGACGGTCAGCATCAGGCCGACGAGACGGCGCATCGAAATCCAGGGCAACCCGCCCACCGCGACCGCGAGATAGTTGGGCCAGGCGATGAAGACGATCAGGAACGCCGTGTAGAGATGGGTGAGCGACCCGGTCGGCGCCGCCTTCGCCTCGGGCAGCGCCCAGACCACCAGCAGCGCCAGCAGCGCGAGCGGCGCGGCGGCCGCGACCAGCAGCGAGGGCGGCAGGATCGCGACCAGCAGACCGTAGATGACCGCGAGCAGGACGATTCCGCTCAGCAGCGCCAGATTGCGCAGCGCCACCGACCAGCCGGGACGCTGGGGATGATAGACCGGCAGCACGTCGCGGCCGGGGCGCCGCAGCGCCCGGAACGGCGCATCGAGGCGCAGCGCCCCCAGGCCGAGTGTCATCTTCGAACGTCGCGCCGCCCCTGCCAACCAAGCCTCCTCAGAAAATCGGAACGCCGAGGCGCCGGACCGCTATCATGGACGCCAGCCGCAAGAACAGCAACGGGCCCAGGATGGCGATCGCTGCCCCCAGCGCACCATAAGGCGGAATGAAAATCAACGAGAGAACGGTACCGATTACCGCCGAAATGGTCGTCAGAATGACGGTAAGACGCTCGCGACTGGCCATCATCAGCACGCTGCCGCTGGCGGCGAAGACCAGGCTGAACACCTGTCCCAGCACCATGATCTGCATCGCGGTGGCGCCGGCGGTGAACTGCGCCCCGAAAATCCGCATGATCAACTGCGGCGCAATCAGCACCGCGAGCGCGAGCGGGGACGCCAGCAGCACCAGGCCCAGGATGGTCAGCCGCAGGATGCGGCCGATCCGCCGCAGGTCACCCTGCCGATAGGCGACGGCGAACACGGGCTGAAGGATCGTCTCGGAGGTCGCGGAAAAAAGCTTCAGCGTGGCTGCGATCTGGTAGCCCACCCGGAACAGCCCGGCCTCGGCAGGGCCGTGGGTGGCCGCGAGCATGATCGTGGCGAACCAATCGGTGAACACGTTGTTGAGATTGGCGACGAGGATCAGGAAGCCCGGCTTGAGCAGCGATTCGTCGAGCGTGGTGTGCGGCTGCCACGATCGCACCGCGCGGGCATAGAGGAACGTCGCCAGCGCCGCGGTGAGCAGCCAGCCGACCAGATAGAGCTGCGAGGGGAACACCGCGCTCACCGGCACCCGCATCACCAGCACCACGGCAAGCACCAGGCTGCCGAACGAGGTCGTCAGCGGCCCGTCGATGAACTGCGACAGCCCGATCCACTTCACCCCGCGCAGCACGGTGGACAGCAGCCGGCAATAGACCATGATCGGGATGATCAGCGACAGCACCATCAGGCTCTTCGCGATGGCCGGGCTGCCGATCAGATCGACGGCGATCTGCCAGTGGAACAGGACGATGATCGTCGTCAGCGCAATCCCGGCGGACGTGCCCATCTGCAGCGCATGCCGCGCCGCAGCACGCGCGCGCCCGGTATCGTCGTGCGCGAGATGGACCGATACCGATCGCACCAGGATCGCATCCAGACCCAGCAGCGACAGGGTCACGCACAGCTGCACCGTGGTAAGCGAAGTACCGAAGGTGCCGACGCCTGCTGCACCTGCGATACGAGCCAGCAACCAGGTGAATAGAAAACTGGTGGCGGCGCCGAGGCCCTTGACCCCGAAGCCCACCACCATTTGGCCGCGCACGCCGCGCAGATGAAAGTTTTCTAACTTCAAAGCGGAGCGTCCCCCAAGAACCTACCCCGCGCTTAAGACAAGCGACCGCACGGGGCAAGCCATGAGGGACGGCTCGGTTTAGCTGTGGTACAAGTCGAGCGAGGCCAGGCGCGGCGTGGTCAGCATCGAGAACGGCGAGGTGCTCTGGTACAACGATCCGTTCGCACTTGCGGTAGCAAGCGCCGTTGCCAGCGGCGACGCCGAGGTGCCGGTCGTGCCGAAAACGCCGGCGAGGCTGAGCGTCGCGGGCGAGGCCATGGCGCCGCCCCAGGCGGTGCTGCCCGCCAGGGTTGCCGCGGTGTCCGCCACGCCCTTCGCCACCATCACCTTCAGCGTATCCGCCGCGGTTGCCGGCTTGGTCACCGTGCTGCCTGCGTTGAGCGCCAGGATCTGCGCCTGGCTGAACGCCGTCTCGCGCACCTCTACATCCCCGACGGCGCCGCTGAACGCCGCGCTGAACGGGGCACCGAAATAGAGGCCGTAATAGTCCTGCTGCCGCGTGCTGCCGGACATCTTGGCGGTCCCGACCGCCTTGCCGTCTACATACAGCGTCGAGGTGCCGCCGCTCTGGTAGCTCAGCGCGATCTTGTGCACCGCGGTGTCGGTGATCTTGGCGCCGCTGGTCGTCATGGTGGAGGTGACGCCCGCGTCGTTGGTCATCGTGAACACCAGCTCGCCATCGGCACGCAGGGCGATGTTCCAGCTTTTGTAGATGCCCATGATCTGGCCAGCCGGCGCGGTCGAGCCGTCCCGCTTCATGTCGAAGTTCAGAGTGAAGGCCGAAAGGTCGTAGAGCTGCCGCGAGGTGCCACGCGACAATTCCAGGCCCGCGCCGGTCTTGACGCTCAGCATGCCGTTGTTGATCTTGCCGGCCGTGAGCGGCGCCACCGTCTCGTCGGTGCTCCACTCCGAACTGTCGACCAGCCCATTGGCACCGAAGTTGAGATCCAGCAGCAGCCGCGGCACCGCCGCAGGCTTCGGCGCGGCGAGTTGCCCTGCGACTTCGCTGGTGAACTGGCTGGCGGTCCCCGCCAGATTCTTGCCCGTGTGATAGCCGACGCTGTACCCCGGATTGTTGTACATCAGGCCGGCAATCGTCGCCTTGGCGCCCTTGTTTATATCTGCGATCTGCCGCACGACCGCCGGGTTCTTGATCAGCTCGATGTTCTGGCTGGTCGTGACGCTGTTGGTGCCTTCCATGACAATCTGGTCGGTAACATTGTTGGCGATGTTGCCGGTGACATCCTGCACACGGATCCATTCCGACTTCTCGTCGGTGACCGAGGTGACGGTGTTGTTCGTGATTTTGATGTTATCGCCGTGCGTCACGTTGATACCATGATACATCCCGCTCAGATAGATCAGGTTGTTATTGATGGTGACGTTCTTGAACGGCATCGTGCCGACTTCGTCCTGGAGATAGAAGCCCTGGGTGCCCAGGCCATTCCCCTGCAGGACGACATTGTTCGTGATCGTGACGTTGCTGCTGCCATAGGCGCGGCCCGTGGTCATGAACTGGATGGCGTCGGGATGCTCGCCGCCGACCGGGTACAGGCCCTCATAGCGATTGTCGTCGATGACCACGTTGGTCATCTCCGAATAGTTGCTGTGATCGCGCCGGTTGTCGAGAAAGTCGTTGCCGCGCACGAGCATCGTGTCGACGCCGCGCACGTCGAGACCGATGACGAAATGGTCGATCGTGGAATTGATCAGCTTGTTGTTGGTGCCGCCGCGAATGGCGAGGCCATAGCCCAGGGCATTGCTGGGATCACCCGTGCCGCCGCTGAAATGCACCCCGTCGATGGTGATGTTGCTCGACGACAACACGCGGTTCGCGGTCGCGAACTCGTCGGTTGGCCGCGTCGGGCGGACCACATCGAAGTCCTTCAGGGTAATGTTTTTCGAGTTGGTGAGCCAAACCGAGCCAACTACTGCCTTGTTGTTCGTGTCCAGCGACTGGATGGTGATGTTCGCCGCCGGATTGACGTTGGTCATCGTGACCGAGGTGTAGGTTCCCGGTGCGAGCAGGATGACGTCGCCGCTCTTGGCGTTCTTGATCGCCGCATCGAGCGCGGCCTGATTATTGACAACCGGCATGTTGTGCTACCCTTACGTTACTCGTCGACCCCAAATCGACGCCTGATTCCCTCCCTTGAAGAAATGCCCGAAGGTCATGAAATAAGTGGTGTAATTGCGTGGTGTAAAAATACTTAACGACTATCGTTTCGCCGTTGTTCTGGCCGAACCGCCTCCGAGCGAGGACGAGGTGTTGGCGGCCAAGGCGTCTCGACGCTGCAACGCTTTGTCGATACAGCTACCCGCATGAGCACCGAAGCAACGCCGCACGTCTCCGTCTTGGTGGTCGCCTACCACTCGACCGGGTTCATCCGGCAGTGCGTGGCCGGTATCGACGCCGCGGCGTCGACGACGCCGCACGAGATCCTGATGATCGACAATGGCGGCGGCGATACCGAGGCGCTGGTGCGCGCCGAGCTGCCCCAGGTGCGGATTGTCCCCTCCGAAGGCAATATCGGCTTCGGCGCCGGCAACAACCGCTGCGCTGCACACGCCCGCGCGCCGCTGCTGCTGCTGGTCAACCCGGACGCGGTGCCACAGCCCGGCGCGATCGACCGGCTGGTCGCCTTCGCCAGGGCGACCCCCGAGGCCGCAGCCTGGGGCGGCCGCTCCTATGACCCCGCCGGCAATCTGGACGCCGCGAATTTCCTGGCGTTGCCGACGCCGGGCGATTTCGTGCTCTCCGTAGTCTCTGCCGGCCGCCTGCGCCGCGGCGGCCTGCCCGCGGACGCGACGGCCCACGGCCCGGTCGACGTGCTCAACGGCGGCTTCATGATGGTGCGCGCCGACGTTTGGCGGGAGATCGGCGGCTTCGACGAGAGCTTCTTCCTATATTCGGAGGAAGTCGACCTGTTCAAACGCATCCGCGACAAGGGCTATACCGTGCTGGTCGATCCCGAGGTGAAGGTGATGCACGACGCCGGCAGCGGCCATTCGCTGTCCGCCGGGCGGATCATGTTCATGACGATCGGGCGAATGCATTATGCCCGCAAGCATTACAGCGGCACTGGCGCGATCGTCGCAGGCTGGGGAATCTGGCTGGCCGCGCTCAAATATGCCGTGCTCGGCAAGTTGCTGGCGGGGGTAATACCCGGTAAGCGCGAACGCTTCTCGACCGTTAGCCGTGCCTGGACGCCGATCGTGCGCGAGCGGCAGCGCTGGTGGTACGGCTATCGCACCGGGAACGAAGGCCGCAGCTGAGCGGCGGCCCTGTGAACGTCATGTGAAAAGGGGTGGCGCCGCGAGGCCCCACCCCTTTTCTCGTTTCTTACTGCGCCGCGGGGCTGGCTGCGGGCGGAGGCGCGCTGCCCGGTGCCTGCGCCGGCGCCTGGTAGCCCGGCTGATACTTCACCGTCGCACGGGCCTTTTTCAGCCGATCGTTGAGCTGGGCATCCGCCGCCTTGCTGAAGCGCTCGTTGCGCAGCGCGTTCAGCGCCAGCTCGTGCGCCTGATCGGCGGGCAGCGGCTGTACCGTCGTCGCGGTGATCACGTTGGCGGTCAGCCCCTGCTGGGTCGGCAGGATGAACATCTCCGCCGCGGGCAGCGCCGCGATCTTGCCGGCGATCTCCGGCGGCAGCGCGGCGGTGTCGAGCTGGGTCGGCGCGCGACGGAACTGGGTGCCGTCGGCGGTCAGCTTGGCGGCGAGCTGGTCGAGCGTCTTGAGCGGCGCGAACTGCTTGTACTTGTCCGCCGAGTTGGGGGCCGGGAAGACGATCTGATCGATGCTGTAGATCTTGCGCTGCGCGAACCGTTCGGGATGCGCCGCCTGGTACTGGGTGATCTCGGCCTCGGTCGGCTGGGCGATGCCGCCGGCGATCTTGTCGCGCAGCATCGTCGTCAGGATCAGCTCGTCGGCGCGACGCTCCTGGATCAGGAAGGCCGGGGTCTTGTCCAGCTTCTGCTCGCGCGCGACCTTCGACAGGATCTTGCGTTCGATGATGCGCTGCAGCGCAAGCTGCTCCGCCACCTTGCGATCGGTCCCCGGCGGTACCTGCGACGCCTGCACTTCGGCGTTAAGCTCGAAGATGGTGATCTCGTCACCGTCGACGCTGGCGACGACCTGCCCCTTGTCGAGCTTGCCGTCCTTGCTGCCGCATCCGGATACGGCCAGCGCGGCCGCAGCCGCCGCCGTCACCAGGAACCATTTCTTCATGAAAACCTCCCCGCCGGCGCGGAATTGCGCACGGCACAAACTTCTACTTGAACCTATTCGGGCGGGCGGGCATCCGCAATAGTGTTGGCAGTGCAGCATGGCTCCCGCCGGGAGACAGATGGTACGAAGGGGACGACATGGCAGACGCGACCGCGACGGAACGAAATGCGGGCAGGCCGCTCAAGATGTGCCTCGCCGCCTCGGGAGGCGGACATCTTCGCCAGATCCTCGATTTGGAATCGGTGTGGAAGGAGCATGATTACTTCTTCGTGACCGAAGATACCGCGCTGGGCCGCAGCCTGGGCGAAAAACATCCGGTCGAATTGGTCGAGCATTATGCGCTCGGCCAGGCGCGGCTGGGCCATCCGCTACACATGGCCGCCGGCGCATGGCGCAATTTCCGCCAGAGCCTGGCCATCGTCCGCCGGCAGAAGCCCGACGTGGTGATCTCCACCGGCGCCGGCGCGGTGTTCTTCACTGCGCTGATCGCCAAGCTGTCGGGCGCCAAGTTCGTCCACATTGAGAGCTTTGCACGCTTCCACCACCCTTCCGCCTTCGGCAAGATGGCCAAGCCGGTTGCGACGATCAGCTTCGTCCAGTCGCCCGCGCTCAAGCAGATCTGGCCCGATGCCGAGCTGTTCGATCCGTTCCGGATGCTGGACACGCCGCGCCCGCCCAAGCAGGCACTCACCTTCGCCACGGTGGGCGCCACCCTGCCCTTCCCGCGGCTGGTGCAGGCGGTGCTAGACCTCAAGCGCGCCGGCGGGCTGCCGGGCAAGCTGGTGCTGCAATATGGCGACCAGGATCTCGCCGACCCCGGCATTCCCGATGTGGAGATCCGCCGCAGCATCCCCTTCGACGACCTGCAACTGCTGCTGCGCGACGCGGATATGGTGATCTGCCATGGCGGCAGCGGCTCGTTGGTCACCGCGCTGCGCGCCGGTTGCCGCGTCGTCGCCTTTCCGCGCCGCTTCGACCTGGGCGAGCATTATGACGATCACCAGGAGGAGATCTCGCAAACCTTCGCCGATCGGGGCCTGCTCCAGACCGTCCGCGACGAGACCAAGCTCGGCGAGGCAATCGCCGCCGCCAAGGCGGCCGAGCCCAAGCTGGCGACCACCGACCAGACCGCGCTGGCCAACCGGCTGCGCGAACTGTTCGCAGGCTGGGGAGCGAAGAAGAAATGAGCACGCCCCGGATCAGCGTCGTCCTGCCCCATTACAACGATCTCCACGGGCTGGCGCTCTGCCTCGATTCGATCGACCGGCAGACGATCGACCGCGATGCCTATGAGATTATCGTCGGCGACAATGCCTCGCCCTGCGGCATCGAGGCTGTCGAGGCGGTGGTCGCGGGCCGGGCGCGGGTGGTGACGGTCACCGAAAAGGGTGCAGGCCCGGCGCGCAACGGCGCCGCGGCGCAGGCGCGCGGCGAAATCCTCGCCTTCATCGACAGCGATTGCGTCGCCCAGCCGGGCTGGCTGGCGGCCGGCGCGGCGATGGTGCAGCCCGGCACCTTCCTCGGCGGCCATATGTTCGTGCTGCCGCCCGAGGGCAAGCTCACCGGCAGCGCCGCGGTGGAGCTGGCGCTGGCGTTCGACAATGAAAGCTATGTCCGCAAATCGCAGTTCACCGTGACGGCGAACCTGTTCGTGATGCGCGCCGATTTCGAGCGGATCGGCGGCTTCCGCACGGGCGTTTCCGAAGACATCGAGTGGTGCAACCGCGCGATCCGGATGGGCATGAAGATCGACTATTGCGGCGATGCCTCGGTCGGCCATCCGCCGCGCCCCGACTGGAACGCGATGCTCAAGAAGACCCGCCGCATCCAGCGCGAGTTGTTCCTGCTCAGCCTGGAGCAGCCGCGCGGCCGGCTGCGCTGGGTGGCGCGCTCGGCGATGCAGCCGGCGTTCATCCCCTCCGACTATGCCCGGATCCTGCGCACGCCGGAGACCGAAGGCGCACGGGCCAAGGCACTGGGAACGTTGATCGCGCTCCGCTTCTGGCGCGGTGGCGCAGGGCTGTTGCAGGCGATCGGCCTGCCGATCTGAAACAGGCGGCGGCGAGGGAGCGCGACGCCCCCTCGCCCACACCTTATACCGTCGCGAGCACGTCCTCGAGCGTGCCGCTGTCGAGCCGCTGGCGGCCGACCATCAGCCACAGATAGATCGGCAGCGTGTCGTCGCTGAAGCGGAAGCGACGCTCGCCGTCCTGCACCTCGGTCTCGAGGCCCAGCTGGACGGTGAGCCCGGCCAGTTCCTGCTCCACCTGCTGCGCGGTGACCGGGGCGCCCGGCAGCAGTTCCACCACGGCGCGACCGCCGAACCAGCCGTCGATCGAGCGCGATGCTTCGCCCAGCGCGGCGAGCAGCGGATCATAGCGACCGCCGACGAACTTGCGCATTTCCAGCACGGTACGCGGCGCCATCCGCCCTTCCATCTCGACGATCGCGGCATCGAGCGCGCGGCGCAGATGGCCCTGGTCGACGGTCAGGCGCCCCTGATCGAGCGCCTCGGCCGCCGCGTGGTGGCACAGCAGGCGCGCGAAATAGGGCGAGCCCAGCGCGAGCAGATGGATGATTCTGGTCAGGTTCGGATCAAATCGCACGCCGGACGCGGTTTCGCCCAGCCCGATCATCTCCTGCACCTCGCTCTCCTCCAGCCGCGGCATCGGCAGGCCGATCACGTTGCGGCGGATCGACGGCACATAGCCGATCAATTCCTGGAGGTTGGACGCGACACCTGCAATCACCAGCTGGACGCGCGCGGCACGATCCGAGAGGTTCTTGATCAGCTCGGCGACCTGCTGGCGGAAGGCGGTGTCCTCCACGCGATCATATTCGTCGAGGATGATCAGCACGCGCGTACCGGTGATGTCGGCGCACAGATCGGCGAGCTCGCCGGCGCCGAACTGCCCGGCCGGCAGCCGGTCCGAGAGGCTCCCGCCGCTCTCCGCCTCGCCGGCGTTGGGCGCGACTTCGCGGTGGAACAGCAGCGGCACGTCCTGCAGCACCGCGCGGAAGAGATCGGAGAAGTTCGCGTTCGATCCGCAGGTCGCATAGCTGACGATGTAGCTGGATTCGCGCGCGACATCGGCGAGCACGTGCAGCAGCGAGGTCTTGCCGATGCCGCGCTCGCCATAGAGCACGACGTGGCTGCGCTGGCTCTCGATAGCCGAGATGAGCCGGGCGAGCACGCCCAGGCGGCCGGCGAAGCTGGAGCGATCGGCAACCGGCTGGGTCGGCGTGAAATACGTCGCCAGGGCGAAGCGGGCGCGGGTGATCTCGCGCCGCTCCTCGCGGCGGCGATCCAGCGGACGATCCAGCGCCGAGGCGCGGAAGGTCGGGAAATCGGGACGAAGCCGGCTCGCGCCGTGCGCGTCCCGATGCGGCACCACCGTCGCGGCGACCGGGAGATAGCCATCGTCCTCAGGCAATTCGCGGCGCCCGAAGGGCCACAAGAACTTCAGCGCGGAACCTAAAGCCACTCGACCACCTCTTTAAAAATATGCCGCCGGCAAGCCGGGGCGGACCTGGGCTCGCGCCTCAGGGCATCCTCTTCGCGAATCAGTGCACGTTTTTTCAGCGACGCTTGATGAACTCGTACGGCTTGATCACGAACGCGATATACGCAAGCACCAGAACAATCGTGAGAATCGCGAACACATGATAGTTCTCGTTCCCCAGATAGTTCGCGACAGCACAGCCTATCGCCGGCGGTAAATAGCTGATCATGGTGTCGCGGACAACCGAATCGGCCTGGGAACGTTGCAGGAAGATAACGATCAGGCCGGCGAATATCGCAATGGTGACCCAATCATACGGCGTCTGCATGCATTTCCTTTCCATTCACCGCAGGAATCGAAGGACTTCCCCGCGGCGTTCGCACCTGCACTAGCAGTGCGCGCAGCAACTCGCTAGATGCTCACGAATGTGATAATAGGCCGTTAAGCAACCACCGCCTCGAAATGGGAGTTTGCGCTTGGCTCGACGTTTTTTCGCAAGGAATTACGGTCGGGGGACAGGGCCAGGGCAGGTTCCGGCGCCTTTGCCAAGGCGTTGATCCGGTTGCTTGTACTGGAGGCCATTGATAATGAAGCGAGCACCCGGGGGGACAATCGTGCGAGAACACGACATTAAAAAGGCTGAAAAAGCGCGCCTTACTGGCGGCTTCACGCTATCTTGCGGCCTTGCCGCCTTGTTCGCGACCGCAGCATGGTCGCATCCCGCATTGGCACAGCGCACCGCGTTCACGCCGCGCCCGGCCAATACCGGCCGGCAGATCGACGTGCGGGCCAGCACGATGATCGAATATAACGACAATGTGGTGGTAAGCGATCCGCGGATCAGCGGCAGCAGCGGCGGCACGGACGACGTGCTCGCGGCGCCCTCGCTGGACGTCAACATCGTGCTGCCGCGGGCGACCGGCACCACCTATCTCGCCGGCTCGATCGGTTATCGTTTCTACAAGAAATACACCCGGCTGAACCGCGAGAACATCTCGCTCACCGGCGGCGCCGACCAGCGCATCTCTTCGTGCCTGGCGCATGGCGAGGTCGGCTATCAGCGCCGACTCAGCGATCTTTCGAGCATCTACGTGCTCGACGGGCCCGACAGCTACAACAATACCGAGGAATCGCGCCGCTACAGCGCCGATATCGGTTGCGGCGGGCCGTACGGGCTGCGCCCGACGCTGGGCTATTCGCGGACCGAGGTGCGCAACAGCCAGTCGAGCCGCAAATACGCCGATGCGGATACCAATACCTTCACCGGTCAGCTCGGGCTGCAATCGCCCTCGCTGGGTACGATCTCGCTGTTCGGCCGCTATTCGGACAGCATCTACGTCCACCGGCCGACCGTGGCCGGTGCCGGCCGCGACGGCATCCAGACCTATGCGGCGGGCGTCCAGCTCGAACGCAACGTCTCGACCCGGCTGAACTTCACCGGATCGGTGAACTACACCAAGGTCGATCCGAAGCTGCCGGGGACGGACAGCTTCTCGGGGATCGGCTTCGATCTGTCGGCGATCTACAATGCCGATCTGTTCACGGTGCAGCTCGCCGGGTCGCGCGTCGCGCAGCCTTCGGTGCTGTACTTCGTCAGCTACGAGATCATGACCAATTTGTCGGCGACGATCACGCACGACCTCACGCCGCGCACCAAGATTTCACTCCTCGCGAACAGGACGTGGCGCGACTACAACTCGTCGAATCGCTTCGCGGGTGCCCCAATTTCGGGCAACGACAACATGTTGTCTCTGGGTGCCAATGCGTCCTACGACGCGACTCGACGCCTGCGCTTCGTGCTGGGCGCGGGCTATGACGAACGGACGTCGAATCTCCGGCTTTTCAAATACCACGCCAAGCGGGTCAATCTCACGGCCTCGCTGGCGCTCTGACAAGGGCCGTATACATGTACGATAAGGGTAGGTTTATGTTTGTCTCGGCGCTTGCCGGCATGGCCGCACTCGCGGTGCCTGCTGCGGCGCAGATTGCCACGCCCCGTCCCGCCACACCGGCGCGTCCGCGTCCTGCCGCTGCACAACCGCAGCAGCAGGCGCCGGCCGCGCCGGAGCAGGCCGCCACCCCGGCCGCGCCGATCGCCTCGGGATCGGCGCCCGTCGGCTACGTCATCGGCGTCGACGACGTGCTCGAAGTCGACGTGCTCGGCCAGAGCGACTTCAAGACCCGCGCTCGCGTCCAGTCCGACGGCACGATCACCCTGCCCTATCTGGGCGCGGTGCAGGCCAAGGGCGAAACCGCGATCACCCTGGTCAAGAAGGTGCAGGATCTGCTGAAGGCCGGCGGCTATTATGCCAAGCCGATCGTCAGCGTCGACATCGTCACCTTCGTCAGCAACTTTGTGACGGTGCTGGGCCAGGTGGGCAGCGCCGGGTTGCAGCCGGTCGATCGCGGCTACCACGTCTCGGAAATCATCGCGCGCGCCGGCGGCCTCAAGCCCGACGCCGCCGATTTCGTGATGCTGACCCGCGCCGACGGCACCAACCTGAAGCTCGACTACAAGAAGCTCGCCCAGGGCGGACCGAACGACGACCCCACCGTCGCCGCAGGCGACAAGGTTTTCGTGCCCGAAGTGGAGCGTTTCTACATTTATGGTCAAGTGAACGCGCCTGGCGTATATCCGATTCGGGCGGACATGACTCTGCGCCGCGCGGTCGCGCAGGGCGGCGGTCTTGGACCGGCCGGCTCGATCAAGCGGATCAAGGTCACGCGCGATGGCCAGGAGATCAAGTTGAAGCTGGACGATCCGATCAAGCCGGGCGACACGATCGTCATCGGCGAGCGGTTGTTCTGATCCACGCAATGTTGGCAGCGGACGAGGCGCATCAGTGAATATCATCCAGTTCTTCCGCATTCTCTGGGCGCGTCGGTGGATCATCCTCCCGGCGTTCCTCGTCTGCGTCACCACCGCCACCCTCGTGGTGCAGTTCCTGCCCGAGCGGTACAAGGCCACCACCAGGCTGGTGATGGACACGTTCAAGCCGGATCCGGTCACTGGGCAGGTGATGAACTCGCAGTTCATGCGCGCCTATGTGCAGACGCAGACCGAGCTGATCGAGGATTACGGCACCGCCGGTCGCGTCGTCGACGAGCTCGGCTGGGCCAATGATCCGGCGAACATCGCCGCGTTCAACGCCTCGACCGCCGCGTCGAGCGGCGACATCCGTCGCTGGCTCGCCAAGCAGATCATCCAGAACACCAATGCGAGCGTGATCGAGGGGAGCAACATCCTCGAGATCACCTATTCCGACACCTCGCCGGATCGCGCCGAGCGGATCGCCAACATGATCCGCACCGCCTTCCTCGCTCAGTCGCTGTCGAACAAGCGGTCCGCCGCGGCCAAGTCCGCCGACTGGTATGCCCAGCAGGCCGAATCGGCCCGCCAGGCGCTGCTCGCCGCGGTCGAGGCGCGTACCGCCTTCGTCAAGAAGTCGGGCATCGTCCTCACCGATACCGGCACCGACATCGACACCCAGAAGCTCACCCAGCTGAGCGGCCAGTCGGCGGTACCGGTGGCGCCCGTCGTGGGCGGCGGCATGGGCCCGGCGCAGCTTCAGCTCGCCCAGATCGACCAGCAGATCCAGCAGGCCGCGACCAATCTCGGCCCGAACCACCCGGCCTTCCAGGCGCTGCAGCGCCAGCGTGCGGTCTATGCCAAGGCGGCGGCGCAGGAACGCGCCCAGGCCGGCGGCGGCGCGGGCTCGGCGGCGAGCCAGCTCCAGAGCGCGGCCAACGCCCAGCGCGCCCGCGTGCTCGGCAACCGCCAGGACGTGGACCAGCTGAACCAGCTGCAGCGCGACGTCACGCTGAAGCAGGACCAGTATATGAAGGCCGCGCAGCGTGTCGCCGACCTTCGCCTCGAAGCGAGCAGCAACGACACCGGCATGTCGACGCTGAGCGAAGCGAGCGCACCGGACAGCCCCTATTACCCCAAGGTACCGATGATCATCGGCGGTGCTGCCGCCTTCGGTCTGGGCCTCGGCCTGCTGATCGCGCTGCTCGTCGAACTGCTCGGCCGCCGCGTGCGCAGCCCCGAGGATCTCGAGACCGCGGTCGACGCACCGGTGCTGGGGGTGGTGCAGAGCCGCGCCGCGCTCGCTGCCCGCCTGCGCCGCGCCCATGAAACTCTCGGCGAAACCGCCGAATCGCACGGAGCTGCAGTAAACTGATGGACGCGATGACCACGCCCGAACCGCTGCCCGAAGGCGATCGCCCGAGCGCCGTTCCGACGACGCCGGACACCACCGCTGCGCTCGAATATCAACTCGTCCTGTCCGACCCCACGGGGATCGAGGCCGAAGCGATCCGCGCGCTGCGCACCCGCATCATCGCGCAGCACCTGCGCGAGGGGCGCCGCGCGCTGGCACTCTGCGCCGCCTCCGAAGGCGCCGGCTGCAGCTTCGTCGCGATCAACCTGGCGACGGCGCTCGCCCAGATCGGCATCAAGACCGCGCTGGTCGACGCCAATCTCCGCGCACCTGCCGTGGGCGCTGCCTTCGGGATCGATCCGGCCAAGCCGGGTCTGGCCGACTATCTCGCCTCGGGCGAGGTCGAGCTGGCCTCGATCATTCACCCGACGGGCCTGGACCAGCTTTCGGTCATCCCGGCCGGCCATGTCGAGCACAGCCCGCAGGAACTGCTCTCCTCCGAACAGTTCCGCGACGTGACGACGCAGCTGCTCCGCGAGTTCGACATCACCATCTTCGACACGACCGCGGCCAACACCTGCGCCGATGCGCAGCGCGTTGCCAACGTCGCCGGCTATGCGATGATCGTCGCCCGCAAGGACAACAGCTATATACGCGACGTAAACACGCTGACCCGTACCCTGCGCGCAGACCGTACCAACGTCGTCGGTTGCGTGCTGAACGGATACTGATTTGGACCATATGACCGCGACCGCTCTCGAGCGGCAGCAAGGCAGGACGGGCGGCGGCTATTGGTTTGCCATCGCCGGCCTGCTGGCGCTGGCTATCCCGACCTTCATCACCCTGGGCCGCCAGGTGTGGAGCGCCGAAGGCGGCGTGCACGGCCCGATCGTGCTCGCCACCGGCGCCTGGATGCTTGTGCGCCAGCGCAGCTCGATCGAGGCACTGCGCGCGCCGGGCAATCTGGCGATCGGCGGACTGGCGCTGCTCGCGTCGCTGGCGATCTACGCGCTCGGCCGGATCTTCGACTTCATCAGCATCGAGACCTTCGGGCTGGTCGGCGCGGTGATCAGTTCGGGCTATCTCTATTTCGGCGGCCGCGCGCTGCGTGCCGCCTGGTTCCCGGTGCTGTGGCTGTTCTTCCTGGTGCCGCCGCCGGGCTGGGCGGTCGACCGCGTCACCGCGCCGCTCAAGGAGTTCGTCTCCTATGCCGCGACCAGCTTCCTGTCGTGGCTCGATTATCCGATCCTGCGCCAGGGCGTGACGCTGTTCGTCGGCCCCTACCAGCTGCTGGTCGAGGATGCCTGTTCGGGCCTGCGCTCGCTC
This sequence comes from Sphingomonas sp. 22176, assembly GCF_052045505.1. Taxonomy (NCBI): domain Bacteria; kingdom Pseudomonadati; phylum Pseudomonadota; class Alphaproteobacteria; order Sphingomonadales; family Sphingomonadaceae; genus Sphingomonas; species Sphingomonas sp. 22176. The sequence goes on along the minus strand of NZ_JBQEPL010000001.1, from coordinate 1,438,518 downwards.
TCCAGCCTGGTCGTGGTGACGCTGCTGTACATCTACATCAAGAACAAGCCGTCCTGGCGCTATGCGCTGTTCATCGCCGCGCTGGTGATCCCGGTGGCGGTGCTCACCAACATCCTGCGCATCGTAATTCTGGTGCTGATCACCTACCATATGGGCGACGAGGCGGCGCAGAGCTTCCTCCACGTCTCTACCGGCATGGTGATGTTCGTGGTGGCGCTGCTCGGCATCTTCGCGATCGACTGGGCGGTCGAGCAGACCCAGCTGTTCCTGCGTCGGAGGTCCCATGTTCAACCGGCGTGATCTGCTGATCGGCGGCGGCTGCTTCGCCGCGGCCGGCGCCTCGCTCGGCCTCAAGCCGCGCCGGCGCATGGACCTGCTCGGTGCGACCAAGCTCGACACGCTGATGCCGAAGGCGTTCGGCCAGTGGAAGGCCGAGGATACCGGCGCCCTGATCGCCCCGCCGCGCGAGGGCAGCCTGGAAGACAAGCTGTACAACCAGGTGGTCAGCCGCGCCTTTTCGCGGCCGGACGGCACCACGGTGATGCTGCTGATCGCCTATGGCAATGCCCAGACCGATTTGCTCCAGCTCCACCGGCCCGAGGTCTGCTATCCGTTCTTCGGCTTCACCGTGCTGGAGAGCCATGCGGAGATGATCCCGATCGCCGTCAAGGTGGCGATCCCGGGCCGCGCGCTCACCGCGACCAACTATAACCGCACCGAGCAGATCCTCTACTGGGCGCGGGTGGGCGAATATCTGCCCCAGTCGGGCAACGAGCAGCTGATGGCGCGGCTGAAGAGCCAGATGGCCGGCTGGATCGTCGACGGCGTGCTGGTACGCATCTCGACGGTCAACAGCGATGCGGCCGAAGGGCTGGCCGCGAACCTCGATTTCGCGCGCGAACTGGTCAAGGTGCTCGACCCGCGGGTGCTCCGCCCGCTGCTCGGCACCCAGATGACCGCGGCAATCGAACCGCACCACCAGGCAGGCGCCTGATCGCATCGGGGCGGCAGCGGCGCCGCCCCTTTCCGCGCACCGAAAGGCTTCCGCGAATCGGGCATGTCGCTGCCTGAAAAAGGGACGCGGCACGGCAATCGCGACTCTTTCTTCCCGCGCGGATCGCCCTATGAAAGGATGCAGCCGCGCCGCATCTGAAGAAAAACAGGGGAGAGGAATCGACATGCGCAGGAACATGTTCGCACTCGCGCTCGCGGCATCGACGCCGCTGCCGGCCGTCGCACAACCCATCACGCTGCACATCACGGCCAACGACTTCTTCTGGTATGTGCCGAACTCGGATGCTCCGGCCTTCGATGATGCGGATCTTCGCCTGACCATCGAATTCGACCGAACCTCGGCCGCCTTCGGTCGCACCCAGCAGGGATTGACGGTGCACGCCTTCAATATTCCCTATGAGGTCTGGTATTCTTGGGATGGTGCCAGCCTGTCGATCGGCGAATATCCGGTGGACTATGGCGGGTGCGAGATCGTCGCGCAGTCCTTCTGCACGATGATCGACAATCCCTTTTCGGCCACGCCGACCGCACCCTTCTTCTTCTATGCCGACGGCAAGGGCGACTGGACGGCAGCCACTGTCGCGGTGACGGCGACCTCGGCCATTCCCGAACCCGCCACATGGGCTTCGCTGATCGCCGGCATGGCCGGTCTTGGCAGCGTGCTGCGCTATCGGCGCAGACGCAAGACGCGCGCCGCTATTTGATCGCCGATCAAGCCGGCACGCAGGCGGACAGCACCATCCCGCGCGGCAGGCGCTGCGGGCGGACCATCGCCGCAGGCGTGCGGTCCGACACGATGTCGAACAGGTCGCCATCCACCCAGACCTCGGGCACGAGCGCGCGGGCATTGTAGGTCGAGGCCATCGCCGCGCCGTACGCGCCGGCGGTCGCCAGCACGGCGAGGTCCCCTTCCTCGACGCGATCGATGGTCCGCGCCTGGGCGAAGCGGTCCCCCGATTCGCATACCGGCCCCACGACATGCGCGACGAAGCGTTCGGCGTCGTGCGGGCGCACCGCCACGAATTCGTGCCAGGCGTCGTAGAGCGCGGGCCGCGCAAGATCGTTCATCGCCGCGTCGATAATCACGAACGGGTGCGGCTGGCCGGGCTTGACCCATAGCACCCGCGTGAGCAGCACCCCCGCCTGCGCGACGAGGAAGCGGCCGGGTTCGAACAACAGGGCAACGTCCCAGCCCTGCGTCTCCCGCGCGACCATCGCGCCGTAGGCCGCGGCATCGGCACCCGGCTCGCCCGCGCGATAGGAAACGCCAAGCCCGCCGCCGAGATCGACATGGCTGATGCGATGCCCCTCTGCCCGCAGCGCCGCGACGAGCTTGCCGATCTGCCGATACGCGGCGCACAGCGGCGCGAGATCGGTGATCTGGCTGCCGATATGCACCGCGACTCCCTGCAGGTTCAGCCCCGACAGCGCGGCGAGGCGGCGGTACAGGGGCATGGCCTCCGGATAGGGAATGCCGAACTTGCTGTCGGTCAGCGCGGTGCTGATCTTGGCATGGGTATGCGCATCGACAAGCGGGTTCACCCGCAGCAGCGCGGTAGCCCGCACCCCGCGCGCGCAGGCGAGCGTCGACAGTATCTCGCCTTCGCGTTCATGCTCGATGTTGAACCGGCCGATCCCGGCGTCCAGCGCCGCCGCCATCTCGTCGCGCGTCTTGCCGACCCCCGAATAGACGATGTCGGCAGGTGCGATGCCGCCCGCACGCGCCGCCTGCAGCTCGCCGCCCGAGACGATGTCGGCACCGAAGCCGAATGCCGCCAGCGTCTGAAGGATGGCCGGGTGCGGATTGGCCTTCACCGCATAAAGCAGCTGCTTGCGGGCGATTGGCGCCAGCGCCTCGACGAAGCGGCGCGCCGCCGCGCGCACTGCCGCGGCCGAATAGACATAGGCAGGCGTGCCCGCGGCGTCGGCGATCACTGGCAGCGGCACGCCCTCGGCGTGGAGCACGCCGTCCCGCATCTCGAAAGACATGCAAATTCCTTGTTTGATGATGCGGCAGTGTCAGCCGCGCGGCGGGCGGCCGGTGCGGCGCGCCTGCAGCCGCTCGAGCAGGTGTCGGTGGCGGCTGCACTCGACGCGGATCGCCAGCGGCGCGCGCTTGCCCTGCACCACCAGCACCAGGCCGAGGATCGCGACCGGGAAGCCGAGCAGCAGCAGCGTCCCCGCCCCTTCCGGCCCGCTGATGTCGGTCAGCGTTCCCGCCAGCCCGCCGGCGATCAGCAGGAAGCCGCCGACACCGTGCCAGAGGCGGTCGCCCTGGCGGCTCATTGCCCCGCCGCCCGGTGATGGCCGCCCAGCACCATGTCCCCGGCACGGCGTGCGAGCGCGGCGAAGCGCGCCATCTCCGTTCGATCTGCCGCATAGAGCAGGATATCGGCGGGAAAGGCGGCTTCCTCGCGGAGCGCGGTTTCGACGCTGCCACGATCGAACTCCACCGCGATCGCAAGATCCGCCATCGCGGCGGCCGCGCGGCGGGCACGGGTCAGCGCCGCGGCATCCCGGTCCACGCCTCGCGCCTCGATCGCGACGAAACCGAGCGTCCGCGCCCGTCCCAGGATTGGCAGCAGCAGCGCACCGTCGCCGCAGGCCGCATCGACGATGCGGACGCTCCGCCGCCCCGCCGCGCGCAGCATCTTCAGCTGTTCGAGCACCGCCGGCCAGCGCAGGTCGCGCGCGGCGACGGCCTCGGCGGCATCGCACAGCGCGTGGCGGACGATGGCGGAAAGCGGGGCGCCGGGTCGCACCGGCGGGACGGCATAGGCATAAGCGAGATTCATGGCCGTCTCCTCAGACCGCCCGGCGCGGCGCGCGCTCGTCGGCGCCGAGCGGCGCGAAAGAGATCCACGGCACCAGCGGCTGCCCCGCCTCGGCGCATTCGGCACCGGGGAAGCCGTGGCGCTCGGCCCGCGCGAATTGCCACGCCGCCGCGCGCGAGACGAAGCGGCCCTCCATCAGGCCGTGATTTTCCTGAACCAGCCAATGCCCCTCCCGGTCCTGCCCCACCCAGAGGATGGTGGCAGCCGGATCGGGCTCCGCAACGAGATCGGACGCCATGCCGAACGCACTCCTGACAAGCGCCGGCTCCCGATGGAACCGACGCCCACAAGCTAGGCAGTCCCCGCATTAAGCTTCGAGAGCGAAGCCGGCCGCGCAGCATTAGGATTGCATAAAGTCGGGCGGTGGGGCCGGGACGCCCGCGGGCTAGGCGTGCAGCGTCTGCGGCTTGATCCGGATGCCCTGGCCCTCGTTGCCGCCGGGGGGCTGGAACTGGATGTCCAACGCGCGTCCGGCCGAAACGCCGCCGTCGCAGACCCCTGCAAAGCCCGGCGCGATATCCTCACGCGCGGCCGTGGTCCGGATGTCGAGATACCAGGAAAAGCTGTTCGTCGTCGGCCAGTGCGCGAGCGCCAGCCATGCGCTTTCGATGCGCGGATCCGGCAGCACGATCGCCTGTATCCGTTCGATCAACGCGGTGGGTGTTTCCTGCGGCGTTCCGAGCAGGACCTGGGTTTCCTGCTCCACCGTCCATGGGACCGGCTGGCCCAAGATGGCCCGCAGGTCGCGCGACCGCCAGGCGACGTTGTAGCCCGAGGCTGGGTTGAGCCAGGCGCCGTCCGCCGCGACGATCTCCAGCGCCGTCTTGCCCAGCAACTGGACATAGCCGGTGCCCGCGCCGAACGCCTCGGCGACGCGAAGCTCGGAGGTGAAGACCGCCGGATAGCTTTCCCCGTCGAAGCGCCGGGCGCGGAGGATCGACAGGTTTTCTCCCGCCTGGATCACGCTCGTGCCCGATTCAGCCGTGGCCTCGGGCGTGGCGAAGAGCAGCGGCGCCTCCAGCAGCATGGCGGTGAAGTGCTCGCGATATTCGACGTCGCCGCCGGCCCGAATCAATGCGCGTTCGAGGTCGTTCTGCGGCTCGAAGCGCGGGGCGACGGCCGGGCTTTCCTGCCCGACACGATCGGGCTCCGGGCCCGCGCGATCCGCTTTTGCCGCGTTCCGTTTCGCCAACCACTTGAACATGCCTTCCCCCGCAAAATCGAGGGCCGCCCGGCCAGCAGCGCGGGCGGCCTATTCTCCATCTTAGATGCAAAGGAAGGGCGGCGGGAACCATGCCCGCCTCGCCTCACCGTTCGTGTAGCGCGTCGCTCCCCGTTTCCAGCACCGGGCCGACCAGATAGCTGAGCAGCGTCCGCTTGCCGGTGACGATGTCGGCGCTGGCGATCATGCCCGGGCGCAGCGGCACCTGTGCGCCGTGTGCGTTGACATAGTTGCGGTCGAGCGCGATCCGCGCCTTGTACACCGGCGGCTGGCCTTCCTTGACCTGCACCGCCTCGGGGCTGATCCCCACCACCGTGCCAGGGATCATGCCGTAGCGCGTGTAGGGGAAGGCCTGGAGCTTCACCTTTACCGGCATGCCGGTGCGGACGAAGCCGATGTCGCTATTGTCGATCATCACCTCGGCCTCGAGCCGCGCCTTGTCCGGCACGATGGAGAGCAAAGGCTTCACGCCTTCGACCACCCCGCCCTCGGTATGCACCTGGAGCTGCGAGACGGTACCGCTCACCGGCGCGCGGAGTTCGCGGAAGCTGCTGCGCAGGCTCGCCTTGGCGACGTCCTCGCTGCGACCGCGCACCTCGCCTTCGGCCTTGACCAGATCCTGCAGCACCTGGGCGCGGGCCTCTTCGCGGGTCTTTGCCGAGAGGCTGCTCGCGCTATGCGACTGCTGGCCGAGCTTGGCGACGCTCGCGCGTGCAGCCGCAAGGTCCTGCCGCTCGGAGATCAGCTGGCGGCGAAGATCGACGACGCGCAGCTTGGAGACATAGCCCTTGGCGGCCATCGTCTCGTTGGCGGCGACCTGCTGTTCGAGCAGCGGCAGCGATTGTTCGAGTTTCTGCACCTGCGCCTGCGCCTCGGCGGCGGCGGAGACGGCGGCACCGCTGTCCGACCGGCCGCCGGCCGTGGCCGCCTCGATCTGGCCGAGCCGGGCGCGGGCGAGGTCTCGGTGCGTCGCCGCCTCGGCCGGGCTTGCCCCGGCGGGGGCGACGAAATGGAAGCCCTTGCCGTCGAGCGCATCGACGATCGCCTGGTTGCGCGCGACGTCGAGCTGGGCGCTGAGCAAGGCGACCTTGGCCTGGTTGGCCTCCGCAGCGCTCATCGTCGGGTCCAGCGTGACCAGCACCTGGCCCTTGCTGACCTTTTGCCCCTCACCCACCAGGATATGGCGGACGATGCCCGATTCGGGCGACTGGACGATCTTGGTCTCGCCGATCGGCGCGATCCGGCCCTGGGTGGGGGCGATCACCTCGACCTTGCCGATCGCCAGCCATGCGGTGGTGATCGCCAGCCCCGCCACCATCACCTTGGCGGTGAGGCGCGCGGTGGGCGACACCGGCCGCTCGATGATCTCGAGCGCGGCGGGCAGGAAGGTGGTGTCATAGTCGGTGCTGCGCGCGGGCAGCACGGTGCCGCGGATCCGGGCGAGCGGGCCGCGCGGGCCCATGGTGACGACGGCGTTCATGCGGCAATCTCCCCGAAGCCGCTTTGGCGGCGGTGCAGGTCGGCATAGCGGCCGCCCAGGCGCAGCAGTTCGTCATGACGACCGCTCTCGACGATGCGGCCCTGTTCGAGCGTGATGATCCGATCGCAGCCGCGCACCGCCGACAGGCGATGGGCGATGATCACCAGCGTGCGGCCGGCGGAGATCGCGCGCAGATTGTTCTGGATCAGCTCCTCGCTCTCGGCGTCGAGCGCCGAAGTCGCCTCGTCGAACACCAGGATGCGCGGATTGCCGACCAGCGCGCGGGCGATGGCGAGCCGCTGGCGCTGGCCGCCGGAGAGGTTCACGCCGCGCTCGACGATCTCGGTGTCATAGCCGCGCGGCTGGCGCAGGATGAAGTCGTGTGCGCCGGCAAGCTGGGCCGCCGCCACGACATGCTCGAACGGCATCGCCGGGTTGCACAGCGCGATATTCTCGCGGATCGTGCGGCTGAACAACAGGTTCTCCTGCAGCACCACGCCGATCTGGCGGCGGAGCCAGGCCGCATCGAGCTGCGCGACATCGACCTCGTCGACCAGCACCCGGCCGTTGCTCGGCAGGTTGAGCCGCTGGAGCAGCTTGGCCAGCGTCGACTTGCCCGAGCCCGAGGAGCCGACGATGCCCAGCGAGGTCCCCTCCGGGATGTCGAGCGTGATGTCGCTCAGCACCGGCGGCTGATCCTCGGCATAGCGGAAGCTGACATTCTCGAAGCGGATCGCACCGCGCAGCACCGGCAGCGTCGCCGCCGAGGCGGGGCGCGGCTCTACGGGATGGTTGAGCACGTCGCCGAGGCGTTCGATCGCGATGCGGACCTGCTGGAAGTCCTGCCACAGCTGCGCCATGCGGATCACCGGGCCCGAGACGCGCTGCGCGAACATGTTGAAGGCAACCAGCGCGCCAACGCTCATCGCGCCGCCGATCACCGCCTGCGCGCCGAAGAACAGGATCGCGGCGAAGCTCAACTTGGAGATCAGCTCGATCGCCTGGCTGCCGGTATTGGCGGTGTTGATCAGCCGCTGCGAGGCGCCGGTATAGGCGGCGAGCTGGCGCTCCCAGCCATTCTGCCAGTGCGGCTCGACCGCGGTGGCCTTGATCGTGTGGATGCCCGAAACGCTCTCGACGAGCAGCGCGTTGCTGGCCGAGCTCTTCTCGAACTTGTCCTCGACGAGCGCGCGCAGCGGGCCCGCGATGCTGAACGAGACGATCGCGTAGAGCACCAGCGACGCCACCACGATCGCCGACAGCATCGGCGAATAGAACAGCATGGCTGCCAGGAAGACGAGGGTGAACAGCGGGTCGACCAGCACGGTCAGCGAGGCGTTGGTGAGGAACTCGCGAATCGTCTCGAGCTGGCGGACGCGGGTGACGGTGTCGCCCACCCGGCGCTTCTCGAAATAGGAAAGCGGCAGTGCCAGCAGATGGTGGAACAGGCGGGCGCCGAGCTCGACGTCGATCTTCTGCGTCGTCTCGGTGAACAGCCGGGTGCGGATCCAGCCCAGCGCCACTTCCCAGACCGAGACGATCAGGAAGGCGAAGGCGAGCACGCTGAGCGTGCTCATGCTGTTGTGGATCAGCACCTTGTCGATCACGCTCTGGAACAGCAGCGGCGCGGCGAGGCCGAGCAGGTTGAGCGCGAAGGTGATCCCCAGCACCTCGAGGAACAGCCGGCGGTAGCGCTTGAACTGCGCGGTGAACCAGGAAAAGCCGAAGCGCAGCGGTCGCCCCGCCACCGCGCGGGTCGTGAGCAGCACCAGCGTGCCCGACCAAAGCGAATCAAGGCCGTCGCGGTCGACCTGCTCGGGCGCATGGCCCGGGCGCTGGATGATCACGCCATGCTCGGTAAGGCCGCCGATCACGAACCAGCCCTCGGGGCCGTCGGCGATCGCGGGCAGCGGCTGGCGGGCGAGGCCGCCGCGCGGCACGTCCACCGCCTTGGCGCGGACGCCCTGCTGGCGCTTGGCGAGCAGGATCAGGTCGTCGATCGTCGGCGATTCGCCGTGCCCCAGCGCGTGGCGCAGCTGTTCGGGCGTGATGGCGATATTGTGCACGCCGAGCAGCAGCGACAGCGCCACCAGCCCGGATTCGCGCAGTTCGGCCTCGCGCTCGGCGGCCGATGGGCCAGCAAAAGCGCTCTGCAGGGTGGCCTGCATCTCGTCGCGTGTCATTTCCGGAACTCTGCCTCCATGGCGCTACTCGTCGACCCCATGATGAAGAAGGCTGGTAAAGACTCGATTAATCTAAAGGTTTCTGTGGTTTATGCGTAGCCTGCAGCGCCCCCGCCACTGCCGGTTAGACGATCCTTAAGCAGCGCGCTTTACGGTTTCGTTCGAAACCACCGCGACGGACCGTGACGATTTTGAGGTGCACTGCAGCAATCCAATCGGCGAATCACGCTGCAACCGCGAAGAAACCGTCATGCTGCGCGGCCTCGGGCCCCGGCCGGGCCTTGATCCGAGGAGAAAGCTGGGGATACATGGCTTTTGGTCGTCCTACCCTGAAAATACGGCAAATAGTGTCGGTTTTGGAGGGATATTTGCTCGGGTCTCACGCGTTCATGCGGGTTAGGCTCTCGTCACGACCAACAATCCAGGGTGCGATCTTGTTTAATCCCGGTCCCAAAAACAGACCAATTGATCGATACCGAGACTATCGCAACGCGAAGCGTCCCATTATAATGCAGTGCAACAGGCCGACTCGGCCGCTGTCAGCGTGCAAATTCCGTTGAGGGAGCCCAATGAGGCCATGAACGCTTTCGAAGCACAGCGCGCCTTTGAAGAGCAACTCCGGGCGCATGCCCGGGTCGATCGCTCGGTTGCACCCGTTTGGCGGCGTTCGACGCTGCGCATGGTGCTCTATACCGAACTGCTGCTGCTCGACAGCATCGCGATCCTCGCTGCCTTCTATCTCGCGGCCTGCACCCGCGACGGCAACTGGCTGTCGCTCGCCGGCATCAATGTCGGCGTGTTCCTGCTGCCGATCACGCTGGGCACGGCGCTGGCCAGCGGCACCTATTCGCTGGGTTGCCTGCGCCACCCGGTGAGCGGCGTGAAGAACATCTTCTCGGCCTTCTTCTTCTCAGTCTTCGTCGTGCTGCTCGGCAGCTATCTGCTCACCGCCGAGCTGCCGCTTTCGCGCGTGCAGCTGGCCGAGGGCGCGCTGCTGTCGCTGTTCCTGCTCACCACCGGTAGACTGGTCTTCCGCGGCCATGTCCGCGCAGCTACCGGCGGACGGCTGCTCGACGAACTGGTGATTGTGGACGGCGTCGCGCTCGACGTTGCCGGGGATGCCGTGGCGCTCGACGCACGGATCATCAACCTCACCCCGAACCCGCGCGACCCGCAGATGCTGCACCGGCTGGGCACCACCGTGATCGGGTTCGATCGCGTGGTCGTCGCCTGCACCGAGGAGCATCGCGCGGTCTGGGCGCTGCTGCTCAAGGGCATGAACATCAAGGGCGAGATCCTCGTCCCCCAGTTCAACGCGCTGGGCGCGATCGGCGTCGACTCCTATGACGGCAAGGACACGCTGATCGTGTCGCAGGGCCCGCTCAGCATGCCGAACCGCGCCAAGAAGCGCGCGCTGGACCTGGCGATCACCGTGCCCGCGGTGCTGGCGCTTGCGCCGCTGATGATCATCGTCGCGATCCTGATCAAGCTGGAGAGCCCAGGCCCGGTGCTGTTCGCGCAGGACCGCGTCGGCCGCGGGAACCGGCTGTTCAAGATCCTCAAGTTCCGCTCGATGCGAGTCACGCTGTGCGACGCCAACGGCAACGTCTCGGCCAGTCGCGACGACGATCGCATCACCAAGGTCGGCCGCTTCATCCGCAAGACCAGCATCGACGAACTGCCGCAGCTGCTCAACGTGTTGCGCGGCGACATGAGCGTGGTGGGCCCTCGCCCGCACGCGCTCGGCTCGCGCGCTGCCGACCATCTGTTCTGGGAAATCGACGAGCGCTACTGGCACCGCCACACGCTCAAGCCCGGGATGACCGGCCTCGCCCAGGTGCGCGGCTTCCGCGGCGCGACCGATCGCCGCGTCGATCTCACCAACCGCCTCCAGGCGGACATGGAATATATTGACGGCTGGGACATCTGGCGCGACATCACCATCCTGTTCAAGACGCTGCGGGTGATCGTGCACTCCAACGCGTTCTGATATCGCAGCGTAGCCGGTCCCGCGCTCCATCGATCGATGGATTGAAAGCGGGCCGGCTCCGTCTGTCGTTCGTTGTTCTTGTTGCGGCACCGCCCGCGCCATGGGGGATTATTGAATGAAGGGAATCATCCTTGCGGGGGGCAGCGGCACGCGCCTCTACCCCGCAACGCTGTCTATCTCGAAGCAGCTGCTTCCCGTCTATGACAAGCCGATGATCTTCTACCCGCTGTCGGTGCTGATGCTCACCGGCATCCGCGACATCCTGATCATCTCCACCCCGCGCGACCTGCCGATGTTCCAGGCGCTGCTCGGCGACGGTTCTGCCTTCGGCATCAACCTGAGCTACGCGGAGCAGCCGTCCCCGAACGGCCTCGCCGAGGCATTCGTCATCGGTGCGGACTTTGTCGGCAACGAGCCCAGCGCATTGATCCTCGGAGACAACATCTATCACGGTGAGAAGCTGGGCGAGCGCTGCAAGGCGGCCGCCGAGCAGGCATCGCAGGGCGGTGCCAATGTGTTCGCCTATCATGTCGATGATCCCGAGCGCTACGGCGTGGTCGCCTTCGATCCGGTGACCGGGGTGGCCACCAGCGTCGAGGAAAAGCCGGCCGAGCCGAAGTCCAACTGGGCGATCACCGGCCTCTATTTCTACGACAAGGACGTGGTCGAGATCGCCAAGTCGATCCAGCCTTCCCCCCGCGGCGAACTCGAAATCACCGACGTCAATCGCGTCTACATGGAGCGTGGCGACCTCCACATCACCCGGCTCGGCCGCGGCTATGCCTGGCTCGACACCGGCACGCACGACAGCCTGCACGAGGCCGGCTCGTTCGTCCGCACCCTGGAGCACCGCACCGGCGTGAAGATCGCCTGCCCCGAGGAAGTGGCGTTCGAGGCCGGCTGGCTCGGCGCCGAGGATCTGGTCAAGCGCGCCGCCGGGCTCGGCAAGACCGGCTATGCCGCCTATCTCCGTAAGGTGGCGGCCGCGGCATGACCCAGGTGCATCACCACGAACTCTCGGGCGTGATCGAGTTCACCCCGCCCAAATATGGCGACCATCGCGGCTTCTTCTCCGAAGTGTTCAAGCAGTCGGTGCTCGATGCCGAGGGGGTCGAGGCACGCTGGGTGCAGGACAATCAGAGCTTCTCGGCCCAGCCCGGCACGATCCGCGGCCTGCACCTCCAGGCCCCGCCCTTCGCCCAGGCCAAGCTGGTCCGCGTGCTGCGCGGTGCGATCTTCGACGTCGCCGTCGATATCCGCCGCGGCTCGCCGACCTATGGCAAATGGGTCGGCGTCGAGCTGTCGGCGGAAAAGTGGAACCAGCTGCTGATCCCCGCCGGCTATGCCCACGGCTTCATGACGCTCGTTCCGGATTGCGAGATCCTTTACAAGGTCAGCGCGCGCTACGCGAAGGACGAGGAAATGGCGATCCGCTGGGACGATCCCGACCTCGCCATCGCCTGGCCGGACATCGGCGTGGCGCCGGTACTGTCCAAAAAGGACGCGGAAGCCCCGTCCTTCGCCGACTTCAACACCCCCTTCTTCTATCAGGGCTGAGCCATGCAGCAGCAGACCTTCCTCGTCACCGGCGGCGCCGGCTTCATCGGCTCGGCGGTGGTGCGTCATCTCGTTCGCCAAGGTGCGCGCGTCATCAATCTCGACAAGCTCACCTATGCCGGCAACCCGGCCTCGCTGACCGCGATCGAGAACGCCCCCAATTATCGCTTCGTCCATGCCGACATCGCCGACACCGCCACGATCCTGCCGCTGCTGCGCGAAGAGCAGGTCGACGTGGTGATGCACCTCGCCGCCGAGAGCCATGTCGATCGCTCGATCGACGGCCCGGGCGAGTTCATCGAGACCAACGTCGTCGGCACCTTCAAGCTGCTCCAGTCGGCGCTGCAATATTGGCGCGAACTCGAAGGCGAGAAGCGCGACGCGTTCCGCTTCCACCACATCTCCACCGACGAGGTGTTCGGCGACCTGCCGTTCGACAGCGGCATCTTCACCGAAGAAACGCCCTATGATCCCTCCTCGCCCTATTCGGCATCGAAGGCGGCGAGCGACCATCTCGTACGTGCATGGGGCCACACCTATGGCCTGCCGGTGGTGCTGTCGAACTGCTCGAACAATTACGGGCCGTTCCACTTCCCCGAAAAGCTGATCCCGCTGACGATCCTCAACGCGCTCGAGGGCAAGCCCCTGCCCGTCTACGGCAAGGGCGAGAACATCCGCGACTGGCTCTATGTCGACGATCACGCCAAGGCACTGGCGACCATTGCCACCACCGGCAAGGTCGGCCAGAGCTACAATGTCGGCGGCCGCAACGAGCGCACGAACCTGCAGGTGGTCGAGACGATCTGCGACCTGCTCGACCAGCGCATCCCGCTGGCCGATGGCCGCAAGCGCCGCGAGCTGATCACCTTCGTCACCGATCGCCCCGGCCATGACCGCCGCTATGCGATCGACGCAACCAAGCTCGAAACTGAACTCGGCTGGAAGGCCGAGGAGAATTTCGACACCGGCATCGCCGCGACGATCGACTGGTACCTCGCCAACGAGTGGTGGTGGGGCCCGATCCGCTCCGGCAAGTACGCCGGCGAGCGTCTGGGGCAGACCGCCTGATGCGCATCCTCGTCACCGGGCATGACGGCCAGGTCGCCCAGGCGCTGGCCGAGCAGGCGCAGGGCCATGATCTGGTCTTTACCACCTATCCCGAGTTCGATCTCTCCAAGCCGGAGACGATCGAAGCCGCGGTGGCGCGGATCCAGCCCGAGCTGATCGTCTCCGCGGCCGCCTATACCGCGGTCGACAAGGCCGAGAGCGAGCCCGAGCTGGCGATGGCGATCAACGGCGACGGCCCCGGCGTGCTGGCGCGCGCGGGCGCGAAGATCGGTGCCCCGATCATCCATCTGTCGACCGATTATGTGTTCGACGGCAGCCTCGATCGCCCGTGGCGCGAGGACGATCGCACCGGACCGCTCGGCGTCTATGGCGCGACCAAGCTCGCCGGCGAGCAGGCGGTGCAGGCTTCGGGCGCGACCAATGCCGTGCTGCGGCTCGCCTGGGTCTACAGTCCGTTCGGCGCCAATTTCGTCAAGACGATGCTGCGCCTCGCCGAGACGCGCGATACGCTGAACGTCGTCGAGGACCAGCGCGGCTGCCCGAGCTCGGCGCTCGACATCGCGACGGCGATCCTGACGGTGGTCGATCACTGGCAGCGCGAAGGCGCCTCCAGCGGGCTCTACCACTTCACGGGCTCGGGCGAGACCAACTGGGCAGACTTCGCCCGCGCGATCTTCGCCGAGAGCGCCAAGCATGGCGGCCCGACCGCCGCGGTGACCGGCATCCCGACCTCGGGCTACCCCACCCCGGCCCAGCGCCCCGCCAACTCGCGCCTCGACTGCACGCGCTTCGCCGAAACCTTCGGCTACCGCGCACCGGCATGGCAGGAGTCGCTCGCGATGGTGGTGGACCGGCTGTTCGCCGCAGGACGCCCGGCATAACTCTTTCGATAGCTCCGACAGCTACCGACCCTGTATGAGGAACATGTTCCAAGTTACGGGGGAATAACGATGCAACAGATTCACACGCTATCGGAAGCGGAGCGCCGCTGGCTGTTCGGCGGCGCAGTCGTCGGGGTGGTGCTCACCGTGATCCTGACGGTAAAATCGGCCGATCCGATTACCACTTTCATCGCGGCGGTGGGCGCGATCGGGCAAGTCGGCATTGCGCTGGCGCTCTATTTCGTCAACCGCGCGCAATGGAAGCTGCAGGAACATCTCGCGGAGGAAGAGGTGCGGCAGGCGGCGGAGCGGCAACGCCTCGCCCTGCAAGCCACGCTAGACGGCGTCCGCGAGGAGATAGACCTGTTCTATCGCAGCTGGGACGTGGGCCCGCGCGAGGAATGCTACGACAGGATGAGCGATTACCTGTTCCAGCTTAAGGTGGGGCTGGGCTTCGAGGATTCCCGCACCATCCGGAAATTCCTGCGCTTCTCGTCCGACATCGTCGCGCAAATGGACACCAGGGAGGGCCGCGAGGCCATCGGGCGCCGCATGGAGGCCTGGCGCAACGCGGCCAACACCGTGCTGCGGCTGGTCGGCGCGGCGCCGCTCGACTTCGGGAAGCGCCGGGATTGACAGGAAATCCCGCAATTAGGGTTGCCGCTTGTGTCCCCCGCCCCTAACCCTCGCCCGGTGTCCGAAGCCCGTCCCGATCGCATCGCCACCGGCCTGGCGCTCCGCCTCTTCGCCATTGCCTGCATGTCGACCATGTCGGCGCTCATCAAGATGTCGGAACTGCGCGGCGCCTCGCTGATCGAGACGATGTTCCATCGCCAGCTCTGGGCGGTGCCGCTGGTGACCCTGTGGGTGATGATGGGCCCCGGCCTCAAGTCGCTCAAGACCGCGCGGTTCGGCGCGCATGTCTGGCGCACGGCGGTGGGGCTGACCGGCATGATCTTCACCTTCGGTGCGGTGATCCTGCTGCCACTGGCCGAGGCGCAGACCTTCCAGTTCACCGTGCCCATCTTCGCCACGCTGCTCGGCGCACTGATCCTCGGCGAGCCGACCGGCTGGCACCGCTGGGGCGCGGTGATCCTGGGCTTTGTCGGCGTGCTGATCGTGGTGCAGCCGGGGCAGGAGACGATTCCGTTGTTCGGCGCGTTCGTCGGGCTGATGGCGGCGCTGTTCGTCGCCATCGTCGCGATCACGCTCCGGCAGATCGGCAAGACCGAAACCGCCGGCACGACGGTGTTCTGGTTCTCGCTGCTCTCGGTGCCGGTGCTCGGCGCGATCTACGCCTTCAACTACCGCCCGCACGATGCCGAGACCTGGGCGATCCTGATCGCCACCGGGCTGGTGGGCGGCGTCGGCCAGCTGGCGCTGACCGGCGCGATGCGCTTCGCCCCGGTCTCCGCGGTGGTGCCGATGGACTATTCCGGGCTGATCTGGGCGACGCTCTACGGCTGGCTGCTGTTCGACGTGTTCCCGACCTTCTCGACCTGGCTCGGCGCACCGGTGATCATCGCCAGCGGGCTCTACATCGTCTATCGCGAGCAGAAGCTGGCGCGGGGACGCGCTAGCTACGCCGAAACGCCACTATGAGGTTGTTGGCGGGCATCGCCACCCGCCGGTCGAACGCCAAGCCTTGCGCCGCCGCCGCCGCGATCACGTCGTCCAGCAGCCGCAGCCCCCATTCGGCATTGCGCGCACGCAGCGACTGGTCGAATTCCTCGTTCGAAGGCGCGGTGGGCACGCCCGCCTCGCGATAGGGCCCGTAGAGGATCAGCGGCCCGCCCGGCGGCAGCAGCCGCCCTGCTCCCGCCATCAGCCCCAGCGTGGCTTCCCAGGGGCTGATATGGACCATGTTGATGCACAGGATAGCGTCGGCATGGCCGACCGGCCACGTCGCCGCTGCCGCATCGAGCGCGACCGGCGGACGGACATTGGCCAGCCCCGCGCACCACGAGGCGATCGAGGCGAGCGCATCGGGGTCCGGATCGCTCGGGTGCCATTCCAGCTTGGGGAAATGCTCGGCGAAATAGGCGCAATGCTCGCCGCTGCCGCTCGCCACTTCGAGCACGCGACCGGCGGCGGGGAGCAGGTCGCCGAGCATGGTCGCGATCGCCGCGCGGTTGCGCAGCGTCGCGGGGGCATGGCGCCGCACGCCTTCGGGCGGCGGGGCGAGCCAGCCTCGGTCGCGTGCGTCGCTCATGCCGCCACCCGCGCCTGGGCGAGCAGGCGCTTGCCGCGCAGATACATCTCCACCCGCATCACGCTGAACAGCCCCAGCGCCATCACGCCGAACGCTTGCGTCAGCAGCATCACATTGAGGTGCAACGCCGAGCCCTCGGCCTGGCCGATCATCTTCACCGCGATCAGCACGACGATGAACAACAGCCCGCCGATCGACGCCCTCTGGTTGAGCTGGTGCGTCTCCGGATCGACCGAGAGATGCATCATCTTGCCCCGCTGCCAGCCGAGCCCCGCCCCCACCAGCAGCGCGGCGACGCACAATGCCCAGCCGCCAAGGCTCGGCTGCGTCCGCAGGAACAGGCTGGCGACCAGCAGCGCATAGAGTGCCGGGACGATCCACAGCCGCTCCAGGGTGAGCGGCCGGCTCTTCGCCATCCGCCGTATCCGCAAGACCAGGACCAGCCCCACGACGAGGGCGGTGATACCGTATTGGATCAGGTGCGGCGTATCGAACTGCATGGCGGAGTCCCCCGAAGCAATGCAGTGCAGCATAAGGGGAAGCGCGACGGCGTCAAAACGCCGTTTTCCTGCGCTGTCCCGGACCGCGACGCCTGTCGCGGCCCGGGTGACGGCAATGTTAGTTGCCGGGGCGCCCGATCTTGAATTCCTTCGGCGGCGTCGCCCCCATCAGATTCTCGACGAAATAGTCCCAGCGGCGCCGCATCATGTAATAGGATACGTCGCCATAGCCGTGGTGCGCGCGCGGGAACAGGACGAGGTCGAAGTCCTTGTTGGCCTTTTCCAGCGCGTCGACGACGAGCAGCGTCGACGACACCGGCACATTGTCGTCGAGCATGCCGTGCGCCAGCAGCAGCTTGCCCTTCAGGTTCTTGGCCATGTCCTGATTGGCCTGCACGTCGTAGTTCGAGCTTTTGCCGTCGGTGGTCAGCAGCCCGAGATATTTTTCGTAAAAATCGTCCTCATAGTTGCGGTTGTCGTGATTGCCGCTCTCGGCGATGCCGACCTTGAAGAAATCGGGATAGAGGAACATCGCGGTCGCGGTGGCATTGCCGCCGCCCGAATGGCCCCAGATGCCGACGCGATCGGTATCGATCCAGGCGTAGCGCTTGCCGAGATCCTGGATGCCGCTGGCCTGGTCGGGGACCGCCTGCTTGCCCATGTCGCGATAATAATAGTCCTGGAAGGCCTTGGAGCGGCGCGGCGTTCCCAGTGCGTCGATCTCGACCACGGCAAAGCCGAGCTGCGCGAGCGCGCCCGCATCCCCCTGCGAGGCCGAGAATTGCCGCGACGGGATCGTCCCCATGAACGGGCCCGGATAGACATAGTCGACGACGGGATATTTGCGCTGCGGATCGAGCCCCGCCGGCTTGAACAACAGGCCATGGCACAGCGTCTTGCCGTCGCTGCACTGGACGGCAATGCTTTCCGGCGCCTGCCAGCCCGCCGCGCGCAGCCGCGTCACGTCGCCCTTCGCCAGCGTCTCGACCACCGATCCGTCGGCGCGGCGCAGCACCGCGGTCTGCGGTTCCTGCGGGGTCGAGTAGATGTCGACGAAATAGCGCCCGTCGCTGGACGGGAACGCGATATGGTCCTGCTTCTCCGGCGTCAGCAGCTTGGGGCTGCCGCCCTTCAGGTCGATCGCGTAGATGCTGCGATAATAGGGATCCGTGCCGGGTTCGCGCCCGACGCCCGCCACCAGCATCTTGCCGCTGCGTTCGTCGATGAAGACGGGATGGTCGACATTCCACTGCCCCTGCGTCACCTGCCGCACGAGCTTGCCGGTGCCGGCATTGTACAGATAATAATGGCCCCAGTCGTCGCGCTGCGACCACCACAGGATCTCGCCGCGCTCGGACAGATAGCGCCAGTTGATACCTTCGTCGTTATAGCCGCTGTCGAACCAGGTCGGCACCGTCTCGGTGAACAGGTCGCGCACCGCGCCGCTGGCGGCATCGGCGATGCGCACGGTCTCCACCTTGTGGTCGCGCGAGGTCGACACGAAGGCGAGCGTCTTGGCGTCCTTGGCCCATTGCATGTCCTGCGGGCCTTCGCCGCACAGCACGTCGTCGCAAAGCGAGGAGCGATGCGGCTCCGCCGGCATCTTGAGGTGGATGACCTTCGCCGCGTCGACGTTGACGATGACGCGCTGGATCTGGATGATCTCCTTGTCGCCGACGAACGGATATTTCCAGGTATCGACCTGCGAATGGCCGACCTGGGTCGTGGTGGTGGAAAAGTCCGCCACCTTGCGCTGGTCCTGCTGGAAGGTCGCCAGCTTCCTGGAGTCCGGGGACCAGATCACGATCGCCTGATCGGAATGCTTCCAGCCGGCATTGTCCGTCGCGTAGCCGAAATCCCGGACGCCGTCGGTGGTCAGCTGGCGCTCGGCCCCGGTCGCCATGTCGCGGACCCACAGGTTCCAGTCGCGCACGAAGGCGGCGCGCTTGCCGTCCGGGGAGAGCACCGCGTCTGCCACGCTCTGGTGCGCCAGATAGCCTGCGATCTGCCCGGCGCTCGGCGCTGCCGCTTCCTGGCAGGCATAGGGTTGCGCCATCGCGCACACGTAGCGCTTGCCGCCCACGCTGAGGACCGCGCTGTTCTTGGCGAGATCCGGCGTGAAATCGCCGATATACAGCTTGGCCGGGTCCTGCTCCTTCAGCCCTGCCGCATTGAGCGAGGCCAGCAGGCCCTTGGTCTCGAACGCGGCCTTCTTCGTCCGCTTGGCAGCATCGACCAGCAGGATCGTCGGCACGCCGTGGTCCGTGTCGACATACCAGAAGCGGCTGGCGTCAATCCAATGCGCCGACCGCACCGCGTGATCGACCAGCGGCGCCGTCCATGGCGCCAGCTGGTGCATGGCGCGGGTATAGTCGGCGTCGGTCAGCACCGGCCGCTGTTGCGCGGTCGCGGTGCCGGCGGTCAGGGAAGCCAGAAGACAGCAGGCGATCAGGCGCATCGAGAGACTTTCCGAAGGAGAGGAGTCGGCCATCCGCAGGACAGAGGGTCTACGGCTTGTCCCTCGCCGCTGCCCCGCGCGCGGGCCCGGCGCGGCGCGCACGGGCGGAACCTGTATGCAGAGCGCCGGCAGCGACCGCAATAGCCCCGGCGCCATCCCCAAACGCAAAACGCCGGCTGGAAGCGGGGGCTTCCAACCGGCGTGTGCGACCCTCTCGGGGGGTATCGGGTCGGGGGTTACTCGGCCGCTTCGGCCGGCACCGCGTCCTTGTACGCCAGCACCGGCTTGCGCGCAGCGAGCGTCTCGTCGAGGCGGCGGCGCGGGGCGAAGTGCGGTGCGCTCTTCAGCGCCGCCTCGCCCTGCGTGGCCTTGGTCGCGACATTGCGGAACGCGCCGATGAACTGGTCGAGCGCCGCCTTGCTCTCGGTCTCGGTCGGCTCGACCAGCATCGCGCCGTGGACGACGAGCGGGAAATACACCGTCATCGGGTGATAGCCCTCGTCGATCAGCCCCTTGGCGATGTCGATGGTCGAGAAGCCCTCGGGCAGGCCCTTGTCGCTGAAGATCGCCTCATGCATGCACGGGCCGGTCTTGGCGAAGGGCGCGTCGAGCACGTCCTCCATCGAGCGCAGCACATAGTTCGCATTGAGCACCGAATCCTCGGCGACCTGCCGCAGGCCGTCGGCGCCGTGGCTGAGGATATAGGTCAGCGCGCGGGTGAACATGCCCATCTGGCCGTGGAAGGCGGTCATGCGGCCGAAGGTGCCGGCATGATGCTCCTCGGCATTCTCTTCCTCGACGATGCGATAGCCGTCCGCGGTCTTCTCGACGAAGGGCAGCGGGGCATAGGGCGCCAGCGCCGCCGACAGCACCACCGGACCCGAACCCGGACCACCGCCACCATGCGGGGTGGAGAAGGTCTTGTGCAGGTTGATGTGCATCGCATCGACGCCGAGATCGCCCGGACGCACCCGGCCGACGATCGCGTTGAAGTTGGCGCCGTCGCAATAGACATAGCCGCCGGCGGCATGGACCGCGTCGGAAATGTCCTTGAGGTCCGGCTCGAACAGCCCGCAGGTGTTCGGGTTGGTGATCATCACGCCGGCGATATCCGGCCCCAGCCGCGCCTTGAGCGCCGCCACGTCGACCCGGCCTTCCGGCGTCGCGGGGATGTCCTCCACCGCGAAGCCGGCGAAGGCCGCCGTCGCCGGATTAGTGCCGTGCGCGGATTCGGGCACCAGCATGATGCGGCGCGCGGTCTCGCCCTTGGCGTCGAGCGCGGCGCGGATCGCCAGCACGCCGCAAAGTTCGCCATGCGCGCCGGCCTTGGGGCTCATCGCCACGGCCTGCATGCCGGTGAGCGTGATCAGCCAATGCGCGAGCTGGTCGATCGCCTCCAGCGCGCCCTGCACGGTATCGACCGGCTGGAGCGGGTGAATGTCGGCGAAGCCCGGCAGGCGCGCCATCCGCTCGTTGAGGCGCGGATTGTGCTTCATCGTGCAGCTGCCCAGCGGGAACAGGCCGAGATCGATGGCGTAGTTCTGGCGGCTGAGGCGGGTGTAGTGGCGCACCGTTTCCGGCTCGGACAGGCCCGGCAGGCCGATGGCCTTCGAGCGCTCCATGCCGGCAAGGCGCGACTTGCCCGCGGGGGCCTCACCAAAATCGACGCCGGTGGTGTCGGTCGAGCCGATCTCGAAGATCAGCGCCTCTTCCAGCATCAGCGCGCGGTTGCCGGTGAAGGTGGGAGCGTCGCTTTCGCCGGCCTGCGGCGTGGTGGGGCGCCAGCCCGACTGGTTGATCGTGCTCATGCCAGCACCTCCTCGAGTGCGGAGGCAAGCGTCTCGACGTCCTCCTCCGTGGTGGTTTCGGTGACCGCGACGACGAGGCCGTTCTGGAGCTCTTCGACGCCCGGATAGAGGCGGCCGAGCGACACGCCGGCCAGGATGCCCTTGTCGGCCAGCTGGCGAACCACGGGCCGCGCTTCCTTGGACAGCTTCAGGGTGAACTCGTTGAAGAACCGGTCGGTGACCAGCTCCACCCCGTCCACTTCGGCCAGGCGATCGGCGGCGGCGCTGGCGCCGACATGGTTGAGCTCGGCGAGCTGACGCAGGCCCTTCTCGCCCAAGAGCGTCATGTGCACCGACATGGCGAGCGCACACAGCACCGAGCTGGTGCAGATGTTCGACGTCGCCTTTTCGCGGCGGATATGCTGCTCACGGGTGGAGAGCGTCAGCACGAAGCCGCGCTTGCCGCTGGCATCCACCGTCTCGCCACAGAGGCGGCCCGGCATCTGGCGGACCAGCTTCTCCGAGCAGGCGAACAGGCCGACGTACGGGCCACCGAACTGCAGGCCGACGCCGAGCGACTGGCCCTCGCCGACGACGATGTCCGCGCCCATCTCACCCGGCGCCTTGATCGCGCCCAGCGCCACCGGCTCGGTGACGACGGCGATCAGCAGCGCCTTCTTGGCGTGGCAGGCATCGGCCAGCGCCGACATGTCCTCGATGCGGCCGAGAATGTCGGGATACTGGACGACGACGCACGAGGTGTCGGCATCGATCGCGTTGATCAGGTCGAGCGTGTCGGGCTCGGGGCTGAACGTCGGCAGCGAGGTCACCAGCTGGTCGCCGGTGAAGCGCGCCATCGTCTTGGCGACCGAGACGTAGTGCGGGTGCAGGCCACCCGAGAGGATCGCCTTGCCGCGTTTGGTGACGCGGCGCGCCATCGAGATCGCTTCCCAGCACGCAGTCGAACCATCGTACATCGAGGCGTTAGCGACGTCGCAACCCAGCAGCCGGGCGATCTGGCTCTGGAACTCGAACATCATCTGCAGCGTGCCCTGCGCGATTTCCGGCTGGTAGGGCGTGTAGGCGGTGAGGAACTCGCCGCGCTGGATGAGGTGATCGACCGAGGCCGGCACATGGTGGCGATAGGCCCCTGCCCCCAGGAAGAACGGCGCTTCGCCGGCGGCAAGGTTCTTGCGCGCGAGCGCGGTCATGTGGCGTTCGACCGCGAGTTCCGACGCATGCATCGGCAGGCCGGCGATCGGCCCACTGAGGCGGGCGCTTTCGGGCACGTCGACGAACAGGTCGTCGATCGACTGGGCGCCGATCGTGCCAAGCATCGCCTGACGGTCGGCCGGGGTAAGGGGCAGGTAGCGCATCACGGTTCCTTGTTCCCTTCCCTCTTTCCTCCCCTCCCGCTTGCGGGAGGGGTCGGGGGAGGGGCTGAAGTTCTTTGGGAAGGACTGGCGGCTGCCATCCCCTCCCCTAGCCCCTCCCGCAAGCGGGAGGGGAATTTGCGTGCCCCTTGCTTCTCCCCTCCCGCGTGCGGGAGGGGCCGGGGGTGGGCGCCCGCCATCCACGAGGCGCCCGGTCAGGAGGAGAGCGTGGGCCCACCCCCTGCCCCCTCCCGCACGCGGGAGGGGGAAAGGTCAGATCACAGCTTGTCGACGAACGCCTGGTACTTGGCCTCGTTCATCAGGCCTTCCAGCTCGCTCTCGTCGCTGAGCGTCATCTTGAAGAACCAGCCTTCGCCTTCCGGATCCTCGTTCACCAGCGCGGGGTTCTCGGCCAGGTCGCCATTGCCCTCGACGACGGTGCCCGACACCGGCGCGTACACGTCCGACGCCGCCTTCACACTCTCGACAACGGCGGCATCGTCGCCCTTGCTCAGTTCCTTGCCCTCATCGGGCACTTCGACGAACACGATGTCGCCGAGCTGGCTCTGGGCATATTCGGTGATGCCGACCGTCGCGACGTCGCCGTCGACTTCGATCCACTCATGGTCTTCGGTAAAATAACGGCTCATGTCACGCTCCCTTTCGGACATAGCGGTGGGGTACGAAGGGCATCGCAACGACCTCCGCGGAATGCCGCTTGCCCCGCTGGACAAGCGTAATCTTGGTGCCGGCCACTGCAAGCGCCGCGGGCACATAGGCCATCGCGATCGGCTTCTGCACGCTCGGCGCAAACCCGCCCGAGGTGACCTTGCCGATTTCGGCGCCCGAGGCATCGACCACCGCCGCGCCCTCGCGGACCGGCTGGCGGCCCTCGACGATCAGGCCGACGCGCTTCATGGCGCTGCCCTGCTCGCGCTCGGCCAGGATGCGCTCGGCACCGGCGAAGCCACCTTCCTCGCGACGGCGCTTGGACAGCGCGAAGCCGAGATCGGCGGCGACCGGCGTGGTCTCCAGGTCGAGGTCGTGGCCGTAGAGCGGCAGGCCGGCCTCCAGGCGCAGCGAGTCGCGCGCGCCCAGGCCGATCGGCTTCACTTCCGGCTGTGCGGTCAGCGCGTCGGCGAACGCCTCGGCCACCTCGCCCGGCAGCGAAATCTCGAATCCGTCCTCGCCGGTATAGCCCGAACGACTCACCCAGAGCGGGTTGCCGTTCCATTCGAACGCGGCGGCGGTCATGAACACCAGCGTCTCGACGCCCGGCAGCACGCGGGCGAGCGCGGTGACCGCTTCCGGCCCCTGCAGCGCCAGCAGCGCCTGGTCTTCGAGGTGGTTGATCGTCACTTCGTCAGGCAGGAATTCACGGAACACGCCGAGATCGTCCCACTTGGTCGCGCCGTTGACGACCATGTAGATCGTGCCGCCGTCGATCTCGAAGGCGTTGTCGGCGGGTAGGCGGGTCATCATCAGGTCGTCATGGATGCCGCCCTCTTCGCTGAGCAGCAGCGAATAGCGCATCCGGCCCTCGGCGAGGCCCTTCACGTCGCCTGGCAGCAGCTTTTCGAGCCCGGCGTCGAAGTCGACGCCCGAGAAGAGCAGCTGGCCCATATGGCTGACGTCGAACAGCCCGGCATGCTCGCGCGTCCAGAGATGCTCGGCCATGATGCCTTCATACTGGACCGGCATCGAATAGCCCGCGAACGGCACCATCCGGCCGCCGCGTGCGCGGTGCCAAGCGTCGAGCGGCAAGGTCTCGATCGGCAGGTCGGTGGCGGTGTCTTCGGCGGTATCGCTCATCGGGGCACTCCGGGCATCAAGGGTCAACGATGCGCAAGAGACCGGCAGGCCCCCGCAACACCATCGCCCCCTCTGTCACGGAACCTGAGAGCTTTCGCACGGGTTTGAGCCCGGCTTACCCCTTCGGTGGAGCCTGGCTGCAAGCCGGCTCGCTTTCCAGAGTGTCGTGGCCTGCGCGGTCCTCGGTGCCTGAGAGATTCCGGGGCGGTTGCTCCTTCGGCGATCCGGCGAACCGGATTCTCTCCCGCGCATGCCCATGCCGGTTGCCCGACATCGACAAGGGCGAGCCTTGGCGGCAGGGCTTGTCGGAGTCAATCGGGATTGAGGGTAAATCTGGGCAGAACGTGCTCCCCTCCCGCTTGCGGGAGGGGCTGGGGGTGGGCCCCCGCCATCCGCGAGCACACCGGCGGGAGGACACCGAACCCCGCCATCTGCACCACCACTGCCAGGAGGAGGGCGAGCGCCCACCCCCTGCCCCGTCCCGCACGCGGGAGGGGGTTCAAAAGATCACCGCGTCGCGTTGTACTTCAGCTGGTCTTCGGTCAGCTGGAAGCCGACCAGCGCCTCGAAGGTCGCCGACAGCACCGAGCGGCGGACATTGGGATCGCTCAGCGGATCGGTCGCCGCCGACTCCGCGCCGGCCTTACGCTTTTCGGTCAGGCGGCGGCGGACATCGTCGGGCAGGGTTGCGGCGGCGTGCGAGACGCTGCTGGTCGCCTGCCCCACCGCGCTCGCGCGGAGCTGGCCGGCATCGAAGTGCAGCGTGATGTTGGTGACGCGCTTGGCCTCCACCTGGGTGCCGCCGCGCACCACGGTGAGGAAATAGGGCAGCACCACGTCGCGCGCCGGGCCGGCATCGCGGCGGCGGGCCAGCACGTCGAACTTGATGTTCGTCACCACCTGGTTCCCGGAATCGTCGCAGCTCGACTGGACGTTGGTGATCGTCGCCACCACGTCGATCGCGGTGGCCTCGCGGCTGGTCGCCGGGTCGAACAGCGTCACGTCGCCGAGCCCCGCGGGAATCGCCACCGTCGGGCAGGCGGTGCGGACCGCGCTGATGCCGCCCTCGGTAATTTCGCCGGTACGGCTGCATCCGCCGGCGGCGAGCAGGATCAGGGCGGGAACGGTGAACTTGGCGACAGACAAGGGAGGGCAACCTTTCGAACCGAACAGCCGCCCCCCATCTCACACGGACCGGGGCCGGAACGGCGCGCACCATAGGAACCGCCTTCCGCCCGCGCAAGCAATCGCGTAGAGGCTCCACCCGATGGCAAACACCGAAAAGCGTCCCCTGGAGCTGCTGATCGCAGCGCCCCGCGGCTTCTGCGCCGGCGTCGACCGCGCGATCCGCATCGTCGAACTCGCGATCGAGAAATATGGCGCGCCGGTCTATGTCCGGCACGAGATCGTCCACAACAAGTTCGTCGTCGAGAATCTGCGCGCCAAGGGCGCCGTGTTCGTCGAGACGCTGGACCATGTGCCCGACGGCGTGCCGGTCGTCTTCTCCGCCCACGGCGTGCCCAAGGCGGTGCCGCACAAGGCAGAGCAGCGCGGGCTCTCCTATCTCGACGCCACCTGCCCGCTCGTCTCCAAGGTCCATCGCCAGGCCGAGCGCCACGTCGCGGCCGGGCGTCACATCCTGTTCGTCGGGCACCAGGGCCACCCCGAAGTGATCGGCACCTTCGGCCAGGTGCCGGAGGGATCGATCACGCTGGTCGAGACCGAGGCCGATGCCGAATCGGTGACCGTGCCCGATGCCGAGAACCTCGCCTTCCTGACCCAGACCACCCTTTCAGTGGACGATACCGCGGCGGTGCTCGGCATCCTCAAGCGCCGCTTCCCGACGATGCTCGCGCCCGGCGCGGACGACATCTGCTACGCCACCTCGAACCGCCAGGGCGCGGTGAAGGCGATCGCCGAGCAGGTCGAGCTGGTGCTGGTGATCGGCGCGCCCAATTCGTCCAACTCGCTGCGGCTGGTCGAAGTCGCCAAGCGTGGCGGGGCGCGTGCGGTGCTGATCCAGCGCGCTGCCGAGATCGACTTCGCCTGGTTCGACGGCGTGACCCGCGTCGGCATCAGCGCCGGTGCCTCGGCGCCCGAAGTGCTGGTGCGCGAAGTGGTCGAGCGGATCGGCACGCAGTTCGAGGTTTCCGAACGCGAGGTCGAGACGGTCGAGGAAAGCGTCGTGTTCAAGCTGCCGCGCGGGCTCGAGGCTGCGTAATGGCCGTCTACACGCAGGTTTCGGCCGAGGCGCTTTCCGCGTTTCTCGAGCGCTTCGACGTCGGTGAACTCGTTTCCGCCAAGGGCATCGCCGAGGGGGTGGAGAACAGCAACTACCTTGTCGACACCACCAAGAGCCGCTTCATCCTGACGCTCTACGAAAAGCGCGTCGACCAGGGTGACCTGCCCTATTTCATGGCGCTGCTCGATCACTGCGCCGATCGCGGCCTGCCGGTGCCCCCGGCGGTGCCCGATCGCGACGGCACGCTGATCCATGAATTGGAAGGCCGCCCGGCGTGCCTGATCCAGTTCCTGTCGGGCGTCTCGGTCTCCCACCCCACCCCGGCACAGGCGCGCGCCGCCGCCGAGGCGATGAGCAAGATGCACAAGGCGGTGGCGGACTTCCCGCAAGACCGGCCCAATTCGATGGGTATAGACACGTGGCGCCCGCTGTTCGAGCGCTGCGGCACCAGCCTCAACCAGATCGCGCCGGGCCTGTACGACGAGCTCGGCCAGGCGCTGGACCGGGTGACCAAGGCATGGCCGCGCGAAGGCTTCGATACCTGTGCGATCCATGCCGACCTGTTCCCGGACAATGTCCTGATGCTCGGCAACCGGGTGACCGGGCTGATCGACTTCTATTTCGCCTCCACCGACCTGCGGCTCTATGACCTCGCGGTGATGCACACCGCCTGGGCGTTCGACTCCACGGGCGAGCGGTTCGATCCGTACGTCTCCGAAGCGCTGCTCGAAGGCTATGAGGCGAGCTACAAGCTGACCGAGACGGAGCGCGCGATCCTGCCGCTGCTGGCGACCGGCGCGTGCATCCGCTTCACCCTGTCGCGCGCCTGGGACTGGCTCAACACGCCGGCAGACGCACTGGTGACGCGCAAGGACCCGATGGCCTTCTGGCGTCGCTCGCACGCTTACGCCTCCGCACTGGCGGCGCTCGCATGACCGGCGAACTCCAGCATGTCGAGATCGCGACCGACGGCGCGTGCAAGGGCAATCCCGGCCCGGGCGGCTGGGGCGCGCTGCTGCGGATGGGCGATGTCGAGAAGGAACTGTCCGGCGGCGAGGCCCACACCACCAACAACCGCATGGAGCTGATGGCGGCGATCCAGGGCCTCAACGCGCTCAAGCGCCCGTGCCGGGTGACGCTGTCCACCGACAGCCGCTATGTGATGGACGGCCTGACCAAGTGGATTCACGGCTGGATGAAGAATGGCTGGCGCACGGCGGACAAGAAGCCGGTCAAGAATGCCGATCTCTGGCAGGAACTGCTCGCCGCGGCCAAGCCGCACCGCGTCGAGTGGAAATGGGTGAAGGGCCATGCCGGCCACCCGGACAATGAACGCGCGGACAAACTGGCCAGCGATGCGGCGGTGGCGGCGCGGTGAGGCGCGGCCGGCAAGGGGCGCGCACACCGCCCCTTGCCGTATCCCGCTCAGCCGTGCTGGGCCGCTGCGCGCTTCTTGGCGACCTTTGCCCGGTGGTGGCCGACGAGGCAGCCCGCCGCTGCACCGGCGACGGCATGGCCCTTGCCGACGAAATGGCCGGCCACACCGCCCACCGCCGCGCCCTTGACGCAGCCGGCGGCGAGGGACGGGCTGGCAACCAGACATGCGGCAGCGACGGCTGCGAGGAATTTCGGCTTCATATGCGATCCTCTCGTTGAATTCTTTTCGTAGAACGCATCGGGTGGCGAAAGGATCAACCAGCGGCGGCTGGCAGTCCCGACGGTTTCCGTTCTAAGCTACGAGCGTCGACGCCTCGGCATGATAGGAGCCGATCGCTGTTCGGAGGGGTGCCCATGCTCGCATACACGGTCCTGCTGATCCTTGCCGCGCCTCTCCAAGCGGTGGTCTCACCTACGCAGATGACGGCTGCCAAGCCGGCCCAGGCCGAGCATGTCGCGATCCAGGCCAGCGACATCGATCGCAGCGCCGCCTTCTACCACGAGGCGTTCGGGCTGCGGATCATCCGGACGCCGCTTAAGAACCGCCGCTGGCTCGATCTCGGCCATGGCATGGCGCTGCACATCCTCGACGGCCGCACCGCACCCAAGCCATCGAACCGCGATGAGCATCTCGCGCTCCACGTCGACGACCTCGCGACGGTGACGGCGTGGCTCGACGCGCACCATCTCGCCTGGACCAACTTCACCGGCGAACCGCGCACGATGCAGCTCCGCTTCGATGGCGTGCGGCAGATCTATGTGCAGGACCCCGACGGGTATTGGCTGGAGGTTGGGGACAGCCGGGGCAAGCCGGCGCAGTAGCCGTGCGCCCACAATACGGCCGTCAACCGCGCCGGAAATAGGCCGATGGCGTGACACCCAGCGCGCGCTTGAAGAAGGCGATGAAGGCACTGACGCTGTCATAGCCCAGGTCCATCGCCACGGTGGTCACGGCGCGGCCCTCGGCCAGCATCTCCAGCGCCCGCATCAGGCAGGCGCGCTGGCGCCAGACCGTGTAGGTGAAGCCCGTCTCGATCACGAAGCGGCGGCTCAGCGTCCGTTCCGAAATGCCCGCCCATGCGGCCCATTGCTGGATGCTGCGCCCGTTGCTGGGATCGTCGAGCAGCGCGCGGGCGATGCGGACGAGACGCGGATCGCGCGGCATCGGCGATCCGAAGGCGTCGACCGGCGCAGCCCGCACCTCGTCCAGGATGACCTGCGCGACGCGCCACTGTTCCGGCGTCAGCTCGCTGCCCTGCCAGGTCGAGGCGCGCAGCACGGCTTCGCGCAGCAGGCCCGAGGTTCGGATCGTGCACGGGTGATCGGGCAAGCTGGCGCACGCCGCTTCGGCCACATAGCAGCTCCACCCCTCCACCGCGCCGTGCGTCCAGCCATAGTGCCGCTGGTGCGGGGGGAGCCAGATGGCGTGGTCGGCCGGGACGATCCAGGCGCCCGCATCCGTCCCGATGGTCAGCAGCCCGTGGCGCAGGCCGGAGAGCTGCCCTCGCGCATGGCTGTGGGTGCCGAGTTCGCGGCGCTCGGCCTGGGGTTCGTACAGCGCGATGATCAGCGGATCGGGCGCATCGCTGGCGGCCAAGGCGAACTTTTCCTCAAGCATGGCAGCAACTCGATAGTGATTGGCTCCGATCGCTTAGCGCAGCCGCAGCCGGAGGGCTACATGACGCCCAGGAGACCGCCGATGACCCCGCCTGATCTGTCCCGCGCCGTACCCGATCTCGAACAACTCTATGCGCCACCCGCCGAGCACATTCAGAAAGCGGTGACGCCCGAGCTCAACGCGTTCCATGTCGACTATGTCGCGAAGGCGACGTTCTTCTGTCTGGCGACGGGAGGGCGGAACGGCTTGGACGCCTCGCCGCGCGGGGGCCCGCCGGGCTTCGTCCGCGTGCTCGACGACAAGACGGTGGCCTTCGCCGACTGGCCGGGCAACAACCGGATCGAATCGATGCGTAACCTCACCATCGACGATCGGCTGGGCATGCTGTTCCTGTTCCCGGGCCTCGACATCTTCCTCCGGATCAACGGGCGCGGGCGCGTCATCGACGATCCGGCGCTGTGCGCAGAACTGGCGGAGGGCACCAAGATCCCTAAGACGGCGATCGTCGTGCTGGTGGACGAGGTGTTGTTCCACTGCGGCAAAGCCGTGAATCGGGGGCGGTTATGGGATCCGGCCGCACGGCTGGATCGCAAGAGCCTGCCCACCCCCGGGCAGATGCTCGCCGCGATGACGAAGCAGGATGCGAGCGTCGCCGAGGCCATCGACGCGCGCTACGCACACGGCATGCAGAACGACCTGTACGGCTGACGGCGGTCTTGGGGCCCCTGTCCTCCCCCGCCGGGGGGAGGACAGGCTCAGCACCCTCACGCCGTGGCCAGCGCGACCTCATACTGCGCCGTGGTCTTCACCGCGACTTCCTCCGCAGTCACGCCCGGCGCCAGCTCGATTAACCGGAACGGCGAAGCGTGATCCGCGCGGGCAAACACCGCGAGATCGGTGATGATCATGTCGACTACATTCTTCCCCGTCAGCGGCAGGGTGCAGTCGGGGATGAACTTGGGGCTGCCGTCTTTGGCGGTATGCTCCATCACCACGATGATCTTCTTCACGCCAGCGACGAGGTCCATCGCGCCGCCCATGCCCTTGATCATCTTGCCGGGGATCATCCAGTTGGCGATGTCGCCGCTCTGGCTCACTTCCATGGCGCCGAGCACGGTCAGGTCGATATGCCCGCCGCGGATCATCGCGAAGCTGTCCGCCGAGCTGAAATAGACCGAGCTCGGCAGCTCGCTGATCGTCTGCTTGCCGGCGTTGATCAGGTCCGGGTCCTCGTCGCCTTCCATCGGGAACGGGCCGATGCCGAGCATGCCGTTTTCCGACTGGAGCGTCACCTCCACCCCGGCCGGGATGTGGTTCGCCACCAGCGTCGGGATGCCGATGCCCAGATTGACGTAGAAGCCGTCGCGCAGTTCCTTCGCGGCGCGCGCCGCCATGTCGTCGCGGGTCCAGGCCATCAGTGCTTCTCCTGCGGATCCGTCCAGCGCGTCGCCGGCGGGAAGGTTTGGTCATAGGTGGAACCGAGCCCGGTTCCGTAGACGGGGTTGGGCAGCACGAACCAGCCGCGCCCCCACATTGAGCCGATCACCGGGCTCGCCGCCGCCGCGCGCCGCTCGGGCGGGGTCAGGCCGGCGAAGAGATCGCTGAAGTCGCCGAGCTGATCGCCGCCCATCGCCACCACGCACCAGCGCTGGGCGATCGCGTTGCGGCGGCCGTCCTTGCCGGACTTGCCGTCGACATCGCCCTTGAGGAACAGCGTCTCGCCATATTTCGCGGGGCCGAGGCCCGCGAAGTTCAGCGCCGCTTCGGTCTGCTCGGCATTGGCGGCGGCGCGGTTGGTGTTGAAGATCACCGTCACGCCCATCGCCCGCAGCGCCCGCACCGCGTCGAGCGCGCCGGGGACGGCGGCGACCTTCATCGCGCCGGTTTTTTCCCAGCGGTCCCAGCGTGCCGAATCCCAGCCGCCCGAACGCTGCGCATCGTCACCCTCATAGCCGAGGTTGAGCAGCAGCGTTTCGTCGACGTCGAACACGGCGGCAGCAGGCTTGTCGCCGCAGGACTGGAAGCGCGGGGTGGCCAGCGTGGCGTCGGGCGTCAGCACCACCGAGGTACGCGGGTGGCCGCTCTTCGGCGCGTCGGTCGCCATCCGCGCACGGACTTGATCGACCAGCGCGGTATAGGCCTGCACGCTTAGCGCCGCCGCCTCGCCCGAGCCGTACAGATATTGCATGCCCGCCGGGACACCGCCGGTCGGGGCGGCAGGCACCGCCGCGGGCGGCGCCTGCGTCAC
The DNA here is from genome assembly GCF_052045505.1 of Sphingomonas sp. 22176. NCBI lineage: Bacteria > Pseudomonadati > Pseudomonadota > Alphaproteobacteria > Sphingomonadales > Sphingomonadaceae > Sphingomonas > Sphingomonas sp. 22176. The sequence goes on along the minus strand of NZ_JBQEPL010000001.1, from coordinate 1,406,602 downwards.
GCTCGCATCGACCACGCAGCCCGACAGCGCCAGCCCGGCCGCGAGCAGCAGCCCGGTGCGGATCATGCCGCCTCGCGCGGACGGACGGTGCGGAACTCGATCTTTTTGTCGTACGGCGCGCCGACGACCAGCCGCTTCACATAGATGCCGGGCAGATGGATCTGGTCGGGATCGAGGCTGCCGACCGGCACCACTTCCTCCACCTCGGCCACGCACATATGGCTGGCGGTGGCCATCGGCTGATTGAAGTTGCGCGCGGTCTTGCGGAAGATCAGGTTGCCGGCCTCGTCGGCCTTCCAGCCCTTGATGATCGACAGGTCGGCGCGGATGCCGCGCTCGAGGATATATTCCTCGCCGTCGAACACCTTCACTTCCTTGCCCTCGGCCACCTTCGTGCCGACGCCGGTCTTGGTGTAGAAGCCGGGGATGCCCGCGCCCCCTGCCCGGCAGCGCTCGGCCAGCGTGCCCTGCGGGCAGAACTCCACCTCCAGCTCGCCGGACAGATACTGGCGCTCGAACTCCTTGTTCTCGCCGACGTACGAGGAGATCATCTTCTTCACCTGGCGGCTGCGCAGCAGCTTGCCGAGGCCCTCGTTATCGATGCCGGCATTGTTCGAGGCGATGGTGAGGTCCTTGACGCCCGCGGCCTGAATCGCGTCGATCAGCCGCTCCGGAATGCCGCACAAGCCGAAACCGCCCGCGCAGATCATCATCCCGTCGAACAGCAGCCCTTCCAGCGCTGCGTTCGCGTTGGGGTAGAGCTTGTCCATCGACGATTCCCTCCGAATGTTCGGGGTCGCGATAATCCCCCCGGGGCGGCGGGGTCAAGCGAACCTGAACCGCCTTTCAACTCCACCCCGCCTTCCCTTACGGCAAGGCCGACTGTTGCATGTTCGCCACACATACCAATGTAATCCAATTGTCATATTGCACCTGCGAACGCAGCGCCTATTTGGGGCGTCTGGATGGCCATCCGGTTATAACAAGTAACAAGTCCAAAGGTATCTGAATCATGCGTATTTTCGCAGCGACGGCGCTCGCCCTCATGGCATCCGCAACCCCCGCCCTGGCGCAGGACGCGACCTTCCAGGGTCCGCGCATCGAGGCGGTTGGCGGTTTCGACAACATCAAGTCGGATGGCGTGAGCGCGACGGGCTTCGTCTATGGCGGCGCAGCCGGCTATGACCTGCAGCGCGGCAACCTCGTTGTCGGCGTTGACGGTGAAATCACCGGCACCACCACCAAGAAGACCTTCGACGACGTCGTCGTCAAGGGCGGCCGCGACCTCTATGCCGGCGTTCGCATCGGCTATGTCGTCGCACCGGCAACCCTGCTGTACGGCAAGGTCGGCTATGACAACAGCCGCGTGATCGCGCGCCTGGACGGCCTGCGTGACGCCGAGAACCTCGACGGCGTCCGCGTCGGCGGTGGCGTGGAGCACAGCTTCGGCCGCTATTACGGCAAGGTCGAGTATCGCTACACCAACCTGTCGCAGGACGTGATCCGTCACCAGGTGATGGCTGGCGTCGGCTACCGCTTCTGAGCGACCCCGGATACGCGGCGCGCCCCCGCGCCGTAGCTCCCGAAGACCCCGCATCGGCAACGATGCGGGGTTTTTTCGTGCGTCCGGCACGCGCGACGCCATCATACTTCTTCGGCTCCGCTGCCATTTCCTACAGTTGGCGCGACCGATATACTTCCCCCTTCCAGTAGGAGTCGCGCAGCGTGCGCGTCCTATCCATCGTTGTTCCTGCCTTGGGGGGAGCCGAACATGGCACAATTCGATGCAGTCGCCTGGTTTCAACTGTTGACCTTGGGTGGATTGGCCGGCGCGATGGGCCAGGCGATCCGCGTCATCGTGGGGATCAAGAAACTCAACGATCAGGCGTCCAACGCCAACCTCTCGCTGGCGGCGATGATCGTACCGTCGCAGCTCGTCGTCTCGTTGCTGATCGGCTTCGTCGCGGGCGCGCTCGCCAGCAGCCAGCTGATCAGCGACCTCGCGCATATCTCGTCGCAGCAGATCTTCGCGCTTTCCGCGGCCGGCTATGCGGGCGCGGACTTCATCGAAGGGTTCATGACGCGGGTGACGCCGGCGACGGCCGCCTCCGCCCCAGTCCCTCCTGTTGCGGCACTGCCCGCCAGCGCCGACGGAGCGGTCGGCTGATGGCCGCGGGGACCACCCCGGTGACCGGCACGGTGCGCGCCACCACGCTGGTCAACCTCCGCCACGGCGCCCCGAGCCTCGGCGCGCCCGTGGTCGGCAAGCTCGCCGCCGGCACCGTCGTGCCCGTCACCAGCGTGGCGGTGGGCGATGCGGTGCAGGGCAATGCGCTGTGGTACGGCACGACGGACCAGAATTTCCTGTGGAGCGGCGGCTGCGATGCGCTGCAGACGGCAGCTGGCACGGGGGGCGGCAGCGGCACGCGGCCCAGGATACCGATGGTCGTCGACGTCTACCATCGCAGCATCGTCCGCGATCTGGCCGCGGCCAAGGCGGCCGGCGTGCAGGGCATCATCCACAAGGCGACCACCGGCACCAGCGGCCGCGACGAGCTGTACGACGATCGCCGGATCGCCGCGCAAAAGGCCGGGCTGTTGTGGGGCGCCTATCATTGGGGCACGGCGCTGCTCCCGGCGCAACAGGTGGAAAACTTCCTCGGCTGGGCCAAGCCGGACGACGACACGCTCGTCGCGCTCGATTACGAGCCGAGCCCGAACAACCAGATGACGCTGGACGGCGCCCGCGAATTTCTGGAGCGCATCCAGGAAAAGCTCGGGCGCCGCGCGGTGCTCTATTCGGGGCACCTGATCAAGGAGGAGCTCGGCGCCCAAATCGATCCGTTCTTCGGCGCGCACCGGCTGTGGCTGGCGCAATATACCGCGACGGCGACGGTGCAGCCCAGCTGGAAGACCTATTGGCTGTGGCAATATTCGGACGGTGCCGCCACCATTCCCGGCATCCCCGGCGACGGGGCCGGCCATGTCGACCAGAATCACTATGCCGGCAGCGCGGAGCAGCTCGCCGTCGAATGGGCACGCTGACGGCTCGACTTTCCGCCCCCGGCGCGCCTAGCATCGGCGCATGACTACGAAACGCACCGGGGGCAGGATCCTCGTCGACAATCTGGTGGCACAGGGCTGCGACCGGATCTTCCATGTACCGGGCGAGAGCTTCCTCGCCGTGCTCGACGCGCTCCATGACGAGCCGAGCATCGACCTCGTCACCTGCCGCCAGGAAGGCGGCGCGGCATTCATGGCCTGTGCCGACGGTGCGATGACCGGGCGGCCGGGGGTGTGCTTCGTCACCCGCGGGCCGGGCGCCACCAACGCCAGCATCGGCGTGCATGTCGCGATGCAGGATTCGCAGCCGATGCTGCTGTTCATCGGCGATGTCGACCGCGGCATGCGCGACCGCGAGGGCTTTCAGGAAGTCGACCTCCCGGCGATGTTCGCGCCGCTCGCCAAATGGGCGACCCGGATCGAGGATGCCCGACGCATCCCCGAATATATCGCCCGCGCCTGGAACGTCGCCACCTCGGGCCGGCCCGGTCCGGTGGTGATCGCGCTGCCCGAGGACATGCTGCTCGACGTGGTCGACGCGGTTGACCGCCCCGCCATCGCCGAGCCGATCCAGGCGGCCGATGCCTTCGATCTCGACCAGCTCTACGATCTGCTGCGCGACGCCGAGCGTCCGATCGCGATCGTTGGCGGGGGCGGCTGGGACTCGGACACGGCGGAGGATTTCGCCCGGTTCGCCGAGTCGATCGACCTGCCGGTCGCCTGCGCCTTCCGGCGGCAGGATGCGATCGACAACAGCTCGCCGGTTTGGGCCGGCAATCTCGGCTATGGGCCGAATCCGAAGCTGGTCCAGCGGATCAAGGCAGCGGATCTGCTGCTGGTGGTCGGCGCGCGGCTCGGCGAGGCGACCACCGACGGCTACAGCCTGATCAACCCCGAGCATCCGGGGCAGACATTGGTGCATGTCCATCCCGATCCGAGCGAGTTCCACCGGGTCTACCGGGTCGACCTGCCGATCTGCGCACGGCCGTTCGAGTTCGCGGTCGCCGCCTCGGCCACGGCGGAAGCGGCCAACCTCCCCCGCTTCGACGGCGCGGCCGCGCATGCCGAATGGCTGGAATGGTCCAGCCCCAAGCCGCGTGCCGGCGTGGCACTCGACCTCGGCCCCTGCGTCGCGGCGATGCGGGAGGTGCTGCCGGCGGACACGATCATCTGCAACGGTGCGGGCAATTTCTCGGGCTGGTGGCACCGCTACTGGCCCTATGCCGCCCAGCCGAGCCAGCTGGCGCCCACCGCGGGTGCGATGGGCTACGGCGTCCCCGCGGCGGTGGCGGCGGCGCTGCGCTTCCCCGAACGACGAGTCGTCGCGGTCGCGGGCGACGGCGACTTCCTGATGAACGGCCAGGAACTTGCCACCGCGGTCCAGCACGCGGCGGACCTGCTGGTGATCGTGATCGACAACAGCGCCTATGGCACGATCCGCATGCACCAGGAGCGGGAGTTCCCGGAGCGGGTTTCCGGCACGCAGCTCCGCAACCCCGATTTCGCCGCGCTCGCCCGTGCGTTCGGTGGCTGGGCGACCACGGTGGAAACCACGGAGGCATTCGCCCCGGCGCTGGCGCTCGCCCTGGCGCAACCGGGGCTCAAGCTGTTGCACTGCAAGACCGATGTCGAAGTGATCAGCGCCGGCACGACGATCAGCAAGTTGCGAAATCGCTGAACGGATAGGAACCCGTTAACTGACATGATCCTAGAATTGTCTGTATGGGACAGCAGACGAAAGAGCGGTGGAAGACGGCGCATCTCGGCAAGCGCGGGGATCGCGTGCGTCTCGGCGGACGGCATGTCTGGCAGTGCGAATGGCGGTGGATCAACAAGAACACCGTCCGCCTGCCCCACCCGTTGCACACGGACCAGATGTTCTCGTTCATGATCTGCGAGGTCGGGCCGGCATCGGCGCCGGTGCGATTCGCGGCAGCGCAGGTGGAGCCGGACATGTGGGCGTTCTACGTCCCGGATTGATTGCCTAGGTCTAAGCCCCCTCCTTGGAGAAGGGGCTTAGGTAGAATCAAAACGGGCCGCCCCTGCCAGGGCGGCCCGCTTCTTGTCCGGTCTGATCCGCGACTCAGATGTCGTCGCCGAGCGCACCCTTGATCTTGCCGCCGAGCTGCTGGGCCTTGCCCTTGGCTTCCTGCGTCGCGCCTTCGGCCTGCGTGTCCGGGTTGTCGCTGTGCTGCTTCACCTTGCCGGCCAGCTCGTTGAGATTGCCTTTGATCTTGTCGGTCAGCTCGCCCATGATCGATACTCCTGGCTAAGGTCGGGTGTCACACAACACGACACCTGCGACTTGCAGAAAGAACGACTGTCCGGTCGGACCGTTCCCGATCAGTTGTGCGTCACTTCGTCGAGAAACGCCTTGGTCGCGCGCCACACGTCGAGCGCGCCGTTCGGATTCTTGGTCCGCAGCAGCGTCGACGACCCGTGCACCCCGCCCAGCTTGGGCACGAACTGCGTCTTCTGGGTCGAGGGCGAGGCGGCGAGGATCGCCCGCGCGGCATCCTCTTCCTTCCCGTCCTGCGCCGAGGTGACGAAGATCGGTGCCGTCACCTGCTTGGCGGCGCGCGCAACCGCGCCCTTGTCGTCGAGATATTCGCCCGGCGAGAAGGCGAGCAGCGCCTTGACCTGCCCCTGGTGCTCGGCTGCGAGCGGGAAGATCAGCGCGGCCGAATAGCTGCTGCCCCACAGGATGATCGGCAGTTTCTGTTGCTGGGCCCAGGCGAAGGCGGCGTCGAGATCCTTCTTCGCATCGGCATAGCTGGCCGAGTGGCCGAGCATCTTCACCGTCTCGTTGGTCCCGAACAGCGTGCCGCCGGCGCGCTGGTCGATCCGCAGCGAGGAATAGCCCGCCTGCGCCAGCTGCGGCGCGAGCAAGGCATATTCGTCCTTGCCCGATTCGGCCTGGTGGAACAGCAACAGCAGCGCCTTGGGCTTGGCCGCCTTGGTATAGACGCCCGCGATCTTGATCCCGTCGGCGGCGCGCAGCGTCACCGGCTCAGCCGAAATCGGCCCCTGATTCTCGATCGGATCGTTCTGCGGCCGCGGATGGCAGCCGGCCACCGCGACCAGCGCCAGTGCCGCCAGCGCCGCCCGCATCAGATCAGGCCCGCCAGCGGGCTCGACGGATCGGCATAACGTCGCTTCGCCATGCGCCCGGCGCGGTACGAAAGCCGCCCGGCCTCTACCGCCGCCTTCATCGCCGCCGCCATCAGGATCGGATCCTTGGCCTCGGCGATGGCGGTGTTCATCAGCACGCCGTCGCAGCCCAGCTCCATCGCCACCGCCGCGTCCGAGGCCGAGCCGACGCCCGCGTCGACCAGCACCGGCACCTTGGCGCCTTCGACGATCAGCCGGATCGTCACCTGGTTCTGGATGCCGAGCCCCGAACCGATCGGCGCGCCCAGCGGCATGATCGCGACCGCACCGGCATCCTCCAGCCGCTTGGCGGCGATGGGATCGTCGACGCAATAGACCATCGGCAGAAAGCCTTCCTTGGCCAGCACCTCGGTCGCGCGCAGCGTCTCGACCATGTCCGGGTAGAGCGTCCGCGCCTCGCCCAGCACTTCCAGCTTCACCAGTTCCCAGCCGCCCGCCTCGCGCGCTAGGCGCAGCGTGCGGATCGCCGAGTCGGCATCGAAACAGCCGGCGGTGTTGGGCAGATAGGTGATCTTCTTCGGGTCGATATAGTCGGTGAGCATCGGCGCCTTGGGGTCGCTGACGTTCACCCGGCGCACCGCGACGGTGACGATCTCAGCGCCCGAGGCGGCGACGGCGGCGGCGTTCTGCTCGAAATCCTTGTACTTGCCGGTGCCGACGATCAGCCGCGAGCGGAAGGTCTTGCCCGCCACCGTCCAGCTGTCGTCCGCGAGCGGCGCTGCATGGTCGCCGCCGCCGACAAAATGCACGATTTCCAGCTCGTCGCCGTCCTCGACGATCACCTGGCCCAGCGTCGAGCGCGGCACCACTTCGAGGTTGCGCTCTACCGCCACCTTCTCGGGCACCAGCCCCAGTTCGCTCGCCAGCTGGGCGAGCGTGAGCCCGGCGGTGACCCGCTTGTGTTCGCCGTTGACTCGGATGGAGACGGTACCGTCGCTGTGCATGAGGTGCCTTGGGTTTGATTGGAGACGCCGGGTCATATAGGGAGGGCGGCATCCTGCCCGCAACCGAAAGGCGCCAGCTTTGGCCGATACGATCTTCGTCTTGAATGGCCCCAACCTCAACCTGCTGGGCCTGCGCGAGCCGGAAATCTATGGGTCGGACACGCTGGACGACATTGCCGGCATGCTGGAGGACCGCGCCCGCGAGCTGGGGCTCGAGGTCGAGGTGCGCCAGTCGAACCATGAGGGGCATCTGATCGACTGGCTGCACGAGGCCCAGGCCGATGGCGCCCGCGCCGTATTGCTCAATCCGGGCGGCTACACCCACACTTCGATCGCGCTGCACGATGCGATCAAGAGCATCCGCACGCCGGTGATCGAAGTGCATCTCTCCAATCCCCATGCCCGCGAATCCTTCCGCCATGTGAGCTTCGTCGGCCGTGCCGCGAAGGGCACGGTGGCCGGGTTCGGGGCACAATCCTATATTCTCGCGCTTGAAGCCGCCGCGCGTCTCTGACAGAGGGCGCCGTTTCGTTTACAGAATTTCAAAGAAGGGTCGTATGGCCGAAGAAACCAAGTCGGGTGCAATGATGGTCGATATCGAGCTGGTCCGCCAGCTCGCCGCCGTGCTCGATGACACCCAGCTGACCGAGATCGAAGTCGAGGACGGCGAACGCCGCGTCCGCGTCGCCCGCAAGGTGACCGCGGCCCCGGCCGCGGTGCAGTATGCCGCGCCGCCTGCGCCGATGCTCGCCGCCGCCCCCGCCGCTGCCCCGGCCGAGATCATCGCCGCACCGCAGCCGGCCGCCAACGCGGTGAAGTCGCCGATGGTCGGCACCGCCTATCTCAAGCCGAATCCGGAAGCGAAGACCTTCGTGACCGTTGGCCAGCAGGTCGCCGCGGGCGACACGCTGCTGATCATCGAGGCGATGAAGGTGATGAACCCGATCCACGCGCCCAGCGCCGGCACGGTCAAGGCGATCCTGGTCGAGAACGGCCAGCCGGTCGAGTTCGACCAGCCGCTCGTCGTGGTCGAGTAACGGAACGGCCATGCCCGAGATCAAGAAGCTCCTGATCGCCAATCGCGGCGAGATCGCGCTGCGCATCCACCGTGCGTGCCATGAAATGGGCATCAAGACTGTGGCGGTGCACTCCACCGCCGATGCCGATGCGATGCACGTGCGCCTGGCAGACGAGGCGATCTGCATCGGCCCGCCGTCCGCGACGGAGAGCTATCTCAACATCCCGAACATCATCTCGGCCGCCGAGATCTCGGGCGCGGATGCGATCCACCCGGGCTATGGCTTCCTCTCGGAAAACGCCCAGTTCGCCGAGATCGTCGAGGCGCACGGGCTGATCTTCGTCGGCCCCAAGCCCGAACATATCCGCACCATGGGCGACAAGATCGAGGCGAAGCGCACCGCCGGCGCGCTCGGCCTGCCGCTGGTGCCGGGCTCGGACGGCCCGATCGCGGATCTGGAAGAAGCCAAGGCGATCGCCGCCAAGGCCGGCTACCCGGTGATCATCAAGGCAGCCTCGGGCGGCGGTGGTCGCGGCATGAAGGTGTGCACCAGCGAGGACCAGCTCGAGACGCTGATGCAGCAGGCCGGTAGCGAGGCGAAGGCCGCGTTCGGCGATGCCACGGTCTACCTCGAAAAGTATCTGGGCAACCCGCGCCACATCGAGTTCCAGGTGTTCGGCGACGGCAACGGCGCCGCGATCCATCTCGGCGAGCGTGACTGCTCGCTCCAGCGCCGCCACCAGAAGGTGCTCGAAGAGGCGCTGTCGCCGGTGATCACGCCCGAAGAGCGTGCGCATATGGGCGGCATCGTCGCCAAGGCGATGTCCGACATGGGCTATCGCGGCGCCGGCACGATCGAGTTCCTGTGGGAAAACGGTGAGTTCTACTTCATCGAGATGAACACCCGCCTCCAGGTTGAGCATCCGGTGACCGAGATGATCACCGGCCTCGATCTCGTCCGCGAGCAGATCCGCGTCGCCGAAGGCCATGGCCTGTCGGTGCGCCAGGAGGACATCGAGTTCCGCGGCCACGCGATCGAATGCCGCATCAACGCCGAGGATCCCCGGACCTTCGCGCCCTCGCCGGGCACGATCACCCATTTCCACGCACCGGGCGGCATGCACGTCCGCGTCGATAGCGGCATCTATTCGGGCTACCGGATCCCGCCCTATTACGACTCCATGATCGCCAAGCTGATTGTCTATGGCCGCACCCGCGAGGGCTGCATCCTGCGACTGAAGCGCGCGCTGGAAGAGTTCGTGGTCGACGGCATCAAGACGACGATACCGCTCCACCAGGCACTGCTCGACGATCCCGAGTTCCTGAAGGGCGACTATACGATCAAGTGGCTCGAGGAGTGGCTCGCCAAGCAGGACGAGGCAGCCGCGGGCTGACGACGACCAAGGGGGGGAAGGCCATGCGACACGGGTTACGCGTGATCCTGTTGCTGGCGGCGAGCGGCATGGTCGTCGCCGCCGGGCCTTCCTCCCCGGTTTCGGATCTGGCGGGGCGCTATAGTCACCGCTTTGCCAACGGCCTCGTCAACGGCGAGCGCTATATGAGCGAGGACATCGTCGAGATCGTCCCCGTCGACGCCAACCATGCCTATGTCCGCATGGAGCTCGCCTTCTTCAACGGTCATTCGTGCAGCCTTAGCGGCATCGCCCGCGCAGAAGGCGGCACGCTCGTCTATCACGAGCCGGCGGCAGCGACCGTGCCGGGCGAGCATTGCGTGCTGACGCTGAAGCGCGACGGCACCAAGCTGCCCTGGAGCGACGGCGAGGGCAGCTGCCAGAGCCATTGCGGCGCGCGCGGCGGCATGTCGAATGGCGACCTGCCCTGGGCTAGCCGACGCCCCATCACCTATCTGCCGCGGCTTCGCGGCTCACGCGAATATCGCGACGCGCTGGACGCGTGGCGCAAGGAAGGCAGCAAATGAAGGCCACCATCTACCACAACCCGCGCTGTTCCAAGTCGCGCGAGGCGCTGGCGATCCTCACCGAGGCCGGCGCCGAAGTTGAGGTGATCGAATATCTGAAGACTCCGCCCAGCCGCGAAACGCTGGCGGAGCTGTACAAGCGTGCGGGCATGACCGCGCGCGAAGGCCTGCGCATCGCCGAGGACGCCGCCAAGCCGCTCAAGGGCGCGGACGACGACACGATCCTCGACGCGATGGCGGCCAACCCGATCCTGATCGAACGCCCGCTGGTGGTTACCGAGCGCGGCGTGCGACTGGGAAGGCCGCCGGAGAAGGTGCGGGAAATCCTGTAAGGCTCGGCTCCCCTCCCGCTTGCGGGAGGGGTCGGGGGAGGGACCGACGTGTCGGCTCCTGCCGGGACGCCATCGCGGGCGACAACGTCATCCCCTCCCCTACCCCCTCCCGCAAGCGGGAGGGGAACGAGAAGCCTCAGCCCTTCACGCCCGCGACGATCGTCTCGCGCCACGGCGTGGTCGGGCGGCCGATCAGCCCCGACAGCGTGTGCGAATCGTCGAACAGCGTGCCTTCGCCCGCCCGCGCGTCGCTATCCGCAAGGATCGCCGCGAACGGACCCGGAATGCCCGCGCCTTCCAGCGCCTTGGCATACTCGGCCTGCGGCAGGTCCTGATAGGCCACCGGCTTGCCCGACGCCTCGGCCAGCGCCGCTGCCAGCTCGGCATGGGTGAAGCCGGTATCGCCCGCCAGCTCGAACGTCCCCGCGTCGCCGCGGGTCAGCACCACGGCCGCCGCCTCGGCATAATCGGCACGCGCCGCACCCGAGACGACTCCCTCGCCCGCGCTGCCGATCAGCACGCCGTGCTCGATCGCGGGGCCGGCGCTCATCAGGTAATTCTCGGTATACCAGCCGTTGCGCAGCAGCGCGGCGGGGATGCCGCTGGCGGCGAGCAGTTCCTCGGTCGCCTTGTGCTCGGCGGCCAGCTGCATCGGCGAGGTCTGCGCGCGGAGCAGGCTGGTATAGGCGATCAGCTGCACGCCCGCCGCCTTGGCCGCATCGATCACCGCCTTGTGCTGGGGTATGCGGCTGCCGATGGCGTTGCCGGAAACGAGCAGCAGCCGTGTCACCCCCGCCAGACCAGGCGCCAGCGTTTCCGGCGCATCATAGTTGAACGCACGCACCACCACGCCCTTGGCCGCGAGATCGGCGACGCTCTCGGGATTTCGCACCAGCGCGACGATCTGATCGGGCGCGACCTTGCCCAACAGGGATTCGACGACGAGACGGCCCAGCTGGCCCGAGGCTCCGGTAACGGCGTACATGGCAGTTCCTTTCCGATCATGGATTGACCAGAGCGATCTAGCGCACCACTTACGATTCGTAAGTACGCACACAAAGGTAAGTATCGAAAATGTCGGACGAGACGCCCCGCACCCTCGCCGCGATGATGGACCGCGGCGACGTGTTCGCCACGGACTGTCCGTCCCGCGCGGTGCTCAAGCGGATCACCAGCAGCTGGGGCCTGCTCGTGCTGGTGGCACTGCGGGACCGCACCCGCCGTTTCAGCGAACTGCGCCGCCGGGTGAACGGAGTGAGCGAACGCATGCTCGCCCAGACGCTCCAGCAGCTCGAGGCGCACCATCTGGTGACGCGCCGCAGCCTGCCGGTGGTGCCGCCGCACGTCGAATACAGCCTGACGCCGCTCGGCCGCGAGGCGGCGGCGAAGGTCGAGGACCTGGTCGAGTGGATCCAGGCAAACCTCGGCGATCTGATGCCCGCCGCGCTGGACGAAGCGGCCGAGTAACAACGGCGTTGTCATCCCGGCTTTCGCCGGGATCACGCACCTGGGAGCGCTCTTCGCGGCAGCCGCCACCAACGTGCACCAGCCGCAACCAGCCCACACCTGTCCTGCAGTGTACCTCGCCGCGCGCCCATGGCATGGCACCCCGCCATGATCGCCGCCATCGCCACCCTGCTCCTCTGCCAGCTGCTCGGCGAGGGGATCCATCTGCTCTCCGGCCTGCCGCTGCCCGGCGCCGTGATCGGCATGTTCCTGCTGCTCGGCTGGCTGCTGCTCCGCCCGGGCGAGCGCCCCACGCTGGTCCAGGTCTCCGCCTGGCTGACCGCGCATCTCTCGGTGATGTTCGTCCCCGCCGCGGTCGGGCTGATCGAGGAGGGGCCGGTGCTGGCGAAGAACGGCGTGGCGATCGTCGTCGCCACCCTCGCCTCGACGCTGCTGACCATGGCGGTCACCGCGCTGGTCTTCCGCTGGGCGCTCGCTCGCACGGAGCCCGCGGCGTGACCGGGGCGTGGAACCTCCTCCGGGAGACGCCGCTGTTCTGGCTGGCGGTGACGCTGCTGGTGTTCGAGGGCGCCGACCAGCTGTCGAAGCGCAGCAACCGCCACCCGCTCTGCCACCCGGTGCTGCTGGCGACGCCGGTGCTGATCGCCATCCTGCTCGCGACCCGCACCCCCTACCCCCTCTATGCGAACAACACTGCGATGCTGGGCTTCCTGCTCGGCCCGGCGACGGTCGGGCTTGCGGTGCCGCTGTGGCGCAACCGCGCGCTGGTGCGCCGCGCCGCCGGGCCGCTGCTGCTCGCGCTGTTCGCCGGATCGCTGACCGCAATCGTGAGCGTCACCGGCATCGTCTGGGCATTCGGCGGCAGTGCGCGGATCCTCGCCACCGTCGTACCGCGCTCGGTGACCACGCCGGTCGCGATGGCGCTGGCACAGCAGCTGGGCGGCATCCCGGCGCTGGCGGCGGTGGTGGTGCTGATCGCCGGCGTGTTCGGCGCGATGATCGCCACGCCGCTGCTCAACGCGCTGCGCATTTCGGACTATCGCGTGCGCGGGTTCGCCGCCGGAGTCGCCGCGCACGGCTTCGGCACTGCCCGCGCCTTCCAGGTGACCGAGATCGGCGGCACCTTCGCCGGCATCGGCATGGCGCTCAACGCCGCGATGACCGCGCTGCTGCTGACGCTGTGGGCGGTGCTGTAGCCCCTATTCGTCGGTCACGTCCTGCTTGGTGCCGTACAGCCGCACCGGGCGGCCGTTTTCGAACTCCACATCGGCGGTGAGCCGCATCTTGCGCAGTTCGCCGTCGCGGCGGCGGATTTCCACGTCGATGGTGAAGCTGGCCCCTTCGGACACCGCCCGGTCGCGCACCGCGCGCAGCAGCGCCTGCGACTCCGGCGTGTACATCCCGACGACATCGTCGCGGGTCAGCGGTTCGCCGCGCGGGACGCCGAACAGATCGTAGACGCCCGGCGACCAACGCAGCCCGTTCGTCGCGAGATCGCATTCCCAGGCGGCCGGCAGCGGGATCAGCGGTTCACCGACGCGCAGTCTCTTGCCGAGGAGAGGCTGGATGAGCATACCAAACGTTAGCATGGCCCAGTTAACGCAGCGTTCCCCACCCTCTCCGTAACTCCCGGGGTGACGCGCGGCGAACACCCCGCTAAGGGGTCCGGCCATGACCCAGATCACGCCCGAGATCGTGGCCGAGCACGGCCTTTCGCCCGAAGAATATGACCGCGTCCTCAAGGCGCTCGGTCGCGAGCCGAACCTGACCGAGCTCGGCATCTTCTCGGTGATGTGGTCCGAGCATTGCAGCTACAAGTCCAGCCGCATCCACCTGAAGAAGCTGCCGACCACCGGCCCGCAGGTCATCTGCGGCCCCGGCGAGAATGCCGGCGTCGTTGATATCGGCGACGGCCAAGCGGCGATCTTCAAGATGGAGAGCCACAACCACCCGTCCTACATCGAGCCCTATCAGGGTGCGGCGACCGGCGTGGGCGGCATCCTGCGCGACGTGTTCACCATGGGCGCGCGCCCGATCGCCAACATGAACGCGCTGCGCTTCGGCCGGCCCGATCATCCCAAGATGAAGCATCTGATCGCCGGCGTCGTCCATGGCATCGGCGGCTATGGCAATTGCGTCGGCGTGCCGACCGTGGGCGGCGAGGTGAACTTCCACCCCGCCTATGACGGCAACATCCTCGTCAACGCGATGACCGTTGGCATCGCCGATACCGACAAGATCTTCTATTCGGCGGCCTCGGGCGTCGGCAATTCGATCGTCTATGTCGGCTCGAAGACCGGCCGAGACGGCATCCACGGCGCCACCATGGCCTCGGCCGATTTCGGCGAGGATTCGGAAGAGAAGCGCCCCACCGTCCAGGTCGGCGATCCGTTCACCGAGAAGCTGCTGATCGAAGCCTGCCTCGAGCTGATGGCCTCGGACGCGATCGTCGCGATCCAGGACATGGGCGCCGCCGGCCTCACCTCCTCCAGCGTCGAGATGGCGTCCAAGGGCGGCGTCGGCATCGAGCTGATCATGGACGACGTGCCCCAGCGCGAAACCGGCATGACACCGTACGAGATGATGCTCTCCGAGTCCCAGGAGCGCATGCTGATGGTGCTCAAGCCCGGCCGCGAGGATTTCGCCGAGGCGATCTTCCGCAAGTGGGAGCTCGATTTCGCGGTCATCGGCCATGTCACCGATACCGGTCGCATGGTGCTCAAGTGGAAGGGCGACGTGGTGTGCGACATCCCGCTCGCCCCGCTGGCCGACGACGCGCCGCTCTACGATCGCCCGCACGTGCCGACGCCCAAGCAGCCCGAGCTGCAGAACGTGCCGGAATGCACCGATCCCGCCGCCGATCTCGTCAAGCTGATGGGCTCGCCGGACATCGCCAGCCGCCGCTGGATCTGGGAGCAGTATGACCACATGGTCGGCGGCGACACCGTGCAGCGCCCGGGCGGCGACGCCGCGGTCGTCCGCGTCCACGGCACCGACAAGGGCCTGGCGATCACCACCGATTGCACCCCGCGCTATTGCTTCGCGGACCCCGTAGAGGGCGGCAAGCAGGCGATTGCCGAAGCGTGGCGCAACCTTTCCGCGGTGGGCGCGACCCCGCTGGCGGTGACCAACTGCCTCAACTTCGCCAACCCGCAGCGCCCCGAGATCATGGGCCAGATCGTCGGCGCGCTGGAAGGCATGAGCGAGGCGTGCCGCGCGCTCGACTTCCCGATCGTCTCGGGCAATGTCAGCCTCTACAACGAGAGCAAGGCGACCGGCGGCGGCTCGGCGATCCTGCCGACCCCGGCGATCGGCGCGATCGGCCTGCTCAAGGACTGGCAGAAGAACTGCACCATCGCCTTCAAGGGCACCGGCGACGTGATCATCGCGGTCGGCGAGCGCGGCGGCCATCTCGGCCAGTCGATCTGGCTGCGCGAGATCTGCGGCCGCGAGGAAGGCCCGCCCCCGCCCGTCGACCTGATGATGGAGCGCCGCACCGGCGCGTTCATCCGCTCGGCGATCTGCGGCGGCGCGATCACCGCCTGCCATGACGTGTCGGACGGCGGCCTCGCGGTTGCGGTCGCGGAAATGGCGCTGGCGTCGAACATCGGCGCGATCCTCGACCAGCCCCAGCCGTTCGGCGTCGCCGGCAGCTGGTTCGGCGAGGACCAGGGCCTGTACGTGGTGACTGTGAAGGACGAGGCGCTCGCCGACTTCCTGGTCGCCGCCGACAAGGCCGGCCTTGCCGCCGATCCGATCGGCCGCACCATCGCCAACCGCATCATCTTCGAGATGGAGGAAGGCGATTTCTGCGTGAGCCTGGCCGACCTGCGCACGGCGCATGAGGGCTTCTTCCCGGCGCTGATGGGCGCGGCGGAAGCGGTCAGCGAGGAAAACGCGATTTAATGCACTTAAGCCCCTCCCCCTCGGGGGAGGGGTTGGGTGGGGCAGTGCCTCACCGAGAGCGACCGGCGTTCTGGAATCCCTCCACCCCCGCCCCCTCCTCCAAGGAGGAGGGGCTAAGAAGTGCGGGCCTCCAATCCCCGCACAACCCCCAAATGGGGGGTGCCGCGTCGCTCGCCTTGGGCTGGTGACACCGCAGTCATCGCGGCATCCTGCCCCCATGTCGAATTTCGGGAATCGAGCCAGGGGCGGCAGCGTCGCCTTGTCGGGCGGGACGCGGCCGGGCACCGCGCTGGACGGCGCCCGCCTGCGCGCGCTGGCCGCCGCATTGCTCGCGCTCGGCATCTTCTGGATCGACAGCTTCACCAGCTTCCACAGCGCGATCGCCACGCTCTATGTGCTGGTGCTGCTCCTCGCCGGCCCCAGCCTCGCGCGGCGGGAGCTGCTCGGCTGGAGCGCCGCCTGCGCGGTGCTGACGGTCACCAGCTTCATCGTCGTCCACCGCAGCGCCCCCTCGACCGAAGCCGCGCTGCGGCTGGTGGTGAGCCTCGCCGCCAATGCCGTCACCACCGCCTTGCTGCTCCACCGGATCGCGCTCGACGCGCGCGTGGCACGCGAGGAGCGCCGCTACGCGACGATGACCGACACGCTGGCGATTGCGATCTGGGAGCATGACTTCAGCTGCGTCGACGCCGCCATTCAGACGCTGCGCGCCAGCGGCGTCACCGATCTGCGCGCCTATCTGCGCGCGCACCCCGAATTCGTCGCCGGGATCCGCCGCCAGGTGCGCATCACCGACGTCAACCAGACCGCGCTCGACCTGATGGGGGTGTCGAGCAAGGCTGCCTTCTTCCGCAAGCTCGGCGACTTCCTCCCCGAAACCGATGCCAGCTTCGCCGAGTGCATCCTCGCCATCGACGAGCGCCGCCCGATGTTCCAGGCCGAAACCCAGGTCCTCGCCGCCGACGGATCGCCGATCGACATCATCGTCGCCTTCAGCCTCGCCCCCGGCACCTGCCTGGCGCACGTGCCCGGCAGCATCCTCGACATCCGCCAGCGCAAGCGGCTGGAAACCACCGTCGAGCGTACCCGCATCGAGCTGGAGCGCGTCCAGCGCACCGCCGCGATCGGCGCGATGTCCGCCTCGATCGCGCACGAGATCAACCAGCCGATCTCCGCCGTGCAGAGCTATGCCGATGCCGCCGCGCGCTGGCTCGCCCGGCCCGAGCCGGACCTCGCCGAGGTTCGGCTGTCGCTTGCCGGGCTCAACCAGGCGGTGGCGAACGTCCATGCGGTGATCCGGCGGGTCCGCTCGCTGGTCGGCGGCGCGCAGTGCGACATGCAGCCGCTCGGGCTCGGCACCCTGGTTGCGGACACGCTCGCCATCGCCGCGCGCGATCTCGACGCGCACGGCGCGCGCATCCATGTCGCGCCGCTGGGCGAGCCGACGGTGGTCGGCGATCGCATCCTGCTCAAGCATTTGCTGCTCAACCTGATCACCAACGCGCTGCAGGCGATGGAGGCGGCAGGGATCGCCGACAAGCGGATGGACCTGACGCTCCACGCCAAGGAGGAGCATGTCCTGCTGCTGCTGCGCGACCACGGGCCGGGCCTCGCGCCCGAGATCGCCGAGCCGTTCGAGACCTTCGCCACCACCAAGCCCGGCGGCATGGGGCTGGGCCTGTCGATCTGCCGCTCGATCGTGGAGCTGCACGACGGCCGCATTTCGCTTGCCAACCACCCCGATGGCGGTGCGCTGGCGGCGATCGAACTGCCGCTGGCGGCCTGAGTCCAGCGCTCCCCCCAGGCCGTCATCCAGGCGGAAGCCGGGATCCAGACGCCACGCGCTACCAGCTGGAGCCGAGACGCCGACCCCAATGGATTCCGGCTTTCGCCGGAATGACGATGAATAGGTGGGGCATCGTCAGCCCAGCGCGCGTTCCAATGCGCCGCAAAGCAGGTCCGGATCAACCGGCTTGTCCAGCAGCGCCACCAGATCCAGCGTGGCCGCACGCGCCCGCAATTCGGCGGTGGGATAGGCGGTCATCAGGATCACCGGCACCGTCGATCCGCGCTCGCGCAGCCGCTGGCGCAGCTCCAGCCCCGATCGGCCGGGCATCTGCAGGTCGGTGAGCACGCAGTCCGCGGCATCGTCGCCGGCATCGAGATAGGCGTCGGCCGAGGCATAGATCGCGGTGCGATAGCCGAAGGAGCGGATCAGGCTCGCCGCCGCATCGCGCACCAGGGCATCGTCATCCACCACGGCAACCAGGCTGTCCGGCACGCGCTACGCTCCAATGTCGCCGGGCCATCCGGGACTGGCTACAAAGCTAGGGTGCGTTGCCGCGTCTGTAAGCTATACGCTTGGTTATTCGGGAAACTACGCATTCCCATCGGAGGACGGCAGCGCCTCGGCCGCGCGGACCAGATCGGGCACGGTGCGCAGCCCCATCTTGCGCATCAGGCTGGCGCGGTGGAGCTTCACGGTGATCTCGGCAATGCCCAGTTCGCCCGCGATCTGCTTGTTGAGCAGGCCCCGCACCACGCCTTCCATCACTTGCTTCTCGCGCGCGGTGAGCGTGGCGAAGCGCTGGCGCAGCCCCGCGCTCTCGCGGGTGGCGGTGCGCCGTTCGGCGGCGCGGGCGAGCCCGGCATTGACCGCATCGAGCATGTCCTGGTCGCGGAACGGCTTGGTGAGGAAGTCCACCGCCCCGCCCTTCATCGCCTTGACCGACATCGGGATGTCGCCGTGGCCGGTAAGGAAGATCACCGGCAGATCGACCCCGCGCTCGGCAAGCCGGTCGCGGCACTCGAACCCGCCCATGTGCGGCATCCGCACGTCCACGACGAGGCAGCAGGGCGTTTCCGGCAACGGCGCGTCGAGAAATTCCTGCGCCGAGCCATAGTTGCGCACCGCGAAATCGACCGAGCGGAACAGCGAATCGAGCGATCCCCGCACCAGCGGATCGTCATCGACGACCAGCACGACGGGCTGCGCATCGGGCGCGGGAGCGAGGCGGGTCATGGGTTGCGATCCTTTCGCAACAGGCGTGGCGCAAGGGGCGCCGCCGGGCAATCCCGGATGGGGTGCGGAGGTACCCCCCGAACGGGCGGGCGGGCCAATTGGGCAAAGGGGCGGGCGAAAGGCGGAGGAAGTACCTCGTCAGCGTCCGCCCAGTTGCGACCGTTCAAGTCGTAGGCTCACGCCGTCAAAAGCTGCAGATTGCATACGTTTAAAAACCGACCTCAAGCGTTGCCACCGTCAAGCGATCCTGGACTCGGCCTACCAGCGTGACGTTGCCTCCGGGATAGTCCGGACCGTTCATCGCCATGATGGCGATCGTTGACATCTGCGCGGTAAAAAGAGGCTTGAAGGTTTTGGCATAAGGTGCGGTGACAAGCGTGGTTGAAGCTCGATCATCCGCCCAGGCACCGTAGCCCCAAGTGCTGCCAAGAAACCTAAGTGGGCTATCGGGCGAGGGCAAGGGAGTAGTCTGCTCCTCGGTGTGTGGGCCGTTGCACCCGACTTTAGTCAGTCGACCGTTTGAAAGCGTCCCATTCATGTAATCGGCTTCAAGCGAGTAACACTGGCCGTCGCTGAACGAAAGTGTGACGGGCAGATAGCCCGGTGACCATGCCGCAACCACATGCCGCTTCTGTGTTTCGGCAATCTCGAAAGCACCGACTACCTTGACGCGGCCTGTCGAAGTACCGCGCTTGTAGCCGGGTTCTACGCGGAAGAGCCTCGACAAGATCGTGTCAGGGATGCGGGTCAGGAGAGGTGCTTTTGGCTTGTCCAGTGCAGCAACCCCCGACTGAGCTCTATTGCCGCCATATCTGGCAGCAGGGACAAGTTGAGCGTGCGTGGCAAGGGCCGGAACCCCCAAGAGTACCGCCATGCTCATCCAAAGAACCGTGGCCTTACCCACCAGTCGCTTCCTCCTCGTCCGCGCGACATAGCCGATCTAGGCGACGGAGACGAGTCGACGACTCAAAAAGCGACGTTCCCGTTTCACCTTCCCTATCGGAAGGGCCGCAACCCGAAACTAGTCGGTATCACTCTCTGCAATTGCGAACGAAGAGGGTCCGCTTGCCACCAAAGTTGGCCATAGGCTTCTGCGACTGCCTCAGTTTTCCCGCGCCTGACCCCGCGCGCGGATGGCCGGCAGCGGCCGCGGTGCCGGACTTGCGGCCGGCGGCGGGCTCGGGCGGCTGGGCGCCGCGGCGGGGTGCGCTGTGGGCGGCGGCGGCGCCGGGCGCGGCGGCGGTGTGCCGGCGCCTTCGGGACGGGCGTGGCGCACCCAGCCCGGCGACATCCAGCCCCCACCACGGCCGGCCCCGGCGCCTGCCGGTGCTGCGGGCGCGGGCTGTGCCGGGGCAGTCGCCGGCGCCGGGCTCGGTTGCGGCGTACCCGCGCTCGGCCGGCTGCCCGGCGCACCGCCGGGACGCGGTCCCTGCCAGCCGGGGCGACCCTCGCCATCCCCCCGCCAGGGGCGACCGACCCAGCCATCCGGGCGCGGACGGCCGGCACCCGCTGCGGGCGCCCCGGCGACCGGCGGCTGGCCGGGCGTGCCGGCGGACGGCGGCGGCGCGGTGGGCACGGTACCCGGCGGCGGGGGTGGCGGCTGCGTGGGCCGCACGCCGCCCTGGGGCCGACCGGGACGGTCCGGACGCTGCCCCGGCAGCCCGCCCCACATCCACGGTCGCCCCGGTTTGACGGTGCCGGGCGGCGGCGCAGGCTGGCCTGCCCCCGGCACCGGCGCGGCGTTGGGCGGACGGCCCGGGCGCGGCGGACGATGCTGCCAGTGCGGCCCCAGCCCCGGCGGCGGGGCGCCCTGGAAGCCGCCGTTCCGCCAGCTGGCGAACGCTGCCGCCATCGCAGCGCGGCGGGCACGCTCGGCCGCCCAGCGCTGCTGCTCGGCGACGTCGATGCCGCGGGTGCGATATTGCCAGCCCGAATCCCAGCCGGGATCGATGCCGACGAAGAACAGGTTCAGATTGCCCCAGCTGGTGGTGTCGACCGCGTCCCACTGCCGGTCGAGCAGCGCGTTGCGCAGCCGCCGGCCGCGCTGGTACAGCCGCTCGCCCTCGCCGATCCAGCGCACACCCAGATCCTGCGGCAACAGCCGGCCGCTGCCGTCATACACCGCCGCGACATTGTCGTCCTGATAGCCGAAGCTGCGATCGGCCTCGCGCACCAGGAACGGTCCGCGGTTGCCGGGGGCGAAGAAATAGGTGCGCGGGCCTTCGGACCGGTCTTCCGTCACCACCCAATAGCCGTCGCGCAATTCCCAGGCGACCGGCGATCCGCCGTCGAAGCGGAAACTGTAATCGGGCGGGGCGTCGCCCAGCGTATCCCACAGCGTGCGGGCACGATCGATCCAGCGATAGCTGCTCTCGCCTTCCGCATCGACATCGGCAGAACCGGCGGTGACGATCGCGCCGTTCTGCGCGGCGGCCGGGTGCGCGCCGCCGCAAAGCAGTGCCGCACCGAGCATCCAGGGCGTGATCCGTGTCATCGCGTCATCCTATCCCGTATCCAGCCGCCAGCATCCGCCTGCCTGGGTGAACAAAGCATGACAACCCGGAACGTTCGGCAATAATATGAAAAACCTTGAATTAACCAATCTTTAGCGCCCTGCGCCACATAGCCTGCCGCATGGTTAATGCGTCTTTCAAGGGATTCGGCATGCGGCACGCGATCCTGCTCCCGACGATGGTTTCCGTCCTTGCGATGGCCTCCGCCTGCAGCGGTGGTGGTGGCGGCGGCGGCATTTCCACGACCCCTGCCGCCCCGCAGCCCACGCCGGACACGACGCCCGCGCCCAGCCCGGCACCGTCGCCCAGCCCGACGCCCTCGCCCAGCCCGTCGCCTTCGCCCAGCCCGTCGCCCTCGCCGAGCCCGACACCCACCCCTACGCCGACCACCACGCCGCCGCAGGTCAATGCGTCGCTGCTGTCGCTCACGAGCACCGAGAGCTTCGCCAATGATGCGACCGGCTTTGCCGGCACCTTCTATCCCGATTCCCGCGCCTGCGGCTGCCTTGCGGACACCCGCAACCTGACGATCCGCTTCGATGCCGCCACGCGCGGCTACACGGTCAGCGACGGCACCAACACCGAGACGTTCCTGCCCGGCGACATCGACGCGTCGCAGTCCAACGGCGTGCTGCGCGTCTACCACCATGCGACCGCGACCAGCGATTATACGCTGACCCTGACCCTGCCGGGGACCAGCGGCGCGCTGACCTATCAATATGCCGGCGCCGGCTTCTGGCAGCGCGCGGACATCGCCGGCACCGGCGAAAGCGCCTTCCGCTTCAACGCCTTCACCTATGGCGTGGCGACGCCCGACGCCGCCCTGCCGCGCGCCGGCAGCGGCGCCTATGCGGTCGATCTGGTCGGCTCGCTCGGCAACGGCATGCTGGAAAGTCTGGTCGGCAGCGGCACGCTGCAGGTCGATTTCGCCAGCGGCAAGATCGTCACCAGCGGCGAGGTGCGCCAGGTATCCACCACCAGCGGCGCCACCACCGGCAGCTCGGCCTTTCTGGGCCTCGCCCAGCTGGCGGCGAGCAGCAACGCCTTTGCCGGCATCTTCGCCTTTTCCGGCGGGGATCTCGCCGGCACGCTCGACGGCCGCTTCTACGGACCCGCCGCCCAGGAAGTCGGCGCCGCGTGGAGCGCCGCCAATGCCGATGGCCGCGGCGCCGCCGGCGTGCTGATCGGCCGCCAGTCGGGCGCGCAGACCGGCAATGCCAGCCTCGCCAGCCTCACCGCCAGCCAGATCTTCACCGGCGAGGCGGCGACGCTGACCGCCCGCTATGTTGATTCGACCGGCGAACTCGCCGCGCCGTCCGCCGCAGCGCAGCCGGTGACGGTGAGCTACGATGCCGCCTCGGGCAATTATCTGGTGATCTCGGGCGCGCGCACCGGCATCTTCCCGGCCAATCCGACCGCAGGCGCGCCGGACCAGCTGACGCTCGATGCGCTGAACGGCATGCGCTATGTCCGCGCCGGCCGCTGGGCGACCACCGCCAGCATCAACGGCATCACCACCAGTGTGACCGACGCCTTCGCCTTCGGCATGGCCACCGCCGCCGCCAGCGTGCCGCGCACCGGATCGGCGAGTTACGCCGTGCAGCTGGCGGGTACGCTGGCCGATGCCAGCAAGCCCGGCCCGTTCGCGGTCACCGGCAGCGGCACGCTCACCGCCAATTTCGCCAGCGGCGCGATCGCCACCAGCGGCAGCGCGAGCGCCAGCTTCACCGATGCGACCAACGCCACCACCAGCACGTCCGGCACCTTCAACGGATCGGCGACGCTGTCGAGCAGCGCCAACAGCTTTGCGGGCAACCTCAACCTCGCGCTGTTCGCCGGCTATAACGGCGCCCTGACCGGCCATTTCTACGGCCCCGCAGCGGACGAGGTGGGGGCTGCCGCCGCGCTCACCGATGCGAATGGCGAGGCCGCCGCGGTCAGCCTGGTCGGCGGCAAGGCGAGCGGTTCGCTCGCCGCGGACCGCACCCTGGTGACGCCCGATTTCGTCGGCGACGCCACCGGCGGCTATAGCGTGACCGGCCTGCCCGGGCTGTCCGAAACGCTGGTATTGCTCACCGCCGCCGATCGCGAGGCGATCACCAGCGATGTCGGCTTCGACGTCTATCGCAAGACGCTCGCCGCCGGCACCGTGCAGGCCCGCATCTACGATGCCGGCAAGGGCCCGCTCGCGCTCAGCTATGCCAGCTTCGCCGAACTCGCCTATCTGGCCAGCGACGCCGCCGCGGGCAGCGATCCGCTGCGCTGGTATGTGCCCTTCGGCCAGCGCACCACCTTCGACCAGATGCCGCGCACCGGCACCGCCAGCTATGCCGGGCAGGTGTTCGGCACCGGCACCGTGGGCGGCGCCAGCTATGCGCTGGGCGGCACCAGCAGCTTCGCGGTCGACTTTGCGCGGGCCAGCGCCAGCGGCAGCCTCGCCATCACCGGCAGCGGCGCGGCCGGCAGCCGCGACTTCGGCAGCTTCGGCTTCGCCGGCGCCGGCATCTCGGCCAACGGCTTCACCGGCGCGCTCAGCGGCGCGGGCGGTACGGGCAGCCTAACCGGCTGGTTCTTCGGTCCGCAGGCGCAGGAGATCGGCGCACGGTTCGACACGCACGGCACGCTCGCGAACGGCGACAAGGCGGTGCTCACCGGCGCGGCGCTCGCCAAGAAGCAGTGACCCCCAGGATACTCCCCCTCCTGGCGCTGGCCGTGCTCGCGCCGGGCCCCGCCTTCGCCCAGGCCACCGAGCAGCACCGCGTCTCGGCGGTGGAGCTGTTCGCGCTCGCCGCCCAGGCGGAAAGCGTCGGGCGCGGGCAAGAGGCGGAGACGATGTACCGCGCGCTCGCCAAGGATCCCGATGCCGAGGTCCGCGCCGAAGCCCGCTTCCGCCTCGGCCAGTTGCTCGAACGGCAGGGCCGCAAGCGCGAGGCGGCGGTCACCTACCGTGCGCTGCTCGACGAGAAGCCCGGCGCCGCGCGCGTCCGGCTCGAGCTTGCCCGGCTGCTCACCCAGCTCGGCGACGAGGGCGCCGCCCGCCGCGAGCTGCGCGCCGCCCAGGCCGGCGGGCTGCCGCCACAGGTCGCGCAGATCGTCGACCAGTTCGCCGCCGCGCTGCGCTCGCGCAAGCCCTGGGGCGCCAGCCTCGAAGTCGCGCTGGTGCCGGACAGCAACGTCAACCGCGCCACCGATGCGGCGACGCTCGATACCGTGCTCGCCCCGCTCCAGCTCTCGCGGGACGCCCGCGAGCAATCGGGCATTGGCGCGCATGCCGGCGGCCAGCTCTATGCCCGCGTGCCGATCGCGACCAACCTGTCGCTGGTCCCGCGCGTCTCGGGCCAGGGCGACTTCTACCGCGAAGGCCGCTTCAACGACGTCTCCGCCTCGGGGCTCGTCGGCCTCGAATGGAGCCTCGGCCGCGATCGCCTGCGGCCCTCGGTCGGCGGCACCCAGCGCTGGTATGGCGGCAGCCCCTATGCCCGCACCGCCACCGCCGCCATCGACTGGCAGCATCCGCTCGGGACCAAGGCGCAGCTGACCACCAGCGTGACGATCGCCGACACCAAATATCGCGGCAACCATCTCCAGGATGGCCTGCTGCTCAACGGCAGCGTCACCTATGAGCGCGCCTTCTCCGCCCGTTCCGGCGGCAGCATCACCGTCTCCGCCACCCGCCAGAATGCCGAGGACCCCGGCTATGCCACCGCCTCGGGCGCGGGCAGCCTGCTCGCCTGGCGCGAGTTCGGCCGCACCACCGTCTACGCGACGGCGGGCCTCCGCCGGTTGGAGGGCGATGCGCGGCTGTTCCTGTTCCCCGAGCGCCGCCGCGACTGGAATCTCAGCCTCGGCGCCGGCGCCACCTTCCGCCGCCTCCAGATCCACGGCTTCGCGCCGCTGATCCGGCTCGACTGGGAGCGCAACCAGTCGACCGTCGGCATCTATGAATTCACCCGCAAGGCGGCGACGATCGGGCTCACCCGGGCGTTCTGAATCGCCTCCGGGGCCCTCCTGAATGGCCTAATGTACAGGGCCTCCCGCAAGCTTTTGTAACGGGTCCGGCCCCCCTTGATGGTGCTCCCCCACCTATAACTCCCGATAAGCCGCATCAGCAGGTTTACAGGAGCAGGATCGTGCATTCGGAACTCACCACCCGCCTCGATTTCGTCGGCTATACCGCAGACAAGCGTGCCATCCTGGCGGAAGCGCGCGACACGATCCAGGCGGCGCTCGCCCCCGCGCTCGACCGGCTCTACACCCAGATCGCCGCGCACCCCGAAACGGCGAAGATGTTCTCCGGCCCCAGCCACATCAGCCGGGCCAAGCAGCTCCAGGCCGACCATTGGGCGCACCTTTCCGGCGCAGCCTTCGATGGCGACTATGTCGAGCGGGTGAAGCGGATCGGTGCCCGCCACGCCCAGATCGGGCTCACCCCGCAATGGTATATCGGCAGCTATGCGATCATCCTCGATTCGATGATCGAGAGCTTCGCGGCGATGGAGAGCGGCCCCCGCCTCTCCTTCGGCCGCCGCAAGCCCGATCCGCGCTTCGACCAGCTCCGCGCGATCGTCACCGCCGCGCTGATCGACCTGGAGATGTCGGTATCGATCTATTTCGAGCAGGAATAGGCCGGCCGCGCCCAGGCGATGGAGGCACTGCAAGAGCGCGAAAAGGCGCTCGCGTCGCTGCTCACCGCGATCAACGAGACGGTGGAGGCGATCAAGACCGGCTCGCAGGAGATCGCCCAGGCCTCGGGCGACCTCGCCCGCCGCACCGAAGCCAATGCCGCCAGCCTCGCCGAGACCGCCGCTTCGGTGCAGGAGATGGACCAGCGCCTCAAGGCCACGGCGCAGAGCGCCAGCCGCACGGTGGAGCGCGCCGACGGCGCCAAGGCGACGGTGGATACCGGCCGCACGATCACCGAACAGGCGGTCGCTGCGATGGAGCGGGTGTCCGAAAGCGCCAAGGGCATCGACAATGTGATCGAGGGGCTCGACAAGATCGCCTTCCAGACGCGGGTGCTCGCGATGAACGCCGCGGTGGAAGCGGGCCGCGCCGGCGAGGCGGGCCGCGGCTTCGCGGTGGTGGCCGATCTCGTCTCGGCCCTGGCGATGCGGGCGGAG
The DNA here is from genome assembly GCF_052045505.1 of Sphingomonas sp. 22176. Classification (NCBI taxonomy): domain Bacteria; kingdom Pseudomonadati; phylum Pseudomonadota; class Alphaproteobacteria; order Sphingomonadales; family Sphingomonadaceae; genus Sphingomonas; species Sphingomonas sp. 22176. The sequence goes on along the minus strand of NZ_JBQEPL010000001.1, from coordinate 1,380,107 downwards.
GAAGAGGCCGGCCGCGCCCGCGACCAGCTCACCGCCACCCAGGCGGACATCGTCGCCGCGGTCGGCATGGTCGAGAAGGTGGATGGGGCGCTGTCCAACATCGCCGGCGACGTGGCGACGGTGAACCAGCTGGTCTCCGGCATGGCCAGCGACAACCAGACCCAGGCCGGCGCGATCAGCGAAGTCGCCGCGACCGTGGGCGAGATGGACCGTGCCACCCAGCAGAACGCGGCGATGGTGGAGCAGACCTCCGCCGCCGCGCAGAACCTGGCGCGCGAGGTCGATCGGCTCGCCCGCCAGGCGACCAGCTTCCAGGCCGCGGACCAACCCGGGCCGAGCGCGGGCGCTCGGGCGACGGTGAAGGCGCTCGGCGCGCTGGCATCGGCCTGAGTTCGCGTTCCTGCAAGAGCGGCGAGCAGGCATGCCCAATCCCCCCGGCTTGGGCATGCCCGCTCGCACAGACGCCGCCTTCCCCCGAATGCGGCGTCCTGGGAGACCTGGTGCGCCGCGGGCTCTCGGCGCCGGCGCTGAAGTCTGTCTGCCACGATCCGGCAATGCGATGGCGTGACGCGCATCACAGCGCGGAAAAGAATCGGTCGCAGGCGGGGGCGTCTCGTACCCGATCGGCGGCCGCACCGTATCGTCGCGCATCATCGGCGCACCCGCACGCGCAACTATCGGCATCACCAGCCTTTTACCGCGCAGGTCGGTCGGGGTGCGTCCCTTGGGTACGGGTGGCGAAGCGCGGACGGCATTCCTATCTCGGCTCTGGAAAACCATTCAGAACAAAGATAGAACCCTCCCCTATGGCACTCACCACGATCTCCGTCCGCGGCGCGCGCGAGCATAATCTCAAGGGCGTCGACATCGACATTCCCCGCGACACGCTGACGGTGATCACCGGGCTGTCGGGCTCGGGCAAGTCGAGCCTCGCCTTCGACACCATCTATGCCGAGGGGCAGCGCCGCTATGTCGAGTCGCTCTCGGCCTATGCGCGCCAGTTCCTCGAGCTGATGCAGAAGCCCAATGTCGAGCATATCGAGGGCCTCTCCCCCGCCATCTCGATCGAGCAGAAGACCACCAGCCGCAATCCGCGCTCGACCGTGGCGACGGTCACCGAGATCTACGATTACATGCGCCTGCTCTGGGCCCGCGTCGGCGTGCCCTACTCCCCCGCCACCGGCCTGCCGATCAGCGCGCAGACGGTGAGCCAGATGGTCGACCGCGTGCTGGCGCTGCCCGAGGGCACCCGGCTGCTGCTGCTCGCCCCGGTCGTGCGCGGGCGCAAGGGCGAGTATCGCAAGGAGCTGGCCGAGTGGCAGAAGGCCGGCTTCAGCCGCGTCCGCATCGACGGCGAGATGTACCTGATCGAGGAAGCCCCGGCGCTCGACAAGAAGTTCAAGCACGACATCGAGGTGGTGGTCGATCGGCTCGTGGTCGGCGGCGACATCGCCACGCGCCTGGCCGAAAGCTTCGAGACCGCGCTCAAGCTGGCCGAGGGGCTGGCCTATGTCGATCTGGTGGATACCACGGTCGAGGCGCTGCAGGGCAATGCGGTGCGCGAGGCGCCGCAGGCGTTCCAGATCGAAGGCGCCGATCCCGCCGCCGCGGAGGGCGAGGCCCCCAAGGCGAAGAAGGGGATGAAGAACACCGGCATCCCCGACAACCGCATCGTCTTCTCCGAGAAGTTCGCCTGCCCGGTCTCCGGCTTCACCATTCCCGAGATCGAGCCGCGGCTGTTCTCGTTCAACGCCCCCCAGGGCGCCTGCCCGGCGTGCGACGGCCTCGGCGAGAAGCTCGAGTTCGACGAGGACCTCGTCGTCCCCAACCATGATCTCAGCATCAAGAAGGGCGCGGTGGTGCCCTGGGCCAAGTCCAACCCGCCCTCGCCCTATTACATGCAGGTGCTGGGCAGCCTCGCCCGCGAGTTCGGCTTCAAGCTCGACACCCCCTGGGGCGAGCTGCCGGAAACGGTGCGCCACACCATCCTCCACGGCACCGGCGGCAAGCCGGTTACCCTCACCTTCGTCGACGGCCGCAAGAGCTACGACGTAAAGAAGCCGTTCGAGGGCGTGATCGGCAACCTCAACCGCCGCATGCTGCAGACCGAGAGCGCCTGGATGCGCGAGGAACTGGGCAAGTACCAGGCGTCGCACCCCTGCGAAGTCTGCGGCGGCGCCCGCCTCAAGCCCGAGGCGCGCGCGGTGAAGGTTGCCGGGCAGGACATTTCCTACGCCACCCACCTCTCGGTGATCGACGCGCTCAGCTTCTTCAAGGCGCTGCCTGAGACGCTCACCCCCCAGCAGCGCGAGATCGCCCGCGCGATCCTCAAGGAAATCGACGAGCGGCTCGGCTTCCTCAACAATGTCGGGCTCGATTACCTCAACCTCGATCGCACCTCGGGCACGCTGTCCGGCGGCGAGAGCCAGCGCATCCGCCTCGCCAGCCAGATCGGCAGCGGGCTGTCGGGCGTGCTCTACGTGCTCGACGAGCCCTCGATCGGCCTGCACCAGCGCGACAACGACATGCTGCTCGCCACCCTCAAGCGGCTGCGCGACCTCGGCAACACCGTGCTCGTCGTCGAGCATGACGAGGATGCGATCCGCACCGCCGATTATGTGATCGACATGGGGCCGGGCGCCGGCGTCCATGGCGGTGAGATCGTCGCCAAGGGCACGCTCGACGAGGTGCTCGCCACCGAAGGCAGCGTCACCGCCGATTACCTCAACGGCACCCGCGAGGTCCCCCTGCCGGCCAAGCGCCGCAAGGGCAACGGCAAGAAGATCACGGTGCACAACGCCGTCGCCAACAACCTCAAGGGCGTGACGGCGAGCATCCCGCTCGGCACCTTCACCTGCATCACCGGCGTCTCCGGCTCGGGCAAGTCCAGCTTCACGCTCGACACGCTCTATGCCTCGGCCGCACGCCAGCTCAACGGCGCGCGCGTGCTCGCCGGCAAGCACGACAAGATCACCGGCCTCGAAAACTGCGATAAGGTGATCGACATCGACCAGTCGCCGATCGGCCGCACCCCGCGCTCGAACCCGGCGACCTATACCGGCGCCTTCACCAACATCCGCGACTGGTTCGCCGGCCTCCCCGAGGCGCAGGCGCGCGGCTACAAGCCCGGCCGGTTCAGCTTCAACGTCAAGGGCGGCCGGTGCGAGGCGTGCCAGGGCGACGGCGTGCTCAAGATCGAGATGCACTTCCTCCCCGACGTCTACGTCACCTGCGACGTGTGCCACGGCGCGCGCTACAATCGCGAGACGCTGGAGGTGAAGTTCAAGGGCAAGTCGATCGCCGACGTGCTCGACATGACGGTGGAAGACGCGGTCGAGTTCTTCAAGGCCGTGCCGCCGATCCGCGACCGCATGGCGATGCTCGCCGAAGTGGGCCTGGGCTATGTGAAGGTCGGCCAGCAGGCGACGACGCTGTCGGGCGGCGAGGCGCAGCGGGTAAAGCTCGCCAAGGAACTGGCGCGCCGCGCCACCGGGCAGACGCTGTACATCCTCGACGAGCCGACCACGGGCCTGCACTTCGAGGACGTCCGCAAGCTGCTGGAAGTGCTCCACGCGCTGGTGGAACAGGGCAACACGGTGGTGGTGATCGAGCACAATCTCGACGTCATCAAGACCGCCGACTGGATCCTCGACCTGGGGCCGGAAGGCGGCGTGAAGGGCGGCGAGATCGTCGCCGAAGGCACGCCGGAGCAGGTGGCGAAGGTGCCGGGCAGCTATACCGGGCGGTATCTGGCGCCGTTGCTCAAGCCGCGGAAGGCCACGAAGGTGGCGGCGGAGTGATCCGCCGCTAGCCCTCGCTGGCATCCATCGCGAAAATCCGTGTTATCGTTTACCAGCACCATGCTCCGAGCGAGCTACGTAGTGGTGCTTTCGGTTAGCATCTAGAACGAAGGTTCCGCCCATTTGGCGGGCAAATTCCAGAGCAACTTGAGCAGCTTGGCCAGCCCGGCGCTCTTCTAGAGTTTGGTTGCTCATCACGCTCTCCCCTTGACCTAACATCACTCTAACGCAGAGAATGGCATGCGCTAGGGGCCTAGGGGAAAATCCTGTGAACGACGCAATAAATTCGCTCCATTATCCGGAGCTGGTTTTTGGAATCGCCGGCCCCGTCGGGGTTGATATCGATGCGATTTGCACAGCCCTAAGCGAAGCGCTTCACGCCGTCGAATACCGCTCGCGCCTCATAAGGCTTACTTCCGAAATAGAAAATGTACCATCGTCCGTTCGCAAGCCGAAGCGGCGAGATTACTATTCGATCCTGAAATACAAAATGGATCATACGAGTCAGATTTGCCGCGACAACGATGATCCCGCGTGGGCCATGCGGTACGTGATCGACGCAATACGCCGAGAGCGCGGCTTGATAAACGCGCAGCCTCTGTCCGAATTCAGCGCAGGAACAGCACCCGCGTCTGCAGACATAAATTTAGAAGACAAGATTCCTGGCAGCGTCGCCTACATTATTAGACAAGTGAAACGTCCAGAGGAAGTTGCGCTCTTGAGAAGCGTTTACGGGAAACAGTTCATACTTGTGTCTGCCTACGGCTCTGAGCAAGATAGAATAAAATTGTTTTATGATAAAATTAAACAGACTGTTCCAATAAATACTAAGGTCTCTCGCATCCACAGCCTAGCCGAGTCGCTCATTTTGAAGGACGCTAGCGAGGATGCTAATGAATATGGTCAACATCTACGGGATGCCTTTCACCTTGCCGATGTGTTCATAGATGGCATGACTGCGGTGCCGATGCGCTCCAAGATAACTCGCTTTATCAACGCGCTATTTGGCTTGAATGAAACAGCCCCAACTAAAGACGAGTTTGGTATGTACGCGGCGAAGGCCGCGTCACTCCGATCAACAGACCTATCCCGGCAAGTAGGTGCTGCGATATTTTCCAATGATGGAGATCTTTTAACCCAAGGATGTAACGAAGTTCCAAAGGCGTTTGGTGGAAACTATTGGGACACGGAAGAGCCTGATTATAGAGATATCAAGCTCGGAGCCGACCCAAACGATCTGATCAAACGAGACGTTCTCCGAGATGTTATTGAGCGCCTTGAGAAAGCCGATTTGCTATCTGAGAAAGCAAAGAAGCTTGGAACGTCTAGCGGCAAACTACTGAATGCTCTAACAAAGAAGAACCCGATCGCACAAGACAATGATGGATCGGGCTGCCTGCATGGCGCACTGATATCTGACCTTACGGAGTTTGGACGAGTAGTTCATGCTGAGATGAACTCCATTTGCGACGCCGCTCGAAGGGGCATTCCACTTAGAAGCACTGTGCTCTATTGCACTACCTTTCCCTGTCATAACTGCACGAAGCACATCCTAGCGTCGGGCATCAGACAAGTGTACTACATGGAGCCATACCCGAAAAGTCGCGCCAAGGAGCTTCATTATAATGAAGTAGAAATCGAAAAGCTTAGCTCATCGAAGGTTTCCTTCATTCCGTTTCTTGGAATTTCGCCGTTTAGGTACAGAGACATATTCGAAAAGGGCAAAAGAAAATTATCTGCATCAGCCAATCGCTGGTACAAAACGTTCCCGACCCCAATGATGGACGTCACAGTTCCAAACTACACTCGCCTAGAGTTGTTTGCTCTTTCGAAGCTTATTGGCACAATGGAAATACCTGATAGATCTTTGGCGGAGTAGCCTCAGAAGCAAATTCGAATTAGCGAAGGCACGAGAATTTTGAAGCCCTTTTAGCCTAACCCTTTTTAAGGATTTGACACCCGGAGGGTATAAGAGCGTCGTCTCGTGCTTCTCCTTCTGCGCGCGTTGGCGCGCTTATGCGCAAAATCCTTCTTCCCTCTGCCCCGATGCGATATCCTCCGGCCATGCCCGAGGACGACTCCAACTTCCCGGATTCCGACTATGCCCCGCCGGGGCCGATCCCCTCGCCGGAAGCCTATGACGCATGGTTCCGTGCCAAGATCGAGAAGGCGCTCGCCGACCCCCGGCCCAGCATCCCGCACGAGGTCGTCATGGCGCAGGTGCAGGCACTCCTCGACCGGCACAAAAAGCCGCAGGACTGACGCCTCCATGCCCCACCTCCCCACCAACCCCGCCCATCTCGGCCGCGCCGCCAGCGCCGCCGTCGAGCCCGACTTCACCGGCGCCGACTGGTTCGAGGCCTATGCCGCCCGCCACGCCGCGGACGGGCTGGAGGGCCGGCTGGTCTCGCAGTTCGCCTTTTCCGAGAGCTGGGACTCGTGGGAGATGCACCCGTACGGCGCGGAACTCGTGATCTGCACCCAGGGCGCCTGCACGCTCCACCAGGAACATGCCGACGGCCGCACCGAGAGCGTGACGCTCGCCGCGAACGACTATGCCATCAACCCGCCGGGCACGTGGCACACCGCCGATGTCGCGCCGGGCGCAACCTGCACCGCGATCTTCATCACCCCCGGCATCGGCACCACCCACCGGCCGCGCTGAGTGCGGGGGCGTGGGGGCAGGTCCCCGCTCCTTCCCATTGTCATCCCGGCGAAAGCCGGGATCCAGACGCCACGCCCTCATGGCTCGAGCCGGAACCGAGGCCCCAATGGATCCCGGCTTTCGCCGGGATGACGGTTTGGGGTGGGTGTGCGCCTGTTCATAGGGCCGGCGTGTTTCCTCCCCTTCCGTCAGCCCTGCCCCCCCCCTTCCCCGGGCGGGAAGGAGACACTGGGCCCCACCCTCCCCATCAAAAGAACAAACCAGCAACAAAGCGCTTTCCTACAGCCCCCGTTCCGGCATATCTGGCGAGTCGCCTTGGACTTCCAGGAGACGCGACATGTCCGACCTTGCCGAAATCCTCCCGCCCCATCCCGACGGCGACGATCTGTTCTGCCTCGATGCGCTGATCGATCGCGGTCCCGCGCCCACGCCCGTCCGCGCGGTGCGCGCCGATGGCTGGACGGCGGAGCGGCAGCGCAAGTTCCTCGAGATGCTGGCGGAGGGGCATAGCATCACCAACACCTGCCTCGCGCTCGGCATGTCGGTCACCTCGGCCTATGCGCTGCGCCGCTCGGCGCGCGGGGCGGCGTTCGCGCTCGGCTGGCAGGCGGCGCTGCTGCTCGCGCGCGAGCATCTGGCCGACGCGCTGCTCGAACGCGCGGTGCATGGCAGCGTCGAGACGATCACCCGCCCCGACGGCTCCACCATCACCCGCCAGCGCCACGACAACCGGCTGGCGATGCACATGCTCACCCGGCTCGATCGGCTGGCGGACGATGCGCAGGGCCCCGCCGACCATGCCGCCGCGCGGCTCGCCGCCGCCGAGTTCGAGCAATATCTGGCGCTGGTGGAACAGGGTGGCGGTGCGGCGCGCGCCGGGCTGTTCCTCGCGCGGCGGCTGGCGGGGGATGCGGGCGACGGGGTGCCGGACGATCTCGCGCCGGTCCGCACGCTCGCCCGCGCCGATGCCTGGCTGCGCGGGCGCAGCGATGCGCCCGAGGCGGTGGCGGTCGCCGATCTCGATCCGGCGCAGCGCGCGGGCTGGAGCGCCGAGCAATGGGCGCGGGCCGAGGCGGCGGGGCTGCTGGTGCTCGCGCCCGAGGCCCCGGCGGCCGAGGACGAAAATTTGCACGAGCCTAAACTTCCGCAACTTTGCGATGACGACAATCCCGACGGCCAGCCGGTCTGGTGGAGCAGTTTCTGGAACGACTGGCGCACCAGCTTCCCGCCCGACGACGATTTCTACGGCGAGGAGGAGCTGGAATATGGCGATCCCGACTATTCGCGCGAACTCAGCGACCGCGAGCGCGAGGCGATCGAGGGGCCGCTCCGCATCGCCCGTGCGGCACGGTAGGCCGAGGCGGCCGAGGCCCGCGACGCCTTCTTCGCCGACGAGATCGAAGTGGTGGAGGTGCCGGCGCGAGTCGATCCGCGAGTCGGTGGGCGCGCGGTGCCGTGCGGAGGCGATTCGGGGCCGCGTGGGGGGCCGCCGGCGCGGCCGAAACGGTAGGGCAAAGTACGCGGCAAAGCGCGGCGCCGCGGGTCGTCCGGCGGGCACGGCCGGGCGCAATCGGGCGGCGCGGCATTGCAATCGGGCGCCCAAGAGCGCACATAGGGGGGGCTGAAGTCGCAAATCGTTGGTCTCTGGTGCTTTGCGGCTCCGTTTTCCTTCCATCCCTGCCCTGAAGCGCGAGGTCCGCCCGCACGGGGCGCGCCGACAATGTAAGGAAAACACCCATGAGCATCACTGGCACCGTCAAGTTCTTCAACGCCGACAAGGGCTATGGCTTCATCGCGCCGGATACCGGCGGCAACGACGCCTTCGTCCACATCACGGCCGTGGAGCGCGCCGGCATGATCACGCTGCAGCAGAACCAGCGCGTGACCTATGAGCTGGAAGAGGATCGCCGCGGCAAGATGGCAGCGGTCAATCTCCAGGCGGCTGACTGACCTGAAGAACAAGACGGCGGCTCCTGACGGGGCCGCCGTTTTCGCATGCCCCCGCCCTCTTTCTCCAGCGAGGATGCCCCGCCGATGACCGAAATCGAACTGTTCCGCACCCGCGCCGACGAAGCCGGCAATGCCGCCGCCGGCTGCGATCTCGACAATGTTCGCGAACGGCACCTCCGCTCCCAGGCGGCCTGGGAAGCGATGGCGGTGCGCGCCGAGCGGGTTGCCACCCAGCGCGCCCTCAACGAAGCCGAAAAGGAAGCCCGCGCCGTCGCCTTCTGAGGCGATCAGCGCGGCGCCCGGACCTCGACGAGGCGGGCAATGTCAGCGTGCAGCGAGTCGATCTTGGCGTGCAGCTCCTCGATCTGCGCCTCGGCGCGCAGGTTGGTCTCGTAATCGAGCCGCGCCTCCAGCCGGTCTTTCGCTGCCTGGCGATTCTGGCTCATCATGATGATCGGGGCCTGCAGCGCCGCCAGCATCGACAGCATCAGGTTCAGGAAGATAAACGGGAACGGGTCGAAGGCGTGCGCGGCGAGCACGACCGTGTTGATCAGCGCCCAGGCGCCGAGAAACACGCCGAAGCCGATGATGAACCCCCACGAGCCGCCGACCGCCGCGACCCGATCGGCGAGGCGCTCGCCGAAGGTCAGGCGTTCGTCGAACACCGCGTTGAGGTCCCGCGACGCGCCGCCGATCCGGCGCAGGTCGTTCAGGAAACGAATGGCTGCATTCATGGGGTCACCTCATTGCCGACCGGCCCGCCCGGGCCGGCGCATGAAGTGACCAGTACGATCAGATCAGCGCGGCGGCCCTGGCAGGCGCGGTCGGTCTACTTTGATCGTTACTGGGCATGGTTCCTTCTCGGATCCGCTACGAAAGGGTCGCGGCTGTCCCGCGACCGCCCTGCAAATGGGCGCGGCAGGGATGGGTGTCAACCAACGGGAATTACGGGTTCGTGCCGCAATGCGACGAACCGCCGCGGCAAGGCCCCGCCCCTTTCGGAGCGAGGCGAAGGCCGGTCAGTCGGGCTTCTTGGCGACGGCGACGAGCGCCGGGCGGAGCAGCCGGTCCTTGATCATGTAACCGGACTGGATCTCCTGCACCACGGTGCCGGGCTCCTTGTCGGCGACGGGCATTTCCATCATCGCCTGGTGCTTGTTGGGGTCGAGCGCCTCGCCCAGCGCCACCACCTTGGAGATGCCGTGGCGGCCGAAGATCGCCTCCAGCTCGCGGCCGGTGGCCTCCAGGCCGGTGACGAGGCCCTTCATCTTCTCGTCCTCGCGCAGCTCGGCGGGGATCGCCTGCAGCGCCCGGCCGAGATTGTCGGCCACGGAAAGGACGTCGCGGGCAAAGCTGGTCGCCGCGTAAGCGCGGGCATCCGCCACTTCCTTCTCGGTGCGGCGGCGGAGGTTCTGCATGTCGGCCTGGACGTAGAGATGCGCCTGCTTGGCCTCGGCCAGCTGCGCCTCCAGCTCGGCGACACGGTCCTGCTCGGCAACCTCCGGGGCAGCCTGTGCAGTCTCTTCCCGCAGCGTTTCGCCCTGGGTCGGTTCGGTATTTTCGATGTTCTCGGACATGGTTCCCTGTTTTCTTCAGGCCAGCAAACGGGCCAATGTGGCCGCCGTGAAATCCACCATGGGCACGACGCGGGCATAGTTCAACCGGGTCGGGCCGATCACGCCGACAACCCCGACCACCCGACCGTCCAGCGCGCGCACCGGCTTGGCGATCACCGACGAGCCGGAAAGCGCGAACAGCTTGTTCTCGGAGCCGATGAAGATCCGCGCCGCCTCGCCTTCCCGGGCGCTGTCGAGCAGCCGGGCGATCTCCTCCTTGCCCTCCAGCTCGTCGAGCAGCTGGCGGACGCGGTCGAGGTCCTCGGTGGCGTGGGTGTCGATCAGCCGGGCCTGGCCGCGGACGATCAGCACCGGGCGGCGGCCGCTATCCTCGCTCCAGACCGCAAGGCCGCGTTCGACCAGGTCGGCGGCGGCGGCGTCGAGCGCCGCCTGCTGCTGGCGCAGCTCCCGCTCGATCCGCACCCGCGCCTCGGCGAGCGTCAGCCCGGCGAGTGTGGCGCTCATGTAATTGGCGGCGCGCTGGAGCGACATCGGATCGACGCCACCGGGCAGCTCGACCACCCGGTTCTCCACCGTGCCGTCCTCGCCGACCAGCACGGCTAGCGCACGATCCTGGCTGAGCGGCACGAAGCCGAACTGGCGCAGCACGGTCTCGGCCTTCGGGACCAGCACGAGTCCCGCACAGGCCGAAAGCCCGGACAGCGCGGCAGTGGTGCCGGCGATGGCATCCTCCACCGGACCGCCGGCACCGGCCCGCGCTTCGATCGTCGCGCGTTCCTCGACCGAGGGTTCGTTCGCCTGCATCATCCCGTCGACGAACAGGCGCAGTCCGCTCTCGGTCGGCATCCGGCCGGCACTGGTATGGGGTGCCGCGAGCAGCCCGAGTTCCTCGAGATCCTGCATCACGTTGCGGATCGACGCCGGCGACAGGTTCAGCGCCGAGATGCGCGAGATGGTGCGCGAACCCACCGGCGCGCCGTTGTCGAGATAGGATTCCACCACGATGCGGAACACGTCGCGCGCACGGTCGGTCAGCTCGGGGATCGGCGGCGTGATCATGGTACCCTTTATCTAGGCGGTGCCGCGGGTCGGCTTCAAGGCCGCGCGCCGATGAGACCGGCGATCGGCAGGAGATCGGATGCCGACCCCAGGGCATCGGCGACGCCGGGGTTCCGCGTGCGGTCGCAGCCGAAATAATAGGAGAAGGCGCGGTGCCCAGCTCTTCCATCCCACTGGATCTCGACGCTCGGCATGTCGGTGGCGTGCGGGCCGCAGGCCGGCGTCCCCGGCGCGGTGCGGACGCTGCCGCTGCGCGGACGATAGGGTGCGAGGCGGGTGAGGAAGGCCTCATACTGCGCCGGCGACACCCGAAAGTCGCGCGCGCCGGTCACCGCAGTGAAGCGCTGACCCTCGAAGGTGCCGGTGCCGTCCGGCCGCACGGTCACCGTGTAGACCGGGCATGCGCCGCCGCAGGGGCTGGTGGTGTAGCGGATCATCTCGCCGCGCACGATCGGTGCGGACGGGCCTGCGGGGATGCCGCTGCTCACCGGCGGCGGCGGCGCCGGGCGGGAGGGCCTGACAGGCGCCTGGCGCGCAGGTCCTTCGGGCGGCGCCACCTGCGGGATGCAGCCGCCGAGCACCGCGCCCGCGAAAATCAGTGCAACCAATTGGCGCATGCGTGTCTTTCTTCCCCATGCCTTCTGCTCGCGTTCGTGCGAGACTGGCGGAACGCGCCGCCACGGTCTAGGTGCCCGGCTCGATCTTTAGGGAGACTGAATCGCATGCGCCCATCCGGCCGCGCCCCCGACGAAATGCGGGAAATCACCATCACGCCGAACTTCACCCGCCACGCAGAAGGCTCGGTGCTGATCGGCTTCGGCGACACCCGCGTGCTCGTCACCGCCAGTGTCGAAGAGCGCGTGCCGCCGTTCCTGCGCGGCAAGGGCGAAGGCTGGGTGACGGCCGAATACGGCATGCTGCCCCGCGCCACCCACACCCGCGGCCAGCGCGAAGCGGCCAAGGGCAAGCAGTCGGGCCGCACCCAGGAAATCCAGCGGCTGATCGGCCGTTCACTGCGCGCGGTGACCGACCTCAAGCTGCTCGGCGAACGCCAGATCACCCTCGATTGCGACGTGCTTCAGGCCGATGGCGGCACCCGCACCGCGGCGATCTCCGGCGCCTGGGTGGCGCTGCGCCTTGCGGTCAACAAGCTGATGGCGGAAGGCGCGATCGCCACTGATCCGATCACCACCCAGGTGGCGGCGGTGAGCTGCGGTATCTACCAGGGCACGCCGGTGCTCGACCTCGATTATCCCGAAGATTCGTCGGCCGATGCGGACGCGAACTTCGTGCTGCTCGCCAACGGCAACATCGCCGAGGCACAGGCCACCGCCGAGGGCGCGACCTATGACGAGGAAGGCCTGCTGCGCCTGCTCCGTCTGGCTCGCATCGGCTGCACCCGCATCTTCGACGCCCAGCTGAAGGCGATCGGATGAGCGGCGAAGGCGAAACCCCGCAGGCTATCCGCAAGCTCGCGCCTGGCCGGCTGGTGATCGCCAGCCACAATGAAGGCAAGGTGCGCGAGATCCGCGAGCTGCTCGGTCCCTATGGGATCGAGCCGGTCTCGGCCGCCGAGCTCGACCTGCCCGAGCCCGAGGAGACCGGCACCAGCTTCGTCGCCAATGCCGAGCTCAAGGCGCTGCAGGCGGCGGACCTGTCGGGGCTCCCCGCCCTCGCCGATGATTCGGGGCTGTGCGTCGAGGCGCTGGGGCTCGCCCCCGGCATCTACTCCGCCCGCTGGGGCGCGGCTGCGCCGGGGATGGACGGGCTGGAGCCGGTCGCACCCTTCGAGGGACGCGACTTCGGCCTGGCGATGCAGCGGGTCGAGGACAAGCTGGCGGCGCTGCCGCCCGAGACCAGCCGCGCCGCGCATTTCGTCTGCGCGCTGGCACTCGCCTGGCCCGACGGCCATGTCGAATGGTTCGAGGGGCGAGTCCATGGCGAACTCGTCTGGCCGCCGCGCGGTGAAAAGGGCTTCGGCTATGATCCGATGTTCGTACCGCAGGGGCATGCGGAAACGTTTGGCGAAATGGATCCTGCGGCGAAACATGGCATGAGCCACCGTGCCGATGCATTCCGCCAGTTGGTCACCTCGGTCTTCTGAGGCACATCTGTGATGGCCGCACTGATATTCATGGCACCGAAGGTTTAAGCTATCCTAACGACGTCCATATGTTGATCGAGTAACGATCGGTGCCTAAGCACGGGGGACGATGGAGGATAAATTGGGGGTGCGCGGCACCGAACTATTCGATGAAGTCGATGCGCGGCTGAGCGAAATCAAGCGGCTCTTTACGCAATTCGCTGGTGGATCCCCTGCGGGCACCGGCGAATCGCTGGCCGGTTCGCTCGGTCGGCTGCAACTCGCGCGCATGATTCTTTGGGGTCGCACGCTGCTGGAGCGGGAAGTCGCCAAGGACCTGTTCGCCGATCCGGCGTTCAACATCCTGCTGACGCTCTATGTCAGCCGCGCGGACGGCAAGGACGTGTCGACCTCGGCAGCGTGCACCGCCTCCGGGGTACCGACCACCACCGCACTGCGCTGGATCAACGCGCTCGCGCGGCGCGAAATGATCCACAAGCGCAGCCTGGCCACCGACCGGCGGTTTACCTATCTGGAACTGACCGAGAAAACGGGCCTGGCGCTCGACCGCTATTTCGACCTTATCTTGGATCGGGCAGCGCACCCGATGGTGCCATAACCGCATATCTGGCGGTCAGGCGTTCGAGCGACAGCGATATGTTGGCCGCCTCGGCATCCTCTCCCAAAAGGTCGAGCAGCGCGATCGCGTCCACCAGGTGCGTGCACACCGCCTCGATACCTGCGCCCCGTTCGTCCATTGATTCAATAACTCGCGTATCTTTATGTCCACATTGGATTTTTAGGTACGCGCGAACAAGTGAGGAATAATCCCTACACGGGACACGCCTAGGACACATCTTAACAAAATCGCAAGGCTTTGTGCATTGCGGGACTATATCCGTTTTGGATATTAACCTTGTTTTGCCGCAAGGAAGCCCCGTGACGCCGCTTGCTACGCTCCTTGAACGGGCCGAAGCCATCTACCTGACGCACGGTGGCGGCAGCGGGCGCTATCTTCTCGACCAGATCGAGAAGGGAATCCGCGAAGGCGCGCCGGCAGCGCAGATCTGCGAGCTCGACCATCTTCTGCAACTGATCGAATATCGCGACCGGACACTCGCGCTATACGGCAACCGCTGACCCGCGGGTCAGGCTGCCTGCGCGCAGCTTTCGCGATCCTGAAGGGAGGATCGCTCGCAGCGGCGGTGGTGGATAGGGATGGATTCGAACCACCGTAGGGCGAAGCCCGGCAGATTTACAGTCTGCTGCCTTTAACCACTCGGCCACCTATCCATGGAGACCGCCGCTTGCGAGCGAGGGGGCCCAATGCCGAAGCCAATCGAACCTGTCAACGCCTTGTGTGCACTCTTTTGTCCGCATAGCGTCGCGCCGTCATATTTCGGGGGGATAATATATGCGTCGCACCTTGCTTGCTCTCACCGCCGCGCTGCTCGCCAGCGCACCGATCGCCGCCCAGACGATCCAGACTAGCCCCACGGATCGCGTGATCGACCAGGGCACCAATCATTCGGAGGTGATGCGAATCGCGCAATACCTCACCGACGTGATCGGCGCGCGGCTCACCAACTCGCCCGGCATCCGCAAGGCGGAGGACTGGACCCAGGCCAAGTTCCGCGAATGGGGCTTGGTCAACGTCCACAAGGAAGGCTTCGAGTTCGGGCGCGGCTGGTCGAACGAGAAGCTGGCGGTGCGCATGGTCGCCCCCCGCCCGCTCCAGCTGGTCGCCGCCCCCCTGCCCTGGACCCCGGGCACCAACGGCACGATCACCGGCGAGGTCGTGCTCGCCCCGATCGCCGACGAGGCCGCCTTCGCCCAGTACAAGGGCAAGCTGAAGGGCAAGGTGGTGCTGATCACCGAGCCGCGCGAGCTGGAGGAAGCGACCGAAGCGCCGTTCAAGCGCTGGAGCGTCGAGGAGATGGCCAAGCGCGACTTCTACGAACTGCCCAACGGCGACGGAGAACGCCCCTTCAACCCGGCCCGCTACACCTTCGCCGGCAAGCGCGATGCGTTCCTGAAGGAGGAGGGCGCGATCGGCTATGCGATCATGTCGAGCCGCAACGGCAAGCTGGTCCACGGCCAGAACAGCCAGTTCCAGGTCGGGCAGTCGGGCACCCTGCCGGGCATCGAAATCGCGGCCGAGGATTATCGCCGCCTCGCCCGCCTCGCCAAGATGGGCGCCAAGCCGACGCTGGAAATCGATGCTGTCAACCACTTCGACGACAGCGACACCAAGGGCTACAACATCCTCGCCGACATCCCCGGCACCGATCCCAAGGCGGGCTATGTGATGGCCGGCGCGCATCTCGATAGCTGGGCGATGGGCGACGGCGCGGCGGACAATGGCGCCGGCAGCGCGATGGTGATGGAAGCGGCCCGCATCATCCGCGCCTCGGGCATCAAGACCAAGCGCGCGATCCGCTTCGCCCTGTGGGCGGGCGAGGAGCAGGGCCTGCTCGGATCGATGGCCTATGTCGAGGCCCATATCGCCAAGCGCCCGGTCGACGCCGGTGCCAGCGGCATCGTCCGCTACATGACCTGGAGCCGCGCCTTCCCGATCACCCCGGGGCAGGACCACGCCAAGCTCGCCGCCTATTTCAACCTCGACAACGGATCGGGCAAGATTCGCGGCATCTATGCGCAGGGCAACACCGCGGTGATGCCGATCTTCGAGCAGTGGTTCACGCCCTTCCATGCGATGGGCGCGACCCAGGTTTCGGCACGGCGCACCGGCAGCACCGACCATGTCTTCTTCGACGCGGTGGGCGTGCCCGCGTTCCAGTTCATCCAGGACCCCCTCGACTATGGCTCCATGGTGCATCATACGGACGTCGATACGTTCGATCATCTGAAGGCCGACGATATGCGCCAAGGCGCAACCATCCTCGCCGCATTCCTGATCAACGCCGCCAACAGCGATCAGCCGCTGCCGCGCGCGCCGCTTGCGACCGCGCCGACCCCGGCCGATCAGTTCTACAATTTCCCGGAGTCTGCACACTGATGAAACGTCGAGGCCATCGTCCCAGCCAGGCACCTGCATCGCGGCCGCGCTTTTACGGCCGTCACGCGGTGCTCGCGGCACTCGCCAACCCGGAACGGACGGTGCGCAAGATCTGGGGCACACGCGAGGCGCTGTCGGCGCTGGACCTGCCCCCGATCATCCCGATCACCTATGCCGACGTGGCTGATCTCGGCCGCCTCGTGCCCTCCGATGCGCCGCACCAGGGGCTGGTGGCCGAAGTCGACCCGCTCGAGGAGATCTGGCTCGGTGACCTGCTCGAACAGGGCGCCGAGGACAAGCGCCCGCTGCTGGTGCTCGACCAAGTGACCGATCCGCACAATGTCGGCGCGATCCTGCGCTCGGCGGCGGCGTTCGATGCGCTCGGCATCGTGACGCAGGACCGGCACGCGCCGCCCGAGACCGGCACCCTCGCCCGCTCGGCGGCGGGGACGCTGGAGGTGGTGCCGTGGGTGCGCGTGGTGAACCTGTCGCGCGCGCTCGACGAGATCGCCGAAGCCGGCTTCTGGCGCGTCGGTCTCACCGGCCATGCCAAGGCGACGCTGGGCGAAGTGATGGGCGAGGGCCGCGTCGCGCTGGTGCTGGGTGCCGAAGGCGAAGGCATGCGCCAGAATACCGAGGCGCATTGCGACCAGCTCGCCCGCCTGCCGATCTCGCCCAAGGTGGAAAGCCTGAACGTGTCGAACGCCGCGGCCGTGGCGCTCTACGCGGTGAAAACGCGCGGCTGAGGAGCAGGGGCGTGACCAAGATGTTGCGATCGCTGGCGCTGGCGGTGCTTGCGCCCCTCGTGCTGGCAAGCTGCCTGTTCGTGCCCGGCAAATTCGATTCCGCGCTCACCATCCACCGCGATCGCAGCTTCACCTTCACCTACAAGGGGGAGGTGGTCGCCATCGACCTGAAGGGGATCGGGGGCGATTTCACGAAGCTGGCCGAGGAAGAGGCCGCCAAGAAGGACAAGAACGGCTCGGCCGATCCGGCCAAGGTCAAGGCGGCCGAGCAGGCGAAGCGCGACGAGGAATATCGCAAGCTCGCGGTCGAGCTCGCCAAGGAAGCGGGCTATCGCAGCGTCGAATATCGCGGCAACGGCATCTTCTATGTCGATTTCGCGCTCTCGGGCGTGCTCGATCACGCCTTCGTCTACCCGTACAACCAGGATAACGAGATCGTCCTGCCCTGGATCGCGATCGAGCTGCGCGGCAAGGATGCGGTGCGGGTGAAGGCGCAGGGCTTTGCCCGGCAGAAGAGCGAAGCCGCGGGCCTTGGCGGCATGGGCGCGGGCATGTCGCAAGGCGCGGAGGCGGCCGATCGCATGGAGGGGACGTTTACCCTCACCACCGATGCCGAGGTGATCAGCCAGAACAACGAGGCCGGCGCCGAGACCGTCGGCAGCGAGAAGGTGATCCGCTGGAAGGTGGATACTCGAACCAAGGATGCGCCGATGGCCGCGCTGCGCGTCGCCCCCTTGCGCTGACACGAAAACGGGCGGGTGCGCTGTGCACCCGCCCGCCCTCTCCACCCCCCCTTTGGGGACAGGGTTCAGGCCAGTTCCCACTCCAGTGCGATCTGGGCCTTGAGCAGTTTGGACACCGGACAGTTCGCCTCGGCACCCTTGGCGAGCGCTTCGAACTGCTCCTCGCTGATGCCGGGCACTTCGGCGCGCAGCTTCAGGTCCGAACGGGTGATGGTGAAGCCGTCGCCGTCCTGCTCCAGCTTCACCGCGGCCGTCGTCTCCAGCGTGCCGTCGCTGAACCCCGCCTGGGCGAGCGCGAAGCTCAACGCCATGGTGAAGCAGCCGGCGTGCGCGGCGGCGATCAGCTCTTCCGGATTGGTGCCCTTCTCGTCGCCGAAGCGCGTGTTGAAGCTGTAGGGCGTCGCTTCCAGCACGCCCGAGGGGCTGGTCAACTGGCCTTTACCGGCCTTGCCGAAGCCGGTGTAGCGGGCGGTGGCGGTGCGCGTGGTCATGACTGGCTCCTGGAAAAGGCCGGGCCGGGGAATCGACCCCCGGCCCGATCCTATCACTTGCACGTGACGTTGTTGCGATCGATCGAACGACCTGCGGCAGCACCGGCCGCGGCGCCGAGCAGCGTGCCCAGCGTCTGCGATCCGCCCGGCGCGATGATGTTGCCGAGCAGGCCGCCCGCCACGCCGCCGACGATCAGGCCGGTCGTGCCGTCGTTGCGGCGACAATAATAGCGGCCGTCCTGGCCGCGATAGACGCGATCGTTCTGCGACAGGCGACGCTCGCGCACGCGCGGATTCTCGCGATAATAGCGGTCAGCATAATAGCCGTTATAGGCCGGGTCGGGGCGGTTATAGTCGTACTGGCGATAGCCGCCGCCGCCGGCATAACCGGGGCCGTAACCGCCTTCGGCGCAACCGGAAACCAGCGTCGCGGCCGCGACCATGCTCAAAGCGAAAATGCGCATCGGGTCTCTCCTGATCCATGTTGATATGCGTGGGCAATGCACGGCCGCGCGGAAGGTTGCCCGGCCGTGCCGATCCGGGGAGGATCAGGAAGGCGCCGCGTCGTTGCGGCGAAGCTCGGCGGCCTGACCGGCGACCAGCGTCGGTGCCGAGCCGCCGGCCAGCGCCGGCGCGAACGCCTCACGCTCGTTGGCCGGGATCGACGCGGTGGGGTCGGGGCGGAACTGCTCGATCGCGCGCTGGCTGCCGTCCGGATGGCTGTCGCCCATCAGGTCGGTCGGCACGGTGCCCGGCTCCGCGGCGGTACGGCGGCTCCACAGCGCGCCGAACGCGACCGCGCCGATCGCACCCAGCCCGGCAGCGGCGATCGCCGCAATCCCGGTCCGCCCCAGCGCCGAGCGCTTCCGGACCTTGGTCGCCGGCGCGGCTACCTTGGGCGCGCGCTTCGGGCGGGCCTTGGGCGCAGGCTTGGCGGCGGCGGGCTCTACCTTGGTGTCGGCGGCTGCAGCCGTGGTCGCGGCCTTGGGGGTGCGCTTGCGCGGCGTGGGGGTCTTGGGCGTCTTGCTGGCGGTGGCCATCGAAATCTCCTTTCGGTTACGGCACGGTCAACGGGCCGGGGCGCGCGCGTGTTCCGCGCGATGCAGGATCAGCGGGCGCAAATGCGGGCGCGTTCGTTCACCCAGCAGCCGTCCTTGCGGGTGACGGTGCCCAGCGGGTCGCCAGCCCTGTCGTCGTCGGGATCGGCATTCCAGCTGGCGTCGGCCTTGCCGTCGGCGCGCGTGGTGACCACCGCGAAATGCGACTGGGCGGGCTTGCCGGCGCTCCAGGTGTTGAGCGTGTAGCCGCCGTCGCCCATCGGATAAACCTGGCAGCGGCCGTCGAGCAGCGTCTTGCCGTCAACCTCGAAGCGGCACTGTTTGGCGGCGGAGTGTGGCGGGGTCTCGTCGTTCGCCACCGGCGTGGCGCGGGGGGACGGCACGGGGCTTGGC
The DNA here is from genome assembly GCF_052045505.1 of Sphingomonas sp. 22176. Taxonomy (NCBI): domain Bacteria; kingdom Pseudomonadati; phylum Pseudomonadota; class Alphaproteobacteria; order Sphingomonadales; family Sphingomonadaceae; genus Sphingomonas; species Sphingomonas sp. 22176. Next base: position 1,360,523 of record NZ_JBQEPL010000001.1, on the reverse strand, counting down.
GTTGCGGTCGATTCGACGTTCGCGGTCGGGTCGTCGGCCGGCTTCGGGCCGTTGCAGGCGGCAAGCGGCACCAGGAGCAGCAGCGTCATGGCGATGGAGCAGGTCTTCAAGGGCAAACGGCGTCTCCGCAGGAGGTTGCCGCGCCCTACCCACATGGCTCAGCTTTTGTTCCCGCGCAGACGGTGAAGCAAGCAATAGCCCCTCCCCTTCAGGGGAGGGCTTAAGAAGGCAGGAAATCGTGCTCCCCTTCCCTTCCCGCGTGAACTTCCCCCCAAATCCTCCTATCTGACTCGCATGCCGACCCGCTTCGCTTCCGTCCCCCATCGCCGCGCCCTGATCGATCGCCGCGCCGTCGCCGAACGCCTCGCCGCGCTGGAGGCCCGCGACACCGCCGCACTGCGCCAGGCGGGCGCCACCGAGCTGAAGGCTGCGCTCGACGCGGGCCAGGCGGAGATCGCCCGTCGCCTCGCCGAACACCCCTCGCGCGGGCTGGAAGCCGCCGCGGCGGGCGCCTTCCTCACCGACCAGATCCTGCGCCTGCTCTGGGACTTCACCGTCGAGCGGCTCCACCCCAATGCCAACCCCACCGCCGCAGAGCGGATGACGCTGATCGCGGTGGGCGGCTATGGCCGCGGCGAGATGGCGCCGCATTCGGACATCGACATCGGCTTCCTCACCCCCTGGAAGGTCACCGGCTGGAGCGAGCAGGTGATCGAATCGATGCTCTATTCGCTGTGGGACATGCGGCTGAAGGTGGGGCATTCCTCGCGCTCGCTCGACGAGATGGTCCGCCAGGCCAAGGCCGACGTCACCGTCTGCACCGCGCTGCTCGAGGCGCGCTATGTGTGGGGCGATACCGAGCTCTATGACGAGGCGGCCAAGCGTTTCAAGGCGGAGCTGCAGGCGGACAAGGCCCGAGGGTTCATCACCGCCAAGCTGGAGGAGCGCAACGCCCGCCACAAGAAGATGGGCGACAGCCGCTATGTCGTCGAACCCAACGTCAAGGAGGGCAAGGGCGGCCTGCGCGACCTGCACACGCTCTTCTGGATCGGCAAGTTCGCCTACAATGTCGGCGAACCGGCGCAGCTGGTCGAGGCCGGGCTGCTGACGCCCACCGAATATCGCCAGTTCCGCCGCGCCGAGAACTTCCTCTGGGCGGTGCGCTGCCAGCTCCACCTGATCACCAATCGCCCCGAAGACCGCCTCACCTTCGACGTCCAGCGCGAAATCGCCGAGCGGATGCGCTTCGCCGACCGGCCCGGCATGTCCAAAGTCGAGCGCTTCATGCGCTATTACTTCCTCCAGGCGAAGGTGGTGGGCGACCTCACCGGCGTGTTCCTCGCGCATCTCGACGAGAAGTTCGCGGCGCGCGGCCGCCGCTTCGGCTTCCCCGCGCTTTGGCGCGGCCGGCGCAAGCTCAAGGGCTTCGTGCTCGAGCGCGGCCGGCTGGCGCTGCCGCGTGACACCTTCTTCCGCGAGGATCCGGTCCGCCTGATCGAGCTGTTCGCGCTGGCCGACCTGCACGAGGTGGAGATCCACCCGCTGGCGATGCGCGCCGCTGCCCGCGACGCCAAGCTGGTCGACGACGTCCGCACCGATCCGCGCGCCAACGCGCTGTTCCTCGACGTGCTGACCTCGCCACGCGACCCGGAAACGGTGCTGCGCTGGATGAACGAGGCGGGCGTGTTCGGCCGCTTCGTGCCCGAGTTCGGCCGCGTCGTCGCGCAGATGCAGTTCGACATGTACCACCATTATACGGTGGACGAGCATTCGATCCGCGCGATCGGGCTGCTCAGCAAGATCGAGAAGGGCCAGCTCAAGGAGGACCATCCGCTCGCCAGCGGCATCCTCCACCAGCTCGCCTCGCGCCGCGCGCTGTACGTTGCAGTGCTGCTGCACGATATCGCCAAGGGTCGCAGCGGCGACCATTCGATCCTCGGCGCCGAAGTGGCGGAGCGGCTCTGCCCGCGGCTGGGCCTCACGCCCGGCGAGACCGAGATGGTGGCCTGGCTGGTGCGCTGGCACCTGCTGATGTCCGCCACCGCGTTCAAGCGCGACCTGGCCGACTTCAAGACCATCCTCGATTTCACCGCCCAGGTGCAGAGCGCCGAGCGCCTGCGCATGCTGCTGGCGCTGACCGTGGTCGACATCCGCGCGGTCGGCCCGGGCGTGTGGAACGGCTGGAAGCGCCAGTTGCTCGGCGGGCTGTACGAAGCTGCGGAGGAGGTGCTGCGCCTCGGCCACAAGCAGCGCGGCCGCACTGAGCGGATCGCCGCCAAGCAGGACGAGCTGGGCGCAGCACTCGGCTGGCCTGCGCCCAAGTTCGAGGCGTTCAAGCGCCGCTTCACCGAAAGCTACTGGATCGCCGAGCCGAGCGACGTGCTGGAGCGCAACGCCGCGATGGTCGCCGCCGCGGGGGATGCGACGCTGCACGTCGAGGCGCAGGTCTATCCCGAACGCGGCGCGACGCTGGTCACGGTCTACGCGGCCGACCATCCCGGCCTGTTCTACCGGATCGCCGGCGCCATCCATGTCGCCGGCGGCAACATCATCGACGCGCGGATCCACACCACGCGCGATGGCATGGCGCTCGACAATTTCCTGGTCCAGGACCCGTTCGGACAGCCGTTCGACGAGGAGGCGCGGCTCACCCGGCTCAAGACCGGCATCGCCGATGCCCTGGCGAACCGTGGCCGGCTTTCCGAACGGCTCAAGACCAAGGCGCCGGTGCGCCCCCGTGCCGATGCCTTCTCGATCGAACCCAATGTGTTCATCGATAACAAGGCGTCGAACCGCTTCACCGTCATCGAAGTCAATGCGCGCGATCGGCCGGCGCTACTCTACAGTCTCGCTAATGCGCTGTTCCAGTCGAAGGTGACGATTCACTCCGCCCATGTTGCCACCTATGGCGAGCGCGCGGTGGATACTTTCTATCTTACCGACCTGATCGGCGATAAGATCAGCTCGACGTCGCGACTCAAGACGATCGAGCGGCGTCTGCTGGAGGCCGCGGCCGGCGAGGAAATCGCCCAGGCCGCCTGATCGGGGGGACCAACATGCCGGTAGTGGGGCTGGGCGGCTATTTCTTTCGTGCGCAGGATCCGGAGGGGCTGAAGCGCTGGTACCAGGAGATGCTGGGCGTCGGCGGCGGCTGCGGCACGGATTCCAGCGGCCAGCCGAGCCCTTGGTTCTGGTATCCCGAACCCGGTGGCGTGGTGTTCCAGCCCTTTCCTGCAGACAGCAGCTATTACGCGGCGGACAAGCAGGTGATGCTCAACCTGCGGGTGATCGATCTCGACGGGCTGCTCGAGCAGCTCAACGCCGCGGGCGTGGCGATCGAGACGCGGGCGGAGTGGGACACGCCGGAAACCGGCCGCTTCGCCCGCATCCACGATCCCGAGGGCAACCCGATCGAACTATGGGAACCGCCTGCGGAGTAGGACCTACCCCGTCCCGAACGGCAGGATGCTCTCCAGCGTCGCCAGCGGTGGCGCCCCCGGCACCACGGCCCCCTGCCGCAGGAGGAAGACGTGACGGACGATTTCGGCCTGCTGCTCGATGCCATACCGGGCCAGCGTCCAGCCCGGCTTGATGCTGTAGTGGTAGCGGCAGAACGGATGCCGCCGCAGCACGAGGTTCAGCCCATGCTGGTGCTGCCAGACATGGACCAGCTCGTGAATCAGATGCCCCTGCAGCCCCAGCCCCGCGCTGGCAAAACAGTCCCGATAGGCATCGCCCGCCGGGTGGAAGTGGAGATGCCCGCGCGGCGCCATGGTCACGCCCCGCGGCTGGAAGGGAAACCACTTCCGCCGATATACCCGCACCGGATCAAGATCGATCGCAGTGCCGAACATACCGCGGGCCAGCGCCCGCTCGGCATCGGTAAGAGGGCGGCCCTGTCGCGGGTCGTCGCCGGACATGGCCGCCCTCCCCTGCTTACTTGATCGCGAGCCCCGTCCACTTGGCGGCGAACGCCCAGAGGTCGGCGGTTTCCTCGATCACCTTGTCGGTCGGCTTGCCCGAGCCGTGGCCGGCGCGAGTCTCGATGCGGATCAGATGCGGGCGGTCGCCGATCTGGGCATGCTGCAGCGCCGCCGTGTACTTGAAGCTGTGGCCCGGCACGACGCGGTCGTCGGTATCCGCCGTGCTCACCAGGATCGCCGGATATTCCACGCCGCTCTTGATGTTGTGATAGGGCGAATAGGCATAGAGCCGCTTGAAGTCCGCTTCCTTCGACGGATAGCCGTAATCGTCGACCCAGTAGCGGCCGGCGGTGAACCGGTCGAAGCGGGTCATGTCCATCACGCCCACCGCGGGCAGCGCCGCGGCGAACAGGTCCGGGCGCTGGTTGGTCACCGCGCCGACCAGCAGGCCGCCATTGGAGCCGCCCTGGATCGCCAGCTGGCCCTTGCCGGTGATGCCTTCTTTGATCAGAAACTCGCCCGCGCCGATGAAGTCGTCGAACACATTCTGCTTGTTGGCGAGCCGGCCGCCATCGTGCCACGCCTTGCCATATTCGCCGCCGCCGCGGATGTTCGCCACGACGAACACGCCGCCCTGCTCCAGCCAGGCCAGCCGGCCCGCCGAGAAGCCCGGGGTGATCGGGATGTTGAACCCGCCATAGCCGTAGAGGATCGTCGGCGCGGGGCCGGTGACGCTCTTCTTGCGGACGATGAACATCGGCACCTTGGTGCCGTCCTTCGAGGCATAGAAGCGCTGCTCGACCGCATAGTCCTGCGGGTCGAACGCGACCTTCGGCTGCGCCCAGGGCTCGGCCTTGCCGGTCTTCACGTCGTAGCGGAAGATCGTCGTCGGATAGTTGAAGCTGGTGAAGGCGAAGAAGGTCTCGCCGTCATGCGGATGCCCGCCAAAGCCGCTCGCGGTGCCGATGCCGGGCAGCGCGACCTTGCCGTCGGCCTTGCCGTCCAGCGTGTAGCGGCGGACCTCGGTGGCGGCATCGACCATGTAGCTGAGGATCAGCCGGTCGCCGACGATCGACTGGCCGGCCAGCGTCTCCTTCTGCTCGGGCACCACCTCGTGCGGGGTGAGCGCCGGGTCGGCGAGGTCGATGGTGACGATGCGCTGGCGCGGCGCGCCGTCGTCGGTCGCGAACCAGAACTTCGTGCCGACATTGCCGATCGGCGACCAATCATGCTCCAGCTTGCCTATGACGGTCTTCGCCTTCCAGGCGGGGTCCTTCAGTTCGACGATATGGACGAGGTTCTTGTTGTCGGTCCCCTCGCTGGTGGTGATCACCAGATAGCGGCCATCGTCGGTGATGCCGGCATAATGGCTCTGCTTGGGCGTCGACGGCGTCTCGTAGACCAGCCGGTCGGCCGACTGCTGGGTGCCCAGCTTGTGGAAATAGATGCGGTGGTTCTCGTTGAGCGCCTGGAACTTGGCGTCCGCCGGCGGCTCGGGATAGCGCGAGTAGAAGAAGCCGCTGCCGTCCTTCGCCCAGGCCACGCCCATGGTGAACTTGGCCCAGCTCACCGTGTCGCCGGTCTCCTTGCCGGTGGCGACGTCGAGCACCTTGATCGTCCGCCAGTCGGTGCCGCCGTCCTGAATCGAATAGGCGAGCAGCTTGCCGTCCTCGCTGGGCAGCCATTCGGCGAGCGCGGTGGCGCCGTCCTTCGCCCAGCCATTGGGATCGATCAGCACCCGGCCCTGGCCGTTCAGACCGTCGCGGACGAACAGCACCGCCTGGTTCTGCAAGCCGCTGTTGTGCGCGTAGAAATAATGGCCGCCCTTCTGCTCGGGCACGCCGAAGCGCTCGTAATCGAACAGCTGCTTGATCCGGCCTTTCAGCGCGTCGCGACCCGGCAGCGTCGCCAGATAGGCGTCGGTGACCTTGTTCTCCGCCTCGACCCAGGCGGCGACTTCGTGATCATTGCGGACGTCGTTTTCCAGCCAGCGATAGGGATCGGCGACCTTCACCCCGAACTGTTCGTCCACCACGTCGACGCGGCGGGTTTCGGGATAGGCGAACTTGGTCATCGGCGCGGTGGTCTCCGGCTTAGGTGTCTGGGCGAAGGCGGGGCTGGCGAAGAGTAACGGCAGGATCAATGCACGGCGCATTCAAGGGCTCCCTGAGAATGCGCCTACCCTAGCAGGCCGGTGCCTTGGCTCAAGCCAAGCCGTTGAGCTCGATCACCCAGGCAAAGGCCGCGAGCGGCGACAGCGCCAGCAGCGCGGCGATCCACGCGCCGATATCGATGGGCGCGGCCGACCGCGCCCGTTTGGACTTGCGAGACATGTCGTTTCTCCAGCACCGCCTGCCGAGGCGATGCCCCCTGTTCGGCGGCAGAAATGGGGAGCGCCGGCGGGTTTGCAAGCGAAAC